>JAHHHN010000084.1 GCA_019359325.1 Mojavia pulchra JT2-VF2 | reverse complement strand
GAAGCGGCAAGATTTCAAAAATAATTCATATCGAAGTAAGAGTTAACATCTATATCAGTCAGAGCTTAGTTAGCGTACTATCTACGCTAACCTGTTTTTTATTCCCCACACCTTTTTTCGTTCACCCTCGGAAATGCTGGTTCCATAGAGGTCTTAGCTCATGATTCAGTGGAAGTGCTGCGGAAGCCAACGGCGAATGCAGGCAGTTCCATAACAAGTTTGGCCCAACGAGGATCTACCGGAGCTGGCGGTAACATCAAGATTGAAACTGTGCGGTTAAGTCTGCGCTCTGGAGGAGTGATATCATCAGGCACATTTGGGCAGGGTTCGGGAGGTAACGTATCTATCACTGCTTCCGAAGGAGTACAAGTAATCGGAAAGTCACTCACTGGTAATTCTCCTAGCAGAATATCAGCTCGAACTGGAGGAACTGGAAAAGCCGGAAATCTGACAATCGAAACAGGACGATTAACTGTCACTGATGGTGGAAGAGTAAATATTGGTGGTGAAAAAATTCAAAAAAATCTCAACTTTCAACCAGGACAAGGAAATGCCGGAACTCTCCGAATTAACGCAGACATTATCAATCTAGACATAGGTACAATCACAGCTGGCACAGTCAGCGGCACAGAGGGCGAAGGAGGCGACATTTTCTTGCACTCTAGTGACTTGCGATTACGTAACAGTGTCATTACCGCAACTACTGGGGGTGATGGCGACGGCGGCAACATCACCATCAATACAGACATTCTAGCTGCCTTAGAAAACAGCAGCATTACTGCCAATGCCTTTGAGGGACGCGGTGGGAACATCCAAATCAACACTAGAGGCTTTTTTCTTTCCCCCGATAGCCAAGTTACAGCAAATTCTGAAAGAGGAGTTAATGGTATAGTTCAAATCAATCTTTCAGAAAACCAACCAAAAATTACTAAACCACAGACTGAGGCAATTTTAGTAACTCCCAAAATAACTTCTGTCTGTCAAGGACGCTCAAACTCAACTGTTAGTAATAATAGATTTGTGATTACTGGTACAAACGGACTGCCACCTAACCCTGACGACATTCCAGATACTAACCTTGCTTGGCACGACAATTCTATTCTAATTCCGCTTAAAAATCGTTTAGAAGAAACAAAATCAACAGCACTCCAAGAAACTGTAAAAATTGTAGAGGCGCAAGGCTGGAGGAAAACTGCTGATGGAACAATTATCTTAACAGCAGAACCTAATACCGTTATTATTAGTACCTCTCCATCTGCTCACTCTTGCAAGTCCTCGGCAACGCAAGTATCAGGGACAGAAATTGCGCTCTAGCCCTCTTCCGCCACTCTGGGGTGAAACCTTAATTTTCGTTCGCTGCAACGTAGAGACTTCGTTAATTGTTCTAAGGCTGATGAAACAGAGCTAAATATGATTAAACTTCGACATTTGTTCAAGTATTTGTTCATAGGTGTTATTGGATTGTCTCTTGCTGTAAGCCAACCACAAAATAACTTGGCTCAAGAAGTAAATGGAGAATTACAAAAACAAAATCAAGCCCAATCATTAACTCAAAAGGGTAATGAACAATTGAATTTAGGTGAGGCGGAAGAAGCCCTTGCAACCTGGAAAGAAGCTACTAAAATTTATCGTCAACTCAAACATTATGATGGTATTGTTGGAAGTTTAATCAACCAAAGCCTAGCTCTACAAGCTTTAGGCTTACAAACTCGTGCTTGTAATACACTTATAGAAGCTTTGAATTTAAATACAATAAATGATTGGATTTGCGATACATCATCTCAGCAATTTAGTGAATCTACAGCACAATTGTTACTTGCAGCCATTAATAAACAAGTTCCTTTATCAGTCAACTTACTAGGATTGCATAATTTAGGAAATGTCTTACGGCGTTTAGGTAAACTTTCTGAATCAGAAATAATTTTAGAAAAAACTTTATTCCTTGCTCAAAAAGCATCTATTTCAGAACGTGGTACGGTTTTGATTTCATTAGGAAATACCAAAAAGTCTATCTACAAGCAGCTTCGAGATCAATATATTTATATAGAAGAACCTCTATTTAAAAAAGAGATATTCGGTTTGATTCAACAAAAAGCGTTAAAGTCACTTGAGATCTATCAACAGGTAGAGAATATTTCTACTGTGTCTCAAGGAGTAAAACTACAATCTCAGTTAGAACGTTTGAATTTGCTATTAGATTTTGAAGAATGGTTAAAAGCAGAATCAAAATTAGATTATAAACAGCTAGCCGAACTTATTTCTAAAATTCATGAACAGATACAACCTTCCATCAAGCTAATCATCGAAAATTCTTCTGCATTTCCCAACTACCAATTAGTCAATCCCTTTACGCCAAACTCAACTTCGCTAATAGTCTAAGTCAAATTCCAAGTCAAAATTTTCATTCAGTAGCTACTGAGTATGCCCAATCAGTTTTACGAAAGGCTGAAATCATAAATAACGAACGATTACAATCCTATAGTCTTGGTACTTTGGGCAAATTACAAAGTCAGCAAACTGAAACATATTTTCTGAAAGCCTTAAGCATAGCTCAATCAGTTCAAAGTTGGGATATAGCATATCAATGGCAACAACAATTAGGAGATTTATACCAAAAACAACTCAAATACGATAAAGCCCTTGATGCTTACGCTAAAGCCCTTGAAAATCTCACTCAAGTTCGTAATAATCTCTTGTCAACTAATGCTGACTTGCAGTTTTCTTTTTATGAGCGAGTAGAGCCTGTATATCGAAATTATCTACGATTACTTCTAGCAAGCCCTAACCCCAATCTCAAACGAGTCATTCAAGTTTATGAACAACTTCAAATAGCAGAGTTAGAAAACTTCCTTCAGTGCGGTAGACTTAACTTTATCACATTAAATAAGGTTCCCAAAAATCATATTACAACAGTAATTCATATCATTAATTTAGATAATTATATAGAAATACTTGTACAATCTCCTAACCAATCACTGCATCGTCACTCTGTTAATGCAGATTTAATTCAAAATTCTGTTGAAAATTTTTTACAAACTTTACAAGATCAGAAATTTGCTGATACCCAAGAATCTGTAGTCCTTTCTTATTCCCAAACGATTTATAATCACCTCATCGCACCTATCAAAAAATATCTACCATCATCTGGAACCCTAGTTTTCACTCTTGACAAGACTTTTCAAAGTATTCCTATGGGTTTACTACATGATGGCGAAAATTACTTGTCAAAAAATTATAGTATTGCGACAACAGTAGGTTCGCGCATTAGACCACCTAAAGCTTTAGGCAAAGAACAGCTAAAAGCCTTAATTGCTGGGCTTTCTAAACCTAGCCCTAGTTTCAATGCTCCTAATGCTCCTCAAGGTTTAAAACCTTTACCACAAGCAGAACAAGAGGCACTAGATGTCAGACAACAAACTAAGGGTTCAGCAAAGTTGCTCAACGAAAGTTTTACTAGTGAAAAATTTCAACAAGAGTTAAAAACAGCTAATTTCCCCATAGTTCACGTTACAACACATGGTCAGTTTAGCAGTGATCCAAAACGAACAGTCCTTTTAGCTTGGGATAGACCAATTAATGTTCGAGAATTTGATGGTTGGTTAAAAGCTCAACAAAATCAAGATCCGATTGAGCTATTAGTTCTCAGTGCCTGCCAAACAGCTAAAGGAAACAAACGCTCTACCTTGGGAATCGCTGGAGTCGCAGCACAAGCAGGAGCACGAACTATTGTAGCTAGTCTCTGGCAAGTAGATGCTGACTCTACAGCTATGCTCGTTGGAGAATTCTACAAAGGTTTAAACAGTAAGCTCACCAAAGCACAAGCACTCAGAGAAGCACAATTACACCTGCTGTCAAATCCACAATACCAACACCCTTACTATTGGGCGGGATTTGTTCTAGTTGGTAGCTGGCTTTGAGTTTCCAATAATCTCAACTGAGATTCCAATATTCTTAAACGTTCTTGAGCGATCGCCAATTCCTCTGAGTTACGCTCTACTCTTGCTAGCCCAACTGCTTTTGTATATACACGTTTTGCTTCTTCTGGCAACCATGCCTCTATATAGCGATCGCCTAATATTCTATAAACAGACGGATTCTGACTTTTTGCTCTTGCTCGCTCCTTTAAAGTTTCGATTGTTTCATTTAACAAGCCTTCAGACATATAAATCGCATTTAAATCAACAAAAATTTCATCTGGAGCCAAACCTAAAGAATTAATTTGCTGTACTACTTGATTAATTTGCTTGATTTTGCTTTCAGATAATAAATGAACTACCGAAGAATCTGCACTGATAGGAGAATTACCGCTGTTAACAATAACAGTGATTGTGAAGGCGTTGCCATACTGTAATTCTTTTCGATCACTTGGATATGACAATGTAGTATCTTTGACTTCAGTTTGCCAATCTACACCAGGGCCTTTAACTAATACCGTATAACTAGTAGCCCCAGTTACAGCAGACCACGAAATTAAAGGTCGGTTATTGATTAAAATTTTTCCATAGGGCTGGATTATCTTTGGTGCATTCTCATTTCCATTTGGGCCTTTGCGAGTGGGGCAATTATTTAAAGTTAATGGTGTACATCGCCGTGCTGAAGATGGTTGTAGCGGAGTACATAAGTCTTCAATTTTTAAAAAACTACTTTGCTGGATTTTGAAACGCTTTTTATTTGAATAGCAAAGAATCTCAACTCTAGCATTCTGGTTTGGGTAAATTCGATCTCCCTTGCACAACAGGTTCCCAGATTGTAAATTTCGACCCATCGGTTCGCTACACCAACGTTTACCTACCTGTAGGGACTGACCTCTTGTACTGCTAGTATTTAAACAAAGTAAGATTGATGTAACAGCTATAAATTGTACACTTAATAGTTTGTATATTGTAAATTTGGAGAAAATCTGCATTATAAATTTTATGTCAATATTCGTAATTTTTACAATACAAGAAATTGGCTGTTAACAAAAGCCTTAAGGCGATGATTTTGGCACAACATCTCCTAATAATCTTTTTAAGATTTGCAATCGCCAACGTTGAACTTCTGGCAAGCTGGATTCAGCAATTAAGCAAACCTCCCAAGAGATTCTAGCATCATTAATTTGACCCAATGCTTCCTGAGCTTGTGCTAGTAAACAATAAGCATCTATTCTTTGAGTATCTAGTTCTTTCGCTTTTTCTAAATATATTTTGGACTCGCTGTACCTCTTTTGCTCTAATTTAGCCCATCCTATAGTTTTATACAAAGCTGCCTTTAGTTCAGGGTCTTTAGCTTTTTGTAATCCTTGTTCTGCCGTCAAAATAGCAACAGTATATTCACCTTGAAGATTTTTGATTCTTGCTAAATTACTGACAGCATCTAGAGCTAACTCACTACTTTCTATAGCTAATTTATATTGTTTTTCTGCTAAATTATATTTACCTAAATCATCATAGAAATTTCCTAAACCATAATGTGATTCCCATTTATTAGGTTTAAGCTTGAAGACAGCCGCATAACTGTTATTAACACACCTTATATCTTGCAATTGTTGACATACTAAAGCTAAATTATTATATGCAGTATCATTTTCTGTATTATATTTAATAGCTAATTCATAATATTTTCTAGCCTGTTCAGGAGAAACATCACGCCGAAATCCCTGTTCTACATAAAAGTCAGATACTAATTTTGCTATATCAGGTTTAATATTTATTGCTTGGTTAAATTTATTTCGAGCTTCATAAAAACGATTTTCTTTTTGAGCTTTTCTTCCTTCGTTTAGCAGATACTCTGCTATCGCTGGATGCGATACCCAATATAATCCAAAAATACTTAACACCCCTACAATAATTACACCAATTCCAAATGCCTTTGATTTAACCACTCGGTTAATCTTTGATTGCAGTGGTATACGTTCTAATCTTTGCAGAATTACCCGTGTAGTCTGTGGGCGCTGCCCAGGTAGGGGAGCCATTAACTCATCAATAAAATCTGCAAAGGGTTTATCAATTTGAGGTGCTTTATTCCTCCAAATTAACTTTCCCGTTTTTTCATCTTTAGGTAACTTATTTAATTGGATCGCAGTTAATAAATATACAAAAGTTCGACCTAAAGCAAAAAAGTCAGACTGTGGTACTGCTTGCCCTTCAATTTGTTCTATCGGTGAATAGCGAGGTGTAACAATAGATGTGATTTCATAGTTTCCTACTCTTGTACTAGTGCCACCACTTGCACTAATTTTTGCCATATAAGTATTAGTTAACCGCCTGACTGCACCAAAATCTACAAGTGCTAACTGACCATTTGGTTGAAGTATGATATTAGAAGGTTTTATATCTCTATGAAAAAACTCTGTATGATGTACTAAATCTAAAATATCAACTAACTGTCTGAGCCAGTTTAAGGCTAGGCTTTGTGAAATTTTTCCATTATTTTTTATACATTCATCTAAGTTTTCTCCGTCGATTTTATCCATAACCAAACATCTTAGTTCTAACGGACTATTATTAGGAGTAAACGTAAAAAAATCATCTGATTCAACGTGAGGAATATTTGGATGTTGAATCAGCCGTAAACTCATAAACTCTTGCTCAATGAAACTACGCAATTTAGGTGAGTTCCATTTTAAAACTTTCATTACTCGTCGCTGTTGCCGATCATCAACTTCAAAAACCTCAAAATAATCATAAGGATTATCGGTTAATGCTTTTATAGGCTTAATTAAATGAATTCTCCCATTGATAACTAAAGATGTACCACAAGAAAGACAATTTTCAATATCGTCCGGATTCTGACGGTGGACACACAGCGGGTTGATACAGTAACTCACATTCTTTAAAATTGTGTTAATAACTATAGTTGAGCCTTAGAGCTTCTTGTTTCAGACTACCTAAGATAATCTTTATACTTAAATACTGATGAAGTTTTTTTTGAGTAAAAGTAATATTTAATTTATTACTTTTACAACAAGTTTACCTTAAAAATATATCTAAATAAAGTTCAAATCCTTTTACCACAAGGGTTTCAATTTTTGATTAAAAATTCCCTAGCCGTGTAGGTTATTCATACCTATGGCATTTGCCAATAGGTGTGAATCTAGAAATTACTCCATAATTGGAGGGGTTGATGAAGTCGGCGGAAAAGTCCCCTTTATGGAAAATTGTTGTTTGTCAAACCTGCAACTATATGATACTCTAAACAGCTTTATTACTTAAAGTGTTTAGTTTGTTACTTTATGCTAAAAATAGATTTATTTTCCAAAATATAGTAATATTTGATATAACATTAGGTAATTATACGAACTGAATCTCTAGTCTGTGAATACCAAAGCAGGTATAAGAAGTATTACAAGATGAGTTCAGCTATGGATTCCAACATCAGCCAAAAAGTAAATTTACCAAACTCTATTGTCCTGACGCGCCGTGGACAAAAGCATAAAGATGCACAAGATTCAGGAAATGTAACTTTTGAGGAAGCTTTATCTGTAGTCAACGAGATGGTGTTTGCAAAAACAGGTAAACACCTAAATAAGCCTGAAATCGATGTGATGCGTGGAGCTTGGCATGATAAAGATTATGGAGAAATAGCCAGTGACTCGATTTATAAGCTTAATTACTTGCAACGAGTAGTTGGTGCTAGATTATGGGATACACTCTCAGATGTACTGGGAAATGGTGAAAGAGTAACTAAAAAAAGGTTGCGAGAATGTCTGGAGCAGGTTGTTCAAGAACATTACCTCCAATATGTAGCAAACAGTATCAATAAAGGACAAATTAAAGGTCGTAATCTCCCCGATTTTTCTAGTTTTTATGGGCGGACAAAAGAATTAGCTTCCTTGAAAGAAATAGTCTTTAAACAACGCTGCGTCTTATTATTAGGAGTAGCAGGAATTGGTAAAAGCACTTTAGCAGCTAAACTATTGGCAGAGTTTAGTTTAGAATCAGAACCTCAATTTGATTGCTTAATTTGGAAATCGGTTTCTCATGCACCATTATTTCAAGACTTTGTTTTAGATTTATTAGAAATATTACAACCTTCTAAATTATCTGACAGCGATTTACCTAAATATACACAAGCTATGATTACAATGCTCATCAAGCAATTGCAATCACGCCGTTGTTTATTAGTTTTAGATGAATATGACTCATTATTTAAAGCCATTGGCTTAGAGCAAAGGTTAGAGTATAGCCTGTTTTTTCGTAGATTTATAGAAGAGCTAGATCAAGGGTGCCTACTTTTAACCAGTAGATTTTTGACTGGCGATATTGAAAATATGTTAATTACTGAAAAGCCTATTGATTGTTTAAAGCTCGAAGGTTTAGATACAGATGCTGCAATAAATTTTTTAAATACTCAAGGTTTACATGATAAGGAAAAAATTTCTGATTTAGTTGAAACATATCGGGCCAACCCAGGAGAGATGAAAGCAGTAATTAATCGAATTAATCATTTTTTTGGTGGAGATTCAGAAACTTTTTTTGAACATAAAACTACACTTATTAGTAGTAGATTTGAAGCAATGCTCAACGAGATGTTTGGACAATTATTGAGTGACCTTCAAAGACAGATACTAATATATTTAGCAGAAAGAATAGCTTTAACTTCTCAGTCTGTCCAGTTTACACAGTTATTAAGTGACCCCAAGTTTAAAAACAATGTATCTGGCTCAACTTTAGAAGTAATTAGAGCATTGGAACAACTAGAAAGTATGTCCCTTATAGAAAGTAACAAAAATGCTGATACTAAAGCAATCACTTTCACTTTGCAACCTGTAATCAAAAAATACATTACAACAGATCCATTAGGCTTAGTACACGTTGCGGATACTTCAACTTTAAAATTTGCATCTTGATACAGGTAAATACAATGCAACGCTTCTCAAAAGCAGTATTCAAAATCTATAAGAAGCTGACCTACGCTATAACGCTATAAGTAAGTATCCCCAACAGATACCGCCAATTGCTCTTCAACTCGGTCAGCCAAAGGAGCATGGGTTCATATTAGAAGAACCCAATATACAAGTTTTCAAGTGCAAACCTAAGGCAAAATTTACACAGCTATGCTCTTAGGTTACTTGAGAAACGCCCTAAATTCATAGGGCAGAATATACAAAGATTCATTAAAACGGAGGTAAAACAACTAAGCAATCAAAATCTTAACTAGATGCGAAAAGACGCAAAGTTCTGTAAGATCTAGCTTGTCAATGTATAAAACCAATAATGGAGGAAAACGAGCAACACATAAAAATGTAGGCAAAACGCACTAAGAAGTGACGCTTTGCCTGAAGTTGAAAAACAGAATATTCCTAGAGCGGGGTTGATCTCGGTGTGACGAATAAAGTGGTAGGAGTTTGGCGACTTGTTCCACTAACTTGTCAAAGATACCCACGCTGCTTTACTTATGCCATTATAACGGTAAAGGTATACGTAAGGCCAGTTCTTGCTGACCTTTTTTGGCATTTTCACTAAAAATTTATATTTCTATTAAGTAAATTTTTGTAAAGCAGCGTCATCAAGACCAATTCGCAACTCGCAATTGCGGAGGTAATAAGATAATTAATCAATTTAGGGTCTTGTACCCTGCTTACCCTGTAGGATTTTGCTACAGGCGTAGAGATAATTGCGAATTGGAATCAGCCCCCTCTGAAACTTGCTAGTCACCAAGTAATCAGGGGAAAATACCATGAAAAATAACGATCGCCCAGTACTCCATACTGGTAGGGTGAGGCTGTCAGGTGTAGTAACTGCACCGCACGGACACAGCCCGAATTGTTCTGCATCTGGGGCATGGAAGGAAATACTAATTAGTTCATTTGTTGAAACGCGCTTTAAAAATGTCTTAGCAAGGACAACAGTATTGCCAAAAGTAGGCTGGTTCTGGCATCACCCCAACAGTACGCACGTAACGGATGAAGCAGTTGCGCTCATTGCGTATAACACAAATGATTACAAACAGATATTGATTAAACACAATCAGCTGACGAACACCCTACAAGATTTAGACCCTGTTGCTGAAGTATTGCTGTTGATTTCTCCTGTTGAAGATTTTGTGTTTGGCACAGTCTCAGAAACACGGGAGATGTTTAGTACCCACATCCTGTTTGTGCAAAAGTGCTATGGACAGAACTCACAGGCGAATTTATCCATAGCCCACCCCAACTCCTGTGCCGCAGGAACTATGACTTCAAAAGCTTATGCAAACAACGTTGGGGGTAGAAGCTGATGAGCCAAACCCCAACTGAATATCCAAACAATCTCACCGCAGCCGAGTATCATGAGCTAGCGGTGGGTAGTGCCATTCATCCTGCCTTGATCGAGCGCAACTTTTTCCACATAGAGGGAGAATCAGTTTACGATTACCTGTTTATCTCCGATAAAATTCCTCGCAAAAATGCAGGTCGAGTAACGGATGCATACATCA
>JAHHHN010000083.1 GCA_019359325.1 Mojavia pulchra JT2-VF2 | reverse complement strand
TGAGTGCCAAGCATGGGTTGAGGAACTGGTCGGTTCCATTCGCAATAAGCAGGCATATTATCAGCGAGGTTTAAGAGCTATGAAGCTTATACAGCAAGCACTTTAGCTCTCTTGTCGCCCCTTGAACTAGAGGAGTTTATCTCTTCTAACTTAACCAAGGAAAAGGTAGCCAATTAGTTAAAGCCAAAGCCATTGCAATTACCTAAAGTCTGAGTGCTATAGGTTAGTGTTGGCCTGCCTAAAAATCTTGAATTCTAACCATACCCTGCATCTTGACAGTATTTTACTAGGCTCTCACATAACAATTACTGCACTCCCCATGCTCAGGCAAGGTGTGAGTAATGTGTTTCACAGTAACAGCACATTAAAAATACTGCTAATCCAATGTACAGGCAAGGTGTCAGTAATGTGTTCCACAGTAACAGCACATTAAAACTACTGCTAATCAATGTACAGGCAATGTAAAAGAGCAGTGTTTGCTGTAGCGGCAACGATTTTTCAAGCATTTCAGCCTTTGACTGAAAAAATTGCCATAGATTTACCATGAATTTGCCATGAAACTACCATAGATTTACCAAGGATTTAACATAACCTTGACATCTCAAACTTTGACAGCCCAAGACTTTTACATGAAAGTGACATGGATTTACCATAAAACTGCCATAGATTTACCATAGATTTACCATAAAACTGCCATGACACACTGAACAGCTTTATTACCCAAAATTTGCCATACTGAGAAAATCTTTTTTTAAATTAATCCTGCTCTTGTGCATTGGACTGTGGCGGGAAAAATTTTGGACGCTCACCACTACCCAACTGCCAGCCAGTGACTTTAGCCAAATATTTCTCTTCTGTCATCCTTTCAGTTTCAGCCAGCCGCTTTATTGTAGTAGGGGTCAAGTCCAGACGGCGTATGATTTCGGTTTTACTCAACCCCTCCCTGGCTTCCTTGACTGAGTAGAGGAACTTACCGCCTTCAATGCTGGTGTTCTCTGCTAGATGTTCTTCTACCCCACTAGCTAGGCTAATAGCTCCAGCTGCAATCAAGGCTGACCTTAGCTGCTGCATCTGCTGTTCTATCAGGGCAAGCCGGGGGGGTATGTTCTCTTGTTCTATTGCAGCCACCCTTGGCCCAAGGTCGATATCTCCCAGAGGGCGGCCATCTTTTTGAAGAAAGTGTTCAACAATCAGCGAGATGGCAGAGGAGACAGAACGCTGGTAGTTCTTGTCCATCCAGCTTTTAAGTTGCTCATGCACATCCTTCGGTAAATAGACTGTGACTTGTACACTCTTGCTATCAGCCTCTTCCATACATTGCCCTCACAGCTAGTCAAGGTGTTTACAATGTGCGTGTACAGTGGAATGCCTTACTTCAACATTGCCAATACTGCACTCTCCCTTATTAGTAATGTACCAAGTGCTGTTAAGTGCTGTACTAGAACATTGTTTAATACTGTTATTTACGGTATTAATAAGTTGTCATAACCTTATAACGCATTATTGGCACATTATTAATACTGCTAAACAACGTGCTGGCAATGTACTAATAATGTGAAACACATTAAACTAACATTACTATTAAGGCTAATTGCCCAAAATGCTTACACAGTAATGAATACAGCTTTTGTATTCTGCTGACGTTGCTCCTCTTCATCAAAGACTAAAACCCCGGTGCTGTTGTTTTCTGGGTTGCTGCTGTCGTCGCTGCTGTTGTTGTTGCTCAAAATTGAGGTAATTCTTCAACTCCTCATTCCAGTCTTTAGCATGAGGGAAATTAGCGACCGAATTAGGCAACACAGACATGACCTTTTGTGCCAACTCAAGACCAGCAGAGTCATTATCATAAGCAACAATCACAGACTTTGCTGGCAGCACCCGTAAAAAGTCCACAGGCACATGGCCAGCACCATCTGTAGATAAATAAAGAGTGCGGCGGGAATCAGTACGCTCTAAAACAGCAATTGACATTGCATCAATCGCAGATTCCACCAGTACCGCCCGTTGCACAGGGTCGCTTGACTGTCCCCCGCGCAGGAAATAAAACCAGCCATCAGAACGCTTAGAGCCACGAGCTAACCCTTTAAAATTGTTGTCTGTTCCTGCCGTCCCTCGCAAAGATGCCCCAGTGATTGTTTGACCATCCAGAGAACGACGAAGGAACACAGCATTTTGTTTGTTGTCTGCATATATCAACCCCTGCTCATGAAGAGTATCAACCAAACTACTAGGCAATTGACGCTCAGTTCTCAGGTAATTTCTCACCTGCTGCCATTTATCAGCATCAACAACAGGGGGAGTAAATTGAGGAACTGGTTGAGTTAGAACAACATCCTTGGCATAGTAGCACGTGGCCTCTAACATTGCACCTTCACCCAAACGGTCATTCAGCCAAGTGACAGCCTGCTTAAAGTCATATTGGTTAACGTGCATCACCAAATCAATTGCACCACCACCACCTTTAAGAGCCTTCCAGTCATAAAACTTGCTGCCAGTGATATTGATAATGTGTTCCGTGTTATGCCATTTATGTTTATCCTTGGGGTCTGCTTCTAAACCAAGCTGATATGCAACTTCTGCCAGGGGAAAATCCCGCACAGTATTAGCTAAATCTTGATATTTTTTCTGCCAGTTAACAGCTTCTTCTTTTTGTTTCTTAGCCTCTGCTAGTGCAATAGATAGTTGCAGTTGTAGTTGTTGATTCTCCTGGGCAAGATGAGCCGCAGTTTTCTCCATAACTGCACTTTTTTTCAATGCCCGTTGTCTATCAGCTACCTGTTGTTTCATTGTCTCGGTATCGAGATTAATATCAGGAGCTTTATTGATAGCAGAGTAATACTGTTGGATTCTTGTGTGCTTGGCTAAACTGCCTTTAATGCCCCGTTCAAGTCCCAAGGGAGCCACAGCAGTAGCAAAACTATCTTGCAACTCACTTAAGCGATGACGACTACCACCAAGCAAAGCGCGACAGTTGAGTTTACCCTTTTCATCCAGAGGAACCATATAAGCATGGATATGGGGTGTAGATTCATCAAGATGTAATTCGGCTCTAACGATGCGGTCGCCGTAGGAATTGATTAGCCATTCACAGGCAATATTTTGAAAGTCCTCTAGTCGTTGTTGATGATAATATCCGGCTCTGCCTGGGTCATCCGGTCGAAAGTATTCTGGGCTGGCAGTCAGCAGAAATTCAACAGCCATCACAGCATTCTTGCGAATCGTCTGGTTGCCAATTTTCTCTCTCACAATAGTTTCGAGATTTGGGGTGTTGATGCCGTCCGGCTCTCCAATGATGCGAATATTTTCTTTAGTTGGATCTGCGTTGGGGGTGTAGCGTTCCCGATTGGTGTGTCTGCCTGACCCACCAAGAGAGCCAGCCTTGAGTTTCTGGATTCTACAGATACCGTATGCCATAGCGAGTGGAGCCGATAAACTGAACGTTCAGTCAAGCAGGGGGAGCAGGGGAGGCTGGGGGAGAGAAGAAGTAGAAGTAATATAGTTTGAATTTGAATGTCATGCTCATTAACTTATATTGCTTAGAGCATCTAACTTGATTCAATAGTTGTTGACTAATAACTAATTCTCCCCCTGCTCCCCCTGCTACCCCAGCCCCCCTGCTTTTCTTCTTTCCCAGTAGTTGTAATTACTGTAACCTAAACGGGTATACTGGGGTTATGCCCCGCTTTCTCGAACGAACAATTTTGAGCGCAGCGACCCCTTTGGGGCAAAATTGTGGAGTGAGTAACAATAATACTGGCTACCCAACCCACGTCTTTCAGTAGCTCCGGCGGGGTTTTTGGGGATTCTACGAGCTACTGGGAAAAGAAGAATCGCTTGGCTTGGCGTTAGTCTTGGTGTGGGTTCAGCAGAGAATCTGGGGTAGGCGTTGGTTTTTGGTGTTAAGTAAAGTTTAGTTACTAAGTAAGTTTTTATTTTTTTCGGCTTTTGCTTGATGTTAGGATAAGTGAAATTTTCAGCCGCATAGCAGAATAGATGGTACGCACAAAGCCGGGACAAAAGATTCCTTTGGAGAAAGTTCAAACAACTTTGTCGGAATTAGAGAAGTTAGAAGATAAGGCTAAAGAAGAACTATCACTGCGAGAGAGTATTTCTTTTCTGCGCGAGAAGTTACAATCGGCTTTGAAGAAAGGCTATAGTTATCAAGACTTATCTCTTATACTTGCAAAACAAGAAATTAAGATTTCGGCAGCTACACTTAAGCAATATTTAACTGAGATTGAAAGAGAGAAACGTTCTCGCAAGCGAGGAGCAAAGTCAGAACAAGTTAAGCAGGCTGATTCGGTAACTGAGAATTTACCAGCAGATGATGCCAATGTAGAAGAAGGTACATTAACATCAGATTCTACTAAATCTGTATCTGATGTAGTTGATGCTGCTGTAGCGAGTCAACAGGAGCAGTCATCAAAAGAATTGCAAGAGCCATCAGAGAAAATTACTAAAGGTAGTAAACGACAAACACCAAAAACACCATCATCAAAAGATGATATCTCATCTGACTTTAATCAATATTAGGGTATTGGATATGCCAACGATTCATTTGATAGATGGTGAAAAGGGCGGTGTAGGAAAGTCTCTAGTAGCTAGGACAATGATTCAGTATTGTCTGGATAAGAAAATGCCGTTTGTACCAGTGGAGACGGATAGGTCAAATCCAGATGTAGCTGGAGTGTACAAGGGAATATGTCAGTTGGCTGTGTTTACAGAGGATGAAAAGCAAGCTGATAAAGCGGATAGAATCTTTGAGTTAGCGATGAGCAAGACAGTGGTTGTCAATTTAGCGGCACAATCACATCGAGCAGTTCAATCCTGGATTGAGAAGAACCAGTTAATTGAACTGGGTGAGTCAGAGGGAGTAAGTTTTTGTAAGTGGTTTGTGTCAACAGGAGGATATGACAGTCTAAACCTGTTTAGACAGTCTGTGAATAGCTCTGGTGACAAAATTTCTCATATCTTGGTGAAAAATTTCGGGTTATGTGATGACTGGGAACACGTTAACTCAGATACTGCTATACAAAATATAGTAAAAAAGTATAATATCAAGACTATAGATTTTCCGAAACTTGCGTATAAAGAAAGAAATATCATAGACCAGAATCGATTAACGTTTGCTGAGGCAAGAGCGTATAAAGAATTTGGAATAATTAGTAAACAGAGAGTGGTAAATTTCCTCAAGCTTGCTTACGCTGCTTTTGAAACAGTAGGTATCTGGTATGAAGAGGTTAAATAAGAAGGCTCTGGAAGTCTTGGATATATGTCTAGCATCCGAGCCGCCGTCGGTTAAGGCTAAGGTATATGAGATTATAGAGATAAGTGAACTAGACCCATCAGATCCAATGTTCTTGGTGTTAGCTCTGACGGGACAGATGCGAGTCTTGTTAGAAACGGCTCCGACTGAATTATCTGAACTTTTAAATGAGTGGAAAGAGAAATCACAAGAGAGTTTAGAGTCAATTCAGCAAGCGAGAAGTCAATTTCAAGTCATGCAGCAAGAACAGGCTCAGACTATGAAGCGGACTTTAGTGGAAGTCAGTCTGGGTTATGTGGGGGAAATGAAAGAAGTAGGCATGGCAACAACATCAGCGATTGCCCAGGCGAATCAAGAGACGCTGAAACAAGCATCCTCTGCGGCATCAGAGGCGGCGCGGTTAAAGGAGGAAGTTGCTGTTCTCTGCTCTAATGTGAAGCGGGAGAGGGAGATTTGGGCAAATCAAATGCAGGTTTTGATGAACCAAGTCTCTGAACCAATTGAAAACCTGAAATATGCAAATCAACTAGCTAATCTGGTCAAGAGTGAGATTCAAGAATTTCGCTCAAAAGCAATATGGATGCAAGTGTTTGAGTGGTTTACGCCACTGACAGCTTTGGCTTTGGCTACGGGGGCTGGTTTTCTTTGTGGTTTATTTGTGATGTTGTGGAAGTACAACAATGATCAAAATACTTTGGGGCGGAATTTGGTGGAGTGGAATATTGACCGAATACTCAAGTGCCAGCAGGATAAAAATAAGAAATGCACTATTTGGATTGTTACTCCGCCACAGAAGAGGAATTGAGTTTGTGTTATTAAGCCTGCCCACTTTTTTGCAGCAAATTCGTGACCAATTTTGGACAGGTTTTTCCCAAGGTAAGAAGCGCTTGGGAATGATACGGGTGCAACTCTAGAGAAACAGGGTAGAGAGTTGGTGTTTACCCATGATGAACGAGGTGAGATTTTTCGCGTGTCCCTCAACCGAAATCAGTCGGGTGAGCTTGAGTATTCACTGATTAATGTGGGAGACATAGAGAAAAAAGACATTCAGTTTTGGCACGATTGCAACCAGATATTGCAAGAAATAATAGAAGAACAGCAACAATCAATCAGACATTCCTTAGGAATGTCCCTCTAGCCTCTCCACAGGACTAAATTGAACAAATCTTTGATACCCATTGAAATATGGCAGAATGTAAAAGATGTATTGCTGACGTATTTTTCAGTCAATAAACATTAATCTGAGGCAATTTACTTGTATTGGGGAGCAGAAATTTCAGGTGAACATAGAGGCATAGGTAATGGGTGAAGCAAAACGGCGTAAACGGTTAGACCCAAACTATGGTCAGGGCAAAAAACAGATACCTATTGATCTACAGCAAATGATTTATAGCTCCCCAATGGTTCAAGAAATGGCTATTAACCAACTGTTAGAACAGTCAGATTTTTGGTTAAAAAAGACGGATTTACTTTATGAACCTGTTGGACATTCGCTACAGGAAAGGTTCTTGTGGACGACGCTGCCAATGCCCTCAAAGCAAAATACAGCCAGAAGTTATTTTACAGAAAACGAGTCAGCTGTAAGAAAGGCAATTTATCCACTAGTAGAAAGGTTTGGAGCAGGTTGGATTTATCAACTTGGTAATCTTGACATTAACATGACTTATTTCCACTACATTCCCGCTACTCAAGAGAACTTAGAGAACCTTGCACAAGAACAATTCTGTGGCTCTATGGGTCAAACTATAGAATTTACCATCCGTACAGTGCTGCAAAAGTGGGAATGGGGTAAATGTGTTCCCGTTATCGCTACTAGTGTGCGACAACAAGACCCGATTTGGATTTATCTAGTATGAATAACGCTTACCGCAACCTAGTGGCGATCGCCTCAATGAGTCATAACATAGATTTTAATCAATGCCTATCAAGTAATAATAATGAAATTAATTATGTTCTGGGGCGGTTTTAAGAAAGCCTTGTAAGAAACGGAATTGATTGACTTACCCAAAAGCTCTATTTATAGGGATTTTGGCTGCCATTACTGCATAACTTCCTTGCCCGGTCGCGCCTGGGAACTGAGGGGGCCTGACAAGTGTAGGTATTTTACAATGAGGAGGAGTAATAGAAAGCATCAACAGGAGTAGGAGGGAAGGAACTCCAACGATGAAGATGAATTGACAAACCATTAAGCAAATCAGCAATCAGGGTAATAAAACCCAGAAGAAAACAAGAAATCTGACGTAATGGTTTTGGATTAAAAGGCTTAGAAAAGGCGATATGTTTGTTGGGAAGTTGTTGGTAGTTTGGGGTAGGAGATTGATTTTCTGCTTCGCCACCAAGCATAACCATCCACAATGTTGCCAAGGCGATCGCTAACCAGAGACGTTCAGCACGTTGCGGTGAGAGCAAGCGAGTATTATGCCACTGCCAACCATCAGATTTGAGATCACGGTAAACACATTCGGTTGAAGGACGCAAACCATACCATAAAACATCGGCTTGATTTGGTTCCAGGTCAGTTAACACTAACCAAGGATCTTTATAGCCAATATCCCAACGTGCTAATAGAGTACATTCGAGTGGATTAGTTTTAAAGCAAACAACTCGAGCAGACCTTGATTGTCCAGGTGTATTGACAACTTCGGCAAGCGGTCGCCAAGTACGGCATGGTGGTATTTGATAAGTTCCTTGATGATTAATACGTAGAAATGGATGCCAGTTAACGCCCACAATCATTTCATAGAGCCAATCTGCATACAGTCCTCGGTCGCAAGCCACAATCACATTCCACTGTTGAGGAATCACACCTTTGAGATGTTTAATGAGTTTTTGCGCCTTGTGGTTTCCAACTTCCAGGTTCACCGGCCTCAACAATGCACCATGCAATCGGGATTCCACACCCTGCTAGCAGTACATTAATTGACAAAACCGTGAATTTGTTACTAATACTTGTTGCATCCAGTGCTAAAGCAATTTGCTCAATTTTTGTGGGTAATAGATTAATTACCCACAACAGTAACGGTGCAAAACAACTGCTGACATCAAGGCTACAACGCTGATCTCCTTTTTTGGCTTCTGCTTCCTGATACCATTCTTTTAAGCGTTGACGTACCGTATTTGGTTTTTCTTGATTGATACTGGCAATAAATTTTGACACCTGTGTCAAACTACTCGATTTTGTCATCACCATGCCAAAACTCCATGTTGCCAGTCCTATCGCTTGCGGTATCGATAGATGAGGCATGTGCTCTGACACTATACAAGACCACTGCTTGAGATACTTATTCTTCAGCATCTCATGCAGCCTACCTACGTTGGTTCTACATTTTATTTTCTTGTTTTTGTTGATGAACACTCACTCCTATGTAATAAACCTACACCTGTCAGGCTGAGGAGGCTGGGGAGGCTGGGGAGGCTGGGGAAGACAAAGAATTTAAGTGGATTTAGTATAGTTTTAGGAGCAAAATTTACTAAATCTTTCTCTTTCCTCCCCCAGCTACCCCAGCTACCCCCGCAACGCCAGCTCATTTCACGACGATCTCACTTTTTCGCGTTGCTCCCCACTCGATTTAGCCTATAACCTTAGTCAAGGCAGATTTAGTTCTCTTTAGATTTTCTTTACGAATCAGCTCTAAGTAATTTTTGATTACATATTTGGAATTTTTCTCACTCACTTATTTATACTTCTCGAAGAAGAGTACACAAATTAATCTAAGAGAAACCACACACGAAAATCTACATTTAGAAATGTAGTTGCAATACCCTAACCTATAGCTGACTTTTCACCGGATGTGGAAAAGCTCATTTTAAGGATTTTTCCAAACGCTGATTTTTCGCTTTTATATTTTCATTAATCTCTGATTATTGGGAATCAACCTGTGAAAAAAATATGTTGTTTAGTTGTTTGAAAACTTAGCGTGAAAAGTTATAACCTCTAAAAATGATCATGTGTTAAACCTTTGTACGGTAAACAAGTTATGCCTGATTCAAAAACGGTTGTTTTAGACATCAATGGTTGGTATTTAGAGACGAACCCTTCAACTTTGTTAGGCAGATGGACTAATTTTAAAGATGTAGTGACCGTCAATACCACCGATTCTATTAGTATTAAGATTCTCTCCGGTATCACCGTTAATACCTTAGGCGGTGACGACAAAATTTCTGGCACTAGCACTCAGATCGGAATCCAAAACGACGGCACTATCAATACTGGATCTGGCAACGACAAAATTTCTGGCACTAGCACTCAGATCGGAATCCAAAACGACGGCACCATCAATACCGGATCTGGCAACGACACAATCACTGGCACTAGCACTAACACTAGTTACGACCCATTTTTCCAAAGCTCTGGCATCAGAAACAGAGGTAATATTGATACCAGGTGTGGTAACGACACGATTACAGCGACTAGCAGTAAGCTGTTTAACGGCGGCGGCTCAAACGGTGGAGTTCTCGATAACTCCGGTACAATTGACACCGGGACTGGCAACGACACAATTAGCTCCACTGGCACAGTTGATCGTAGTGGAAGTGGCAGTGCTATCGAAAATACTGGTAGCATCAATACTGGCGCTGGTGACGACAGAATTACTGGTATAATAAAGGGTATTGGCAACTTCGTAGGTATATTCAACAAAGAAAGCAGCATCATCGATACTGGCGCTGGTAACGACACAATCATTGGCACAGGGCCTAGCACTGGTTTGGGGGGAATCCTCAACGAAGGCATCATTAATACTGGTGATGGTAAAGACTCAATCATTGGTAATGCTGACCTAAACGGTATTGTCAACAGAAGCATCATCAATACTGGTGATGGTAATGACTCAATAACTGGCAATGCTACGTCGTCCAATAACAATGGAGGCTCTGGAATCTTAAATTCCTTCGGCACCATCGATACCGGCGCTGGTAACGACACAATCATTGGCAGTGGCGACATAGGGATCTACAACAGCCCCTTCCTCGGCAGTAACAACAGCACCATCAATACTGGTGCTGGTAACGACACAATCACTGGCAGTGGCAACGTAGGGATCTACAACAGCCCCTACTACGCGAACAACAGCAGCAACAACAGCACTATCAATACCGGTGCAGGCAATGACACTATTATTGGTAATGGTTTAAGCGTTGGTATTTACAATGACGGTATCATTAATACTGGTATAGGTAACGACATCGTTGATGCCCTCAAGGGTGGCTTTTCTAGCTTTAATCCTCCTCCCCCATCTGGAGGTATACCACCTAGTTTTAATGGCTTAGGTTTCAAGGGGCGACAATCGCCTGTAAACCAAGCCAGCTAAAGGTTTTGGGCTTACAGACCCCTTAAAAAATTTGGGTGTTTATTGAGAATGAACTGTATAGGGATAGTAGACTTTTCTGTGGAGAGTG
>JAHHHN010000082.1 GCA_019359325.1 Mojavia pulchra JT2-VF2 | reverse complement strand
CACTGATGTGAGACAGTATTGATTTGAGGTTGTTCATCATAAGTTTGGTCTAATCCTAATCGCATCTCAGCTATGTTAGCGTAAGATGCTCGCTAACTACTCTCCCACACCTTTTTTCGTTCACCCGGACAGAATTCTTTAGCGAGTGCTGAGATTTGTGAACTAAATCACAAACAAATAAACAAGAGAGTTTACCTTTGAAATAGCGACTTGAGTCGTCAGTAAATGTTTGAATACAAGATGTTACAGCAAGAACTTCAAAGGAGATTTATTCACCCCATCAATTAAAAGTTCTCGCTCACGAAATGGAGCGTTGGAAAACGTGGAAAGCCATAAACAAAAAATCCTGGTGGTAGACGACGAAGCAAGCATTCGCCGGATTTTGGAGACGCGCCTTTCAATGATTGGTTACGATGTGGTCACCTCTTGTGATGGTGAAGAAGCATTAGTAGTGTTTCGTTCTTCTTCGCCTGACTTAATAGTTTTGGATGTGATGATGCCAAAACTGGATGGCTACGGTGTGTGCCAAGAATTACGTAAAGTATCGGATGTGCCAATTATCATGCTTACAGCCTTGGCAGATGTAGCAGACCGAATCACGGGGCTGGAATTAGGTGCTGATGATTATATATCGAAACCTTTCTCTCCCAAGGAACTAGAGGCGCGAATACGCTGTATATTGCGGCGACGGGCAAGCTCTTCAACTGCTGCGGGTATTTCTAGTTCAGGAGTAATTGAAGTAGACAATCTCAAAATTTACACAAACAGGCGACAAATCTACAAAGGTGATGAGCGGATACGATTAACAGGTGTAGAGTATAGCTTGCTAGAGTTACTGGTGAGTCACTCTGGGAAATTTTTTACCCGTGATGAAATTTTGCAGCAAGTATGGGGTTATACTAAGGAACAACACGTAGATACTCGTGTGGTCGATGTTCATATCTCACGTTTGCGCTCGAAACTGGAAGATGATCCCGACAATCCAGAATATATCCTGACAGCTAGAGGAAGTGGCTATCTTTTTCAAAGGATTATAGAACCAGAGCATTAGCGATGAAACAAATATTTATCGCATTGGTTTGAATTGGTTGAGCAATGCAAGATAAATATCATGCAATAGCAATTTATGCTGCTGTATGAAATCATAAACTGCCATCAGCAGCACGAAAAATGCGTAAAGTAAATCGATAGAACGATTGAGGTAACTCTCGTCAGTTTGATGGATGTCCGAAAATGTTTAAACGAGTGAGATTGTTAGTTTGAAAGCTTTAATTGAAAAGTTGTAGAGCATGTATGACACAAATGCCAATCGTTCGCCAGATACTATCAGAGCCGGATGCCGGATTGTTACCATATCTGAGTCAGCAACTGCAAACGCATAGGTTTTCTGACTTGAAAGCCCAGTTTGGTTTTCATGTGGACGAGTATTGTACTCAAGTTATCTCGAATGATGATCTAGTAGAAATACAAACAACACTTTTATTGACTCTCAACTTCTCGATTGTTGTAGATAGTCAAACGCCTTCGGATGAAGTGACGCTACACGCTCTTGAGTTTCAAGAATTGCTTGATGCACAAATTATCCTTTGGAGCCAAGAAAACTCACAATTGCTCGAACCAATTTCCGAAATCAAAGGCACACTCAGCCAGTTGTCAGAAATACCGTACCACGGTGGCTATCTTCCAGGTTTTGAAATTAGAAGCCAGTTCAGGCTAACTTACAGTGCTGGCGCTGTACAACCCCTTCAGGCAGATGATCAACGCTCCAAAGCGTTGTATAGTCCAGGCTCACGCACTCCCGTTAGCGGACAGTACGAACTAATCAATCCTGATGGAGAAAGTACAGGGCTAGAGGTAACATCAACCGAAGGACATCCGTTTCCACCAACGCGGGAAACGGATCAATCATATAAATTAGTTGATGCCACAAAGCATAAAGCGTAATAACGGGACTTAGCTTTTGAGTTAAGTCCGAACGAAGTTGCGGTTTTTGGGAAATCGCACCATAACCGCGCTCGCCGCCGTGACCAAAGACGCTTCAGTGCATTACCTCCTGAAAAACTCATCAATACAACTAAAATTACATTGTGGTCAATCTGGGGCAAGCTTAAAGGTTGAGAGCTAGATCTAAGCTGATGAGGCAGTACGTTGTTTTATTGCTGCAACATCTTCAAGAGAATCTCAGGGCTGTCCATTTTATCCATCACCACCTCAATGAAAGCAAGTTGGTCATGGTTTTGTTCGGCTTTTTGCAATGCTGTCTCTAACTGGGATTCGGTACTAACTTTCATTCCCCAGCCATTGCCTGCGAAAACTTCAACCAATTGATGATAATTCCAAGGTTGAATGTCGTTATAGGGCATTCGTTCACCATGAATATCACGCTCTATAGTATATCCATCATTGTTGATTAGAAAAATAATAGGTTTGAGATGGTAACGTAAGATGGTTGAAAGTTCTTGTGCAGTCATTTGGAAAGACCCATCACCAACCAGTAGGATAGAACGACGTTGGCTATTGGCGATCGCACAACCAAGTAATGCGCCAACAGAATAACCAATTGAACCCCAAAGTACTTGCCCAATAAAGGTAGCTCCTTTTGGTAAAGGAACGATGGCAGCACCGAACAAACAAGTTCCAGTCTCGGCAACGATAATGTCATCTTCTTGGAGAAAATGAGCAAATCGATGCCAAAAACGCCGTTGTGTAATTGGTGCTGAAGAGTCGGCAGCGAAAGGAGTTGTAAAACCAGCATTTAAATTTGCTGTTGCTGAGAAGAAGTTAAGCGTTTGAGCATCGCGGTGTTGCAAACGTTGGCACAAACCAGAAAGCACATCTGCCATAGCTACATTGTTGTATAAAGCACTTTTAACTTTGACATACTGCCCATGCACTTCAATAGTTCGCTCAGGATCAAGTTTGGCAGAAAACTTGCCTGTGTTAAAATCAGTCATCAAAACACCGATACTCAAAACACAATCTGACTGTTCAATACGTTTTTTGACATACTCCTCACTGGCAGCACCATTATATATGCCGATGAATTGGGGGTGCGTTTCTTCCAGCAGCCCTTTTCCCATGTTCATTGTGGCATAAGGGTATCCAGTAGCTGTGAGCAGTTCTCGCAATTGTTCATGCAAATGATAACGAGCCACCCCAATATCAGCAAGAATCACGGGTTGAGTGGCTTTTTCTAGCATCGCTACACAAACATCAATTGTTTGGGCTAGAGCAGCGCGATCGCTCTCAAATACAGGAGGTATGAAGGAATCAGACGGGACAGCCACTTCATGTTTAGCAACATCCATAGGTATGGAAATGTAAACAGGTAACTTCTTGAGAAGACAGATACCTAAAACTCTATCAATTTCGGTTGTTGCATTTTCTGTAGTTAAATATGCTTGAGTCACCGTTACTTTTTCATACATTCGGGCAAACATTGAGAAATCACCAGTACCAAGCGTATGATGAACGAGTGAGCCGGATGATTGAATTTTAGTAGCAACAGAGCCAGTAATGGCTACAACAGGAACGTGTTCAGCGTAAGCACCAGCAACACCATTAATAGCACTGAGTTCACCAACACCAAATGTAGTTACTAATGCCCCAACACCATTAATCCGACCATAGCCATCGGCAGCATAGGATGCGTTGAGTTCGTTGCAAGTGGAAATTAACTCAATGCCATCGTGGTTAACAATAGCGTCGAGGAACTCCATATTGTAGTCTCCAGCGACACCGAAGATATGCTTGATGCCAATCTGCGCCAGACGATGTAGTAAATAGCTGCCAACAGTAAAAGTTGCCATGATCTGAGCCTGGATTTACCTTTTTAGGGTAGAAAATATTTAGCCGAAATGCGTATCTCTTGAGTAGGAATAAAAGCTAATAGTATCTGAGGGGAAAGCAGATTAATTTAGTCCTCTTTTATTACTCTTGCGAGGAAATAATCTAAAATCGTTCCAATATAAGATATTTTAAAAAATATTGATTTTCGCCAATATATTCAAAGGAAATGCTCAAATTTATGCTGGATCTCCAGGTTTAAAACTAAAATTTATTTTTGATAAAATGATTAAAGATGGTTAGCTCGAGCGCTTGTTACCTATAACTAGTAGCTAAACGAATTAGTAAATTTACAGAATTGATTTCACCATTTAAGCATTGTTGTTTTTATACATGACAATGGCGAAGATTGGGGTTTAGGCTTTTTTGTAATTCTTATCATTAGCTAGATTTTTCCTCATATATTCCACAGGCTTTCCACAGGTGTTTTCTCTGTTTTCCACAGTTGCTCTACAAGTTAACGCTGCTTTTGTTGGCTAATTGGGGATTTTACTAGACAGTGCTAATCAGTCTTAGGTACTGAGTTTTTATGAAGTAGCGTAACTAAAATGTAGCTCTAACCCTGATGATGTCGTAAATATTTATTCTTTCTATAGTTAGCTTTAACAGTTCGCAATATTGACAAATCTGCCCTGTTTGAGCGCACAATGATTCGATAGCCTTTCGTAATCTGTCCAATCAGTGACATCAGTTGTATAAAAATACTCAGGTATTATTCCCAATTGGCAGACGAAAGATGGTGTAAGACAGCCCAAAGCTTCTTCACCACAATTTCTTCATCCTTATTAACTTACTCCGGGAGCATCTCTGGGCTTATGAACGCAACAGTTAACATTCTGGCAGGCTTACCTGACACACTCCATGATTCCCTAAACAACTACCTAAAAAAGCATCCTGATTGGGATGAAAAACGAATGTTGACCGCAGCAATCTCACTTTTCCTACTGCAAAATACAAATGGCAACGCGGCAGTTGCCCAAGTTTATTTAGAAACTTTGTTTGATCGCGGCTAAATCAAATAAGGGTGCGCTCAATCACCAGAACAGACATCACAAATCATATTTGTGTTTGTGTTTGTGTTTGTGAACTGAGCGCTTCACCCAAAAACTCCTACAAGACCACTTCGCTTTAATAAACTCAAGCGCGATCAGTATTAGCGGACAATAGCTTTTTTCTATTTAGGGAGATGATTCAATCAGCAAATTCAATCATTTAACAAACTCATCAATGCTTGAAATTCTGGGTCAATTGATTTTGATAGCTGCTGTTTTAACTCCAAAAGCTGATTTTCTAATGCTTCAGCTACATAAGGCATACTATTGGACTTTGCTAATTTGATTTGATTAGACTTAATTCTGAGACTTCTAAGCGTTTGATCGACAGCATCAATTGAATCACAATCTTGAAAAACCATCTTTTTATATCTATGGAAATTTCTGGTTAAAGTTAATTTAGTGCTGGTTTATTAACGGTGTAATTAAAAATTTCAAGTAAGGATTCAGGTCTAATATTGCGGAAGTAAAGAAGGGCGAGATTGAGAATTAATAGAGGCAGCCAGTAGAGATTGTGCAAAAAAATCAATTACAGACCTAGCTTGACGACGACAAGTCTGCACCACCGTCAACAAATTAGCAGTGTGTTGAAACCGCTCCATCGAACGGGAACCACCACTAACTTTACGTTTTGTCACAGCCAAACGGAGTGAGCGTTCGGCTTGATTGTTATCAGGAGGAACTTCAGGGTTGTCAAGAAAATACCACCATTGGGAAGCTTTATCGCGCAAAGAACGTAAAAGGTTTCCTGCTGTAGCTCCCGCCTTGTCAATCCACTGAGTAAGGGTTTGTTGCAATTTAAATTTGAATTGAGTAACCCAATCGTTGTAACTGCTGGAGTCAAGAGTTTCAAACCATTGAGCATAATTGCTAAAGGCTTCATCAATTAAATTAACAAAGGCTTCACCAATAGCTTGGTTGTGAAGACCTGGAAGCTGAATTAATTTTTTGAAGTGACGTCGTAGATGCGCTAAACATTTCTGCTGGGCTACAGCTTGATAGCCATTGTAAACGCTAAAATCGTCGCTGCTGAGTACCCCTGTATATTTAGCCCCTAAAATTGCTTCTAGTTCGGCTCTGGAACGAGTATCAGCCGCAGTAAACAGGCAGAATTCAAAATTGGCAACTACCCACAACCATTCTTTGATACCTTTAACTGACCAAGGCGTTTCATCCACATGAACATTCGGTTGTGTCTGTTTTACCCAACTACTTAACTCAATAATGCTCGGTTCAATTGCTTGAGTTATTCGTTCATTGGTTGCTACTATTGTTCCTAAGCCAATTTCAACTTGCCCTAATTCCCACAACATTTCTTGCTGTTTTTCATAAGGCATGTGTGCATAATTGTTTACCCATCCTAAAAACGCCTGTAATCTAACTCCTAAATCTTGCCCTGGAACGATATCTGGCGACCATGAGGCTGTTTGTATATTTCCACAGCATTCACACATACAGGTATGGCGTTGATACTCCACTATTTCAATGGGACGTTCCACTAATTGCGCTACAGACTGTTTTTCTACCTTCACTGCCACTGTTGCAAATGCTTTTTGACCACAAAAGACACAATCAGTCGGTCGTAAAATTTCATAACGATCTACTCTGCCAAAACCCTTACGGGTTTTTCCAGTATGTCCTGGCTGCCCACCTGGTTTTCTTTTGGGCTGGTTCGGTTCTTCTTCCAAGGGTGCTTTTTTGTTTTCACTCTTTTTGAGAATGTCCCCAGATGGTGGTTTCGATGAAGTCTTGCTGTCCAAATCTCTGCTGACTTTTAACCGTTCTACTTCAAGGTGTAGTTCGTAGATTATTTTCTGTAACTCACGTATCACCTTGTTCTGCTCAATAATCATCTCTACCAGTTGTTCTTTCGATAACTGGTTCAAGCTTTCTCGGTCTAATTCTTGAGGCAGGTTCTGGTTCATATCTGTGATACTCCCCCTCAACTGTTCCCTTTGTCAATACTCTGCCACCTGAATCCTTACCAAAATATGTTTAACTGCGGGGCTGAAGAAGAATACGATAATCTAGTTTATTTTGAGTATGGTGTATTAAGACGAAGATCAGGTGAAAATTTATGAATCATCAACAGCAAAATCATAATTCTGAGGTGAACGAGCCAGTAACAACTCAAGAAGCTATAGATCTACTTTTTGGTGAAGGATGGCTTGATGAAGCTGTTCGTATCGAAGATGAAGCAAATTGCACTATTGGTGCTGGTTTGGATTGGGGTAATGCACTACCATCTTTAATGCTTAACCTTCCTTTATTTGGTCGCTTATCAACGTTGCGTGTATCACTTAACCGTGAAATCAGGCAAATAATTGAAACATGGGATTTAGGTGTAGGTACAACTTCTGCAATAGAGACTGCGAGGAAACGCATTAAAGAGCGATTGCTATCTCCTGCGCCTGAGCTATTACCTTACTTAGAAGCCACACTGCTACAAGATGATTTATACGGTGAAGAGTTTATATCTAACCGCGAAGCTCTCAAATCGCTACTTACAGTAATTCTTACTGATTTTGATAGAGCAGAAATTGCAGAGACGGCAGCTAATTCAATACGCGCACAAGTTATGTCACAGGTGAATTTTTCCGCAAAAATTTCTGCTTAAATGCTCAATATAAAAACAACGATATTGCATCAAATAGTGCGCGAACCTTTTGAGCTAGAATTTTTTTTACCAGGAATTTACCGCTATTTCTTCAACAGCCTTTTAAAAGTTAATTTAAACCAAAAAACTTACTTGAAACAAACAAGTAGCCTTATTTTTTACCTTTGCAATCCTGCTGTTTGTTTTTTGGTTTCTAAAACCTCATCTAGTTTAGAATTCGCACTCTCGAAATCCTGCAAGATTTCTGGAGTGACTCTATTAATCTCCACTCCTCCAGATTGCACACTTAAAATTACATCGCCGTTTTTGTGTGCAACTGCCAAATCTTTGCGCTCAGGATGGAAGGAGACATCGTAAATCTTCCCCTGGACACGAGTAGTACCATCCGGCTCTGGTTGCCCCCAAACTGAAATGATTTTCTGAGAAATTTGGGCGAGTCTGTTAACTGTATCTTTCTCCATTGCTTCGATTGCTTGGGGTGATAATTGCCCTGTTGCCTTGAAAGACTTAGCGATTTGGGCGAGCCGTTGCTTGTAGGCTTCTGGTTTTCCCAATTTATCTGCTGTACGCCACCAGGCGCGTAAGTTTTCAATAGTTATCGGTTGATTCTCTTGGGTAGGTGCGGCTTTTAGTTCATTTGTACTGATTTGTGGTTGTGATGGCGTAGACTGTGGAGTTCGGGATAATGCCACTGTATTAGCCACAGCCGGACATGATGGCGTACTAACGACTGGCTGTGGCGGTTTGAGATACTTTGGACGCTCAGGTAGCGATTGCGCGGAGCGCAGTGCCAAAGGCAATCGCACTTTCTCCTGGTACTCAGTTGGAGATTCAATCACCTGACCAAACTTAAGAGTCATCAAACCAAATACTGGTTCAGGGATGGATGAGTTAGCCAAGTTAAAAACCGCTAGCCCCTTCTTAGTTTCTAGCGGCACATCTTCCCTTGGCACTTGGGCAATCGCAATGTTTTTGTCGGTAAGCCACTTGGTGACTGCTTCAACTTTGTGATTATCTACAACCAGTTGAGTTAGCCCCAACATTCTATCTTCTGGAGTAGCGAACAATATGGTGGGTCGCTCTTTGATTTTTTGAAGAATTGGCGCGGTTTTTTCTATCGCTTCTTGTTGCTCTTGATTGACTATCTGTTGACCGAAAGCCTGAGTTTCCTTCGTCCAATTTTGGGGATACTCAACTGTATTGGGGTCAATCTTGACCATCATTGTTGTTGAGATATTACTTTGCAATGTGGCTGCTACTGGGGTTAGTCTCCCAAAATTCAGAATTCCCAATTGTTTGAGAGTTTCTTTATCCTTTTTAAAATGTAATACCCCTAGCGGTTCCCCATCGAAAAACACTGCATCTCTTGTTTTTAATGGTGGCACTTCTAAAGTGACTTTTCTATATTCATTGTCGCTAAAAATTTTACCTTGATAATCATAAGAGTTAATCTTATCAATCTTAAGTAAATTTCCATTGAGCGACTCAGCAATTAAAAACGCATAATTTTGGCTGTCGGAAATAGTTGTTAGTTTTAAGTTGAGGGGATTGCCATCTTTGATATAATTAAATGCTTCAAGCTGTTTAACAGAATCAGCATCTAATTCTCCCAACACTTGCTCATTTAACTTCATTTTTACTGTTTCATTTGGTACTGGTACTGTCCCAATTTCCAACATCACCTCTTGAGAGTGGAAAACCTTGTCAGCATGAGCAAATTTCTTGATTTCTCTGATAGTAAACTCTCTTGGATCATTATCATTACCAGGAATAGAAATTGTGGCAGAGGCTGTGTAAGTTTCCCCTGGTAACACATTAGCTTGCGCCTTTGTACCGATGGGTAATTGCCCGGTTCTTGGCTCCAGTGGTGCAAATTCTTTGTATTCACCATCCCCATCTTGCACAAATACCAATCTCAAAGCGTGGCGTTCATGGCCCTTTGGGTGGTGCGATGCTCTAATTTCAATTGGGTATTTCTCATCCTGATTCCAAGTTTTATCCTTAAAACTGTTTGCCTCATTACCCAGAGTCCCGACTCTTAGTTCGGTAAATTGCAGATGATTTAGCCGGGAGATGATTTCATCACTGAACGCCGCGAACACAAGGTTTGGGGTCTTTTTTTGAATAAGGGATTGATTTTGAGATTCCCTATCTTCCAATTCATCCTGTCTCGCCGCCCCTACACTCCACGCCGCTGCCGCTGCTGATAATCGCTCATGTTCTGGTATACCCGCTCGAAATGCTTGGGCAAACTGATAAGCTTGCTGGAACATTAACTTAGTCTGCCCTCGGCTTAGTTCGGGTTTGAATTCAACAAGTGAGGCTTTGCTTGCCTGAGTCCCTGGCTTGAGTCCATATTCTGACACCGATTGAGGACTCACTGTACCCAACTTACGGTATTGAGGCTGGCCATCATCCCCAATTTCATTATTTATTTGGGCGAGTGCTACTAGTTTTGAGGAACGCTTGTCCGTTTCTAGTTTCAGATTAATGGTCTGTGCTTTCCAGATTAAGGGATGATCGTAGCGAGTCAGGTTTGTGATTTCCAATTTTGACCCTTGCTGCGTTTGGATGATGGCACTAGGGCCTCGTTCACTCTCCCTCCGCCTTTCCATTGCGACTGCGGCATTGAACAAACGGTCGAACTCATACTTGGCAGCGATTGCGCTAAATCTCTGCTGCGGGGTGAATTCAACACCGTTGAATAAATCGTGGAACTGAACTATGGGGCGTGATTCTAGTTGTGAAGAGTGAAAATATTTGTTGATTTGATTAATAATTAGTTCTACTGGTGAGTAACCGCTTGTTGTAATGCCACTATTTAAATAAGCTGTAGTAGATTTTTTATCTTTTATATAGTTAACATCTCGGTACAAATAGCGGCTATTCTCATTGATTAAACCCATGTCAGGTTTTTTAGAACTTTTGAATAAATCTACCGCTATTTGGTTCTGATAACATCCCTCCTCAATCATTTTTCGATACAATTGGCGATTGGTATCCATCGCTTGCTCAATAATTTCGGGGGTTCTAGTAGCGTTAGCTAAAGCTACAAATTCTTGTATATATGGCTTGTATTCTTCTCTAATTAGTGATGGGCTAATCAAGTAATTCTCAGCTTCTAATAATTTTTGATAATGATGTGATACTTTGTCTACATATTCGGATTTCTGCTCAGGGTTTCCATAAATTTTTAAAATTTCAATTTCCGATTCTAATGCTTCCAATGCGGTCACTTGATTGTTAATCACGCCCACACTGATACTATCGCTCATGTGGATAGCAATTTCTTCAAATGGTGGTTGTTCTCCATTTATATAAAATGATTGTTTCTTTTCTTTGACAGTAGGAGCATAAGCATTTTCTCTCTGGTTCCTATACTCAGCTTCTGCTGTAAAGTTAGGATACTTACTTGCGAGTGCTACACCAATACAGTCGCCGTCAAAATCTCGCCCCTGGCGTTGAGATTCGGTTTCGAGGGGTGCTACTTCGCCCTGTTGAAGTGGGAGCATCCAGTTTTGGAAGATTTACCATTTCTGAGAAAATGTAGAAGGAAATAACGCTGTGCGATCGCTGACTATGAGCCAAGAGAAACAAGAACGTATCAAAGCCTGCTTACAAGAACTGGC
>JAHHHN010000081.1 GCA_019359325.1 Mojavia pulchra JT2-VF2 | reverse complement strand
ACTGATGTGAGACAGTATTGATTTGAGGTTGTTCATCATAAGTTTGGTCTAATCCTAATCGCATCTCAGCTATGTTAGCGTAAGATGCTCGCTAACTACTCTCCCACACCTTTTTTCGTTCACCCCCACAGGGCGAACGCACAAGATTTTTGAAACCCTTGCTGGATAAGGATATTGACGAAAAAATAGGCTAAATTAAAAAACGCCCAAACCCTTGCTATTAAAGGATTCTTATACTTTAGATGCGTTTGCCCTGGGCGATCGCTGCCTTCACAAGATAAGCGCCATTTCCGGTTTCTGTTCCGTCGCCGTAACTTCCGGTCATCCGCAAAAAATGAACCCTTGGCTTTACCTGCTGTAACTAGTAGTCTGCCAAGTAAACTTTGCGTGGTGGCAGGCTGGGGAGGCTGGGGAAGCTGGGGGGCTGGGGAGGGAGGAATTTTCTCCCCCTGCTCCCCCTGCTCGACCTACATCGCAAAATTGGATCGGTGAACTACTAGTGAGCAGTTGAAGGAACGGCAACGGGCTGAAGTAGAGCGATTGGTTGGTGAAGTATCGCCCGAAGAGAAACAGCAATTTCAGGCAGCGAAACGCCAAAAGCTCAGGGAATTTTGGTCGCAAGCACCCCAAGAAGACCAAGAAAATATGCCGTTTTAGCCAAACCAGTTTTGACAAATATATGGAAGGTGGAATATGAGCAGCATTGCCTCTACTGATAAATTTTCTGTCCTGGCGATTCTGCGCCGGGAGTATCTTGATATCACTGGTAACTTCTGTGCGGCCAAGCTGATTGAATACTTCAGGCATTGGACAAAATGGAAGCTGAAAAATCACCGTACTCCTTGGATTTATCAGCCACTCAAACGGATTTACGCTGACCTAATGGGTGAGCATAGCCTTCACGTTATCCGAAGTGCGTTCGCCCTTGGCGTTGGCGCAGCCATCGCTCTGCTTGAAGAAATGGACATTATCTCAAAGCAGAAAAATCCAGGTAATGGGCAGGATCGGACATGGCAGTATAAATTGAACTTTGATGTACTTAATAAACTGCTTGAACCTCGCAGAGGCAAAACTGAACCTTCAAGATTCAATGCAGAACAATACCACAGAAACCATACTCAAGCTTCAAAGCCACAGCAACACTCTGCTGTTGAGCTTGAAAAAAGTGAGCCACTTGCAATCTTGGCGGTTCCCGTCGATTGCAAAGTGGCGAACCCTCTGGATGAGGAAGTGGAAACCGAGATTTTGGAGTGTGACCAGGAAAGGGTTTGTCAAATCCCAGAACCAGAGTTACCCGAAATTACTCACTTCGTTGATGAACAAAAAAACGACAAATTGCAGGTGTGGGAATAGATACTCATGGTGTAGACCCTGGACACGATCCTAGCGGGTGCTACTAACCGTCTGGTGTTGGCACAGTCTGGTATTGTACTAGAAAATCTTACCAATTTAGACCAATTACCAACCAAGGGTACTAAACTTGCGATCGCAGTTCTGAGATTACGTGGAGGTTCACCCTTCTCCTGTAGGCGTGTTGGCTTTCGTACCTTAACTTTTGTGTTGGTTGTGTTGGTTAGGCACAAGACTCGAAAAATGCCCCGCTGTACCATAAATAACTGACACGGGATTTGCTGGGATTTGCTGACCTACACCGCCGCTACCCAATCGCACCCCACAGACTTACAACCATCTGCAAAGTTCATCCATACTTGCCACTGACTCAAATATCCATTCCATACTGGCCCACCGGAAAGGAGGGCACTTGAAGCTCTTGAGGCTCTTGAAGCGCTTGGGAGAATACCCTCACCTAGTGGTCAGAAGCCTCCTTTTTTAAAAGGAAGAAACAAAAAAACAATACATCCTTGCTTGAAGCCTCTGTGTTTACGCAGAGGTTTACCCCCCCTGCTCCCCCTGCCCTCTTTTTTCACGTGACACCAAATACTCATATCTTTTCTGCAATAATACAGATCATTCCATTGAGAATTTCATTTTTAACGATCTTTAATCCTATGTCTTGTAACTGGCTACAGACCCAATCTTTATCTAGCCTTAGCTTTGGGTAAGAACTAGTTTTGAGCATCCATTTCTCTGCTTCCTTGCGGTAGAGTAAATCGTATACCTCCACAATGTCTTGATGATATTCAAGAAAACAAGTCAAAATGGTTGTTTCATTACTTTTGTTTGCGGTGTTAACAAATATTGGTAAGAATTAGGATCGTCTGGTTCACACCAGAGAATTTGGTCAGCTTGGGGAAAGCGATCGCCCCTTAAATATCCTGGGCGATGATCAATTACGGTAACGTGCCAACCCAGATGTTTAGCCAATTGCACTACGGGAATCGCATCATATCCTGCTCCAAATACGAGTAGTGGTACTAATGGCTCAATGACCTCGATCAACACATCAATTTGCCCTTGGGGTATGGCATAGGATTGTACGCGAGTTTGTTTTTTCTCCAGTACATGGCGAGCGTCTGTTTCTACAGTTTGAGCAATCACAGCGTTAGAAATATGATTGATGACAGTGCCATCCCATTTCAGCATCAGTCGAGAACCAACTGTAATATCTGGTACTCCTACTATTTTAAAGACAGTGGCGATAACCCCTGCTTGCCCAGACTGCAAACAGTCTTGAATGAAAGACATCTGGCTGGCAGCAGTTTCATCGCCCAGAGATTCAATTAAAACATCCACAACGCCATTACACCCCAAACCAAAACCAAACACAATGTCTTCAATAGATGTAGTGTCATATCTGACTACCACCGGCTCACCACCGTAGAACATAAGTGATTGCGCCCGTTCAAAAACATCGCCTTCCAAACAACCGCCGCTAATCGCACTAATCATCTGTCCATCTTCAACCAGTAGCATTCGCGCTCCTGGTCGGCGATAAACCGAGCCACTTGTTTGTACAACTGTTGCTAAAGCAGTAAGCTTTCTGGACTGTTGACTTTGTGCAAATGCTTTCAAGATATGCTGTAACTCATTCATACTTATTGCCTACTTACTGAGTAATCAACTTATCTAATGTGAATGGTAAACTCCGTAATCGCTTGCCTGTGGCATGATAAATAGCATTAGCGATCGCCGCCGCTACACCTGTAATCCCGATTTCACCAACACCACGCACCCCCATCGAATTGGCATTCAGATCCGGCTCACCTACAAAGACTACTTCAATGCGGGGAATATCTGCGTGTGTTGGTATGTGGTAAGTTGCTAGGTCATAAACGACGGGGTAGCCACTGGCGGGGTCAAAATGGCATTCCTCCATCAGTGCTTGTCCAATTCCCATAATGACACTGCCACGTATTTGACTGGCAGCGGTTTTGGCGTTGAGAACTCGCCCCACATTGATCACCGATAACCAGCGAGTCACCTTCAAGCGTCCGATTTCTTCATCTACACTCACCTCGCAAAAGTGTGCGCCCCAGGAATAAAAGGTAAATTTTTTATCCTTGTCATTAGGAGTAGTTGAAGCAGTAACTTCAATAGCTGCCCTTCCCGACTGACGCAACATAGCGATCGCCTCTGTTGCTGTTTTCGCTTTAGCTTGTTTGAGCAAGTCTTGGCAAGCCTGCATAACAGCAGGCATGAGAGAGCCTGCCATTGATGAGCCACCCGCCAAGCCACCATCAGGCATAATTGAGTCGCCTAGTTCTACGCGCACTTTCTCCACAGGTAGCCCTAAAGCTTCCGCCGCCGTCATCGCCACTATTGTATAAGTGCCTGTGCCGATATCGTTCCCAGCCGTCAACACATGGGCAGTACCATCAGATAATAGTCGTACCTTGGCTGCACCTGCCCGCCGATAACCAGGGAAACTGGCCGCAGCCATCCCCCAACCGCTTTGTAACCCATCACGAGTAATAGCTCGCGGTTGTTTGGGACGCTGACTCCAGCCAAATTTCTCAGATCCCACTCGCAAGCTGTCGGCAAAGTGTTTGGCAGAGAATGGTAAATTTGTCTTTTGATGCGCTTGAGTTTCATTTAGGAGGCGTAGCTGTACGGGGTCTATCTGCAACGTCCAGGCTAATTCATCCATTGCTGACTCCAACGCCCACATCCCCGGATTTTCACCTGGTGCGCGCAAATATGTTGGCGTGGGGACATTTAGCACTGCTAAATCTTGCTGTAAGTGGAGATTTGGCACATCATACATTACAGGTGGAATACTGGTGCAAGGTTCGACAAAGTTCTCTACTGGCGAAGTAGCATTCCTAACAATATGTTCAATTGCCATCAGCTTGCCCTTGGAGGTAGCTGCCAGACGTAGTATTTGCTCAGTAGAAGCGCGGTGTCCTGTATTGGTAGTCATTTGGCGACGGGAAACCACCACTTTTAAAGGACGATTAATTTCCCGTGCTACGGCTGTACAAAGAATGGCGTGAGACCAGGGAAAGATTTTGCCCCCAAAAGAACCGCCAATATAAGGAGTGACTACGCGGACTCGTTCCACGGGAATATTTAACAAATCAGCATAGGTACGTTGCAAGATTACCACCCATTGCGTCGGCTCATAAATTGTCACCGAGTCGGCATTATGCCAATGAGCGATAATAGCATGGGGTTCTAGGGGAGAGTGCAGTTCTACCTCTGTATTGTAAGTAGCCTCCACAGTAGCGGCTGCTCCTGCTACCACTGCTGCAAAATTGTCCTTGGTTAACTGTCCTTTCTGGAACTCATAATCTTTTTGATTGGTATAGCTGGCTTTGTTGGTGTCAATCAGGGGGGGCTGTATTTCATACTCAACTTGCACTAAATTGGCAGCATCACGCGCCCGCTCTAAAGTGTCAGCAACCACCAATCCAATGATTTGACCAGCATAATAGATGCGGTCATCAGACAAGGGTAATCTGGATTCAGAAATTTTAGATGCTTGCCAGTCATTAGCAGGGTTAAAGATTTTAGGGACATTGCGGTGAGTGAAGATAGCCAAAACGCCGGGCGATCGCTTAGCTGCCCCCACATCCATACTGCGAATACGTCCGTTAGCAATGGTTGCAGTCACCAGATAACCATACACTAGCCCCGGAATTTGATGTTCTGCGGCATAGGTTGCACTTCCCGTTACCTTTGCCCGTCCATCTTTGCGACTTACAGATGTACCAATTACTTTACTCATGCTATTCCCTCTCCTTTAGCTGCAACGGCAATCGCTCGGCGAATGGCTCGTTTCGCCAATTCAACTTTGAACTTGTTGCCAGTCAGTGGTTTAGCATCTCGCAGGGCAAGGTCTGCTGCTTGCCGTAAAGTGGCATCCTCCACAGATTTCCCCACTAAAAACTGTTCCATTGGCAACAATCGCCAAGGCTTGTGGGCTACACCACCCATTGCCAATCGTGCATTACGGATGCGTCCACTAGAAACATCAACGGCTGCGGCAACAGAAACTAAAGCAAAAGCATAGGAGGCGCGATCGCGTAGTTTGAGATACACCCCAGATTGAGCAAAAGGCAGAGGCGGCAAGATTACGGCTGTAATTAACTCCCCAACTTCTAAATTAGTATCGCGTTGTGGGGTATTACCGGGAAGGCGATGAAACTCCGCAAAGGGAATCTGCCGCTTGCCTCGTGGCCCTTCCACTTCCACTACAGCTGCTAAAGCTACGCACATATCAGAAGGATGCACTGCCACACAGCGATCGCTTGCCCCCAAAATAGCATTACTACGGCTCACACCAGTTATAGCCGGACAGCCAGACCCCGGTTGCCGTTTGTTACACTCAAATGCAGTGTCGTAATAGTAAACACAGCGAGTACGCTGCATCAAATTACCCCCAACAGTAGCCACATTGCGAATTTGTTGGGATGCACCAGCCAGAATCGCACGGGACAACAGAGGATATTTGCGCCGGATTTGGGGATGATCTGCCACAGCAGTATTTGTGACTAATGCCCCAATGCGGATGCTTCCCTCTGGCGTGGTTTCAATTTGCTTGAGATCCAGGCGAGACACATCAACCAGTTGCGATGGCTGATCCAAAAACACCTTGAGGCGATCAACTAGATTTGTACCTCCGGCGATTAATAGGGCAGATGGGTTGTTTGATGAGTGGGCGATCGCTTCTGACACAGATGTCGCACGGACGTAAGAAAAATTTTTCATGTCTCTACCTCCGCCGCTTCCCGAATCAGCACGAGGGCATCAGGGGGAGGTGGAGTTTGTCCAGCTACTTGTTGTACTGCGGCCACAATGCCGTTATACGCACTGCAACGACAGAGATTCCCACTCAAACGTTCTCGGATTTCCACTGCTGATATATCTGCCAGTTTTGGAGGATGGGTCAAATCAGGCGTTACCACGCTGGTTGCACCGCGCTGAACTTCATTAAGTAGGGCAACAGACGCACAAATTTGTCCTGGCGTACAGTAACCACACTGAAATCCGTCATTTTCTATAAATGCAGCTTGCACTGGATGCAATTGTTCACCCCTTGCCAAACCCTCAACCGTCATGATTTGTTTGCCTTCCTGCATGATCGCTAACAAAAGGCAGGAGTAGACGCGCTCTCCCTCTACTAGTACGGTACAAGCACCACATTGACCGTGATCGCATCCTTTTTTCGTGCCTGTGAGTCTTAAGCGCTCTCGCAGCACGTCTAATAGTGTTACACGCGGCTCAATCATCACAGTATGTGCTTTTCCATTAATGGTCAGCGTTACCTGCGCCTCACCTTGGATAGGAGAACTGAGATCGGGAGCAGTTTGTGTAGTTTCCCTAGCTTCGACATTATTGAGCAACTTGGGAGCAGCGATTGCAGTTCCGGCCGCAGTCAAAGCTTGACCCAAAAACCTGCGTCGGGAACTGGCCAAAGGTTTTCTTTGATCCGGTGGCATCGTTTCTTACTTCAAAATTTTTGTTGAGAGCGTCGGTTTAAGCATGACGTAACTCAACGGCTGGAGGATAGTAAATTTTGGACATAGCTCGCTCTACTAATCCACGACGCACAATTTCATCTGACAAAGATTGTTGCTGTCGATAATATTTAGATGGAGTTGTGTGTAGAAAATATTTGAAGTCTTTAATGAAATGATTCTGATCGTAGTAGCCGAGGTCTAGGAAGAAAGATGAATCTTGATGAGCGTTCGCGTGGAATTGTTTGTAGGTATTTTTAAACCGCACAATGCGGGCAAAAGTCTTAGGACTCAACCCAACGTATGTTTTGAACTTTCTTTCTAAGGTTTTATAATGTATGTCAAGATACTCTGTCAGCGAGTCAATGCGAAGATTACCTTGTTGTTTGAGAATTATTTGTAATGCTTTGCTAATGAGAAGTTCGGGCAAATCTGCTATTAAAAGTCGCTTCAAAAAAAATTTGTTGAGTAAGTTAATTTTAGATTGATCGGAATCTGCTTCATAAATCTGTTCGTATAATTCTTGCAACACGTCAATCGATAATTCATCTGGTTTCAATATCTGGTTAGCTAATAAATTAAGTGGCTGATGCAGCAATACAAATAAACCAATAGGCTTCATCTTCACACCTATCTGATTTAAACCAGGATTAAGATCAACCATCACTGAAAAATCCCGCTCACCAACGATCTGAACTTTGTCGATTACACGCTCAATCTGCCGATGGGGATCGTGCCAGGAATAAGGCGTTCCATAATTGAGGATAAGTTCAGCATAACCATCTGGAAGAATTAGTTCTCGTCTGGGTTTGCTGACTTTGGTGTTTCGTAAAATCCAATAACAGCCAATATAGGGAGTTAATAGTGGGTCTGGATGAATAACCTGATAGTATGGGATATTTTTTATCTCTTGCATAAAAAGGCTATCATTGACGGATAAATTTTTTGATATTTAGCAAATTGGATTTATATACAAGAAAATCGTCTAGGTTTTACTAGATTGCTCGACCTCACATAGTCTACTTAGGCTATATTTGCATTTAGATAGAATTATAGTTGAAATCCATTAGACCATAAAGGTATTTAAAGTCTTCTTATAGCTAGCTTTTGATTGGGATGGAATTATGAAAGTATTAATTCTAGGTGGCACTCAATTTTTAGGACGACATTTTGTAGAGATTGCTTTGAATCAGGGATATCAAGTAACTTTGTTCAATCGAGGGCAAACCAATAACAGCTTATATCCAAATGTAGAAAAATTAGTCGGTGATCGCGTCAAAGGCGATCTTGCAGCTTTGAAAGGAAGAAAATGGGATGTTGCCATTGATACTGCTGGCTATTTTCTAAATCTGCCTCAATTAGTGCAGGAGACAGCAGAACTATTAAAAGATTCAGTAAGCACTTATGTTTTTGTTTCTACTATTAGTGTCTATGCTGAATTTCAAACCAACGCAGATGAAATGCTACCGCTTTACCCCATTAATCAAGAGCCTCCTCAAGAAATGAATGCAGAGGCTTATGGCACGCTCAAGGCTATGGCAGAGTCGGTAGTTCAAAAAGTCTACGCTCGGCGAGGTTTAATTGTTCGGCCAGGATTGATTGTTGGGCCTTATGACAATACTGGGCGTTTCACTTATTGGATACGCCGAATTAGTCAAGGTGGAGAAGTATTAGCTCCTGAGAGTCCTGAGTTACCTGTGCAATATATTGATGCGCGAGATTTGGTGCAATGGATTTATCGGCTAATATTAACTCACAAAAACGGAGTATATAACGCTGTCGGGCCTGATTACTACCTAAAACTGGGACAATTTTTAGCAACTTGCCAGCAAGTAACTAGCAGTAATGCAACATTCACATGGGTTCCGCGAGAAATTTTAGAATCATACAAAGTAGAACATTGGCAAGAATTACCCTTATGGCTTCCACCAAACTTGCAAAACACATTTCCTTGTTTAAGTAATAGCAAAGCACTGACAAATGGATTAAATTTCCGTTCTTTAACCCAAACTATTCATGATATTTGGCGATGGGATCTAGTCGAGCAACTAGAATATGCCAGTGGATTATCACGAGATAAAGAAACAGCTATACTTCAATTTATGGATAAAAACAATATAATCTACCATAGTTATTAGCTACTTTATTCAGTAATAATCAAACCCAAATTCAGGATATCAAAGCTTAAACTTGTTCCTGTGAATTTAGAGCCATCATGGGAGAATAAAAATATGGATTTGGGTAATTTCAATAATTCTATGAAGTAGAATTTGTCCCACCTAATTCAAAATTGGTAGAGGAATTTAATGCTCAATCAAAGCAAATTGCGTTGGTGATGGGAGAAAATATTGTTTAGTCATGCAACCGCCTCCATGACCAGTTCATCCGGCACTTCAAAAATTCCCAATTGCCCAATGTAAGGAATTGGTGTGATCTCGCGCGGATTCTCCAGCTTCCAGTGGTACTGCCCAGGCATCCCCCAGCCAGACGCAACTTGTGAAAACTTGCAATCAACTATTGTGACAACGCCAATAACTTGTCCGCGACGTAGAGAGATTAATTCGGGGATTACTACCCCCATCCCTTGGCAAAATTCTCTTGCTACCTGGTACTCTTTCTTGGTACAGGTTTTTGCAGCGTGAATCAGAATGTCGCCGCGATAATTGATAGTGTACAGTGACAAATTAAATGGCGTTGAGACAAATTCGTGCCATTGAGTTAAGCTTTATCCAGTTTAGGCTTGCAACTATTGATGTTGACATAGCTTGAAATTTCCGTGTGACTTTTAAGCTTAACGCTCTTTGAATGCAAGCTTTACACCTTCAATGAGATTAATTTGGCACAGCGACAAATAAAAAGTCACTGTACATCCGCGCCCACTCGAAGGGTACACCACCTACTTGCGCGGTCACGGTATTCTTGCCTTTGTCCCAACAAACAAAAGAGTGCGATCGCCCCAAGCCCAACCCTTCACCCCATCCACTGCACCCAATCGGGAGCATCTGCAACCAACTGGCCAAATTTAAGAGGCTCAACCTCATCAAACTCCAGCATCACGCCCCAACGCTCGTCACTCGTTAGGGTCTTGAGAAACTCTTTGACTGATTCCACACCATACTCCACCCTCTGAATCACTAACTGAGCATAATATTTAACCTGCTGCCACCAAGAATCATAGGGGTTTTTCTGTCCGTCCATACCCCCCCGATTATTACTTCCATCTTCATTAATGGGGGGTGTGGACAGAGCGTTGATGCCATAAATAGTCTGCATTCTAGCTGCATAAGCCGCGTGTTTGTCCTGTTCTTCCTGCCGCCTCCTTTGTTTCTCCTCTCGCTGCCGTTGGCGATACTCCAAAACCCGCTTTGCAAACACCACATCATCAGTATTCAGTCGATAATACCTAATCCGTTTGCCATCCTCAACGGGGCGACGGAACTCAGTAGACAACCCAAGTTGTAAAAGATACTGGCTCAAAATCCACACTGGGGTTTCCTCAAGCGGGATAGTCAGGTTAAGAATACCTTTAATGTGCGGTACATTCCGTTTGGAGAAATCTGCCAATGCTTCAATCATTGGTTCATCCCCTTTAATCTCAACGCCATCCATTAAATCTGTCAACACCGCCCTCAACCCCAACCGATGACGCATAAGCCAGGATGTGGAATGATTGCTCCAGTCTGTACAAACAGCAAGGCGATCGCGTTCCGACTTATCTCGTTCCGTTACCACATCCGGCGGCGTGACAAATTCTCGTCCCTGGTCATCGGTTATAGCCTCCCCCGGTGCTGCTAAGATTGCTTCCAATGCAACAATCTTTTTAATTAACCGCCCCCCATCATCTTGCTCAACCAGTTCAGGGGTTACGCTCATTCCGTAAGTATCCTGAATGCGGAATTTCTCACACTCTAATGCTTCTTCTGGCTTGAGGTAATCTTGGTGTTGCCTCGCGGTGTATGTCCTTCTATCGATATCCTTGGCATTGGCCACTTTACGATAATGCTCCTCATCTATAGCAGTCCCGGCGGCTTTCATCCACTTCTGCGCTCCTTCATCAACGCTATCACCCGCTGGCACAACAGTATTGCCCATCTCTTCAAGGAGCGATCGCAGATCCGACCGTAAATTATTGATAGACCAATTGCGTTGTGCTTCAATCTGACAGCTGGTGTCCAATGCCCGGTCTTTCTCTGCTCCACGCTTGCCCGTTTCTTTATCAATGCGGATTAAAAACGCCGTCATTTCATTCTTTTGAAGAATCTTTTCCTTAATGTGACGAGCGTTGGTTTCGGCATAACCAAAGGGAGGACGAGGTGCAACCCAAACGTGCAATGCTACATTATGACAATAGCGCCATAACTGTTGAGCGCATTCTGTGGCTGATTGGCTAACAGCGTGAAACACACCAAAGTAAGTCTGTGCAATAAAACTAAACTATGTGAAGAAAAGTAAATAAGGTTCAAACTCTTTGTCTCCCTGCCTCCTGCCTTATCCTAACAATAATATTTACGCTGACTGTACTAAATACTCTTACTGAAAGTTGAAACAAAATTTTAAATAGCATTAAGTATTCCTCACAAAATCCTCATATTTATGCATTAAAAACTAATAAAAAGCATATCGTTTAGAAACCAAGCAGGCTGATGAATAACATTGTACTGTGCAATCTTTCCAGTGTCATTTCTGCTGTAATAACATCAAAAAGTATTGTGTTCAAAAACTATAGGAATTGAGGATAAAAAGATGACTCAAAAATACAATTTAATTTCTGAACTTCATGACATTAATGGTGATGGAAAACCTGATTATAAAGTTACTTATACTTATGATAAGAAAGGTAATCTGTTATCCAACATTAGCGATATGCAGGGCAAACGCACAGGGCAAACGCATCTAAATTTAGTACAGGTATACTAAGGAACAAAGAAAGGTAGCGATTGCGCTAAAGCGCAGTGCCGGAGGCAATCGCACTCTGGGATGGAGGTTGAGCAATGAGGCTTTGATGG
>JAHHHN010000080.1 GCA_019359325.1 Mojavia pulchra JT2-VF2 | reverse complement strand
TATGTCCATTTTCTTCTTCCAAATGGACAATGGCTTTATTCTTTTCTTAACGAAGTTATAAGTATTTCAGTCTGCAACCTGTCCAATTTCTTCTTCCAAACCTGTCCAAAATCTTCTTCAAGTCACATCAAGATATTTTGAATCAATGCTTAGTGCCTTTACTACATAATGATTTCTCTGCCAACAAAGAACAGATTCATGACATACGGCACACAGTCATACTAGCGGCAGGCCGTCATCACTCTGCTTGGGCTGGGGGATGGGAACAATCAGACTTAACCCGGATTAAAAATATACAGTTACACCCACAAGCCCAACAAGCGATCGCTCAAAGTTGGAAAACGATGCTGCGGTATCTGCCCTCTACTTTATCTTTGCCACCAGCCAATCTCAGCAAAAATGTTTACCCAATCAAACAAAAATTCGATTTGAATAGATTTACTAATGACCAAATTGAGTATTTGCAACTTTATCTACTGGTGGTCAGAGCTTTAAGACTGTGCGATCAGCGTTCGGTACAACTGCGTAATATCTAGCTATTTGTAGGCTGTATTTATTTTTTGTTGGATGAGTATCATTTGACTTTGGAAGACCCCTCTTCCAACGGGGTATAGAATCTTATTCAGTTTACAAATCTCATCGGTTATGCGCTAGATGATAGAGCATCTATTTGTTAGCAAAAAATACGGGAATTACGCTGATACACTGCTTTTACTAGGTTTAGTGCAACTTGCCGAGTATGCCTTAAAGAAAACAAATCAAAAAAGTGAGATTGGGCTTATAGATGAAGGCAGGCGTTACTGCATCCAATTCAAAGGGGCTGTAAATCTAGAGGCGATCGCAAAGCTCGATTATAGTAACCCTTTCCCACCAGTTAAAGGTCAAAAAACAGACACCAGCAAAATTCCCCCAGAGACAGACTTTTTTGACACAGTTAAGGAGAGTGAAAAACGGAAACTATACAAGGACTACGTATTTCTGCAACGAGGTCAAACTCAATGTAATGAAGAACCACCAGAACCACCCCATCCGAGTACCCAAAATGGAGTGATTCTGACCTCTATGCGGCACGATCGCAATCATAACGAACTATGGCAGCTAGGATATCAACTTAAAGAACACTACGGTGCTTTACTGGTTGCACTATTTCAAGCATTTAGTGAAGATACGAATTCTAAATCAAATACAGAAACTAACCGTTGTCAGAAACTATTTGCTCAAGCCACGAATAGTAAATTCGCAGATATAGCCAGTGCAGTCAAAATTTACCTGCCAACATCGGTTCAAGGAGTTAACCGAGTTAAAGCAGATAGTAATAAAGTAGACTCTCAAAAAGCAGATTGGTTAAGTCTATGGCTGATTGCTGGAGGTTTATTTAGCTTTGGTGTTGCCGAACGGATTAAAATTGCTGACCGTGTTTTTGACTGGCGAGTAGTTGTTCTAGAACCTCAAGATATCCGATTGAGTAAATATAAAGAAGTACTAGACCAACTGCGTAAGTATAATCTACCTTCCGGTGGGCATGGTATTGCTCGATTTGATGCGGAGTTGGTTTTGCGATTTTGCCAAGAACTTCTGAATAACCATGTTTCTCAAGCTGATGCAGAAGTTGATGAATTTGATATTTGGGAACCGATTAACCATTTTGTCAAGAGCTTTACTGGCACTCATTTTGGTTCTAAAGGTCAGGTTTATGGAGTTAAAGAAGTCTTTAGCTTGGGACTGCCTGGTTGGATTCGTCCAGCAAATTCTCAAGAATTAGCAGACTATCAAAGTGTTTTACAAGAGCATTTATCAGTAATCAGCACTTTGTCAGCAGAGGAAGGCCACAGTGAACTATTAACTGCTTATCGAGACTTTATTACTGGTACAAGTTTACGTCAATTTTTTCCTTTTCAAGTTAGTTATGCAGATTACGTTATTAAACGGCTGGCAGATACTAAATCTAGACCGCCGCGTTTATTTTCTGTTACAGGGTTAAATACAATGACCAAAAAGGATTCAGACTTTACCAAAATTACTCAAGACCCCAGTTTTTTACGCATAGCTAAAGCAATTAACCAAGCAACTGTATATGCAGGAAAAGTACAGACGAAGCAAGGAGTGAAAGAACTTGAATGGCAGCGAACTTACGGGTTAGCACAACGTTTGAGTAGCCAATCTGGGTCAAAGAACGATTTCTTAAAAGAAATTACTGACTTTCTCGCCAAATACGAAGCTGAAAATTTACGCCTGTCAGAGCAATTACAAAAAGAAGGTAAATCCCTTAAACGTGTTTGGACAACTAAAGAAGACCTGGATCGCTTGGTGGAGTTAGTAAACAACAATGACACCGTACTAGTTGCTAATCTCTTAATTGCTTATGGATATGCTCGTTGGACGAAGCCCAAAAATGATGATTTAGAAACTGACCAAGAACAAGATATTGACGAATTAGAAGATACTGCAATTTTAGGAGAATCAAGCGATGACTAATATACAATTTCCAGTTTACTCAATCTCAATTAGTGGTTGCTTGTCTTGGCAACTTCATGCTTTGAACAATGAAGGTAACGAAGGTAATCAAAGTTTAACTCGTCGTTATTATATTATTCAAAAAGGCATGAATGAGCCTGAATCTGTTAATGGTGTTTCTGGGGATATGCTCAAGCATGTCCAGGCAGAACATCTACATCGCGTTGCAATTCAAGATGAATTAGCATTATCTGAAGGTGGTAAGCAATTTCATCCAGACCGCATTGGTTATGACTTAGAAAAAGGATTGCCAATTTTTACAGATGCCGATACTGATTTAGCAACCAAGACTAATCAAGTCATCCAGCGCTGTACTATGAGTGACCTAGAAGGATTTATGGTCACAGTTAAGGGTGGCCAAACTCTCAAACGAGAGTCAGTAATTGAATTTGGTGCAGTCGTAGGTTTACCAACTCTAGTAAAAACTCAAAGTTACTTTCATGCAAAGTACGGTACGGATAACCCAACCCCCTACAATGTACAAGTCAGTTCTGGTTTGTATGCAACTGTCTTGAACATTGAAGCTTTTCGTATTGGTTATAATCCGCATACGTTTAACTACAGTATTGATATTACTGAACGCAAAAAACGTTTAGATGCTTTACTCAAAAGTGTGCTGTACACTTACCTCCAACCTAACGGGGCAAAGCGCAACACCAACTTACCTCATCCTGACCATTTTGAAGGCGTGATTACGGTTAGTACCCGCCGTTGCCCTGCACCGATGATTAGTTCTTTAGAAACAAGTTACATCCGTCAGATTCACAGTTTGGCTGATACCTTAAATAATCTCAACGGTGCAGATACAGTACTTTGCTTTGATTTCAATAATATTGCTCAGTTCGCTGAACAAATTGAAACTTTGATTGAGCGAGCGCAACCTTGGGAGAGCGACAATGCCGAAGCGATTGAGTAAGTCAAATACTCCTCAACAGGAGTTGCAAGCAAACGCAAACCAATGGCTAACTGTCGCCTATCAACCTGTTAGCCTTTTCTCTCTCAAGCGCTCCGATGCTACTAGCATGGCTGCTCGGTCTAACCTTGTACCAACTCCTTACTCTATCAAGATGGCATTGTTAAAAGTGTTGCTAGAAAGTCAAGGAGGGCAACACCAAAGTGACCTTGACCAATGGATTAAAAGCCAATTCATCTGGATTCGAGACTTGAGTATTTACATTTGGCCACCTGAAAAGTTGGTGGTTAATCGCAACGGTTACAAACTCCGTTATTACGACCAAACTGCTGATAAAGCAGATAGAAGCCGCTCTACTTTACCAATGCAGGATGGTTTTGTATTTCGGGAATGGGTGTATATGCAAGGTCATCTGCAAATTTGTTGTGGCCCAAGCGGTCGTCTAACACAATTAGAGCAACTGTTTTCTCTAATAAACTATTTCGGCAAACGAGGCTGCTTTTTTCAGTATCTACCAGAATACAAGCAACAAACTCTTGGGCCTCTATTTCAACCAAATCCTACTACTAGCTTTACAGTGCAGCCGATGGATGACCTGGGCGAAAAAACCACCTTCAATCGAATTAATCCTTATTCCACAGACAAAGCACAACTAGATAAAGACCGAGTAATCAAGCCAGGATTTCTCCCTGTGCAACTCACAACTAGCAGCGCCCATTATGATATCTACCAAAGATAGTGAAGCTGTTTTAACCCGATTAAATTTAGTCCTCAAACGCACGCAAACAGTAACTAGTCCCACACCATTAATCTCCTGGCTGCCTCAAATGCAACCTACACCAGTCTGGATTCCCCTAAAAAATCATGCTGGTGTTTCTAAAATTATGCCTGTAATGCCAGACTTGAGTTTGTACCCGAAGCTTATGGAACTAATCTGTGGGCGTATAGCTCAAGGTAATTACGTCGAATGGCAACAACAACCTTATGAAATGACAGGAGTGGAAACTGATACTAATAGTCTGCACGTCATTCAAATTTCTCTTGTCGCTGCTGCACCATTACCACCAACATTAGGACGAGCTATTCATGCTCAATGTTTTCAGTGGTTTGCTAATACTGACGATGCTTTAGCCGAATATTTACATCAACAAGAGAGCGTACCATTCACTCTAACAATAGAATATACTGCCCCAAAAAAGATGCAGCTTAGAATTACGCTGCTCAAACAAGAACTTTTAGCGCCCCTACTGTGGGGATTACATAGCGATTTAGGGGGCGAAATAATTTTAGCAGGTGTTCGGTGTCGATTAAGTGAATGGATAGACATTTCGCAGACTAGTAGTTTTGCAAAATTGGTACAGATTCCTGGTCAAAACATTATTAAACTACAATTTCTCTCTCCTACTAGCTTCAAGCAGAGTGGAGCAGTACAGCCTTTTCCACTACCAGATTTAGTTTTTAATGGGCTGCTACGGCGCTGGAACAACTTTGCTCCAACACAATTAAAATTTCCCGAAATCAAGTGGAATAGTTTAGTTTCTGCTTTTGAACTGAAAACCTATTCTTTAAAGTTAGAAGGCGGCGCAGAAATTGGGGCCCAAGGTTGGGTTATGTACCGTTTTCCCGACTCCGAGCAAGCAAAGATTGCGACAGTTTTAGCTCATTTCGCCCATTTTTCTGGAGTAGGGCGTAAAACAGCGATGGGGATGGGACAGACTCGTGTTGTTGAGAAATTGGAAATGAACAAGAGCGGCAAATTGAATAACTAACTGTTGACTAACAACTTATGACTGAAGATTATTTACCCCTAGCGTATCTCAACGCTTGGGAATATTGCCCACGCAGATTTTACCTGGAATACGTGCTTGGTGAGATGGAAGATAACGAACACATAATTTTGGGGCGGCACATCCACCGCAACATTAATGAAGAAACCACCTTTCAAGAAGGCGAAACCCTGATTCATCAACAGCAATGGGTCTGGAGCGAGCGCTTGAAAGTTGCCGGGATCATTGATGCCGTGGAAGAATGCGATGGCCAACTTGTACCAGTGGAGTATAAAAAAGGCAAAATGGCACAGCACCTTAACGACCACTTCCAACTTTGTGCAGCCGCTTTATGTTTGGAAGAACGCACCGGACGCAGCATTACTTATGGTGATATTTTCTATCATGCTAACCGCCGAAGGCAGACAGTAGCATTTACACCACAATTAAGACAAATGACCCAGCAGGCGATCGCTCTTGCTCAACTTGCTGCTACTAGAGCTATGCCATCCCCAATTGATCATCCTAAAAAATGCCATTCATGTAGCTTGCAAGGAATTTGTCTTCCTTTTGAAGTCAAGCAATTACAAAAACCAATAGCTGCTGAAACTGATGATTGAATCAGTGCAACTTGATTAACAACTTTTATTCACTACTAATTACACACCTTTGATATGTCAGTGCTTTACGTTACCCAAGCTGATGCTGTTTTGAGCAAGAATTATGAGGCTTTTAATGTGGCTTTAAAGCAGGAAGATGGTTCTTGGAAAAAACAAAGTATTCCTGCACAAACTGTAGAACAAGTTGTCCTAATGGGAAATCCCCAAGTCACAGGAGATGCACTTGTCTATGCTTTGGAATTAGGAATGCCAGTTCATTACCTTTCTCACTTTGGCAAATATTTAGGTTCTGCACTTCCTGGCTACTCACGTAACGGACAATTGCGGTTAGCTCAGTATCAACTTTATAGCGATCCTGTGCGACGTTTAGAGTTAGTCAAAGCGATCGTCGCAGCTAAAATTCAAAACCAGCATACTATTTTATACCGCCAAAAAGCTGGGGATAATTCTTTAAAATCCTATAAAAAACTCGTTGAACAACAAAAAACTGTTAACGAAGTTCGTGGTATCGAAGGTGTTGCAGCACGAGAATACTTTAGTTACTGGGATGCTTTGCTCAAAGAACCTTGGTCATTTCCTAACCGCAACCGTCGTCCACCAACAGATCCAATAAATTCACTTTTAAGTTTTGCGTATGGATTGTTACGTGTTCAAGTAACAGCAGCAGCCCATATCACTGGATTAGACCCATATATTGGATATTTGCACGAGGTTCATCATGGGCAACCTGCGATGGTTTTAGACTTGATGGAAGAATTTCGTCCTTTAGTTGCTGATAGTTTAGTTCTGACTGTTGTCAATAACCGCATAATTCAGCCGGATGATTTTAGCGAAAGTTTAGGTGCATATCGTTTATCCGATGATGGAAGAAAAAAGTTTTTGCAAGCATTTGAACGCAAAATGAACGACGAGTTTAAACATCCAGTGTTTGAGTATCGCTGCCATTATCGACGTGCAATTGAATTACAAGCTCGACTCTTGAGCCGATACTTACAAGAAGGTTTAGTTTACAAACCTTTGATTTTACGTTAATCATTCAGCTATGCCTCATACTCTGTTTTATCTAATTATTTACGACCTACCAGATAATAAAGCGGCAAACAAACGACGTACCCGATTACATAAACTACTTTCTGGCTATGGGGAGTGGACACAATACAGTGTCTTTGAGTGTTTTTTAACAATAGTACAATTTACTACACTACAGACTAAGATCGAAAAACTGATCAAGCCCGCAGAGGATGCTATCAAAATTTACGTTTTGGATGCAGGAGCAGTTAAACGTACTATTACTTACGGTAGCCAGCTACCTTGTAAAAAAGAAAGCATTATCATATAATCAAGCTACTAGAATTTCTCGTGAACCAAAGCGAGGGCAAAAACCTAGTGAGGTTCACGAAAAACCCCAGAACCTTGATAAGTGAATAGTTACAGCCTTTTGTTTTTTAGGGAAGATGAGATTTAGTTGCAATAAGCTTGAGTAAAAGTGACCCATTTTTTAGGTTCACGAAAACTCTTCCCAGGAAGCCCGCTCCATAACAGTTTCAGAACGAGCGGTTTCCATTCATTATTACCCCGCAAGGGGACTGAAACTCGAGAACGGCAATACTAATAAGAATTGCCGCTACGGTTTCCATTCATTATTACCCCGCAAGGGGACTGAAACTTAAATTATCAAAAACGACTAGCTGAAGATTCAGAGTTTCCATTCATTATTACCCCGCAAGGGGACTGAAACAGCAGCAGGATTTGGACAATTCCTGCTGCGACCATCCGTTTCCATTCATTATTACCCCGCAAGGGGACTGAAACTTGAGATATTAGAAGGGGCACAGAATGCAAAGATTGTTTCCATTCATTATTACCCCGCAAGGGGACTGAAACTCTCCTACTATAAACACAGCCTTATTGCTTAGACAAGTTTCCATTCATTATTACCCCGCAAGGGGACTGAAACCTACTGCACTCTTCCCAAACTGAAGAATTTGACCCCGTTTCCATTCATTATTACCCCGCAAGGGGACTGAAACCTTATAATTGTTCTTCCACCGATCTAGTAGATTGGAAGTTTCCATTCATTATTACCCCGCAAGGGGACTGAAACATTTATCGTAAACAGAAATTAGATGATCAATAACTGTTTCCATTCATTATTACCCCGCAAGGGGACTGAAACAGGTTCTTTTTGGTGATCGCAACAGTTGTTTTGGTTTCCACCAACTAAATCCCTTAACGGGGACAACAGCCGAAATCTTTAGATTCATCTAGTGATCGCTGGTGAGTAAGCTAATCGTCATTCAAATTGCACTATTTTTGTTGTAACAGAAGCTGCAAACCCTCTCCCTTGCTCCCTGCCCCCTGCCCCCCTGCGGTCTCGATGTGCAAATTAAATGCTTAACAGCTTATCTATTAGCCTGGGGGAGAAAATCTGAGAGATGAAAACGGGTTAAACAGAGACTGCCAGTATGCCAAAATTAGCTAGAGTCAAAAAAATACTCGACAATCTTCAGTAATCGGCATATCATTGTTGTGTTAGCTTGATGATTCATGAGCCGAAGCGGGGTCAAAAACCGTGGGGGGTTCACGAAAATCGCCAGAACCATGACAAGATAATAATTACAGCGTTTCAATAATTCGGGAAGTTGCGAATAAGTCGCAATAACAGCGGCTGAAATCGACCGATTTTTGAGGTTGACGAAATCGCCTCCCAGGAAGCTTGCTCTCGTTAAGTTTCAGCACCGAGCAGTTTCCAAACTCAATTACCCCGTGAGGGGACTGAAACCTCAATGCTCATGTCAAAGCTTTGGGAGAAGATGAGTTTCCAAACTCAATTACCCCGTGAGGGGACTGAAACCTGGGTTTATCTGGGTCGTTGACGATAATATTGCTGTTTCCAAACTCAATTACCCCGTGAGGGGACTGAAACAAAGAGGCTTGCGAGGTTTGAGGGGAATCAAGGGAAGTTTCCAAACTCAATTACCCCGTGAGGGGACTGAAACCTAACCCTAAATGCCAGCGAAAATAAGGGGCGAGGTTTCCAAACTCAATTACCCCGTGAGGGGACTGAAACTACAGCGATCGCTAGCTTTGACCGAGGTGGCGATCGCGTTTCCAAACTCAATTACCCCGTGAGGGGACTGAAACCGTCAAACATTGAATCTGTAGAGTACGATGCACCAGAAGGTTTCCAAACTCAATTACCCCGTGAGGGGACTGAAACAGCTAAATCTAATTTTAGGAACGCCAATTGCGTCTGATGTTTCCAAACTCAATTACCCCGTGAGGGGACTGAAACATTACTGGTTTTGGCGGTGCAATTCAAAACTTTAGACGTTTCCAAACTCAATTACCCCGTGAGGGGACTGAAACATCGCTTAACAACACTATCTCAAAAGAGGTCAGTGATTGTTTCCAAACTCAATTACCCCGTGAGGGGACTGAAACTTACCAGGGCAACCCTGGAAACCTTATACAGACTTTCGTTTCCAAACTCAATTACCCCGTGAGGGGACTGAAACCAAACGGTAGAACTGTACTTTCTGGTTCTGGCGCTCCCAGGTTTCCAAACTCAATTACCCCGTGAGGGGACTGAAACATTCGACCATTAAAGAAACTATTTTAGGTTGAAATTCTTTTTGGTTTCCAAACTCAATTACCCCGTGAGGGGACTGAAACATTTCTCGGTAAACACTACAAGAAGATGGCAAGGGGGTTTCCAAACTCAATTACCCCGTGAGGGGACTGAAACAGGCTAACACCAAGCAGATTTAAACTTAAATTAATAGTTTCCAAACTCAATTACCCCGTGAGGGGACTGAAACATTAATCTTTGTGGCGATCATCAAACCTTCCTCGAATGTTTCCAAACTCAATTACCCCGTGAGGGGACTGAAACATATACCCGAAGTTGATGCGGGACAGCCTATTGTGGTTTCCAAACTCAATTACCCCGTGAGGGGACTGAAACTACCATTTGACCCAGAGCAATCACCAGAGATTTTAGTTTCCAAACTCAATTACCCCGTGAGGGGACTGAAACGCTGAATTTTTGTTAACATTGCCCTTACCTAATATAGTTTCCAAACTCAATTACCCCGTGAGGGGACTGAAACGCTCTTTGCGATTGAGCGGTTGCCTCTGTTGCAGCATTGTTTCCAAACTCAATTACCCCGTGAGGGGACTGAAACATGGTATAAGGATCTCCCTTAAGTGCGTCTAGAATTGTTTCCAAACTCAATTACCCCGTGAGGGGACTGAAACGACATCCCCAGTTTTGGGTTTGCACTGCTTCAAAGTTTCCAAACTCAATTACCCCGTGAGGGGACTGAAACTTTAGCTTGTTGTTTTCATTAAAATAATCTTTGTCAGCGTTTCCAAACTCAATTACCCCGTGAGGGGACTGAAACACACCAACTGCTTTACCTGCTACAATCACGCTTTGTTTCCAAACTCAATTACCCCGTGAGGGGACTGAAACGCTACTACGGTCACATCGCACCACGACCATATATGTTTCCAAACTCAATTACCCCGTGAGGGGACTGAAACATTTCAGTTAATGCTTGATCGATTTGTTCAGAGGTAGTTTCCAAACTCAATTACCCCGTGAGGGGACTGAAACTTCCCATGGGCTACACCAAAGACGGGCGATCGCTCCACTGGGGTTTCCAAACTCAATTACCCCGTGAGGGGACTGAAACGCTTTGACCGTGATTTAGAGGATCTAGGGCTATCTGTTTCCAAACTCAATTACCCCGTGAGGGGACTGAAACGAGTTGGAAGTACCATTTTTAGAAACCTACGCTACAGTTTCCAAACTCAATTACCCCGTGAGGGGACTGAAACACTTTAATGTCGCAGTCATAGCCTCCCATAGCGATGTTTCCATTCACTATTACCCCGCAAGAGGATAAAATCGCATAAAATATTGAACACGATTTGAGCCAAATCAAGCGATGCCAAGAGCAACCACAGCCCCCAAGCGCAAATCAAGAGCTAAATCAGCGCCCACTGACTCAGTTCCAACATGGGCAGATGACACTGAATTAGTAGGCTTGGTGTTTGATTTGGAGCCAACGGCAACAGCATCGCTTTACTCACAATATACGATTGCACTTCATGCTTGGTTTCTTGAGCAAGTGCGGCAAGTTGACCCAGACCTATCAGCTTATCTCCACGATGGACAGTCAGAAAAGCCATTCAATATCTCAGCGCTGGAAGGTCAACTGCTACCTAGCGGTAAGCAACTGAAATTAGTCGCCAATCAAATCTATCGCTGGCATATAAATGCGCTGTCTCAACGAGTGGCATCTTTTCTCAAGCAGTGGTTGACTAACTTACCCACTGTTATCGATTTGCGAGGGGCATCCTTGCAAATAAAACAGGTGAGTATCGCTCATCCTCCAACCACTTATGCTCAATTACTGCGATCGCTAACTCAACAATCAGTAGTAGACCTAAGCTTTGTTTCACCAACGAGTTTTCGGCGCAAAGGACATCATTTCCCCCTGCCAGTACCAGAGAATCTTTTCCATAGCTACCTACGGCGGTGGAACGACTTTTCGCAGCAGCCTGTAGAACAAGAGATTTTTCTGGAATGGATTGATGAAAGCCTCATCATTCATCAGCATCGTTTGGAATCGATGAAAGTTGCAGCAGGCAAGCAGGGGTCAGTCACTGGTTTTACAGGAGCGATATCCTTGGGTTTGAGCAGGACAGCTTTAGCAAATACTGAATTTACACAGCTATTTTATGCTTTGGTCAGGCTTGCGCCATACTGCGGTACAGGACACAAAACTACTTTTGGTTTAGGACAAACACGCTCTGGATGGTTGGAACAAAAGCCAGCTACAACCGCGCAGTTGCTCACAAATATGTTGGCGGAGCGTATTGAAGAACTTACGGAAATATTCACTGCCCAACGCAAACGTCAAGGAGGTGAACGCACTGATAAAATTGCCACCACTTGGGCAATTGTATTGGCCCGTAGGGAACACGGAGATTCTTTAAAGGCGATCGCCTCTGATTTACAAATGCCTCTGTTAACCGTTAAAACTTCAAGGGGCGACAAGAGAGCTAAAGTGCTTGCTGTATAAGCTTCATAGCTCTTAAACCTCGCTGATAATATGCCTGCTTATTGCGAATGGAACCGACCAGTTCCTCAACCCATGCTTGGCACT
>JAHHHN010000079.1 GCA_019359325.1 Mojavia pulchra JT2-VF2 | reverse complement strand
AGGATTAAAATTTCTGGTGCACAGTGGAATGTTGAGAGTGTCAACCAAATTCTCTCTGTTCGTTGTGCTTATCTTAACGGTTTACTTGCTATTTGAGTGTTTCTGCCAAAAGTGGATGCTCCCAAAGCCGTTACCTTTTAACCTTTGTGTAACGAATCTGATTTTACATGGTATTGATGTGCCGTCAGCAGAACATGATAATACTTTGGCACGACCATTACGCGATTATAGTCCTCACGAACGGGTGGATGTAATTATCACTAATCCGCCTTTTGGTGGGATGGAAGAAGATGGAATTGAGGACAATTTTCCCGCTACATTCCGCACCAGAGAAACGGCAGATTTATTTCTGGTGCTGATTGCTCATTTACTTAAGGAAGGCGGTAGAGGCGCAATAGTTCTACCAGATGGAACGCTGTTTGGGGAAGGTGTGAAGACGCGGATTAAAGAAAAACTGCTGCAAGATTGCAATCTGCATACAATTGTCCGCTTACCCAATGGTGTATTTAATCCCTACACAGGTATTAAAACTAATCTGCTATTTTTCACGAAAGGGGAACCAACAGAAACCATTTGGTATTATGAACACTCTTATCCAGCAGGGTATAAGTCATACTCGAAAACTAAGCCGATTCGCTTTGAGGAGTTTGCACCGGAGCAAGAATGGTGGGATAACCGCGAGGAAAATGAATTTGCTTGGCAGGTTTCAATTGCAGATTTAAAAGCGAATAATTACAACCTAGATATTAAGAATCCTCACAAAGTTGATGTAGAACACGCTGATTTAGATGAGATGTTAGCAGAGCATCAAAAACTCATGACGGAATTGGGTGAGGTGCGGAGTAAGTTGAAATTTGAATTAATGGAAGCATTGAAGAGGGACGAGTGATAAAAAAATGCGGTTACAATTGATTTATATTCTCCATATAAGAGGAATTAATTATGCTAAATGCAGTTGAATTTCAAGCAAAAATTCAAAACGGTTTAATTCAGATTCCTGATGAGTACAAACAGGAACTCAGTGAAGGAGATGATATTAAGGTAATTGTTTTAGTAAATAAAAAGTCATCTCGAAAAAGAGACATAATTGATGAATTGACAGAGAACCCTGTGCAGGTGGATGGATTTCTCAGCCGTGAAGAAATTTACAATCGCTAATTATGACATCTGGTGCATCATTCGTTGATACAAATGTTTGGCTTTATCGTTTGTTTGACGACCAAAAAATAGAATTTGCAGAAAGAGAAAGAAAGCGTAATATTGCTATTACTATTACGGATGCTGAAGGAATAATTATCAGTACACAGGTTGTTAATGAGATTTCTAATAATTTACTGAAAAAAGCAGCCTTTAATGAGGAGCAAGTGAAAGCTGTGATTCAGTCGCTTTATCGTCGCTGCACTGTGGTAGAGTTTAACCTAACTATTTTTGAATCTGCTTCTAACCTCCGCAGTCGATTTAATTTCTCTTTTTGGGATAGTTTAATTGTTGCTTGTGCTTTAGCTGCGGGAGCAAGTATTCTCTATTCTGAAGATATGCAGGATGGGTTAGTGGTAGATAGTCAATTACAAATTGTGAATCCATTTAAATGAAAGTAGATAAGTTTTTTCAGAATTTTGAATTATTGACTGATGCACCAAATGCAATTGACAAGTTACGAGAAATAATTTTGCAATTAGCGGTCAGAGGTAAGCTTGTTGCTCATACCGACTTATACTGCCATTCAATTTGGTGACAAGGTGCTTCAGCATAACAAGCCCCACACAGGCGGATTGGCTCATGCTGCATTCCCACTCCCAAAGGTGGCAGCATTTGAGCTAACCTGTCTGCATCTACTTCTACTACAGATGCGATCGCTTCTAACTCTTTTTGGCTAGGGCGAGGATTAAAATGAAACCTTTCCCACCGTGCTACCACTGCACCAATACCTGCCAATTTACCCAACCCACTAGGAGATAAATGGTTAGCACGTCTAAATCGACCTAGAAAATGGCTCAGGCTTTCCCCTTCATAAAGTTGGATAATAAAAAGCCAAGGCTTAACATCTGGTGCTGCCATCACTTATACTCCTGCGCCACTTCCTGCAAAACAGCCTTGTCAATTTTCTTTAATCCCCTTGATAAAGAACGAATTGCTGCTTCCCTGAGAATTTCATCTAGCCGACCAATGTAACCTTCTGTTGCCGAAGTCAAAATCCGCAGCATATCCTTGCTAATGAGATTAGAAGGCAATGGCAACTTTAAAACCTTATCTTCCCAGGCTTGTACAGTTTCTTGAAAATCCTTCCCTGACAACTTCCCAAAACGATGACAAGCCCGAAAGCGATTATAAACTTGTTCATCGCGCTTAATTACTGCTTCTAAACGGTCAGTTCCTACTAAAACAATAGCAATGCCCAACTTGTCATAAATATCACGCACCTCTGCAAAAGTCTCAGGCTTAAGCCGATCAGCTTCATCAACAATGATCATTTCTACGCCACAGCCTTTTAATACCTCCATTGTTCTGCCGCGAAAATCTGATACTGTTCCCTTAGTTGCTTTAAATTTGAAATACTCAATAATCTCGCCAAACAAATCCTTTGCACCGCATTTTTGGGGTGGCTGAATATAAACTACAGGGACAATTGGTGGTCTTCCCACCTCCGCCTGTACTTTTTGCCTGTATCTGTAAGCATCACAAGCAACTGTCTTCCCCGTGCGTGATTCTCCAACTACTCGACAAGATTGCCGTGCTTTACGTTTTCCATCCAACCAATCATGCAAAGACCTCACTTGCTGTAATGGAACAATACTCTTACCCTTGAGACGAGCAATTTCAGCTTGCAACCACTCATCATCTGGTTTCACCCCACCCAATTGCTTGGCGATCGCTTGTGCATCTGTCATTGTTTAAAATCCGTATTCTTCACGCAGTTGTTCATAGTCCCACACCTCTAGTTCTTGAGATGAAGATTGAACCGGAGTAGGAGATTCCACTTCTTCTGGTTCCATAACAGGAGATGCTAAGGACTCTGTTTTACTTTCATTCACCGCAGTAGAACGCAGAATTTCTTGCTCCAATTTTTGTCGATCCTTGCGGCTTTTTTTATTTGCTACCAGAGCATCACGCTCAATGACTTCTTGCAATAAAGCTTGGTTGCTGACAGTTTTACCTGCATTACGCAGTCTACGACTTGCGGACTCAGCTTCATCTAATGAAAGTTGCTCAGTCTCCAAACCTTGAGCATGAGCGCGAGTCAGAAAAACCTCTTTGCTTTTCTCTTGGCGATAAACCAGTACCGTTGTAATATCTCTGGGGTCATATCTTAAATTGACCGTTTCCCCAGCGTATCCTTCTAAATATTCACCTCGGTACATCACATTTTGAAACTGTAAGCATCCCCCTCTTTGCACTGTGCGCCGTGACTGCTTCATTAGGCAAATATCTAAATCACGTTCTTCGATTGGCACTGGTACTGAAGGTAATCCCGCTTCCCAACGACCAAAGCGAGTTTGATCCCCCATTCGTGCATCAATACTTTGGTTGTAGCGGTCAACGATGTAGCGAACAAGTAACTGTTCTAGTTCTCGTAAAGTCAGTTTTGCATCCTTCTCTGCATCTTCTGGGCGTTGTTGCACATTAGATCCGGTATAGCCAGGAAGCGTTGAAAATAGTTGGTCATTCAATGTTTTGAAAGGACGCTCTACTACTCCGCCTTCAGAAGGGCGATCGCGTAAATGACAGACAAAACCTAACTGCGCCCCAATCTGACTCAAGTGGTTAGAGCGAAAATCTTTACCGCCATCTGTATAAAAGTGTTCTGGTTTCCCATAAGTTCCCCTTGAGAACTCGGTGCATCAAATCCCAAGTTGATACCCATAATGCAACGAGAGTAGGTGTCAATTACTGTTGTTAGCCAAGGACGACTTAGCAATTCACCATGTTGATCCACTAGCAATACATCTACACGGGTATGATCGCATTGCCAAACATGATTGCTGTAATCTACGGATAAATCTTTTCCTTCACGAGTTTTAACTGAAAGCGTAGTTCCTCTCCAACCTGGGCTACGGATACTTTTGGCTTTTTCTTGCTTTTCCAATAAAGGTGCTAATACCCGTAACACGGTTCTGTAATTGGGCGGCTTTGAGTCCTCCAACTCACGGGCTTTAGCCTGAACTCTAACGGCAACTTGTTTAGGGGTCATACGTTTACTACCCTTATTGCCTTCCCTATAAGTCTTGAGAATAAAGTTTTCCCAAAACTCACCAATTCGATGCTTTCCTTTATCACCCCTGCCAGTTTGAGTGAAGCCGACTATGCCATCTTGCTCCCACTTTTTAACCAGTCGCTGTACAGTTCGCACCGATACACCTAGTTTTTCCGCAGCCTCTTTCAACTTCTGCCCATAGGTAATGCGATCGCATGGTTCCAGCAAACTTTGGATTACCTCTAGTTTGAGTTGGGCTTCCTCTGAAAGTTCTGTGACAATCACATTCCTCTCAAGAGGTTGATCACTTTCTCCTTGTAAGCCTTCTGTAGGAATTGCCGAGGTATGAACAGCTAAATCTGGATTTTGCTGACTGTTCATAATACATAAGTTTTTTATAAATACATATTGTTATCCTAAATATACAGAAAGCGACAGTCAATTTGTCATTATGAAAATACACAAAAGCTTTTTTCTATTCTGAGAAGCGACAGTTAATTTGTCATAATTACGGATAACGACATTTATTTTGTCACAATGAAGAAGTTATCTAATTTTGTAAAAACGCTATAAAATATACTGTACAAGCATTTGACCGATGACAATAATTTGTCACGACGACAGATAATTAGTCACCGTACAACCATACTGCGACAAGCTGCAAATCTTTGAGCTACTACCAACCTAAAAACACCAGATGCTATCCAATCCATGCAGCCACAGCCTTATCTATTAGCTGTAACCAATTTATTACTAATGATAAAGGCTTTCGTAATGTTCCTGGTTTAGCTGTTGTTATCCTGAGTGAAGTCTTAGCATCTTGAAACTAGAGATGGTGCGTTACACTCCGTAAACGCACCCTACTACTTCAGCAACGCCTATTTATGAATGTAAAACTATCTTCATCGCTTTAATTTCTATTTATTAGTGCTTTTTTTGGTGGTGAATACAGTAGTGAACATCATCAAAAAACCACCTAAAATAATAGCGATCGCCACTACCCCGGTCACTAAGTCAAGCAAATTATTGTTTTCCATAATTTTCAGTTATCAATTATTGATTCTCAGTTTCACTAACTATTAACTATCTAAAAATCTACCCCACGTTTGAGTTCTACACCTTGATTGGCATAGTGTTTGTGGCAGTAAACTTCGGAGTGAACGCTAGCTAAGTCGAAGTATGTGGGATGATTTTGACACCGACCAGTAATAATAACTTCTGTGTCACGGGGTTTGCGGAGTAAGGCTTGCACAATCGGTTCTACGGGAAGTAATTCTAGGTCTACGGTAGGATTGAGTTCATCGAGGATGATGGTTTTGTACAATCCAGAGGCGATCGCAGTTTTGGCAATTTCCCAACCCCTCTCGGCTTCTACATAGTCCAATTCTTGCCGAGAATTGCGCCAAACGATCGCATCTCGCCCACAACGTTGATGATCTACTACTTCAGGATATGTCTGCTGCAAGGCGGCAATCGCTGCATCTTCTGTGTAACCACTACCACCTTTGAGCCATTGCATAATCATGACGCGGGTAGAACCTGGATGATTGATTCCCCTACCTATGGCTTGCAATGCTTTACCTAAAGCGCTGGTAGACTTGCCTTTACCAGCACCAGTGTAAATTTCAATTCCCTCAATTAACAATGCTTTTGCTGTTGGGTGATGTTGCGGTTTCATTTCTGAGTGTAAATCCGCAATATCGAGCAACTTCTGCGGTGCTGCGCGTCCAGTCGCAATGATTTCTAATTCCTGGGGTTTCGATTTGAGTGTCCGTACCACCTCATCAACTGGAAGTAAACCTAAATCTAAGACAGGGTTGAGTTCATCTAAGACTACAACTGAATACAAACCAGAGGCGATCGCTCCTTTGGCCACATCCCAACCCCGCGCTGCTTCAGCACAGTCAAAAGGAGTGATTTCTTCTGGGCCAAAAAATTCTGCTCTCCCAGTCCGAACCTGATCAATTAAATGAGGAAAACCGCGCTGTAAGGCTGTAATTGCTCCATCTTCGTCATAATCACGTTCTGGCCCTTTTAAAAACCGTAGTAATAAGACGCGGTTGGAATTGTTCGGTGTGTTTATCCCCAAACCAATCGAGCGCAAAACCACCCCTAAAGCTGCTTGGGATTTTCCTTTCCCCGCGCCGTCGTAGACGTGAATTTGACCAATGAGCCGTTCAGGACGCACTTGCGCCGTGCGAATACCGATACCGTTCCTTGTCATCTTTCAAAAAGCTGTAACGTGGCAGTTCTTAATCTTACCGAACGTCTTGCACTCTGAGGTAGGGCAGCGATCGCCACACCTAGTACTCGACCAACCCAAAATTGTCAGGTGAGGCCAAACTCTTTGAGCGGGGGTAACAGGGGGAGAAAGAGTGTTTAAATGTAACTTCTTGGTTTCCCCAGCCTCAAGAGCTTGTGACCAAGCAAAGTTTGTGTGGCGCACCACTACGTACAAGAGTTAGCAAAATGTATTAATTAGCTTAAATAGAGGAATACTGGCACACTAGCATAGTAACTGACAACAGCAAGGAGAAATTGCCCCCAACAAACTAGCTATCCCAGTTATACTCTCTAAAGTTGATCCTTACCTTTGACCCTTTATGTTAGAAGATTGGACACTTCCCAGGCTTTTGCCCATTGGTGCAATTTTGTTTAACTTATTATTTATACTGCTTGCGATCGCCATAGAAGCATATGTTTTTAACTCTCGGCTGAAATTTGACAAGAGAACTAGCATTTTTTATGCCATTGCTATCAATCTCTTTTCTAGCGTAATTGGTTGGATAGTCTTTTATGTGATAGAACCAATGCTACCAATAGACTTACGAACAGAATTAATCAATTATATCTTTTTTAATACTTTTAAACCGTCTACACAAGCTTTAATTATTTTAACAGCCTTTATCATTTTCTTTGGAACTTTTCTGGTTAAATTCTTTCTCTTAAGAGGTTTTTCGCTCTTATTAAATGAAGAGGTAGGTAAAAAGCAAGAAGATACTCAAAACCAGCGGATGAAATTGCGTCAGGCAAACAGATACAAATTGCAGAATACCCATTTATTCACTACTTTATTGATAGCTAATTCCTTAAGCTATAGTGCGATTACTTTGGTTTTACTATTTCGTCCTAATTTTAAATAAATTTAGTCCATTGCCAAAAATATATATTGATTAATGAGTAATATAGGGGTAACAAAATGAATGTATTATTTAAAGATTTACTAGGTCTATCCAAATTTTTTACTGGCATTTACGCAAGAATCAGAAACTTATTGGTTCCAGATAAGGCTTATTCTTGGCAAACATTAATTTATTTGAGCCTTTTTTCTTGGGCACTTTCGTCTTTTGCTACTAATCCTATAAGAGATACAATTGGATTTTTTGGTTGGTTATTTTTAATTGCTGGTACAGCTTGGTATACCACTGATGACCCTTTAAGGGTTCCTGGCACTTTTATGCCAGTAGGAGCCGTAATCACTGGTTTCTTAGTTAGTGTTTTTGCCTTTGGACAAAACGAGGATGGGATTTCATCAGGAACAATTGTTTATTGGCCAACAATTTCGGCACTAATTACTGCCATACCAGAGTTTTTTGAGGGGAGTGGTACTGATGCCAAAGCTCAGATTCCTAAACCACAAGACCGACAAAAAGTTATAGTATTAATTGCCAGTTCTATGCTATTAAGTTGCTGGCTTCAGTTTTACTTTGTTGTCAATAATTGGTTAGAAGGATATCCTAGTTTGCAATCAGAAAAGTTTAACCGCAGTGTCTTTGTTATTAGAACTGAGCCTCCAGCTAGAGTCTCACCAAATGGTGCTGTAATTTTAAGCAAACTGCAACCACTAGTAGAAGAACAAATATCCAAACAACCTTGGTCGCAAGTAGAAAAATGGCTACAAAATGCGAATATAAATCTCAGAAACCTGAGCCAGAGGCTATTACAAGACCAACGCTTAAAAATAAACGAAGAAAAAGAATTATGGCTAATTGAACCGCGTGTATCAAATCCTAATCCTGCGAAAAAAGACGAATATATACTAGATATACTCAGCATCTGGACTGGCCCTACTTCTAACCCAAATGGTTATTACCTGAAGAAATCGTGTCAGATTAGACCAATTGCAGAATCTACAAGTAATTTTACTACTAATCAGTCAGAGGAGACAAATGTCGTTGCAGAAATTGAGTGTGGTCGTGTTAGTAAACCTATTATAGGGCCGCCGCCAGCACAGCGCTAAAGAGAAAATAAATTTAAATTCAGGATGCAAAAACTGAATTTTTAATTTTGAGTTTTTAATCACAGCCAAATTATTGAACTATTAACTGTTAAGTAAATTATGATGAATTTTAGCAGAACTTTTGTGTTAGCCAAGAATGTATTTCAGGAAGTAATACGCGATCGCATTCTTTACATTATTGGCTTTTATACGCTCATACTCGCCGTTGCCTTTCGCCTAATTCCTGAATTTGCCGCCACTACCGAAGATAAAATATTTTTGGATTTTGGGATCGTGGTGATGAGCGTCATCGCTCTAATCGTTGCTGTATTTGTTGGTACAGGAATGATTAACAAAGAAATTGAAAAGCGGACAATTTTAGTGTTAATTGCTAAACCTGTCAGCCGCAGTGAATTTATCCTCGGTAAATACTTGGGGTTATCAGCAGTGCTAGCCGTACTCGTCACCATGATGACGGTGATTTATTTGGGATTTTTGCAAGTTAGGCACATTGATCATGCAATGCCGAGCATTTTAATTGCGGTAATTTTCTTATTTTTACAGATGTCCTTAATCGCTGCTTTAGCAATTACTTTTGGCGCTTTTACTGGTTCTTTATTAGCGATAGTTTTAACTTCTAGCGTGTATTTAATGGGGAATGTAACTCAAGATTTATTACAATTTGGTCGTCTTAGCCGTAACCCAGGCATTGAGCGTCTCACTCAAGCTCTATATCTGATATTGCCAGATTTATCTCGATTAGATTTAAAGAATGATGCTGTTTATGGACTGCAAGCACTTCCGGGAGCAACTGCATTAATAACTAATGCTGGTTATGGCTTGTTATATAGTTTCATGTTGTTAGCGATCGCTATTCTCATTTTCTCGCAACGCGAGTTTTAATTCAGCAATTGTTGAACGAACTTTAATAAAAGGCAATGGAAAATTAATTTTCTATTGCCTTTTATCTATTTATAAAAAAAAGACTATTTGAGGTTCCTGAATTGTACCGTCGGGCATGATAGTGTCCCACAGTTTTGCATAAATCAAATTGGTTCCCCAAAGCTTTGCCTCATTTAGGTTGGCCTCTGTTAAGTTTGCCCATGTTAGGTCTGCATCAGTCAAGTTGGCATTAGTTAAATTTGCTTCTAAAAGTATTGCGCCACATAGCTTAGCTCTTGTGAGATTTGCTCGCACTAATTTTGTTTCAATCAAAGATGCTTCAATTAATTTAGCTTCACTTAAATCAGCTGCACTCAAATCTGCTTCACACAAAGCAGCCTGCATGAGGTTTGCCCGACTTAGGTTAGCACCAGTAAGAATACAGCCACATAGATTCGCACCACGCAAATCTGCTCCTATCAAGTTAAAACCACTTAAATCAACTGCTCTCAAATCAATTCCACTCAAGTCATATCCACTAAAATCCTTTTGCTGAAAACATTGATTTGTGATTTGACTGGATAGAAATTCCTGTTTGCCAGCATAATTTCTCATGGTATTACCTCAAGGTGTAAATTATGGCAACGGTCTATTGTGAGAGTTACTGTATATCGAGAGTACACCCCAAAAGGGGGTTAGCTCAGACAATAATTAGAAATAAATTGAGAAAAAATTAGCTATAAGCGAAAAATGAGCTTTTGAAGTGGTTTTTCAAACAAAAAACGCTGACATAAGTTATGAAAAGCTGATAATCAAATAAAACGTCATAGTTATGAGTTAATAGTTAATTTGGTCTACCGTTTGCATTATTGACCAGCCACAATTCCGGCAAATGTTAAAAAAACAACGCCTAAAAGACTTATATTTAAAATATTGCATTAGACAGAACAAAAAAAATCAATATACGTTAGGAGCGCCAGAGATGATGTCTTTTGCAAGAGGTAAGGAGGTCGGCGTTAAAAATTGTCGTTATGACAAGGCAAATGGCAGAGGAGGCAGTGCGGTCTTGGGGTCTCCCCAAGTAGAGCAACTGCCGTGGCAGAAGGCAGAAGCGAAGAGGTTTTTAGACAACTTTACTTTTCGTTACATACTTCGGTTTTTTTGCGCCACTCTACTTAGCTAAAGATTGAAGGTCAAGAAGAAATACTCTCTAAACTATGCTTGGTATCTTTGCTCGCTAATATTGTTGGACATTCCTAGGACAGCTTTTTAGCCAGGATTTTAATTGAAAATCGAATTCGTTTTCGTTAAATGGCAGATGCATCCCCTACCCTAATCAGGACATGGGGCGACTTTTACAGTCAAGCTACCGCTTTAACACAGCAAAGCGCCCACAGAAGAGAGCGAAAAAGAGGGAGAAGTGAACCCTAAATTTAGGAGTCTGCAAGGAATCAAAATACTGGTTGTAGATGATGATGCTGATTCGCGGGATTTTATCAGTTTCCTACTCGAAGAGGATGGGGCCCAAGTCACATCTGTGTCATCAGCTATTGAGGTACTACAAGTCCTAACGGAGTTAAAGTTCGACATCCTGTTAAGCGATATCGGTATGCCCGAAATGGACGGCTATATGCTGATCCGCGAAATTAGAACCTGGCCACCAGAACAAGGTGGACAGATACCAGCGATCGCCCTGACTGCTTATGCTGGAGAATATAACCTGCAACAGGCATTGACCGCAGGCTTTCAGCTGCACGTTTCTAAGCCAGCAGAACCAGATGAGCTAATTGCAGCAGTTGCGAAACTAGCTGGCAGATAATTAATATAATGTCCGGTTAATTAACCTAAGTAAAAAATAGGCCGCCCACAAGGAGCGAGGCTTAAAACCTTGCTTCGGAGGGAGTTACCCTCCGAAGGAGCTTTGTAAACAAAAAGCCCCTGGTAATTAATTACCAGGGGCATTCATCTTTATTCCCAATAACGAGGATCGCATTTCTGCGGCTCAGATTAACACATAGGTATGCAATTATCGCATCAAGTAAATGTTGATAATGCAATAAATTGAGAAAACGTTAATACAACATAACTTCTGAATTGAGGAAAAAGTTAAGTAATGCTGAGTCTTAAGTACCGAGTAGTACCCAATGACTGAAGTTAAGAAGACAGAAGCCCTATCTTGCTCAGGGGTAAATGATATGATTTCCCGCAAATCACACTTCATATCGTATGAGCGGGATCAGATGTGTAACTCTTTTGCTGCTATTGATATTTTCTTTATCAGTAGCGCTTCCGGCGACGGCATCTGTATGCCGAAATTACAATGGACATCGTATTTGCATTCTCAGCATTCAACGCAGCGCTAAAAATTACTGGGAATACAGAGCAGCAGTTAATGTGGATGATCTAAAAAGACCCATCGAAGTTTATAACTGTCGCTCTAAAGTTAAAATTCAACAAGATGGTACTGTTGTGCCATTTGGGTACAAAGACCCTGGTGATCTGATATGCAGTTTCTTCAAGAAGTAGTGTTCATCGAAGGATCTGATTTTAAAACTTGTACTTTTTTAGAGCGATCGCGTTTACAGCGGTTTTCAGATGAATAGACCACAGTGAGCAAACCAGCCCCAAGCATCATCAGGTAAAATTTGCTCAGTAATAATTTGGTTTAATACTTGGTTAAGCACTTCTTGAGTTCGAGGTTTTGCT
>JAHHHN010000078.1 GCA_019359325.1 Mojavia pulchra JT2-VF2 | reverse complement strand
AGGCGGCCTGTTGAGGATGGCAAACGGGTTCGGTACTATCGGCTCAATCCCGATGATGTTGCATTTGCTCAGAAGGTATTGGATTATCGGCAACGGCAGCGGGAGGAGAGGGAGAGAAGGCGGCAGGCAGAACAAGAACATCAGGCGGCTTATGCAGCTAAAATGCAGACTATGTATGGAAGCAGGGGAGCGGAGGAGCAGAGGAGCAGGGGAGCAAACTTGCTCAAATCCTCCCCTCTGCACCCCTGCACCCTTGCCCCCATGCCTAATTCTGCTCCGTCCAACCCCCCTGCTAATGAAGATGGAAGTAATAATCAGGGGGGTATGGACGGCGATGAGAACCAGAGTGATCTGTGGTGGGGAAGAGTTAAATATTATGCTGGGTTAGTGATTCAAAGGGTGGAGTATGGTGTGGAATCGGTTAAAGAATTCCTCAGTACCCTAACGAGTGATGAGCGTTGGGGGGTGATGTTGGAGTTTGATGAGGTTGAGCCTCTTAAATTTGGCCAGTTGGTTGCAGATGCTCCCGATTGGGTGCAGTGGATGGAATAATTTGTTGGGTTGGCAAGGCGATCGCGCTCTTGTCAAAGATGCAATCGCACTCAGACTGGTATAACAATTCAACTAGTTTGTTTATCAATGTCATTCCCCCTTAAGGCTAAGGAAATAGCACCAAGAGTGTGCGCGTTATTTGTTGAGGTAAGCTGTTCTTGATCTGGGGGAGCGCTATTGTGCGTTTTTACTTGTGAGCGTGAGGAATATTGCAAGCTATGGCGTTTTGCCATGAACTACGGCGGGTGTTAGACACATTAGCTGTGAGTACCACTTCTCCCTTCTTATTCACCGACCAGCCGCTTGCTTCTACAATGCGTTCTGGCATATTGCTAATTGGCTTAGTAATAACCGATGAACTGTTGCGTAGGCGTAGCCCGTCTTTGGCATCGCCTCTGGGCTTGAGTGATACCCAACCTACTTCTACTCCATCAGGAGCCGCAACATCCTTCGTAGGATTGGAAGGTAAACCACCGCGTCCGGTGATAATAAAACTGCTTTGAGCATAACCAGGAGTATCGCAGATTTGTACTACTTCAGGGTCTACAACTATTGTTGGTAAATCATCTAAACCGTTGTTAGGATCAATATCTGGGGTATTTAATGTGACACGTCCGGTTGCAACAATGTCACTTTCTGAGGTTTGCTGTTTCCGAAATTGACTGCCAAAAATACCCTCAGCATTAATCTGAATGTTACTACCAGGGCTTCGTCCAAAACCAGTTGCAACAATATCACTATTTTCTAAAGGGACAGTTACTAAGAATTTGGTATCGACGTTTATATTGCCGTCGAATCCATTATTGCTAGCAACGCCACTAGTTGCAGATATTAAACTATTACGACGCATCAGAAGTAGCTTTCCTGCAATTAGTTGAATATCTCCACCTTTACCTGATACCGATTCAGCGGTGAGTTTTCCTTGATTGTCTAAACGGATGTCAAGAACCTCAGCTAGTATTTTCCCAGCATTTCCTGGGCCTTGATTACTCACAGTCATCTGTGCCCCATCTTTGATTAGCAGAGTATTAGTTTTAATTGTCAAATCACCCGCATCCCCTGTTGAGCCTCCTTGTGCGTTAGCAAACAAGCCACTGGTAATGATAAACCCAACATCACCGCTTCCAATAATTTGCACATCTTGGGCATCAACAGTTAAATTTCCACCCTTGCCCGCACCATATGTACTAGCATCTACCCGTGCCCCATCTTTGATTAACAGAGTATTAGTTTTAATTGTCAAATCACCCGCATCCCCATCCCCTGTTAAATTTATTTGTACGTCAGCTAACCATGAATTATTTGTTTGTGCGTCAGCAAACAAGCCACTAGAAAACTGACCTTTAGCGCTTGTCCCAATAATTTGCACATCTTGGGCATCAACAGTTAAATTTCCACCCTTGCCCGCACCATATGTACCAGCACCTACCCATCCCCCATCTTTGATTACCAGAGTATTAGTTTTAATTGTCAAATCACCCGCATCCCCTGTTGAGCCTCCTTGTGCGTTAGCAAACAAGCCACTGGTAATGATAAACCCAACATCACTGCTTCCAATAATTTGCACATCTTGGGCATCAACAGTTAAATTTCCACCCTTGCCCGCACCATATGTACTAGCATCTACCCGTGCCCCATCTTTGATTAGCAGAGTATTAGTTTTAATTGTCAAATCACCTGCATCCCCTGAGCCATATGCGTTAGCAGACAAGCCACTGCTAGGCCAAGCATCAAAGTCTATTCCAATAACTTGCACATCTTGGGCATCAACAGTTAAATTTCCACCCTTGCCCGCACCATCTGTACTAACACTTACCTGTGCTCCATCTTTGATTAGCAGAGTATTAGTTTTAATTGTCAAACCACCCGCATCTCCTGAGCCATATGCGTTAGCAGATAAGCCAGCGTCAATAATTTGCACATCTTGGGCATCAACGCTTATATTTCCACCATTGCCCGCACCATATGTATTAACATTTACCCATGCCCCATCTTTGATTAGCAAAGTATTAGTTTTAATTGTCAAATCACCTGCATCCCCTGTTGAGCGTCCTTGTGCGTGAGCAAACAAGGCACTAAACCCATTATCATCGCTTCCAATAATTTGCACATCTTGGGCATCAACGCTTATATTTCCACCCTTGCCCGCACCATCTGTACTAACACTTACCTGTGCTCCATCTTTGATTAGCAGAGTATTAGTTTTAATTGTCAAATCACCTGCATCCACATATACACGAGCGCCTCTGCTTAGGAAAATATCACTTCTTTCTACACTACTGGGAAAATTCAAACTTAAATTATTACCGTATAAATTTAACCCAATTGTTCCCGCACCTTTTAACCCACCTAACTCGACTCTCCCACCAAAAGCATACAGACTTCCACCATCCATATTGATATCACCACCTACCAACAGCAAGCTCTTGCCATCTGGTACGCGCAAACCCGTAGCAGTAAACTCCGAAGATGAGTTTAAACCGGAGCTAGCAACTGAGTTATTTTGGATAGATGCAGTTTGAATTTGATTAAATAGGAATGCAGTTGGGTTGACCGTCAACAGAGATGGAGAACTTTCCAAATTGGAGGCACTGAAAAAACCTTGATTCCCAAAAGAGATTGCCGACGCTGTAGTCGCAACAAAAGAACCACCAATATTTAATTGAGCATTTTGACCAAAAACAATCCCATTTGGATTGATTAGAAATAGATTAGCATTACCATTAGCTTTCAGTAAGCCATTAATGTTAGAAACTGACCCACCTGTGATTCTACTAATAATGTTTTGAATAGCTGTATTATTGTCAAAAAAAGCAGTATTGCCAGCAGGGACAGAGAACCCCTTAAAGCTGTGGAACAAGTTAGCGCCAGCTGGTGTTCCTCCAGTAATGTTAAAGGTATCACCTTGTTTATTAACGTTAGAGTTAATAGGCAAAGTGCCATCCGAGCTAATTTGAGCGAGCGCACAATTCGCACCAGAAATGCTGGCACACATTGCAATACCCAAGGCGCTGCCCCAACGAGTTAATCTGCAACCAGACATTGCAACACTCCATAAATAGCAATAAAGTTTAGTCAATCACAAATTATGTTAATAGCTATTTAATACTTAACAATTAAATATAATTTGTGTTTGCGAAAAACTTGGTAATCTTTTAAGATAGCATCAGTAAACTCTATCGTATTATTAGTTTGTAGCATGAAAATTTTCTTGCGTATGACTAACAATTTCAATAACGTTACAGCCAGTTAGGTTAATTTTTTTATTGCTAAAATAAATGAAAAATTAATGGGTAGCGGTACGGCACATTCGGCTGGCTTAAAACCTTGGCAATAGCAATAATTGGCATAATCAAACTAACTATTAGCAGCACAATTAACAGAGGAAGACCAATAATTATAATAAATAAAAGCATAGATATAATTATATACATGTAAAATGTTACGTAAAAATTTAAAGCTTCTTTAGCATTTTCTTTAACTACTACATCTTCACTAATTAACAAAATTGCAATTGGTATTCCAATCGAAATTATTGTAGAGCTAAAAAAGATTGCTCCATGACTTAGAGCAGATAAAATTTTGCGTTGCGTTAGGTCTTCCATGTGATTATTATTTTTATTAGCGAGGTATTTTAAAAATAAAAATATTTTGAAAAATCTATAAATCTTTGAGTATTAAATTGGATTTGAAAGTATAGACCCAGCAGCCTTAACTAAAACGTATTAAATAACGCCATTAAACTTTACAAAAGTCTTCTCCTCATAGAAGTTATACATATCCATGTACTATGACATCAATTCAAAACTCAGATTTTTCGTAGAAATTCCAAACGTTTACAAAAGTTTATAAAACCATAGATGTCACTGTGATCGCACAGGACGGAAGCGAAAAGTTAAATCAATTCAAAAAATGGTCATGAGATTGACCCCAAGGCGATCGCACGACAATGGCTGAAGGAAGAACAGAAACAACGCAAGCACATAGCTCAACATTTTGAGGATTGACAACATGAGCGCAACATACCAAAAGCTTCTACAACAATGGGCGGCTCTCGCCCCTGATGAATGCTCTACTACTGACCGGGATTACAGGTTTAAAGTAAAAGTGCTGCCCGAAGTTGAAAAATGTTCTTTTGGCAATCCTTGGCGCTCGGTTACTTCAGAAAACCTTACTTGGCGGCTTCATGCGGCTGAAGATGTAATTCTCAGACAGTTGAATTTTGTTCTTCTAACAGTTTTATATCGCTGTTGTGACCGTCAGAGTAATATCAATTTCACTTTCTCCGCTCAAGGAACTATCGCTACAATCTGCAATGGGCTGAAGTCTCAAATATATCCACATCCGGCACTTGCAGCGTTGGATGCTTATGTTCAATTGTTGGCATTTTAAGAAGGCACTGCTATGAAAGCAATATCTGTGCGTCAACCTTGGGCAATAAACAATTCGCAATTCGCAATTCGCAATTCGCAATTATTAACTAGGAGTAAAAGAAATGAATCAACAACTTAGTATTGCCGATAGAACGAAAGCTTTGGCAATAAGAATAGTTAAAGCTTGTACTTTTTTAGATGAAAAACCCGGAGTTTGTCGAACATTATCAAAACAGTTACTCCGAAGTGGTACTTCTATAGGTGCAAACGTTAAAGAAGCTCAATCCGCCCAATCTGATAAGGACTTTCTGAGCAAATTAGAAATTGCGCTTAAGGAAGAAAGAGAAACTGAATATTGGTTAGAAATATTAATCGAGGCAGAATTGGTTGATAAAACTAAGTTTGAATCCTTACTTCAAGAAACTAGAGAAATTGGAAAAATCTTAGTTGCGTCTACTCGAAAAGTTAAAGAGAAAATCAAGCAATGAAATTAATTGCGAATTGCGAATTGCGAATTGCGAATTGTTTTGGTTGGGGGATGCCTGGGCAGTACCACTGGAAACTGGAGAATCCACGCGAGATTAGACCGATTCCCTACATTGGGCGGTTGGGGATTTTTGAAGTACCGGATGATTTGGTCATGGAGGTGGCTGCATGACTAAAACAGTCCCCATGATTCGCACACTAAAACACCTTGGGGCAACTAGGGAAGATATTATCGCTTTTATCGAAAAAGCGAAAACCAAAAAGCCATCACAAAAATTGGATGTCTGCAAAAATTTTGATAACACAAAATTAAAACCAGTTCTTCCAGATGATGCCCCGATCGCTGTAGTACTTTTCGCGGGTGGTGGCGGGATTGAAGCTGGGATGGTACAGGCTGGTATTCGTCCAGTTATCGCGGTGGAGTTTGACCCAAGCAAACCAGACTTAAGCAGGGCGATCGCCAAAACCCATCACTACAACTTTAGCGAGTATGGCTGTAAAATAATCCAACTAACAGTGCAAGAAGTAGCGCAGTCAGGATTTATTGGTTTTCCCCGCCCCGATTACCTCCATGCCTCCCCAGTATGCGCCAACGTAAGCCTTGCCCACACAGCTAAAGCGGGTAAGGGCGGCGAAACGGCTGACGATCTGAGTGCTGCAATCGCTGTAACAGAAGCTATCCGACAGTTGCAGCCACGGGTGTTCACGCTAGAGAATGTGCCGCGTTATCAGAACAGTCAGAGTTTCAGTATTATCCTGTCAGCTTTGGAGCAAGAGGGGTACTCGGTCAATTACAGCGTAGTCAGCATGGATAAATTCGGATTACCCCAGGCGCGTCGGCGGTTAGTCTTGATTGCTTGCCGGGATTTGACTATCTCATTACCACCTACATCTGACCCTATCGGTTGGCATGAGGCAATCGCTCATCTAATCCCTACGATGCCTGGCTCTCAACTACTACCTAAACAGCAGCAAGCTTTGGAAAAATTTTTAGCCAGGAATGCGCCCACACCACTGTTAATAGAAAGAGTTGGGGGACGTACACAGTCCAAATATAAACCTGGACATTTACCTTGCAATACCATTCTGCGGTCGCATTTCACAGATCACAAAGGTTGCAACCGTAGTAAGTTCGCTGATATCTGGTTGCCCGATGGTACGGTCAAATCCTTGTCAATTGCGGGAGCGGCGAAGTTACAGGGTTTTCCTGATTGGTATGAGTTTCCCAACGAGACTGCTACGGCGGGGTCAATTATCGGCTATTCTGTCCCTCCCAGTTTTGCAAGCCAATTATTCATGTCGGCACAAAGTTATAGCTATGTAGGCAATAGCTAAGGCTCTACTCCTTCATCAATCCAAGCATCAATTGCTGTTTTTACCTCTAATTCAGTCACGGCAGACCATTCTTTTTCGTTGATAGTTGTTTTAAATACCGCTCTTTTACCGTGACCAACTTTTTCCATTGAGTGTCCGCGATACACATTTTTAGGCTTAACCATTTTTTCTAATCATCTTTATGTAATATTATAAACTGTCGCTCAATAAGAAGAGTCGTTTGATTTCCTATAATGGCTGTTGATCGAGGAGATTATCATAGCTATAGTGTTAAGTTTGTAGTGAGGACATGGGATTAGTTAAATTAAGTTTTTTTTCGCGTATATAAAGCGTAAAAAAAGGTTTATTCGTTGAAAAGTCCGAGTATAAACGAGCGGTCGCTCGGAAGTGAAGTTATTCTAAATGTTTGACCGCAATGCCTGTAAGTTCATGTAATTGATTTGCAACAGATACCCGATGGCATTTTGCACTTTGTAATTCTGCACATAGTAAAAGAATAGTTTCCTTTTGCCCAATTTGAGCAATTTCTAATAATGCCAACGTTGCTTATTCTTGATTAGGAGGAATCCAATTTTTATTCCCAGATGTGTTACCTAATGCAGTTTGATACTAAGTTGCGTTCAGAGGTAGCATCCTGAGATGAGGAAAAAAAGTTAAAGAACGCAGGCGATCGCTATCAGAACAAAGCTCAACTAGCCCTGGCACAGAACCTCCTCAACTTGATCTAAAGTAGGAAAGACTTGATTATAAAAATGTTTTTCTCGAATATCTTCCCAGATGTGTTCAACAGGCATTAATTCTGGACTATGAGCGGGTTGAAAAATTAACCGAATATTTTCCGGAACTTTTAAAGCATTAGAACGATGCCAAGAGGCTTTATCTAACTGTAAAATTACAAAATAGTCGGCAAATTCTTGAGAAATCTGTGACAAGAATAAATTCATCATTTTAGTATTAGCATAAGGCAGAACTAGGCAGGTCATCTTTCCTAATTGAGGTGCAACTGCGGCGTAAGCATAAATGTGTTGTCTGACCTGCTGCTTTGGTACAGTTGGGCGTATCCCTTGTGGACACCAACAAGCTCGAACCTCCCCAATCCGGCCAAATCTGCCTTCATCTCCTGCCATTAATACTACAGGTCTAGTATCAGATGGGTTTCTTGTTTGATTAATTTGTTCTACTAACTGTGGAAAGTTTTTTTAAATTCATCAACAGCATTTGGGTCTTTTTTGGGATGAGTTGGTCTGGGGAAAATTTTGCGCCATTGATGCCGTTCTAATAGTCGATAAATTGTGGTCTTATGAACAGGAAAACCGCATTCTTTTTCATAGGCCAGTTTAATTTGCATTGCGGTTGCTATCTGACCATGACGCGCCTTTTCTTTAAAGGAATCTATCAGTTCTTTTTCTTGCTCCCAGCTTAGATAGCAATTATGTCTACCTCCTTTAAGGGGCGTTGATAACCCGGCTTCTCCTTGACGGTTGTATTGCTGAATTACTTTTCTGACAAATCCTTTAGATACTCCAACGTGTAAAGCTATCTCCGCCGCTGTTCTTGGGTCGGCCAGCGCATTATATATCACTGACCATTTTTGTCTTTCCCAATAAGATAATGCCGTCTTTACTTTCTGCTTTACCGTTTCTAAATCTAGATGAGGAAACGCTTGTGTCACTTGAGCCATATATACCCGTAAAGCTTCACTTCTTTTTCACCATCACTTTTTTATCCTACTACATCTGACTGCAACTTGGTATGAGAAATATATTTAACATTTATGGAATTACAAAGTTTGTCAATTGCTGTTCCATACCACTTTCTACTCCAAGCGCGAGGGGAAGAACGTACATCCACAACACAGTTGACATGAAACGGTTGGTGCCGGGGTTGGCGGCGGTGGGATCAGGCTGACGGTGGAATGTCTTGTGGGGGCGAGGGGTGGGCGGTTGGGTTTAATGATTAAGCAATCTCTTAAAAGACAAATAATTAAGCTAATTTATAAGCTTTGTTAAAGTAACAGACAGATAGTTAAATATGATTTTAAGTAACTAATCACTCAGTGTTTTGTAACCTCAAGGAGCAAGTGATGAATCCATTTGTCTCAAAAAGCATTTTTGTAGTAGGGATAGTCTTTTGGCTGCTGGTTAGAATTCCTTATCAACAAATCCAAAAACAGAACATCATTGTTGAGCAGAGAAAACCTCTTCAGGAAAAATTAGTGCGCCTTCTGCTATTAATTGGCATACTGTTTGTGCCTTTAATTTATACTTTATCTCCTTGGCTAAACTTTGCTAACTATCGATTACCAATCTGGGCAAATGGATTAGGTATGATGATTGTTGCGCTCTCTCTATGGTTGTTTTGGCGTAGTCATCATGACTTAGGGCAAAATTGGTCATCAACGCTACAAATTCGAGAAGGGCATACTCTATCCACCAATGGTGTCTATCAAAACATTCGTCATCCAATGTACGCCTCTGTCCTGTTATTATGTATTGCACAAGCACTTTTGCTGTCCAACTTTATTGCAGGTCTATCAGGATTCATTGGCTTTAGTATTGCTTATGCAACACGAGTTGGACAAGAGGAACAGATGCTACTGGATACTTTTGGTGATGAGTATGAAGCTTACAAGCAACGCACAAAACGATTAATCCCCTACCTGTTCTAATTCCTCAAACAGTTCAACCCAGTTCTCAATATCGTAAAACTGTCCTCACTAAATCTTCTACATTTTCATACCTGACTCGTTTTGTCCTGTTGAGCCTAAACCGTTAATTGAAGTTCTCAAGCGTCTGTGATATCGACAGTACAGCGAACCTTGGGAACGCCCCATTTAAATCCGCTTCACTACTCAAAAGCAGCATGAGTTTTATCGTGCGCGGTTGGTTTCGTCGCTAACTAGTGACGCGGCGAATTTCGCCAGCTTGGGCTTTATTTGAGCCTAATTTTGCTCTAATTCTCATTAGACACTAAATTCCCAAAGTTTGATATTCCCATCATGATCTCCAGATACCAAATATCTATTACTTATAGCTAATGAGCTTATTTCTGCTTCGTGAGCACCGGGAAATTCTTGCAAAAGTTCTTTGCTTTGAGTACACGAGATTCTGATATTTCCGTTTAGTGTAGCAGTAATAAGAATACTACCGTTATGATTTAAAAGAACGTTGGGGTCAAATGGGCCGCCATCCGATATTGGGGAAGCTTCAATTACTTGTACTCTTTTGCCACTGATCGTATCCCATAGATATACTTCGTTATCTCGATCTGATGCAGTAGCTAGAACCCTTCCTCTGTTGTCAATTGAACAGTAGCTCCATTCTCCATAATGACTATCACAGAAAGCTCTAATCAGCTTTGTAGAAGGCATTTCCCAGACTCGATTTTCTCCAAGTCCGAATCGTGCATACAACCGTTCTCCAGTATCATTAAATGCTAATAGCTCAAATTCCCAGAATCTTTCATCACTAATTTCAGCAATTTGTTTAAATGTTTTCAAATTCCATACAATTACTTTATTTGAGTAATTTATCCCCGCAGCCAAGTAATTAGCTTTTAGATTGAATGCCAAACATCCTACATTATCTGGTGTCTCAAAAGTTCGTAAAAGCTGATTAGATAAATAATTCCAGATTTTTATTTTGTTATCTGAGCCTGCACTGATTACATCACCCTTCTCTCCAATTACAACTGAACAACCATGACTCTCATGAGAGTAGGATGAGATCACCTCACCAGATAAAAGATGCCAAATACTTACCATTCCATCTCTTGATGAACAAGCAAGAATTCCTTGGGATTCATCAATAGCAATCTTTGTGATTGTGGTAGCTGAATTAACTACTTTATGCAAGCGCAAAACTTTAGAGAGTTTTAATGGCGATAAATATTTTTTTCTATCATCTTCAGATAGCTTGAGCCAAGGTGAGGAAGCTTTGTTGTCTAACCCATAAGAGAAAAATTCATCTTTCATAACTTGGTTTATTGGATTTCGGTTGCAGGCTTTCAGTAGTGCTGTGACACACCGCCGATGAGCCGTTTCATATAATTAATAACACAGCACAATTTAGTGGTACATGTTATCCCAATTTTCGCGGGAATAAAACCACTACATCAATGGTATTCATAAACTGACCATGCTACATATACGGTAATAATTATTGCGACAATGATTTTTACAATTTTTTCATTAGCCAAGCAAAGGAGTTAAACAATTCAAAATTAACGTCTTATCGTACTGGTCAAATCAAGCGCTGCGTTCATTACTGCTTTGTTCTAACAATCGCCTAACTAGTTCTTCCGTGCTGTCAATTGTGTGATCAATAGTTTTTATTACCCTGCTGACGCTTTCCTCCAGTTGTAGTTGAAAGTTTTCTTGCCTTTGGGCTAATTTGTCAATTTTCGCCGTCACTTGGGCGAGTGCCTCGCTATTATTCTGAATAAGTGCTTGAAGTTCTGTTTGGTTTACTGCCAATTGGTTAATTGCGATAGATAAATCTGCGATCGCGTTTGTGTTTACCTGCTGTTGTACTGCGTTAATAAAAGTTTGTTCTTCAATACGAGTCAGCGCTTGATCGTGCCGATTGACTGTTTCTGATGTGGTGGTAGCTATCTGTGCAACCTGTGCCATCAATGGAACCAACTGATTCAGCATTTGGGCATGGGTTGTCAGCATTGCCTCAAGCTGTTCGAGTCTGTTAAAAGCTGATGTTCCTCCATTTTGGTAATTTCCATCTGTCTGGCTCATGCAGTTTATTCCCCTCCAGAGATTTGTTGTTCTACTCAAGTGCAAACAGTACTCTCAAACGTTATGGGTCGGGCGCGGTTCTCTATTTCTGGTTGTCAAGATGTGCGACATTTGCACCCTCTCACCGTTAATGCTCAATTTGAATAATTCTTTGAAAAAGATAGCCACTTCCTCTAGCTGTCAGGATAAATTCTGGATTGTCGGGGTCATCTTCTAACTTCGAGCGCAACCTTGAGATATGCACATCCACCACACGGCTATCTGCGTGTTGTTCTGTACCGTAACCCCATACTTGCTGCAACATTTCTCCACGAGAAAAGGGTTTGCCTGAGTTGCTCACAAGTAACTCTAGCAAGCCATACTCTACGCCCGTTAATCGTATCCGCTCATCACCTTTGTAAACTTGTCGCCTGTTCGTGTAAATTTTGAGATTGTCTACTTGAATTACTCCTGAACTAGGAACACTAGCAGCACTTGAAGAACTTGCCCGTCGCCGCAATACACAGCGTATTCGCGCCTCTAGTTCCTTGGGAGAGAATGGTTTAGATATGTAATCATCAGCGCCTAATTCCAGCCCTGTGATTCGGTCTGCTACATCTGCCAGGGCTGTAAGCATAATAATCGGCACATCCGATACTTTACGTAATTCTTGGCACACACCATAGCCATCCAGTTTTGGCATCATCACATCCAAAACGATTAAGTCAGGCGAAGAAGAACGAAACACTACTAATGCTTCTTCACCATCGCAAGAGGTGACCACATCGTAGCCAATCATGGAAAGCCGCGTTTCCAAAATCCGGCGAATGCTTGCTTCGTCGTCTACCACCAAGATTTTTTGTTTATGGCTTTCCACGGTTTCAATACTTATGTGCAGATAGAAAATTATGATATTCGAGCAAGTCACTGTTGAAATGTTACTGCAACATAATTTTATTCCTGCTCATGCCAAAAAGCGGCTTGTCACTTACACATCGCTTTTATTTTGCCAGCAGTAAGTGAGCGCGCTTCAAGGGGCGACAAGAGAGCTAAAGTGCTTGCTGTATAAGCTTCATAGCTCTTAAACCTCGCTGATAATATGCCTGCTTATTGCGAATGGAACCGACCAGTTCCTCAACCCATGCTTGGCACTC
>JAHHHN010000017.1 GCA_019359325.1 Mojavia pulchra JT2-VF2 | reverse complement strand
TGGGGATTGGGGATTGGGGATTGGGGATTGGGGATTGGGGACTGGGGATTGGGGATTGGGGATTGGGGATTGGGGACTGGGGATTGGGGATTGGGGATTGGGGATTGGGGATTGGGGACTGGGGATTGGGGATTGGGGATTGGGGATTGGGGACTGGGGATTGGGGATTGGGGATTGGGCATTGGGTGAAGAGGACAAGGAGCAAGAGTTATTCATAGTTGTTTCCCCTAGTCCCCTAGTCCCCTAGTCCCCTAGTCCCCAGTCCCCAGTCCCTGATTTAGTAATGATTTCCGACTTTGCGGTGATGAACGGCGGTCAGGGCGTTGACGTTGGCGACTCTGCCGGTTTGGACGGTGCTGTAGATAACCCAATGGTCGCCACAATCCATGCGGCTGGTGATTTCACATTCCATATAAGCTAAGGCTTCGACGAGAATAGGTGAACCATTGGTGGCTGGATAAGTCTTTACTCCTGCAAAACGATCTGCACCAGGGGCAAAACGCTTGAGGAAATGTTTCATTAATCCTTGATAGTTATCTTCTGCGAGGACGTTTAAAACGAAGCGATCACCTACGTGCATTAAAGATTCAATTGCTCGTTCTTTAGAAACGGCAATGGCGATTCCTAAAGGATTCAAGCTTGCTTGTGTTAACCAAGAAGCAAACATGGCACTTTGAATTTCACCTTTTTTGGCGGTGATGATATATAGCCCGGTGCTAATTCTTCCGAGGGCTTTTTCTAAGTCTGTGTTGATGGATTTGATTTGTTTGATGGTGCGATCGCGGGTTAACCATTGCCCTATATCTGTACCCGCTTCTTCACACAATTGTTCTGTTATTTGTGTCGGAGCCTCTTTAATCAAAATTGGGGGAAACGCTTCAACTAATCCTAATTCTTGAAACTTATTGCGTAAAGGATAAACAGGTTCATCTTCTGTACCACCAGATTCTAATAAACCTATTGCCTGCTTCTGATGCACAGCGACCAAAATAGTACTTAAAGCAGCTTGAGCCGTCGCTGAAGACTGGGGTGGCATGGCAATTACTATACCAGAAGCTTGAGCTACTAATTCTCTAACTTCTTGTGGTTCAGCACTATTGAGGTCTATCAATTCTACCGCTACACCTGTTTTAGTACATCCATGCCCCAATGTATAAGCTAAATGTTCACTATAGCCGTAATCTCCTGCATAAAACAAAGCAACTAACGTCTCTGTCTTAGCTTGTTCTAAACTCCAGGTTTGATACTTTCCTAACCATTCGGAAATATGATGCTGTAATAGAGGCCCGTGTCCTGTAGCTACCGTATTTATTTCTAAGTTTTCAATGCGTTTTAAAGCTGCTAAGACAGACCGTGCATTTGGCCCCATGAGACAGTCATAGTAATATTGAAAATCTTCTTCGATGGCGTAGAAGTTTTCATCATAGGTATGATCATCGCAATAGTGCATTCCAAACACGTCACAGGTGTAGAGAATACCTGTTTTGCGATCGTAGGTCAAAATCGTGTCAGGCCAGTGTAAATTAGGTGCAGATATAAATTCTAATTCGTGCCCATTACCTAAATCTAAACGCTCTCCACTTTTCACCAGCAACGATTTAAATGGCTGATGCACCATATTCTCTAGAAACTGAATCGCCACCTTAGCACCAACAACAGTGATTGAAGGAGCTAGCAGCAAAATATCCTTAACTAAACCACTATGGTCTGGTTCCGTGTGGCTAATAATTAAATAGTCTATTTTATGCGGATCAACTAATCCTGCCGCTATTTCAAGATATAATTCCTCAAATTTGCGATGTGAGGTGTCAACTAAAGCAATTTTTTCACCTTGAATTAAGAAAGAATTATATGTCGTTCCGTTCCGTAAACCAAATTCAATATCAAACCGCTCTCTATCCCAATCGAGACAGCGAATAGCAGTTGTTTCAGGAGCAATTTCTACCGTTTGCACGGTCAAACGTCCTACATTAATGGCTTGAGCATGTTCTGTAAGCGTTACCATTGATTTTTACCTAAAAAATTATTATTGGATAGACATTAAGTATTGTTATTCCTATATTGGACTGAAAATCTTAATTGGTAAAATGCCAATTTCTAAAGTTGTTGATTAGTAATATTTATCTTTTTTTTATATTGAATTAGCATTGAAATCAATCAATACTAATCATTAGTTTTGATACTGCATTATAAATATATAAGTAGACCAATCAAAATAAATACTTGAAACAAACTAGACAGGGGGCAGGAGCCTCATGCAATAGTTATTTAACACGTAGACTGCACCCTTAGCATTTGCTGTTGCTGTCGAAAGCAAATACTCGCACACCAGGACTGTTGTTGAAACTGTTGTCTATCTTTTTTGGGAAAGCGATCGCATCGCGCCATAACCAAAAGAGTAAAAATCCCCGCGCTCAAGACGGGGAAATATGGCTTACTCTAAGCAGTAAATTAATACAAACGTACTATAAGTATTGCTCAAGGCAAGCGGTCGCCCTGGTCAAGTAGAGGATGGGGAGACAAGGGGAGAAAACTATAAATACATCTTGCCCTTTCCAGTTACCCTTGCCCTCTTCTGGCCAACTAAGACACTTTTGGTTGCTGCCATAGGATGAGGTTGAATTTAGAACAATAGCAAGTCCCATTACTAATTTCTGGTTCGTGTTCAGCTATCCAGTCATAAATTTTTGCCGCTTTTACTAATGCCACTTGTTCTGAACGATAAAGCTGAGGGGTAGGACAGAAGGCTTGACCATTGATATGTATAGCTGCAATCTGCCAATAGTCGCTGTCTTCACCCTCTGGTAAAACTTCTAAAAATCCGCTATTGTAAGGCTCGATTATTCCTATGTTCATCTACAACCATCGAACTTTAAACGAAAGCCACAACATTAGATGCCAGCTATTCAAGTGAGGACAAGCTGGTATCACGAGGGAATACCATAGCAACCCCCACTAATGATTTTGTGTTCGTACTCAATGGAAATCTGAATTATTGGTCACTTTTTGGCTAATTGTCGCAGTATGGTCAAATACCTTCACTAGTTCAAGAGATAACTTTTAGCAGAAGTTCGTTAAGCACGTACAATAATGGTCGGTTGTTACACACACCAGTCTGATTGTTATTAGCCAGAATGTAGTGTAGTGGTGCAATGTATTGCACTGTTACAAAAGCTAAATACAGAGGTAAACTATGTTTCCTTTTTGGGCTAATCCCTGTTATGGAAGCGAACCCATTTCGCACAAAGCTAGCTTAGAGCGGAAATTAAAATTCTTGATTTGGATGCGAGATGATTTAGAGTCCAAACTGGCTGGCATTAATGCTTCTATTGATACCATTCGGCAGCAAATAGAACGCTCAAACTCAGCTGCTTCTTAGTTCTTGCAGACATTTGTACTGAAGCCGAGTGTAATTCCTTTGTGACTAGGCACTGTAAATGGGCTGCAACAAAGCCGTGTTGTAGGTCTTTGTACAGCGCTCTGTCACAAAGGGACATACACTGGGGTGTTGAGAATATCTAAAGTTGTCGCAAAAGCGCTGTGAGGATAAAGTTGTAAAAATCTGTGTGGATGGCAGCTGCGGTTTTACCAGAGATCGGTGTACTAAGTTGTATGCTGTTTTACCCCTTACAGTTAAGTTGATGTTTTAAAGTGGGAAATAGTTTGATAAAATCCGCTTGTTAGTAAAGCAATGAAAGTGTTAGGGTTAGTTCTGCCTGCCTTGTTTATGTTGACCACGCCTGCGCTCGCAGTTGAGTTCAAAGGGCAGAATATCGATGGAGAAAAGCTGCCTGCAAAAGCTTACTATTATGCCACTGGTGGGGTCTATAACGTTCAAGTACGCTTTCACAACAGACGAGCAACGCTCTACTTTGCTGATGGAAACCAAACAACCATCCAATTGAACCAACAGGTTATAACTGACTCAAAAAATATTGAAGGTTTTGGAAAATTAGGGCAATTGCCAATAAATAGAATATTCAGTGTTGGGTTGGTATATAACAATGATTCGATGGGCAATAGTAGTCAATTGCAACAGTCAAATCCGCTTGAAGGTTTCTGGAGAATTAGTTTAGACTAAAGGCTCACTCAAGTGAGAACCGTTATATATTCGCCCAATACTTTTAAAACATCCTCTAAGGAGGGTTGGGGGGATCTTGCGGAATCGAATACCACTCACTAACTGAACCGTATTGTATTATAGAGTGCGACCGAAAGGGCAATCGCCCCTATTATTAGAGGAAAACATAGCGATCGCAATATCATAGACAATTGCTACAAGAGAGCTTGGTCATGTCATAACCAAGCTCTTAGCTATCTCATATGATATCCGGCAAATCACCCTGAATATGTCATTGCGAGTGGAACGAAGTGAAACGACGCAATCGCAAAGTTTTTGGGATTGCTTCCCTTCGATCGCAATGACGGTTATTTAAACGGACATGATATCAATCAATCATTGAAGGTAAAGTAGTTTCACACTATGCAGCAGGTTGCTCTAGATTAACTTTATTCCTCTTGAAAGGCTTTGTAACAAAAGAGGCGTTTTCAGGTACAATGCCTCACATATAGCATCTGTCCTAACGGGAGCGTGATGATGTCACAGGTTGTTGGCGATTGTTGAGTATTATTAGGTGATGGTTGTAATTGCCCGACCTAAATTGATTTGCAGCTTATCTAAAGACTGTTGACTTTGAATAATACCAATCAACTGCTCAGAACCATTACCATCAAAACGGTCAGCATCAAAAAATATGCCTAGACCAGAAACACCATTAGGTAGTTTGACATCTTCTAGCTTATATTCTATGGCTCCTTTAAGCTGAATCACATCTTTACCTGGCTCAAAGTCAGCAATCAAGGCATAGCTTGGTGGGGGTTCATTAGGAGGTGGTGCAATGATGAATCGAATCTGACTATCATCATAATAAACTTTAAAAGGATCTCCGAGAACGAAGGTATCTCTGCCCGCACCGCCAATCAGTGTATCCCGCTCTAACTGACCTGGTTGGTCATCCAAAGGATTTATACCAATGAGGATATCATCACCCTTACCACCATCTAAAATGTCATTGCCATTTCCGGCAATTAGTAAGTCTTTGCCGCCAAAGCCGTTGAGGTAATTGTCATTTGGAGTTCCAAATAGGAAATTATCTCCCTCATTGCCATTGATAATTGTCATGTCAATTTATCCTGGTTGAATATCAAATTTCGCAGATGCTTAACAGCTAATCATTTATATTTTTCCTAATCAAAAGCTGATAGAGTAAGCTTTTTAAATTAGATTACTTGGTTGAGTTATGATGTTATCCTCCAATAATCGGTAGATTCAGACTTACATATAGCAATAGTCTTGCACTTATGATAATAGGTAAAGTCATCTCAATTCATTTCATTTCAATAATTTAAAATATTTATTAATTCAGTTATTAAATAAATTTTGTATTTTGATTAAAATTGCTTAAATGCCTAACTGTAAAAAGGATTTGTTGCATGGGTTTAACTGCTCATATACACCCAATTTCCAATGCCACAGAAGAACTAAGCTGTCGCTAAGAAATTCACTCAGGTAAAGAACTTGTGTAAAGCTATAGGCATAGGAGTGAAATATTCTGATCCGTGTTAGTTCTTACCCATTTAGGTACAAATATGCCTTCAATTACTTACAATCGCACCGACAGCCAGCAGCCGCAAAATGTCATTATTAAAGGTTATGTTATCCGTCCAGGATTACATATTCTCAGCCATGAGCAGATCAAGTTAGTCCGCGAACAAATACAGCACAATTCTCAGCTTGAATATTTTGTCAGTCAAGGTGTCATTAAGTTGAGTGGCTAATCAGCTCTTGGGGCAAGTTGATTGTATCTGCATCTGATAACTATCAAGCTGATTGCATTTTTACTTTTGAGGATACTGGCGCTGCTCCCACAGATGCAATTACCCATTTGTGGGTAAACTATCACATCCAGATCAGAATGGCACGAAGAGCGCGCGTTATTTGCTAAGGCAAGCGGGGGGTGCCTTGGTGCAGGTGGAGACAAAGAAATAAGTGTATTTTAGAGTGTCGCAGTAGTAACAGATACTAATAATTTTTCTTTACTCCCCCAGCCTCAAGAGCTTCCCCTGCTCAAGAACAGCTTATCTTCGTGACATTCAGAATTCCTCTTTTCTCCCCCAGCCTCAAGAGCTTCAACTGCCCTCCTTTTTGGTCATGCTCCTATTAGCTTGCCAAAGGAAAAGTAGCTGCCAATGTCCAACCAAAGAACATCGCACTGCCAATTGCATAGCTAAAAGGTTCATTGAGTAAGCCAGCAGCAAATGAGAAAATTACCATCATGACGGGGAATAATGGTAGCAAAAGTGAAATAAAACTGAGTTGAGGCAATAGGTAAAGTACCAAAATAAAACCTCCAACTAATACCGTGCTTTGTCCGAACCACCACACAATTCGTTTTCCTAGCCCAAGGCTTTGTTGTGCCACTCCCGATGCTAAAAACCAAGGAAAACAAGCTAGCGCCAACAGGGGAAATAACTTTAGACGTAGTGGAATTAACCACCACTCCAACCACACCACCTGTGCCATTGCTCCAAAAGCAACCCATAACACCACAAACAGCGCTATACCAATCCAAACGGCTCGTAGTTTGGGAATTGCCAACCGTGACATGATTACTAGCCAAGCTAAACCTGCTATACCAAACCAAATACTCACCGCCCCGCCTACCAGCACTCCACCCAAGCTAGCAATATCAGCGATGCGATTTACCAATATCAGCGCGCCACTGGCCACAAACGGAGTTAGGAATAAACCTGCCCAGCTTCTTAACTGCCCTATCTTGCGTGCGGTCGAAGAAACAGCCAAAACCGGAGCAATTGCACCAAGTACAGCCAACCACCCCAACAAGTGCAAACCATACCAAATCATGCGGCGGTCAACATAGTCGCTTTGACGCTGCACCCCAAAAGTAGCATCAAGCCAATTTCTAGCAACTTGGTGGCTCTGATTGCGAAACAAAATTGTAATGTGTTCGGCATTGGAGATAATAACGAGATCCCGCCCCTTGCCATCAGCTAAATTCTGATTTTCTCCACCTGCTTGTTGTAGTAACCGTTGTGCATTTGCAATAAACCTACCTTCCCAACTGCCTGCTTGCAATTGCAGGTTTCGAGGTGCATTTGTTGTCACTAATGCACCTGTAGGCGATACTGCCACAGTCGCAGCATAGCGATTAACATCACCAATAGCAGCCGTCATGACTGCACCACTCCCCATTGAGTGACCTAAAGTAGCTAAACGCGATGTGTCTACCTCTGGTTGTGCCACCAGTGCTGCATAAGCAATATCCAGATTTTTTTGTAGCGAATTTGTCTTTAAAGGCTTGCCATTAGATGCATGACTATCAAAATCCCATAGCATCACCGCGTAACCTGCATGGGCCAAGACATGTGCATAGCCAAGCATCAACTGCTTAGAACCTGCATAACCATGCGCTACTAGAACACTAGGTAATTTTAATGCATTTTCTGGCACTACGTACAATAGTGGTACTCCCTCTCGCTCCAGTTGGCGCACTACTAAGCCAGCCTGCGCCGACACCACACCCCACCAAGAAAGGGCAATCAGCAACAGTGCAAAAACTAGCACCAGCAAACGCTTCTTACTCATTAAAGTTCAAAGATAGTTGATTATTGGATCATGTCTAATTCTGCACTTAGCAAGCTAGATATATATCTTTGCAGCTAAAAACCATATGACCTGTACTTAATTTGAAAGACCAAGATGTAGCATACTATGTATTTACATTTAGCAATCATCTAACAATTGATAGAAATATTTGGCTCTAATGAGATTTGGATCTTGAGTGATTTTTAAATGCTACCGTCACTCAGCCTCAAGCTCGTTAGCGATCGCTAGACGCTTAAGAGCAAAAAAAAACCCCGGCGAAACTAACCGAGGTAATTAGGAGAAGTCCACATGGCAATGAGCGTAATATGAAGATAAAACTATTAAAAGTTGAGAAGTGGTATTTTTGATTTATTATTCAACATTCAAAACAAATAATGTAGATATTGCAGCGTAACCAGCAAAAAAGATAACGGCAGCAAGCATATAAATCCCCTCTTCTAACCAGATTAATAATTAACAATTGATACTTTAAATATATGGCCAGTGCTAAATGCAAACATCTACTTAAAAGACTATTTTATGAAGTAAGCCTTGGTTAAAAATGCTGAAAAATAGCTAGAGCGAATTATATCTAGAGAATTACATTAAATGGCATTAACGCCACTAGTTTAAGCAATGCCTCTAGAAGACCGATTCATTAATCGAGGAACAAAATGAGCAAGCACTATTAATCGAAGGATTGTCGATTAGTTCCTTCAATGCTTCAGTACCTCCAGCCTTCAATGCACCAATTACTCGTGCTTTCAAAGTTGGGTTATTCTTATATAAACGAAGCGGGCGATCGCCCCCTGAAGTGCAAGTGGAAGCTTAGGTATTCAAAGGACTGAGATTGCTGGGTTTGTTCACTCAATCTAGTCTAAGAGGTGGCTTAATTGCACTAAAAGGAGAGTGACGATGCAAAAAGTAGCTGTGTTTGGCAATGCTGGAGGCGGTAAATCAACTCTCAGCAAGAGATTATCCCAAATCACTGGTTTGCCACTTCACGTCTTGGACAAGATTAAATATCAATCAGGGGGCACAGAGGTTCCCCATGAAGAATATAAGCGTGCCCATCAGCAAATTTTAGTTACTGACCGATGGATTATTGACGGGTTTGGTTGCATGGAAACCCTCTGGCTACGACTGAACGAGGCTGATACTCTGGTTTATATCGATCTACCGCTATATGTGCATGGATGGTGGGTAACTAAACGATTCATTACAGGTTACTTTAAACCGCCAGAAGGCTGGCCCCAAAACAGTCCAATATTGAGGAGTTCGCTTAGTAGCTACCGCGTGCTTTGGTTATGTCACAAATATTTGACTCCAAAATATCGTGAGTATATCGAGCAGGCTCAAAGCATCAAAAGTGTTTATCACATTCGCTCAACTAAACAGATTTCGCAATTTATTGAATTAATTGAAAATCAAACTAACTTTAAAGATGATGCATCAGCCTAAAGTTCCCAATCACCCGCAAGAGACAACAAAAGAACGCTCAGGATATAATCTTTCGACGGTTGGCGATTGGGATTGTTATATCAAGTCCGGCTAATTAGTTATAATTCCCGAATCTATGCAGATGAGCAACAAAAACCCTTCTTTTGTGCCCCTCTGCCCAACGGCAGTTGCTCCTGGGGGTTTCCCGGCTTGAAGCAAGTTGCGTGGAAACCACCAAGTCCGGACTGCCGACGCTCCTACGTCGCTACCGCTACGCTAACACCGCACTGCCTCCTCTGCTAGTTTAGCTATTGATTTGATGACCTCAAAGCTAATTTTTATTTTTGAGTTTTGGCTTTTCAATCCCTGTCGCTGAACTTATTCCTATTTGGTTATTATTTTTCTCAACGACTTTGGGCTTAATTGTTACCTTAATAGGTTCATTCCCAGACTTTTGTCGTCTACTTGCTAACTTACTTTTAAGCACTTGGGCCTTGTCTTTCTTGCCTGCCTTCAAATACTTTGGCGGCTCATCTTGTGGTAGTGCTAGCAACGAATCGAAACCAAAAACGTCTCTACCGGGAATAAACCTTGCTTTAATACTTACAAATTTCGCTTTTCCTTGTTCTTCTTTCGATATTTTAGGATTAAACCTAAAGGGATTTACAGGTGCATCTGTCCATATCAAAGGGATATGAGAAGCTTTCATAAAATTAACCTTATTAGCTAGTTCAGCCTGCTTAATGTACTCCAAACGTTCATTGCTGAAGTTTTTCATTACCGTAATGCACGGAGTACGGCAAACTGGGATGAATTGCCATAAGCCGGATAGTTTAAATTCCAAGTTGTTTAATTGCTTAGAGATTGAATTCTCTACATTTTCTTTCTCAAATGCAACCAATTGGAAGGCTATATTATGTTGCTGCTCTTTGCCTGGATAGTGCGTAATTTTGGGGTAAACAATCAATTTCTGTCTACTAATTCCTGTAGATTCTATTTGCTTTCTTAAACCATTAAAAGATGCTGATTTGCTCCATGATGAGCCATTGGGGAATAGGTTGTACTGGTACTGCCCAATGGTGATGTTTGCAATATATTTATTTCTCTGTTCTTCAAATATGAAGGTAACGTCACCTGTGATAACGCCAACGGCTTGAAATATCCCTGTGGGTGTTTCCTGCTCCCTTTGTGTTTCTGTTTGTTCAGTATTCATTTTGATAAAATCCTTAATAATTTAGTTTAAAACCTTTTGCAGCGCTGGCTTTGCTTGCATCAGTTTAAATTGGAGTATTGCATTTTTGGCTATCAACCCAATAATAAAACCTGAATAAATTGGTCAACAGGTGTTTTGCTCATCACCTAACTCTCCTTTTAATTGCTTTGCTAGAGTTGATTGATGGAGACTCTATGCAACCGAATTAACCATCTATGGATTCTCGCATTCAATTTGAGATTATGTTTTAGACAGTAAGGAAATAGCTCGCACTAAGGCTGAGGTTGGTAGAGCCTTGAATGATCGCAATGAGTTCAGGATTAGTTTCATTCACGAATAAGGCTGTACCTGCAACTAAACCAGTTGGCACTGCTCCCAAGCTATAGCTAGATTTGGAGCCGGATAATTCAAGCATGTCTTCTAAAATATTGAAATCAGCAATTACAGCATAGTCACCCAGTCCGGAAGTACTAGTATTAGTATCGCTGTAGAAGAGACCAGAAGTAGTACCTAGCGCAAAGCGATCGCTGCCAGTGCCTCCAGTCAAGCGGTCAACTTCACCAACACCTGTTGTTGCTGCATCTGCTCCTGTGAGCATGTCGCTACCTTCATCTCCAAACAAGCGATCGCTGCCAGTGCCTCCGAAGGCAGAATCATTCCCACGCCCACCATAGAGAAGATCGTTACCGTTATCTCCAAACAGAAAATCATTAGCATCGCCACCTGTAATGTAGTCGTTTCCAGCATCACCACCGATGGTATCATTAGCTGCACCACCCGCCTGGGTATCATTGTTGGCAGTACCTGAGAGATTAAGAGCAACAATAGCCTTATTGTTTTTAGTGCTGGCATCGTTGTACCCAGTAAACCCAGCATTGACTACTGTGTTCAAGTTCAACAGAGCGCCATTGGACTGGGTAAAGCTATTGCCTTGAAGTAATTCTGTATAGAGGATATGGGCATAACTATGATTGCCAGCAAAATTCCACTGTCCAGGCTGGAATAAGTCATTCCAGTTGGCAAAGACATCTAAGCTAGCCAAGCGAGCATCATAACCGAGAGCTTTGCTAGTATGTAAAGATACAACGCGAGTAGCATCACTTGGATCTAAACGAGCGCTTGCGGCTTTGCCTTCAAACTCAGGCCCTGCTGGATCTAGTCCTACTATTTGAGCAATAGAAAGCCCAGTAACTTCACGGTAGGCAGAGCCTGCCGTACCAGCAATGTGCGCTCCTAAACTATGTCCAAGCAGGTTAGTGTAAGTCGGATCTACACCATTATTTATTAAGTAGGTAGCCAACTGATTACCAACATCGCGTGTTCGGGCGGCGGCAGTAGGATACCACAACGAACTAGCCCCTGACTCCCAATCTACGAGAATGATATTAGCATTAGACTCACGCTGTCGAATGGTTTGGGCTATGTTTCCCATCCAGTCAGCAGCTTTGTAGTTATTACCTGCATTGCCACCAGTGCTTTGATAGCCATGAATAACAACATAAGTCGGTGCCTCAGAAATAATACGCCCAGAACGATTGATAGAACCGTTACCCCAAACATTAAAGTTGACTTGAACCATCTGAAAAATCCTATAATTCTTTCGTTGATTTTTAACCTTGGTTTCGGTCAGGATTAATTTAGATGCGACCGTCCTGGGGAGGTCGCAAGGTCGAGAGGTTGCTTAATTTATATAGTAAACTGTTGAAGAAATTGTTACACCCAAGTAGTTATATCAATAAAGAAATGTATGCAAGTAGCTAAAATAATTGAGACTTATGATCGCGGAGCAGTAGATTATGAGTCGATTATGCGGCGTTACTGGGATATTAATCGCCAGCCGTTGATTGCTTCTTTGCAGCTTAAATTAGGACAAACTGTGCTTGATGCTGCCGTAGGAACAGGCCTTAATCTTTCAGCCTACCCTGAAGGGGTAAAAGTTGTAGGCGTTGATCTATCGCATAAAATGCTCGATGAAGCCCGTAAAAAGCGTGTATCCGCAGATATCATCTTCAAACAAATGGATATTCAAAACCTTGGTTTTCCTGAAAATAGCTTTGATGCCGCAGCATCAGGCTATACCCTTTGTGTTGTTGCTGATCCCGTCGGTGCTCTTGAAGAGATTTTACGCGTGACTAAACCTGGTGCATTAATTGCTATTCTTGATTACTGCAAATCACGAGACCCGGAGATTGAGAAGTGGCAGGAGCTAATATCTGATGCAGCTTTAGAATTAGGCTTCCCAACTGGCAAGATTAAGTGGAATGCGTTGATGGATTACGACGAATTAATCTACAATAGTCGGCTTCCAATTGAGGTGCTTCTGGACGAGCGCATAGAAAGCCCAAACCCATTTTTATGTGGTTGTCAATTACTGTTGAAAAACTCGAAAGCATAACTTCACAATCACCCTCAAAGATCTAACTGTTAAATCTCTTTTTACCAGCCCAGCACCTATTTTTGCAACACATCACAAATACAGGCTTCATTACTTGAGTTAGGGTAGTAGCCTTTTATAAGGAATTAAACCTGCAAATGTATAAGTCACCTGCTCTGCTAACGGCTTATTCCTATTCATCAGCCAGATTAATAACTTATTTATAAATGAAAATTTTCTCAAAGACTTTATCTGTAAACCAGCATCGAGGTCTGGCTCAAAGTAGAGCTGATAAAGACGCTGCCAATTTTCAGATGCTAATTCTGGACTAGTACTCATATTAATCGCTTGCGTCACGTATAAGCCGCTGAGAATAGCATTTGCGATCCCTTCACCAGTCAAAGGATCTGTCAGATTTGCAGCATCACCAATTTTGAAAACCTTGCCATAGCTGACTGTGTTAGCTCGTTTTGCGGTGGCTAAGGGATAAGCTTTAGGTTTTTGCTGACTAACTACTAGGCTTAAGAGTTGTTTTGTAGCCTGATTACGCTGCACAAATTCATTGAAAAGCCGAATAATGTTTGTGTTGTTCTTTTGATATTCATCTAGCCACACTCCCACACCAACATTGAGCTTGACTAATTCTGAGTCTACCGCTACGGGAAATATCCAACCATATCCATTAACGCCAAGAGCTTTATCAAAGTAAATTTGAGCTTTTGAGAGATAGGTTTTTGGAAAATCTGCCACTCTTATATTCCAGTAAGCTCTAATTGCGATCGCATTGGCTTCTCCTGCATAAACACCGCGTGCATCAATTATGTAATCAAAATCACTATGAAGTTCTTGGTGATAGCGTTCAATGTCGGTAATCCTCTGCGTTCGAGCTACACACCCTGCATTGATTGCTTTTTGATAAAGAAGATTGTCGAATACAAATCTAGGTATGCAATAGCCTTTAAGCTGAGTGGGACACATATGGCTAATCTCGTTTGAAACTCCAAGCACAAACCCATCGATTTGAGCGTACTCAGAGGCTAAACGTTTGATGTCCTGTGGATATATCCCCATTGTGGATAATGCTTGAACTGATTCAAGGCTGACTCCATCTCCACAAATTTTATCTCTAGGAAAGCAGTCCTTATCTATAAGCATGACTTGATGCCCACTTTTAGCCAAGTGATAACCTGCGGAACATCCTGCTGGCCCTGCCCCAAGGACTACAATTTTAGACATTATCAAATTATCCTTATCTAACTAGAATTTGTTTTTATTCATGAACATTTCTTAAAAAGGATACCAACCATTTTACAGACTCATGAATTGCTTTCTTATTTTTTAGACAAGTAAGAGATAACAGACTTATATTGAGCTTTCAGATGATGAATATGCTTGCTTATCTCTAGCTAATGCCTAGTTAGTTATATCTTTTAGTATATAAGACTACTTATGCTAAGATTTTTCGAGACCGAATCCGAGCCATAATCATCACATTCCAGAGAAAAAAGAGTGATGAACCGCCACATAAACGCAGAATTTGCTTTGCAGTTTTTTTGACATTTTTCTGTTCATTGACTTTTTCATCAGCCAGATAAACACCTAATAAAGCTCGATTAATCATTCGATGAAAGTGCTTATGTGGTAAACGAGAAACAGCTTGATCAGCCTGTTTAAGAAAATAAGCAAACCGTTCGCTTATTTCTTGTTCATTATTATAGTAAGCACAGAAATTTAAATCTCCACCTATGCGGTCTTCTTCTTGATCGATAAAATAGTCAAGTAGGATATGAAGCCCTTGAACCCAAGGAAAGTAGCTGTTTTTAACTTTTGTAGCTAATTCTTCAGAGCAATCTGGATCGCTTGCACAGGCCACAAGGCAAAAAATTCCTAATGTTGAGCCAGTAGAAGCTGAAAATTCATACCACTTCATTTGAGGAATTTGGTTACGATGTCTTTCAAACCATGCTTTTAATCGAGGAACTCGCTCCTTGACTTGGACGTGTTTATGAACTTGTAAATCACAATAATAATCAGCCAGATGATATAAACTAGGGGCAATTATTTGATAGGATGGTAGCTGCCTTAATACATTTTGACAAGTTTTTACTAGTTCCATCAAATAGCCGCCATCGTCTTGCTCTTGACGAAATTGGTAGTAATTAATGCATTTAGCACTAGGTGTCAAAGCATCTAAACAAGCTTGATGCAGAGTACGGAAATCTTTCGGATCTAAGGAAGTACTGCGATCGCATAGGTTATCTAAATAATCACTAATTGTTTGATAAGCAACAATAAAGCAGATTACTTGCTCAATTTCTTGAGCAAGTAATCCATAGATAGAACCACCTTCGCAATGAAATGTTTTACTTTTTATACTTAATAAAGCCTGTTTACGTAATTCAGGATTAGGAATTTTTTCAGCTTTTTTCTTCCAGAATTCTAAATGTTTACGAACTTGTGGAAGAACATCACAATACATTCTCAGTATCAGCATCCCAGAACTATATGGAACTTGCACTAAGGAAGCTTTTTGGAGAGAATCTTTGATATTTTTATTAGGATTATGATACTTATTTCTGAGCATCATTATTATTTATTTATATTTATTTTTAACTGCTCTTTTAGATTAAATTTGAAAAAAATAAATATCATCTATCCTTTGAAACAGGTCGGATTAAAATGCTATCTATAGGGCTAATAGCTGACGTTACTGGTGTTGAAGCTCCAGAATTGTCTGAGCAGGAGCTATTCGTGAGAATTTAAGATTACACACCAATTGTCAATAAGCAATAGGACTCAAAATATTATTAAAAATGAGGAGGGATTGAACGGCTGTTTCTACCGTTTGTGGCACTGCAACAGTTAGCGGAAGTTTATTTTGCTCAAGATTAATACAACTGTGATGCAAATAGCTTTAGATGTTTTTGCTACTCAAATCAATTCCCGTAAAGACAAGTTAATTATCTGCTTGTAGACCAAGCGGGTTGGTATACAACTCGTCAACAATGGGAAGTAGTGTCGCTACAGGGGTCAATCTACTGCCAAAGTATTAAGGAAATTTGGCGAAATCATTTAGGAGGCTCAATCTATAGCACATAGCTACTTGTGAGGAGCCGCTATTCCCTGATCACTAACCCCCACTTTACTAAAGGTGGGGGTTGTTAAATTTACGCCTTGGTTACTAGAGCGAAGTCCCAAGTGTAAAGTCCTATTTTTTCCGGCACTTTTGAGAATCTCCCTGTCCGATAACCCCGCGATAATTCCTTAAGCACCTTGTCTTTTATCTGTTTAAATTGCTGAGGATCAAGTTCTCCATATAGTCCGTTGATCACTTCGGCAATACTGAAAACTTTTCCCGGATTTTGTTGTAATAAAGAGGTAATCGCATCAATCAACAATTTACCCTCAAATGCTTTGACCATTGGGATGATTTCAGTTTTGCTAACTGCGGAATAATTCTGATTTTTGTGTTTGCCTTGCCCAAATGAATCATGAGTACGAGTTGCGTTTAGTAAACTTAAATTCAGAGTATAACAGCCAGGTTTGCCAGGAACAATTGACCATTTATTGCTTTGTTTGCCATGAGTGAGTGACGATTGAACTCTTCCTTTAACTACTTTCAAAATATCAGGCTTTAACTCCCCATAAAGCGATCGCACGATAAAATCTATATGACATACAGTTCCAATATGTTTTTGCAATAGCTTTTTGATGGCTTCGGTGCGATTTAGAGTTTGATACTCGTTTAGCATCGGAATCTCCGGCCACTGGAGCAAGTTCTCTGGAGTTTCTGATGGTGGCTCTATAACACCAGATGTTGTTGACGATGTTGTTGACGCTGGTGGCTCGTCGCTGTCTTGAGATGCAGAAAATGAATTATCTATCTCTAAATCGTTTATTTCGGGAAGTTCAGAGTCGATAGACTCTACTAAGTCGACTTCCTTAAAGGACAAGTTTTCCTCGTCAGCAACGGTTAGTCTCTCACCAATCACCTCATCTGTTGACAGGTTGCTATTGGCATTTGAGTTAGAAGACCAGTTAGATAGTAATGCTTCTACATGATTAAGATTTGCTCTTGCTTGCCTATGTAAGTTTTCATACTTTTCTACCAGGCGAGCATAGTATTCTCGTAATTCCAACAGTGGAGAAAGGAAGGTTTGAGGAGGAGAATTTAATTGCAAGTGAGTATTCCTAAAATTTCAAATTAACTTAAGTCGCTAGCACTTTTAAGTAGCGTCGCATGTGTATTGTCGATGCTGGCGAGATTTAACCTCATCCAATATCTCTAGTTGCTAGATAATACATATACCAAATTATTTGAGTTGATGTTTAAATTCCCAACTCAAAATTTGATAGCTGATAACTGTTTTAACTTATCTCAAGTGGGTTGGTGCTTTCTTAGCTTGTCGTTAGACATCGTTTGTAACGCTGTTGCTTGTCAGTCCAGTACAAGCTATTGCGCTTGGTCACCGAGCAATCCGATTTGATTCCTGAACCGCTCATAGAGACAGGGGACGGAGAACGATTAACAGGGAAATAGGAATAAAGATGTACTCAGTTTTTTCCTCGGTGGTAGTGAAAACTTCTTTGGTGGTTGTGGCGGACGACTTCACCGCTAATAAATGGTGTGGGCTACTTGCCTAAGAGGATGTCTGAGAAGTATTAAATATTTCGTTTGATCCCCCCTAGCCCCCCTTGGAAAGGGGGGAAATATATCAAAGTCCCCCTTGGAAAGGGGGATTTAGGGGGATCAATAAGTGTTTAAAATCACAGCCAACTACTTTTCAAACAACCTCTTCTAGACAGAACCTATGTTGGTTGATTAAGTAGTCTAGCGAAGTAATTTAACGTTGCTGGATGAGATGTAATTAATTCTTGTGTTGTTAATTCTCTTTCAGATAAATCAATGGTGAAATTTTGATGTATTTCTAAATTTTCTTGCCAAGTCAATTCTTCAATTCCCAGTAATTTGGCTAAAGCATTAGTTGTTGCTGGATAATTAAACAGTAATTCTCTAACTTTTAACTCATTTTCGCTGAGTGTTGGTGCAGCCTCAACTGAGTTGACCTGTTCTTTAATCTCAGGTTGCGGCTTTGACCATGAAGGAACCCAGTTATTAAAACTAGCCAAATTATTTGGAAAACTACTGGCCGCTTCTTTAATTAATCCTTGCAAAATTTGGGCGTGGGGACGCAGTTTGAGAATTAGGCTTGGCAACCAAGGTAATAAAATTTTGTCGGGAACTGTAGCGAATAATTTGCTTAAAAGTTCGACAACAAATTTACTAATTCGTGGTGCAAATGTGAGAGATAAAATAAAACCATTTAAGTATTCGGGGAAAGATGTAATTAACATTTCATTGCTAATCACCCCATCAAAAAATTCGCGGATTTCTTCTAGTTTTCGCAGTGTTAGCAACCATTCTGTTGTCCACAATAAACCAATTTTGGCGGGGTCGTCTAAACTTTGGCTTGATTGTTTGGCTCCGATTAATAGTTGACTGCGGTTGCAACCTAGAGATAATGCCAAACTTTCCAGTGTAAAAATAAAATTCAACATCCCAGCAATTTGTTCGGGAGTTGTTCCCCTATCAGCGAAGGCTTGGGGTAGTAATGTCGCGTAATGCCCGTAACCTGTAGTAACAAAACGTTCTATCCATTCAGGTAAGCCTGTGAGTGTGGTGCGGTAATAATGTACTAACCGACGGACGCGCTCAAATACTTGTGGTGCATCACTTACACCAGTTTCCTGTTTGAGGAGAGAAATTGCGTGTTCTCCGAGTTCTTGCGTTAGTCGGAGACTGCGAGCGTATAAAATGCTATCTTCTGTAGCTTTGAGAACGTCGCTGGTTTGTGCTTGGGGAGAAAACGCCAACTGCTTGAGACGCTGTTCTATAACTTGCTCGATACTCACACCTTCGTAACCGAGCATAATAATATCGCGCTGGTATTTACCGATGCGAATTTCCCAAGATTCTTGAATTGGTTTTGAGCCGAGGCTGCGATCGCCCATAATTGGTTTAACAATGCGATCGCTTAACAAATAATGCAATCGCCACAGCACATCCGAACAGGGTAAAAGTTCCGGTTGCTGTTTAAAATCCATTAAGGCGCGTTGGTTGGTTTGTGCAAGTAAATTAACTCCCAGTGGTTGCAGCCTATCGTAAACATCTTGGGCTAAGGGAGGTAAAGAAGCATAACCAACCGTACCAATGCGATCGCCTCCGAGTAAAATTTGGCAAAGTTGGTAAATATTGCGTTTTTTCGGAGTACGGTCTTTTTCGAGACAAGTTATTGCTGCATCTTGGAAGTCGTAGGGTGTGGGGTACATCCGGTTTCGCATCCCAGCTAGCAGCATTGAGGTTTGGTAGATAGCTATCGAGTCGGCGGTACTAGCTAAATAGGCATTTTTCCGCGCTAATCCTACAATATCAGCACACCACTGCAACAATTGTTCTGTGTCTGCGGCGGCTAATTCTGGGGGACGAGTTAAAAAGCTTGTAAGGGTGGAGTTTGTTGCTTTGGCTGCAACTGGATTTTGCTGCTTTTTACTAGCTTTCTCTTCTTTATTTAAAGAAAATCCCTTCAACCCCGTAACCTTGAGATTCTTTTTCCAAGTTGCTTCCGCTAGCGATACCGTACCCGCCGGGTGATGGAATTGGTATTCGATAGCAGCAAAACTAGAAGGAATCAAGCCGTATAACCATTTGGTTTGAGTGCGTTCCGGTATTTCCCAAAGATTATTATTAGTAACGCTGTATTCTGGCACATCGCTAGCTGAATGAGCTGCACCGCAGATATAAATAGCTTCCGACGGTGCAATATTATTCGCCGCCATATGTTTTTTCATGCAAGTCCACATATAGCGTTCGCGCTGGCGGTCGATTTCGATATCGTGGTCACGGGTTCCTAAACGACGCATCAAGCTACCGATGAGGAACATCACCTGGCGGTAGGTTTCGTAATCTGCACCAATGATTGCCGTTTCCACATACTCATCCCACCATTCCGAAAAGTGCCGGGTATTGGAGTTTCGCAGCAAAAAAGTTAAAAATTGGTCAAAAGTAGGAACGAGGCTACCTACTTCCACACCAACCGCCGAACCGTGCATTTTGGCTTCATCGCTGACGGGTTCCTCCGATTCCACAACTTTAGTATCAGGAGGTTCCCACTGGAAGACAAAATCAACCGCCCGGTCTACAAATACTAACTCAGTTTCCGGGTTTTGCAGCGCAAATGCGATCGCTTGATATTCTGCCGAAGCCTCGGTAATCGGCGCAACCACGCTCAACGGCATGATTTTCGGCGAAAAAGTTTCAGATTCGGCAGCGAAAGCTTGCAAAGCTACAGGTAATTTACAATCGCGCAAATTCTCAACTGTATTTTGCAAGTCTTCGCACAGTTCCAAATAAATCACCTTCGGCGGTTTTCCGCGTAACCGTCGCACCATCTGCAAAGCGGAGGATGGCGAATGATGACACACTGGGAAAATTTCTAGCGGTTCGCTGCTGGCCTTTTCTACATCTGCTATCAAAGCCGTCAGCATTTCGCTTAAATGTTGAGCATCGGTAGCAAATTTTTCCGCCGCGTTGAGGAGTTGATCTTGGAGGGCGTGGAATGCGGTTGGTAGGTTAACCATATATTAATTTGTAATACTTCGGCTTCGCTCAGTACAAGTTCGTAATTCGTAATTAGAAACCCGGATATGGTGGGCAATGCCCACCCTACTCCTGATCATCTTCAAGATTGAGAGTCAAAATTATTGACTAAATCTTGCTAATAATTCTTCACGAGATAATTGCAAACACAAAGGCGTAAACTCTTCTGGAGATAACTGTAATAAACTCTCAACAACTCTCATCAATTCTTCGTCTACAGAACCAAACCTGTATTTCAACAAGTTTTCCACAACTTGACGACGCTCTTGCTGCAATCCTTGCTGTAATCCTTGCTGTAATCCTTGTTGTACTCCTTCTTGCACAGCCTGCGCTCTGGCTTCTTCGTAAGCTTGGGTTAAATTCATCATTAACTCCCGATCATCTTCAGTTAATTCTTGCTGAGTCATAACATTGATTCGCCATTTATAAACTATTTCTAAAACATTACGACGCACTAAGTTCTCTGGTGGTAGCGCCACTAATTCTTGCACTGCTTGCTGCTGAACAGTTCCCCTGCCTAGAAGCCTAAACCACAGTGTCTCTTCGGTCACAGGTAACTCGTTAATGGCGATGATTGCTGTTCGCAAACTATCAGATAGAAAATACACCCCAGATAGCCAATTTTTTAACTTTAGTTTAGCGTCAAAACTTGAGAGCAGTCCTGGAGAAACTGAGGGCGATAAAATCCATAACCGTGCTAGATTATCCTCAGCTAAAGTTGCATTTTCTCGCTTGGCTTGGCGTTGAGAATCTGCGATAACTGTTAATAGCTTCAAAAGGCAATTTCGTACTTCTGTCTTGCTGGGTTGATTGCGAAACGGTTCAAGTAAAGCTGTATTCAGCACAGCTATTCTTCCTAGTAATCCCAAGCTTTGTGCTTGTGCTGAAGATGTCGGTGCTGGTGAAAACAACACATCAACTTGTCTAGCCTCATCAATCACTTCCTTATTAACTTCTACCTTCCCCAAGGGTGATAGTAGCTCTTCTAAAAACTGCTTGGCGAACTGATCATGAGGTTTGCGGGTCATATTTGCTGAATTGACTTTAAAGTGATTGACAAAGTATTTGAGAGCTTACGTCGGAGACGTTGCCGTTCGACAAAGTCGTTCCCGAAGGGTAGGCATCGCCTGTTTGTTTTGGATTTCTCATAATATAAATACAGAGTCAGCATCGGAGGCTTTATGTCACTGACAGTTGAAGATTTAGAAAAAATGCAGCAACAGTATCCCGAATATCGCATGGAACTAGTTAAGGGTAATATTATTGTCATGAGTCCATCAGGATACGAATCAGATGAGGTTGCTGCTGAGATGGTGTCCCAATTACGTAACTGGGTTAAACCGCGTAAGCTAGGAAGAATAACAGCTTCTAGCGCTGGTTTTAGATTGCCAAACTCAGATTTGCGCGCACCAGATGCTTCATTTGTCTTAGCCGAACGCTTGCGTCGCAGTCCCAAATCTTTTGCTCAATTGGCTCCTGATTTAACTGTTGAGGTCAAGTCTCCCAGCGATAATTTAGAGGATATCAGAGCTAAGATTCAAGAATTTCTGAGTTTGGGAACTAAAGTCGGAATTTTGCTTAATCCTGATGAGCAAATTGTGGAAGTTTACAATTTGGGAAAAGAGGTAATAGTACTTCACAATGGCGATGTAATAACGGTTCCCGAACTGCTTCCAGGTTGGGAAGTACCAGTTTCAGATTTATGGCCTGTAGAGTTTGATTGACATCAGGATAGCTGTTAACTGATAACCGCTAAAATAATCCCATCGCTTGTTTCCCACCTTCGAGAAAGGCTTCCCATTCACCTTTTTGTTCTTTACTACGCTTTTCCACAACTGCGTGCCAAAACTGATTCATCACCGAAATATCTTCTGGTTGACGGCGTACTAAAGTACCCACCAATGACTTTGCTAACGCACCAGCTTCTAAATTAGTCGCGCCAAAATAGCGACTGTGTAAAATCGCATCTTCTAAAACACCGATTTGTTCTGCTGTGGAAAGCGCCGACTCTAAACGCTGGTCGTCGGAACTAGCAGCCGCACTGGTTTCGCGCAAATCGGCAAAGGTTTGCAATAATACATCCAACAATGTTGGCGGAACATCCACCTCAAAGCCGTGACGGTTCATTAACTCCTTGGTGCGGAAGAGGATAATTTCTTTTTCTTGCTTTTTATTCGTCACCACAGGCATATGTACAAAATTAAACCGCCGCTTTAAGGCTGAAGAAAGTTCATTTACACCCCTATCTCTACTGTTGGCTGTAGCAATTACATTAAACCCCGGTTGAGCAAAAGCCACATTATCATCTCTGAGTTCGGGAATCGAAATATACTTTTCACTCAGTATTGATATCAGTGCATCTTGAACATCAGAAGTACAGCGTGTCAACTCCTCAAACCTGCCCATTGCGCCGCTGTGCATTGCTGTCATAATTGGTGAGGGAATCAAAGAATCGCGGGATTGACCAGCAGCAATCACCATCGCCACGTTCCAAGAATACTTGATTTGGTCTTCTGTAGTTCCCGCAGTTCCTTGGACTACATAGGTTGAATTACCAGAAATCGCCGCCGCCAATAATTCTGCTAACCAGCTTTTACCTGTACCTGGGTCACCAATCAACAATAAACCCCGGTCAGAAGCTAAAGTGACAATAGCACGTTCGGCGATCGCACTATCTCCGTACCATTTCTGTTCAATTTGCCTGTCTAATTTTTGCGATGGCGTACTTCCCAACACAAAAGTGCGTACCATTTGCGGCGATAGTCGCCAAGAAAATGGTTTTGCACCTTTATCAATTGAAGCTAAATATTCCAACTCCTCTGCATACTTCAATTCCGCTGGTTGGCGCAACATCACAGTATTATCTTTCTTATCGCTACTTGCACCATTTGTAGTATTACTTTTAGCCCTTGCCATTTTTTTTCTCCTAATTATTCTTTGTAAAATCTCTCTTTAACTCTCTTTCTTCGTGACCTTCGTGCCCTTTGCGGTTCGTTTTTCTATATCTCTCTTGCTAACCAGAAAATCTTTTTTTAACGAACCACGAAGTACGCAAAGAACACGAAGAAAAGAGAAATAGATATTTTCAACTCACAATCACCTTCTTTAACTCTTGAATTAACTTCTTCGGACTACCAGTTAAAATCGGCATACCCAACTCCTTCAACTTGTCGCGGAACCATTGATTAACACTGAAATATCCCGAACTCGTCACTGCACCTACAGGAATAAAATGTAATCCCGACTCTTTCAGCGATTTAATATAGTCAAATAAAACTTGGTCGCTACCGCCTTCGTAAAAGTCAGAAATCAACACCATCGCTGTATTCTTTGGTTCTAAAATCTTTTGTGCGGCTTCTTTTAACGCCAGGTAAATATGTGTTCCTCCACCTAAGTTAGTCCGCAATAACACTTCAAACGGGTCATGTACCCAAGGTGTTAAATCAATTACTTGAGTATCAAACGCCAACAAATGCACATCAACATTAGGAAGTCCGGCAAAAATTGAAGCGAGGATAGTACACTGTACCATCGCATCCACCATTGAACCTGACTGGTCAACAACTACAATCATGCGAGTTGGTGTTTTCTTCTTGGCTGTGTGGTGGTAGTACAGTCTATCGACAAATAATCTTTGTTCTTCTGGGTTCCAATTCGTTAAATTCTTCCAAATTGTCCGCTTTAAATCTAAGTTGCGAAATATTCGCTTTGGCGGTACTGAATAATCAATTTTGCCTGCTACAGCCTGCGCTACCTGTAACCGCAACACTTGGGCTAGTTCGTCGACATACTCCTGAATCAACCGTTTGGCATTTTTCAGCGCATTTCCTGACAAATTCGCTTTTTCGCGTAAAAGTTGTTCCACCAAAGCCATTGATGGCGTCAGTTGACTAGCTAACCTGTCATCTTTGAGAACTTCGTGCAAAGCCATGCGATGAATTAATTCACCTTCTAAGGCTTTGAGGGTGGCGCGGAGTTGTTCTTCGGTGACGGTGAAACCACCACCGCTACCAGTACCCGCACCCATACCGCCACCAGTACCAGCACCTTGATTTTGATTACCGGGATTTTTGCCGATACTCGGCCCGTTTCCGCGCAAACTTCCTGGTTGACATCCCAAGGCTTTTTCTAAAAATCCGACATCTTTGAGCCACTGCGCGTATTGTTGGGCGGTGACAACTCCCGTTTGGGTGTTGGGGCCGAAAGAATTGAGAAGTAATTTAGAGAAAACGAGGGCGCGGCGTAGGGTAGCGGTTTCTGCTTCTGTGGCTGCGTCGTCTTGGGGAATAATGGGATTATTAAAATCTGGTTCTAATTCTGGGTAACGGTGGAGTAAGTTTTCAATGCTGATATTAGGGTCGAGAATTAATTGTGGTAAATTCAATTCACCAACAACTTCAGTCGCCATGTTTTCAAAATTTGCACCCTGTTCGCTGAAGCCAAACATGGTGGTTAGCAAGCGCCAGTATACAACTTGACGGCGTTGGGAAATTTGCTCTGTATCCATATATTTGCCTCATCCCTTACGCAGTAGACGGCTAGAACGTTCTTGGAGAATTCCCACGACGCTACCCTTGATTGAATCTTTCTTAGAAATTACTTGCGCTGCTGTTTGTCCTGTATATATTGTTTTGTTTTTAACTGTCACTGCTAGCGGTTGAACTGTCCATTTCCCCGCATCGAAGCGTAGAAGTCCGAAGATTTGCTGAGATTTGGCGATCGCATCTAAATTGAGTTCTGATAAACTGCTGATACGTTCCTTGGCAATGCTGAGTTCTCCAGCATCACCCCAACTTAAAACGATATTTTCATCATTTTTGATGACTTTATACTTACTGAAAAATATTGGTTCCGCAAGTTGGATAGGATGGCGATCGCTCGCGGCAACTGTAGAATAAACTAGGCTATTACCTGCATTCTCAGCAAAAAATTTCTCTGCACGCTCCATCAAATTATAGTTTTGACCAAGTTCTGCTTGACTTTGCCAGAGTAAATCTCCGGTGGGTAACAAGGGTGTATCTTTGAGATGTAATATCCGAGTTTGTGCAAACGCATCAAGCAAAGCAGTTGCATTGGGAAACAATAACCAAATTTGCTCGTTATTTATTGCATCTACCTTGTAAGCTGACTGGGTAACTCGCACCAACTGAGTTTGATTATTTGCATCTAACAACCCATAAGCTGTAAAGCTCACTAAATTGGCGTGTTGACGCAAATCTAAACCTAAAATCTCTAAATTTCCCGATATAAGCTGCGATTTTGGTAAATTAGCTGGGCGCAATGTGCCTATCATCGCCTGCGTCCATAAATCAACCCAACGGTATACAGGAATTCCTTGGCTATCAACCACCGGGACATGACGCATCAATTCATTAAAATATCCCGTCAGTAAAGCAGCTTGTCTAATTAATAAAGGTTCGGCTTGGATTTGTTCCAGCGTCCCAGCAAAATGAACTAAAGTTGCTGTATCTAAACGTGCATAACCTACTAAAGCAATTTCCATTAACCAGTGACGCACACTTGCTAAAAGAACTTTGACATTGTTTGGTGATTCACTAGATTCTTCAAACTCCGCTTCTGCTATTTCTCCACGTCCTAACAAACTCCTGACTTGAGATTTTAATGTATCAAATAGCGCTCCTTGAATTGCAGCGCGGGCACTAGCTAAAACTGCAAAATGCTTATCTAAAAACTCATTTGAGCTAATTGCCGCCACAGCATCAGTCAATGATTGCTGTAACGGAGTGCCAGTAAATACCCGCACTAAACCCTGCAAAGTTTGGAGATGTTGATCGTCTAAATTAGCAAAACCAATAATAAAACACTCATCTAAACTAGCAATCAAATCGAATACTACTTGATTGCTTTCGCCTAATTGATGCAATGCGCCAGGGAAAGCCATGTTAATAATTCAAAATTCAAAATTCAAGTCAAACAAACCAACTCATTTCGGGGAGGGGAGAATTTGATGTTTCCAATTCTAGGTAACGCAGGTAATTTAAAAAGCGGCTGAAAACTTCACTTGCAGGTTCTTTTTTTACCGTACCGCGACGGTTGAGAATATCTCCAAGGGAAGTAATTTGACTAACATCACCAGGAACCTTGAGATGATTAATTACTTGATCGATACCATAAGTTGCGATCGCTTCTTTCATCACCGCTTCTAAATGCTTGCATGGGTAACCGTGTAAACCCCCGCAGGGACGGTTATTATTTGTGCTGCAATAAAAATCTAATGTCACCGCTTCAAAAAAAGAAACATAAACTCTTTCAATATCAGAACCGCTAGAAACAACTCCCTGCAACCGATGATTGAAAAGTTCAACAAACGGAACCTGCTTAATATCCCGCTTTGTCGCAGCATTTTTCTGGCTGGAACCTACAAACGATGAATGAGGCATAATATTAATTCGTAAGTCGTAATCCGTAATTCGTAATTAAAATATACATAAAATGGCTTGAGATAAGCCGCTTCAGATACTCCATGCTCATCTGTAAATTTAGAATATAGCAACCATAAAAATACGTAAATTCATGCTTCTTCGCAATTGCAAAGTTAGTAATTGCTTGAAATACTAATTTGGCAACTTAAGTATATTTACTGATGTATCTTGAAAGACAAGTTATAAGTTAATGCATATTTAACTTGCATATTGTTGATTTTGGAGCAAAAGCATCAATCCTTCTGCTTTGCACTGCTGCACCCTGCTGTCCAAATGTACAGGTTAGGTGTGTAACAACTTAACCTCTGCAATTCGTAAGATTTGAAACGAATTTTATTAAAGGCTAAACACACCATAAATGAACGGTTTACCGTCAAAACCTATATATCAAAAGTGAAATACAAATTTACTTATAACCTGAATCACTTACAAATTTTACTTAGCACTTCTCTGTAGATAGAGATGAAATACGAAAAGAGAAAGATGATTATTACTAAACTTCTAAGTTAATTTTTGCAATATACACTTTATAGCAAACACAAACCTCAAATCAAAGGAATTACAAAGAATAATTGCAAGGGTTTTGATATTACCTAAGTTTAGTGAAGGTCAGATAGTAGGGTTTATCGGTGGAAAAGGCATTATCAAAAACTACCGACCTGAGTTAGATAGTTGGATTTATCTGGTGGAGATGCCTATGGGGTCGGAGCCAGAAATGGGCCGGGTTGGTTATGAAACTATGATTTGGTTATCTGAAGTAGATATTTTTCCATTGTTTAATACTTTTTCTGATGAAGTGCTAAATAGGAAACAAAAAAACCTTGCCATAGCTTGTTAAAAACCTATTATGACTACTTGCTTATAAAAATAGTGAGGATGAGTAATGATTAATTTAGGGTACATTGCTTTTTTTGTGCTGTTACTAGCAGCTCTATTATCAGCAATTAAGCAAATGAGTAATGCTTTAGATGAAGTGGATATTGAGCGCTTTACTCTCTGGACAGGTATTGCTTCTGTGATTGCTGGTTTACCAACTATGTTGTGGTAAAGCACTTTAATTAATGCTTAATATCATGTCCGCCTAATTAGTTATAATTCTCGCATCTGTGCAAAAACCGCAAAATCCTTTTTCCCCCTGCTCCCTGCACCCCTGCATGATGCCTAGTTTGAGGGTTTTGTGCCAGTCTATTCTTTTGTACTCTTTGTTATCAGGGAGTAGTATTGGTTTTTATGTTAGAACAACAACCCGAAAATTTACAGCTTCTTGTTAAACAGTTAGCTACAGAAGCGTTACAAAAATCAGAACCATCAGCATGGTTTGAAGTTTTATATGCCGAAGCTAAAGGTGATGCAGCACAAGTTCCTTGGGCAAAGTTAACTCCCCACCCGTATTTGCAAGATTGGTTGACTACTCACAAACTATCTGCTCAAGGGCAAAAGGCACTGGTAATCGGTTGCGGCTTGGGAGATGATGCAGAAGCTTTAGCACAGCGAGGATTTGAGGTAACTGCCTTTGATATATCCTCTACGGCTATTAGCTGGTGTCAGCAGCGATTTCCCAATTCGCCTGTAAATTATGTAATTGCAGATTTATTGGCAATTCCCTCAGAATGGCATCTTGCCTTTGACTTGGTTTTTGAATGTCGCAATATTCAAGCTTTGCCCTTAAGCGTGCGTTCTTCAGTTATCTCCTCGGTCGCCTCTGTCGTCGCTTCAAGTGGCACACTGTTAGTGATTACTCGGATTCGGGAAACGGAAGCCGAACCTTCTGGGCCCCCATGGCCATTATCAAACTCCGAACTAGCACAGTTTGAAAATTTGGGATTACATCAAGTAGAGCATCTTTTGTTTTTGGAATCTGAGCAAATTGATGTTAAACACGTGCGGATTGAATATCAAAGGCTTAATCCTGCTACCCACTCAACTTAGAACTAATACGGCATCAGTAATTTTGTGAGCTTCGAGGATTGCGGCGTTAGCGTTTCCCAAAGAAAGACTCGCAGCAATCTTTGCTTTAGTAGTAATTGTCACGACCTAACTCCTTAAAAAATGCTACTCAACAGTTTGCCAACCCCTAAACCGATGTACCATAAAGATAACTTTACAAAAAACAACAATGGTAGAACGCCCAATCAAAAAATCAGAACGTCAGTCCCAAGCAAATACTGACAATAACTCCGAAAAATCGGATTTTACGCCTCCTGTTGAATCCAATACCCCAAACCCAAAACCAAAAGGTAATCGCTCATCTGGTCAAGGTAAAAAAGCATCCTTTAAGGATGAAAACAAGCAGCAGATTAATCCTGCACTAGCGCGTGGCCCCAAACCCGTTAAACTTCCAGTAAAAGTAGAAACAAAACCTGAAACCGAATCGGAACCTGTTTCTGAGGAGTCTCAAGATTAAAATTTTGCGGAAAATCCCATCTCATGGGTTAGGGCATCTTCTCACAGAAGTCAATTCAACAAAGGTATATAATTGTATCCTTGATTGCACCTCCATAGCCTATTTGTTCTGGATTTATTCGCAAAATTATTATCGCTCTTGAATGATTTGTTCATTCAAGAATTCAATAATGGTTAATTAGTTTTTGTCCTAATCTGAAGCGATTATGGACTAAATTATGTTTGATAAAGTTTTTATAAATTTATTAAAGTTATTGTTGTTTATTAAAATATAAAATTTAAATAAATTGGATTTCAAAAGTAGAGAATTATTTTTTCTCTTCCTTTTGACAGAACTTAATATTTAGTTGACTAGATAACAGTTTTAAATCCATCCTGTTTAATAGTGTTAAAAAAACATCCGTAATTGTAACCCCATGTACAGGTTGTTTACATGATAAAACAAAGATGGGCAAACCGATACAGATGCACTCAGCTACTTTGGAGTGTTTTATTAGTGCTGGCAATTTGGAATATACCCCAGTATGCTCTGGCAGACACTAGCCAACAAGAGATTAACACGATTATCGGCACGCGGGAAATTGCCTTGCAAGCCTTGAACACGCGCGATTTTTCCAAAATTGAACCTTATTTGCACCCAAGCTTCACGATCACAACAGTTGATAACCAAGTTTTTCACAAAGTGCCTGAGTTTGAGAAGTACTGGAATCAGCAGTTTTCCAATTCGATTCAAGATATCAAAATGGCTTTAAAGGGAGATCCTGTCAGAACGTTTCTCTCTTCAGAGACAGTTGTTTCTGCCGGAGATGCGATCGCCACTTTTTCTTTCAAAGATGGTAACGTCCGTACTATGGCGATGCGGTGGACAGCAGTGTTGCAAAAATTACAAGATAAATGGACGATTCAATCGTTGCATTTCTCGTCCAACCTCTTAGATAACCCAGTACTGAATGCTGCCCAGCAGGTGAGGTGGATTGTGGCAGTTGCAGCTGGAATAGGTGGTTTTCTGCTGGGAGTAATCATGATGCTAGTATTACGTCGCCAACCGAAGGAACTTAGTAATTCGTAATTTGTAATTAAGAAAGTCAGATTTAATCTGGGTTTCCAGGTTTAATCTGTATCTTTATTTTGGAGAATTAGTAGAAAGTGGCAAGCAGTATCTATCAGCCAAGTTCCGATCGCCGTCTCAAGGCAACCTTAGTAGTGATACTGACCTGGGGTTTTGTGAGTTTGCTGCACTGGCGACCAGAGACACAGTGGTTCATGGTGGGATTAACGCTCGTTTTTACTGTGCAAACGCTACGAATGCTGCTGGCAAAACCAACCACTTTAGTAGTTGAGAGTGATGCTTACTTACCGCAAGTCTCCATTTTAGTTCCTGCTAAAAATGAAAGTGCAGTCTTGGCTGATTTAGTTCACAGCTTATTCCAATTGAATTATCCCAGCGATCGCCTAGATATTTGGGTCGTTGATGATGGCAGTACCGATGAAACTCCCCAGATTTTGAGGCAATTACAAACTCAATTTCCGTCACTACAAGTTCATCAACGGGAATCAAAAGGTGGTAAATCAGGGGCGCTGAATGCAGTTTTTCCATTTACGCAAGGAGAGATTATTTTAATCAGCGATGCTGATGCTTTGCTTCCTGCCAATTTTCTGCGGCAAACAGTACCTCTGTTCCAAAATAAAAGTACTGGTGCAGTGCAAGCGCGAAAAAAAATTATCAACGCAGATACCAATTTTCTGACTCGTTGTCAGCAGATGGAAATGCTTTGTGATAGCTTTGTGCAAACCCACCGCATTGCTATTGGCGGAATGGCTGAACTTCGGGGTAATGGGATGTTAGTTCGGCGAGAACTGTTAGAAAAATTCAACGGTTGGAATGAGGACACAGTTACCGATGATTTGGATCTCTGCTTCAAAATTTATTTGGTAGGCGCAGAAATTGAGTTTGTCGCAGTTCCGGCAATTCAAGAAGAAGGCGTAACTAATTGGAGAAATCTTTGGCGACAACATTGTCGTTGGGCTGAAGGTGGCTATCAGCGTTACCTCGACTACTTTCCCCAAATCCTAACTTTGGGCAAGGCTAAAGAAATCGATTTAATATTATTTTTTATATTGCAATTTCTGCTGCCAATTGGACTTATTCCTGACTTATTTTGGACAATATTTTATAGCGATCGCCCAGTTCTGCTGCCACTCCAAACCTTACTCAGCATAATTTTAACAGTTGCTTTCATCACCGGACTTTACCAATTTCAAAGTTTACGAGGATTATCTTTGCTTTGGGCAACCATTCAAGGCTCTCTCTACATGGTGCATTGGATTCCTGTGATGATGGTAGTAACTTTAAGAATGTGTGTGCAAAAACAGCGATCGCGTTGGATTAAAACCGAACATCGCGGTCGAACTGTTTAGGTACTCTTTTTGATGAAGCTGAAAAGGTGTGGATATGCGTGATGTGCAGCTAGTCTTGCTTCATAATAAAGATATATTAAGCTGCATTTAGAAAACTTCGCAATGAATCAAACTGCTTTCAATTTAATTGCCATATCTATCTTTCTTATGACCATGTCAGTACTGCTGGGGCCATTAATTAACTTATCCCCAGCAGTACCAGCCCTTGCTACCTTCACCATTTTGGGAATAGCGACTTTCGACAGTTTTAGTTTGCAAGGTAAGGGAGGAACTCTACTTCTTGATTGGATTGCGGGTTTTTCTCCAGAACACCGCGATCGCATTATCCACCACGAAGCAGGACATTTCCTCGTAGCACACCTATTGGGTATTCCCGTGACTGGTTATACTCTCAGCGCTTGGGAAGCTTGGAAACAGGGGCAGCCAGGTCAAGGTGGTGTTACTTTTGATGATGGTGAATTAGCATCTCAATTGCAGGTAGGCAAAATTAGCGCTCAAATGCTAGATCGTTACTGCACTGTTTGGATGGCAGGTATTGCTGCTGAAAATCTGGTTTTCCAAAATACTGAAGGTGGGGCAGATGATCAAAGCAAGCTAGCAGGAGTATTGACAAATTTGGGTTTTTCTGTGTCTAGTTTTCAGCAAAAACAGCGGTTTCATGCTTTGCAAGCAAAAACCCTGCTACAAGAAAATTGGTCTAGTTACGAAGTCTTAGTCCAAGCCATGCGTCAACGCGCTTCAGTGGCTGAGTGTCAAAGCGCCATTAAGAGTGCTGAACTTGCAAATTAATTACTCAGCACTCAAAATTATTACGAAGAAGCAGCTTTCAAATAAGGGACACGTGATAAGTAATCCCAACAAATAACCTTGTTCCGCCCAGTTGCTTTAGCTTCTAGCAAGCACTGATCAGCACGATTTAATAAACTTACACCTTGATCATCATCTTCAGTTTGCAGACAGGCAGTGCCTAAACTAATCGTGACATCAATAGTAAGTTGATTATTAATTGTAAATGGTTGTTCACTAACTATGCGATTAAGACGACGCGCTACTATAAGTGCTTCTTCACCAGTTGTATTAGCTAGAAGAATAACGAATTCCTCACCACCATAGCGGAAGGGAGTATCTTGAAAACGCAAATTATTTCGCAGCCGAATACACAATAACTGTAACAGGCGATCGCCAACTAAATGTCCATAATTATCATTAACTTTTTTGAAATAATCTACATCTAGAATAATTAAACTCAGCGGAATTGCTTTATCACGGGCTTTTTTAATTTGCCTGGGTAAGTCCCATTCCAAAGCGCGACGATTGTTTAATTCGGTTAACGAATCAGCTAACGCTATTGCTGATAATAAATCATTTGTCCGGATCAAATCACGATATTTTTTCGCTTTACGCAAACCAACAGTTAATTGAGCTAGTATTAGACGATGGTTAGCAGTTACCTCTGCCAATGTATAGTCTGATTTTCCCTCAGGAATTTGCCAAATATAAGCATCGGCTCCTTGTTTTAATGCAGAGGAAGTCATCTCTAACTCCCACTCCCAGCCGTTCTTACGTCTATTAATTATTTGCTGAGAACGATCTTCCAAGAGAATACAGTATATCCAAGATAGGTTGGCTTGGTCTTTTAACCAACAGCACAATTCTATACTGCCATCTAAACTAGCCTGCACAAGTATTATATCGGGCGGCGTAGTTTTAATACGCAAAACAGCCTGATCTACATTGGCAATAACTTCTACACTAAAAGCGGTTGCATAACGGATCTGATCTGGAAGTGTGGCGAGAAATTTATTACTCCCAAAGACCAGAATTGAAATATTCATTGCTTTGCTTTTTGCCTTATTTCAAATTCAAAGATATGACCCTGCTAAAACTTACTGTTTTTGCTTAACTAATACTGTATATATTCAGTATTTTTATTTAGGAAAAATTACCCTATATGAATTGTTTTACTCCCCTATTCCCATTTTATTCTCAATTTTAAACTCATTTTAACGATTTACCTCAAATATAATTACTATGAAATAAACTTCTGAACCTACTTTGTGCTTTTTAGCAAATTTTTTGAAACAGTATTTTTACTGAATATTCCTCCAGCATATAAAAATGTTTATGTAATTCTCAGGTCTGATTATTTCGGGGAAATTATTCCAAACAATGGTTGATAAGATTAAGCATATAATAACTGGAAAAAAATACTGAGCTTAAATATTTAAAAATTTCTAAAGTTTTAATTTGCCCGTAAAAACCGATATATTTGCTAAAGCTATAAAATTAGTTATCCCTTAAATTACTGATTTACTTTATCAGCATAATAGACTTATTTCAATTTAGCGCTGAAACAGTAAAAGCTTTATGAACTAAGGCTTTTACACTTGTCTCACTGGGAGTTACTCATGGTTTTTCGGTATATTTATCGTTCTTTAAATTTTGACTTAAAGATTTAGTGAAACACTTCAGTAATTATACATAAGCCATCAAAAAACTTAAAAGTTTTCTCAATTTTCTCTTGCATAAATAAGTTATTGCCCGAGTTTTTAAGGGACGGACAATAATATAAACACATCGTGCTGTTACTATCAGGTTGTAATCCAATTATTGATTATTGGCAGTAGTTATTAGGAGAATATTAATAACCTTCAATGGGGTAACCAGCAGCAACGATTACCTGTTTGATAGATTCCTCGGATGCGGCGGCTTCTACAGTAACAGTTTTAGCTTTGACATCGACGTCAACTTTTGCATCAGGTTCCATTACATGGATGGAGTCGGTAATTTTTGTTGCACAACTTTCACAAGCAATATTAGGTACACTCAGTTTTAATGCCATTAGTTACCTCAGAAAAAAAATTTTAATTTATTCTTAATATTTGATTTTATCGCCTCCAGCGAGATTGCTCATCCTACCTGGGTTAGGTGATTTCGTTAGTAGATAATAGGAGTACATAGCTGCTTTACCAGTCAAAAGTTGATGGCTGCAAAATCAAACAAAATGCAACAATATATAGATATAAAGGTATATATGCAAATACACTGAGACGAACTACTCAAAAGCAACGAAAGTGTGGCACAGATGTCCTTTCGTGCGGCATACTTTTTCTGTAAAAGCGACGAATGATCCTCTGTCAGCATTCCCCAGTTTATTGACACTAATTCTGTAAACACCCATGTCTTTAAATCCCCACTACCTCAGCGGTAACGAAATTCGCGCCTTATTCCTTGACTTTTTTGCTGGACGCGGACACCAGATTCTCCCAAGCGCCTCTCTTGTGCCTGAAGATCCGACTGTGCTGCTGACGATCGCGGGGATGCTACCATTTAAACCCATCTTCTTAGGACAGCGCACGCCGGAATTTAAGCGGGCTACCACATCCCAAAAGTGTATCCGCACCAACGATATCGAAAATGTAGGACGCACCAAAAGGCATCATACTTTCTTTGAGATGCTGGGTAATTTCAGCTTTGGTGATTATTTTAAAGAACAAGCGATCGCCTGGGGTTGGGAAATCTCCACCAAAGTCTTTGGCTTCTCCCCAGAAAACCTCGTCGTCAGCGTTTTTGAGGAAGACGACGAAGCCTTTGCAATTTGGCGCGATCAAATCGGTGTCCCAGCAGCAAGAATCAAGCGTATGGGTGCAGAGGATAACTTTTGGGTATCAGGCCCTACTGGCCCTTGTGGCCCTTGTTCTGAGATATATTACGACTTCCACCCAGAACGCGGCGACGACAACATTGATTTAGAAGACGACTCGCGGTTTATCGAGTTCTACAACCTTGTATTCATGCAATACAACCGGGATGCAGATGGTAATTTAACACCTCTGCAAAACAAGAACATCGATACCGGCATGGGTTTGGAAAGGATGGCGCAAATCCTGCAAAAAGTGCCGAATAACTACGAAACTGATTTAATTTTCCCGATTATTCAAACAGCAGCGCAAATTGCAGGGATTGACTACCACAGCAGCGACGAGAAAACTAAAGTCTCCCTGAAAGTCATTGGCGATCATGTTCGTTCTGTCGTCCACATGATCGCTGATGAAATTCGCGCTTCCAACGTGGGGCGAGGTTATGTACTGCGGCGATTAATTCGGCGGGTGGTACGTCATGGACGATTAATTGGCATTTCTGGAGAATTTACTACCCAAGTTGCCGAAACCGCGATCGCTCTTTCCGAATCAGCTTACCCCAATGTGCGAAAACGGGAAGCAGCAATTAAAGCTGAACTGCAAAGAGAAGAAGCCAATTTCCTCAGAACCCTTGACAGAGGTGAAAAACTGCTAGAGGAAATTATCCAACAGGTGAAACAGCAAGGAAAAACCGAAATTAGTGGTGAAAGTGCTTTTACTCTTTATGATACCTACGGTTTCCCCTTAGAACTCACACAAGAAATTGCAGAGGAAAATCATCTTACCGTCGATGAAGCGGGATTTGATGCCGAAATGCAAAAACAGGTGGAACGTGCCAAAGCAGCACACGAAACCATCGATTTAACTGTGCAAGGTTCTCTCGACAAACTAGCAGAACACATCCAGACTACCGAATTTTTAGGTTATACCCAACCTGCGGCAACTGCGAAAGTTGAAGTATTACTGGTAGCTGGTGTTACCCAAGAGGAAGCAGAAGCCGGGACAGATGTGCAAATCGTCTTGGATCAGACCCCATTCTATGCCGAATCTGGGGGACAAATAGGCGATCGCGGTTATATCTCCGGCGATGGTGTTGTAGTTCGCGTTGATGACGTGAAAAAAGAATCCGATTTCTTTGTTCACTTCGGACGCATCGAGCGCGGTACAATCCGAGTAGGAGATACTGTAACTGCCCAAATTGATCGCGCTTGCCGCCGTCGCCTGCAAGCTAACCATACCGCAACTCATCTACTGCAAGCAGCGTTAAAGAAAATTGTTGATGAAGGGATATCGCAAGCAGGTTCCCTCGTTTCCTTTGACAGATTGCGCTTTGACTTCAACTGTCCCCGTGCTTTGACAACAGAGGAAGTCCAGCAAATTGAAGAACAGGTAAATAGTTGGATTGCTGAAGCTCACAGTGCAAAAGTAGAAGTATTACCTTTAGCAGAAGCCAAAGCTAGAGGTGCGATCGCCATGTTCGGAGAAAAATATGGTGACGAAGTGCGGGTGATTGACTTCCCTAGCGTATCGATGGAACTATGCGGTGGGACTCATGTGAGTAATACTGCGGAGATTGGCGTCTTCAAGATTATTTCAGAAGCTGGTGTGGCTTCTGGGGTAAGACGCATTGAAGCTGTTTCTGGCCCAGCAGTGCTAGATTATCTTAATCTACGGGATAAAGTAGTCAAAGATTTAAGCGATCGCTTTAAAGTTAAACCCGAAGAACTACCAGAGAGAATTACAACTCTGCAAAACGAGCTGAGAACCAGCCAAAAACAACTGGAAACTCTCAAATCACAGCTAGCGATCGCCAAATCTGACAGCTTGCTGCAAACAGCTGAATCTGTGGGCGATTATAAAGTTATCGTTGCCCAACTCGATGACGTTGATCCAGAGTCATTGAAAACCGCAGCCGAACGCTTATTGCAAAAACTCGGTAACGGTGCGGTGGTGCTGGGTTCAGTTCCCGAAGCTGATAAAGTTAGCTTAGTTGCAGCTTTCAGTGCAGAGGTGAATAAGAAAGGTTTGCAAGCAGGTAAATTTATCGGTGCGATCGCCAAAATTTGCGGTGGTGGCGGCGGTGGAAGACCAAATTTAGCCCAAGCCGGCGGACGCGATGCAAGTAAGTTACCAGAGGCGTTGAATCAGGCGTTGAGTGATTTGAAGTCTGGGTTAGGTTAATTGTATTTTATTGTGGGGCAGGCATTTCGCCTGCCTTAGAATTATTTATTGAAGGTAGGACAAATGAGATAATGGCAATTCAGGCTGTCAGGAGTGATAAAGCAGATACTCCATCTTCAGCCCAATTACTCACGATATTATCTACCAGCCAGTATTCATGAAACTTTCTGAATTGGGGTACTAGTCTATTTTCTAAAGTCAGAGTTTGTAGAAACTCCTCAATATGTAAAATTCTCCTAGAAGTGGCTTCCTCACGTTGCTCTTCAGGTACAGATGCAGCAAAAGTCAAAACAAGTATTGAACGATCCCAAATAGATGCACCTAGCCGATTAGTTAAAAGGCGTAGTGTCCGCTTTTCATCAGGACGAAAACGCGTTTCGTTAAGACGGCTCACATAGATTGTCGCGTAAATTTCATCTAAATCAACTTTAGCTTTTACTAAAGATAAGTATGCCTCATCACACGCCTCATCATCTTCAGCTAATCCGGGTGTATCTATAAGGGATACATTGCCTAAAGGTGTATCGTAAGCATAATGTTCAACAAATTTTGTGCAGGCTTCAAATTCTGAAGTCTCAGCAATGTAATCACCAAAAGTAGTATTTACGAAACTTGATTTACCTACACCTGTACGCCCAAACAGTAAAAATTTACGCATCATTTTCCAAACAATCCACCAAAAAATCCTATTACCCCACCAATTGCACCTCCGATAGCAGCGCCAGCAGGCCCAGCTATAGCTCCAAATGCAGCCCCTACGCTTGCTCCTGCAACTGTGAATTGCAAGACATCTGAAGTCTTATTTCGGACTATTTCAGCTTGCCTATCATTAAGCTCAATTGGTCTACTATATTTTGCAGTCTCTTCAGGGTCAGGATTTCTTACAGGTGTTGGTACGTAAATAACTTCTTTTACTACTTCTTTTTCCTTCTTTGGTGGTTTTACGCGCTCGACAGTTGCCATTAAGAATGGAGCCGCACCTTTAGCAGACATTCTGGCATACACCTGTGTGTAAAGTTCAGCAAGCCATTTTTCTCCATCTGGAGTTGTTTCACTTTTGTTATCTACCGCGACTGATGGGATGTTATTTGCTATGCCAATTCCTGTGTATTTTGCTATCTCGTTACGAATAAGTTCGGTTCTTTTCTTCAGTGCAAGCTCATATTTTGATGCATCAATATTTCCTGCAAATGTGAATACAATAACAGCGTTTTGCCAAATAGTTGACTTAAATGCCTCAGAAATCAGCTTGATTCCTCGTTTTTCGTCGCTAGTAACCCTGGTCTCATCTAAACGACTGACAAACCACATTGAGTCAACCTGGCTAACGTTTGAACGCATGAGTTCTAGGTACTTATAATCATTACCTGCTTCCTCAATATCATCACAAAGACCAGGTGTATCTATAACTGTAAAGTTGACTCCCTTGATGTCAGAGTTATAAGGTTTAATCTCCATTGTTGTCGGTTCGTAATCCCCAACTTTGGCAATTTCTGTACCCATCAAGCTATTTATAGTGCTTGATTTTCCAACTCCTGTACGACCGACCAAAAGAAATATGAATTTATTACCACGCTGAGCTTGCAGTTTTTCTATAATATCTGCAATAAAATCTTTTGCTGTTTCTTGAGAAGAAGTGCCAATACTTGACATTTTTACCCTTGATTTAACACTTTATGAATGTTTTGAACTATTAACGTATATGTATCAACAAAAATAGTCGATACAAATTATTTCAATTTTATACAAGTACTTAAACTTATGTGATATTAATTATACTGAAAATAATTTTAGTTAATTAGTTTGTTTTTTGAGGTGAGATTCCTCTAATCATAATTCAGACTAATTATTGATTTTTACTATCGCTTTAATCAATACTCACAAAGTACGCTCGCACTAAATCAAAATAAAATTAAGCTTTAATATCCTTGTACAACAAATACTTGTGTAGAAGACCCTTTTTGATTTCGTTTTTTGATTCTAATCAACCTGCATCTTAACGGTTGGGTATTCTGAATTATAAACTCGGAGATAATCTCACTCTGTTTTTTATAATCTCTATCTTCCTTACAAATTATAATGCCACTATGCTGTTGACCTTGTTTATGCAGGCTAATAAAATCTTCTCTATTGAGAGTAATCACAACTCGCTCCTGCTCATGAGCGAAGTTTAATACTTCTTCATCGCTAATCGACTGATTTGCTTGTCCAGCTTCATAGGATGTCAGCACATCATAGCCAAGCTGACGTAACTCTTGAACTAAATCGAGAGGAAAATTTTCATTAGCATAAAACTTAGTCATGTTATGCGTCGTCAGCTATAACTTGGTCAATTTCCTGTGGATGTTCTTTATAATACGACCAAGCTGCCTCTAAATCTTCGGCTGTTAACGTCGGATAATTTCTCAATAATTCTTCGTCAGAAGCTCCTTGTTGGCGAAAAGAAACTAGAGTCCAAACAGCAATCCGAGTATCGCGGATGCGTGCATTACCTCCGCAAACTCCAGGAGTTTTTTGAATAAAATATCTTTGAATCTTTTGAGACATCAACCAATAAATAAGAAAGCTGTATATATTTTATTTTAAATTTACACTTAATTTGTGCAGTTTTTTAATATTTGCAAAGCATGTAAACACAAAATGGTGAGTCGTCAGACATCGCACTACAATTGAGTGTGGCAATGCACTATCCCCATACCACTACACCGAAATACTCAAATGCAGAGAGTCACAGTAGATGAGATGCAACAAGATCCTTTGAAATACCTTAATCAAGTTGAGGCAGGTGAAAGCTTTATTATTATCCAAGCAGATAAACCAATTGCTGAATTAAAACCAATTACAACCACCAATAAACAACAACGTCCATTTGGTTTGTGTGCTGGAGAATTTACAGTACCTGATGATTTTGATGCACCTTTACCTGAAGATATTTTAAATGCGTTTGAGGGCGGATGAAAATTCTTCTAGACACTCATATTTTCTTATGGTTTATCAGTGGTGATAATCGGCTATCAATAGATGTTATAGATGCCATTCGCGCTCCAGATAACACAGTTTATCTGAGTTTTGTTTCAATATGGGAGTGCATAGTCAAATATCAACTAGGCAAACTACCACTACCAGAATCTCCTGAAATTTATCTTCCCAAACAACGCGATCGCCATCAAATTGCAAATCTTGACTTAGATGAAGGCAGCGTTTCTCAACTTGCTAGTCTACCATCATTGCACAAAGATCCTTTTGATAGAATGCTAATTTGTCAGGCTTTACAACATGGCTTAACGATTGCGACAGTTGATTCAGCAATCCGCGCCTACTGTATTAGCTTTTTTGCCTATAGCAATCCGATTTGATTTCTGAATCACTCGTAGAGGTAAGGGACTGGGGATTGGGGACTGGGAAGAAGGAATAAAGGTGTACTGAATTTTGTTCAAAAATCAAATATGAGTCCTATAGATGTAGATTTATCCATTAATAATTTCTAGATTTTAATTGATATAAGACTCGCCACTACAGCGGTCAACTCTGCCGATTCGATAGGCTTGGGGATGTGGGTCTGGTAACCTGAGGCGATCGCTTTAATTCTATCTTCGGGGCGTGCAAAGGCGGTGACCGCTGCGGCTGGAATCTTACCACCCGCCTTGATCTCCCATTCCCTGACCTTGCCGATAAAATCGTAGCCGTCTTCCTGTGGCATACCGATATCAGAAAGAATTACGTCGGGTTTCCAGGTAATTACTTCCTTGAAAGCCTCGGCTGCTGAACCACAGGTTCGTACTTCAGCCCCCTGCTGCGTCAGCACTGTTGCAACGAGAGCTTGAGCGTCTGGCTCGTCGTCAACCACAAGCACCCGCACTCCCTGAAACTCGTGCGAACTTTTATGCGGTGAAGATGTATCATTCACAGCTACCTTCGGCGGGGTAATAATGTTTTCTTGACGGGTAACTAAAGGAAGTTTAATAGTGAAAGTTGCCCCCTTCCCCTTGCCGTCGCTATCAGCCTGCACAGTCCCGCCGTGCAGTTCGACCAAATGACGGACGATCGCCAGTCCTAATCCCAGGCCCCCAAATTCTCTTGTAGTCGAGCCGTCAGCCTGACGGAAGCGATCGAAGACGTGTGGTAAAAATTCTGGCTTCATACCCACACCAGTGTCGCGCACTATGACCTCGGCTTGTGAATCAGCCTGCCTCAGTTCCACTTCTACCTGCCCACAGGAGGGCGTGAATTTAACCGCATTTGAGAGGAGGTTCCATACTACCTGCTGGAGCCGATTCTGGTCTCCTAAAACAAGTGACTCGTCCGCGGTAAGTTGCAGTTTGAGATCGATACCTTTGGCTTCGGCGGTGTGACGCACCGAATCGATCGCACTGACAACCACAGTGGCTAAGTCTAGCAACTTTGTTTCGAGGTGGAATTTCCCAGTGATAATCCGCGATGTGTCGAGGAGGTCATCCACCAGTGTGGCTTGGGCTTTCGCATTTCGCTCAATGGTTTCTAGCGCCCGTTGTGTCTTGTCCTCAGCAATCTGCCTAGTGCGTAGCAATTGGGCCCAGCCAAGGATGGCGTTTAAAGGAGTTCTGAGTTCATGGGAGACGGTGATTAAAAACTCGTCCTTGAGGCGGCTAGCGCTCTCCGCCTCAACTCGTGCGGCTTCAGCCCGCGCCAGGTGTTCGTCCCGTTCCCGCTCCCGCTGCGACAGCAGGGCAGCAGAAAACTCTAGGGACTCGCCTAACAAGGCTACTTCTTTAATAGACGAAGGTTTAATGCTCAGGTATTCACCTTTGGCAAGTGCTTCTGCGGCAGCCGCCGCCGAGGTGATGCCTTGAGAAATTGACCGTGAGAGGACAAACGCACCCATGCCACTTACCACGAGCAACGCCAAGCCAGAATTAACGACGAGCAACATTGCGCGGCGTGCCGGGCCTTCAATGACTTCGACGGGAACGACAACGGCGGTTGTCCAGTGCGAGAAATTGGTTCGGCTGAAGGCGAGGTACACTTGCGCTCCCTCCAAAGTGCTTTCGCGGTAAACCCCCTCAGTTTTTTCTCTGATTCGCTTGAGGAAAGACGGCGTACCTGGCTTTCCCACAAAGCGATCGGGATTGCGAGTGCGGGCTACAACGATGCCGTGACCGTCTACGACTGTACGCGTCCACTCCCCATCCGTAGGTGTCTGGGATGCAATGACGCTGGTGAGTGCTTTTGGGGTGATGACGGCAGTTAGCACATACCGTAGTTCGCCATCACGCATTACCGGAACGCGAATCGGGAAGGCCCAGCTTTGCTTGAGACGCCCTAGAGCAAGGTAACCCACCGTCGGTTGGTGTGTTTGGACAACACGCCGCAAACTCTCAGGCTCGTTCACCGGGGGTAGGGAGATGCCGAAAGGAAAAGAGGTATTCAGGACTTGGCGTCCGTCTGGCGTCAGGACAATCACACCCAACCAAGTCGGCTGCGTCTTCGCCATGCGCTGCGCCTCAGTATAAAAGGCTTTGAAGTCTTCTTGTTCTAGCCGCTCAGAGGCTGCCAGTGCTTGAAGCGTGGCGATCGCGCTTGAAGTCTCGCGCTCTACATCTGTGGCGAGGCTGCGCGCCGCCAGAACCAGACGGCGCTCGGACGCCTGCTGCTCCCTGAGCGACAGTTCATGTACAACGGCGATCGCAAACAGAACAACTGGCAGTAATGCCCCTGCTACAAGTAGCACAAGATGCCACCTCAGAGAAAGTTTCCGGCTGCCGAAAATTGCCGTATCGTAATTTATACTTGTTTTACGCAAACCGCCTCCCCAGTGCGAGAGCAATCCGGTCTTACTTGATTTTGCCGCAAGCATACAAATTACTTTGTATGCTGTAACTATTGGATTATAGCTAGCTATTTCATGCCACATCAGTGACGCTCAAAAAACATTTATTTATGTCTCTAGCTAAAGTTTTTATCACTCGCCGCCTTCCTACTGAATTAGAACAACTATATGCGATTGCCTCTGGCACTGCGCGGAGCGCAATCGCCTCTGTTGAAGTCTGGCCAGAACGCCAACCACCACCCTATGAAGTTTTACTGGCAAAAGCACAGAATGTAGATGGATTTTTGTGTCTGCTGACTGACAAAATTGATCGCCAATTAATAGAAAACTCCTCGCTGAAAGTCATCAGCCAGATGGCGGTCGGTTACGACAATATTGATATAGCGGCTGCTACTGCACAAAAAATTCCCGTTGGGCATACTCCTGGGGTGTTGACAGATGCGACCGCAGATTTAACCTGGGCGTTATTAATGGCAGCAGCACGGCGAGTAGTGGAGGCGGATCAATTTACTCGTGCAGGTTTGTGGCAAACTTGGGAACCAGACTTATTACTAGGGCCGAATGTTGCAGGTGCTACTTTAGGCATTATTGGGTTGGGGCGCATTGGTCAAGGAGTTGCTCGGCGCGCTCATGGTTTTGATATGAAAATTTTGTATACAAATAGACATCAAAGTGATTCGGAATTAGAAAAAACCTTAAATGTAGAGTTTGTACCTTTAGAAACTTTATTACGAAAATCTGATTTTATCACCATTCATACCCCTGCCTCAGATGACACCTATCATTTGATTAGCGATCGCCAGTTTGCTCTCATGAAGTCATCGGCTATCTTAATTAACACGGCACGGGGAAGCATTATTGATCAAGATGCTTTGTATCACGCACTCTCCCAAAACCAAATTGCCGCAGCTGCTTTGGATGTTACAGAACCAGAACCGATCCCAAAAGATAGCCCATTACTAACCTTAGATAACTTAATTATCACGCCTCACATTGGCAGTGCCAGCCGCCAGACACGCTCAAAGATGGCAACAATTGCGATCGCCAACCTCATTGCTGGACTCAAAGGCGATCGTCTACCTTATTGCGTTAACCCGCAAGTGTACGATTAAAGAAAGGCAGGGGGCAGGGAGCAGGGAGCAGGGAGCAGGGCGCATGGGAAGTTGACAGGGAAGTGTGAAGTTGCGAAAGAGATTAATAAGGCTCAAAGGTGGATTAATGAGGTTGTAAGGGAGATGAACGAGTCTTTGATACTCGTGAATGAGGCTTTGAGGTAGATGAATGAGTCTTTGATACTCGTGAATGAGTCTTTGAGAGAGATGAACGAGTCTTTGATACTCGTGAATGAGTCTTTGAGAGAGATGAACGAGTCTTTGATACTCGTGAATGAGTCTTTGAGAGAGATGAACGAGTCTTTGATACTCGTGAATGAGTCTTTGAGGTAGATGAACGAGTCTTTGATACTCGTGAATGAGTCTTTGAGGTAGATGAACGAGTCTTTGATACTCGTGAATGAGTCTTTGAGGTAGATGAACGAGTCTTTGATACTCGTGAATGAGTCTTTGAGGGAGATGAACGAGTCTTTGAGATAGATGAACGAGTCTTTGATACTCGTGAATGAGTCTTTGAGGGAGATGAACGAGTCTTTGAGATAGATGTTGCAGTTCTAACTCTCCCCCTGTCCCCTTGTCCCCCTGCCTCCTTGCCCCCTTCCCTGCCCCCTTGTCCCCTTGTCCCCTTCCCTGCCTCCTACCCTCTGCCTTTTAAGTCAATTTTTTCTAAAGTGTAATAGTATTAATTGTTTTCGCCTGTAACTTCTCAACCAGCGACAGTTTCATGACCGAATTAGAACGATATCTTTTTGACTTACAAGGATTCTTGGTGGTTGAAAATGCTCTTAGCACTGAGCAGATTGCAGCCCTTCAAGCAGTGTTGGATCAGCAGATTGCAATTCAAGATAAAGCAGAAGCAGCATTTTTGCGCTTTGATGGTTTATTGCCGTGGGGTCAGCCTTTCCAGGATCTGATCGATAATCGAGCGATCGCTCCTTATCTGTTTGAATTACTAGGAGAGCAGTTTCGCCTAGATCATGACTATGTTCACATTATCCGTCAAGGTCTTGGCCCCATTGGCCCTAGCTTGCATGGGGGCGGAACTCCCTACGATCCATGCCAATATTATCAATTTAAAAATGGCAGGATGTACAATGGCTTAACTGCCGTTGCTTACGAACTCATTGATGTGCATCCCGGTGAGGGGGGATTTGGTTGCATTCCTGGTAGCCACAAAAGTAATCTGCCTTTGCCGGAGAAATGGCGCAGCCTGGAATTTTCTAATGCTTGTGTACAGGCAGTTACTGTCAAGGCAGGAAGCGCCATCATTTTTACTGAGGCTTTAACTCACGGTACTATTCCTTGGCGGGGAACACATGAGCGTCGGACACTATTTTATAAGTATTCCCCTTATCCATTAGCCTGGTTAAGAGACTTTTATAATGCTGATGATTACCCGGATTTGACTCCATCTCAAAGGCAACTTCTCAGAAAGCCTGGTGTTTATCCCTAATGACTAATGACTAATGACTACTTATATTTTTTACTAGTCGCACATCAGGCACAAATCTCATGCTGCCGCTGGTTTTTTGGAATTCTATACTAAAGATAAGACGTTTGTAGTCAGGGCTTTCGCTCTGAGCTTGGGGGCTAAAGTCCTCACTACGAAAGTTTTTTATTTGAGTTAATGAACTGGTACTAGCCATTTTGGAGGTATGATATGGCGCTTACCCTAGACCATACAATTGTGCCTGTACATGATAAAGAAGCATCAGCACAGTTCTTTGCTAAGATTTTTGGTTTAAAGGTCGATCCACCTGCCTCTCACTTTGCCGTGGTACGGGTTAATGACACACTAACCTTTGACTTTGCCGACAGGGAAGAATTTGAGTCACATCACTATGCTTTCCATGTCAGCGATGATGAATTTGACGCGATTTTTGCACGAGTCAAACAAGCAGGTTTGGAATATAGCAGCGATCCCCAACATCAAAACAAAGGCCAGATCAATCATCGCCAAGGTGGGCGTGGGTTCTATTTTTTTGATCCCAATGGGCATAACTTAGAGGTGTTAACTCGTACATAGTAATGACCGATAAATTAAGGCAACAGAGGGGCGGAGGAGCAAAGGAGCACAGGAGAGTACTTGCAGTGAGATTTTCCTTCCCCTTTGCACCCCCGCCCCCCTTCTTCATAATTGCTTGAGTGCTTTACGGGCTAATTTTACGTAAGTTTTCACCGTAGCATAGGGCATTTCTAAATCTTGGGCTATTACTTGCAAGGATTCTCCCATCTCTCGGCGTGCCAAAATTGTTGCCCAGGTAAAGGCAATTTTATCAGTTCTGGGGTTAATGTTGGGAACAGTAGTGACCCTATGGGCTTACTTTCTTCAAGGCAATTTCGGGGTAGCGCTTTCTGTGGGAATCAGTTTATTTGCGATCGCGATTTTAGCCTCTGTCTCAGGTTCTGCTTTACCTTTTTTGTTTCGTCGTCTTGGTTTAGATCCAGCCTTAATGTCAGCGCCATTTATTACCACTGCGGTAGATGTTTTGGGTGTTTTTATTTATCTGACAATAGCAAGAGTAATTTTACGGTTATAGAATAATATCCAGTTTTATCTACACTTTCGTATATGTTTTAACATAAAAAAATCAGATTTTAGATAGTAAAATATATTATTAAGTTTAACTATATATTATCTAAAAATAACCAGATCATACAGATATTCACCATAAGTTATACAACCTTAAAGATTAAGACGAGCTTGTTTTATATCAACTATTACCAATGATAAAAATATCTAACTAAATGTATAAAAGTTAAGAGGATGTCTGAAAACTTTTTGATGTTGTATTTGATACTTATAGATCCCCCTAAATCCCCCTTTCTAAGGGGGACTTTGATATATTTCCTCCCTTTGCAAGGGGGACTTTGATATATTTCCTCCCTTTGCAAGGGGGACTTTGATATATTTCCCCTCTTTGCAAGGGGGACTTTGATATATTTCCCCCCTTTCCAAGGGGGCTAGGGGGGATCAAACGAAATATTTAATACTTCTCAGACATCCTCTAATAAATAGCTGTCATTTTTCGTTCACTTTTGTTGTTAACCATAGAAGAACAACAGAATGAAAAGAAATAAACCACCATGAATAATATTTTTTGGAAACATACTTCTACTTTAGTAACTCTCGCATCTGTGGTTGTTGTTGCTAGTAGTTTGCCTGCTCGCGCAGATAATTCTGTTGTTAATCAGGCTCCAAATCAGCTAGAGCAAGTAAGTGAAACTCCTGAGACTGCTGCTAATTCTGCATCTAGTTTGATAATAGCTGAACCTACAGAGTCTGCGATCGCAGAAACATTAACAACTACAACACCTACATCCCAAACAGTAGCTCAAGTTATTCAACCGGGAAGAACCACCCGCTCTGGCCCAAGTTATCTTGGAGTTGCTGGTAACATCGGTATTACTGGCGATACAACTTTAAGTGAAAGTTCTTTTGCTGTGATTAGCAAAATCGGACTCACACAAAACTTTTCAGTACGCCCCACAGCTTTAATTGGGGATAATACAGTAGTTCTCGTGCCAATTACTGTAGATTTTCCTCAACGAAATTTGGAAACAGCCCAAGTAACTATAGCGCCTTATATTGGCGGTGGTGTAGCAATTTCTACAGGAAGAGATAGCACTGTTGGTGGATTAATTTCTGGAGTATAGATGTTCCTTTATCCCCAGAATTCACAGCAAATGCTGGCGTGAATATTGGTTTTATTGATGAAACTGATGTAGGGTTATTACTAGGAGTTGGCTACAACTTCTAAAAGTTCCAAAGTGGGGCTATTTCCCCGGCTATTGAATGAATGCTTGGTTGACATTATTGATGAGGAGAAACACCTTTGGTTCCACTGCGAGATAACAACCCTACAACAATTACCCCTTATGTCACCTATGGGTTAATTGCTGCGAATATTATCGTTTTTCTTTATCAGATTAGCCTGACACCGCCACAATTAGAACAGTTCTTCCAGATAGCGGCGTTAGTCCCATGTCAACTATCAACTAGTTGCCCTAGTAGCCTGGGAAATCAGCTGATACCAGAGTGGATGACCTTAATTACATCGCAATTCTTACATGGCGGTTTTTTGCACCTAGCAGGAAATATGCTGTTTTTGTGGGTTTTTGGCAATAATATTGAAGACCGTTTAGGCCATGTTAAATATATAATTTTTTATCTATCATGCGGCGTTTTGGCAGCGTTATCCCAATGGTTCTTTTCACAAAATTCTACGATTCCTTCCTTGGGAGCTAGTGGTGCGATCGCTGGGGTTTTAGGTGCATACATTCTCCGTTTTCCCAGAGCGCAAATTCTCACCTTAGTTCCCTTAGGATTCTTCATTACCACAATACGAATTCCCGCCTTTTTCTTTCTTGGGTTTTGGTTTGTTCAGCAAGCCTTCTATGGTATCGCCAGCCTACAAACCCGCACAAGTATCGGCATGGAGAGCGGCGGTATTGCGTACTGGGCACACGCAGGAGGTTTCGTCTTCGGCACGATTCTTGCTCCTCTGTTGGGCTTGTATAAGCGCCACTAGAAGAACAAATCTATTTGACATACTCAATGCCATGCGTGCCATTGAAGCAGAGAATGAAGAATTAAAGGATATTCTGCCTAAAACTTACAATCGCCTCGAAAACGATCTGTTATTTGACTTGCTGAAAAATTTTAACAAAGTCGAATTAGGAACAGATTTATCAGGGAATGCTTTCGGATCAAGCGATGTCTGGCGACAAGAAGCAGAGCTTCTACGCACTTTTGATCTCGATGTCTGAGCGATCGCTTTCAATATCGCGTTAAAAATGGCAACCAAAGGCAATTTGGTATAAGCAACAGATACCTAGAAATCATGTTGAGGTACTTGAAAGTCGTTTTGAGGTACTTGAAAGTCGTTTTGAAGTACTTGAAAGTCGTGTTGAGGTACTTAAAAGTCGTTTTGAAGTTGTCGTTTGCCAAATTAAATGACCACTTGACAAATTAATGTCCTTCAAAATATTTGGCATAAAATCCTTACCAAGCAAGGATTTTACTATTTTAACCTCAAAATAAGCTACTAGAGACTTATTGCCAAAATAATTGTCCTCCTTTGAAATTTTGACAAAATACCTGTCCTCTCTTGAAAAGCGCCCTGAACCAGAATTTTTACCAAAATTGACAAAATAAATGTCCTTAAAATAGTACAATACAACTACGTTTGTATAGCACATATATGTAAATATGCTGGACGAACATTCCAATGGCGATCAAGAGCCAGAAAACGATGAGATTGTGACTGAACTATCAACAGATGATAGGCATTTGCTGGAAATGATTCAGCAACTACTAGAACCATGCGATCGCATCACCTATGGAGAAAGGCAAAGGGAAGTCGCAGCCAAACTAGGCAAGTCTGTGAGGACAGTAAGGCGATTGGTGAAAAAATGGGAAGAAGAAGGTTTAGCTGCCCTTCAAACCACGACACGGGCTGACAAAGGCAAGCATCGAATAGATTCTGATTGGCAGCAGTTCATCATCAAAACATATAAGGAAGGCAATAAAGGTAGTAAGCGAATTACTCCCCAACAAGTTGCAATCAGAGTACAAGCAAGAGCAAGTGAATTAGGGCAACAGAAGTATCCCAGTTATAGGACTGTCTATCGGGTTCTACAACCAATTATTGAGGAGCAAGAACAAAAAGCAAGTGTTAGAAGTCGAGGTTGGCATGGTTCTCGATTATCAGTTAAAACCCGCGATGGCAAAGACTTATCAGTAGAATATAGCAACCATGTTTGGCAGTGTGACCATACCCGTGTAGACCTATTACTGGTAGATCAACATGGTAAACTTTTGGGTCGTCCTTGGCTGACAACAGTTGTAGATACTTACTCCCGTTGCATCATGGGGATAAACTTAGGCTTTGATGCTCCGAGTTCTCAGGTAGTAGCATTAGCACTGCGTCATGCAATTTTGCCTAAGCAATATGGGTCAGAATATGGACTCCATGAAGAATGGGGAACCTATGGGAAACCAGAACATTTTTATACTGATGGCGGTAAAGATTTTCGCTCAAACCATTTGCAACAGATAGGTGTGCAATTGGGATTTGTTTGTCATTTACGCGATCGCCCCAGTGAAGGTGGTATTGTTGAGCGTCCCTTTGGGACTTTTAATACCGACTTATTTTCCACTTTGCCTGGATATACAGGATCGAATGTGCAGGAACGCCCTGAACAAGCCGAGAAAGAAGCTTGTCTGACATTAAGGGAGTTAGAACGATTGCTGGTGCGTTATATCGTGGACAAATATAACCAGCGTCCTGATGCTCGTTTGGGCGATCAAACTCGCTATCAACGGTGGGAAGCAGGGTTAATTGCTTCTCCCAATGTAATTTCAGAAGAAGAATTACGTATCTGCCTGATGAAGCAAACTCGACGCTCCATTTATAGAGGTGGATATCTACAATTTGAAAATCTGACATATCGGGGCGAAAACTTAGCAGGTTATGCAGGTGAAACTGTTGTACTGCGTTATGACCCTAAAGACATTACAACTGTGTTGGTTTATCGCCAAAAGGGTAATAAAGAAGAGTTTTTAGCAAGGGCATTTGCTCAGGATTTAGAAACTGAGCAATTATCTTTGGATGAGGCTAAAGCTAGTAGTCGCAAGATTCGACAAGCAGGGAAGATGATTAGCAATCGCTCAATGTTGGCAGAGGTAGGCGATCGCGAAACTTTTCTGACCCAAAAGAAAACCAAAAAGGAACGTCAAAAAGCAGAACAGGCTGTAGTTCAAAAGGCTAAACAACCGTTGCCAGTTGAAGCAGAAGAAATTGAAGTGGCATCTTTTGACAGTGAACCTGAATACCAAATGCCAGAAGTTTTTGATTACGAACAAATGCGTGAAGATTACGGGTGGTAGAAAATGAGTTCAAAACAAGCTCAAGCAGTTGCACAACAATTAGGTGATATTCCAGTCAATGATGAAAAACTACAAGCAGAAATTCAACGATTGAACCGGAAGAGTTTTATTCCCTTGGAACAAGTGCAAATGCTCAATGATTGGTTAGATGGAAAGCGGCTCTCCCGGCAGTCTGGTCGTGTTTTAGGAGAGTCGAGAACAGGTAAAACAATGGGTTGCGATGCCTACAGACTCAGGCATAAACCAAAACAAGAACCAGGAAAACCTCCGACTGTTCCTGTTGCCTACATCCAAATCCCTCAAGAGTGTGGTGCAAAGGAATTGTTTGGAGTAATCATTGAGCATTTGAAGTATCAAATGACAAAAGGAACGGTAGCCGAGATAAGAGACAGAACGCTACGGGTTCTCAAAGGGTGTGGAGTGGAAATGCTGATTATTGATGAAGCTGACCGCTTAAAGCCCAAGACTTTTGCTGAGGTACGGGACATTTTTGACAAATTAGAAATAGCAGTGATTTTAGTGGGAACTGATCGCTTAGATGCAGTAATTAAGCGGGATGAACAAGTTTACAACCGTTTTCGGGCTTGTCATAGATTTGGCAAGTTTTCTGGAGAAGACTTTAAACGGACAGTAGAAATTTGGGAAAAGAAGGTTTTGCAGTTGCCAGTTGCTTCCAATCTTTCTAGCAAAACAATGCTGAAGACGTTAGGTGAGGCAACTGGGGGTTATATTGGTTTGCTGGATATGATTTTGAGAGAGTCTGCAATCAGGGCATTAAAAAAAGGATTACAGAAAGTTGATCTGGAAACGCTCAAGGAAGTAGCTGCGGAGTACAAATAATGGAAGTTGCAGAGATTCAATCTTGGCTGTTTCAAATAGAACCTTTAGAAGGAGAAAGCCTGAGTCACTTCTTAGGACGCTTTCGACGGGCAAACGAGTTAACGCCTACTGGATTAGGCAAAGCAGCAGGACTTGGCGGTGCGATCGCACGGTGGGAAAAATTCCGGTTTAACCCCCCACCGTCTCGCCAGCAGTTGGAGTCTTTGGCTCAGGTTGTGAGTGTTGAAGCTGATCGGTTAGCGCAAATGTTACCACCTGCTGGGGTGGGGATGAAAATTGAGCCAATTCGGTTATGTGGTGCTTGTTATGCTGAGTCACCTTGCCACAAAATTGAGTGGCAATTTAAGGTAACGCAGGGATGCTCAAGCCACAACTTAACCTTGTTATCAGAATGTCCAAACTGTGGGGCGAGATTTAAGGTTCCTGCATTATGGGTAGATGGTTGGTGTCAGTGGTGTTTTCTGACTTTTGCTGATATGGTAAAGTATCAAAAGTCTTTAAATGAGTTTCTGCAAAAATAATACTATTTTTCAAATGTTAGCTACCAATAACCCCCCTTTGCTTTCATGAAAAAAGGAAGCAAGGGGGGATAGTTTATGTTTAAATAAACAAGAGAATTTGCTACAAGTTAAGTTGACTTCCAGAACGACCTAATCAAGGAGTAATTTGCTCTCGTTGCTCGACTACGGTATTGAAAATGATTGTGAAAGTTGTATTTGGTATCAGTCGGTGTAGAGCTTGTGAATGAGCTTCTGCATCACTCCGGCGGCGAAAACGAGCTACTATCTGGTGTTGCATACTAGGAAAATGGCGGACTATACACCAAGGATTTAGCTTTTCAATGTACGTCACAAAAACCTCCTGATCATACCTAATTATTTAGCTAGTGAATTGCAGTTGAATAATAGACAAAGGTTGCTTAAACATTCCCAAGATTAAAGCCACCCTACCGTGAGAGTGGCTGGTAAAAAAATGTCAGGATGACATTGCAATTTGTTGACTTTTCGATTCCTACTGATGCCCTGTCAGAGAACAGAGTATCTTCAGAAATTCTTCGGGAATTTCCTCGAAGTGTTCTAGTAGGAAGTCCATTAGGGCAAGATGGCGTAAATCACTGGGCATGGGTCTGCGGTAATTGCGACCTTTGGAAAACCAACGCCGGACGGTTGAAAGTGAACGAGAGCAAATCCGAGCGATCGCTTCATGATTGACATCCCATTTAGCATAAAAATTCTTGGGTGTCATTCCTAGTTGACAATGGCTGTATAGATCAATCAAATTTTGCTCTCGTGCTTGTAAAGGACGCGGATTAGTCATAGCATTGGTTCCGCTTCCAGTGGTTCTAAATCCTCTTCCCAGGCAATATCAGTAGATATCCAAGCAGCGCTGGGGCTATCTTTGCTCAACCAAATCAGGTAGCACCAAGTCCAACAGCAAAGATGGGGGGCAAAGCTATAAAATCTGCCGATCGCAATTCCCCAATCAGTGTCAGAACCAATCCAACGCAATTGGTCGCCATACAAAAAGCGGGGTGTCTTTGCTGTATTCGGAAAGTCTTCGGGTAAATCAATAGAACTCGGAGAAAATTTCTGGGTAATTAATCTTGGGAGTGAATCTTGGCGATTGAGCGCCATCGCACTCAAATAATTAGCAATCAGTTCAGCATCGATACTCTGAGTTAGTTGGGAAATCAGCAATACCGCTAAACTTTCTTGTTCTTGCTGTTCACAATAATCGCTGAGTTTCGCCAATAGTTCAGCAATACCGAAGTCATCTAAAGCTTGTAGATAAGCTCTGTATTGATCCGTTTTGTGGCAAACAGGTCTTAACATGGAATATGTCTCCTGTGAAAGGGAGCCAGAAGCCAGCGTCATCCCTGAGAAAGTTGTGCGCTGGCTTTTGACTTATCAGTAATTATACATAGATTTTATGTATTTCTGTTTAAATTTATTTGTTTTTAGTGATTTAATATAAAAACACATAGAGAAACTGATAATAGTCACATGGGGAAAGTAACACTAAGCATTTACATGGAAGAAGAAGACAAAGAAGCACTGCAACAACTGGCGGATGCAGAGGAGCGTTCTTTGTCGCAAATGGCGGTGTTAATTTTGAAACGAGCGATTAAACAAGCACAGGCAGAAGGAACAATTTCGCCGCCGAATAAGGGGAAGTGAGGCGATCGCACGTTGGGAAAAGTTTGGGTTTAATCCTCATCGTTCACATCAGCAATTGGAAGCGTTGGCTATTGTGATAGCAGTTGATGCCGATAGGTTATGGCAGATGTTACCAGCTGCTGAGGTGGAAACGAAAATGGAGCCAATTTAATTATGTACTGCTTGTTATTCTGAGTCGCCTTGCCACAAAATGGAATAGCAATTTCAGGATATGCAAGCGTGTAAGTGGAGTATTCCAATTATGGAGCGAGGTTTAAGTGTCAGCCTTTGTATGCGGGTGATGTCAGCGATGTTTTATAAGGTTTATGGATATTGTTAAACAAAAGCCTATTTGATATTTTTATACATCAAATAAGATGATAATGTATAGGAATCAAAATAATAATTATTTCACAAATAATTGGCAATATTCATCTTTCGAGACATATCAATTGACCACTTAATGAAGTAACAAAAATTAATTTCATTATGGATTACTACCTCAAGCATAGAAAGAGTTAAGGGAACTATAAACACACCTTGATGCTTGTAAAACAAAGAAGATTTATTGTTATTGAAATAAGATATTTCATCAATAGCATCCTGCGTGTATCCGTGTCCTATAAAAAAACTTAGGCATCCACCCTTACAACTTCGCCAGCAAATCTTTTCTATTTCAGGTCTACCAACAGCATCTTTCTTTTTTGAGTAATTCTTGCATTCTCCTATCATACATTGCGGTTTCTCTCTTATCATTCCCCATACGTCATATATGTATTCATGTAGAGGAATTAACTGTATGTCTATTTGACCTATAGCTATGTCTTTATTAGTAATAATTACGCTTTGAACTAGATCTATTCTCTGAAACAAAGATTTGACAAGCGACTCCAGTAAATCTCCTTGCTCAGTAGTATTTGTGAATCTATCGTTTAAAATTTTATCTAAATAATCTTTTTCTTTAATATACAAGTCAGTAATATCAAATACATTGTCGCAATTTAAGGAGTCTTTTTGTTTTTCCTGAAATTTTCTGAATTTGTTTATATATGAGTTAACTTCTTCAAGAAATATATCTTTATTCATTACTGATAAGAATTTAGAAATTAATTTCTAAATTAATTAGAATTTCTTGCCACATGTAAAGGCTTTACTAAAATTATAGTAGTAATAAAATTTTCAGAGTAATTATAGTCACATACTTGACAGTACGGAGCTTTTTCTAATGAGATGAAATGAGCATCGGGACAAAAGTATCTTTTGATAATTTCAACTTCTCCTCTGCTTTGTAAGTCTGTTAAAGCTACGATTATTTTACCTTCGCTTGTTTTACAATATGCTGCGAGGGTGGAAAGACCTATTAAACCACCCTGTCGATACTCAGTATTTATATATCTGCTTATACATTCCGAAAAATTAGTAGTCATTTGTCTACTTAATTTAAAGTTTGTTTATCTTTGACAAAACATAAGTCACAACTTCTTCAGGTGCGTACTGCATAAATGTTAATCCTCCACTTTTAGTTATAGCAAATGAATATTTACTTCCACGAAATTTAAATGAAATTCTACTTTTATCTTGATTATTTAATAAATCTTTTAATACGGGATTGAGTAAGGGATCTGTTTCTTCACCCAGATCATCCAACTCATCTAGGGTGGCTTTTAATCTTACTGTTTTGCTACCTCCGACAGGAGCAGATAGCGTTAAGTAGGTTCCCTTAAGTGCTGATTTTAAATCATCAATTTTAATAACTTTACTAATTTTGCCTACGATAGAGTTGCGTTGAGCATCTTCCCGCTCACCAATGAAGAAACTTTGTGCTAGAGATAAGGGATTATGAGAGTCGATTACAGCAGTATTAACAAAATCTCTAATAACTTCAAATTGTCCTCTAACTTCTAATAAATTCATATTTTGCCTAAAAACTAATTCAATTTCTGTCGTAGGATGATACTCTACTAATTCCAGCCCACTGGGAATGGATTTAGAAGTTTGAGAGTAGGCAACTATCAGTATTATCTCATAGGGTAGAGATATATTTTCATCATCTACAAGTATGAATTTTTCTTCTAGCTTCACATAAGTATGTACAGAAAAATTATAGCGTTGTCCTATGTATGTGTTATCTGTCCAAGAGTTGATCCAGTTTATGACTTTATCTTTTTCTGGAATTTGCATTATATACTCTGATTCTTTAGCACTAAAAAGTTTATCTCTTATAAATTCATTGAAGATTAAATTGAAATTTTATTTGTCTGCATAATTTCATAATTTAAAATTATTTCATCAATCAAATCTTGTTGAGATTTCTTTTTGATTTCATTTTCTGATAAATTTGATACTTTACACAACAATAAAAAATCCTTAAGTATAGATGTAGGTACTCTCTTTAATCTTCGCTCTAAGAAATGTTTTATAAAAGTTGGTCTTTTAAGCATAGCTTCGTCTATTTTCATCATTGTTTGTATCTCAATTGAACTAATTTTTCAATTTACTTGCTAATCGCTGATAAATAGGGTCTAACCAAAAGGAAATCACAGACAAACCTTTATCTAGGAATGCGATCGCACCTCCCAACCCAAAATCTATAAATACAAGCGATCACCTCCCGCAGCAAACCCACTTACACTTCGCTGACGGTTTTCGCCTCCAAGTTCTCGGTGATACTTTGGAAGAGTTCCAACGCTGCTTCTAAATCCTCAGCAATCTCTAAAGCTAAAACATCCGGTGCTGGGAGGTTATCAGAGTCTTCTAAACTTTCATCCCTCAACCAGAAAATATCCAGACTGACTTTATCGCGTTGCATGAGTTCTTCATAGCTAAAGGCGCGAAACCTTTCTGTTTCCTGGCGTTCCTGGCGATTTTGAGCATTAAAGCATTGGATAAAGTCTTGCAAGTTTTCGTAACGTAGAGGATTGGTTTTTAGGGTAAAGTGCTGATTTGTTCTGAAATCGTAAATCCACAGTTTCTGAGTCCAAGGATCGGCGCTGGCGGGTTTGCGGTCAAAGAATAAAACGTTAGCTTTGACACCTTGAGCGTAGAATATACCTGTTGGCAGTCTCAGCAAGGTATGTACGTCGCATTCGTGCAGTAATTTCTTGCGGATAGTTTCACCAGCACCACCTTCAAACAAGACGTTATCAGGAACGACAACCGCAGCTTTACCGTTGATTTGCAGTAGGGTTTTGACGTGCTGAAGAAAGTTTAGCTGTTTGTTAGATGTGGTAGCCCAAAAGTCATCACGGCGATAAACGACCTTTTCTTTGTCTGCTTTGCCATCATCATTGAAAACAGTGATGCTGCTTTTTTTACCGAAGGGTGGATTTGTTAATACTAATTCAAAGCGATCGCCTGGATTTGCCATTAAGCTATCTTTAGCTTCAACTGGACTTTCATCGCCAGCAATACCGTGTAAATACAGATTCATCGCACAGAGGCGCACTACCCCATCAGCGACATCAAATCCTTTAAAGGTTTGATTTTTCAGGAATTGCTTTTGGGCTTTATCGAGTCTGTAATTTTTGCTGATGTGATCGTTAGCAACCAGGAAAAAACCGCCTGTACCGCAAGCAGGATCGCAGATGCGTTGTCCTGGTTGGGGTTGCATGACTTCAACAATGGCTTTAATTAATGCCCTTGGCGTAAAATACTGTCCTGCGCCGCCTTTTACATCTTCAGCATTCTTTTGCAGCAATCCTTCGTAGATTTCACCTTTTACGTCGATATCTAAACCAATCCAAGTTTCCGAGTTGATGAGTTCTACCAATCGCTTGAGTTTGGCGGGGTCTTGAATTTTGTTTTGCGATTTGCGGAAGATAACGCCCAAAAGCCCTTTTTCTTTACCCAGATTTTCTAAGGTGTGGCGGTACTGGGTTTCTAAAGCATCTCCATCTTGCGATCGCAGTGCCTCCCAACTGTATTCTGGGGGAATGGTGGAACGTTTGCCCAAAGGTGGGGGAAGTTGGTTTTGTTCTTCGACCATCTTCAGGAAAAGCAGATAGGTAAGCTGTTCTACATAATCACTGTAGCTAACGCCATCATCGCGGAGGACGTTGCAGTAGTTCCACAGTTTTTGAACGATGGTTGAGGATTCGTTAGCCATTGCAAGAATTTACTTATAATTAAAAGAGCAGGTTTTCAAAGTAATTGAATGTTTTTAACTATTAGACATGGTTTTTACTGAAAAATATTTTTCCTGCAAAAGTTCATATAAATTACAAGTGCCATTAACTATTGATTGCAAATCTTCTAAATTAAAAACTAATATGATTTTTCTAGGAGATTGAAGCCATATATTTCTTATAAAACCTAGAGCGTCTTTTGTATTATCTTTATCGCCTGAAATTCCGTTTTTAGAAATTATTATACCAACCTTAGAATCAAGCTCATCCATCTTAGTTGAAAATATTCTAATCTCCTTTACCCCTACTGGTTTATTCCAATTTTTGCATTCAACTATCAATAAATCAGAAAATTCAGCAAATAAAGTGCCAGGAATTTTCTTAACTGCAAAAATAACATCTATTTCACCAGTAACATTCTCAAGATTTCTTTTATAAAATTTAAGATACTCTAAGCATCCAAAAAGCATTTGAGTAAAATCTTCTAATGAATTACCTTTTGTTTTTGCATCAGCAGCATCAATAATATTTTTTAACGATTTTTTAAGTTCTCCTCTAATTTGATTGATACAGTTATCTACTACTAATTCAGGTTTGCTTAATAAATGAAACAACTCAATAACTTGATTAATACTATCATTATTAATGAAATTTGCTAAACCAACCTCTTTAATTTCTAAGCTGTTAGCCTTAGTGATGGAATTATTAAAATCTTTTAAAACATCATTTTTCAACCAAATAATATCTAAATTAACCTTATCTCTTTTTATAAGCTCTTCATAAGTAAATGAGCGGAAGCGTTGTGTTTCTTGACGCTCTTGAAAATTTTCTGTATTAAAGCACTCCATAAACTCTTGTAAATTATCAGAGCCAAAGAGATTATTTTTTAGATTGAAATCCTGGTTAGTTCTTAAATCATAAACCCAGAGCTTTTTTGTCCAAGGTTTGGTGCTGGCAGGTTTGCGATCAAAGAATAACACGTTAGCTTTGACACCTTGAGCATAGAATATACCTGTTGGCAATCTCAGGAGGGTGTGAACGTTACATTCGTCCAGTAATTTTTTCCGAATGGTTTCACCTGCGCCACCTTCAAATAAAACGTTATCAGCAACAACAACGGCAGCTTTACCGTTGATTTTGAGTAAGTTTTTGACGTGCTGGAGAAAGTTTAGCTGTATGTTAGAAGTGGTAACCCAAAAATTATCTTCTTGAGCTTTTGCTTTATCTGCTTTAGCCTCATTGTTTAAAACAGTAATACTTCTTTTTATTCCAAAAGGTGGGTTGGTTAATACAAATTCAAAGTGATCGCCTGGATCTGCCATTAAGCTATCTTTGGCTTCAACGAGATTGTTATCGCCAGCAATACCGTGTAGGCAGAGATTCATGGCACAGAGGCGCACTACCCCATCAGCGACATCAAATCCTTTAAAAGTGTCGTGTTTGAGAAAATGCCTTTGATCTTTGTCCAGTTTGTAGTGTTTGGTAATAAAGTCGTAGGCAACTAACAAAAAACCACCTGTACCGCAGGCAGGATCGCAGATGAGTTGTCCTGGTTGGGGTTGCATGACTTCGACTATAGCTTTAATTAATGCCCTCGGCGTAAAATACTGCCCTGCACCGCCTTTGACATCTTCAGCGTTCTTTTGCAGCAATCCTTCGTAAATTTCCCCTTTTACGTCGATATCTAAACCAATCCAAGTCTCTGAGTTGATGAGTTCTACCAGTCGCTTGAGTTTGGCGGGGTCTTGAATTTTATTTTGCGATTTGCGGAAGATAACGCCCAATAGCCCTTTTTCTTTACCCAGGTTTTCCAAGGTGTGGCGGTACTGGGTTTCTAAAGCATCACCATCTTGTGATCGCAGTGCCTCCCAACTGTATTCTGGGGGAATGGTGGAACGTTTGCCTAAAGGTGGGGGAAGTTGGTTTTGTTCTTCAACCATCTTCAGGAACAGCAGATAGGTAAGCTGTTCTACATAGTCACTGTAGCTAACGCCATCATCGCGGAGGACGTTGCAGTAATTCCAAAGTTTTTGAACGATGCTTGAAGATTCGTTAGCCATTGAGTGATGATACAGGTAGTTTCATTCGTAAAGAAGAATTATATATTTTCGCAATAGCGATCGCCGCTAATAAATCTTCAAACTAATGATTCGTATTAGACAATCACTCCACCCATTCCTTTACACTGATACAGTAATAACGATCGCACCACTAATTCTGACACGTCTTGAATGTGCGATCACAGAAGATATGCAAGCGATGTTGAGGCGATCGCACTACCCATCCCTTTACACTAATACAGTAATAGCGATCGCATTGCCAATTCTGACACGTCTTGAATGTGCGATCGCTATTAAAATTCTATGCCAGGATATTAATCTCTATAAAAATCTAATTGCGTTGTTAGTTTTTAGTTGAAAGTAACTAGCGAAAAATGGGAATACTTAGTTATAAGGCTGTTTAATGTATTCTCCTGGCTCAGTATGATTCCACCAACTCTTGAAGAAGTAGTCTCAAATATACTCAATCAATCTTTTCATCACCAAGGTATAGGTGCTACTGCTACTTCTAGGAACACTTTACTCAAAGTTATTTTAGAGTCTGCTGAAGTTCCAGAGCCAGAAAGTACAACAGCATTCATCTTTGACGAAATCTCTAGGTTAAAAACAACATCATTGAAAAAAGTTAAAATACTTGCCAAGCAGAAAAGTACTTTTGATGTTTCTTGGTGTCGAGAATTTGAGGTTGAGTCTCAGGTTGAACCAGCTATAAGAACTGAGCCAGAAGTAGAAACAGAAAATCATAGCTCAAAAAGGATATCGGCTGAGGAGTTTCAACAGGCTCTGGAAGAATGTACAAGGACTGCTAAGAATGCTTATCAAAAAACTTTTAATTATTACAAAGAAATTGCTACCATTTTACAGAATCTTAAGCTTGATTTAGACAAAAGTGCATCTTATTTATTAAAACAAAAAGATGCTAATAATTTTAATTTTGCTAAAGTTCTGAGAAATATAGTAGATGAAATTGAAAGCCATGCTAATGAAGGACTTCAAGAACTAAAAAAATACTTAGAAGTGAAAAGCCAGCATTTAGCAGATTTCACAGTTGTTTTATTTGGTAGAACTAAAGCTGGAAAAAGCACTATTCGTGAGGCTTTAACCTGCGGTGATGGCAGTACAATTGGCAAAGGTTCACAGCGAACAACTAGAGATATCAGAGAATATAAATGGAAAGGCTTACGATTAATAGATACACCTGGTATTGAAGCTTACCAAGGAGAAGAAGATAAACAAAAAGCTGTAGAAATAGTACATGAATCTGACATTGTTATCTTTCTCACTAGCGATGACTCTGTTCAGCCTGGTGAATTTGACGCTATGGCTTGGCTGCAAGAAATCAAAAAATACTTTTTTGTAATTCTTAACATTAAGTATGATATTGACAAGCCAAAACGCCTGGAGAGATTTATTAAAAATCCAGAAAAAATCTTTGAATCACAAAGGCTAGATGAACATAAACGCCATATTCGTACTTATATTCGTCACAGTTTAGGCATAGAAGAAGTAGCAATTATTTGTATTCATGCCTATGCAGCATTTCTGAGTAATCAGCCTCAATATAGTGACGTTGCTAAGAATCTTTGGGAATTAAGCCGAATAGAAGAAATTTATAGTTTAATCGCGTCAGAAATATACACAAGAGGAAAACAAAGACGCTGGAATACATTTTTTGATGCAATCATATATTTTCTCGATTTAATTATAAAGATGTTAGAAGGACATCAAAAATCTCTGGAGTCTCAGGCATATTTTATGCGAGAAAAACGAGCAGAGATTGAATATATCTTTCAAGAAAGTGTTAAAAACGGAAAAATTAAAATTCAAAGAGTATGTAAAGATTCATTTAGCAAAATTAAACAATGGATTCCTAGCTTTGTTGATGAATATTTAGGGAAAGACATTGCTCAGTCTGAGTATCAGAAGCGCATGGACAAAGAGAAACAAAAAATTGAAACTGTTATGGAGAACTTATTTGAAGAGATAGTCCAGGAATTAGTAGCTTCTTTAAATGAGTTTCAAAGGCAATATCAATATGATATGGGAACTATTAAGTTAGAATCTACTGATTTCGGAAACTATCAACAATGGCAAGTTGGAAAAATTCTGAAGTGGGTAGGTGTGGGTTTAGGTGCAGCCTCTGCTGTTGCTTTTGGTATTGGTGCTTTTGCAGCAGCTAATTTTTGGAATCCTGTAGGATGGATAGCTGGCGTTACATCTATCGTCGTTGGAATTTTCAGTTGGTTCTTTGGCGATCAAGAGAAAAAAGCATGGCAAAAAGCTAAACAGGAAGCTAAAGAAAGTCTTTGGAAGAGCTTGGATCAATCTGAGCAGGAAACTTGTAAGACTTACCAAAAATTACTAGATACAAATATTGCTGTTAGAGCTAAAACTGAAGTGCTGGAACAGGTAGATATTTACATTAAAGGACTTCTAATAATTGTGGCTGACCTTAAAAAAGCTATTTCACAACTTGAGAAAATCAAAAAACAGATGAAGCAAGAGTCAGACTCTACAGAACCAAGAGATAGGGTACCAAATCCAAGCAATTTCAAGGTTAATTCATCATTTATAGCTGATGAATTGCTGTAGTTATTATACTTTCATCTGTCTCTTGAGGAGTAATATAAGTTATTTTAATATATACCCAATTATTTGTGTATTTTTTCATTACGTACATTAAAAATACAATTCTAAATTTATAGAGGTAGTGGTAAATGTCTGAGATGAAATTTAAGCAAGTTGCTAAACAAGTAGAAGATTTATGTTCTGAAACTTTAAGGATACTATCTGCATCTACCGATAATGAGATAGATATATTTGCTAGAGAATTTGAAGTTTTTATTCATGAATATCGGCAAAAATCCCAATTAAGTATTGCCTTCATCGGTCAATATAATGCTGGTAAGTCTACTTTGATTAAAGCTCTTACGGGCGACCCATCTGTCCGAATCAGTGCTGAAATTTGTACAGATATGATTACTGAATATCCTTGGAAAGAAGTTCTCCTAGTTGATACCCCAGGCATTTATGCAGGTAGAACAGATCACGATCAAATCACTCTAGAACAAATTTCAAAAAGCGATTTACTTATATTCGTTGTTCCTAACGAGTTATTTAACCCTCAAGGTGGAGCTTTTTTCAAAAGAGTTGCCAATGAAATGCAGCGAGTTGGTCAAATGCTCTTAGTAATTAATAAAATGAGTCGTGAACGCGGTAAGCCAGAAGTCTTGCTTAAAAGCATTCTGGAAGTTGTAGAGCCTCATCACCCTAATGATTTTTACACTTGTTTTGTTGATGCTGATTCTTATTTGAAGGCTCAATCTGAAAAAGATGAAGATGAAAAAGAATTTTTAATCGAAGAATCTAGTTTTGATACTTTCTTGTTATCGTTACATAAATTAATCGATAAGAATAAATTGTATGCAAGACTGTTAACACCTCTCAACCGTGCCTTAGATATATTAGAACGGTCTTACAATATTTTGAGTACAGATAATAAATCCGCTAGAGATTTCTTAGAACTACTCCATCGTAAGATGTTACTTATTAAGACCTCTCAAACAAGATTTAGGAATTGTTATATAGCTGAATTTAACAATCTTGAGCATGAAGTGTTAATGATTGGCGAAGGTGTTGCTAGTAAAGTTGATGGGAAACATAGCGAAGAAGATATTAACTGGACAATTAAAAAAGCTGAGAAAGAAATAGAGTCAACTACAAAGCAAACAATGGAGAAAATAAAGTTGGGCTTGGAAGAGGAATTAAGTAAACTTCAAATTCAACTCGAACAATTATTACAATCAAGGCTGGGTCGTTCTTTAGCGGAAGAAGTACAAGTTTCATCAACTGGTAGAAAACAAGTTGATTATGAAGAAGTTGAGGGAACTTCAGAAATACCATCCTTTTTAAGGAAAAGCCCTGAAGCTGTGCGGGCTATAGGAAATTTTGCGTCGGCAGTTTCTAGAGACCTAGTTTATAACGTAGGTAAATTTTTTGGTGTTAAATTTCGTCCTTGGGGAGCAGTGAATGGGGCTAAATTCATCAGAGGTTTAGGGCCTATTATTGGAGGTGTTGGTGTAATTTTAGAAATTTTCCTTGCTGCTAAACAGGAAAAGGATGAAGCAGAATATGAGCAAAAGCTCCGTGAAGCAAGAGCAGATTTACGCCGAAGTTTTAGGCAAGTTGCCTCAGAAATCAGAAGCGACTATGAAAGGAATATTAAAAGCGAAATTATTTGTGGTTTTTATGAATCTGAGCTTCAAGATGTTGAACGTCAGCGAGATGAATTGCGAAATAATGAAGGCTCAAAAATTGAGATGGTTAATCAAATAAAACATATAATTCAAAAAATTAAGAAGCAGATAGTTACAATATAAAATAATGCGTAATTAATAGTTCTGTACTGAGTTGCTGAATGAGGTAAGACTTGATGCTTATGTAGTAGGCATAAGTTCATACATAATCCTCCAAGTGAAGTGCGATCGCATCAGTAAACCTCTTCCTCTTCGCCATACTGTGTTGGTGGTTCACCATGAGACTCAATAATTTTGGGTTTTTTCATTTTGGGATTAGCAGGTTCAATTTTTTCTAGCTGCAAATCAAACTCCCACTCATCCAATAAATCAAAGATAAATTGCAGATGATTTCCTGTTTTTAGTGGTAATTCACCCAAGCGAAAATCGCTGGTGTTTGGGGGAATATCAACAAAGGGATGGGAAAATTCAAAAGTACGTCCTAAATGGTCTTTGTAAATGAATCGGTAGAGGTGATCAAAGTCAAAATCAAATGCTTGAACAAATGCTGCGGCGACTTGATCGAGATTGAAGTTGCTAGGAATGGCTATGCGTCGCCAAGCATCCAGCAGGGTGACTTTAAAAGTATATATTGCCTCGGTAAACTCTCCTTTGGCAATGACTAAGGTTTGTTCCCATTCAGGAAAGTAGGTTTGGAGTGATGGTTTTAATTTGTCAAAGGCGATGCGGAAGTTAAGGGTAATTTCCTCCTCTTCTTTGTCTGGTTCAATTTCATCATAAATTTCGGAGATTAAAGCTATCATTGCATCTCCCCAAGGACGGCGCTTTACAGCAGTGATCCGCCATCCTTTAGCAGGTTCGGGTTTTCCTGGGGTAAGTTCGAGGAAGCCAAATAAATGAAACAGGCTTAGACTGTGCAAACCTGGGTAATAGGCTAATTTATCTTGTTCTGAGTAACTGTTAAAGGTTAAGCCTTCATCTGGAATTTCTCGCCAAAATTGCAAGCAGCGAAATAATAGTCCGTATGGATCTCTAAATTCGCCTAAGATTTCGCTTTCTCCCCAAATTAACCAGGATTCTAAAAATGTGAAATATTGTTCTGTTGGGTTGAAGCCTTGCCAAATTTTGAGGAGTTGTTCGTCTAATACTAATTTGGTTTTTTTGCCTTGGGTGATAACTTGAGACAGTCCAGAGGTGCGAAGGACAAAGTATAACCCGTAAATGTAGGGGTAGGATTTTTGTTGGGGACGCTTGAGGTTAGTTTCAATGGGGTAACTCAAGCGGGAATTGAGTTGCTGGAGGTATTTGAGGGAGAATTGGTGATATGTGCTGCTAACTTCAACGCCGTCAGGTTGGAGAAATTCTAGAATGGTTTGAAAGTCCCGCAGAATTGTTCCTGGGGAATCTTGGGTGATGGTTTGCTGTTGGAGGACTTGCTTTTTGTCTTGGGTGAGGGTTGGGAGTTGTTCGCGGAGATGATTGGGGACGGGGAATAGTCGTTTAATCATCTAATTTCAACTCTAGTTGTGTAGCTGTAGTTTTAGATTTACGCGGTTCCTTGGATTTAATTGTAGATTGACGTTTTGGTTTTTTGTCAGCTTCGCGTTTAGCTTTCTCAGCTTTGATGCGTTCTAGCAGTTTTTCGGCGGGTTCGTCGTTGGGATCTTGGGGTACGAGTTTGCCTTTAAAGGCTTGTTTTAAAATTGTTTGGCGGAGTTTTTCAGCGCGTTTGAGGTTTACGTTTATGGTTTTTTCGATTTCTTCAAGAACTGAGAAACAGAGTTCAACTTCTTCTATAACTTTCTGCTGTTCCTCAATTGGTAGTAGTGGAATTGTTGTATTACCTACATCCGTTTGATTAATACTAGCTTGGTTGACTGCCCATTTTGCATTACTTATCAAGCGAGATTTTCCAATAACAGAACGTAAGTAATAAGCGGCAAATAAAACCTTATAAAAACTAGATAAGTGAAGGCGCATCATATTTGATTCAAATAGCGATGGAATATGTTTATCGGTAACTACTAAACATTTTCCAAGATGGCTGGGGCTATTCACTCTATTAATAACTAAGTCATCCTCAGATAAGCTATATCTTTCAATATCATCTGTTGTAGCTCTTACCAAATTTAACTCACAAGAACTACGACTAAAATTATCTTGAAAGTCATCTATTCTGAGAATTGGAATACCTGAGCCATAATCTGATTTGGGAAGATATATCCCATTTTGTGGCCCCTTAATTATCAGCATTTCCATAGTAACCCATACCCACCCATCAGGTAACTCAGGTAAATCAGAGGTATCTGGTGCAACGGGTTCTTTATATTTCAGCTTCCAACTGTCATCTTTGGGAGTTTTACCCTGCGCTTTCATCTTCGCTAGTTGTTCGGCTTCCCACTTCTCTCGTCGCTGCTTAAGGATACGTTCAAGTAACACTGAGGCGGGTTCTAATTCTCCTTGATTCGCTTCCCGCCATTCTTTAGTTAAATTTCCTTCGACTGCGGCTTTTAGCACCGCCTGACGGTAGCGTTTTAATTTGGCTTTTACTTTTTTGAGTAACTCTACCCCTGCATCAAGTTGGGTGAATAGTTCTTCTATTTTGGCAACTATGCGATATTGTTCAGGCAGTGGAGGTAAGACATAAGGGGCTGAAATTAAAGCACTTTTTGTTAATTTTCTTCTGCCAGTTGTTCCAGTAGTTAATGGAGTAAATGGATAATACCAAAGTGAGTAATTTAAATAATCTATATCAACACATCCATTACTACGTAAAATATGAGCATGATTATTAACCCATGTTTTACCTGTAATCTTATAACTGAATGGTTTTTCACGACCTACAAAAGTTTCATCCTCTACAACTAAAACAAGAGGTTCATCAAAAATATAATCATCAATATAATCAACTAAGCCATTAGCACCGTAATAGGGAATATTTCCCAACCGTTTTGCTCGTTCTTCTTTGCTAACTGGTACTCGCTGATAATCTAAACATTCAGTAGCTTCTCCAATAGTTGTCCACACCCAACCCTTTGGCAACTCATACAATTCCTCACCCATTACGCAGCTAACGCCTCATTCAACTCATCCAAAATATCCATTAAATCATTTCCAAACAACTGATAACCCTGAAACGCCTCCTGTGGCATTTCTTGTAAATCCTCTGGCTCAATCCTCACACTGGTGGCAATATGCTCCTTAATCTTTTCCAACCACGCCACCTGCTGTGAGGTAAACTCTTTTCTTGCTAACCACTGCTGAAACTTCTCCTCAACTGTCACCGCGTAGGGTTCTAACGTCTCCGTTTCCCCCATCGCAAAGCGTACCAGAGAAATGATATCTGTCAACAGCTTTTGCAGCCCTGCACCCCTGACTTTATCCGCTTGCAACTGGGCGTATGCTTGCCATAACTTCTCTGTTGTCAAGTTGCAGGGTGGACGTTCTAGGGCATTCGCTAACTGCTTGATCTGCTCGTAGGTTAACCGTCGCTGTCCGTAGGGCTGATTATACAAGATTTGCAGCGCGGTAATATTATCCTTATTCGCCTCAATACACTGGCGAAAAGTCTCCACTGTCCCCATCGCCTTATCCCTGGCTGTGGTATCAAATCCCGCTTCTAACACCACATCCTGACTAACTGTATCAATTAGCTGCTCATTATTAGTTTTAATATCTTTGAGCAAATTCCGAAACTGGGGATTATCAAAAGGTTGACAAGCAAGGTTGATTAATACCTCTGCCGCTTGCTGCTGTTGTGTTTCCGTAGGTGTTGGGGTTTGAAACTGTGTGATCGCCTGTTCAATTTGCCTGTCTGGATCTACAGCATCGAGTAACTCTCTGGTAATCTGTTGAATAGACTTGCCCCCAGCAGCAGTTTTTAATTCTGTGCGTTCATCAGCATTCAGTTGCTTTTCTAACCTTGCCAAGCGTCCCGCCAAGGACATCAGCGTGTCTTCATCTCGCTGATCCAATGCCACTGCTTGCACTAATTTATCAAAAGGTACACTGCGTTTGCGCTCCAAAGGTCGAGAATCAGTATTATCCGACTCGCACATCCCCACCGCATCCACAATCACGAATTGTTCCTTAACTTGAGCATCCGGTGTCACTCCCTGAAAATCTGTGGGATTAATTGTGCGGGTTCCCCGTCCTTTCATCTGCTCAAAATAAATCCGCGATTTCACATCCCGCATAAATAGCAAGCATTCTAGAGGTTTGATATCCGTCCCGGTGGAAATCATATCGACGGTGACAGCAATGCGGGGATTATAGGAGTTGCGGAAACTGGCGATTAAATCTTCTGTCTTCTCCCCAGTGGTGCGATAGGTAATCTTTTTACAAAACTCATTCCCCTTGCCAAATTCTTGGCGCAAAATTCGCACAATATCTTCAGCGTGGGAGTCATCTTTGGCAAAAATCAGGGTTTTGGGAACTTCGGTTCTACCAGGGAATATCTCGGTGAATAATCGCTGTTTAAAGGTGCGAATGACTGTGCGAATTTGATCCATCGCCACAACAGAACGATCCAACTCCCTTTCCGCATAGCTGACATCTTCATCCAATCGCTGCCAACGGATGGCACGAGTTTGGCGATCGCGTCTATCAATGTAAAATCCTGCTTGGATATTGCTACCCTGTTCTGTAATTTGGGTGCGAATGCGATAAACCTCATACCCCACATTCACCCCATCAGCTACCGCCCGTTCGTGGGAATACTCCATCACCAAATTCTGATCGAAAAAGCCAAAGGTTTGCAGAGAAGGCGTTGCCGTCAGTCCGATAATGAAAGCATCAAAATATTCCAAAACTTGCCGCCACACATTGTAAATCGAGCGGTGACATTCATCAGTGATTATGAAATCAAAGGTTTCAATGGGAATTTTCGGGTTATAAACCACATCCTTGGGTTGCTGGTTGTCCTCCTCCCCATCGAACTGTGATGCTTCCTCATTTTCTGCCTCAAATTCAGCTTCTCCCCGCAACATCGAATAAAGACGCTGAATCGTGGTGATACACACCTTATTCACCGGATCGACGGTATTGGAAGTCAACAACTGCACATTATATAGTTCGGTGAACTTGCGCCCATCATCAGGTGTGACATACTGCTGAAACTCCTTCTGGGTTTGCTCTCCTAAGTTCTTCCGATCCACTAAAAATAAAATCCGTTTCGCTCCAGCTAACTTAATCAGCCAGTAGATAAAACTCACAGCAGTATAGGTTTTGCCTACACCCGTCGCCATCTGAATCAATGCTCTAGGGCGATTTTCCTTGAAAGAATTAAATAAACCTGCGATCGCTTCTTGCTGACATTCTCGTAAATCTTCTGTTTCAATTGTGGGTAACAGTTGCAAAAGCCCTCTGAGGGTGTCAGACTTGCCTAGCCATTCCTGTAGTGTTTCCGGTTTATGAAAAGTGAACACCCGCCTAGAGCGATAATCAGGGTCACGGGAGTCTCGAAAAAATGTTTCTGTACCAGTGCTTTCGTAGATGAAAGGTAAAGGCTTTTGGTGACAAAGGAGACTTTTAGGCAAGTTAAAGGAATATTTGTCGGATTGTATTTCAACACCGCTTAAAGCAAATCCAGCAGGTTTCGCTTCGATTACTCCAACAGCTTTGCGATTGATGAAGAGTAAGTAATCAGCATAACCAGATTTCAGGGGATATTCCCGCACCGCAATTCCCAAAGAAGCGCCCAAGTTAACTTGCTCATAGTCTTGGATAACCCATCCTGCGGCGGTGAGTAATTGGTCAATCTTTTGCCTTGCCTGTTCTTCCGGTTTCATCACTGAGTTACTATGCACTTACACAAATTCTCATGCCTTTTTCTGAGAAGCGCAAGTAACATTTATCTCAGTAAAATTACTGTCATAGATTTAGTGGATACAAATAGCAGTTTTGTTCTATCGCACCAATTTATTTATCAACTGCTGGTATATCACATCTAACCACACAGGAATTACAGGTTTACCCTCATCTAAAGATGCGATCGCTTGTTCTCGGTCATAAACTACAAGATTTAGCGATCGCTTATGCCCCTCCCAAAGAAGCATCCACCGACTACCTTTACCAGAGTCAAATAACTCCGGTTCCTTGTCTTTGAGGGTGTTCAGCGTAGTACTGGCAATATCAAAACTCAATCCCATCGACAAAAAATATAACATTGCTGCCAGTTCCATCAAATTCGGCTTTGAGTAATAAATACTACGTCCTGTTCCCGTCTCACCAATAACAGGAACAACCACGCCCTTTTCCCGCCAGTACTGGAGTTGACGCAGGGTGCAGCCTGTGATTTCAGCCGCTTGTTTACTCGTAAAAAACGTTTCTTGCATGAAATCATTGTAGGCACAGCAATTAATTAAACATTTGTGGTATTATTAGACATATATGTTAGTAAACGTATGAGCCAGATTACTATTCAGTGTCGTTTAGTAGCAAGTGAATCTACCCGCCAACAGTTTTGGAAATTGATGGCAGAGAAAAACACGCCACTGATTAACGAACTGTTGCTCAAGGTGGCTCAACACGCAGAGTTTGAGAGTTGGCGACAAAAGGGCAAACACCCGACTAGTATTGTCAAAGAATTGTGCCAACCCTTGAAAACAGACCCTCGCTTCATCGGTCAACCAGCGCGGTTCTACACGAGTGCGATCGCCACAGTGAATTACATCTATAAATCTTGGTTTGCACTGATGAAGCGATCGCAGTCTCAACTAGAAGGCAAAATTCGCTGGTGGGAAATGCTTAAAAGCGATCCTGAATTAGTAGAAGCCAGTGGTGTGGATTTAGAGAGCCTTCGTAACAAAGCTGCTGAAATCCTGGCTGAACTTACCCCCCAGTCCGATACTGTTGAAGCACAACCAGCGAAAGGAAAAAAACATAAGAAAACCAAAAAATCAGATGGCGATCGTAGTATCTCTAAAACTTTGTTTGAGGCTTACCGCGACACAGAAGATATTTTGACTCATTGTGCAATTAGCTATCTTCTCAAGAATGGTTGCAAAATCAATGATAAAGAGGAAGACACTAAAAAGTTTGCTAAACGCCGCCGTAAGCTTGAGATCCAGATTGAACGCCTGAGACAGCAACTAGAAGCAAGAATTCCAAAAGGGCGAGATTTAACAGATGGCAAATGGTTAGAAACTCTTTTGCTTGCCACTGATAATGTTCCTGAAAGTGAAACGGAGGCGAAATCTTGGCAAGACAGCCTTTTAAAAAAATCTAGCAAAGTACCTTTTCCAGTTACTTACGAAACCAACGAAGACATGACTTGGTTTAAGAACGAGCGTGGACGTATCTGTGTAAAATTCAATGGTCTGAGTGAGCATAGCTTTCAACTCTACTGCGATTCTCGCCAACTCCACTGGTTTCAACGCTTTTTAGAAGATCAGCAAATCAAGCGGAACAGCAAAAACCAACACTCTAGTAGCCTATTCACTCTCCGTAGTGGACGTATTGCTTGGCAAGAAAGGGAAGGTAAAGGCGAAGAGTGTAAAGTTAACCGCTTAACTCTTTACTGTTCTGTAGATACTCGCCTGTGGACGGCTGAGGGAACCAACCTTGTCAGAGAAGAGAAAGCAGAAGAAATTGCTAAAACTATAACTCAGACAAAAGCCAAAGGCGAACTCAACGATAAACAGCAAGCTCATATAAAACGGAAAAACTCATCTCTAGCCATAATTAATAACCCCTTTCCCCGTCCCAGCAAGCCCTTATATCAAGGTCAATCTCATATTCTTGTTGCAGTTAGCCTTGGTTTAGAGAAGCCTGCAACAGTAGCAGTGGTTGATGGTTCTACAAGTACAGTCATTACCTACCGCAGTATTAAACAACTACTGGGCGATAATTACAAATTACTAAACCAACAGCGACAACAGAAACATTCGCTATCCCACCAACGCCAAATAGCTCAAACGCTTGCTGCACCAAATCAAATGGGAGAATCAGAGTTAGGGCAGTATGTAGACAGATTACTAGCTAAAGAAATTGTGGCGATCGCCCAAACTTACTCTGCTGGCAGTATAGTCCTCCCTAAGTTGGGTGATATGCGAGAACAAGTTCAAAGCGAGATTCAAGCCAAAGCCGAACAGAAATCAGACGTTGTAGAAGTCCAACAAAAGTATGCCAAAGATTACCGAGTTAGCGTCCATCAATGGAGCTACGCTAGGTTGATTACAAATATTCGCTCGTCAGCAGCTAAAGCTGGAATTTTTATAGAAGAGACAAAACAGCCGATTCGAGGTAGCCCACACGAGAAAGCGAAAGAATTAGCGATCGCCGCTTACCATTCCCGCCAAAAAACCTGATTGACAAAACACAGAACCTTGAAAATAGAATAAGTATCATTAATAGCGCCGCAGTTCATGCTTGCTAAAAGCCTCTGTACTGTGAAAATGTGGGTTAGTTTGACTGTTGTAAAACAGTTTTGCTTTCTGACCCTGGTAGCTGCCCACCTTGATGCTGCTGTTCCTTGCGGACAGGAATAAGGTGCGCCCCCAGTAATAGAGGTGCGGGTTTACCGCAGTGGTGGCTACTGAATCACCTCCGACCAAGGAGGAACCCACCTTAATTATTTTTTGGCGAATCGAAGCGGGGTCAATTTCCCTGGGGATCTGCCAAAACTTCAAATCGCTTATTGATTAAGGCTTGTAGCTTTTACGGTGTCAGTTAATTTACTTTTTTAAGTGTTAACAGACAGGCGATTTTGGGAGACTTGCCAAAAATGCATTCAGAACTGTTGGCAAATCAAGGGTTTGGAGCGCAGAGTTTCAACACCCCTCCCAGCTAGAGGCGGGTTGAAAGCGGATATGGTTTTCCCAACTATCAGGGAATCAGAAGTTTCAACACCCCTCCCAGCTAGAGGCGGGTTGAAAGACTTACAGAGAAACAAAATACACTGATTGCGTTCGGTTTCAACACCCCTCCCAGCTAGAGGCGGGTTGAAAGATAATGCAGATGCCTTAATTTGGAATGCACACAGAGTTTCAACACCCCTCCCAGCTAGAGGCGGGTTGAAAGAGACCATTAGTTCTCCAAAGCTTTTATAGTATTGTTTCAACACCCCTCCCAGCTAGAGGCGGGTTGAAAGGTGCGTGATCGCGTTATGTCTTCAATGCTGTTGAGTTTCAACACCTCTCTCAGCTAGAGCCGGGTTGAAATAAGCGACCATGATAAAATCGCGTCTTCGCATATTATCTTAATTTCAACTGCCCTTATAGTAATGGGCATGTTGAAAATTGAATATTTATAATTAGGCTTGAGCTACTACGCTCAAACCTTGGTAGATTTAATGGTGGGTTGAAAGGTAAGGCAGAGGTCTGCAATCCTTACATAAAGGATTTAGTCCTATGGCATGAAGTTTAATGTGTTAACGGTGATTGTTTATTCACTGTCAACGCTAACATTAATTTGTCAACACCAACATTAGATGCCTAAAACGCATATCAAAGACATCAATTTGTCAACGCGGACAAAAATTCGTCAAAAGGGACATTAATTTGTCAACGCGGACAAATAATTTGGCAACTGACATTTGTTAAAGGCGGCACCCGGATTTGAACCGGGGGATGGAGGTTTTGCAGACCTCTGCCTTACCACTTGGCTATGCCGCCAGACTTGAGCTTATCTATCATACCAAGATTTTCTCTAAAATTGCATCTTATATCTGGGGAAATTTTCCACATCTAACCTGATTAGAGGCGAATGCCTGGTTTATGTCCACAGATATGATAGTTTTTACTCTAGCAACATAAATATCTGTTGACCAAACCCAAGATTGACTCTTGTTGGCACTTATTCTTGACAAATCAAAATATACTATTTTTGTCAGAGGATAGTTTTAAGAGTAAATTTGACTAATCGGTTATTTTCCCGCAAGGAGAAACAGATATAGCAATCCGATTTGATTTCTGAATCACTCGTAGAGGTAAGGGGCTGGGGATTGGGGACTGGGGACTGGAAAGAAGGAATAAAGGTGTACTGAATTTTGTTCAAAAATCAAATATGAGTCCTATATTAAAACGCATACATTGCTATTAGCAAAGATGAATCAAGTCTCTCCTATATCAATTGTTCAGATAACAGATATGCATCTGTTTGCAGCGGAAAATCACCATCTAGTGGGAATACCTACTAGAGATTCTTTCCAAGCAGTAATAGAAAGATTAAAGGACTTGCAACCTGAACTTGATTTACTACTTCTAACAGGCGATTTGTCTGGTGATGGAACAGTTGAATCTTACGAAAATCTCCAAAATCTACTGAGTCCACTAAAAATCCCAACTTACTGGGTTCCAGGAAATCATGACTGTGCGATCGCAATGGATGAAATCTTAAATTTAGGGCTGCTTTCTCGGCGTAAGTCTTTTGAGCGTGGTAAGTGGAATTTTATCTTACTCAACTCCTCTGTACCTGAGTGCGTACATGGTCATCTTTCAGCCGAAACTCTAAATTGGCTAGACTCTCAATTAAAAATACTAAGTAACTACCCTACTGTAATAGCGCTACATCATCCGCCTTTTTTAGTAAATTCTGAGTGGCTAGATAGCAGCACCCTACAAAATCCTGAAGAACTTTTTGCCATTTTAGATAACCATCCCCAAGTTAAGTTAGTTTTGTGTGGGCACATTCACCAAGAATTTGAGTATCAACGCCATAATGTTCACTACCTGGGTACTCCCTCAACTTGTATTCAGTTCAAGCCTAAAAGCGCAACTTTTGCACTTGAGCAAAAACCGCCTGGATTTCGTTTGCTAAAACTTTACCCTGATGGTAACTGGGAAACTTGGGTTGAGCGAGTTTCATATTTTCATCCAGTGGAATTAAAGGCAAAGGGATATTAGAAAAGTGCTGAGTTTTCATTACTCAGCACTTCATTACTTAAGACTCGGAACTTAGTTTTACTTCATCAGCAAAACTACTCCAACGCACAAACAGAAATGGCCCAGCGACAGACCCCCAAATATGCTCATCAGTTTCTGGATCACGCCCCCGGTCAAGGCTGATAAATTTGTCTTCGTTAATTTCAAATTCACTATCTAGATATGTCTTTTGCCCTTTGCGAACAACCATGCAGCCTTTGCCCGGTTCAACTCTGCCTTTGAAGCTGTTGCCAGTCCATTCTACAATCATGTTGCAGCCTGGTAATTTTTCCAAATAATCGGCGTTTAAAGTTTTGAGTTTTTCGAGATGACGAGACGCACCGTAGAAAATTTTTTCTTCTTTAACGCTGTAGTTTTCGATTTGGATGTGATCTCCAGCGTTCACCAACTTTAACACCCGTACACGATAGGGGTCATTGAGTGAATAGTCGTAAGCTTGTTCGACAAAAAAACTAACTCCTGATAACACTTCTAAAGGGAGAGGACGTATACACACGCGGATATGGGCATAAAAAGGCGGGTTTTCAAAAGCTTGTTCTTGATTGCTAAAATCAGCTGCCATCCAGCGAGCTAAGGTAGCAATGTCTGTAGAGTGAGTCATTATATAGCTTGAAAATCATCTAAAAGTATTGTAAAGCTTACCAATGAGCAATGAATCCAGGACTTACGCACTCAGATCCCCCAACCCCCTTCAAAAGGGGCAGCCCTGCGCCCTTGCGGGTTCCCCGACTCCCTCAGTGGCGTGGCTTTAGACTTTCCCCCTTTTGAAGGCTACCGTGTACACACAAGTCTTTGAGAGTTGTCCCACAGGCTTTTGATCCCCCCAACCCCCCTTAAAAAGGGGGGCTAAAATCCCTCAAAGTCCTCCAATTTATCGGAGGATAATGACGGAGAGATGTGTGTACACGGTAGCTTTTTAAGGGGGGCTAGGGGGGATCAGGGTTTCAGGCTTGGGTGCGTAAGTCCTAGAATCTATCTCACTAATATAAAAGTTGCGATCGCCGATTATTCTGGTGTTCAGCAAACAATCTCAACAACGAAAAAATCAAATGTTCAAATCGCGTAGAGCCAGACGAATTTGCTCCAAACGCCTGCGGTTGACACCAAGATCCGACTCTCCGATGCGAGATGCTGATCGCAGATGAATTACTGGCTCATTAGTAGGCAAATAAAACTCTACGTCATCAACAAATTTGAAGATGCGGCTTTTAGAAAGAGCATGGATATAATTACCTGTCTGTTCTATAACTTGAGTACGGGGAACAACGGTGAGAACTTTTAGTAAGGTTTCTCGTGCTGTGTCGCGGTCTACATGATAGGTAATCGGGTCAATGGCGTGTTTGGCATCAGCATCTTGACTGACAACACAGTTATTGGAAGCTGGACAAGAACTCAGATGACCATTATTAACTCCTAAGCCAGAAGAGTTAGCCCAAGCAGCCCCTGTGAGTATTAAACTACTAGCCAGAGTTAGGAATATTACAAAAGTAATTCTCCGCAATAGTCGCTGTGCGATCGCTGTTAGCAGACGGAACATAATAAATTTACTCCTCAAGGTTTCATCGAAAGCGACGGGAAACTCCATCCCCTTGTGGGTGGACGAGGTTGCTCTCCCCGTCGTTTGGGGCATTAGGCATTGGGCATAGTGTGCAGGGATAATTATCATTGCTTTGTGCGTCATCCAAATTGGCAGTTAAGGTTATTGGAGATGGAGATAATTATCAATGCCTAAAATTCATTGCCTAATGACCATCCATGCAACTTACTCAAAGCAAGGTAAAGTTTCTATGCTACGGCCCTTAAGTATGATTGTTACTGCCGCTATACTCTGGCAGTTTAGCAGTTCGTTGACACTGGCACAAAGCCAAAAGCCAGATCAGCCAGATAAATATCCTCCTAGTCCTCTAGAGAAGATGGCTCCCGATCCATTGCTACTATTTTTGGGCAACAAACAGCAGTTAACTTCTGAGCAACTGCGTAAATTAGAACCAGAACTTGAGCAGTTAAATCAAGCAGCTGCGGCTAAGTTGAAAGCGGGAGATCAGGTAGCAGCATTTGATATTTGGAATCGGGAACTACGTTTGCGGCGCTTATTCGGTTCATTAGCTGAGGTACAAGCACTGTCACGAGTGGGTGCGATCGCCTTTAATCAAAATAATCGCGCACAGATACTACATATTACGCAGCGATTGCAAGCAATTCAAAAGCAGGCTTTATCTCAGAAAAGCGTTGACTTACCATTGTTGCGATCGCTAGGTGAAGCTTATCAAAATGTGCGATCGCCCAAACTGGCTATTGAAGTTTACAACCAAGTTTTGGCAACAGTGCGACAGCAAAAAAATGCAGCCGCAATAGTAGACACTCTCAAAACTATTGGTGAAGTGCATTTGAGTTGGTTCGATTATCCCGAAGCCGCCGCTACCTACCAAGAATTATTGAGTTTAGCTAGTAGCAGAGGCGATCGCTTAAATGAGGTAGCATACTTGCAACAGCTAGCTTATATTTACGAGCAGGCAAAAGAATATCAGCAATCTGCAAATATACTTGGTAAGCTAGCAGAAGTTTACGTGAGCCAAAATAATACAACTTTATTACCTAAAGTTAAACTAGCGATCGCTTCAAATTACCAATCACTAGCGAAGGAAAATCCGAGTTTACTACCAGAAGCATTTAAAAACTATCAAGAAGCTTATACTACCGCTTGGCAATTGGAGCAGTATGTTAATGCTGGTGAAGCTTTACAGCAATTAATTGCACTGTACCGTTCTCAAGGACAAATAGATGAAGCTTTGCAAACTAGCCAGATTTTAGTAGAAGCGCAGGCGCGAGCTGCCAACTTTTACGGGATGATGCAAGCCTATGATCAAATTGGGCAAATTTATCAAGAACGTCAACAGTATCCCCAAGCACTAGCAGCCTTTCAAAAGGGGTTAGAATTAGCCCAACAACTCAAGTATGATGAAACATATTTTACTCAGCAAATTGATAAATTGTCGAAAGCAAATATGTAATTGAACAACAGCTAAGGCATATTTTCAAACTTTAAAAATAGGTTGCAGAATTTATAATTGTAGGGTCGCCATTACCCATCAAAACCCGGATATGGTGGGCAATGTCCTGTCTGAGTAGGTGCGATTGCGCTTGCTCTTGAATCTACTTTGCATCTTGCACTGGTGAACCCAACTTGGCGCGAAAGTCTTTGTCATATATTGCCTTATCCCAGTTTTCGGCAAATTTTATTTGGTCAATACTTATATATTTGGCATGACTGAGATCGGCACCTGTAAGATTAGCACCTGTGAGCTTGGCATCTTTAAGGTTGGCATCTTTAAGGTTGGCATATTCAAGTTTGGCATCTTTGAGGTTGGCATATTCAAGTTTGGCATCTTTAAGATTGGCGTGTTCAAGTTTGGCATCTTTGAGATATGCACCTGTAAGGTTGGCACTAGTGAGGTTAGCACCAATGAGGTTAGCACCAATGAGGTTAGCGCCAATGAGATTAGCACCTATGAGGTTGGCATCTTTAAGGTAGGTAAAATTGAGGATGGTATTATTGAGGTTGGCATCTTTGAGGTTGGCACTTCTAAGATTGGCATCTTTAAGATTGGCACCTCTAAGATTGGCATCTTTAAGGATGGCACTTTTGAGATTGGCATTTCTGAGGTTAGTACCTATGAGGTTGGCACTTCTGAGGTCGGCATCTTTGAGGTCAACACCGCTTAGATTTAACTCACTTGCAAGTTCTGCATCAATTAAGAATTGAATCACGCTACCTTTGCGATCGCTATCTTTGTCTAGTCTCCGCAGCACCGATAAAGTTCTAGCTCGTGCTACATCTAATGCTGTATCTCGCAAAGGGTCATCAAGTTTTAAAGTCTTCAAATTTTTATCAAGCAACAATTCTGACATCCGGTCAATATAAACTTTTAAAATTTCTTCGTGTAAATTGTTAACTGCTATTGCTTTTTGTGCTTCAGCTTGTTTATCTGCTCGTCTTTGTTCTCTACGCTCAAATTGCAATAACACAATAGGAATTGCAAGCGTACTAGCTAAACCCAACCAATCCCAAAATGTCTTGGCTGATTCTAAATTCTCAGTTTCAGTCTCTCTAATACTAATAACTATTCCATCTCTGATTGTTCTCTCTATACTTTTTGATTTATTCAAGCTTTCTCCAAAGCCAGTCCACTCACCAACACCTTCAAATGGATACAGCTTTGCAATAATTAAAGTAGCCCCAATTGCAGTAACTACAATACCTATCAGTAATTTTTGCTTGATAAACCAGTCCTTGATCATCTTTGAAAAAGTCCTCACTTGGCGGCATCAAATAAAGGCTACTGCTGCCATTTGGCTAGGAGATTGCCCTTTAGAATAACTCATCAAGCAACTAAGTAATATCTCGCTGCTCCTTGTGGCGGTTATCATCATAAATCATCAAGGTATCCAGCTAGCGGCGAAAACTGAATTTTTGAACCTTCCTTAAGCTCATCCCACCCTCTGATATCGTGTTTGATTGAAGACTTATCATTAGGACTGACGCGGAAGGGGACACGGAGAGTTTTTTTAATAAGTGATTAGGCGGACATCATATGATACCCTGTTTGGTCAATAAACAGGGCAAGGGACACGGGAGGAAGTAGGTAGGGTGGGCATTGCCCACCAAAACCAGGATATGCTGGGCATTGCCCACCCTACAATTAAGCTAAATATTTTTATTTGTTATGATAACTTGAAACTTGCATTATCTAATTTAATAACTGGTCACAGCAATTACAAATTTAAAAGTTTATTTAGTGTAAAACCCAATATTAGCAAGTAATTCAGACTGCTTACTTTTAACAATGTGGGTGGCAAATTCTACTACAGTCATCTGAAAAAGTTGCTTTTTTAATCTATTCAAGTTGAAAGCCATACTTATTAAACACGGTTAACTATGACATCCATAGCAGGTAAGACAGTCCTTTTGACCGGAGCATCAGGTGGTATTGGGGCATTTATTGCTCGTGCTTTGGCAAAAGAGCAAGCAACGGTAGTCAGCGTTTCACGTTCACAAGAAAAGCTAAATCAAATATCTACTGAAGTGCAAGCTTTAGGTGGTAAAGGAATAAGTATTCCATTTGATATCAGTAAGATTGGAGAATTACCAGTATTAGTACAGCAGATTCATCAAATTGCAGGTCAAATTGATATCGTAATTAATAATGCTGCGATTGAAAAATACCGAGCATTTCAAGATTATTCTTTAGAAGATATCCAATCAATACTGACAACCAACCTCATTGCAGGTATGGAATTAACTCGTTTAATCCTACCGAGCATGATAGCTCGCAATAATGGTCACATCGTCAATATTGCGTCTGGTTCTGGCAAAAAGGGAGCGCCTTATAACAGCATTTATTCAGCCAGTAAAGCCGGTGTAATTATGTGGACTGATGCGATGCGGCAAGAATTGGCTGATACCAATGTAGGCGTGACAGTAGTTTGCCCAGGATATACAAAAGCTGGAATGTTTCTGGCTTTTGGGCTGCCTTCGCCCAGTTTAGCGCAAGTTTCGCAACCAACAGAAGTTGCGATCGCAGTTCTGCAAGCCATCAAGCAAAACCAACCAGAAATCATCATTGATGGATTTCTTACCAAACTTTTGTTTTCCAATATTCAGCTTTTTCCCAAGTTTGGAGATATTATTTATCGCTGGATTGGTTTGACAAAGTTAAACAAAACCTGCGCGGAAAAACAAATGCGTGGATGAGCAAGTATCGTCAAATCGCTTAAATCTATTTCTGTAAGGTGGGCATTGCCCACCGTAATTTAAGTTTCTCACTTTGGTTAAAACAGAAGTAATTAGCCATCAAAATTTAGCAATTCTTATTATCTGCGGAGTCCCAAATGACCGATGCTCATTACGATGTTATCATCATTGGCACAGGTGCTGGTGGTGGCACTTTAGCCTATCAATTAGCCGCAAGTGGTAAAAACATCTTAGTTTTAGAACGAGGTAGTTTTTTACCTAGAAAAAAAACTAATTGGGATTCTAAACAAGTTTTGCAGAAAGAATGCTATCGCACTTCAGAAAAATGGTACGACAAAGACGGCAAAGTAATAAATCCTGTAACGCACTATTATGTAGGCGGTAATACTAAATTTTACGGTGGTGCGCTGTTTAGATTACGCGAACAAGACTTTGAAACAGTCATTCATCAAGGAGGAATTTCTCCTGAATGGCCTTTAAAATATCAAGACTTTGCACCCTACTATGACCAAGCTGAGAAACTTTACGAAGTACATGGTAAGCGAGGCCTTGACCCTACTGAACCGCAAGCTAGTAAAGATTATCCCTTTCCCGCCATCAACCACGAACCATACATTGAAGACATTCACTATTCCTTAAAAGACATAGACCTCCATCCTTTTTATCTACCCCTAGCTATCAAACTCAATGAAGTAAATCGTCATTTAAGTGCTTGTATTCGTTGTGATACTTGTGATGGATTTCCATGTTTAATTAATGCTAAAGCTGATGCAGATGTTAACTGTATACGTCCAGCAATCACATATACAAATCTTAGATTAATTACAGAAGCAAAAGTGGTGCGTTTACACACCAATGCATCTGGTAACACAGTCACTGGTGTAGAAGCAGAAATCGCTGGACAGCATCAGATATTCACTGGGAATATTGTAGTTGTTGCTTGTGGTGCAATTAACTCAGCAGCATTATTGCTTAAATCTGCCAATGACAAACATCCAAATGGATTAGCTAATAGTTCTAATCTCGTGGGACGTAATTACATGGCACATAACTTTGCAGTAGTTATGACTTTGAGTACAAAGCTAAATCCGACAGTTTTTCAAAAGACGCTAGCAGTTAATGATTTTTATTGGGGTGATCAAGATTTTACCTACCCAATGGGCAGTGTACAAATGTTGGGTAATGTTAATAAAGACAGAATTGCAGCTCATGCGCCACCAATGATGCCCAGCATCATCGCTGAAACAGTGGCAAATCATTCTGTTGCTTGGTTGCTTGTCAATGAAGATTTACCAGATGCTAACAATCGCGTGCGCGTTAATGGAGAGAAAATTGTTATTGATTATACAAATAATAATCAAGAGGCATTTAATCGTTTAATCAAACGTTGGGTTGAAGTTTTAAAGTCCATTGAACAGCCACAGAAACCTGGGCAATTCTCATTTTGTGTTCCGCAAAAGATGACTATTAAAGAAGTTGGACATCAATGTGGTACTTGTCGTTTTGGTGAAAACCCTAAAACTTCAGTACTTGATATTAATTGTCGCACTCACGATATTGATAACCTTTACGTTGTTGATGGGAGCTTTTTTCCTTCTAGTGCTGCGGTGAACCCATCGCTAACGATTATTGCCAATGCCCTACGAGTTGGGGAGCATTTGTTAGAAAGAATGAATTGATTAGTAAGCTAGGCATTGCCCACCCTATCCGGGTTTCGGTGGACAATGCCCACCCTACACTTTGTGAAACTATTCCCCAAACTGTTCAATTAAACTAGAGAAATCAGGAATATTTGCCTCTTTATCATTACACTGGCATCCCCAATCATTACTATAATGCCCTTGCCTTAACCATTTATGAAAACTTGAATACTGCCATAAATGAGGGCAAGAAACTAAACCATGCTTAACTGGATTGTAATGAATATAATCTAAACAATTTCTCAAATCATTTTCATCTCGAATTGTATGTTCCCAAAATCTACGCTGCCAAACGTCTTGTTCTCGATGTTTGCCACGGGACAAAGGCAATTCTTCTGTAAGTAATTCATTGCCTTTCAAAGCACGAGTAAACAACACTTTAATACGTCCAACTCGTTTGGAATAGTTACTATCCTCTGGTGGCAATGTCCAGATAAAATGCAGATGATCGGGAAGAACAGCAGCACCAACAATTTCAAAGGGAGATTCAGCGCGAACAGTTGCCACAGCCTGACGCAACATAGCTACATTTTCTGGTTTAGCAAATAAAGGATGACGTTGATAAGTAACCAGTGTCAAAAAGACAGTTCCACCAGCAATGTAAGCTCTGCGATAGTTGGGCATTGAGGAATAAAACAGATGGTAAGTGCTTATTCTGTTTTATCCGTTTTGGTGTTAGAAAGGTAGGGTGGGCATTGCCCACCACATTCGGGTTTGTACTTAACAGCATTTGATAAAAAGCATCAATTGAGTAGGGTAAGCAATGCCCACCACATCCGGGTTTCGGTGGGCAATGCCCACCCTACTTAAGCTACTTAAGCTTCACCTTTTGCTTTTTAGATCCAGCCACTAGCTGATAGAGTTTTGCTTCAAATTTTTCCATACAAGCTGACCAATCAAATTCTAGTATGGAAGGACGCGCCTGCTGCGCCATTTCTGTTTTCAGTGTAGGATTTTGTAGAATTGCAATTACTTTTTGAGCGAAATCTGCCGGGTTGTTGGGTTCAGCTAAAAAGCCGTTGTGACCGGGAATTACTTGCTCTGCGGTTGAGGGTGCAAGGGCAGCAACTACAGGAGTTCCAGAAGCCAGGGCTTCGTTATTTGTGGTGCAGAAGTTTTCGGTGACGGAGGGGTTAATAAATACATCAGCGCGAGCAAACCAACCTAAAAGTTCTGTGCCGTGAGATTCACCCCAAATGGTAACACCAGATTTAAATTTTTCGGCACGTCGGCGGATTTGTTCATCTAGGGGGCCACTGCCAACAATGACTAAATGCACATCAGGAATTTTAGCAGCAATTAGAGGAAATGCATCTAAAAGTTGAGTGACATTCTTTTCTGCGGTGATGCGTCCTACAAACAGCAAAGTTGGTCTGTGGTCATTGGGAATTGGATCATAACAAATATTGCGGGGATGAAACTTTTCGCAATCAATGCCTTGATAAGGTAAATATTCACCACGTTGGCATTTCAAATTTTTGTATTTGGTAAGCTGTTCTCGTGATGAAAATAAATTGGCATCATAAGCATCACTCACCTGTTTGACTATTAAGGGAATGATTGGACGCAGCAAGCTGAAGAACAAGTTTCCTAAGTAATATTTGATATAAGCAACGATATCTGTATGGAAGACTGAGACGATAGGAGTGCCTGTTTGCTTGGCGTATTTAACTCCCACAGGACGACCATAACCTTGCAAGAAAGCTGAGTAAGCCCCTCTCATTTGTGCTGATTCTTCAACTACAATTATGTCGGGTTGAAAGTTCATCAGCAACTTAGTATCGCTCCAATGCTTGTAGTTCAATGGTTGGGGCAACGATTTGTAGAATATCAGTGGTTGTGTAGGGAATGCATAGGAGGAAAAGTTAGGGAAAACCTGTAACTCCTCTAATCCTGGCATGGGACGGTTCCCTACTTGTTTGGGGTATTGGTCGTTGATTTCAGGATGGATGAGAAAAACTTCATGTCCTTGCTGTAATAACCAACGAACTCGCTGATGTACTGCGACTGAAACCCCTGTTAAGAAAGGAGCATATAATCCAGTTAAAAGTGCAATCCGTAGAGGTTGCTGTTTCATAATTTTAGGGAATAGTTTGAATTGGGGACGCGGGAACAAGGAGAGAAATTCTTATTCTTAACTCACGACTCAGAACTCAGCACTTCATTACTCTTTCAAGCCAGGGGGAGTTCATACCCAGGTGATTAACATTTAGGTAATACCAATTAAAATAATGTTTGCGACAGATAAATTCTTCGTAGGGGCACGGCACTGCCGTGCCCCTACCCCTACCCATCTGTTGCATTCTTTTTTCAAATTGGTATAACTTGTCATTTGGTAACAATTTGCTGTACTGGGAACGCAGATTCTACAAGAAGAGGAGTGTTAAAAATATTTGAATAGCTAACTAACCCAGCAAAACTTTAGACAGCAATATTGCTAACTCGTTCATGTGCGACTAATTTGTAATTCGTAATTCGTAGTTCGTAATTAAGAAAGGCAGATTTATAGCAGGGGATAGGGAATAGGAGACAGGCTTGAAAGTCCCTCGCCGCTCAAAGAGATACTTTAGGATCGCCTGGTTGATCTAATATTTGATAAGGGTGATACTCAAGTAAGCGGATATTCCAAGGGCCGGAAATTCGATAGTTAATACCACGCCATTTAACTGTAGATATCCGCAGAGAAGACAACATTCCTAACCCATAAATCCATTGAGTTAGGGGAATGCCAAGCAATAGTCTAATAATTATTGGAGATGATAGTTTTGCCAGTGGTTGATTGGGTTGATTGCGATCGCGGATTACTTGCTGTACACCTTGCTCTAAAATTACCATCAGCCAAAGTAATCCCAAGGTATAGCTGCCATAATACCCTAATAACAAAGCGACACTTTCCCATTGCCAAGTCAACAACGCCCCTAGCAAAGACATCAGCACAAGATTAGGGAATAATATGCTAGAAATCACATCACCAACAACAGCCATCCATTGGGGGTGATAAAGTCGAGCGCAGAGTAGTTGACGATGAATTGAGGTTCTTAAACTAGGTAAATCGCACTCTTCCTGATTGAGCATCATTAGAGAAGGTACAAATTTGACCTGCATTCCGTATTTTTTTAAAACGCTACGGATCATCATGTCTTCGCCAAAAGCTTGACTCCACTTATCTAGAAGTCCTGTTTGGCGAAGCACTTCTGTTTTAATCGCCAAAGTTCCACCCCAAGGAACCCCGAACAGATACATCTGCACAACTGTTGAGACGTTACCTATGTACCGCACCAAAGACCCCCAATAGCGACCTGTGGGTAAATACCAACGGTGGCCAGTTGTCGCTCCCACATGAGGATCAGCTAGGGGGCTGACTAATTCCCGCAGCCAATTAGGATGAACTACTGTATCGGCATCCACTAAAGCAACTATCTTATAGGAATCATCCAATTCTGAGACAGCTTGCAGTAGGGAACTGCATTTGAGACTACAATTATTGCGTACTGTCGTCAAAGCACTAATTTCAACATTAGATGCTCCTTGCTCTTGGACAGTATCAACAGCAATTTTCCAAGCTGGGTCTTCCTGATGATCGACAATAATTTTTAAATCATACTGGGGATAGTTCTGCTTTAATAATGCCTGTAAACAGTCGCTGAGATAGGGGTCGGCTCCACGTAGACAGAGAATAACCGCTGTTTTGGGCAACTGATCATCTAATAATAACTTTTGCTGACTGGATTGCAGAGACCACAAGAAAACAAGGGTTAAACATCCTTGAATAGCCAGCCAACCCAGCAACGATTTACACAGAAACATTACCAAATCTGGCATTAAATTTAAAGCCTCCGGCAGAATTAGTTAATAGTCATCAGTCATTAGGAAGCATACAAATTCGTAATTCGTAATTCGTGAGGCAGTCCGGTCTTGGTGGTTTCCCCAAAGAGGAACTGCCGTTCCCCGTAGGGGTTCTCGCAGAGTACCCGAAGGGTAATTCGTAATTAGGAAATTTACGGATCGAGGGAATATTTGACGTTAATGTTGATTGTGGTATTTTTACTCACAGAAAAACTAGCATCGCGGAACTTGGGTGTACCAGTTTGGATTGATACTGTTGGATTGTTAGAAACTCCAAAACCTTCTGTGGGGATGCCGAAAAAGTCTTTATTGAGTTTGCGATCGCCATTTTGATCATCAACTATAGCCACCGCATAATTGCCAGGTTTCAAACCAGAGAACTGCTGTTTTACCGTGCTACCTGTAATTTTCGTGCAAGAGCTTTGCAATACATTAGAAGTATTTGAAGGAAATCCTTTTTCTTTAGAATAAACTCCTATGCAAATTTCTCCTTTTTGGTGTTGGATACCATTCACGACAACGGTTAATGTTTGAGTTGGTGCAGCATTCACAATCTTAGCAGAGCTAATACTTGCTAAAGCAGCGAGAACAAACGAAGTAAACTTAGATAGCTTCAACATCATCTAATATTCTCCTAAAGATAATCTTTGGGATTGAGGATTGGGCATGGGGCATGGGGCATTTCTTCCTTGTCCCCCAGTCCCCAGTCCCCAGTCCCCAGTTCCTATTTCATCAACTGTTGGATATCTGTTTTCTCCAACCATTCCTGTATGCGCTGTAGTCCTTCTTCTAAGTCAATTTTTGGTGCGTAACTTAATTGATTTTGCGCTTTGGCAATGGAATAAGCGTATGGACGAGTCATAAAATCTATAGACTCTGGCAGAATATCGGCTTTTTTCCGAAATAGCTTTTGCCCTTGGACACGCAGCTTGAGAAACAACTTAATTTCATCTTTTCCTATTGACATAGGTGCAGGTGAACCAGATATTTCTGCTAAACGCGTAAAATATTCTTTCCAAGAAGTTTCTTGCCCATCAGTGATATTAAAGATTTCACCGTAGGTTTCTTTTTCTATCGCTAAAAAGATGGCATCAACCAAGTTATCTATATATACATGATTGATAACTCCATGCTCATCATTAGCATAGGCAAATAATTTTTGGCGCATAAAATGAACTGGTCGGACAATCCAAGGGATACATCCAGGCCCGTAAACATCACCTGCGCGAATAACTATAATGCCAAAATCTGGGGGAGAATTTAGTTGTAATACTGCTGATTCGGCAGCGATTTTTGTTTGACAGTATGGGTTATTTTCGTCAACAAGTGGCCCGGATTCGGTGACTTTATCTGGGTAATTAAAACCATAAACTAATACACTAGATAGATGCACAAAAGTTTTGACGCCAGCATCTTTAGCAGCTTTTGCCATAGTGACAGTGCCATCAACATTGACCTCACGAAAATCTTTGAGTGGGCCAGCTTCTTGAGCAAGTTGGGCTGTATGTAAAACGATGTTTACTCCCTGACAAGCTTTTTGGGCAATTTTAGGATCGGTAATACTACCAACAATTAACTCAATGCCTAAATCTTGCACTTGTTGATTGCGATCGCTAGAACTTTGTAGTCCCCGGACTTTCATTCCTTTTGCTATGGCTAACTCAGCCGCACGCCAACCGATAAATTCATCAATTCCGGTGATCAGGAGAGTTTTATTTTCGAGGTTCATAGAGCAGAGATAATTGGTTTGAGTAGTGAGTGCTGAGTTGTGAGTTGTAAGTAAAATACTAATTACCAGTCCAAGCGTTCCTTTTTCATCGTTTAGAAAATATCAGCCGGGTCTGCGGAACGGAGCTTATTAATAGCAAGTGACCCAGAAGTTATACACATTAAAACGGCTGATATTAAGACAACTAATGCATTATTAAAGGTCATCACAATTGGTAGCTTAGTAGCTTTCATGGCAAAATCATATAGAAGTACGGATAAAATAAATCCGGGTATATAACTTAAGAATGCCAAGATTAAAGCTTGTTGAAAGACTACATTTAGTAAATAATTATTTGCATAACCTATAGCTTTTAAAGTTGCATAAGCAATAAATTGAGTAGCAATGTTGCTGTAAAGTATTTGATACACAATCACTACACCAACAACAGAAGCCATTGTCAGCATTAGGTTAAGGATAAATCCAATTGGTGTTCTGACAGCCCAATATTGTTTTTCAAAATCGATAAAACCTTGGTATGTAAAAACTTGGACATCATTAGGTAAACTTGCCTGCAAATCTTTTTGAACCTTGTTTGGATCTACACCAGGTTTCAAGGTAATCACACCCACATCAATCATTTCTGCCGGACGGCTATTGGGATTTATCCTCATAAAAGTTGAATCACTGACAATTAAATTGCCATCCACGCCAAAGGAAGGCCCCAAGCTGAATAATCCCCCAACTCTTACCCTATAACCAATTAGTGAATTAAAGGGAAATATTTCAATTGTTTGTTCAGTATTACCACTATCATATTGTTCAGCAATTGGCCCAAATTCTGAACGGGAATCTCTGTCAAAAAGCATGACATCTGGAATCTTGAGCTTATCTAAATTCTCCTCAACTTCAGGAATATTTAGAATAGATCTACCTGGGTCAAATCCAATAACATAGATTGAGTATTTCTCTCCAGTTACGGGATTTTTTAGTTTTGCAAATTGCAAATACATGGGGCTAACTGACTCTACGCCCTCAAACCCAAGGGCTTGGTATAAACGAGTCCGAGAAAAGCTTTGATTTGAAGTCAAAGATTTATATTGAGAACTGATTAAAAATAAATCTCCTCGTAGACTCTGATGCACTGCGGTAGCGCTAGAATAAAGTGCGTCTTGAAAGCCTAACTGAATAAACATCAGCAGCACAATAAAAGCAATCCCCGCTACAGCTACCAGAAAACGAACTTTTTGCTGGGCTAGTTGTAGCCATGCCAAAGGAATCTTAAAATTCATGGATTCAGTTATCGGTTGTCAGTAGTCAGTTGTTAGTTATTAATTGTTAGTTCTCAATGGTCAGTTGTTATACCAATTCGTAATTAAGAAAGCCAGATTCAATCTGTGTTTCCTGGTGAAGAATTGGTATTAGTTACTTGTGACCAATGACTAATAGCTATATGTGAATAGCGACGTCAACCTGTAAGTTGGTTAACCGAGCCACCCTTGCACTATCTGCGGGTTTATCGATGGATATTTTCACTTGGATAATTTTGCGGTCTGTGTCTGAGCCTGGATTGATGCTGAAGATGCTTTGTTTGTCAACTTGCCAACCAATCTCACTGACAGTTCCCTGCAATTTTCCAGAAAATGCGGGGCTGGTAATGGTAACTTTTTGTCCTAAGCGGACTTTTTCAATGTCGGTTTGGTAGACTTCTGCAACTACAAACATTTGAGATATTTTACCTATCTCAGCAAACCCAGAAGTGGAGATGACTTCTCCAGTTTTGGCGTGAATTTTTAAAATTGTGCCATTGATGGGAGATTTAATGTAAGTTAAATCCTGGTCTGCTTTTGCTTGTTTGACAGCAGTTGTAGCACTTTTGACTTCGGTTTGTGCTAACTCAACATCTACACCACGCACTTCACTGATACTATTGAGTCGAGATTTTGCTTCTTGAAGCTGTTGTTGCAATGTATCTTGAGTACGCTTAAGGGTGGCTTGAGCCTCTGTTAGCTGCTGTTGTGTAGTTTTGAGTTGTAAAGCTTTGCTATCTCCTACAGAAGCTGCGATCGCACCTTGTTTGTATAATTGCTGATAGCGATCGTTCTCGGTTTGAGCATTCTCTACCTGAGCCTGGAGGCGAGCAATTGTTGCTTGTTGCGCTGCAACGTCTCCTTTTAATTGTGACTGTAAACGAGCGATCGCCGCTTTTTGAGCATCGATGTCTCCGGTTTTCGCTCCAGATCTGACCTGGGCTAGTTGGGCTTTAGCAACTTGCAGTTTGTCTAAAGACTGTTGCAGAGCTGCTGTGGCGCGATTATAGTCTTCCAGGTAAGCCAATATTTGTCCTACCTGTACCTTATCGCCTTCCTTCACCAACAGTTTTTCGACTCGCACACCATTAATTGAATTGGGCGCAGACAAATAAGTAATTTCACCTTCAGGCTGAAGACGTCCCAAAGCGGTTACAGCAACTTTGGCGGGAGCAACTTTTGGGGTACTTGCTGGGCGAGTCTGAGTATTAGGGCGAAACAATGTTGATAAAGCGTAAAAAGATGCTAGCCCAGTAGCTAAAGCAACAGAAGCTGCCAAAATTATTTGCCACCGATGTATCGGTTTTTTGAATAGTTGGCTTTCCTTATTTACTGCCATATTTTCATTCCAATTGTGCTATGCCAAGGGTTAGCCTAATGGCTATATCAGTTGATTACAGTAGACTTATCTGAAATGTTTTTACGTACACAAATAGATAAGTCTAATTAGTTGTATGTGAATTCTTTTACGCCTTTTTAGCTGCTACAGATTATTAGTACCAGTACAGCAAAAATAAAGATACAATTCTGACTACGAGAAAAGCTTATATAACAAGCTTTTTTAATTTTGAATTTTGTTTAGCGACTAAATTCATATTAGCGCTACTTTTAAGTATTTTCAGTTTATCCTCTACACACACGGACTCAAGTAACTTAAAAATCTGGTAGCGCTAGCAATATAATGACATCCAAGAATAACAAAGCGCTGATAATAATGACAGAATAAACTAAGATAAACTTTCGTTCAAGTATGGCAAAAAACTTTTAATTTGTCAACTGATTTTCGCTGCATACGTTTTCCTTAAATATCCATAATATCTTTGATAAAATGCTGAGGAAATTGTAAATATGGATTGAGTAGATTTCCTCATATAATTTCTAAATATTATGGGTAATCAACCGACTTTAGCTATTATCAACGGATTGTGATTAGCTCAGTTGTGTACCATAAGACATTCTCATTAAATTAGGTGTTAGGGATTGGGGATTGGGGGCTGGGGACTGGGGACTGGGGACTGGGGACTGGGGACTGGGGACTGGGGATTGGGGACTGGGGACTGGGGACTGGGGACTGGGGACTGGGGACTGGGGACTGGGGGGCAAGGGGAAGGAACTATGAATAACTTTTGCTCCTTCCCGATGCCCAATGCCCCATGCCCCATGCCCCATGCCCCATGCCCCATGCCCCATGCCCCATGCCCCATAACCTAGAAATTAGGTGTATCTTAATGCTATTGTTGGTGTTTTAACTGACTGCACTAAAGAACAGTAGTTATGCCTATTGTGCCCATAGACCACATTCTTATTGGTCGCAACCGCCGTCCGGTAAAGGGTGAGAAAGTTGATGAGTTAAAGGAATCAATTAAGGCTAATGGTCTATTGAACCCGATTACAGTTGACCAAAAGCTGAATTTGATTGCGGGGCTACATCGTCTCACAGCTTGTAAGCTGTTGGGGTTAGTGGCAATTGAGTGCAATATTGTTAACTACCAAGATACTGACCAAGCTCGTTTAGCAGAGATTGACGAGAATTTAATCCGCAATGAACTAGAGCCTCTAGAGCGCTCAGAACTGTGGTTAGAGCGAGATCAAATTCTCGAACGCATGGGGCTGAGGGCGAAAGTCGGGGATAACCAACATACCCACAAAGGTGGTGAAATGATTTCACCACCTCCCAAAAGAACTGTAGAGTTAGCAAGAGAAGCGGGATATTCCGAGCGTACCTTTCAGCACGGTAAGCAGATTGCTAAAAGTATTCACCCAGATGTCAAAAAAATTATTAAGGGTACAGCGATCGCCGACAGTCCGACGGCATTACTAAAGGTAGCAAGGGCTGGTAGTCAAGAACGTGCCTTAGCAGAAGAAGCACAAAAGGCTTGGAAATTAGCTCAGGGACAAGGCGATCAAGAAGAAGCTGAACGCCAAGCTAAAATTGTGGCTGAGGCGAGGGCTAGGCAAAAAGAATTACAAATGCTGGCGCACAAAAGTGCTTTAGCTGAAAAGGAAACTAAGTTACTGCTTAAAAAAGCCCAGCGTCAGTCTGAGGAAGTAATAGAGAAACAAGCGATCGCCAAAGTTGGTCAGGAATGGATGCTGGAAAGACATCTAGTGTATTGTGGTGATACGGCACAGCAAGAATTCATGAATTTGCTACCTTCAGATGCAGCTTTGGCGATCGCTACTCTTTCATCTACTTGGAATCATAATTATTTAGTTTCTGAGGCTAGGGTTGTAGCTGTGCTGCGATCGGAAGGGCATATTTACGAATTCTACAGGCATAATCAGATGCCCTTTCAATACGAATTAGTGCTAGGCAACATCTATGTAGGAATTTTTTCTCAGCAATTCCTATCCAAGCCACAGACACCAATTAATGTTGAAGGAGTAGAGGGCATCGTCAACTACTTGATTAATTTGTATACCAGTCAAAACAATTTTGTGATTGCGCCGTTTATGGGACATGGTGAGGTTCTTATTGCTTGCGAAAGAATGGGGCGGATCTGTTTTGCTGGTGACGAGAATCCAGAATTAATCAGCCGTGGGATTCTGCGATGGGAGAAGTGGACGGGAAAGCGATGTCAGAAAATGGGGTAATCAAGGACGCGGTGAGACTGTTGGCGAATAAGAGAGGGGTATTACCCATCAGCACAATTTATCTTCAATTTCTTTAATAATACCAATTTGAAAAAAGAATGCGACAGATAGTAGGGGCATGGCACTGCCGTGCCCTCTAGAATATTATTGATGTGTCGCAAACATTATTTGATTGGTATAAGAGTGCGTTTCAACGCACTTTAGCTATTAGCCCGCAATTTATTGCAGGGCGGGAAAGCAACGCAAAACCAAGGTTTTAGGGATGGGTGGTTTAACCCATCATTACTTAACCAACAATCTCATTCTATTCGCTAAAATTCCCGATTTTACTATTATTATTTGATGTTTGTTGTGCAACATTTTTCAAGCGGCTCGACCTCATTTTGCGGACGCGATCGCTATCTCGAACACCACCTGCTGTTTCATATTGAGGGCTATCTGTGCCGTACTTAATAGCAATTAGCATTAGCATCTTTTGAGAAAATTTAGTCAAATTTTTCTCCATCTCTTCAACTTCAGTTAAAGAAGAATCAGCTAAAGACAGAGCGTTATTGTGAACCTCAAGTTTAGTACGTAACTGTTCCATTGACTCCAGCAGTTTCTCCAGACTATAATCATCATCCAGTTTCAGAGTTGGATCGACCAATTTCATCCCGGCTGCTCTTGACTCAACTTTTTCTAAAACGTTGGATTTACGTTTTTTGCGACTCATAAACTTGCCCTTTAAAAATAGTTCTAAACATAGCTTGCCTTAATTAAATCGAAATCTGGTTCAGCATAAATAGCAATTTTTGAACGTACAATTTTCAGCTAATATCAGTAATATTTCGGTATCTAATACCAATTCAAATAATGTTTGCGACACATCAATATATTCTAGAGGGCATGGCATTGCCCACCTGTGTCAACATTGCAAGGCTTACCTACCCACCTTGGAATGAATTCCAAGGCTAATAGGCAAAGTTTACTAAAGTAAACTGGGGATAAGTGATAATTTTTAGTTAGCTTTAGCTTACTTTTGCTATTAGGCTCCGAATTCATTCGGAGGCGGGCTATGAGTTTCGCGTTTAGGAAACTTAGGAAAGCCGCTACTGAGTTGAGAATAGCCACTATTGAGTTGAGGATAGCCGCTATTGAGTTAAGGAAAGCCACTATTGAGTTGAGGATAGCCGCTATTGAGTTAAGGAAAGCCACTATTGAGTTGAGAATAGCCGCTACTGACTTGAGAATAGCCACTACTGAGTTGAGAATAGCCACTATTGACTTAACGATAGTGGCTTCTGTTGTTGGCGAGTTTGCGATCGCAGTTTCTGGTTCAACACATCTAATGTACTATTCACCAACAAGTCTAAGTGCTGATTCCAAAACTTGCGTACTGACTCTAAAACCAACCTGAATCAGTTGTTCAAAAATCGGTCTAGCGGCTTCTACCTTACCTTCCTGTTTTGCAAGAAGAATAACACCTAGAGTTCCCCGTACAGGAATTCCTAAAGCAAGTGCTGCGGTTTTGGCGGCGCGATCATCTAAAATTGCTTCATAGCCAGGATTTATATATATATAGGTGAGAACGTGACTCTCTCCTAAACCAAGACCCCATGCAGCAATCACTGGATCAACTTGTTCCACATCTCGAATATAGTTAGTTCCTTCATTTAGAATCCAGAGTTTTGCAGGGTCATTATCTGGTGCAATGCAGATCTCTCGGACAACACCGCTAGGAATGACAACCTCACTACAGAGTTCAAAGAGCAAATGAACCTGATTAACCTTAGTTAGTACAATCAATGGCGAGGCATTCACAACCCATTGTCTAGTCACGCGCTAACTCCTCGGCTAATTCTTCGGGAGTGACTTGAAAAGGTGAAACATTATAGCGATGGAGTGCTTCTAACAATTGCTGACGGCTAACTCCAGCAATTTCAGCAGCCTTGGATTGGGAAACCATACCAACTTCATACCATTTGACAGCAGCCGCTAAACGCATCTCTTGAACAAACGTTTCTGGGTTACTGCGGAGTGCTGAAAAAACATCATTTGGAAGTTCGATGTTAATTTGTATGGTCATAATAGTTAAATTGGCAGCTTGTTTTGAGGCTCAGGGTAACATTTCTTTGACTCTATACACAATGTTTAATGGTAGTGTTAAAACTCTATGTATGTTGTGATATTGGTAACTAAAGCTCATTTGGCGATCGCTTGAACTCACGCCATAGTTTGCCATACATAATTAAGCCTAACGCACTGCATAATAGATTAAAAATCAAGTTAGTTAAAATATGCTCAAAGGAAACGCGATCGCCTAGCATTTTTACGGAATTTAGGCTAAAAAGTTTGTATTATCTCAAATAAGCTTCCACGCCCACACCCCAAACAGCCGACTATGGAATTAAATCTCCGCTTCCCAGAGAATCATCAAGTCATTGTAACATTTGATGGGCAAGACACTGATAGGCTGGATTTTGCCTCACCGTTGAGTGCAGCAGACAGAGAAGAGATTCGCTGGTACTTAGAAACTTATGCGGCACATTACACCACGGATGTAGATGATACACGGGCAGAAGGGATAGCAAAAAAATTCCGGCAATGGGGCGAAGATTTATTTAATGCGGTTTTTCAACATCGGGCTGCTCAACGGCTGTTTAATGATTTTCAAGAGCAAAATCAACCAGGACGCTTATTAACAATCAGCGCTAGTCATCCAGCAATTTTATCGCTGCCTTGGGAATTGTTACGCGACCCAGAAGGTACTTATTTGTTTCACGAAAATCCCCGCATTTCTATTCGTCGTCGTTTGGCTGGTGCAGGGGGTGGACGCAGACCTTTTAAAGTGCAAGTCAAAGACCGATTGCGGTTATTGTTTGTCGTTAGCCGTCCCAGTGATGCGGGATTTATTGACCCCCGTGGTGAAGCAATGGCAGTATTGAATGCCATTCAACAAGAAGCAGCCGGAAGGGTTGAGGTAGAATTTTTGCGTCCAGCCACCTTGGATAATTTAGTAGCGCGGCTAGAAGACTCGCGCAAACCCCCTGTTGATATTGTGCATTTTGACGGTCATGGGGTATTTGATTTAGATGGGCGTTTCCAAGAACAGGCTAAACATAGCGACCCGGTGGGACTAACTAAAGGCGGGAATGAGAACGGCAGCAATATAGGTTATTTGTTATTTGAAGATAAAGAAGGGAAAAAAGCCCTGATTACTGCCGAAACCTTGGGTGATATGCTGAATCGGCAAAAAGTGGGGTTAATTGTTTTGTCTGCCTGTCAGTCGGCGGCGATGGGTGGGGAAGATGGAGAGGATGCAATGGGTAGTGTAGCCGCTAGGTTAACCCATGCAGGTATTCCCACAGTCTTGGCAATGACTTATTCGGTATTAGTGACAACTGCCCATCAACTGTTTGCCAAGTTTTATCAGGGTTTAGTGTCTGGTGCAGGTATGGGTGAAGCATTAGATAATGCGCGGCGAGACTTGTATCTCAACCAACAACGGGGAGAACGGCAACGGGGTGAGCAACGAGTACAGTTAAAATTGCAAGATTGGTTTTTACCTGCCTTGTATCAAGCGGCTGGTGATACCCCATTATTGCAGCAAAACTTGAACAACCAAGAAAGCGGCGAGTCACCAAAATGGGGAAACTTGCCGGATTTACAAGAAGTTGGATTCTTCGGTCGTAGCCGGGAATTATGGCAGATAGAAAGATTGTTTGTGCAGGGAACGCGCCGCCTCACAGTATCGGGTTTTGGTGGACAGGGAAAAACCTATCTTGTCCAGGAAGCAGGACGCTGGTTACACCGCACCGGGATGTTTGAGAAAGTTTGTTTTGTTAATTATGCTGCCTTTGGTGGTGTGGATGCTGTAGGCTTTGCAGTTAGCACCCTGGCGACAGTGTTAGACGAGAGTTTAATTGATGGGGCGGCGGCAACTCAGGCGTTGCGTAACCAAGCCACATTACTGATTTTAGATAACTTAGAAACCTTGGCAGCAGAAACTCTACGAGAACTGTTAACCGTGGCAAAACAGTGGTCTGAGGTTGGGGAATGTCGGGTATTACTCACCACTCGCACACCAGATTTTCACCATCCCGATTATCCCATACAAGGCAGTCGCAAACATATCTCCTTACCTTTGCGAGGTTTGGGACAAGAAGATGCCCTAGCGTATTTCCAGAGTTTGATTAAACTGACGCTAGCACCCAAATTTGACCCACCTAAACGCGAAGTGTTGTTGGAATTATTTAAACTGGTGGATTTTCATCCCCTCTCCATTGGTTTATTGGCGAAACAGTTGGAAAGTCGCCGTCCAGCAGAGTTGGGGAAACGCTTAGAAACCTTGATTGCCCAAACACCAGATAATCCCCTATTGGCATCGTTGAATTTATCTTTAGAACGGTTGGATGCTGAAGCAATGAAGTTGTTGCCTCGTTTAGGCGTGTTTCAGGGCGGGGCGTTAGAACTTTACTTGCTGAAAATTACAGAAATTTCTGAGTCACAGTGGCAAACTTTGCGCCCAGCATTAGAAGCCACTGGGTTAATTCAAGTTGATGAGCCTTTTCTCAAATTTCACCCCACCTTAGCCCCTGCCTTGTGGCCGCGCTTATCCCCAGAAGCACAGACACAACTGCTTGCCCGTTATCAACAGTGGTATTATCAAGTTTCTGGCTATTTGTACGTTGAAGATACAAAAAATCCTCATTTTGCCCGTGCCATTGCCGAAAGGGAATTACCGAATTTACTTTATGCAGTTCACGGCGCGTTGGATGCAGGTGCAGAATGGGCAGTAGAATTTGTTAACCATGTAAACAAATTTCTTGGCTACTTTGGACTTAACCGCGATCGTACTAGACTAAATCAACGGATTGCTCAGTTAACTGGAGAAGTCGGTTTTGATACATGGTTTCTCAGCCGTAGTAGTTCAGGCGAGCAATTATTCAATGATGGTCGCTATCAACAAGCAGCGCAGGTGTTTAGTGAGATACTGGCAGAGTTGGGTGAGCAACCAAGTTATAACCTTTGTGTTACTTTGGGTTTGCTGGGGCGCTGCTTGAGGTTGCAAAGACAAACAGCACAAGCCGCAGAACTCTATCGCCAGGGGTTGGCAGTGGCGCAGCAGTTGGAACAGTCTGATGATGTCAAGAACCTGATGGCAGCGTTGCAGACTGAATTGGCAAATGCGCTGAAAGATATGGGAAATTATGGTGAGGCACGCATTGCTTATGAAGCAGGATTAGCTATTTACAAAGAGCTTGGAAACCTTCGTGGAGCTGCGGTATCAAATTTTCAACTTGGCACTCTAGCTATGCTGCAAGGCAACCCTTCAAAAACAGAACAGCGTTTCCTTGAAGCACTGACTACTTACCAGCAACTCAACGAACCAGCATCAGAAGCCAGGGCTTGGCATCACCTGGGTAGGGTGTACGAAGAAGGCAAGCTGTGGGACGCTGCGGAAGATGCCTACCGAAAATCAGCACAAATTCAAGAATCTCTAGGAAATCTGGCAGATGCAGCAGGAACTTGGCAACAATTAGGCTACCTCAATCTACTTGCTGGCAAACTGATAGAGGCAGAGGCTTGGGCTCGTAAAGCTTTAGAACAATATCAACAATTAAAAAATCAAGCAAGTGCATCTCGGACATTAAGTAACCTTGCTGTCATACTACAAAATCAACCCCACCGCCTCAGCGAAGCCCGACAATTGGCAGAAGAAGCATTAGCCATCCACAGAACCTTAGACCCAGCTGCGGCTGAGATTTGGACAACCTATGACCTCTTGGCAGCTATTGCCTACAAGCAGGGCGACACCACCCCAGCTCAAGAATATCGTCGCCAAGCAAGGCAAGCAAAAGCGGCGTTCGCGGGGACACAGTATGAGTTGCGGCAACATGGGCAGTTTATTACACTGGTGGTAGCTGCTGTGGATAATGCAGAAGTGAGGGAACAGCTAGAAGCTGTGATGGAGAATGCCGCAGAAGGTAGGCAAAATCTCGTTGCTGCCATCCGTCGCATCTTAGCAGGCGAGCGAGATGAGAATATACTGTGCGAGCCGTTAGATTGGCAAGATTCTATGATTATCTCCGCTATCCTGCGGGGTATTGCTGACCCTCAATCCCTTGAAGCGTTATTGGCAGAGTGATAATAATTCGTAATTCGTAATTCGTAATTCGTAATTTGCAGTAAATGTAGGGGAGCCAGTTGCGTGGGCGGGTTTCCCGACTTGAGCAAACTGGCGTTGTGTTGTCGCGCAGCGCAACGCACCGTCAAGATCCCCCCGCCTGCGGCGACCCCCTTAAAAAGGGGGTATAAGAAAATATAAGCCCCCCTTTTTAAGGGGGGTTGGGGGGATCTCAACCGAACCGTATTGGCAACGCGCTGGCTCGACTTTTCGCTGCGCCTTTGCGTGATGCAAAATTCATTTATTCTCCACTTCCGAAGAATAATCTTCACAAAAAGCTTTCAATCCAATGTGAATAATAATCACCGTGATTGCAACAACTAAAGGAGATAACACATCTCCCGAAAAACCCATTGTTACCAACACTGCACCCAAGCGTTCCACAGCATCCTTATTATCCAAATCACCCCATTTCTGCCACTGCTTATTCAGCATTCCCCCTTCTTGGCATAAATCACTTTTAGCAGCTCGTCCAAATTTCTGCAAAAAACTCTGAGAATTTTCTTGTGTAAGATTTGTAATTGCTGCGGTTTGTTTTACCAGCATCTTTTCATCTGATATTTTATCCTCTCCTTGTTTTTGCTCTGAATCTGGGGCATAGCGCAGTTCTGTTAACTGGCGGTCAATTTCGGCAGAGAGGGCAGTAATTTCTTCGGGGGTAAAGATGCTGTTCATTACTGATTTTCAAGAGAATTCTGTTAAGAATAATCATAGAGTAGTATATGCCATGCACGGCAAAACTGCTGTAGTTGGCGACACATCAATATATTCTAGAGGGCAAGGCATTGCCTTGCCCCTACCATCTGTCGCATTCTTTTTCAAATTGGTATTAGCCCCAGGCTTACAGCCTGTAGGTGGTCTTTTAGAGGTTGTTTGAAAAGTGGTTTGCTGTGATTTTAGGTACTTGCTGATCCCCCCTAGCCCCCCTTTTTAAGGGGGGAACTGGAATCAAAGTCCCCCTTAAAAAGGGGGATTTAGGGGGATCTATAATTTTTTGCTACGCACAAGAGGACTTTTAAAACATCCTCTTAGGTAAACGAGAGAATGTTTGGAATAAAATTGCTGTTTATAATGCACTTTTAGCAAAATTAAGCTTTGCTTTATAAAGCACTTATTTATTTCTTATGTTGAATTATCTTGAAAAAACACTAAAAAAATTTGGGGTTTTATGATGTTATGCTGAAAAAAATACGGTTACTACTTCATGCAATCTTTGTACTAATCACAACGTAATCTATTTGGCTTATTCATTACGGTTATTATTGGAATTATTATTTAATCCGATATCTAGCTCATAAGCAAGCAAATATAAGGTTGCTAATCATGGTGAAAAAAGATACTGATGCTTTCAGCTTAATTAAATCTTTTTGTCAGCAACACTCAATTTTCTTTCTTAAATAACTTGAAATAAACAATTCAATTTATTTAAATTGTGCTAGTCTTTGTATTAATTCAAGTGTTTCAAAGCGGCAGGTAATTTAGTTGATTTCTGGATAGTAGAAAAGAAAAAACTAAACCAAGCCGCTTTGTCATCACCTTATAACTGCTCAATTATTGTTCAAATAAATGCATAAATTCGGACTAAAGGTGATGTTTTTTCTGTAACGAAATTGTCAACTTTTATCGGGCAAATTGCATAAAATATATTATCCTGGACGCTGAAACTGGCTATGACATTTATCAAGATACAGAACGTTGTCATTAACACCAGCTACGTTGCTGCAATAAAGCTAGATAATCAAACGAGTTTGGGAGAAAAAAGCGTTTCTGTCTTAATAGCTACCCCTAAGTTTCCATTGCTCCAGTGGGATACAGTTGCTCAAAATCTCTATCACTACGAATGGATTGAATTTACAGGTCAAGCAGCTAACGCACTTCAAGACTATTTTACCAGTTTTAATAACGTCATTGACTTACTACCACAATATCAAGAGTCAAGCGTTGTCTAGTCTTTTTACACATTCACTAATCGCTATGTTCCAAAATAGCCTGAACACGCCAAAAGTGTTAATTAATCGAGGCTTAATCAGGGCAATATGTGTTGTGTGGTGTTAATTCCAAAAAAGTATTTAGCCTGTGGCACACTGCGCGATGGTGCGGAGCGATTGCGCGGAGCGCACTGCCGAAGGCAATCGCAGATAGGATAGCTAGCTGCTGATAAGAAGAGAGAACTTCTCATTGTTGGTAGGCAACAGAAATTACTGTAGCTTCGCAATTTACAGTCCCCCAGATTAGTCTATGTCCTATGTCTGCTTATTCCATTGATACTGCCTTGGCGGAGTTGGAAGCTCAAATCAACAGTTGTGAAAAGACTTTGATTCGGTTTATAGAGGAGAAAAAAGTGAAATCAGAAAAACCAATGTCCATTAACAAGATTAACAGACAATTACAACAAAATCCTATAGCCATTGTTGGTATGGCGTCTCTATTTCCCAAGGCCAGAAATTTACGGGAATATTGGCGCAATATTGTTAACAAAATTGACTGTATTACCGATGTTCCTGATACACATTGGAGCGTGAAAGATTACTACGATCCAAACCCCAGAACACCGGAAGATAAAACCTACTGTAAACGAGGTGGGTTTATTCCTGAAGTTGATTTTAACCCAATGGAATTCGGCATCCCACCGAGCATTTTGGAAGTCACAGATGTATCGCAACTATTAAGTTTAGTAGTTGCGAAAGAAGCAATGGAAGATGCTGGCTATGGTGAAAATCGTGAGTTTAGCCGCGAGACTGTTGGGGTAATTTTAGGCGTGGCGATGGCCAAGCAGCTAGGAATGCCACTTTCAGCACGGTTGGAGTATCCGATTTGGGAAAAAGCGCTCAAAAGCAGCGGTTTATCTGATGAAGATACCGCAAAAATTGTTGAAAAAATCAAAAGCGCTTATGTCAAGTGGGACGAGAACGCGTTCCCTGGAATGTTAGCCAACGTCGTTGCAGGTAGAATTGCCAACCGCCTGAATTTTGGCGGGATGAACTGTGTAGTTGATGCTGCTTGTGCTAGTTCCTTCGGCGCTTTAAAAATGGCGATTAGCGAACTAGTCGAGTATCGCAGCGACATGATGCTAACAGGTGGCGTTGACACCGACAACACCATCATGGCTTACATCTCCTTCAGCAAAACCCCGGCTGTTTCGCCTAGCGAGAATGTCAGACCTTTTGATGCTAAATCGGATGGGATGATGCTAGGTGAAGGTATCGGCATGATTGTTCTGAAGCGTTTGGAAGATGCGGAACGCGACAACGATAAAATTTATGCAGTAATCAAAGGCATTGGTACTTCTAGCGATGGACGCTACAAGAGCATTTATGCTCCCCGCAAAGAAGGTCAAGTAAAAGCCTTAGAACGTGCTTATGAAGATGCAGGCTTTTCTCCCGCTACTGTGGGTTTGATGGAAGCGCACGGCACAGGCACAATGGCTGGCGACCCCACAGAATTCGGCTCTTTAAGAGATTTCTTTGGTGAACATGACTCTAAAAGGCAGCACATCGCTCTTGGCAGTGTGAAATCGCAAATTGGACATACTAAAGCAGCTGCGGGTGCAGCAAGCTTAATTAAAACTGCTTTGGCATTACATCACAAGATATTGCCACCGACGATTAACATTACCGAGCCAAACCCCAAACTCAACATTAAAAATTCCTCATTCTATTTAAATACAGAAACTAGACCTTGGATTCGGGCAGAAGGTGAAGCCCCAAGACGCGCGGGTGTAAGTTCCTTTGGCTTTGGCGGTACAAATTATCACGTCGTCTTAGAAGAATATGGAGACGAACAAAACCGCCCCTACCGCTTACACAATGCACCTGCGGAAATTCTGCTATTTGCTGGTACTTCTGTCCAACTTGTAACCAAGTGTGAAGAAACTTTGGGTAAGTTGCAGTCAAATGATGGCGAAAGACATTATGCAGAATTAGTTCAAGAGTGTACATCTCAAGAAATTCCCCAAGCTGCGGCGAGAGTTGGGTTTGTCGCCGAGAATCTGCAAGAAGCTTGCAAGTTACTGCAAATTAGTCTTGACTGGCTAAAACACAAAGGTTCAGCAATCTCTTGGGAGCATCCCCAAGGAATTTACTTCCGTTCCGCTGGGATGAATTTGGGCGGTAAAGTCGTATCGCTGTTTTCTGGGCAAGGTTCTCAATATTTAGAGATGGGGCGGGAAGTGGTGATGAACTTCCCCGAAATGCGCCGTCTTTACGGGCAAATGGATAGTTTGTTACTCAAAGATAATTTGCGGCCGTTGTCGGAGATCGTGTTTCCTGCTCCAACGTTTGAAGAAGCAGAGAAAAATGCCCAAGTCGCCGCTTTACAACGGACAGAATATGCTCAACCCGCGATCGGGGTGTTGAGTGCTGGGTTGTATTCCATTATGCAACAAGCTGGCTTCAAGTCAGATTTTGTGGCTGGACACAGCTTTGGGGAACTGACAGCTTTGTGGGCTGCGGGGGTTTTGAGCGAGCAAGATTACTTATTCTTGGTGAAAGCTAGGGGTCAAGCAATGGCGGCTCCCGAAGACCCGGATCATGATGCGGGAAGTATGCTAGCCGTCAAAGAAGAAATTGGCAAAGTAGAAGCGGTTGTGAGACATTTTCCCCAAGTAGCGATCGCTAATATTAATTCTCCGACACAAGTTGTATTAGCCGGGCCTACCGCCGAAATCGCCAAAGTTCGGCAAGCATTGCAAGACAAAGGCTATGCGGCTGTTTTACTACCTGTATCCGCAGCTTTCCATACACCTTTGATTGCTTTTGCTCAAAAATCCTTTGCGATCGCTACTAAGACAGTTAGCTTCCAAGCTCCCCAAATCCCTGTTTTTAGCAACGTCACTGGCAAACAGTATCCCAAAGAAGCTCAATCGATTCAAAAAATCCTCGAAACTCACCTATCAAACTCGGTGCTGTTTAAGCAGGAGATTGAGAATATCTACGCAGTCGGCGGTTCTTGCTTTGTGGAATTTGGGCCTCGAAAGATTCTCACTAACTTAGTCAAAGATATCCTTGGCGATCGCCCTCATCTTACCGTATCTTTGAACCCCAGCACTCAAAAGAGTAGCGATCGCTCTCTACGAGAAGCGGCTGTACAGTTGCGCGTAGCTGGCTTGGCTTTGAAAAACCTCGACCCTTATCAACTACCACCTGCACTTCCCGCACTGGAAAATGAGAAGAAGAAGGCATTAAATGTGCGTTTAAACGGCATTAACTATGTGTCGGAAAAAACCAAAAACGCCTTTGCACAAGCTTTGCAGAACGGACATCAAGTAAAACTACCTGCTGCGCCATCCCCAGAGCCAGCTTTAACAAACCACGTCACCCCTGAGTTCTCTGCAAATACAGCTTCTCCAGTTCCCACACCAGAAGCAATCCAGGGTAATGGACATAAAAAAGCATCCCCTGTTACCAGCAATCTCATTATTGAACCAAAGCCTCAGATGAATCCTGTGACCCTTTTAGATCAACCAGCCCAGGAATCTAAGATGCAAACACCACCAGAAAAACCTCTAAATCATCAACGAGTTCTAGAGAGTTTAGAATACCTCCTGGCACAGTTTCAGAACAATCAAAGCGAAAATTTACAAGTACACGAACAATATCTTAATCATCAGATGGAATACGCCAAAACGTTTTTCCAATTGATGCAGCAGCAAAATTCCTTGCTAGCTGAAGCTAAATCTTCTGCGGAAACTACCAAGCTCAAGCAAGTTGTCATGGAAAGCTTAGAGCGCAGCATGATGCAGTTTCATTCTCAACAAGGTGAAACACTACGCATTCATGAGCAGTATCTGCAAGAGCAAGTAGAATATACCAAAAACTTTTTCCAACTTATTCAGCAAGAGTATTCGCAGATAGTTTCTGGTGAGGAAGTTACTCAACCAGTGCTGTCAGCCCAAATTGTTACCGATGCACCTGTACCTCCTACTGCCAAAATTGTAGCAAGTCAGCCTGTATCTCTAATTGAGCCTGTCGCTCAAAATGGTTCAGCTACAACTTCCAAGCCTGTAGTTGAGATTCCTGTAGCGCCCACGCCCAAGGCTGTAGAAATTCCACCTCAACCTGTAGTTGAGATTCCTGTAGCGCCCACGCCCAAAGCTGTAGAAATTCAGCCCCAGCCTGTAGTTGAGATTCCTGAGCTTCCTGTTCAGCCTGAGCCTGTAGCTGAAATTATCTCATTCAACCCAGAACCTGCACCTGTATCTAGCACCGTCGATTTAGCTGAATTGGGTAACAACCTGTTAGCCATCACTAGTGAAAAAACAGGCTACCCCATTGAAATGTTAGAGATGGACATGGATATGGAGGCAGACTTAGGAATTGACTCCATCAAACGGGTAGAAATCTTGGGTGGACTACAAGAATTATACCCCGACTTACCCAAGCCAAATTTAGAAGAATTGGCAGAAAAACGTACCATTGGCCAAGTCGTCGAGTATCTGCAATCTCACACTGCTAGAAGTGTCTCAGTAGAGATAGCGATTCAAGAAGTACAGCAAGTTGCGGAAATTCCCCAAGTAGTCATTCCAGTAGAGACTGTAGTTACTCCTCCTGAGCCAGTAGTTAGTTTTGAATCAACCCCAGCCAGCGACACTATCTTATTCAACCCCGAAACTGAAACAACAACTACCAGCGATTACGCAGATTTAGGTCAAACTCTACTCACCATTACCAGTGAAAAAACAGGTTACCCAGTAGAGATGCTGGAAATGGATATGGACATGGAGGCAGATTTAGGGATTGACTCCATTAAACGAGTAGAAATCTTGGGCGCAATGCAGGAGATGTACCCCGATTTACCTAAGCCTAATATCGAAGAACTGGGAGACTTACGCACCATCGGTCAAATAGTTGATTATCTCCAGAAGCTGGCTGGAGGTGAAAAAAAAAAGTATCAGCTTGAGTTTGACGATGAGCCAATTATAAATGTAGACCACAACGTCCAACGGCTTCCCGCTAAACTCAAATTCCTGCCAACACCAGATTATCTAGATTTCAGTTTACCAGAGGGACACATTGGTTTAGTCACCGATGATGGTTCCCTCACCACCTCGGTGGTAGTGCAATCTCTAATCGAGAAAGGTTGGAAAATCGTAGTATTAAGTTTCCCCCAATCGATTGTTCCTCAACAAGCACTCTTACCCCCAGGCGTGACGAGGATAACCCTAGCAGATTTGAGTGAACAGCTACTGCAAGATAAATTATCTGCGTTCTCCGCAGGGGTTGCCGAAGGCATCGCCACTAACTTCGGCAACATTGGGGCTTTCATTCATCTTCACCCTGTATTTCCGGTAAGTCGCACAAAGACAATTTCCTATCTAGAACAAGAAAAAGCGATCGTCAAACACGTCTTCTTAATGGCCAAACACCTAAAAAAACCCCTCAATGATGCGGCGCGTTACGGACGCAGTTGTTTTGTAACTGTAGCTCGTTTAGATGGAGCCTTCGGGTTTGAGCATAACGTCAACTTTGGAGTCATCGGTGCTGGTTTAGCTGGCTTAACCAAAACAATGAGATGGGAATGGCCCAAAGTATATTCGAGAGCGATCGACCTTAGCCCCAGTCTAGATGCTCAACAATCAGCACAACACATCATTGCTGAATTGCACGACTCCAATCTCTATATAAGTGAAGTTGCTTACGGCGCTCAAGGGCGAGTTACCCTCACTAGTTCATCTGATAAGTAAAGAGGTGAGGGAGACAACGAGTAACACCTCATCTCCCTCTCTTCAAAATTCTTCTTCCTTTGTGTACTTTGCGTCCTTTGCGGTTCGTTTAAAAATCTTTTTTTCTCACGCACAGACGCGAAGGCGCAGAGAAGAGGAGAGAAGAAAGCAATTATCCGCGTTCATCAGTCTTTAACAAAATATGACAACACAAACACCTATTCGTCCTTCATCAGTTTTTCTTGTTAGTGGTGGAGCTAAAGGTATAACTGCTGAATGCACGATTGAACTCGCCAAAAAACAACCTTGTAAATTTATTCTTCTTGGTCGTTCTGAACTATTAGAAAATGAGCCTGATTACGCTCAGAATTGTTTTGAAGAAGCTGCATTAAAAAAACGCATCATGGAAAATCTTCTTGCTCAAGGTGAGAAGCCTACACCCATGAGTGTGCAAAAGATATATAACAAGATTCACTCTAGCCGCGAAATTAAAAAAACTCTGGCAGAAATTCAACAAACAGGAGCTACGGCTGAATATCTGAGCGTTGATGTTACAGATACGCAAGCTTTAGAAGAGAAACTTACGGCTGCTGTTAACCGGATGGGGCCAATTACAGGCATCATACATGGTGCAGGTAATTTAGCTGATAAGTTAATTGAAAAGAAAACAGAACAGGATTTTGAAAAGGTTTACACTGCCAAAGTGCAAGGGTTAGAAAATCTTTTAGCTTGCGTTAAACCAGAACAACTTCAGCATTTAGTGTTGTTTTCTTCAGTAACAGGATTTTATGGCAATATTGGTCAATCTGATTATGCGATCGCCAACGAAATCCTCAACAAATCAGCCCACTTGATGAAACAGAACTATCCCAACTGTCACGTAGTGGCGATTAATTGGGGAGGCTGGGATAGTGGGATGGTAACGCCAGAACTCAAAAAAGCTTTTGCGGAACGGGGAATTGATATTATCCCTGTGGAAGTTGGCACAAAAATGTTAGTCAAAGAACTACATCCTAAGAATCATGCAACTACCCAAGTTGTCATTGGTAGCCCTTTAATTCCACCTCCTGCACCTTTAGATTCAGAACTGAAAACTTATCAAATTCGTCGCCGCATCACAGTAGCAGCCAATCCTTTTTTAATGGATCACGTGATTGCTGGTTATCCAGTAGTTCCAGCTACCTGTGCTATGTCATGGATGATTAATGGTTGTGAAGAAATTTATCCAGGTTATCGATATTTCAGTTGCAAAGATTTTAAAGTTCTCAAGGGAATTACCTTTAATGAATCTGTAGCCAGCGAGCATATTCTACAACTCAAAGAACTTGCTAAAACCGATGGGCAATTTATTGAATTTGAAACCAAGATTTTGAGTAAAACCCCCGAAGGTAAAACTCATTATCATTTTAGTTCTACCATCAAACTGGTGCGAGAATTACCTACTGCACCTATGTATGATGCCATGAACCTTACAGAGGATGGTATCATTACAGCTACTGGTAAAGATTTTTATCAAAACGGGCCATCTACATTATTTCATGGGCCATGTTTTCAGCAAATCCAAAGGGTTTTAAACATTAGTCAAGCAAAAATTACTACGGAATGCTTTTGGTCACAAATCACAGAGCAACAACAAGGGCAATTTCCTATACATTGGCACAATCCATACTCAACAGATTTGAGTACACAACCCTTATGGATTTGGTTAAACCATTTTCATCAAGAAGTTTGTTTACCTGGAATGTTGACTACATCTGAACAATACAGAGCAATACCAGTCAATGAAACTTTTTATGTTTCTTGTGACATTAAGGAGAAAAAAGCAACTGGTGTAACTGCTGATTTCATTCTCCACGATCGCCAAGGGCAATTATACTCACGTATCTTGGGTGCTAAAGCAGTTGTTGCACCAATGAGCTTACTACAACCTAAGTAATTAAGCTCATTGTATGAATAGCATTTCTGAATTGAATTAAATACAAACTAAGATGTATTATACTCAACTTAGAAATGCTATGCTTTAACATTTTTTTGTTTAGGTAACAGCGTAAAATTTTAATTGCGTCAAGTTCGGGGAATAGCGTAAATCCTGTTAAGTGTGGGGAAAGAATAAGTTTTTTAATATAGTAATCTTATTTGAGTTGTGAAATTTACTTTTTTAATCATTAAAAGCGTAGTAGCTTGCCGAAGGCATCATAACTTCGGTGCAGCGGATAATGCAGAGCCAAAAAATAAATAATTTCACAAATCAATGAAGATAACTATATACAATTCCCCTCTCGCCTAATACCCCAACGAGGATATAAGCAGTGGAAAAAATAGCCATTATCGGATTATCATGCCTCTTTCCTGATGCGAATAATCCCGAACAGTTTTGGCAGAATCTCACCGAGGAGAAAGATTCTACATCACCTGTTACTGCCGAAGATTTGGGAGTAGACCCCACAATATTTTACGAGCCAATTAAGGGTCAACCGGAAAAAATCTATTTTCTTCAAGGTGGATTCATCCGTAATTTTGAGTTTGATGCTAGCGAGTATAACCTAGAACCAGAATTTATTCAAAGTTTGGATAACAGCTTTAAGTGGTCACTTTATGCCGCTAAACAAGCTATTCAGCAAAGTGGTTATTGGGGAAATCAAAAAGTTCTTTCCAAATGTGGTGTAATTTTAGGGACTTTATCTTTACCCACCAAATTATCTAATCAATTGTTTGCACCAATTTATCAGCAAACTATTGAACCTGCGATCGCAGAACTTTTACAAGCTAAAAACTTCAAATTAGCTGCGTTACCAACGACAACCAAAGCCTCTCCTTATAATGCAATGATCACCGGCTTTCCAGCCGCGCTAGTCTCTCAAGCATTTTCTTTATCTAGTAATCATTTCACGATAGATGCAGCTTGTTCATCATCATTTTATGCGATAAAGCTGGCATCTCATTACTTGCGATCGCGCAAAGCTGATGTGATGTTAGCTGGTGCAATTAGTTGCGTAGATACACTCTTTTTACGGATGTTATTTTCTGGCATTCAAGGTTATCCCGAAAATGGCATCAGCCGTCCTTTAGATAAGTCTTCTCGCGGACTAATTACATCCGATGGTATTGGGATGGTAATGCTGAAACGGTATAGTGATGCTGTCAGAGATGGCGATAAAATTTTAGCTGTTATCTCTGGCAATGGACTTTCAAATGATGGTAAAGGTAAGCACTTACTTAGCCCCAATTCTAAAGGGCAAATTCTAGCATTTGAACGGGCATATACTGAAGCACAAATTTCTCCCAAAGCAATTGACTATATGGAGTGTCATGCTACTGGAACTTTACTAGGAGACACCACCGAATTAAATTCTATAGAAACTTTCTTTGGACAACATCAAGCATCTCCTTTAGTAGGTTCTAGCAAAGCTAATGTAGGACACTTATTAGTTGCTGCCGGTATGGTTGGCTTGGCTAAAACCATTTGTAGTATGAATGCAGGTGTTATTCCAGCAACGATTAATGTGGCTGAACCTATAGGTTCAGAAAATACTGTCATTTCTGCCAAAAATATTGTGAGAACTGCCACAACCTGGCCAAATAATTCTTCAATAAAACGTGCAGCCTTAAGTGCTTTTGGCTTTGGCGGAACTAACTCACATCTAATTCTGGAAAAGAAGGATGAAGTGTAAAAAATTAGGCTGCTTGCGAAAGTCAAAAAAATAAATTATTTAACCGCCGATAAACGCGGATAAACGCCGATTCTCTTCCTTTGTCTCTTTCCTTTGTGTACTTTGTGTACTTTGCGGTTCGTTCTAATTATTTTTTGTTTACTACTTATCTGAGCATAGCTTACACAGTGCTAAAAAAAATGAACCACAAAGGGCACGAAGAACGCAAAGTAAAGATACTTTCAGAGAGATTACTGTAGCCAACAGACTAATTTCTGCAACATATTCCATCCTTCAAACCTTAGTTAGCGTAATTAAATGATGTTTGAGCAAAATATGCAATCAGCCAAAATTGCCATTGTGGGCATGGATGCCTTTTTTAGTGAATGTAAAGATTTAGATGCTTTTGAACGTAGTATTTATGACGGCAAACAGCATTTTGTTCCTCTGCCGTCTAAGAGATGGTATGGCATAGATGGGCAGGAAAATTTGCTTAAAGAGTATGGCTTGCCAGACGGTAAAGCACCAGTAGGGGCATACATTCAAGATTTTGAACTTGACACTTTAGCTTACAAAATTCCTCCAAATGAAGTAGAACAACTGAATCCGCAACAACTGTTACTGTTAACAGTGGCAGATGGTGCATTGAAAGATGCCAGCATTCAAGAAGGGGGAAATGTCGCCGTAATTATTGCAGCTGAGGCAGAATTGTCTGTTCACCAGCTACAGCAAAGATGGAATTTATCGTGGCAAATTAAAGATGGTTTAAATGCTGCGGAAATTGCCTTGCCTGCTGATAAAATTGCTCAGTTAGAAACAATTGTCAAAGATAGTGTTCACCATCAAGTAGATATTGGTGAATATCTCAGTTACATTGCCAACATCATGGCGAGTCGTATTTCTTCGCTGTGGAATTTCACTGGCCCTGCATTTACTATGACGGCGGTGGAAACTTCTGCTTTCAAAGCTTTGGAAGTGGCACAAATGCTACTCATAACTGGGGAAGTAGATGCTGTGGTGGTTGGTGCTGTCGATTTGGCAGGTGGCATAGAAAATGTTTTATTGCGTAGCCAATGGGGAACAGTTAACACTGGTGCTAATACCTTAAGTTATGACCAGAAAGCCAATGGCTGGACGGTTGGCGAAGGTGCAGGTGCAGTCGTTCTCAAGCGTTATGATACTGCTAAACAAAATGGCGATCGCATCTATGCAGTTATTGATGCCGTTAGTATTGGGCAAGCACCTTCTACCTCTGTAGATGCGGAAACCATTAACCAAACCTGCCAGCAAGCTTTCCAATTGGCGGGGATTCAACCTACAGAAGTTAACTATGTAGAAGTTGTTGCTAGTGGTTTTCCCCAGGAAGATGAAGCAGAAATTGCCGGGATGCTTCAGGCTTATCCCCCAGTAGGAGATGGTCTGCACTGTGCGATTGGTAGTGTGAAGTCCAATATTGGTCACACCTATGTAGCATCGGGAATTGCTAGCTTAATCAAAACAGCTTTGTGTCTCTATCACAACTATATTCCTGCTACGCCTAACTGGTCTGGTGTGAAAACACCCGAAGTTTGGCAAGGTAGTCCTTTCTTTGTGGCGACGGAATCTAGACCTTGGTTCCTCCATAAAGACAGTACTCACAGAATCGCCGCCATTAATGGTATGGGTTGTGATGGGACTTGTGCCCATGTCATCTTGTCAGATGAACCAGACCAAATAAATCACAGCAGCAAGTATTTACAACAACGGCCTTTTTATCTTTTCCCCTTGGCAGCTGATGAGCGTTCAGCTTTACTAGATTTGTTGGATAATCTCCAACAAGATATCGAAAATGCTGACTCTTTATCTGATGCTGCTAGCTTGAACTTTGTGAGATTTCAGCAGCATTCTACAGCTAAGTATGTGCTAGCGATCGCAGGCCGGAATAAGAAGGAATTACTCAAAGAAATCATATCGGCGCAAAAAGGTGTAAATACTGCCTTTGAACGCAATACAGACTGGCAAACACCAATAGGTAGTTATTTCACAGCTAACCCATTAGGCAAAAAAGGTTCAGTTGCATACGTTTATCCAGCTGCGGTCAATTCTTATGTGGGTATTGGTCGCACTCTCTTCCGGCTATTCCCCAACGTTCAGGATGACCCCTTCGTTAAGAGTCTGTATAAACGAGTCTCGGATGTTGAGAAACTCGTTTTTCCCCGAAGCTTAAATAAGTTGTCAACTCGGCAACTAGAAACCCTGGAAAAGAAATTGCTAGATGATTCCCTAGCAATGTTTGAGGCGGAAATGTTTTTTACCAGGCTAATCACCACAGTTATTCGTGATAACTTTCAAGTCAAACCCAAATACGTGTTTGGCTATAGCCTTGGTGAAACTAGCATGATGGTAGCCCAAGGCGTTTGGAGTAATTTTTACGAAGGAAGTAACAGCTTTAACTCATCGGCTTTATTTGGCGATAGGTTATCTGGCCCGAAAAATGCCGTGCGTGAATATTGGGGATTACCACCAGCATCCGACACTCCAGACAATAATTTCTGGTGTAACTATGTTCTCATGGCGACTCCAGCCCAGGTGAGAGAATGCCTTAAAAATGAGAGTCGTGTCTATTTAACGCAGATTAATACACCAGAAGAAGTATTAATTGCTGGCGAACCAGCAGCCTGTAAGCGAGTAATCGAAACTCTTGGCTGCAATGCATTTCCGGCTCCCTTCGACCATGTGATTCATTGTGAAGCCATGCGATCGGAATATACAGAGTTAGTCAAACTCAACACTTTACCAACTCAGGAGATTCCTGGTATTACTTTTTATTCTGCGGCTGGATATAAACCGATCGCAGTTAACAGTGAAGCAGTAGCCCATAGTATCGCCACCGGACTAAGCCAACAACTTGATTTTCCTCGCTTAGTTAACCGCGTTTACGCCGATGGAGTCAAAATCTTTATTGAAGCAGGTGCAGGCGGTGTCTGTTCTCGCTGGGTAGGTAAAATTCTTGAAGGACAAGAACACATCACAGTATCTCTCAACAGAAGAGGTATGGATGATCATACTTCCATAGTTAAAGCGTTAGCAAAACTGCTTAGTCATCGAGTTGATATGGACTTATCATCTCTGTATGGCCTCTCCCAAGAAAGTAGCGATCGCGCGGAGCGCACTGCCGTTCGCGCAGCGTCTCCAACAGGAGAAGGCGATCGCAGTAAATTAACGCTAAGAACTATCACTTTAGGTGGTAACTCAATTACTGACACAATATTGAGTGAAGAAAATCGAAAATTTTTCCAAAATTCAACTAATAACCCTCAGCTACAATCCACCAAATTTGAGTATCAAAGAGAAGTTGAAATTATCAACTCACTGAATACTCCAGTGGTAATTGCTACAAATAATAAGTCTGTTGATGATATTTCACTGCCTACAAATCAGCCAGAAGAAATCGCAGAGAAAAATATCATTGAACACGGTTTAGTCTCAACGGAACAATTACAATCCTCTGAGATAACTACCAGCCAACAACCAACACAGCCCAGCTTACCACCACAAAATATAACTCGCAAATTTGGCAAAACTATCAGTATGTCCGATTTAAATAAGACTCAATATCAAAAGCTCAATGCTAACAATGCACATTTGACTAAAGCTCACACTGCCTTCTTAAAATCTAGACAAAATTTTAGCAAGCAAATGAGCGAAATTATTCAATTGCAATTAGCTTGTGCCCAAAATTTACTCAACGAAGACTCTTAATCATTAAGTATTAAGGATAAAGGATGAATTACAGTATTTCCCATTAACTGCAACCTATATTCTCTCTTCTGACTCTGCGCTCTCTGTGTTCTCTGCGGTTCGTTAAAAAATGTTTTTACATCTCAGATAGCATTTTTTGAGCATTTTACAACAGAGCCAATATTAGGATAGAGAATTCAAACTTGGTATTACTTTCTTCTTCATCCTTTATCCTTACCCCTTCAACCTTTATAACTCATCGCTTATAAATCGAGGGATAACTAGCGTGACCACTGTAGATACGCCACTAAGTAAACACGATAATGGTTTGAGATTTGCTTCCTATTCTTATGGACAAAATCTTGCTTGGAAAGGTTCCTTAGATTGTATATCTTTTGAACAAACAACCATACTAGATAAATTCCTTACATTAGATAAACCCTGTTATATCGTAAAAGTTGCAGGAAAAATTGGTGTCACTAATGATGGTTATTTGTGTCCTGCTGATAATGGCAATATCACACCAGTAGAACTGCTGACATCAATTCCACCAATTAAAATTCAACAATTAGGAGATCCAAGTTTTCTCGCCTTTTATGGCGTGAAATATGCCTATGCTACTGGCGCAATGGCTGGAGGTATTGCTTCCGAAGAAATGGTGATTGCGCTAGGAAAAGAGAAAATTTTAAGTTCGTTTGGTGCAGGCGGTTTAAGTCCAGAGCGTTTAGAAGCTGCTATTCATAAAATTCAACAAGCTTTACCTCAAGGCCCCTACGCTTTCAATTTAATTCACAGTCCCAATGAACCAAGAATTGAGCGCTGTGCGGTAGATTTATTCCTCAAATATGGCGTGAGAATAGTCGAAGCGTCGGCATTTCTTGACTTAACTCCCAACATTGTTTATTACCGTGCTGCGGGGTTAAGTTTGAATGATGCTAATCAAATTGAAATTAAAAATAAAGTCATTGCCAAAATTTCACGCAGAGAAGTAGCCACCAAATTTCTCCAACCAGCACCAGCCAGAATACTCAAAGAACTTGTTGAGCAAGGGCTAATTAGCGAGTTGCAAGCAACTCTTGCAACTAAGGTTCCGATGGCTGATGATATTACCGTCGAAGCTGATTCTGGCGGACACACAGATAATCGTCCCTTAGTTTGTCTCTTACCTTCGATCATAGCTTTAAGAGATGAAATTCAGGAACAATATCAATACTCACAACCGATTAGAGTGGGAGTAGCAGGCGGAATAGCCACACCACAATCAGCCTTAGCTGCTTTTATGATGGGTGCTGCTTATGTGATGACCGGCTCAATTAATCAATCATGCATTGAATCTGGAGCTTGCGAACACACAAAGAAATTACTTGCTCAAGCAGAAATGGCTGATGTGATCATGGCTCCAGCAGCAGATATGTTTGAAATGGGAGTCAAATTACAAGTTCTCAAACGGGGCACAATGTTTCCGATGCGAGCGCAAAAATTGTATGAGTTATATCGGACTTATGACTCGATTGAAGACATCCCACTTCCCGAAAGAGAGAAATTAGAAAAACAGATTTTCCGCAAGACTATTGCAGAAGTTTGGGAAGGAACTGCTGCTTATCTGTCCCAAAAGAACCCTGAAAAACTGGGCAAAGCAGTTAATAATCCCAAACTGAAAATGGCAGTGATTTTCCGCTGGTATTTAGGCTTATCTTCCCGTTGGTCTCTTTCTGGAGAAAAAGGTCGAGAAGTCGATTATCAAATTTGGTGTGGCCCGGCAATGGGTGGCTTCAATGACTGGGTGCGTGGTTCTTATCTATCTGAACCTCAAAATCGCAAAGTAGTTGATGTTGCTAACCATATTATGACCGGGGCAGCATTTTTATACCGGATACAAAGTTTGAAATTTCAAGGTCTACAAATTCCCGATTCCTACAGTCAGTATCGCCCGCTTCGCTCTACATTGGAGATGTAAAAATGACTCTAAAACATTCTTATAGTGCAGCAGATATTCAAGATTGGCTGGTGTCTAATCTGGCTGAGTTATTAGGGGTAGAAACTGATGAGATAGATGTCGAAGAACATCTAGAAAACTATGGGTTAGATTCAGCCCAAGCAATGATTCTCGTCAGTAAATTAGAGAAATTGTTGGGATTTCAGCCCTCACCCCTGCTGTTGTGGCATTACCCAAATATTGCAGCGCTTTCACAGCGTCTAGCAGAAGAAGTACCAGAAGAGTCAGAGATTCAAGACACGACTAGTGCAACTGTCAACACTGCTATCCCGACTTTAGATTTACACGCCGAAGCTGTTCTTGACCCGACCATCCGTCCTGATGCTTTACCTCCAGTGTCTATAGGTGAACCTAAAAATATCTTTTTAACTGGAGGTACAGGCTTTTTAGGAGCGTTTTTAATTCGGGAACTGTTACAGCAAACTAATGCTGATATATATTGCTTAGTGCGTGCTGCTGATGCCCAAGAAGGTAAGAGCAAACTAGAAAAAAATCTCAAAGCTTATGCAATTTGGGATGAAAAATACAAGTCGAGAATTGTCCCGGTTGTTGGCGATTTAGCACTACCAATGTTGGGTATTGGTGCAGAGCAATTTCAAATTTTAGCTGCCAATATTGACACCATTTATCATAGTGGTGCTTTGCTGAATTATGTTTATCCTTACTCAGCACTGAAAGCAGCCAACGTTCTCGGAACTCAAGAAGTTTTGAGATTGGCAAGTCAAATCAAACTCAAGCCTGTACATTACGTTTCTAGTGTGGCTGTGTTTGAATCACCTGCTTATGCTGGCAAAGTGGTTAAAGAACAGGATGATTTTAATCATTGGGAAGGCATTTTTCTTGGATACTCTCAAACTAAATGGGTTGCTGAGAAGTTAGTTAAAATTGCTCGCGATCGCGGTTTACCTGTAACTATCCACAGACCACCATTAATCTCTGGAGATAGCGAGACAGGTATTTGTAATACCCATGACTTTATCAACTTGATGGTCAAAGGCTGTCTGCAAATGGGATACTTCCCAGATGTGGAATATATGATGGATATGTCTCCTGTAGATTATGTCAGCAAAGCGATCGTGTATCTATCGATGCAGCCATCATCTATAGGTAAAGCGTTCAACTTGCAACATCCCCAACCTGCACCTTTAAGTACCTTAATTACATGGGTGCAATCATTCGGTTATCCAGTCCAGGCGATTCCTTATGAACAGTGGCAAGCAGAGTTGATTAATAATGTGTCTTCTGTGGATAATCCTTTATACACACTCAGACCATTTTTGTTAGAACGCTGGTCTGATGAACAACTGACAATTCCAGATTTGTATCTACAAGCAAGAAGACCCCACATTAGTTGTCAAGAAACTCTACAAGCACTCGCAGGTAGTTCCATCGTCTGTCCACCAATCAGTTCGGAATTGTTTATGACCTATACTGCATATTTGATTCAGACTGGTTTCTTGAATGTTGCTTAGTTAGAGCGATGAGTAAGTAAGAACAAGATCCCCGACTTCTCGACGAAGCCGAGGATCTGAAGTCCACTCATTTCCACAAATCAAATAGAATTGCTATATTTTCAGGGGTACAACAGTCGTTGTGCCCCTACTTTAGTTAATAAATATAAACTTCAACAGCAACAAGGCAAAGTAATTTTTATATTTGTCGTGTTCGTAACAGTTCAATTTATCTCGATTGTGCCAAACTCAACAACAGTAAATCCCTTCACAAATTTGCTGCCAAGGTTTTTCTGTAATTTTGCTTTTCAAGTAAGTTCAGGATGGCTAATGCCATATCTGTTCTATTGAGAACCTTGCAGTTACTGCGAAATTAAGTTGAGACTTACATGATTCAGAATCTCTCTAAATCGCTACAAGATAACGAGAAAATCAGCAAACAGCGCATTAAGTGTGTAGTTTGTAATAGCTCTATAAATGAGAATAAAAAATCTGCATTAGCAACTTTTGCTTCTAATGTCAGAGCTTTTAGAAAAGAGAAATTTAAGGTTTGGCGATGCTCTCAATGCCAAACGATTCATTGTCTAGATGTTGTTGATTTGCCGCAATACTACGCCAAGTATCCTATTGCTCAAGCAAAACTTACATGGCCATACCTTTTCTATTATCGGAATCTGAGGCGACAACTAACAAAGCATGGCTTTTCTAAGAATCATTCTTTCTTAGATTATGGTTGTGCCAATGGTTTATTTTTAGAGTATTTACAAAAATGCGGCTTTGCAAATTGTTACGGCTATGATCCTTATGGATCGGAAAATGGGTTTGGCGATCGCAGTATCCTGAATCATGGGCCATTCGATTACATCTTGCTTCAAGATGTGATCGAACACGTTGAAGACCCCCATGAACTATTATCTAAGTTGGATAGCTTACTCGCCCCTGGTGGTTATATTCTCATTGGCACACCCAACGCAGCTAATCTTGACTTAAGCAAACCCCACATATCCGATTTCTATAATGATGTCCATGTTCCTTATCATCTGCATATCTACACTCGTGAATCGTTGGAATCAGTAGGATATAAACAAGGTTGGCAGCCTGTAGAATTTTTTGCTCGTCCCTATCACGATACACCTTGGTTCGCTATGAATACTCGTGCATGGAACCAGTACCAACGACTTTTTGATGGTTCAATTGATACCATTTATGAACCGCTCAAAGTGTGGAAAGCACTGGCATCTTATAAATTCTGGTTTTATGCTCTTTTCGGTTATTGGCTGAGTTTCCGAACTGGGATGGCAGTTATGTTCCGCAAAAGCCGATAGTTAGTACTCAATACTGCCAAAGCCTGTGATGCCAGCCAAAACCAGCTACAGCAACAGCAGCAACATAATTGTCAGCAGGTAATAGTTCTAGAAGGCTCCAGTCTTGAGATGTTTGCAATTTGGCTGGTGTGGTAGGAGTTAGAGAAACTTCAATTTGCTCTAACTGAGCTATTCCTTCTCCTGTAGCTTTTAGATAAGCTTCCTTGCAAGTCCAATAGCGAAAAAATACCTTTTGCTTTTGATTTGCAGGTAGCGATCGCACCATTTCATATTCTGTAGGTAAAAAGAACCGTTGAGCAAGGGATTCTAAGTCGGAAATTTCACGGATATATTCTAAATCGATTCCAATTTGGCGATCGAAACTCACCGCGCACAAAGCTAAATTTTGAGAGTGAGATAAATTAAACGATAATCCACTCTCCGCACATTGATCAGCTAAGAATGGTTTGCCACGAGGTTCATAATCAAACTTCACCAGTTTTGGAGCAATACTTAAGTAAAGACTCAAGATAGTTCGTAAGCTACCACGCCCAGCAATGAAACGTTGGCGATGTTCTGGGAAATAGAATCTTTGGGCACGAGCCAGTTCATCGTTGGATAAGATAGCTGCTAAGTCTTGCAACTTCGCTTCTGGCTGGTCGAGGTTTATTCGCCAGATATGAACCTCATCTGGCAACAAAGTTAAATCTATCGGTGCAGGTAGCCATAGAGGGTTAGGAGAAGTCATCAAGCCAGAACATTGAAAATTGGTGAGTGGAGTTATTTTACCAACCTGCGCTTAAAGCATCGCGCCCTCATTGTAATACCAATTCACACAATGTTTGCGATATCAGAACTTACGCACTCAGATCCCCCAACCCCCTTCAAAAGGGGCAGCCCTGCGCCCTTGCGGGTTCCCCGACTCCCTCAGTGGCGTGGCTTTAGAAATTCCCCCCTTCAAAAGGGGGGTTAGGGGGGATCAGGGCTTCAGTGCGTAAGTCCTAGATATATTAGGCATCTCATCAAAGCTACAAATTACTCCCCCCTACTGCCCTGCTGTTGCTCCAGCCACTGTAAAACTCGATTCCAAGCCCACCATTGGTCTGGGTCTTGTGCCTGACGCTGACACTTTTTACTACTCAAATAGCCAATATGACCACCATAGCGGGTGAGCAACAAATCTATCATCGAATTGCTCGCACTAGCAGCCTGCAAGTCAGGGATGATGGCTGTGGGGAAAAATGGATCATCGGCGGCATAGATAATCAAAGTGGGCTTTGAGATTTGTGGTAGCAGTGGTAAAACACAACTAGCTTGGTAATACGCTTCTACGTTAGGAAAACCTAACTTATCAATTACTAGTTCATGATCAAAATTCCAGATACTGTTTGCCCGTTCAATGGCTGTGGGGTCAAGGCTACCAGGATGAGCATCATGTATTTGCCAAGCCAGCTGTTTTAAATTACGAGTGATAACTGCATGGAAATATTTGCCCGCAGGGTCTGTCATTAAATGAGACAGCGATCGCATAGAATCTAAATTCGGACAAATTGCTACACCACCACCAATATCACTGTATTTTATTCCTAAATCTTCATTGTCCTTAGTTAAATTTTCCGCAGCTTTCAGCCCCCATAGCGCCAATTGTCCCCCCAAAGAATACCCAGTAAACCAAAATTTACCCGGACAACCCATCGACGCTGCACTTGCGGCAATACGAACAAAATCTTCTCCTTCATACAAACCATCAGACATTAAAGTCGGTGACAGTTCAGCCGTCTTGCCGTGACCACGCCAATCAAATAACACCACAGCGTACCCTTGTGCATAGGCTTTACGTCCCAGGAGCCTCAAAAACCATTCTGTAGCCAAGTCTCCTATAATCCCATAAGTGGCAATAATCGTACTATGAGCCTTTTTTGGTATAGCTACCCAACTAAAAATTGGTACACCTTGCCCACCAATCAACACCGTTTTGTGATATAGCGGTTCTGGATGTTGAATTGTTCTTTCCCAGTAACGTCTTCCCCACAAGAAGGTGAACATTGTCATTGCCACACCGTTTTGCAGCAAACGCGGCGGATTGTAGGGAGCGCAACATATCATATAAAAAATTTCGTGTACTTTAAGGGAGATTTGCTAATTCTGTTATCTTAAGGATTATGTTAGATTTAAAATCTTTTTTATAATCAAGACAGCAATCTTTGTATCTACCAAAGGTTCTTATTTATCCTTAATAAGTAGTAATAAATTTTAAGAATGCCGAGGATTCTTGTCATAGACGATGACCCAGCAATTTCAGAACTCGTTGCCGTCAACTTGGAAATGGCTGGCTACGATGTTAGTCAAGCAGAAGACGGGATCAAAGGTCAGGCCTTAGCTCTCCAGCTACAACCAGACTTGATCATGCTCGATTTGATGTTACCAAGGGTAGATGGATTCACCGTTTGCCAACGCCTGCGTCGAGATGAGCGCACATCTGAGATTCCCGTGCTAATGTTGACGGCTTTAAGCCAAACCCAAGATAAAGTGGAAGGCTTCAATGCTGGTGCAGATGACTATCTTACCAAGCCCTTTGAAGTCGAAGAAATGCTGGCGCGGGTGCGCGCACTATTACGGCGCACAGACCGTATTCCCCAAGCAGCAAAGCATAGTGAGATTCTTAATTATGGGCCACTAACCCTCGTTCCCGAACGATTTGAGGCAATTTGGTTCCATGAGACAGTGAAATTGACTCACTTGGAGTTTGAGTTACTTCACTGCTTGCTTCAGCGCCACGGACAGACAGTTTCTCCCAGTGAAATTCTCAGGGAAGTTTGGGGCTACGATCCAGATGATGACATTGAAACGATTCGAGTACATATCCGCCACTTGAGAACCAAACTCGAACCCGATCCTCGCCATCCCCGCTATATCAAGACAGTATATGGTGCCGGATATTGTCTTGAGTTACCCAGTCTACCCCCAACCAGTGAAGGAGCCTCAATATCAGTTGTTGAGTGAACTCTGTTAACGAAGTCATAAATTGGCACTCTGTTCTGTAAAAATCCAGCGAGTGCCAATAAAGTGTTTTGGATTAAATTGGCGTAACCCTAGATTGTCTAGTTAGCCTTTTCAAGAATGAAGGAAGTTGGGGAGGCTGTTTAGGCTGGGGGAGAAAGAGATTGAAAAATAACTCAATAACTCTTCATCTTCATCTTCCTCTTCACCCCCCCCGCTACCACAGCTCCCCTAGCTTCTTTGGAATAAACTATATAACAATATTGATGCTAATGCTGAGTGGCACACTAGACACAATTAGCGTAGTAATTCGCCATGCCAATGGAGTAAAAAACATTAAATATGTAAGTCTAGCCCTTTTCCATCAGCTTTGGATTTCCTAAACACTCCAGATGATGTTTTGCGAGGAGCAGGTATTTCACGCCTCATACCGTGTCACTTTAAGATTGATACAAATAGGCAGCAGGGGGAAAGAATTAAAGAGCAATCATTTGTATCAGGCATTTCGTGAAATGGTATCAATATCGAGAGTATCCGAAGGGTTGGCTTTACGAATCAGTTTTTAAAACTCGTTGAAATTTTCCACTTATGTGAAAGCTTTTAATTTTACAGATTCCAATATCATCAGTCCTGCTAACATCTTTCCTCGGCTTGCTTTGGTCATCTGCAATCGGATATTATCCTGCTTGCGGTATTTTCAAGAACGAATTAACATTGGGTCATAAATTTGGCACTCTTGAACGCCATATTTGCCCAGAATAAAGCTAGCACGATCAAGCTCATTGTCTGTGGCCCCGACAAGGGTTGTAGCCAAAGCAGTTACTGTTGCACCAGCCAGCATTATTGGGCCAACTCCAGGGATTGCTAAAGTACCAAGACCAACTAATAAACCAGTCAATCCACCAACAGCGCCCCCTGAAAGCCCTCCGACTGTTGCACCTTCGTCAGCTTTATCACCAGTGCGTTCCTTAATTTCATCATTGGCAATCTCATGATTGCGGTCTGAATTCTGTACAACTACAGATACTTTCTCCATTGCCAAGCCAGATTCTCTCAACTCATGTAGTGCCTGTTCTGCATCAAGACGATGAGTAAACACGCCTACAGCACGTTGATATCGACTTAAAATCATTATTACTCCTTGATAGCAGGGGAAAAGTAATTCCCTACAAATTTATTTTTTTAGTGTCTGTAATATTAAATACAAGTTTGTTGAATCCAAAACCATCCTAAGTAATAAAATACATTTACAGACGCTCAACTTTCCGCAAAATCTGAAATCCAAAATAGTATTAATTCTGTCCTCTGGGGGTCTACGCACTTCACAAGATAGTCAGAGTCGTGGCTTTTCTCAATGAGGTTGAGAACTTTGGCTGATTATATGGCAAGGAGAAAATGTCCACAAATGAGTCACATTTTGCCAAAACGCGATCGCACTCCACATGCCCACCGATAAAAATATGACATACTCATATACAATATTTATAAACTTGATTATTTCCATCGCTTTAACGTAGTATTGTAAATGTTTATTTATAAATTTCCACAATGTAATAACAATTATCTTGGTTAATATGAAAAAAATTAAACTTACAAATAATGCTGGAAAAATAACTGCAATTCTATTTTTAATCACAATTTTGCTGACACCTTGTGTGATAATTAATGCTGGAGAACGTGGCGTATTAATGCAGTTTGGTAGAGTACAAGAAACAATTTTAGAAGAGGGAATACACTTCATCATCCCTATCGTAAACACAGTAAAGAAAATTAATGTAAAAGTTCAAAAACAAGAAATATCGGCTGAAGCCTCTTCTAAAGATTTACAGGATATTTTTACAGATGTAGCATTAAACTGGCATATTATACCTGAAGAAACCAATGTAATGTTTCAAAATATTGGTGACGAGAAAGACGTAGTTGAGAAAATTATTAATCCCGCAGTAGAAGAAGTCTTAAAAGCAGTTGTGGCGAGGTATACAGCAGAAGAAATAGTTACCAAACGAGGAGAAGTAAAATCTGGAGTTGATAATACATTAACGGCGAGATTGCATGATTACCATATTGCGGTTGATGATATCTCGCTAGTTCATGTCAATTTTTCAGATAAATTTGGCGAAGCAGTAGAGGCAAAACAAATTGCAGAACAAGATGCAAAGCGAGCAGATTTTATCGCACTAAAAGCAGCAAAACAAGCAGAAGCTAAGGTCAATTTAGCTAAGGGAGAAGCAGAAATAAACAGATTACTACATGAAAATTTGACTAATGAGATATTAGAAAGGCAGGCAATAGAAAAATGGGATGGTAAGTTACCTTTAATTATGACTAAAGATACTCCTAAAGTTTTAAATATAAATGAACTTTTAAAATCAAGTAATTAATTTAATTAGATGTACAACAAAATTTCCAATTTGCTATATAAGGCGGAATTTGTTTGTTAAATACCAGACCAAAAATTAGGAGTATCGATAATTTTAAATTGGATTAATAGTAAAATAAAAAAAGTATACACACTTGAAGAAACTAAGCCTGTAAATAATTCTTTTTTTAAGTTGCGTTCTTGGGGGTGTTTTTGGAAAACATCAATTGCACCTGCTTGCATCAACAAAATACCAATTATATTAGATAGCCAGTAACCGATGATGACACAAGGCATAAATAATTTAGGAGCCAAAAGGCTACAAATAGAGCCGAAAAAATAGGCAATTGGTAAATTGAATACCAAGTCATTCCACCAGCATAATGGTGATAATAAATATCCAATGACTAAGAAAAATCCACCTCTAAGCTTTTGCAATAAGGTTTTAGGTAAATTATCTGGGGTTTGTGATAACAATTCTTGATCACTCTTTTTGATCTCATTCATTTTCTACAGTAGTTCTATCGATTAACCGTACTTTAAACCAAAAAAGTGAAAAAGTCCAGAGCCAAACCCAAATTAAATTCTAATTCTTAGTATAAATGCTTAATATATTTGTATTAATAGCGACTTAAAATAGGAACTTAAAAACCCCATTTATTATTAATTAGCTGTGTTCTTAAGGAAGTAACTTCGTTTCACTTGCTGACTTTTGACTGGTAATATTTGTTGATTGTGATAATCGTAGAATAATCAAACTCACGCAAATTGCCCAAGCGATCGCCAGCGACGTTGTACTAATAAAATCAGTGCGATCGCACCCAGAATAGGTAACACAGTCCAAAAATTTGCAGTGGTAAATATATCCCCACGAACAGCAGTAATAAAGAACGCCAGTAGGTAAATAACAACTTTTGTACAAACCCAATAGGCGAACGCGGCTTTGGCGAAGATGCTGTTGGTTAATTTTCTTCGTTAGCTTTTTCTAACTCTGTCATATCAAATACGCTATTTAACTAGATTTTGTGTAGTTTTTTGCAACACTAATACTGAAGTGTGAATATATGCGAAACTCGGTTTGTCAACAAACATAGCTTAAGTGTTTGTGTAAATTAATGTAAGTATTTTAGATAACTTCATAAGAATCTAGACTTTTACTATTTTTGAATTTAAAATACGGTAATTCGGTCAAGCTTTAGTATTTTATGGAATTTTACCAGCAGTCATTCAAAACTTGCAGTTACATGAAACGTTCTACACAACAGCGTTACAACCAGTCTTTTAGTTTCAGCTAAACAAACTTACATTCACAAAACCCCGATTAAGGACAGGAGTATGGATTTTTTATTATTGCCTCTCTTCAGCTTTCTAGTTGGTATTGTTGTTGGCCTGACAGGAATTGGTGGTGCTTCTCTCATCACCCCAATGTTGATTTTTGTTTTTCAAGTACCACCTGCGGTAGCAGTAAGTTCTGATGTCGTTGCGGCGACGTTAATGAAAATCGTTGGTAGCATTAAGCACTGGCGGCAACAAACCCTCAATGTCGAAGTAGTGAAATGCTTGGCGTGGGGAAGTGTTCCCGGTTCTTTGTTCGGGGTAGGAATACTGCACTTGATTAAACTCAAGGCCGAGCATAACCTGAATAACATCATGCTACATTTGCTAGGTGTGACGATTTTGTTAGTCACAGTTTTGGCATTGGTGCAAATGCTGCTATTCAACTTCTTTCCACAGTTACAATTACCTGAACTCCCAAAATTTGATTTAACTACTCAACTAGGGCGCTTGCAAACGGTAAGTGTAGGAGCATTTTTAGGCTGTATTGTAGGTTTAACAAGTGTCGCTTCTGGCTCCATGTTTGCTTTGGTGCTGATTACATTTTTCCGCTTGGATGCACGAAAATTAGTTGGTACAGATATTTCCCAAGCCGCAATTCTCTTAGTATTTACTGCTCTAGGGCACCTCACTTTAGGAACAGTTGATTGGAGTTTAGTATTACCGATATGGCTTGGCTCAGTACCAGGAGTATTACTAGGGGCAAAAATCTGTCAAATTGCGCCGCAAAAACCACTGCGATTTATGATTTACTTTATATTGATGATAGTGAGCTTAAAGTTAGTTTATTAGATACAAAGCATCATATTTCTCTAATTAGAAAACATGGCAATGCTAGGTAATAATAGATACGTTTCACTTTTCATGAGGATTGAAAATCCTAAAGAGATTAATATAAAAGGAAAGATTTTTTGACCATAGCGAGCTAGAACGGGAGCCATGAGAGGATTACGAGTCAAGTTATAAGAGAGAAAACACCATAGTCCAAGCGTTGAATAGCAAACACACAAAATTACACCCAAACTTGGAAGATTACTACTAGCAAACAACGGGACATAAATCCCAATATTATTTCCACCATTGGCAATGGTAACAGCAGAGACACGGTAGGTTTGAGGGTCGCGCAGAGTTGCTAATAGGGATTTTTTATGATGCTGCGGTTTCGCAAGAGAGTTTAAGTTAACTGACACAGCTTGTACTGCTTCTTCTCCATTTTCTCGATTTAGAAGATGATTAATACCAATGGCGACTGGCAAAAAACCCAGCAATCCAATCCAGGTATGTGGAATAATCAAACCACCAAAGAAACCGGGTAGGCTAGCTAGTACTAGCACAGTGAATCCCATAAATTCACCGAGAATAATATGCTGGGGACGAAAAGTGCGATTGACTTTACCGAAGAAAGCCGTTAAGTATAAGTTGTCATCAAAGGTAGTTGCAATAGCAGTAGAAATCCCAATAATGAGAGTACCAATTAACCAACTCATGTTTGTTGCTCGCAAAGATTTAATTCTGTTCTCCCTAGCCCCTCTCTACTTTTTAAAGTGAAAGGGCATTAGGAGATTATTTGAGTGTTTATGCTTAGTATTAACAGACAAATGATTTTGGGAAACTTTAGAAGCGATCGCTATCAAATAAACTGATGATTTTTTGTGATTGTTTTCTCAGTCAGATACTTGGCTTTGTCTGAAATCAATATTATTTCTTTCTACTTGATAAAAGCAAATATTCTTTCTTTTTAAAACGATAAATAAAAGTAATTAAATAACTAAACTACTTTATTGGCATTAAATATTATTCGTAATTGTTTAGGTGAATAAATTGAGTATTTAGCTGGAAAAAATATTAATATAATAATTTCATTAATATTGGTGGCGGTAAAAGCAATAACTCTCTTTGTAATAGTTGTGGTCATGTTATTCACGTGGGATGATAAAAAATAATGATTAACTAATAAAAATTTAGCGAACAAATCAGGAGAAAATGACATGGGTGACTTAATTACTACACTCTTAGTGGGGATCTCAGCCTTCGTTGCCACTAATATTGATGATATCGTTATTTTATTACTGTTGTTTTCTCAAGTAAGTTCTAACTTTAAGTGTCGGCATATTGTGGTTGGGCAATATTTAGGCTTTACAGTGTTAATTATTGCTAGTCTTCCTGGGTTGTTTAGTGGATTAATCATACCACCCAACTGGATTGGACTGTTGGGATTAATCCCAATGGCGATGGGAATCAGTAGTTTGATTAATCAAGAGGAAGATGAAACTCAAGAGGCTGTAGTTATAACAGCAGAATATCAAGATATAAACACTACAAGTCTTTTTAATGCACAGACTTACAGCGTTGCAGCTATTACTATCGCTAATGGAAGTGATAATGTTAGCGTCTATGTGCCATTATTTGGGAGTAGCAACTTGTTAAATTTTATAATTATTATTGGAATATTTTTTATATTAATAGCACTTTGGTGTTATTTAGCTTATAAATTGACTGATCAAATAAAAATTGCAGATACTTTAATTCAATACGGCAGTTATATTTTTCCTGTTGTCTTAATAATATTAGGTGGAGTAATTATTTTAAATACTGAAGCTTTAGGCTTGATGAAACTAGCAGCTAGTTGTGTGTGTTTAGTGATTTTATTGAAAAATTGATAGTTGATAAATTAAGCAACTTGCATTTTATTTTGCATAAGGATATCTTCAAAAGCCATCATCACCCTTGTATGAAAACGTTGACGGTGCTTTAGCTTCCAAACAGGCTGAATAATTTCTAACTTTTTCGTAGATTTTTGTTGCGGATCGATAATTCGCACGGCGTTTAATGTACCTAATTGCAATTCTTTTTTTACCATAGATTCTGGAATAGCGGCTGCACCAACACCACTTTCGACAACTGCTTTCACCATTTCGCTAGTGTTTAAGTTAAATACAACATCTAGGTTTCTCGGTTCAATTCCCCAACTTTGTAAGGCTTGTTCAAACATCTGCTGTGCGCCAGAACCAGACTCACGCATTACCCAACTTGTGCTGGATAATTCATCTAGATAAATCTCGGTACGCTGGAACCAAGGGTGAGATTTACCCACAACAATTTGCAGGCGATCGCTCCCTACTTCGTCTTTCTCTAAAGATTGCTGTAATGATGGTTTAATCTCCCCGGTTACCAAACCTAAATCATACATACCCACAGCAGTTCCTTCACAAATTTCTTCCGCATTTCCCAACTTACAATTTATAAAAATGCCAGGATATAACTGCTTAAACTGGCTAATTTTTTCCGGTAGCCAATAGTTACCAACTGTGAGGCTTGCACCTATCTTCAACTCCCCTCGTTGCAAATTATTTAATTCTTTCAAGCCACGTTCTGTCAACTCTACATGATCGAGAATTTTTTGCGCCTCACCCTGTAATAATTTACCAGCATCTGTGATTTCAATATGACGACCAATGCGATGGAATAACCTGACACCATATTCTGTCTCTAAGCTTTGGATAGCAGCACTGACTGCTGGTTGAGTGATATAAAGTGCTTCAGCTGCACGGGTAAAGTGCAACATTTCCGCCACGGCTAAAAAAATTCGCAACTGTTCAAGCGTCACGTCGCTTCGCTCCGAATTCAAAATTCAAAATTAACAATCCCCACAATCCCCATAAATAAATTGCACCACAGCGATTTTGAGCACCTTGAAAGTATTATACGGTAAATTAGGCGGTAAACTGTAGTTAACTATAAATGTTCTTAATTACGTGATTACAGTCATATCTGCAAAACCATAACTTCAGTCTATGAATTTGACAAAAAAGACTGCTTGCTCTTATTGATGGGTCGCCATAGAGTAAAACTATGCCTTTATCAAAAGTGCTGACCACACTAATGATTTTCTGAAATTACAAATTACGAATTACGAATTACAAATTTTCAACACTCGCAGCCTTCATGTCACTGATACAGATGGTTGAGAGTCACGTACCATTAATGAGAGACGACGCACCCATGAGTGGATTACTGACTGCTATTCCTACAGGGCTCACCGCTTTTACTGCTACCAATCTTGATGATATTGCCGTGCTGTCGCTGTTTTTTTCACAGATAAATGCTTGCTTTCGCCGTCGTCACATCGTTATCGGTCAGTATCTGGGTTTTAGTGCGTTAGTAATTGCAAGCTTGCCCAGCTTTTTTGGCAAGTTCATCCTACCAGAATCTTGGATTGGGTTGCTCGGTATCGTTCCAATCATTATTGGTATCAACCGTTTACGAAATCAAGAGACTAACGATACAGAAGATGTAAACACCCTTGAATCATCACAAGCTTGGTGGAGTAATTTTCTTTCGCCTCAAACCTACGGTGTAGCAGCAATTACAATCGCCAATGGCGGTGACAATATCAGTATCTATATGCCAATATTTGCCACCCATACCTGGGACAGCTTACTTGTAATTTTGATAGTGTTCTTCGTCTTAGTAGGTGTGTGGTGTTATACCGCCTATTACTTAACTCAAGTAAGTGCGATCGCCTCTGCAATTACTCGCTACGGTAATTCTTTAGTTCCCTTTATTTTAATGGGATTGGGTGTTTCCATTTTAATAGAAAGCCGCACTTTAGAAACTCTTGCTTTACTTGTTATTACCTGTGTAAGTCTTGGCGCTTACCTGTTAACTTTAAGCAAAAATTATTGGAAAGTAATTTATGGATTTTCTTTGAGATCGCCTGAAACTGAAGTTTTATCCATAGTGAAACAAAAATGAGCTTTCATGGTGGCAAACTGCATCAACACATAGATAAAAAATGTTCAAATAATACCTTAATTAGGTAATTAGATTTGTAAAAAATCTGCTATTTCAGGAGAAATACATGAAAATGTTCAAAAATGCTCTTGTCAAAATTACGCTTGTTTGCTTTTTACTGCTGGCAAACTTGATGATTGCTCAACCATCTTGGGCTGGAAAAAAATATGCTAGTGATCCAGACTATATAGAAGTTACAAAATCCTTAAAATCTGCTTTACAGGATAAACAAACCCAAGGAGCTACATCAGAGATCGAACAAAAAATTTCTAATTTGAAATTTCAAAAGTATATTTTGGAAAATAGTGAAGATTCTGTGGGAATTTGTCGCAATGAAACAGATAAAACACTGCTAGTCTACGGTCAAAAACCGAAAAAATCTACTTCAACCTATGACAATGAATTGTATCTGCTACCCAGTGGTGCAGAAACTGATGACGAGTGGGACTGTCAAGGAGTTTACCTTCCTGGAGAAGCGGCTACAGCAGAACAAGCAGCCACACCTGCTAAAGCTTTTAAGATTGTTCATGGAACTCGGTTAGTTGCAACAACTAACCCACAAACTGGAGGAATGGAATTCAATCTTCCACCTGCGAAGGTTTTTCAATCTGGTGAAGCTAACTGGTTTATTCCAGAGAATTCGCAAGCTGCGCTCGATGCTGGAATTACCACTGCAAAAATTGATGATTAGCTAACTGTCATTAATTGAATATAGGAATTCGGTTTGATTTTGAAAAAAATACCGTATACCTTAAGTTTAATTGTAAAGTGGGCAATGCCAACACTACACACTACTTACTCCCTTACGTGTATTTCAAAAATCAAATATTTAGTCCTCTAGGTAGATTAAGCACGAATTTTGAATATAAACTAAAAGTCAGAACTTTTCTGGCTTTTTGCTTTGAAATTTATATTATTATAAACGACAGAAAAAAATGGGCAAAGATATATGCAGATAAATTTGTATTTAAAAAAACTAAAAAAAATTAGAGCTTTTTCATATGAAAATAACTAAATAATAAAAATTTTGAATAGCTACTTAACATATCAATCTGTATGAAAATATAAGCAGGAAAATTAGAAGTGAATAATTTGGAAAAAAAGAAGTATAGGTCAGACCGAGTTCGGGATCATTTAGCGAATGAACGTACTTATTTAGCATGGATGCGGACTGGTATTGCGCTCATGGGTTTTGGTGTTTTGATTGTGCGGTTGCGGATCATCCGGCCTCCAGTAGCACCACAACCTCCTGGTAATGGTTGGAAATTAGGTTTAGCATTTGCGCTGGTCGGCGTGTTAACAGTATTACTTTCAACTCAGCATTATTTCGCTGTTCGCCGAGATATTGACGAGGATACTTATCAACCACCAGACCGTTGGATACTTCTTGCAAGTCTAGCTGTGGTTCTCCTCGGTGGGGGAGTACTATACTATGTATTCACGGTTCCTCTAGAATACTTAAATAGTTTTATATTAGAGTAACCAAATGTAGGAAAAGTATTCTGATGTTGCTAAATGTAATACATTTGACCCTTCTGTAAATGTGGTTTTCGCGTATCGGCTCAATGAATCGGAGTAGGCAGCTATCCTGGCTGCCAATACAAACCCAATGGGTCGAGAGAAGATTTCTCCCGAATAATAGTAGCTAAAGTTAGAATTCTTCCAATCTGAGAAATGCGGTCACCTACATACCACTAAAGCCGTGGATCGATGGGTTCGCTCTCTAATGCCAAAATGCCGAAAACACATTCATGCACGCGGCGCAGAGGATCATTGGCGACAAATCGCTCCAATGCCTCAACGCCTAAAGCAAACTCGCGCATAGCTAGAGAACGTTTGAGGGATAATCCCCTCTGCCGCAGACGTTGCAGATTCTCAGGACTTGAGTATTCCGGGCCATAGATAATTCGCAGATATTCTTGTCCGCGACACTTAATTGCAGGCTGCACTAAGCCGCGATTACCTTGGACGATGAATTGCATCGGCTTGACAACCATGCCTTCACCCCCAGCTTTGGTAAGTTCTTCCCACCAATGAACGCCCTCTGCCTGACTGCTAGGGTCTGTCAAATCTATTACCTTGTAGGCTGTAGCTAGGAGTAAGGCGGGGTCTGACTGGCAGATTGTGGCGATTTGCTTCATATGCCAGCGATGGTCTTTGTCAATATGGACAGATCCCTCAGTTGCTAAAATGTGAAAGGGAGCTAGTTTCAGTTGAGAAATATCTGTAACTGACCAGCAGTAGCGACGGTAAGCGGCAACGTAATGATGCGCCATTTCTGCCCGTTGTTGATAGTGACTGAGTTGGCTGCTGACCTCCACCCCACGATCGCTTGCTTGTTGTAATAAAGATACGGCATCATTGAGAGCAAGGCGCGAAGCTACTCCAACAGGTGCATACTGCGATCGCAACAATCCTTGAGCCTTCGCTGACCAAGGCATCAATTCACAATCTAAACACACCCAATCGGTATTTAATGTTTCCCAAAAGTTGCTTTGCGTAAGGGCAGCATTCACCCGTGTCAACAGTTCCGCTTCTAATGCTGGATCATCAAAAAATCTCCGTCCGGTGCGGGTGTAGCAAATACCAATACCTTCATTTACCACACCAAATCTTTTCTCGGCGGCTGCTAAATCCCGGCACACAATCACCACTGCCCGCGAACCCATGTGTTTTTCTTCGCATACTACCTGCGTAATTTCTTGGTTTTGGTAGTAAGCAAAAGCTTGTGTTGGATGTTCCAAAAAACCCGCTATTGGCGATGTTTCCACAGGGGACATCGTGGGGGGTAAGTAAATCAGCCATTTGGGATTAGCAGCAAAACGGCTCATGACTTCTAGGGCTGCGATCGCATTTTCTTCTCGAATGTTAATGTTAGGCTGAAGTCGAGTTTTGACGATGCGCCTACCTAATACGTCCTCAATGTGCAAAACATCATCGAGTTCTTGCTGAGATGTACGTGTAAAGGTGTTTTCTATTAATGGTTTTACAGGTTCGCAGTAGATACGAGCAGCGGGTACACTTACTAGTTCCTTTTCTGGATAACGCAGAGCAGTTAATTTGCCACCAAACACGCAACCTGTATCAATATCAATAGTATTATTCAGCCATTCCGCTTCTGGCACAGGAGTATGACCGTAAACCACCAACGCTTCACCCCGGTACTCTCCCGCCCAATTGTAACGCACAGGTAAGCCAAACTCATCAATTTCACCTGTACTTTCACCATACAGGGCGAACTCGCGCACCGCACCAGAACCCCGTCCTTGCATTTCTTGTTTCATTCCTGCGTGCGCCACCACCAACCGCCCATCATCAAGGAGGTAGTGGCTGACTAAAGAATCAAGAAATGTTTGCAGTTCTTTGGTGAAAGGTTGGCGCACTTCATCAGATAACGCCTCAATTTCATTCATGGTTTGCTCTAAACCATGATTAACTCTGACATTTTTGCCGCGTAGTTTCCGCAATAACTTGTGTTCATGATTACCAGGAACGCAGAGAGCCGTACCTGCTGTAACCATGTTTCGCACTAGCTTGAGTGTATCTATGATGCGGGGGCCTCGGTCTACTAAATCACCTAAGAAAACAGCTTTGCGTCCTTGGGGGTGGTAGTAAGTGGGAGCATCCCAAATTAGAGCAGGGGCAGATGATAAAGCAAATTCTCCCTCATCCTTTACATACCCTAACTGTTGCAATAATGCTTCGAGTTCATCGCCACAGCCATGAATATCACCGATGATATCAAAGGGGCCGTGTTCGTGTTTGAGGTTGTTCCAGAGGGGTTGACGTTCGATTTCAACGGATGCAATTTCTTCTAGAGATTTGAGAGTGTAGACAAAGCGGAATCCTTCTTTTTCTAAACCCCGCAGAGAACGCCGCAACATTTGACTATGACGACGCACTACATGAGGGCCAAAATTGCGATCGCTCCTTTGTTGGTTGCGTTCGTGACATAATTCTTCTGGTAGGTCGAGAACAATGGCGATCGCAAAACAGTGATATTGTTTTGCCATTTGCAGTAATGGTTTGCGGTCTTCCATCTGCACACTAGTAGCATCAATTACCGTCAGTTTACCTGCTGCTAACCGTTTGGCAGTAATGAAGTGCAATATTTCAAAAGCATCCTTAGTAGCAGATTGATTATTTTCGTTATTAGAAACCAACCCCCGGCAAAAGTCTGAGGAAAGCACTTCAAAGGGCTGAAAATGCTGGCGAGCAAAGGTTGATTTACCGGAACCAGAAGCACCGATAAGGACAACTAGAGAAAGTTCGGGGATAGTAATTTTCATATATTTTAGGACTTATACACTATATAAAGAAGAAATTATATGTATTGATTAGTAAATTAATACACATAATCAACTTTTTGAGAATGTGTAAGTTCTAATTAATAACACTAAGCTGAATTTAGATTCCTGATTTCTTCAAAAAATCGGGAATCTAAACAGCGTAAACGTAAGTTCGACAGATCTAAAAAACCCCGCTTCCATTCCTCTCCCCCACAGGGCTACGGTGTACACACATCTCTGTACGAAACCGAAATCATTGTAGATCCGTCATTATCCTCCGATAAATTGGAGGACTTTGAGGGGTTTTAGCCCCCCTTTTTAAGGGGGGTTGGGGGGATCAAAAGCCTGTGGGCAACTCTCAAAGACTTGTGTGTACACCGTAGGCCTTGTAGGAGAGGGAAGCTGGGAGGGAGAGGTTTGTCGAACTCACGTTAAGTAAGTGCCATTCCACCCTACAAAACTGATAACTGTTAATTAAATTGCGATCGCAACTGATTTTTTACGGTTAGGACGCTTGCGTTCTGATTTTTTCTTCAATCCTACCGCTTGGGCTTGATCGCTATCCGATCCATATTGCCCACGGATAACCTCTTTCATCGCTAATACAGCATTGTGAAATTCCCATTCTGCTAATCGCGCCGCATCCGCCGCCGCACGGTATAAAGTGAATTTCTCTGTTTCCGCTTGTTTCTGCGCCAACATTGCTTGATAAGTTTGCTGTAACTTGGCAACAGAAGCATCAGCACGGGTTGTGTCGTAGGTGCTGACAGTTTGCAAACCGTGCCATGACGTTATATCTTGACTAATAGCTTGAGGGGGTAAACGGCGTGTTTTATCTTGGGCTGGCATAGAAGCATCAGTGGTAAATTACATATTTAATGTACCCATCAGCACTAAAAAATTATCAGTAAGTCAAAAATCCATCGTAGGGGCACAGCAATGCTGTGCCCTATTGTGTATCGCATCTACACGAAAATCGCATTGTTACGCGATGCAATGGCATTGTCACTCGATACAATTGCATTGTTTCCCGATGCAATGGCATTGTTACGCGATGCAATGGCATTGTCACTCGATACAATCGCATTGTTTCCCGATGCAATGGCATTGTTACTCGATGCAATCGCATTGTCACTCGATACAATCACATTGTTACTCGATACAATCGCATTGTTACTCGATACAATCGCATTGTTACGCGATGCAATGGCATTGTTACTCGATGCAATGGCATTGTCAGGCATAACAATACACTGTAGGGAACATCCATAATCTATAGGACTCATATTTGATTTTTGAACAAAATTCAGTACACCTTTATTCCTTCTTCCCAGTCCCCAGTCCCCAATCCCCAGTCCCTTACCTCTACGAGTGATTCAGAAATCAAATCGGATTGCTATATCTGTCCCAGTCAAAGTCTTTCGGTGCCGTGCCCCTACTGATTTAATGCTTATAGGTTGATGCTCATCGGCGAGTGCTTGCACCTTAATGGGTAAAACAGATATGTTTGAGATATGCTCTGTACCTAGCAATCAATATTAAAGCGATATAAAAAATAATTTATGATTCAAGCCAAACGATCGCTAGTAACATTTGATGATTTTATCGCTTGGTATCCAGAAAATTCGCCACAACGCTATGAATTGCATGATGGAGTAATTGTAGAGATGCCCCCACCAACTGGCGACCATGAACAGGTTATTGGATTTTTAGTTGGAGAAATAGTTGCAGAATATAAACGTTTAAAACTTCCTTATTTTATTCCCAAAACAGCATTTGTTAAACCATTGGAGGGTGAATCAGCTTATTCACCAGATGTGCTGATATTAAATCAACCTAATTTAGTAAATGAGCCTCTGTGGAAAAAAGAATCAACTGTCAGCCTTGCAGAATCAATTCCCTTAGTAGTTGAAGTTGTTAGTACCAATTGGAGAGATGATTATTTAAAAAAAGCTGCTGATTATGAGGCAATAGGCATCCCCGAATACTGGATTATAGATTACGCTGCTTTAGGTGGTAGACGGTTTATCGGCAATCCTAAGCAACCCACTATCTCGATTTACTCATTAGTTGAGGGAGAATACCAAGTCCGTCAGTTCCGAAACAGTGATGTCCTCATCTCACAAAGTTTCCCAGAATTAAATTTGAATGCCGAACAAATTTTTCAAAGCTTTCTGCATTGAATTACGTACACAGGTAGTAGGGGCACAACAATGTTCATGAGTGTCAACTTAACGTGAAAGGCTTTGTTGATCTAGATATTTGATCCCCCAACCCCCTTTAAAAGGGGGCTAAGATTCTAATTCCCCCCTTTTAAAGGGGGGTTAGGGGGGATCAAAAGTCTATGGTGCTAAGAGAGAGAACCTTAAAGACTTACGCTGTATGCATCTAAGCTTAAGTTGACACCAATGAACAATGTTGTGCCCTTACGATTACTGCTGGAAGAAAGGAAATCTATTTATCAAGGTAGATTTGAGGAATTGCGACGAGAAATCATGATTGGGGTTGAGGCTTCAGAACGTGGGGAAGTTATTGAGGGGGAAACGGTTTTTCATCAACTAAAACAGAAACTAATATAGTTATGAATAAGCGATTAGTCGATTCGCTTGTTCAAGTTATGGAATCACTTTCCACTGAGAGGATGTTTTAAAAGCCCTGTCGTTGGTAGCAAAACGTTTTAGATCCCCCTAAATCCCCCTTTAAAAAGGGGGACTTTGATTGTATTTCCCCCCTTTTTAAGGGGGGTAGGGGGGATCAATAAGTGTCTAAAATCACAGCTAAAAACTTTTCAAACAACCTCTGAAGAAAGAGAACTTATAGAAAGTCGCCTTCAAGGTCATAGTATTCAAAAAACACCAGGTATTTGTGGAGGTCATGCTCGAATTCGCAACACGCGTATTCCTGTTTGGACATTAGTTTCTTTTCGCCAACAAGGTGCAGATAATACAGAACTACTGCGTAATTTTCCGAGTTTAAACCTTCAAGACCTCAACAACGCTTGGGATTATTACGAACATCATCGCTCAGAAATTGATTCTGCGAGCGCGTTACAAAATAATGAAGATGAGTAAAAATGCGATCGATGGCTAATCTTTGGCTTCTAACCACGCTCGCGCAATAATTGCAGATTTTCACGGAAAGTAATTGTGTTGGGATGATTTACCCCTAAACTGCGTTCAGCAATTTCCAAAGCTGTTTGATACAGTGGTTCAGCTTCCGCGTACCGTTCTTGGGAATAGTAGAGTACTGCCAGGTTGTTGTAACTGCTGGCGACATCGGGATGGTCTTCTCCCAGCAGCCGTTGCCTGAGTGACAATGCTGTTTGATACAGTGGTTCTGCTTCCGCGTACCGTCCTTGGGAACGATAGAGTACTGCCAGGTCGTTGTAACTGCTGGCGACATCGGGATGGTCTTCTCCCAGCAGCCGTTGCCTCAGTGACAATGCTGTTTGATACAGTGGTTCAGCTTCCGCGTACCTGCCTTGGGATTCGTAGAGTCCAGCCAGGTTGTTGTAACTGCT
>JAHHHN010000023.1 GCA_019359325.1 Mojavia pulchra JT2-VF2 | reverse complement strand
ATCGGGATGGTCTTCTCCCAGCAGCCGTTGCCTCAGGGACAATGCTGTTTGATACAGTGGTTCAGCTTCCGCGTACCGTCCTTGGTAATAGTAGAGTCCAGCCAGGTTGTTGTAACTGGTGGCGACAGAGGGATGGTCTTCTCCCAGCAGCCGTTGCCTCAGTGACAATGCTGTTTGATACAGTGGTTCAGCTTCCGCGTACCGTCCTTGGTAATAGTAGAGTTCTGCCAGGTTGTTGTAACTGGTGGCGACAGAGGGATGGTCTTCTCCCAGCAGCCGTTGCCTCAGTGACAATGCTGTTTTCAACAGTGGTTCAGCTTCCGCGTACTGACCCCGTTCGATCAAGTAGTAACCAGTCCTAGCAAGTAACAAAGCTGCTGTTTCTAACTCAAATTGATACAGCGAGATCCAATTAATTGCAACTCTTGCATGGGGTAAAAGTCGCTCACAGACCAACCAATTTACATATTCAGCATTGGGAAAGACTTCTGTAACTGCACAAACAGTCCTTTCTGCCCAAAGACGGCAATTGTCTTCATCCATCTCGGCTTTTAACACTGACTGCACTAGGCGGTGAATATCAAAGGTTTTATTAATCGGGTTCCGGTAAATCAGCGAAAACCGTCCCGCTTCTGCGATAACTTTGACAAAATCTAGGGGTTTGTTTGCTAATGAGCTAAGATTTTCTCCTAATTCTGCTGCACCTGCGGTAAAAATTTCTTCAGGAATCGCATCAGGTGCTAAAAAGGCGCAAACGCGAATTAAATCGGCGGCGGTGGGGTTGCGTTGTAATACTTTCTCAAAGGCGAGGGAAAAGGTGATGCTCACGCTGGGATGATCAATTGCCAGTTCGCCTCGTTCCGCCAGTAGTCTCGCCCCTTCTTCTCGGTAAAATTGCAAATACTCCGCCAAATTTGAGGGAGTTTCTTCAATAAACGCTGCTGCTTGATCTAATGCTAAGGGTAAACCGTCCATTTCCCGCGAGATGGTTTTTGCTAAACTGCGTTCTTCTTCCGTCACCGCATCCAACCCCGCATTTTCTGCAATCAGTTTGGCACGCCGCAGCAACAACAGCGCCCCATCTTCCGGTTGCAACTTTTTAATTTCAATTCGCTGATATATCCCCGTCGCCTGAGCGCGGGTAGTCAACAACACATAACCTTGATGTGCCTCTGGTAAATACTCCCGCAGCATGGGAATTTCATCGGCGTTATCTAAAATCAACAGCCAGCCGTTATGTGTTGCTAACCACTGCTTAACTGCCTTAACTACTAAGCTTTCATCCTTTTCTTGGCTGACAGGTAAATTCAGTAAACGCGCAACTTCCACAAAACCCGATACCAATTCTAGGTGGGAAGCTGCCCTTACCCACAGTATCTGCTGATACTCATGACGATAGCGATAGGCAAACTCGATCGCAGTTTGAGTTTTGCCAATCCCACCCAAACCGCTTAATGCTGCTAACTTCTTTGTTAACAAAGCATTCCGCATTTCCTGCAACACCGCTTCGCGTCCTGTAAAAAACGGGTTGCGTGGGTATGGTATATTCCACAATTCTTCCGGTACAGTTTCGTTCTTCGGTAGCGGGATGATGTTTACTAATTCCTGTTGGAGTACTTGCAAACCACAACCCGTTGATGCTTCCGCCCACCTCAACAATGCAGAAACGCGATCGCCTTGAGGAGCAGTAAGCGGTGGAATTACATTATTTGGCGCATCCACGGCAAACAACAGCATATCCAACTGCTGCGGCGGTAAATCATTGAGCAGTTGCATGAGTGTAGAGCGATCGCGTGGGGGTGTAACCATTAGCGAATTGACAAGAGTAATGTTCTATTTTAAAACAACAAGACCTACGCCAATTTTCCGTTAAATGTAGGGTGTGTTGTCGCCCAGCGCAATGCACCGTCTGAAAGTAATTACACAAGCGATCGCTTTAGGTATCTGTATAAATTTAACGTGAATTAGATAAATTCAGGTGCGTTATCGGCATAACACACCCTACGTTGAGAAGGGTATCGGATTTTGCAGAATTACGGTGAAAGAATGTTATCCAATTCCTGTTGCAGTGTTTCCAAACCGCAACCTGTTGGCCCTTGTGCCCATCTTAATAATGCAGCAGCGCGATCGCCTTGGGGAGCAGTCATCGGTGGAACTACACCATTGGGTGCATCCACTGTAAACAAAAGCATATCTAACTGCTGTGGTGGTAAATCATTGAGTAGTTTAATCAGTTTAAATCGATCTATTTTAGGCGCAGGCTTTGCAGGTTTAGGTGTGAAGGTAGTTGTTTGTGTAGCTCCGAATGCAGCCTTTAATGCTGTATTAATTTTGATCACAGGAGTAAGATGCTCTGGAATTCCTTGCAATTGAATTGCATTGCAACCAAACTTATAAGCGTCTTCTACAGTGCGTCCGCCACCGAGAGCATCATAAAACCCCACGGAAAAATTAATTGCAGCTTTATCTCCAATGGCTTTGCTCATCCCAATCACATAGCCAACGTGCCCAATCATAGCTTTGGCTTGCGCTTCGGAATAACAAGCATTGAGTACAATACACTCAACTCGACCTGCAAATAATTCAAACAGATTTGCCAAAGCTTCTGTATTGACTAGTTTACTTTTACCTTGTTCATCCTCAAATATCAGTCCTTCATCCACTCCATGACCGCAAAAGTGAACGATTTGGGGTTCCACATCTAACAATGCTCGACGCAGATCATTTATTCTCACAGCCGATCGAGGTTGTAACTTAATTTGGTCACGATATTTAGACCGTCGCAACCCTTCTTCAATCTCCCGCACTTCTACATCTAGGCGCAGTCTTGCTTCATCTACGGGACTAGCTGCAAGTACAAGAATTGTTTTGACCGCAGGACTATTGCTCATGATGGAGTCAGAAAAGTTATACCATTCAGTTTAATAAATATACAAATACGCGAGTAAGGATTTCGCAATGCTAAACCCCTACGAAATTCTGCTGTCAAGTTCATCAAATTTCACGGTTCCATTCCTCAACAATGAATGAATAATTAAAACCAGCTTTAACCGAATAGATTGCATCAAATCCTTCTTGCCAATTTGGTAAAACCAGCTTTTTATAAGTCGCTAATAATCCAACTAAAGGTACAACTTGCTCAGGAGACCTTTGGCTATTTCGTTGCTTGCAGTCTTCCAATTTAGATTGAAAGGAATAACCCAAAACCCTAAAACGTTTCGCTTTAGCTGGAAGAATATAACGTTTTCTGTCTTCAACAGTCGGGTTAGTGTTATCTATCACAAAAGGCTGTTTAGCTTCTAAGCAGGCTTGAAAAAGGATTTGCTCTCGATGACGAGTTTTGAGCATATCAAGGTTAATACGAATGTGGGTATTAAAGAAGCGATCGCGATAAAAAGTAGACTTACCCGCTCCCTGGATTCCTATAAAAATAATTGCTTCCATTTACAGAAATTATCATTTTTATCTGTGTTTATTTGTGGTTATTTAATTTTTTGGCGTTGTTTAAGAAGGGGATGATTTTTTTCACGCAGAGGCGCAGAGGCGCAGAGAAAAAGAATTATATATTAGGACTTACGCACTGAAGTCTGAAACCCTGATCCCCCCTAACCCCCCTTAAAAAAGGGGGAACGTCTAAAGCCACGCCACTTGCTACAAGTCGGGGAACCCGCCTAACGCAGTGGCTCCCCTTTTTAAGGGGGTTGGGGGATCTGAGTGCGTAAGTTCTAATATATATGCAACTGGTTTTGTACTCAGCACTCATCACTTTGCTATAAACACCGCCATTTGTGTTGGTGAACCGACCTCTGGATCTTCTGTTCCTACAGGTTGAAATTCTACATTGTAATTAAAGCGTTCTGCTACTTTGTTCGCCCAGTTGTGAAACTCTTGACGCGTCCATTCAAAGCGGTGGTCTTTATGTCGCAGTTTGCCAGCCGGGAGGTTTTCAAATTTGACGTTGTACTCAATATTAGGCGTTGTCACTACTACTGTTTTTGGTCGAGCAAACTCGAACAAAACTTTTTCAAATGCTTCTAGGCGCGGTAAATCGAGATGTTCAATTACCTCAATTACTGTAGCAGCATCGTAACCGCTGAGGCGTTTGTCTTGGTAGGTGAGTGCGCCTTGAATTAGTTGCAGACGTTCCCATTGGTTGCGGGGAAGGCGCAGGCGGTCTAATCTCTCTTGGGCAATTTCTAATGCCCTGTGAGAAACATCTACACCTGTAACCTGTTCAAAAAAGATATCTTTGATGAGTATTTTCAAAAGATTTCCCTGACCGCAGCCTAAATCAATCACCCGCTTTGCACCGCTTTGCTTTAAGGCAGCAATCACAGCATTCATTCGCTGTTGATTCAAGCTAATAGGTTTTTCTACCGCCGCTTCTTCTTGGGCATGGCTTTCTTCGGTACTGTCGGGATCGGGATTATCTTCTTCTGCTAGTTGGGCTAAAGCGAGACGAGTCAGGCGCTGCTGTTGTTTGAGGTAACGTCTGGTAATTTGTTCTCGCGCTGGATGCTTAGTTAACCAACCCTCACCATGACGTAGTAACTTTTCAATTTCATCATCGCCTACCCAATAGTGTTTATCGTCATCTAAGACTGGAATTAAAACGTAGAGATGACTTAACAAGTCGCCCAGAGGCAGAGTGTGCTGTAGTTCAACGGTAAAATATTGGCTCTGTCCCCAATCAATAAATTCCTCATCTAAGGTGTGTCCTTGGGCACTTACGGTGTAACCTAACGGCTCAAACAATTGCCGCAGAAAACTTTCACCGCCACGACAAGGTAAGACAGATAATTTTGCAACTAAAGGAATAGGAGTTTGGGCGAGTTCTGGTCTGTCTTTGCAGCGACCTGATAAAGCACTGCCAAATACTTGGGCGATCGCTACACTTAAAAATGATGAAGCAACATAAGGGCGATCGTTTACATATTGTTCTAGCCTTGTACTACGTCCCCGCACCAGCTTTACTGGATCAACATCCAACAACAACGCCGCCGTACATAGTTCTGGCTTCGCTTCTGGGTAAAATACGTGCGCCTGTCCAAAAGTTAAAGAAAAAGACTGGCAGCGATCTGGGTGTTTATGTAGTAAGTAGCCTAACTCCGTTGCTGGGGAGTGTGTCGTTGCGATGGTGAGCAGCATTCACTTGTGCAGGGTTCAGGGGAATAGTTGATGAATACCGCTTTAGAGTAAACGATTACGGAAAAAAATAATGGTACTGTTGAGGAATATTAAGCAATATCAAAGAAGGGAACAGAGAACGAACAACAGTTCCCTGTTCCCTATTGCCATTTAATACAAACAACAGCTAGGTGATAATCCACAACATCACTCACTTTTAGCTTTCTTACTAAAAATTCGATAATAAAGCCATGTGCTAGTTTCCTTTAAGGGAAACAGTATATATGTGAGAGGATTTATTGCCACAATGATATTACGAAAATCCCGCCGTGCAAAAAAGAGGATGGCACGAGCCACTTGCTGTGCTGACATCACTCCATAAGGATTAAGTTGACTTTTAAATGGCCCAAGGATTAACTTGCGAATTATACAATCCCCATCTAATCGCTTGAGAGTGACAATATCTCCTAGCGATCGTTTGCTGAGTTCATAAAGCGGACTCAACGCTGGGGATACCTCAGCCTCAGAAGTGTTAACCCAAATTTCCTTAGTTGCTTTTGATTGTGGCCCTGTTACAGTCGTCAAAAATATATCCATCAACCGCAAGGCTGAAAAGGTATTTATTTCATAGGAGGAGTTGATTGCCTCTGATGTGCGGCTACTATAGACATTAACTCCATGATTGATAATCAAAATATCAACTTTTTCTAATCTCTCCTTTAAAGCTGCCTCATTACCCAATTGCCAAGCAACCACAGTTATTCCATCATGCCCCTGTAATTTTTCTGGGTTTGTCGTCAAAGCTACTACCTTGGCGTTATGCTTTAAAAGTTCAGCAGTCAATGCTTGACCTAAAGCTCCAGAAGCACCAGTTAAAGCGACAGTTTTTCCTTTCAGAGATAGTGCTGTTCCCAGTATTATATCCACTAGAGGAAAAACACCACTGTAATAGGCATTGACATTATCAAAATGATGCCGCCAATGGTAAGACCGATTCACCCACCAAACAGATGGAATTGCCTCTAATGGCCCAGGTAGGTGGTTATAGTCTGTATCAATTGACCCCTGGAAGTATCGCACTGACGCACCATACAAGAAGGTGCAAGCATAGGCTACTCCCAGCCAGAAACCGATTTGCTGGATAAGCAAGGCAGTTACCGCCAAAATCGCCACTAAAAGACTTGACTCTAAAATATCGTGGTAGAGCTGGGAATCTTGGTAAGCTTTCAACGAAACTATCGATAAATCCCGACGATAGGCCATATGGTGCTTATTGTGCCATTTAGCAAGCCAACTCACCTGGTGGCACAAAGCATGATAGCTGTCTCTTAATACCTCAGCCAACACAAGAGAGAATAATCCCCAACTGGCAAACTGCAAACAGGCATTTACCATAGACCAATGAATCCGTAATTGACCCTCAATTTCAGCCCAGCCTTCAGCTAACACACTCATAGTAATTTTTTTGTACTCACTTTCTGTAATCATTCTTCATAATCTAATAAGAATGGGCTAAGGTCGAGTTCTAGCGCAAACTTTCAATGGGAACTAGTGGTTGCCATGCTCTGTCTCAAGCAGGTAGGGACACATACTCATGGGCTTTCAACCTGGGTTTTGTAAAGAAAATTCCAAACTAATCAACGATCATTAAAAGAAAGTAGGTAAAGAGTATACTTGGGCTTTTTCAATGATTTGCGATCGCAACAACCGCGATCAAGATGTGTATTTAGAAGGCAAAACGGCAGTTGCTACCCTGCCTTAAGCCCTACTCTTCTCCTGTCGCAGACGCTACGCGAACGAGAACGGCTAGCCTTCGGCAACGCTAAAGGCGAACGCCGAACGGGTGTCTACAAGTCTAGCGACCGAACGCACTGCCTTGTCCATCGGCGGTTTATTTCATCTAACTAATGCACTAATTTAGCTGTGCCACGCCGCTACAAAGAAGATATATTGATGCTTGCGATAAAAATATCGTGATCTAATATTGTTGGGTATCTTATCATTTACGATCGCCACAAGACCGATGATTGAAGTTGAGCATCTAAGTAAAATTTACGGTTCCACCCCAGCGATTACTGATGTCACTTTTAGCGTCGAACCTGGGGAGATTTTAGGGTTTTTAGGGCCGAATGGCGCTGGTAAAACTACAACCATGCGAATTTTAGCCGGTTATTTACCAGCAACCAAGGGTACAGCCAAGATTGCAGGCTTTGATGTTCATGACAATTCCCTGGCTGTGCGGCAACGAATTGGTTATTTACCAGAAACACCGCCGTTGTATCCTGATATGTCGGTGGAGGGGTTTTTGCATTTTGTTGCTCGAATCAAAGGAGTTCCAGCAGGCGATCGCAATAATAAAGTGCAAGCTGCGATCGGCCGCTGTAATTTAGAAGATAAGCGTCAAGTGATTATTCGCAAACTTTCTAAAGGATATCGTCAAAGAGTTGGCATTGCTCAGGCGATCGTCCACGATCCACCAGCAATTATTTTAGATGAACCCACCGTCGGACTTGACCCCCGCCAAATTATTGAGGTGCGGAATTTAATTAAAAGCCTTGCTGGAACCCACACGATCATTCTTTCTACCCACATTCTGCCAGAAGTGAGCATGACTTGTAGCCGTGTCGCCATCATCAATCGCGGTAAAGTAGTCGCCACCAACACACCAGAAAATCTCATGACACAGTTGACAGGTGGTTCTGGATATGAATTAGAAATTGAAGGAGAAGCAGCTTTAGCAAAACAGGTATTGCAAAATATATCTGGTGTGAGTTTGGTAGAATCAATTCCTGGTCATCACCTCCCCAGGGAAAATCGCGCCTACCTGCGGGTGATATCCCAACCAGGAACAGAACCAGGAAAAGATATTGTCACAACATTAGTACGTGCGGGATTCGCCTTACATGAAATGCGGCGTGTCAGCGCTACCCTGGAAGATGTGTTCTTGCAACTAACAACAGAAGAAAAGAACTTAGAATCTATTGAAGATTCAGCAGCCAAAGAAGGAGAAGCAGCGTAAATGGGTATAGTCCTGAGTAACATTATTGCCATTTATCGCCGAGAGTTACAGAGTTATTTTGTATCGCCTTTAGCTTATGCGATCGCTGGCATCTTTTGGTTAATAGCTGGATTGTTTTTAGTGATGATTTTGCTAGGGCCAGGTGGCATTTTACCAACAGTCACAGCCTTAGATTTACAAGGGCAACAATTTGGAGTGCCAGTCCCAGCAATAGATGTACCCTATGAATTTGTGCGGGCATTTTTAGACAGAATGGGGTGGCTGTTGTTGTTTGTGTTGCCAATTCTTTCAATGGGACTTTATGCCGAAGAACGCAAACGGGGCACTTTGGAACTATTAGCCACGTCACCAGTCACAAACTGGGCGGTAGCTGTCGGTAAATTATTAGGAGTGCTAACTTTTTTCACAACTATGATTTTACCTCTGCTAGTAATTGAGGCGATCGTCATCAGTGGAGCTAATCCCCCAATGTCACCCACAATAATTTTGCTGGGTCATTTTGGATTAATCTTGCTAGCAGCAGCAATTTTATCTTTAGGAATGTTTATTTCTTCATTAACAGACAGCACAATTCTCTCTGCTGTATTTACTTTTGCAGTAATTTTATTGCTATTATTCTTGGATTTAATTGCTAAAACTGTTCCCGGCCCTGTAGGTGAAGCCTTGGGTTATATCTCACTGCTAAAACATTTCAATACTTTAATCCAAGGCATTTTCGATACCAGTGCCTTGCTTTTATTTGCCAGTTACATTTTTCTCGGTGTCTTTTTGACATCTCAATCAATTGATGCACTGCGCTTTCAACGTCAGTAGTCAATACTCATTTTAATTACATCTGTGAATAACAAGATCCCCGACTATTCTAAGAGGCTGTTTGAAAAGTGGTTGGCTGTGATTTTAGGCACTTATTGATCCCCCCTAGCCCCCCTTAAAAAGGGAGGAACTAAAGTCAAAGCCCCCCTTTTTAAGGGGAGCCACTGCGTTGGTGAGGCAGCGCGGTCTTGGGGGTTTCCCCCATGAGCGACTGCCGAAAGGGTTCCCCGACTTGTAGCAAGTGGCGTGGATTTAGGGGGATCTAAAATATTTTGCTACCGACGAAAGTATTTTTAAAACATCCTCTAAGAAGTCGGGGATCTAAGCCTCTCAATTTTGACAAATAATATGAAAAAAATCGTTAAAAAGAAACCTTGGAAATATTTATTTTGGCTTGGCCCATTCCTAATTGTTGCAGGTTTAACTGCTGGGTCAGTCGCGGCACAGTGGGGGCCAATTCCTTTAGGATTGCTGATTACAGGAATTGTTATTAGTGGGTTGTGGGTAGTATGGCAAAGTCAGCAAAGCCAATGGTGGAGGCGTCGTTCTACCCAAGCTGGCACTAATGCCATAGCTGCAACTCTAGCAGTATTAGCAATTTTAGGGTTAATTAACTTTTTAGGTACTCGCTACCATGTGCGGGCAGACTTAACAGAAGCTCAGTTATTTACCCTTGCTCCCCAATCGCGGGAATTAGTAAATGCTTTACCACAGCCAGTTAAGGTATGGGTGTTTGATGTCACTCAGAATCCTCAAGACCAGGAGTTATTAGAAAATTATCAACGGCAAGGGTCAAACTTTAAATTTGAGTATGTTGATCCCCAGGCTAGACCAGGATTAGCAGAAAAGTTTGGCGTTAAAGATTACGGAGAAGTTTACCTAGAATCTCAAGATAAAAGACAGTTAGTTCAGGTAGTAAATGAAAATGAACGACTGTCAGAAGTTAGGTTAACTAGTCGTCTGCAACAAATTACCAGTGCCAGCACAGCTAAAGTTTACTTCCTTCAAGGTCACGGGGAACGCCCACTTACAGCCGCTGAGGGTGGAATGTCCCAAGCAGTTCAGGGATTAGGTGACAAAAACTTTACTACATCACCGCTGAATTTAGCCGAACAGACAAAAGTTCCTGATGATGCTGCTGCTGTGGTGGTAGCGGGCCCTAAACGCGGAATGTTTGAAGGTGAAGTTAAAGCTTTGCAAGATTACCTGAATCGAGGCGGTAACTTGCTGCTGATGATTGACCCGAATACTGATCCTAAACTCGACAACTTACTTAAAGATTGGGGCGTTCGCCTTGATAATCGTTTGGCTGTTGATACCTCTGGAAATGTAGGACTTGGCCCAGCAGTACCGTTAATTACAGAATACGGACAACATCCAATTACTAAAGAGTTTGGTAACGGCATCTCTTTTTATCGGTTAGCACGTCCAATAGAAACTAGTCCAGTAGCTGGTGTTGAAGCTACTCCTTTACTGCGAACCAAACCTTATCCCAACAGTTGGGCAGAAAGCGACCTGCAAAGCGAAAAATTGGAGTTTAATGCTGACAAAGACCTCCAAGGCCCGCTAACTTTGGGTGTGGCTTTGAAGAAAAAACTGCCAGCCACATCAGAAGTCAAATCAACCCCAACTCCAACAGCATTACCATCACCGACAACTCAAGGTCAAGCCAGCCCAACTCCGCAAGCTTCGCCTACTCCGGCAGCATTACCATCACCGACAACTCAAGGTCAAGCTAGCCCGACTCCGCAAGCTTCGCCAACTTCAACAGCATTACCATCACCGACAACTCAAGGTCAAGCTAGCCCGACTCCGCAAACTTCGCCTACTGCGACAGCATTACCATCACCGACAACTAATCAGCAGACTGAACAAACTGCCAAAGAGTCACGGTTAGTAGTATTAGGAAATTCGGATTTTGCTACCGACGGCTTGTTTCAACAGCAACTAAATGGTGATGTGTTCCTTAACTCAGTCACTTGGCTGAGTCAACAGGATCAGCAACCGCTGTCAATTCGTCCCAAAGAAGCAAAAAACCGCCGACTCAACCTAACAAGCACACAAGCCAATCTTTTGGCATTGTCGTCTTTATTAGGTCTACCTTTAATTGGGTTTGCGGCGGCAGCTGTTATTTGGTGGAAACGCCGTTGAGGAAGAAGCAGGGGGGCAGGGGAGACAAGGGGGCAAGGGGACAAGGGGACAAGGGGAAAGAACCATGATTAACTCCAGAACTTACGCACTCAGATCCCCCAACCCCCTTAGAAAGGGGCAGCCCTGCGCCCTTGCGGGTTCCCCGACTTTCTCAGTGGCGTGGCTTTAGACGTTCCCCCCCTTTTAAGGGGGGCTAGGGGGGATCGGGGTTTCAGGCTTGAGTGCGTAAGTCCTAAACTCTTACTCCCTGTCCCCCCATCCCCCATGCTCCTTGTCTTCTTTATCCAATGCCCAATGCCCATTGACCAATGACCAATGACCATTGACGAAAAATGAAATTTTCTCGCACGACTTTAATTTTGATATTGCTAGCGCTGGGTTTGGGGAGTTTTGTTTATTTCTATGAAATTCGAGGTGCAACTCAGCGAGAAGAAGTTAAGCAACAAAACCAGCAAATTTTCTCTTTTACAGAAGACGATGTGCAGTCTTTGACAATTACAACTAAAAAGATTGCCTTGTCTGTGGAACGTAACGCCCAAGGAAGCCAGCCCAAGTGGTTGCTTAAATCCCCTGTATCAGAGCCAGCAAATGATGCTATTGTTTCTTATTTGACGGATTTGTTGGTTAAGGGTACGGCTACTCGCACTGTGTCAATCCCAGCTAATCAAAAAGGAGATTTTGGCTTAGATCAACCCCAAGCAACTATCAATATCAATCTCAAAAATCAGAAAACTCATCAATTACTGTTAGGTAAATCTGACTTTAACCGCCGTTTTTTATACGTTCAAGCTGACCCTACTGTAAAACCCGATGGTAATATAGATGTGCTGTTGGTATCTACAGATTTTGAAAACGCAGTGAATCGGGAAATATCAGAGTGGAAACAACCCGTAGATAATAGCGAACAAAAGTCTACACCAAGCCCGGAGAAACTAACTCCACCAAGCAGCAAATAAGCAATTACCAAACTCCTCGATATTTCCATGACCAATCCAACAGCAACATTGCTCATTTCTTGCCCCGATCAACGAGGGTTAGTGGCGAAAATTGCTAACTTTATTTATGCCAATGGCGGCAATATCATTCATGCAGATCAACATACAGACTTTGCCGCCGGGTTGTTTCTTACTCGTATAGAATGGCAGTTAGAGGGATTTAATCTGCCACGAGATTTAATTGGCCCTGCATTTAATGCCATAGCACAACCTTTAGGTGCTAAGTGGGAGTTACACTTTTCTGATACAGTTCCCCGTATTGCTATTTGGGTAAGTCGCCAAGACCATTGTTTATTTGACTTGATTTGGCGGCTACGTGCTAAAGAGTTTTTGGCTGAGATTCCTTTAATTATTAGCAACCATCCTGATTTAAAAGCAGTAGCAGAACAATTTGGCATTGACTATCATCACATTCCTATCACAAAGGATAACAAGCTAGAACAGGAAGAAAAACAACTAGAATTACTGCGTCATTACAAAATTAATTTGGTTGTATTGGCGAAATATATGCAAATTGTTAGTGCAGATTTTATTACTAAATTTCCGCAAATTATTAATATTCATCACTCCTTTTTACCAGCTTTTGTAGGAGCGAATCCTTACCACAGAGCTTTTGAACGTGGTGTTAAAATTATTGGTGCAACAGCGCATTATGCTACTGCTGATTTAGATGCCGGGCCAATTATTGAACAGGATGTAGTAAGAGTTAGCCACCGGGACGCTGTTGAAGACTTGGTAAGAAAAGGTAAAGATTTGGAGCGAGTTGTACTAGCAAGAGCAGTGCGATCGCACTTGCAAAACCGTGTGTTAGTTTATGGCAATAGAACAGTAGTCTTTGAGTGATTTAGCATCTAGGCAAAAACTGCTTGGTATTACTTCAATAAGTTTCTAGCGATCGCCTGAGCATCTAAGCGACATAATTTTACCTTTGTGATGATGTTTGCACCTATTCTTTGATAAAAATTAATTCCACGCTCGTTAGATGCAGCTACAGTCCAATCGATCCGACCACAACCTTTTTTCTGCCCTATCTGACACAAGCGTTGTATAAGTGCCTCACCAACACCGTAGCTTCGATGTTCAGCTTTGACATATAAATCATCAAGCCAAATTCCAGGTTTTGCTAAGAAAGTTGAATAGATAAAGTGATAGGTAGCTAACCCAATAGCATTGCCATCAACCTCCGCTAAAAGTACAAAAGTAAGCGGTTTTTCTCCAAATAAATCAACTTCTAGCTTTTTAGGAGTTGCTTCTACAGATTCAGGACAACCATCAAACTCGGCTTTCAGATAAATCAATTCCATAATTTGAGAAATGTCTCTGTGCGTTGCATCTCGAATTGAAATATTTGTGCCGAGCATTTTCTTACTATTTACCATTTCCCTACACTTTGTATTGGGAGATAACTTCTTGTTCAACTTCGGCTGCTTTGATCCATTCTTGCATTGTCGGCATTGCCAAAATTGCCTCTAGGTAATTTTTAGCAACAGCATCTAACTGCACATCATAAGTAACAAACCGCAATACCACAGGCGCAAACATCGCATCGGCAATTGTGAACTCACCAAACAACATATCGCCACCAGCCCCAAACTTATGGCGAAATTCTCGCCAGATGCTGGTGATGCGGTCAATGTCTTTTTGCACATCAGGTGTCAAGCCTTGGCCTGGTAGTTTAGCACGGCAATTCATCGGCATATTCTGGCGCAGATTTTGAAAGCCTGAGTGCATTTCCGCGCTGATAGAACGAGCCAATGCTCTAGCAATTTTATCCTCTGGCCACCAGTGCAGATGCGGAAATTCTTCAGCTAGGTATTCGCAAATAGCTAATGAATCCCAGATGGCTTGATTGTTATGTAACAAAACAGGTACTTTACCTGAAGGAGAATATTGCTGAATTTGGATTGTAGATTCTGGAGTGTACAGAGGAATATTAATTTCATTGAATTGCAAACCGAATTGCTTCATAGCTAGCCACGGACGTAATGACCAAGATGAATAATTCTTATTGCCAATTACTAAGGTAAGTTGCGCCATATTTTTAGTGTCGATAAAGCTGCTCAATCCACATAGATATATCAACTTCAGAGCCTGAAGAAAAAGATTTGCCTGTTACCGGATCGTAAGCTTGCCAATAAATATTGCCGTGGCGGTCAATTTTTTGCCTAACTTGTAATTCGTCTGGATCTGCTAGTAGTATTTTCATCTCAGATTGCCAGAAATTTAACAATGATTTCCAAACAGATGTGAGGATATTATCGCTTAATTTACTTTTGCATAGATAGTTAGAATTTAGTTCTATGCCTGCTGATTTCAGACAGCTAACTTCCTCTTTCATCGGATTATTCCTGATAAATGCTCAGTACATAAGACTGTAACAACCTCTCAGTTAACAATCAAAACATGGCTTGTATAGTTTATATAAATGCTATTTATAGATATAAAATTCTTGAATACCATCTTTTTGGCACAATAATGTGTGTAGCCTTGATATCATCAACAGCCCATGAAAATCTTCCAACTTCGAGCCGTAGTTGCAGTAGCCGATCATGGCAACTTTAGTGAAGCAGCCTTAGAATTGCAACTTTCTCAACCTGCGGTGAGTCATGCTATTGCTACTTTAGAAGAAGAATTGGGTGTGCCTCTATTTGCCAGAGGTCGTCATGGTGCTGTATTAACACCTGCTGGAGAGCGGATTTTATATCATGCTCGTCAGTCACTGCAACATCTAGAGATGATGCAACGAGAAGCTAACCTGCATAAAGGTTTGCATGGTGGTCATGTGCGGATTGCAGCTTTTCGCAGCGTTGCTACTCATTTACTCCCAAAGGCGATCGCTTCTTTTCACGATCAATTCCCAGAAGTTGCTGTCACCATCATAGAATGTCCCGCGTTCCCTGATGTAGAACAATGTTTGCGTGAGGGACGTGCCGATATTGGGATCACCTGTTTGCCGACTAGTGATGAATTTGATGTATGGGAAATTTTTCGGGATGAATATGTAGCTTTAATCCCACCCCAGGCAAAAATTAACGCTGCAAAGATTACTTGGGAAGAAATAGGTGCTTATCCACCAGTCTTACTTCCTTGTGCGCCCTGTGGACGCATTGTCCACAATCACCTCAAAACTATAGCCATCCCCATCAATACAGCTAGCGATATTCAAGAAGACTCTACAGTTGTCAGTATGGTCAATCAAGGACTCAGAGCAGCTATTATGCCTCGTTTAGCAGCTGTACCCATCCCTACGAAAGTGCAGGTACACAGTTTGCCAACACCCTTAGAGAGAGTTATTGGTGTTGCAGTTTTATCTAATGCTCTTCATATTCCAGCCGTGTTTACGTTTTTAGAGATGCTGAGAAAATTTGATTTTTATACTTTAGCTAAATTCACTCTCTAACAATTCATTTTTACGCATAAATTACCATGACCTACCGCATTGTTGAGCAACTAAGCGAAAATCAAATTTTGCAATTAGTAGAGTTGTACAAAAATGAATTTTGGAGTAAAAAACGTACATATCCAGATGTTGTGAAGATGCTTGCGGCTTCAGATCTAATTATTGGTTTAGTTGATGAGAGCGAACAATTAATTGGTTTTACCCGCATTCTTACAGATTTTGTTTATCGTGCAACTGTTTACGATGTGATCATCAAGCCTACCCATCGAAAAATTGGGCTTGGTGTGAAATTGATGGATGCAGTGATTAATCATCCTCAGTTAAGTGCAGTGGAGCTAGTGGCTCTTTACTGTTTGCCTGAAATGATCCCATTTTATCAACGCTGGCGCTTTACTAATGAGGTGGGCGAACTTCAGTTGATGCATCGTTACAAGCAATGATCCCTAAAAGGTGCAATATGATTATTAACCCGGAAAATGTACCCAGTCGCACCAGTTCAATTTACCCCGATGAATTTAAGTCTCTGGTGCAAGGACGAGTCAAACAAGCATTAGGAAATGCGGCTGGATTAAAAAATTTTGGTGTCAACTTAGTTACTCTTGAGCCAGGAAGTTGTTCTGCTCTCAGACATTGGCATACCCGACAAGATGAGTTCATTTATGTCATCGCAGGTGAAGTGACTTTAATTACTAATGTAGGAGCGCAAATTCTTCAACCAGGAATGATGGCAGGTTTTCCGGCTGGTGAAGCAGATGGACACCACCTGGTGAATCGCTCTGATGCTGCGGTAGTTTATTTAGAAATTGGCGATAGAACTTCTGATGATCGGGCTTATTACCCAGATGATGACTTGATTGCCGAACCGAGTGCGGATGGTAGTCGAATTTTTACACATAAAGATGGTACTTTGTACGAAAGTTAATTAATTTGGACAGACGCGATATCTGCATAAATGCGATCGCAATTTATATCATGTCCGTTTAAAGATTTCTCATTATGGCAGCAGGGAAGCAGAGGGGCAGGGAGCAGGGGAGGTAGCAACTGGGCACTTAGAACTCAGCACTCACCACTCCTCATACCAAGTTGCAATCAAAAGTACCAACTGTCATTGCGAGCGAAACAAAGTGGAGCGAAGCAACCTCCCCTAACGAAAGATTACTACAACAGAACGCAACTTGGTATCAGCTGTCGTTTCTCTATCTGGGCAGATTTCATTATTGGGACTTAGATAATACAATTTTCCCTTAATAGTGCTACACATAGGCAGCAGGAGAAATAATTTCTAGCTGTAGAAGCCGGATTTCAGATCACGCAGAGCCATTTGTGACTTAGGAGTAATTAATTTAACAGAAATTTTACAACTAGAGTTATTATTTATGGCTGTCATATTTTAAACAATCGCCTTTCAACAACCAATGGTGAACTCTACCCTTGTTAGCACACTCTATGTCGACTCCGTGAAGGGGAATGATGCCAATGCAGGTTCACGGTTGAGTCCCTTTAAAAGCCTTACCCGTGCCTTAAAAACATCCACAAAATCTACAATTATTCAGTTGGGAGCGGGGACATATAACGCCGCTACTGGTGAGGTGTTTCCACTAATTATTCCTGCGGGAGTAATTGTAGTAGGTAGCGAAGCCAATAAAGGTGCTGGCATTGTCATTTCCGGCAGTGGTACGTATCAGAGTCCTAGCTTTGGTGTACAGAACATTACGCTGCTCTTGTTAGGCGATGCCAGTCTCAGAGGTGTTACAGTCACAAATGCTACGGCAAAAGGTACTGGTGTCTGGATTGAATCTACAGCCCCTACGGTAACTAACAATACATTTATTAATTGTGCTAGGGAAGGTATATTTACAACTGGCGCGGCTAAACCTGCAATTTTAGATAATGTGTTTTTGCAAAATGCTGCCAGTGGGTTGACAATGGCACGTTATAGCAAAGGCGAAGTTTTGCGGAATGTGTTTCAAAAGAATGCCTTGGGTATAGCAATTAGTGACTTTGCTGCTCCTTTGGTTGCCAATAATAAACTCTTAGAAAACCAAACAGCGATCGCTCTCTCACGAGATGCACGTCCTGTGCTGCGTCAGAATCAGATTACCAAAAATACTCAAGGTGGTTTGTTAGTTAATGGTAACGCAGTCCCCGACTTAGGTAATACCCAAGACCCTGCTGGGAATATTTTTCGTGAGAATAAAGAATTTGATTTACAAAATGTTACACCACAGCAGCTACTTTCAGTTGGTAATCAATTAAATCCTATCCAGGTAATAGGGCCAGTAGAGTTTCTCACTGCGACGACAGACACACCCAATAAAGTATCAATTGGTACGAGTTTTTATGACTTGGGTGGACATTGGGCAGTAGCTTTTGTGGAAGCATTGGTGAACGAAGGTGCGATTAGTGGCTTTCCCGATGGAACATTTAAGCCAGAAGCCCCCATTACACGTGCCCAGTACGCTGCTATAATTGCGAAAACTTTTTCACTGCCGACTGGAAACAAAAACAGTAAATTTGCTGATATAAAACCAGACTTTTGGGCAGCGTCAGCTATCTTGAGTGCTGCCAATATGGGGTTTGTAAGTGGATTTCCTGATGGTACGTTTCGACCGGGGCAAAATTTAACCAAAATTCAGGCAATAGTATCTATCGTGAATGGTTTGAAATTTAGTGGCGGAAACCCAAATGTGTTAACTGTATACCGCGATCGCGCTCAAATTCCGAGTTACGCCACAAATGCAGTGGCAGTTGCTACCCAAAAACTTTTAGTTGTGAACTATCCCCAACCCGAACAACTAGAACCACTGCGGGAGATCACCCGCGCTGAGGTGGCGGCAATTATTTATCAGGGATTAGTAGCTAGTGGTAAGCAAAAAGCGATCGCCTCACCTTATATTGTCAATCCCGATGTTGACATCCCCTCGTTCACCGACTTGAAGGGACACTGGGCAGAAGCGTTTATTCGGGCATTAGTCAGCCTGGACTTAACTAGAGGTTTTGCCGATGGCAGCTATAAGCCAGATAAACCGATGACTCGCGCCCAGTATGCAGCTTTAGTGGCAGTTGCCTTTAACCCTACAGCCAAACGCCCAGCCATCGAATTTACGGACGTCGCCAAGGATTTTTGGGCTTATCAGGCAATCCAAACCGCGGCTAGTGGTGGCTTTGTCAGCGGATTTAGCGATCGCACGTTCCGCCCCGATCAAAACGTCCAAAGACTACAGGTAATTGTTTCCTTAGTTAACGGATTAGCCCTACCACCCGCTGATATTAATGCCTTACTTGCCTACAGCGATCGTCAAGTGATCCCCGAATATGCACGTAATGCTGTAGCCACCGCTACACAACAGCAGATAGTAGTAAACTACCCAGATCCTAAGCAGCTTGTGCCAGTTCGTGAAGCAACACGTGCTGAAGTAGCAGCTATGGTATATCAAGCTTTGGTGGCGATCAAACGCACGCCAGCCATTAATTCACCCTATATCGTCTCGCATACAGCTTAGTTGACCAAGTAGAATAAAAAACACTTGCTATCAACTTGGCAACACTTGGGCAAAAATCCTGTAGCTAAAAGCACTTTAGGCTATATGCAATGGGTGAAAAATCTAACCTATGTCTGAAACTCATAGCTCCATGTTCAAACCCGTTCCAGACAGTTCTGTCGATTTGGCAACAGCCTTATTAACTCACTATAGCTTCGACCTCGGTGGTTATAGTGCTAGTCAGCTAATTAAACGTTGGGAAAGCGCCTACCCAATTGAATGGATACACATTGCAGTCATTGAGGCGCTATATCAAGGTCGTTACAAAGCAGTTTCTGTACAGCAAATTTTAAATTTCTGGCAGCGGCGGGGTCAAGCTACCTATCATTTCAACATGGAATTTGAACGCCTTATTTGTAGCAAATTTCCTGAAAGCTTAACGTCACTACATACACCAGTTTTATCTCCTGCCAAGAAAAGCACCACTTTGGAGAAGACTCATTCTCACTTAATCAAAGCCAACCCATCACCTAATCAGGTCGAGAATGCTTACCATCAAAGAAAGATTGCGCCTCTACCACCACTAGTGAGTAAAGAACAAAAGCAACTCTCATCTCATAACACACAAAGGATTTCAGAGTCTCCTACACCTAGTGTTGTCGCCTCTACCCCAATGCCTCAACTGTCCTCTAATGTACCGTCAAATTTAGATTTACAAGAGAGGCTTGAGCCAAATACCCCAGTTGCTCCCAGCCCTAAGAAAGCGGCTCATTTCCTACCACCTGCTACCAATCACAGCCCAATAGGGCAATTTACTCCTGAAACAAGCGATCGCACAGAATCATTCACATCCAAACTCAAAGCAATGTCTAGCAGACAAGTTCCAGCAAAAACTTATACTCAAGAAAGATTAACAGGTGAAAATAGCGCCACAAATTAATCAACCCAGCTTTAGGCGAATTGCTGGCATAATTTTATTTTGTCTCAAATTATACTAATTCAAGTAAAACCAGTTACAAATTATTCTCTCTTGCATAAGTCTAGATTTTGTATAAGGAACCACAGATGCACAAAAATCAACGAGGCAGTGCGCCGTTGGTGCTTCCCACGGCAGGCTTGCCTAAGCGTTGTAGCAACTGCCGTATAGACAAATATCGGTGTGATATCATGTCCGGTTAAACACTTGTCATTGCGACCGGAGGGAAGCAATCGCAAAGATATTGGGATTGCGTCGTTCCACTTGGTTGCACTCGCAATGACATATCGCAACTAATTTAGCGGACATGATATGAATCGGTGTTTATTTGTGGTTTATTTTGGTTTTATTTGGATTTTTGCAAGAAGTCTATTATTAAAGCGGATTATAACTGTCATACTCCACCTTGCCATAATCTAACTTAATTATCCGGTCTGCCAGGGGAAAGTAATGAGCGTCGTGGCTGATGACAAATACTGTTTTTCCCTGTTGTTTAAGATTCAAAAGTATTTGTTTGTAGAAAAATTCCCGAAAGTTAGGATCTTGTTCCGATGCCCATTCATCAAATAAACAAATCGGACGATTTTCTAAATAGGCAGTTAATAAAACAAGACGTTTTTGCTGTCCTTGGGATAGTGCTGTTGTTGTTAATTGTCCTTTCACAATCTTAACTTTGCTATCTAAATTTAACAGCCGCAAATATTGCCTAACTTGGATATCTAAATCAGCATTACCAGTATCTAAAAGACGCTCAAATAAGTAAGAATCAGCAAAAACTACAGAAAATTGCTGACGATACCACTCCCGATTTCTATGATCAATTACTTGGTCATCTAACTTAATTTGCCCAGAATTGGGGATGTAAAGTCCTGTAATCACTTTAGCTAGAGTAGATTTGCCGCTACCGTTACCACCAACGATAAATATTAGTTCGCTGGGATAAATAGTTAAATCTATCGGGCCTAAAACAAAATGGTTGTCTTCTTGTTCATCTGGGTAAGCATGGGTAACTTGTTGTAATTCTAGCTTTGTCCAATTCTGTGTTAATGGAAGCTTAATTGCAGAATTAGTCTCAGTTTCAGCGGTTAATTTTAACCCTATCCTCTCGATTTTTTGTAATGTTACACTGGCTTTAGACAGTTGCTGTAGTTTGTCCAAAATGCTCTGCATTGGCAATAGGAGGTAAGTAAGAGTGAGTACATATGCAGATAATATAGAGCGTTCTATAGCTATGTAATTAGGTAAAGCAAACAGCAATAACCCAACTAAGATAAAAAACAGCAGATTTGACCATCCCTGACCAATCGAAAAGCTTAAGAGGGCCGCTACATTATGTTTGCGGGATATAGCTGCACTAGTTTGCAGTTCTTCAGAGAAAAACTCTTGGCGGCGTGTGGCGTGTAGTTTAAGTTCTTTGATTCCATCGGTAAGGGTGCGAAAGTGTTGGAACAAGCGGTCTTGTTCATTTCGTGCCAAGTTCAGAAAATGTTGAGCATTGTTAATCAATAGTTGAATGCTGCCCACCGCTACCATGATAAACCCGACAGTAACAGCAAATACTATGCCTGATAGCCAATAGAGGTAGATTAAGCACCCGCCGATAATTGCAATGTCAACGCAGATAAAGGGAATGGCATAAACCGTGTTGGATAGTGTTGTTATATCCTCGGTTAAAGTTGCCATGAGACGGTTAGGGCCTAATTGTTCTAAATTTATTAGGGGGGAGGATAAAATTCCTTCACTCAAGCGTAACCTGAGACGATAAACTGCATCTTCGGAAATATTGATTAATAAAAATTGGCAAATGAGGCTGTTGAAGAGAACTACTAATGCTAATGCCCCAAAGTACCATACCAAGTTATCTGTGAAATTACCACTGATAGCGCTGTTAATTAGTCCAATTAATCTGGCGGTAGAACCACCACTAACCAAGCCTGTTAAGATAGCGATCGCTATCTGCAACCTAGAAGCCCGTAAAACAAGCCAAAATAAATTCATCCACGCTAAGGCAATGATATTGAGTTAGGTTTGTAGCCAATCAACAATGCGAGTTCCAGCCACTTCCAGTAGCAATCTACATCACTAAAGCCAATATTTCGCAACCAACTCAGTTGTGTTTCTACGTCTAAAAGTTTGTTGGATGGGTCGTCGTTTTCTGGTGCAATACCAAGTGTTTGTAAAAAATGTTCGTGTAGTGTCTCAGTAGGTGAAGCAACGTGTTCTAAATTGCAGAAAATACCACCAGGTTCCAGCATTTGGAAAATTTCTGTATACAGGGTAAGTTTGCGATCGTGGATGAGGTGGTGAATAGCAAAGCTGGAGACAACTGCATCAAATGAACCTAATTCAGGTAGAGGTTCATCCAAGTTATGTGCAATCACTTCCACTGTTGCATCCCCAGCAAAGCGAGTGTTGACCGCCTCCAACATGGTTGCAGAAAAATCAACTGCGACACATTTAGCCTGGGGACGATCAAACTTGAGTAGTGCTAGTAAGCGACCATCTCCAGTTCCTAAATCCAGAATGCGCTTCACAGACTTGGGGACGTGTTCTAGCAAGACTGCTTCCCCTTCGGTACGATGGGGAATTTTATCTATTTGTGTAAGATAGGCCAAGGCATGGTCAGCAGAAGCCCAGAGGTTGGTTTGATTCATCAAAGAACACTGCGCTGCGATCGTACTGTTCTAGCTTGCCATTTAAAGTAGCTCTACAACAATGTTAAATTGTTACTCAACTCAAACAAGCAGCTTAAATTTTTAAGTAGTAATAGCAAATTACTAAAGTCTGATAATTTCTTCGCCGTGAAAAAAAGCATATCCTCAAGCAAAGATAACAACACTAGCCTCAACCTGAGATAGGTATTTAGTTAGCAACTCATGAGCAATTTAATCTCGCATAAATTAGTAATTTTTATATTCAATTTGGGAAGGATAAACTAGAATATTTGCGCGGCAAGCATAAGACTTGTCAGCATCAATATTACTGAGTCAAACAATTAAACTATTGCCTCTATAATATAGCGTTTCCTAGTCTGCTGAGGTATGTATTTGTCTGTATTTATCTGTATTAATCTGTGGTTATCTGTGGTTAATTATTCTTCCTGTACATTACTGGGATAGAAAACGCTATAGTAACGTAAAGTAATCTAGTTTCTAACAAGCAGCAAACTACTTTCTGGGTATTTAACTATGATTAGCAGATTTGTTAGCTTTTCGCTCATTTTGCTTATATTGCCTTTGAATTTTTTCTTTAGCAAGCCAGCGTATGCACACAGTCTTGATTACTGCTTGGAGATACTTCAGAACGCAGCCTATGTAGCCATTAATAATGAGGAGAAGTTTAAAATTAAACAGTATCCTGAGTATGCTGCAATTGCCAAAGATTGTGATAAGTCGCTTAAAAAGGAAGGTTTGATCACCCTTTCACAGTTAAAAGATCGTGACATTGCTAATAGTGTTCTAAACGGTATACTTCTGGCAGAAGATTTGGATGATAAAGTTAAGAAGGATAAAGAAACCAAATTAAAGCAGAAGGAGGAGGATTTGAAAGCAATTCGGAATACAATTTGTTCTAAGAAGAATAAAATAGATGATTTTGCCTGTGTGAGTCAGTGATCGCACAAAGCGCGCCAAGAGCGTTTAGATGTGCAACTCGCTCGCTTAAACCTAAGCACTGAACGATCGCAATCTTAGCTACATAGTTATTGCCAATTTACAGGTATGCCCCTAGCGCGTGCAGGGGCAAGTTTTGCTTTATCGATTACCAATGAGCGATCGCCGCTGGAGCAGCAGGAACGGGAATGGCTAAGAGTTAACAGGAGTTACGCAATTGGAATGAGAGTGTAGAGTGTAAAGAGGATCTACCCTGCCTTCCTCTCACCTGCGTAACTCTCAATATGGTTCGGATAAGCACTCTTCACTGTCCTTGTGGTCTGAGAAAAGGTTAAGGGGTAAAGGATAAAGGGTAAAGGATACATTCAAAACCTTTTCCCTTTCCCCTTTAACCGAACCGTATTGGCGTAACTCCCGTTATGGTTAACGACAAAACTTTAATTCCTGAACACCCACTAGCTAATTTGCACAATCTTGGCTACAGAAGGTACACCGTTATTCAAAATAAACAGCATATAGTGACCTGGTGGACACAAGTTCCTGTCTGAAGGTGCTGTAACGTTTAGACTGCCTGCTGTTTTTGTATAATTTAGGCGATTGATCCGTTGGTTTTCATTAAATCCATGGGTTACGGAGGAGAGTCGTATCCAAGAAACACTTGTAATGTTAGCTGCGTCAGGCGTGTTTACAGCAAACTGCTGACTATAGCTTACACTGGTGGGGGCGGAGGCGATTGTTGGCCGCATTCCAGCGAACAAGTAGGGCGGTGAGTAGATTTCTACATCATAATGTCCTTGATTTTTCGGATCGTTACCGTCTGACGGTTCACCAGCCGCTAAAGGCAAACCTCCGCCTCCTACTAGAACTCGACCATCCGGCAGTAGCGCTGCAAACGAGTGATAAAACCGTCCAACTTTCATGCTGGCCATGGTAGACCACTGCTTCGTTGCTGGATCCCACATCTCTGCGGGTAGGACTGTGCGATCTACACCGTTCTCAATTGCGGTGTTGAAACCTGAGCCGCTAGTTCCTCCTGTGACAATTATTTTGCCGTCCGGCAGGAGCGTAGCGTTATGATGTCTTCGACGGAAAGCCATCGAAGGTACAGGTATCCACTGGTTAGATACAGCCACATCAATGACTTCAGCCGTATTTGTGGGCAGACCGCTATACTTTTCCAGGCCACCACCTACGATCAGTACTCTGCCATTGTCGTACATTACAGACGACCCGTAGAAGCGATCGCCAAGGTTGCTGTTTGACACTGTGCTCCACTGACCGGTTCCCACAGTATTCAAGACGCGCGTAGTTCGATTTGGACCCGAATAAAAGACTCTGCCGCTCGGTGCTACGAAGCCCCATGGATAGTTGTCCAATTTCTGCGGCGCAGCGGTGAGGGAGCGGTATGTTGCACCGCTAGTCCAAACTTCAGGGATTGTAACGATGTCTTGTTCGTCGTTGTTAGTACCAGCAACTACTGCTGCCTCTCCATTGCCAAGGTAGGTGACAGTAGGATACCACCGACCCTTGTTCATTTTATCGATATATGAAAACCAACTGTTGGTGTTGAAGTCATAAACATTAGAGTCGTTCGAGCCGATATCAGCCTGTTGATTAGGATCTGGGGTAGGCGAACCCTCGTGTCCTCCTGCAACCAACAGCCGACCACTCGGAGCAAAAGCATGACCTGCACAGAAAATATCAGTTGCAACAGTCGGTACTGAGGTAAAGGCTTTGGTGTTTGGATCCCAGACTATGCTTTGTGGAGTATTGGCTGGAGCCAGTTTCGGGCGCTGCCAAGCTATCACCTTACCATTGGGGCCTACACTTGCATGAATGGGAACGAGCGGCCATGGATAGGGGCCAGCCCAAGACCCGACTAATGCTGGGTTTGTTCCAGACTGCGCTAAAACAAACTGTTTTGTTGATACCCCACTTAGGATTACGATAACTGTAATTAAAGCAAATACCAAACTAAGAAGTTGCTGCGGTCGAAATAATCTACGCATTGAAACTCCTTCTTTATATTTCATTACTAAATATAACAAGACCTAGCCAACTACCACAGAAAAGTGATGATTGATAGTACAAAAGTATTGTATAGGCTTGCCCTGATCGTTGATTGGGTGATTTAACAAAGCGGCTACTGACGTTTGCGTATTTTCCCTTTAGCGGCGACCCCAGATTTTGCATTGGTAAGTTCTTTGCAACTATGGAAACTGTGCTGTTGCTGACAAATATTGCCCAGCAATTCCGGTTAACATTAGTGCCAAATCAGGAAGTTACACCCTGGTCTGCTTTGAAGTTGCGTCCTAAATATCGGATAAAAATGTTGCTTGCCAAACGGTAATCATGGCATATATTTGCGTAACTTCACTCATCATGCCTCTCTAGCAAGAAACAGAGGGTTAGGATGGTTCAATTTGCTTACTTTGCCGCCACACCAATAATATGAGGACTAACAATCGGAAACGGTGCTTCAAAATGCTCATAATTTACGCTGGCAAATCCAGCATTTTCTAGGGCTACCCAAGTTTCGCGATCGCAGTTACAACCATCACCCAATACTTTCCAAATAGGGCGAATTGTACTTTGTACGCGTCGCAACCGAGTTCCACGTTCTGCGGCGACGTGTTCAATAAATAAAAAGCGTCCACCTGGTTTGAGAACTCTTAAAACTTCTTGTAATGTAGCATCAAGATTCGGTACTGAACATAATACTAAGGTACTAACAACAGCATCCATGCTGTTATCGTCAGCGTCTATGCGTTCAGCAGTACCAGTGCGAAGGTCGATATTTAAGCCCAGCTTTTCTGCTTCTTGTTGAAGATAAGAATGCATGAAGGGGTTTGGTTCAATTCCTACCCAGTGAATATCTTGAGGGTAATAGGGTAGATTGGGGCCAGTTCCAGGGCCAATTTCTAAAACATTGCCGTGCAGGTTGGCGAATAAAGAACGTTTGCGATCGCTTACTACTTTCTCATATCCAGCGCTACCTTTAGCCATCATCCAAGCAAATAGGCGTTTGCCACAATTGCTGCAAATATGATTTGGTGATTTTCCACAACTTTGGTTTACAGCCATTTTATATATTTCCTAGTATTTTGCCTCTCTTGCTTATCTCAGATTACAATTTGCTATGAAAAATTGACCTCAGCCAGTGGACTCACCTGGTTGGGTGATTTTGGATAATTAACAGATGCCAAAATCAGATTAATTTATAAATCAAGGTTTGCTTAAGAATTTTTCAGAGATTTTTTTTGTGCTAACCAAGTAAATAAAACTATACCGCAGAGGTCAGCAGTTAAGTCAACTAAATCAAATGTCCGGTTGGGTGAAAATTTTTGGAGAAATTCTTCAGTCACAGTGAACAGGCTAACTAAAATTGCTGCTAGAGGAATAGGAATACTAAAAAAAATAATTGCCCGCTTCTTGAGTGCCAAATGACTTAAAAAAGCTCCTATACCTATTAATATAAAATGCCCAATTGTGTCATAAAATGGAATAACTGAATTTTTGACGGGTAAAATTTTCATGTAAGCAGAAATAATGATTGTCATCAGTATTCCTAAGTAAAACCAAAAAGCCATGACCCAAAAGCGGTTAGATTTCATGTTATTGCTTAAACAAAACATGTATTATATAGCAATCCGATTTGATTTCTGAATCACTCGTAGAGGTAAGGGACTGGGGATTGGGGACTGGGGACTGGGAAGAAGGAATAAAGGTGTACTGAATTTTGTTCAAAAATCAAATATGAGTCCTATAGCTTCAAGAATAAAAAAGAGTATTCCGCAATTAGAACACCCTTTTTTAATAAAATATGTTAAATTAATGTGAATCTAAGTTAAACATTTTAGGTCTGTAAAATGCCTGTAATCTAGCAAAATTAGGCATGAAGGTTGGCTTGTTCTTGCAACCAAGGATCTACAGGCTGTCCATCTTTGCGACGTAATTCAATTTCCACTACCATTACTTCTTTAGAACCAGGGGGAGCCGGTTTTTTATGGAAGATAATGTCATAGTCTAGTGGATCATGATTGCGTTCTTTCAACCATTCTTGTACCTTGGTTGTGGCGAAGAATGATTGCCCTTGCTCAAACATGCGAGTAATCTGCATTTGTAGCGTGTAGGGATTTAAGCGACCCATTTTCTACCACCTTGATAAAATAATTCGTAGGGTTAGCATCGCCTACCCTACTTGATACTTTCATGTTAGTTGTATCACAACCAAGATTTTTACCATACAGGATATTAACTTAAACTCTCCGTCTAATACGAAATCTGGTTTTAGCTGTTTCTCAGGCTGCTGGTGCTAAGTTGAGATATTCACCCCCAGCAAGCAAGTAAGAGATTTACGCTTGTTTACTGCCAATTTTAATTCTATTGTGGGGGTTCGGTAAACCTCATGAGCTATAGGTGGCAATTCGCAGTCAAAGTTAATCTATCTCAAGGTAAAGCCACAAAACGTCTGGAGTACGGTAAACTGCAATACTAAAGTTATTAATTGACCGTTACAATCAAAACTATAAAGCAAGTGGAGGAGCCACCAGGATGCAAGTTACATACGATTCTGATAAGCGTAAATTGCTATCCTCTCTGTGTCATGGGGCGATTTTCTTTAGTACAGCATTGTTTTCGATTGGAGTTCCAATAGCCATAAATTTACTTTACGACGACCCAGTTGTTAAAAGTAACGCCAAAGAATCGATTAATTTTCACTTCAATGTTTGGTTCTGGGCAACTTTAATTGGTGTCCCACTAGGAATTTTATCTTGGCTTACTTTTGGTATTGGCGGAATTTTATTTTTTCCCGTTGTTGCTTTGGGCTTTGCACTGCACTGGGGATTGACAATTTGGGCAATTTATCATTGTCTCACTCAGCCAGATGAACCGTTTCGTTATCCGTTTATTTTTAGACTTTTCTAATTTTATCGACTCAAGATAAATTTTGCTTTGGCAAAAGGGATGGAGACAACTATCCCTTTTTTTTGTTTTTATTTTAATGGTGCGATCGCTTTAAATAATTATTCTCATCAAATATTACATAAAAGATGGATTTCGGTAAACTCTGGTATTCGTAGGTTATTTAATTATTATCTCTCGCTGGAAATTACTTAAAATTTTAATTTGAGAGCTAATATTTTTCAGTATGATTACTAAGTTAACTATAAAAGTTTAATCTTTTTTTACTGTATTTTTATATTGGATCTATAAATAGCTATTAAGTTTTAGTTTATATATTTATTTATATAAAATCTTAAAATCCTTATAATGTAAACAAATTACCGTGTTTGGGCTTAATTTTATATACAAAAATAATAGAAATATCTATTATTTAAATGGTTTATTTAAAAGATTAAATTTTCAGTATAATTAACATAAAGCGAAAAGATAGCATATATACAGTTGCTTTACCTGGTTATAAACCTTACTTTCAATACATAGGTTTATAATTCTTTGCTTAAAATGAAGGTTGCATCATTAATTCCTGCTTTTTTGATCACAACATCTGTTGTCCTGGCTACGACTTCTATGCCAGCTTCTGCTGTGACTTTTGGTTTTAGCAATATCGCTGGTGGTGATACAGTTGGCGATGCTTACAATTCCAACTTCTCATTTGATGTGATTCAAAGTAGCAGCGATACAGTTCTGTTCCAATTTTCTAACACAGGTTCTGTTGAGCATGCCCTTAAACAGTTTGCGTTCAGCATTGACAATAGTGTATCTGGACTTTTGTCTAATATGATGGTCAATGTGGGCAATGTTGGTACTGTAAACTTCAATGGCAATCCCCAAAATTTATCACAAAGTAATAATATTCTCGGATGGGATGGTACAACTTTTGGCGGAGGAAAATCTGGAAAAAACAGCAATTCATTGCAACCAGGTGAAACTTTAGGCGTTAGTTTCACTGCTAATTATAATAATGTTATTGCTGCTCTAAATGCGCGTACCTTGCAAGTAGGTATTCATGTTGGCAGTCTTCCAGGAGGAGCTAGTGATAGCTACGTAAATAGCAGTCCTATCTCCCAAAGCGTTCCTGAACCAGGTACTATCGTTGGTGTTATGGCTTTTGGAATTGCTGGCTTGTTGACACGGAAGAATAGCAAAAATGAGAAACTAGAAAATATCAAAGCTTAATTTAGGAAAAATTTAGGATTCTGAATTTTGCTATTTTGAAACTGTCTTAACCAAAATACAGTTGGACTTCTATAAATTATTAGCCTTTGAAGCATTGGATAAATTTATATCTAGCGCCAACCAGTTTCATCAGCTATTTTATTTGTTTCCCTTTTCCGTTTGGATGGGGAAACATTTGTATTAAGAGCTGATTCGTAAATAAAAGCTTAAGATGCCATACGCTTGACCATCAGACGAATCAATGAGCCATAAATCATTGCTTCACTTAACTCTGTGTACAACTCATAATCCTTACTCAAACGCCGAAATCGATTGAGCCACCCAAATGTGCGTTCTACAATCCATCGTTTCGGCAATCGCTCAAATGTTTTCGATATCCTTTCAATCACCTCAACACGAACGTGTTCACTCACACTTCAGATTGTGCATGAATCTGCTAGCGATCGCCGCAAGCACGAAGAGATGGGTGTTGTTGCTGGGTGGAACTCCAGTTTCGATTGCCTTGACGAATTTCTGGCGAAGCAAGTCCAACAGCAGCAGAATGGTTTCACAATAACATTGCCATCAGATCGGGAAATCGTCGTGACTCGCGTCTTTAATGCTCCGCGCAGACTTGTCTTTGAGGCCTGGACTCAACCCGAACACGTTCAGCGCTGGTTTGGGGGTTGTAGCAGTATGACAATGACTGTTTGCGAAATCGAACTGCGCGTGGGTGGTGCTTGGCGCTATGTCTTACATGACTCCAAAAACAGCATTGAACACGCATTTTCAGGAGAATATCGTGAAATTGTGCCACCAGAACGATTGGTTAGTACCGAAATCTATAAACCAGTCCCCAATAGCGACCACTTGAATACGCTAACCCTGACTGAAATTGACGGAAAAACAACGCTGCATATTCACATCCAACACCAGTCAAGAGAGCAGCGGGATGGGCATCTCCAATCTGGTATGGAAGAGGGACTGGGCGAGACTCTCAACTGTCTTGAAGAACTCCTCCAATCAATGGCATAACACTCTTACAAAGGATAGCAGCAAATATTGAATGGCAATGAACGCGATCGCTGCTTTTTCCTGTGTAGCGAAATCTTTGAACACAAGAAAATTTGCAGAGAACAATATACATAAATTTCTGCTTCACCTGATTGGGTGAAGCGGAAGAAGGAGGCAATTGCTACCCTAAGAAGCACTGTGGCAAAACTCTATCAAATAGGGGAAATATCATGTTCTCTATTCATAGCCTGCATATCCCTCTACATCAAGTATCAACCCTTAGAATTGGTGACTCGACCTTAGAAATCAAGCAAAAATCACTTATTTGATATCATCGAACGCCATGAGATGAATACAGCACAGAACTAGAAAAAACCATTCTTTAGATAGACTCAATGGGCAGATTTAACTGTCAAACTACATTTGTAGCTTTTGTAGTATAGTTTAAAAAGATACTTTGCTTGCTAAATACTTAAATAGAATTAATCATACAGATTTTCGTCCTGTTCGTTGTTTTCTGTCTCCACGAATGAATTTAATTTTGTTCAACTACTTATGAGTCACACGCTACAAACCACAAAATCTTCATCATGTCACCTGACAATGCAAACCGCACCGCACTCACAGCACGGGCAGTCGCAGCAGCTGTATCGGTTGCTTCTGCCTACGGTGTAAAGGTTGAGGCTCCCCAAGTGCTGAATAATGCTTATTCAGTGCGGGTTTATTTACATCCTGCACCGATTGTTGCTCGTGTCAGTACCGTCACTGCTGTACTCCGTTCTCCAATCGAATCCTGGCTGGCACGGGAAATTTCTGTGGCTAAGTTTCTAGCTTCACAGGTTGCTCCAGTGATTGCACCCAGCGATCACTTACCAGCAATCCCGCATCAGCATGACGGATTGTTTATGACCTTCTGGCACTATGTCCAACCTATATCTGATAGCCTGCCAGATCCTAAAATCATCGGCCGAATGCTGGCTGAATTACACGCCCTGCTGCACGATTACCCTGACGATCTACCTTTATTAGCACCACCCCTAAACGATATTCCCCGCGGGCTGGAACGGCTAAAACAGGCAGGCAATATTCTAACTACAAGTGATTTAACATTGCTGCAAGAGACTTATGATCGCTTATTGCCGCAGTTAACAACCGATCAACTACAACCATTGCATGGAGATGCCAATGCTTTAAATTTAATCCCCACAGCAGAAGGATGGCTGTGGAACGACTTTGAGGACACTTGCAGGGGGCACGTCGCCTGGGACTTGATCAACCTTGATGACGCAGGGAAATCAGCTTATCCCAACGCACCTGACTCTACTGTACTGGAGCCATACATCAAGATGCGACAACTTCACGCGATTGTTTGGGTTTATGCATTATTATCAGAGTTTCCTGACTGGGCTGTTCATGCCAAAGTCATGCTCAATAACCTACGTGATGCACAAGCACCCTCTCAACGAATAGAACCCATACCCCGCAACTAATCTTAGCTGCTTCGTTCACTATGAAAACTTCTCAATCCCAGGGTTCATCATCAAAACCTTCAGTGCCATCTCGCCGAGTACAACTTGGACTGCTAACACTTCTGCTAGTAGTGGGTGGCGGTGTGGTAGTTTGGCGGACAGTTACTCCTATCAGCAACTCAGCATCTTCGCAAATGGCTCAAGGATTTCCGCCAACAACAGTAGAAACCGTTGCTCTGAAACGAGGTGAAGGTATTAGACGCATCCAGTTATTAGGACAAGTAGAGGCCAGTAAAAGTGCCACACTCCGCACCCAAACTGCCGGGACAGTCGAGAGGGTTTTGGTAGAGGTGGGCGATCGCGTTAAGCCGGGAATGACGATCGCCACGTTAGACGATGCGGATCAGCAGCTAGCATTGGCAGAAGCACAAGCAAAGCTGGCCCAGGCGCGCAGCGAACTGGCACGTTTGGAAGTAGGCACCCGACCGGAAATTATTGCCCAGCGTCGAGCGGAACTTCGCTCTGTGCAAGCACGAGAACGGGAAGCACAGCAGAACCTTAAACGTTATCAAGAGTTAGTGGCAGCAGGGGCAATCAGCGAGAGGGCGCTATTAGAGGAAAGGGCTACGGTAGATGCGACAAGAGCCGAACGCTTGAAAGTAGAAGCAGCCCTAGCGGAAGCCACAGCTGGCCCTACCCGTGAAGAAATTGCGGCTCAAAAAGCTAGCGTCGCCGCCGCCGTATCTGCGGTTAATCAGGCACAACTTACTTTGGCGCGGACAGAAGTTAAAGCTCCGGCAGCGGGAATTGTGCGATCACGCGAAGTGAGTGTGGGGGATTTGGTCGAGAGTCGCGATCCAGTGCTAACTCTGGTGAATAGCAACGAGTTAGATGTCTTTTTGGAATTACCAGAGCAACTCAGCGGCAGTATTACCCCTGGTTTACCTGTAGAACTAACTGCCCGTGCGATTCCCAACTGGCAAAAACGCGCCACAATTAGCGGTGTGGTTCCGGCGGCTAATGCAGCATCACGGCGGCAAATGGTAAGGGTGCGATTGCAGAATCCACCCCAGAATTTATTGCCCAAAATGGCGATCGCCGCAGAGCTACAGTTGCAGGTTGAGCCGAATAGCTTTGTCGTCCCCCGCGATGCTTTGGTGCAGCGCGATGACAATTGGCTGGTTTACACCGTTGCCAATGGCAAAGCAGCCCAAATACCCGTGAAACTAGTCGTTGACATGGGCGAAACAATGGCGATTTCTAGCAGTCAATTGCAAGTCGGGCAACCCGTTGTGGTGCGGGGTGGTGAAGCGCTGATGCATGGAGCGCCAGTGCAGATTGCTGAACAAAACACGAGGCCAGAATCATGAACTTCATTGAAACCTCTGTCCGTTGGCGACATGGCACCTTTGTTTTATTCTGCCTGTTGACGATGTTCGGGTTGATTGCCCTGTTCAGGTTGCCTTTGGAACTGCAACCAGGAGGCGATCGCCCAGAAATTACGATTACCACTCCCTACATCGGTGCAGCCCCAGCAGAAGTAGAAGATTTGATCACTCGCCCAATTGAAGATGTGCTGGAGGAAATCGAGGGCGTTGAGGAAATTACTAGCCAAAGTTTATCAGGGATTAGCACCATCACGATCAAGTTTGACTGGGGTACTGATGTCGATGCCCGCCTAGTCAATCTGCTGAACAAATTACAGCAGCTAGAAGAACTACCAGAGGAAGCGGGCGAGTCTGATGTCCAGGTTGCTAGCGGCAACAATAACCCGATGATGTGGATCGTACTGAAGCCCAAACCCGGTTATCAGACTGACTCTAACCGCTACCGCGACCTGATTGAGGAAGTGATTGAACCCGCACTGCGACGAGTCGAAGGGACGAGTCGATTTTTTATTGTCGGCGGACAGGAGCGGGAAGTTGAGGTATTAGTCGATCCGAAAGCCTTATCGGATCGCAATCTTACCCTCACCGATATCACCGACACCCTAAGAACCAACAATCGTGATATTCGGGGCGGGCCCTTGGTGCTAGGAAAACGCGAATATCAGGTGCGGACGGTCAACCGAGCGCAAGAGTTAGATCAACTCAAAACCTTTGTCCTGCGGCGCAACGACGCAGGAACAGTATATCTGGGGGATGTCGCTGAGGTGGAAATGGGGCGCAAGTTCCAGGACAGCGCCTTTCTGTTCAACGATGCTCCCTCTGCCGGAATTGGCATCATCCGTCGGGTAGGCGCGAATGTGCCGCAAGTCTCTAGGGGAGTCCGCGCTGCATTAGCGAATTTGGCAAGGCAATTTGATCGCCAGGGGGAAGGAGTTGAGTTTGAGATTCTTTACGATGAAAGCACGTACATTGACCAGTCGGTGTCTAACGTCCGGGGTGATTTAATTACAGGTGGAGTGTTGGCGATCGCAGTATTGCTACTGTTTTTGGGTTCACTCCGCACCGTTGTTGTTGTTGCCATTAGCATTCCGATTGCGATGATCGTGGTGTTCATCGTCAGTGCAGTGCTGGGGCGATCGCTCAACATCATCAGTTTGGCAGCATTGGGATTTGCGGCGGGGATGGTGGTCGATAACGCGATCGTCGTCATTGAAAACATCTTTACCCACATGCAGCAGGGTAAAAGTCGCCTGCAAGCGGCGATTGATGGGACGCAAGAAGTCGGCGGGGCAATCTTGGCGGCAACATTGGCAAACGTGGCAGTATTTGCGCCCCTGGTGCTGGTGACAGGCGAAGTCGCACAGTTGTTTGTCGATATGGCAATTACAATTACGGCTGCTGCTGTATTATCAATGTTTGCATCATTGACGTTGCTACCAATGTTAGCGAGTCTGTTTCTCAACCCAGCAGAAGCACAGCAAACGTTCCAATTAGGAAACGCCAGCGATTCCCAACTACAAAGTAGCGGCAACTGGCTAGAGCGATCAATCATGCAGACTTCGTTCGGGTTTCGACGGCTGCAAAGCAAGTTAGAAAGCTTTTTATTGGCAACGGTAGGTTGGGCGCTAGGCCCGCGTCGGCTCAAGCGCAGACTTGCATTGCTCTCTATTCCGATTGTTTTGCTAGCTTCCAGTATTGTCTTGCTGCCTCCAGCGGACTATTTACCAGAAGGCAACCTCAATTTTGTGTTTTGGTTGACCGAGACGTTTCCCGGAACCAGTGTCCCAGAGGCAGTCAAACTGTCTGCACCTCCCAGAGGATTCCTGAAAGAGCAATCTGAAATCGCCAACACATTTTTTGTCAACTTTCCGCAGTTTCGCGGGATTGGCATCAGCCTCAAGCCAGAATCAGCGACGGGTAGCGGGCTAGCCCAGATGGTAGAACGCTTGGCTGGTAAAAGCTTTGGTTATCCAGGCTACAAATTCATGTTTCCAATCCGGTTTCCCATCTTCAATGACCCGGGTAAATCCTTTGAGGTGCAGATCATTGGGCCAGACCTGAAACAACTTGGGGAGCTAGAGCAACAGTTGACTCAACAAATCTCAGCCTTGCCGGGAGTTGCGAATGCTCGCTCTAACTCTATTAACGGCGCTCCCCAACTGCAAGTCATTCCTAACCGTGTGCGACTTTCCGAAGTCGGTTTGTCAGAATCGGAGGTTGGGGCGATGGTCGAAGCGGCGCTGGGAGGACGCTTTGCCTCTGAGTTTGTGGATGGTAAAGAAGAACTGGATGTTACTGTACAGTTGCAAAATATCTTTGTCAAAACACCTGAACAGTTGCGCCAGTTGTCGCTGTACAGTTCTCAAATTCCTCAAGCGCAGCAAGCAGGGAATAGTCAGCAATCAATGACTAGCTTTCAAGGGGGACAAGTTCAGCTTGCAGATGTGGCAACTGTTCGCGAAACAACCGGGCCCGGTGTGATTAATCATGTGGATTTAGAACGTTCTACTACTCTAACGGTGAGCTTGACTCCAGATGCACCATTAGGAAAACTTGTCAATCAAACTGAAAATCAAATCCTCGCACCATTACGAACCAAATTGCCGCCGGCATTTCGCGTGGAACTGGCTGGATCTGCGGATCGCCTTTCGGAAACCGTCGGACAACTCGCCTCTGCTTTTGTATTTTCGGTGATTATCACCTATTTGCTACTGGTTGCCCTGTATCGTTCATTCCTCTATCCACTGGTGATTATGGCAACAGTACCAATGGGATTGACAGGAGCATTGCTAAGTCTGGTTGTTGCCAACTGGATTCCTGGTGTGATTGTGCCTTTGGATATGATTACCGGATTGGGGTTTTTGATTTTGACTGGAGTAGTGGTGAATAACGCTATCTTGATTGTGGAGCGAGTGCTACAGCTTCAGGAGGAGGGGCAAAAGTACGATGAATCGCTCTACAATGCGACACGCGATCGCCTCCGTCCTATTTTTATGTCAGCAGGTACGAGCATTCTAGGCATGGTTCCCTTGGCAATCTTTCCAGGACAGGGATCTGAACTGTATCAAGGTCTAGGAATTGCCTTAACCGGAGGTTTAGCGTTTTCCACAATCCTCACCCCGACTGTGGTTCCGGCATTGATGGCACTGTTGCATGATTTTTCACGCGATCGCTCAAAGATTATTGGACAAAATTGATTTAAGGTTGTCTTACATTGGTCGGTTGGGGCCAAGGGGGAAAAGGGAGAGTGTTTATAAGTTTTTTCCACACTGCGATCGCTCTTTGCGATGAACTTTATCGGCGTAGTTTACCGCCGTAGGCATCGCTTCCATGAAACTGCATCAAAGACAATTGCCTGACCCAAGTGATGATCGTCGTATGATGAACCCCTTTTACACGTTCAATGCCTCTAAAACCCAAGACAAGAGAGATACATTTTTAAGCATTCTTCCTTGATCTCATTGCTGTAAGTTCTTGAGGGTTCGTAGTTATCAATAAACTGGCGACCACAGCCCACACATATGTAATTCTGCTTACCATTTTTTCTCCCGTTTTTACGGATATGGCTGGCATCATAACTTGGACAATTCATATTCCAGCACCCAAAATTCATACTCCATCATGCAACGCCTGATTTTCCTTAACAAGCGTGCCATTCGGGTTACTGCCATTTGTGGCAGGAGCGAGCGTATTCCCTGTCCGGTAGCGATCGCTTTAAATTATGGGCAAGAAAGTCCCAGTGATTCTTGGGGGCAGCGATTCATGTAGAGCAAGTATTCACGGATAGCTTTTCTCTAAGAGACCGTCTGGTGCGTCTTGGTTCTGGAACAAAAAAAACAAGGACATTTTACCCACATCTGGGTGATCGCCAAGAAAACCGATTAGTAAACGGCACTCAACAACCAGTCTACGTTTACGCCTGTCACGATCCTGCGGTGGCTGCGGAGTTAAAGGGAGCAATTGATGAGTTTTTCGCACACCCGAATCCGGCCGCGGCACTCAAGAAAGCGGGGGCATTCTCTAAGAAAGCTGTGGTTACTGCTTGATGGTCATCGGTCATTGGTCATTAGTCAACAGTCAGCAGGCAGTGACCGAGCGGAGCGATGTCTGCGACAAGCCGCTAAGAGCATCTACGCACCCGATAATTCTGTTATTGAAGCTATTACAGGGCGATCGCATATTCCCCCAGAGCAATATAAAAGTTAGTAAGCTCTTCGATATCCGACTTTTAAAAAAGTTGGGTATCTTTTTGTTCAAGTGCGTAAGTCTTGGCTATATTACCCAGTTCTTCTAAAGCATCGTTTAAACATCCAGTGTTTATCTCGGTAGATGCAAGATATCAGTTATGCTTACTAATGAATTTGCTAATGCCCATTAGCTGATAAATAATTTTTATTTTAGATATAGTTAATACCATTGCTGGTAATTGCTTATATTTGAATAACTTTAGTGAAATAGTTACGTAAATTTAAAAGTAATTACCCAGTAGTTGCCATTTATAGCAGGGAACAGGGGACAGACTTTAAAGTCGCTCAGTGTCCATGCTTGATAATTAGTCTTTGCGATTATCTATGTTTCGACTGCTATAACTTTTACACAATGAATCTAGCAATGGTGCAAATGAATATGTTTCAGCAAACAATAAAGAAAACTTTTTGCAAAAAGCAACTTCTTTCTCAGCCAATTATTTTTTTAAATCAAGTTTTTTTGGCTATTACAATCATTACGCTTTTTATTGGTAGTAATTCTATAAATACGTTAGCTAATACACATACCAATAAATTCTTAAAGTTTGAAAAAATCAGTTCAAACAAACAACTTACTATTAAATTACCAAACTTAACAGGAAAATACCAAGTAGGCACAGTTACTTACGAATTCACCGATTTTAATCGAGATGAAGTTATTACTACAAATAATTTGATAGATAAGCGGCGGCTTAAAGCTCAAATATGGTATCCCGCTAAAGTATCTCCAGGAAAAACACCCGCGCCTTACATGGAATCTGAGGCAGTACAATTTGCTGCTGAGTTAGTCAAAAATTTGCCCAATGTACCACCAGATATTGCTAAAAACTTCTCTCATTTAATTAGCGTAATTCGTACTCATGCGATTCCTAACGCGCCTCTTGCTTCTCAAAAATTCAGTTATCCCGTCATTTTTTTATCTCATCAAGGTAGCGCAGGGTTTCCTGAGCTACACACTACTTTGGGGGAAGAACTAGCTAGTCACGGCTATATAGTGGTTAATATTTTTCATACTTACGATGCTGCTGTTACTGTGTTTTCAGATCAGACTATTTATGCAGATCCGCAAATTCTGGCGGATTTGTCATCAACAGATCCAAACAAATTTAAGCGCACTGTAGACTTACTTGTAAATATTCGTGCTGCCGATGTCAGCTTTTTACTTGATGAACTGCAAAAAATTAATACTAGTGACCCTAAAGGTATTTTGACGGGACGCTTAGATTTGCAAAAAGTTGGTATTACTGGCCACTCTCTGGGCGGGCAAACTTCTATGCTGGCACTTAGCCGTGAGCAGCGATTAAAAGCTGGAATTGGGATGGATGGTTGGCAACCTGAGATCATTTTAGCGCAGAAACTGAATCAACCTTTTATGCTGCTGCATCAACCCTTTCCTGATTCATCAAATAAAGAGATTGATGCAATTTGGCGAAAGCTAAAAAATGATGGTTACGATGTTTCAATTAAGGGTTCAGAACACCAAGATTTTGCTGATCTACCTTTATTATTAAAACTATTTTCACAACAGATTCAAGGACAATTACGCATAATTGACCCGGCTGAAGCAAACAAAATTATCAAAGCTTATCACTTAGCTTTCTTTGACAAATATCTCAAAAATGATAATTATCCACCTATTGATTGTTTAGCCTACAACTATAGAAAACAAGTGAATTATCGAGCTTTTATTGTGAAACAAACTCAAGCTAAGGTTCTAGGGGGATTCTTCTCATTATTTGCAATAGGAATGATATGCAGACGTAAGCACAAATTAACTAAAATCAAACTCTAACATTCACTAATATTATGTCCGGCTGATCAGTTGTGATAAACGTGCATCTGTGCAGTGGCAAAACTCTCTCCCCTGCCCATTCAATTTTAGATTTGGGATTTTAGATTTTAGATTTGCCATCAATCCAAAATCCAAAATTTAAAATTCTTCTGTCCCCTGCGGCCTTAATCATAAGTCTTTAACCGGACACGATATAAGTCAGATCGCGCTATATTTCTAGTTTTCCACTGCCATTAACTGACTGCGCCTAAACTTTTTAAGGTGGCTATTACTGCTGGGGTTACACCTGTAACATCAGTGATTTTCATCCCTTCGTAGGGGCGATCGCATCTTATAGTTCTAATACACGTACTTGTGAAAATATCCCAGATTTTAATAGTGCCATCACCACTACTACTAGCAAGTAATTGACCATCCGGGCTAAAAGCGACACTATAAACATCTTTGCTATGACCTTGTAAGGTTTGCAGACAATCTCCTGTACTGATTGACCAAAGTTTTATTGTAGAATCACAGCCTGCACTAGCTATAGTTTTACCATCAGGGCTGAATGCGATCGCGCAAATTCCCCGATAGTGTTTAATAATAACTTCCCTACATTCTCCTGTCTCCACATTCCAAAACCTAATTGTGCCATCAATGCTGGCACTGGCTATAGTTTTATTATCAGGGCTAAACTTCACTGATAATACTGCACTTTGATGTCCTGTTAGTGAGTGGAGAATTTCACCAGTTGCTATATTCCATAACTTTAGAGTTAAGTCGGTACTACCAGTAGCTAAAATCTTGCCATCATGACTAAACTCTACTGAATAAACAGCACTATTGTGTCCCGCAAAAATTCTTTCACACTCAGGAGAAGCTAAATCCCATAATCTTACTTCATCATGGTCAATATTGTTAGCTAAAGTAATACCATCACAACCAACCGCTAAAGTTTTGCCATCTGGACTGAAGTTAATTGACCAGATTTCTCGACCCGGTAAATACCAAGTTTGTAATATCTCTGCTGTAGCAATATCCCACAACTTAGCTGTTTCATCTTCGCTACCACTCGCTAACATCTTACCGTCGGGACTCAATGCTACAGATGCAATTGAATTCTGATGACCTACTAATGTACTTACAACTTCTCCTGTACTCACATTCCACAATCTAATTTTCTGGTCATGATGACCACTGGCAATTAACTTTCCATCAAAACTAAAACTAACTGAATTAATTGGTTGAGAATATCCATACCAAGTTCGTAAAACTTGACCTTTACTTATATCCCAAAGTTTAATTGTTTCATCAGTACTTAAACTAACCAAGTTTTGACCATCAGGACTAAAGGTAATTGCTAAAACTTCATCGGAGTGACCTTGCAAAATTTGACAGCATTCACCATTAAATATATTCCATAATCTAACTGTTTGGTCACGACTGCTGCTGGCGAAAGTTTTCCCATCAGGACTAAATGCAATAGACTTAATTGATAGGGTGTGACCACTGCTTTTGATTAAGCAATTTTTATGAGAAATATCCCATAGATGAATAGTAGCATCCGCATTAGCACCACCGATAGCTAATATACGTCCATCCAGATTAAAAGCTAAGGCGGTAATCTGACAACTATGATCGGTTCTAAATGTAGTAAGATTACCACTAGTCGTATCCAACAACTTGATTGTTTGGTCTAAACTAGCTGTGGCTAATGTTTTACCATCAGGGCTTAAAGCAATGGCGGTGATTTTTTCATTGTTTGCAGATATACTCCTAACGCAACGACCATCAGCGATGTTCCAGATTTTGTATGTTTTATCTGAAGCAATACTAACTATTTGCTGACCTTCATTAATAAAAGTCACAGTGATTAATGGTTGTGTATGTCCTGAAAAAGTTTGTACACGCCGACCGTTAATTGTATCAAAACAAGATAATAAACAGTCAGAACCTCCACTAACTACTAGTTTGCCATCTGGACTAAAAGCTAGACAGCGCATCCAACCTTGATGTGCTTTAATTAGCATCAGTTGTTGATTATCTGCAATCTGCCAGAGACAAATTTTGCCATTACCATCACCAATAGCCAAAATTTTACCATCTGGACTAAAGGCGATCGCACTCATGTAACTATTAGTTTGGATAAAACTAGATTTTGCTAAATCAGCACGAGAAAAATTTACATTTTGTAAATTAATTCCTGCCAAATACGCCTGCCAAACAGTTAAATATGAAAAATCATATCCACTCAAATCAACTTTTAAATAACATAAAATATTAATAATATTTCCTATTAAATATCCTGGTTCTAATGGAGATTGCTGTTGCTGTTGAGCTAGTAAATTTTTGAAGTGATTTTCGATTTTATTCCTAGTAACGAATTTTTGGTGCAAGCGTGTGACTATTTCCTGAATAATCAAACGTTGCTGTATACTTCTAATATAATCATCGCTTGTAGCTTTCATCAGAGCATGGCTATTCAAAAAATTGATTTTATTATTAGCTATTTCATTATAAATTTGTTCAATTATACAAGTATTAACATACTCCATTACTACTGGCTGTTGAGTAATTTTAGACGCAGAATTTTTAGCATATTTACTTACCTCAATTAAATAACGCCGTGATAGAGAATCTAGTGCTTCTAATAACTTTGGCAGTGTTACAGGTGAAACTATATCTGCTTGTATTTCTGTAATCGTCACAGCTTCTCGATTAATCGCCAACCAATACATTACCTCTTTTTCTAATTGAGACAAGCGATTAAACTGCTGTTTTAATAAATTAGAAATATCTCCAAATACTGCTGTGCCTTGGGCAAGGAAATCAGAAATATTACTAGCAAATAAATCTTGAATAGTGGTGGAAATAATCTTTAATGCTAAGGGATTACCAGAATAAAGATGAGTTATTTTTTGCCATTCTTCCTCTGTAGCATCAAACTCTCCTTTAGCTTTGAATATTTGTTGTGCCTCAGTAACTTTTAAACCTGATAATTGAAATGAGCGCACAGGAAAAGTTTTCCCTTCCAGGGAAGCGACTTGTTTAGGTTTCTCTCGACTAGTTAATATCAAGCAACTTTGATGAGGTACTTCTCCAACACGCTGGAATAATTCACCATATCCCTCATAACCTGAAAGATAATCACCTGTACCAATAGCACTACTCAAAATTGTTTCAACATTATCTAAGATAATTAAGCAGCGCCGAGAACTAAGAAGTTCTAATAAACTTGATATCAGTTTTGCGGGATTTGTTGGTAAATGATTTACTTGATGCTGAGAAATAAATTTAATTAAATGCGTTAAAACGTCTTCTATCATTGGAGCATTGCGGAGGCTTAACCAGATGATATATTCAAATTCATCTTGGATTTGTTGAGCTAATTTAACTGCTAGGGTAGATTTGCCAATACCACCAATACCTAATAGTGCAAGCAAACGACATCTTTCACCAACAATCCAATGCTTTAGCTGCGCTATATCCGCATTACGTCCATAAAATACACTAACATCATTTGCTTCTCCCCAATCGTGATATTTATTTCTTACAGTTTGATGAAGATAAAAAGATTTTTTATAACCGAATTTTTCTAAGTAGTAAGGAATACGATTCCAACTTTTAATTTTAAAATTTTCTTGACCTAAGCTAGTAAATAAATCTTCAACATATCTATATAAACTATTAGATAAAGTTACTCTAACTGCATTAGCATTTTGTGTTTTGTAGACTTTATCTGCTATTTCAGCAGGGCTGTAACCACATAATAAAGCTCTTAACAATCTTTTTTCGGTAGGAGTTAACCCCTTTTTCTTGGCAGAGGCCAAATCAACATATAACTTATCCAAATTCCAGAAATCTGCTGCCTCTTTAAACTCCTCTGGTTCAGGCAATATGTGCGATGCCATAGATTAAACCAAAAAATCTAATAATGCTAGATTCAACACCTTTTATTAAAGCACATAACTTTGTCAGTAATTTTAACAAAGGTTAAATTTATTAATGAATTTACTAATGCTCATTAGTAGATGAAAAAAATTAAGCTAGTTATGCTTAAAAGCATGAGATTAACTAGCAACTGTAAATATGAAAATGTTGTTTAAAACTGCCGTATCTACAATTTAATATGCATTTTTAGTGTGTAAAAGGAGAATAATCGATGCGAAATCAATGGTTGAAATGTTTGATAGAAACAATGGGGATTGGGGTTGGGCTATTGCTATGGAGCGCGCCTGCGATCGCAGAACCTGCTCCCGTTATCAGACCGTTGTTAAACGATATTCACCACAAGTTACCCAAAGATTTACTCGTTCGTTTGCCAGCAAGCCTTCCCGATGGTTCAACCCAGTTGTACCCTTATCTAGATTCCAACAAACAGGGGTTAAGGATTATGTTTGGGACGACTCCCGATTGTGGTAAATCAAAAGCTCCAAATCATTGCACAATCGGCGGGTTAGGTATCTTTCCTCAAGATTTTCAAGGTTGGCAACTTCAAAGCGATAACTTGACTCCTATTGATATTGGTAATGGCATTCAAGGCTATACATTCACCAGGGGACAGGGACGCAGTACCAATCGGTTAATCACCTGGGAACAAGATGGTGTTCGATATGTAATCGGTGCAATAGAGGCTGTAGTTTCTCAAAACGATTTGCTAAAAATCGCACGTTCAATGGTGACAGAACCTCCAATTGCACCTACCCCGCAAGAGAAATAACTGATCGGGCGATGTAGAGTCAGCATCATCTGAGGCAATCTGATTTTAGAGTTCATGCTCCTGATTATTCCTGTGTCAGGTTTGGTTGTCATTCCTGACATAGGTTTCTCTGTTTGGGTAACTTATACCATTTTGGATTTTGAATTTTAGGATTTCTATTCACAGGTGAGTTGATGCCCATCAGCAAATTTTAACTGCTGACAGATGGATTATATACGGGTTTGGTTGCATGGAAACCCTCTGGCTACGACTGAGCGACACTGACTTCGTTTGTATTTTATCTGCTGTCAGTAAATTGCTCTCACCTCATTTGCATGAGGCGATCGCCTTCAACAATAAGAATTTGTAGGCTCATAATAGTGAAAATGGTTATTATCAGTTCTCATCGTATAGGAAAGATGCCCAGCATCGTTGAAGGAAAGTAGGCGCATTGTTCCATCAGCATCAATCCGCACTTCACTAATCGCACAGTTATACATATCTAAGGACAACCACAACTCGATGGGTAAGTTAAGTAAACGGCAAAGAAAAGAACCTAGCAAATTGCCATGACTCACAATCACTTCATGTGTTATCCCTGCTTTTGGAGGTTGAAAGTACTTCTCAAAAGCTTGCTGTGACTGTATTTCTCCCGCCGCTACTGCTTCAAAATCTACATAATGCGTCCACATATTCAAATAGGGGCGGATGTTTGCAGGAATATCATACTTATCCTTATCTAATGGCTCAATTCGGTTAGCAGCAAACCATTCGCGGAAGTGTTGTGGCAGACCTGGAACACATTCACAGAGTAAAGCAGAAGAATTGATCGGTATATTGCCGAGTTGTGCGGCAATGATTTGTGCAGTTTCTAGAGCGCGTGGGTAGGTGCTGCAATGAAGGGTACTAATGGGAAGGGCGCTCAAACGTAAACCTGTTAGCTGCGCTTGTTCTCTTCCGAGTGGGGTCAACAGCCATCCCTTGGGTGTGGGTGGGCGAGTGGTGAGATCAATCTGCCCGTGACGAACTAGATGTAAAACTCGTTGTAGCATTTATCCCTTTATACTACGGTGTTATTAATCTGCGTTAAGAATCTTTTGTATTTTTGCTTTCACCTGAGTGTAATCTTGCATATTATTTCGGATAGCTGCTATGGCTAATCCCTTCAATCCGATATGCAACATATAACAGCGTAATCGTTCTTCAAAATGGTCAAGAGAAAAGTTTATTTGTCTGTTCCTCAACCATTGGAGCCATCGCTGTTTGTAGCAAATATTCTCAGACCAAAACTCTAGGTAAGCAATATCGTAAACATAATCTCCTAGCAAGGATTCTGCCCAATCAAGAACACCTGTAATCCTTTGTCCATCTGACATCACATTATCAAAGCCAAAGTCACCATGTACCCAATACTTCTGGGTTGAGCAAAACTGTAAATTATTTTGGATAGCGACAAGGGCTTTTTCATACAACTCTTGCTCCATAAATGTTTCACGAAAGAGTTGTTTCCAAGTAAATGGAAACTTCTGATTATAAAAAGACAGCAAATAGTCTTGCCAAGAGGCAAAACGTCCATTGCCAGAGGCATCTGTTAGCCCCCAACCTGAGTAATTTGAACTATCTAAAGTGTGAATAGTGTGCAGTGTGTTAAATAAACTTGGTAGCGTCTGTTCGATAGCTCCTGCTTCTAAATCGTTCAATGTCATGCCTTGACAGCATTCTGTAATTGCAAAATAGTGAATCTCGTCAAAGCAACCGAATTCAATCATTTTGGGAATAGGTAACTTAGATGAAGCAAACTGCCTATAGGCAAAGGCATCTTTGAGAAAATCTTCTGGATGAGAATTTAACCTAATGACAAACTGTTGCCCATCAAAGTTAAATGAAAATGCTTGCGAGAACATTCCCGCACCAATCAGAGCAACATCTGATATACCTGGGTTGAAACCAGACTGAAGAAAGTTAATTACTATTGCTGGAGTAATCATTGACGTTGCAGATGACAATTGATGCGCTTGAGATTATGCTGCTCGGTTTAAATCTGCTTTTAGTAATCCATACAAATAATCATCAATTAACTTACCATCACGGTATAGATGCTGACGTTGAATGCCTTCTAGCAGGAAGCCATTCTTCTCTAAAACTCGACGCGATCGCAAATTAAACTCAAATACTCGTGTCCAAAGTCGGAGTAAACCGAGTTCTGTAAAAGCATAGTCAATGAAAACTTTAACGGCTCGAGTCATGATTCCCTGTCCCCAATAGGAAGAAGCCAGCCAGTAACCAAGCTCGGCAACATGAGGATGCCTGCCGTCCATTTCCCCAATCCCGATAGAGCCAATCAGTTGCGCTTGGGGATTGCGAATTGCTAATACATGCGGCTTGCCGTATTGATTAGTGATATCTGTATGGCGTTGAATCCAATGCAGTGCGTGTTCTTTGGTATAAGGGTAGGGAATATTTTCTGTTGTCTTGTGAATCATTGGATCATTCAAATGCTCAACATAAGCGATCGCATCGGTCGCTTGCAAATTTGATAATGAAAAGCTATTTTTTAGCAGTCGTATGATCATAGGTGGCGATCGCCTGCTTTAACTCATCAATAAATTCGGGTTCAGTTGTTTTAGTTAGCAGTCCCTTCAGTGCTTCCAAGTGAGCCGTTTTCTGGGCTTGCTCTGCCGGAACTTTGACATCGGGTTCCACACCAGTGCCTTCCCAATTTGTTTGCGTTACTGGATTGACAGCACGTCCTGTAGGAATAAATACACCAAAATGCTCATCTAAAGGTTGAAATTGTCCGGGATTTGCCCCTCCACCTGTTGTTTCACCAACGATTGTGGCGCGTTTGAGTTGCTTCAAGTTATTAGCAAATTCTTCTGCGGCTGAAAAAGTGAAGGAACTGGTCAATACATAAACTTCTTTATCGAGATACCGTTTTCCAGGAACATAGGGCAGTGTCCAGTATTGTTGAACCCGCTCATAATAAGCTCCGTTAGCATCTTGTTCTCGCCAGTGTAAATTATTTAAATGTACAGGTTGATCATCGAATAAATAGGTTGAAATCAAAGCCACTGAACGAGGTGAACCGCCGCCATTGTGCCGTAAGTCAATAATCAAAGCCTCCGTGTTACTCAAAAAATTCATAGTGGCGATCGCAGTGTCTCCAGCTAGTTCTGGTGGGACAAATCCCCGCAAATCAAGATAGCCAATGTTGCCTGCTAATCGTTCAACTTTATAAAACCCAAAGTTTTGCCATCTGGCATAGCGGTGTTCTCTTTCCTGTTCCTTTGGTGCTGTTGGTTTTCCTAGCTCATTGAGTGAAGGTAATGGTTTATAGCTATAAAACACTTGCAGATGTTTATCATCACTAATCGTTTGTATCTGTTGAGTCAAAACTTCTGCTAATTTCATCGCGCTGGTTATATCAGCATAATTTCCATTCTGCAATTGAGTTAAGAGGTGGGATGCGATTTTTTTAGCTACTTGGGGAAAAATATATTTATCCAAAAGTGAAATCAGGGTTTCAATGATCTGTACTCCTACATTGGGATCAATGCTCAAGTCTGGTTGATCAGAATCCGGCAAACTTTGAGAACAAAGTTCTTCTAAAGGTATGAAGACAGACATAAATGGAACGCGTTCAAGATTACTGCAAGTTTGCTAAAAGAACACCAGTTTCTTAGAGTAATTCGTTTCGGCAAGCATTGTCTTGAACGTTTTTGCAACCGAGCGCATACTGCCTGGGAGTCGTCCCTACTAAGCGTTTGAAGTGTCTGGTGAGATGGCTTTGATCGGCAAAACCAGTAGCGATCGCAACAGTGCTAATCGGTATGCCTTGGGCTAGATCGTGTTTAGCGCGTGTAATACGGATCTGAGTCAAGTATTTATGTGGTGGTAAACCCAACTGTTTGCGAAATGCCCTGAGCAGGCGAAGGGGTTGTAAATTTGCGATCGCTGCTAGTTGTTCTAGTGAAACATTTTCGTGATAGTGTGCCTCTAGATAATCTTTTGCCTGTGTCACGGCTCGCGTTTCTAAACCGACAATCGGTAATTCTGGGCATTCTCGCGTGTACCGAGTTAGCAACTGCGTCAGCGTGGAAAGTAAGCAACTTGCTTGCATTAGGTTAGAACCAGTCTCTGTGGAGGCGGTATGTAACTGCCAGAGTCGTCGAGCTAAGTCATAATCTTGAACCGCAGCAAAGGGAAAAAAAGGAGTTTGCTCTCGGTTCATAATTTCTGCCATCACTTGTTGCAACAGACTATTCTCCGGGTAAAGCATTCGGTAAGTCCACCCCACCTCATCGGCTGCACCACAAGCATGGACTTCATCTGGATTAAATAACACAATGCTGCCTGCGGGAATGGTATAAGTAGTTCCTCTTTGCACAGTTTTGACACTACCCTGCTCAACAATACCAATGCCAAAAGTTTCATGAGAGTGGCGTGGAAAAGTATGATTCACATAGGTCGCACGCATAAATTCTAGATTCTGCAAACTCTCTACCCGCCAAAACTGAGCCAGTTCGGTTGTTTTCTTCATGATTTCCAACCCTATTATTATCAGCGTCGTCGTATCGTGTTTGTTGAAAGACTGATCATTAAGGCCGAGGGGGACAAGGGGGATAATATCGTGTCCGGTTAAAGACTTATCATTAAGGCCGCAGGAGGGCAGGGGAGCAGAGGGGCACAGGAGAGGGTTTTGTCGTTTCTGCACAGATGTATGGAATCACAACTGATTAGCCGAACATGATATAAGTCATTTGTTCATAATTTCAATAGTGCAGTTTGCAGGCGCAATAGCTTATGCAACTTAAGTGCCGATTAGCTTACGGCTCCCCATCAGTAGGGCATCTATCGAGGCATAAAACTGAGCATAGCCATAGTCATTATCCTCTGTTTGAAATGCAGAGAGCCAGTCTACACTGCCATCGGCAGCAGCAATATAGCCATCAATCCTTACAGCAACTTGGTAAATAATCTCGGTCATAACAAGTGATCGTGCAATTTCTCACTCTTGAATTTATAATCCTAAAACACCCAACCGGACGATGTGGGAACACGAGCCATTTATGTTAATAACTAACGGTATCTCGACTTTAGAAAGAAGTAATCATGCAAACCTTAGTGCCATCGATTATTATTGTCATCTCAGCAATCAATTTAGTAGTAGTGCCTTCGATGATGGCTCAAGCCTCGCCTCAATCATCAGCACCTATAAATCAGTTGGAATATTTTCAAGGGAACTGGATTTGTCGAGGTCGTTTACTGGATACCTCTACACCATCATCTGCCCCGCCAGAACTTGAGTTGCATTGGACTGTTCAACGAGTCTTAAAGGGTTTCTGGTTTGTAGGATACGCCCAGCAGCAACCATCCCCAGTCAACCCTTCACCCCTGACTGTTCAAGAATTTTTGGGATACGATACAGCCTCCCAAACTTTTACTCGTACTATTTTTGTAGATAATGGCGATCGCGTGAATTTGCGTTCTAATGGATGGCAAAATAAAGTCTGGGAATGGAGCGGAACAGTCACTACTGGTAAGCAAGTGAATCCTTTGCGACAAGTAATTACTCAACAACACCCGCGTCGGTTTACTGCTGTCTATTACAGCCCTGGAAGCAATAAGCAAAAATGGATTGCTGATAGTGAAGAAGTTTGTGAGAAGCGACTGCCAACCAATAAGTAATAAGATGTGATAACGCAGTATAGCTATGGGAGAATCATCAATAATTGTTTATCTTAATATTAATAGAGTCTATCTCAGAAACTAACTTTTCCCGTTAAGTCTCTTTTGCAAGCTGCCAACTTTCACAGAGGTCGTGTAATTTTAACCAACCTCGCCACAGTACCTGGATACCAATAGGTGTTTTACTTCGATGTTCTAAGTAGCCACCAAGACGAGCAACGGCTTCAATAGCCCAGCTAACTGTTAGCACTTTGGGGAGTTTGGGAGACGAATGCTTTTAAAATCTTGAGTTCAAGGGGATTAAGAATTTCAATTGCCGGGGCTAAGGGTTGAGTGCGGTGTAGATAAGTTAACTGCAAAAGTTCAACAGCAATCACACTCAAGAATCCAATTAAGGCTTTCATGCCGAGAGCAGCAAGCCTATATTTTTCTACCTGACATCCCGACTTGAAAATTTTATGATACTCCTCAACTCGACAACCACAATACCACCATAAATATCTAAATTGGAATTTTGACTATTTCTGTGGTGCTTTACCTGATTATATGCATTAATCAGCTAATTCAACCATGTGCAGTCTCAATCTCTTTACTTGATACCTCAGTATTCCTGCTGGATAGCCGGCAACAGTAATAATTTAAGGTAATTCTCAACTTAGATTTCAACTATTGGTTTATATAGTCTATATTCGACTATATGCAATATCTTTCCGCCCAAATTGGTTTTGTCATACTCTCCTGCAATGATCCCTCCCAAAGATTCAGGAATTTTTTGACTAGGGATATTGCGCTTGTCTACTGGATAGCGCAAGTATTCATAATCTAAGTTGTTCTCTGCCCATTCTTTGAGAGCAGATATTGCTTCTCTGCCATAATGATTACCATGAGCAGATTTCTTTGTCCAAATTCCAAGTTCTGGCGTATTTGTATTGAGATCATGTAAACCAATACAACCAATAAATTCTTTAGTTTCTTTTAGCAAAATCACTAATTCTAAATTAGTGCCATCTTTTAGTTCTTGGATTGATTGCTTGATAAAAACATCAGTTTTGGCAATATCTGGATCAGGAACGACATGGGTATAATCAGTTATTTCTTTTGTAAATTCTTGAAATATACTTTCTCTATATCTAGGTGAAATTGGTACTAATATTAAACGCTGGCTGTCAATTTGAACATTAGCAATATTATTCATGAGTTTTGCCTGATGTTAATGTGATATCACGATATTTTGGCGGTATTGATTAATACTAATTGTGAAACGCTAAACAGCTTGATTGAGACGGTGGGCGCTATGTCCACCATCTTTGGCACTTGCCAATAATAAAATGCAAGGACCGTCGATGCACGACCTTCGCTCGTTTGCACCAAGATATCTCGGCTCTGGCAACAATATTGTTAATACGGTTGGGCATTTTATTTCTTGGATCTCCCTTTTTTGAGTTATTGAACTAACCACAAGTGAGAAGTTCTGAACAAAAGTATACTTTGAGCAGAGAATAAAACTTGTTGTCGGTACAGGGTTAGCAATTGGGAGTGTTCGACTTGGCAAAGCCTGTCAAAGCAGGTTTCTGGAAGTGTGCGCGTATTTGCTGTATTATATGCCATGATTAGGGTTATCACTGATTCAATTGGCTGGCGATTGCATTTTTTTAGTGTGCGATGCCCTTTCTACATTCGTGATTACGCCGCGTTCACGTTCGCAGAGCGTCTCTGAAACAGAAGTGTGCCGAAGCTATCGCAACTCGCGGTCAATCAAGGTTTGAATCCCTGATAGAGATTAATAGAAATTGCAACGGTTATTCTCATCTATCAAAATGCAGTCACTGCAATAGCAAATTTACGACAACGCTCGCTCTATTTTCATCCACGCTCCAGGGCATCACGCGGATGTTTTCAACGTAACTAGAAAGTTTTCCTTTAGAAGAGGTTAAGGCTCAGATGGTTGAGGAATTTTGCAACAAATCGGCAAATTAAATCATCTTTTTTTCGCCTCACATATTAGGACGGATGCCCTGTATAGCCCTTTGGAATCTGCGCCAGTATAAATACTCAATAAGTGCTTTTGTTGAGGTCAAATCACTGTTGTTTATTGAGTTTATTTTGCCCTGAAACTTGTTTTTTGGCACGCCTACTGCCGTCGTTGTTACCAAAAAACCCAGTCATAATGACTGGGCTTTTGATGGGGTTATATTGACCCAATACTTAGTTATAAAAGTTCTCTATAAGTTGTATTCTGCTTCAAATCGCTACAATTATATAAGTAGCTACAGAAAACAACTAACTGCATTTCGCTATATCCTACTGAGCGTACAACTGAATTGATATAAGAAAATACACTGAAATTTTCAAGGGAACTACCTGCGGCCTATGTAATTCTACAGTTCTTGCCTAAGTATATGCTGCTGTCAGCTTAGGCAACATTATTAAAATTTCGCCAAAAAATGTAAATTAATACATTTAAAATTTAACTTTTGCCGAGAAATTTATTTGTCTGATTTGGGTACATTTAAACTTAATTGTTTTCCCAAAAAGCTTAGGTTTTCCGGCTGCTTCATAACAACAATAAACCTCTGATTTCTTGTGAAAAAGATTCTGTCAACTTGATTTTTATTGATGAAACTTATATTTAGCAGTATTTTGTTACATCTTCACCACATTCATCCGCTAAATACATCAAACACTTAAACCTCAGACTCACCACTTGTTCGTACAGAGGGTTTAACTTGCACAAGGGTGGGATGTGAAAAAGCGTCCGCCCTAAAATTGATACAGTTCTCTCAAATGGGCAATGAGAAGGAATAACTCTACACAAGAGTCTGGCAAGTTTATCATTACGGATTTCTACTAGCTCAAGTTGCTCTTGGATCTGGTTTAATAAGCTGTGATTGGATTGAACTTTATTTGATAAGTACATAAATCAAATTTCCGAAAATCAATCTCTACTCCTTTAAGAGTATAACTAAAGATAGAGAAAAACATCGTAGAATTACGAAACTATTTTTTTGATTTTTAAAAATCAATTTAAAATTCAGTAAATTTACCGAGTCTGTAAAACAAGTCAACTAGTTTTGACTGAGAATTTTTCAGAGTAACAGCTAGTATATATGCGGAATGCAATTACAGTCTTTGACATTTTTGTTGAGTACGCTTGAGCAGTCAAGATAGCTTTTTTAGTTTTTCTCTTTCAATGATTTATTATGGTTGGGGATGAATTTATCCCTGCTATAGGTCGCTTTCTAGTAGTAAACACAGCTTTTTGAAATGCTCCATTGACCGAAGCGCACGGCAGGAATTGGAGTTGAAGCTAATTTGAAAATGGCAATCGCCTTTTAATAAAGAGAACTGGGATTTATAGGCATAGGCGTTTAGTTAGAAAAGATTAATTCGTCTTATTTCTAGCCAGTTGCCTTCACCCGACCTTGCGTGCTGTCTCCATTATGTAGCGCCTTGACTACAGCACTCTCGCAACTGGCCCACACCGGAACAACACAAGCTCATCGTTTGACCGTCCCCGACGTATAGCTTTTTGCTTGCCCCGTTGTTTTGTTATTTCCATTAAAACTGTAATCGCAAGACATTGGATGCCAAATTGCCAAGAAGCGAATGGAGCTTGCCTGGGCTACAGATTCAGGCTCCACAACACTCAACACTTTCTCTTCTACGCTGCACTTGTTGGCACTTGTTTATGTCCTGGTCAAAAACTGGCGATAAGTCAAAAGCTCTCGAACTCGTACAGTGATGATAAGAGAGTTGTGCCATACTTTGTAAATTAAGTTGCCACAACTCATAGTCATTTCGACTATGATTAAGACAAGTGGTGCTGAGGAAACACTTCAGAGTTGAACTTTATCGGGTGCTTAACCTCTAGAACTTAATTTATGAATAGATTAAACGGCAAATACGCTTTAATTACTGGCGCTTCTCAAGGACTAGGACGACAGTTAACAATTGATTTTGCGCGTGCTGGAGCCGCTGGGATTGCAATCGTCGCCCGTCATGCCCAAGCGCTTGTAGCAACACGGGATTATATTCAAACGATAGCCCCTACAACAAAAGTGTTGGCAATCGAAGCAGATGTGGCTCAATCTCCTGACATTGAGCGAATCGTAGCTACAACATTGAGCGAATTTAAAGGACGGCTTGATATCCTCGTCAATAATGCCTCGACAATTGGTCTATCGCCGATGCCTTTTTTGCTCGATTACCCAATTGACACGTTTCATCAAGTCCTTAATACTAACTTGATTGCGCCGTTTTTACTGATCCAAAAAGTTTTGCCTGCCATGATTGAAGAAGGCGGCTCCATTATCAACGTCACCAGTGACGCAGGTGTAGTGGGCTATGCCGGATGGGGAGCGTATGGCATTTCAAAGTTTGGCTTAGAAGGACTTTCGCAAACTTGGGCAGCCGAGCTTGAAGATAGTCCGGTACGCCTCAACTGGGTTGATCCTGGTAACATGAACACCGCCATGCACCGAGCCGCAGAACCAGATGAAGACCCGAAGCAATGGGCAAATCCGCAACAGATCACTGAAATTTTTCTGTACTTAGCTTCCGATGAGTCGCAAGCAGTGCACGGACAAAGGTTTCAAGCACAGCCAGATGACGAGGTTGAAGCTGCCTAAATTAGAACAGGATTTAGAACTCTATGAGCGCCCCATTTTCGTTTGTTTTGCCCTCTGAACTGTCTGCCAAAGAACCACCAGAGCAGCGAGGCATTGCTCGTGATGCGGTACGTTTGATGGTAATTGATCGCTTAACTAAAGCCGTTAATCATACCCAATTTAATCAACTAGGTGCATTCTTACGTCCGGGCGATTTATTGGTCTTCAATTCCAGTCGTACTTTGCCTGCGGTATTGGCAAGCTCTGAGACTTCAACGGGTGAATGTTTACAAATTCGTTTAGCGCATCATTTGCCGGATGGCTCTTGGTTGGCGTTGCTCATCTGTCAAAACGGTGAACCCTTTGCTTGTGGATTGCACTCAGGAATGCAGATCCAGTTAAATAACCAACTGTCTGCAACGGTGGGCGATCGCGATCCTCGCATACAACGTCTGTGGAATTTGCGTTTTTCTCAATCCGGGTCTGAACTCATCCAATCGCTGTACCGCATCGGGCAACCTATTCGCTATGAGTATGTCTGTGCACCTTGGGCATTAGATGCTTATCAAACTGTGTACGCCCGTGAACCCGGTTCAGCAGAAATGCCTTCGGCAGGACGCGCCTTTACCTGGCAATTGCTCTTTAAACTCAAGCGAGTGGGTATCGACATGACTCAAATTGTCCTGCATACCGGATTATCATCTTACCTGGATGATGACCTTGATGCCCAGCATCCTGCGTCTGAGGAGGAATATCTCATATCAGAGGTAGCGGCCACTAAAATCAACCAAACTCGTCGAGCAGGCAGACGAATTATTGCGGTGGGAACTACAGTCTTGCGGGCATTAGAATCAGTCGTGGATGAGCGGGGAATTGTCACGGCAGGACACGGCTACACCCGCTTGCATATTACAGCAACTCATAAATTAAAAGCAGTCGATGGATTGCTAACTGGGCTGCATGAACCGCAAGCCAGTCACCTCGATCTGTTGACTGCTTTTTTACCTGCATCAGTAATTCATGATGCTTATGAGAATGCTGTGAAGATAAAGTATTTATGGCATGAGTTTGGCGATCTAAACTTAATTATCTAGTTTGATTCACAGCCGGAGTTTTTCTTGAGTAAGCGCTTACTTAATCGTCGGTTCGGAAGCTAGGGATAAATAGCCCTGACCAAGCAATTCGCAGTTCGCAATTCGCAATTGTGGACAGAACATAATTGGATAATTGGGCGTTGCATAAATGCGGGATGATTCAGGCAAATACAGGTATTTCTCTATACTTTAGGTAGTAAAGTAACAATCGGATAGAGTATTTGAGCATATCTACAGATTTGGAATAGCATAATGTTTTCCGATGTAGTCGTGCCAGATAATGCCGTAAACGGGTATTCTCACCTTCTACTCTGGTCATATCTGTTTTGCTGACAATATGGTCTCCTGGTTCAATAAAACTGGCATAAACTTTCCATCCCTTCGGGTTCGCAGTCCCCTACAGAAGGAAACCTTCTTGCAGGGCTGTCTCACCATCAGTGACGTAAAAATAACATTGCCAACAGCAAACAATATTCCACAAAGGTTGAAATGTTTCAGCGCTATGATCTCCTAAAACCCAAGCCAAAATACCTTCATGAAAGTGATTTACAGCCGTCCACAACCAGATTTTGTTTTTTTTGAACCAACAAAAGTTTCTAGTTCATCCAACTCACCAACTGATGGTATCTCTGTAGTTGGCGGAGCATCTGGAAGTTGGTCACCAATTTGTTTGAGCCAGTAAATTACGGTTGTATGATGAACACCTTTATCACGCTCAATTGCTCGCAAACCCATGCCATTAACATAGGCTTTTAGGCATTCTTGTTTTACTTTATCTGAGTAGCCTCTTGGTGGACTATAAACATCGATAAATTGACGACTACACTTAACACATATGTGATTCTGTTTACCTCGTCGCTTTCCGTTTTTTCTTATCTCCGTACACTCACACTATGGACACTGCACAGTAGAACACCTCAATTCATCCCTTTATTATGCAACGCCAAATTTGTCTCCAGGACTTACGCACTAAGGTTGTCTGTTTAGACTGGGTGTAAGGCTTTGGAACACATACACCCCTGCACCCCTATACCCTTGTCCAAACCCTTGATTTTCCGTATCACTGCGTAAGTCCTACAAAGGCAACATGATTGCAAATTCAGTTCCTTGATTGAGTGTGGAATTAACCTTAATTGCTCCACCATGTTTTTCTACTACAATTTGATAAGCGATCGCCAATCCCAGTCCAGTACCTTTGCCTAATGCTTTCGTAGTGAATAGACTGTCAAAGATTCGCTGCTTCACCTCGTCTGTCATGCCAATGCCATTATCAGAAATCCGAATCGTTATATATTCAGGGCTTAACTTCTGAGTGCAGATGTTAATTGTCAAATAATCATTTACTCGCTTTCCTTGCTGCCAAACATCTTCTAAAGCATCAACAGCATTAGCCAAGATATTCATGAACACTTGATTGAGTTGTCCCGGATAACACTCAATCTTTGGTAAAGAAGCATATTGTTTGATGATTTGAATTTCAGGTCGTTGCCCCAATCCTTTGAGACGATGCCGCAAAATTAATAATGTATCGTCAAGCCCCTCATGGACATCAAATGGAACCTTTGTGAATGTGTCAGTGCGGGCAAAGTTTCGCAGTGATATGGATATATCTTTGATTCGTTCTGTGCTAACGTGCATCGAATTGAGGAGCTTTGGTAAATCTTCTAAGATAAACTCTAGATCTGTTTGGGCGATCGCATCCTGAATGACAAGTGGTAGTTGGGAATAATTTTGCTGACATAATTGCAGGACATGAGTAAGATCAGCAATATACTCTTGAGCAGGATGAATATTGCTAACAATGCAGCTAATGGGATTATTCATTTCATGTGCTACACCTGCTACCAATTGACCAAGCATTGAAAGCTTTTCTTGTTGCACCAGTTGCACTTGTGCCTTTTGTAACGCTATCGTTCGCTCTGTAACCTTTTGTTCAAGGTTATCGGTCAATTGCTTCAGTTGCAAATGCATTCGCACTCTGGCAATTACTTCTGCTTGTTCAAAAGGTTTGGGAATGTAATCAACGGCTCCTAAAGAGAGTCCTTTCAACTTATTTTCAGTATCCGCCAACGCTGTCATGAAAATAATTGGAATGTTTTGCGTTAATGAATCAGCTTTAAGTCTCTGACAAGTTTCAAACCCATCTATTCCCGGCATTTGCACATCTAACAAAATCAGAGCGGGTAGTTTATGCTGCACAAGTTCGATCGCACTTTCTCCATCTTCAGCGACTCTAACCGCAAAACCTGCACTTTTTAGTGCTTGTGATAGTATCGACAAATTAGTTGGATTATCATCAACGATTAATACAAAATCAGAGTTTTTCATCAGTTGATAAATTATTTTTTATAGAAGAATTAAAAAAATCAACAAATAATTACTATTAAATAGTAATTACTCAGAATTTATTTGGACTGGTTTATCCAGTGGGCTAAGGTTTCTCGCAGTTTTTTGATTTGAAAATTTTCGGCAAGCTGGATCACTTGTTGAGTAAAATCAACATAAAAAGGGTGATTAGTTTTCAAGTTATTAACTTCATGCAATATCCCATCGACATCGCCATTTTTTGCTAATTCATGCAAGCAAGTCAAAAATTCAATCGCAGGTAAAGAGATATCCTGATAATCTGACTGATTATTAGTTTGCTTTCGATTTAAATCAACTTCTGATATTGCTGCATAAATCCATACTAAATTTAGTTTTAACCGCAGTAATTCCAGCAAGTTTTCAGCTACAACAGGTTTAGATAAAAAGGCATCTGCACCAACATCTAAACTCTGATTTTTATCGCTGTCAAACACACTTGCAGAAGAAGCAATTATGGCAATATTTTTTAACTGAGCAGATTGCTTGATGTAGCGAATTAAGTCAAAACCATCCATTACAGGCATGACTATATCAGTAATGATCAAGTCAGGTTGAGATGCAACAGCCTGATCAATCCCCTCTTTGCCATTACTAGCTTCTATTAGCTCAAATCCTATTGGTTCTAGTAAATTTATGATTACCGAACGGTTTTCCCATTTATCATCTACTACTAAGATGGTGCGTTTGTTGCCCTGATAGCCTGTGATAGTTCCTTGTTGCATCACCCTAGAACTTGCAGCCCATTGTTTTGCTTCTCTTAATTTCACTTCAAACCAGAAAACACTACCTTTACCAGGTTGACTTTCCACTTCCAAACTGCTGCCCATGAGGTGGACAATTTTTTGACTAATAGCTAATCCTAATCCGGTTCCTTCGGACTGTTTTTTGATTTCTCCGACTTGCTCAAAGGGAAGGAAGATTTTCTGCAATTGCGCCGATGTCATCCCAACCCCGGTATCTTCTACTTGAAAACGGATTTTATAATTAGTGATGTGTTCTTGGTCATTTGCCACTTGTTGTGTTTCTTGACTAATGACATTTACTTTTAAAGTTACTCCTCCTTTGTCTGTAAATTTGATTGCGTTACCCAAAAGATTAATTAGAACTTGTCGCAGTCTTTTCTCATCAGCATAAATACCAACTGGAAGTTGAGGATCGGGCTGATACTTAAAAGAAACCACTTTTTGATCAGCCTTAATGCGGCAGATTTCAACAACTCCTTCTAGAAATGAGGGAAAATGAAAATCTATTGTATGCAACTCCATTTTGCGAGCTTCGATTTTAGACAAATCCAGCACGTCGTTAATTAAATTTAATAGATGAAAGCCGCATTGATGGATGATTTCAATTCCTTTGTATCCTTTTTCTGATAAGGTTTCAGTTTGTTGGAGGATTTGAGTATAACCGAGGATGCCATTCAGCGGTGTTCTTAATTCGTGGCTCATGTTGGCGAGAAATTCACTTTTGGCTTGATTGGCAACTTCGGCAACATTTTTTGCTTCCTTGAGTTGGGCTGTTCGTTCTTCAACTCGTCGTTCTAGTTCATCATTGGCTTGCCGCAGTATCATTGCTGACCTTTGGTTTTCACTAGTTACAGCAGAAATTACAAAGGTAGTGATAGCGATAACGCAAATGAATGATTGCAGTAAGATGAGTGATTCATTCGGCGAGAGTTGTTTAGCAAAAGAACCGAAGCCTTTAATAGTGCCAAAAACTGCGATCGCTGACACAATCATTACAGCTAGAGTCGATATCCGCGCCTCAAATCGAAATGCTGTCCAAATCAACGGAGGAATGATCATGTATTCGATAGGGTATCCCCCTGAAAAGGCAACCCGCACAATTGCCATCATTGACAGTAAGACAAATGCAAGTTCAAGAATTTGTCGGCGATGAAAGCTTCTTGGCGATGGAGATTTTTGCAACCATGCCAGCACTAAAGGTGTAACAATTAAAATACCTGTGCTGTCTGATGTCAGCCAAGTTCGACAAACGTTATTAAATATTGACCAAGGTGCAATACCACTAATACAAAGCGTTAGTGCAGCCAAGATCGAACTGATGAGGGGACTGGGTATAGTCAAAACTATAAATTTAAAAATATCTTGCGATCGCTCTAAGAAATGGCGACGCTTAATAAACTTTTGAATTAAAAAAGTTGCTACGAAAGGAGTAATTAAGTTGATAGCCGGAATGATAGTACTAATTAAAAGATTGTTCTTAAAAAAGAGAATATAACTAACAATAAAATCACTTAAAAATATGATGGGCCAGACCCGATAGCCTACCAATAACATTCCTGCTAAAAACACACCGAATGAAGGCCAAAATGCTGACGCACCACCGATAAATGTCATGGATAAACCTATGTATCCAAGTCCGAGGTGAACAATAGGAATAGTCAGTGCTGCTATTATAAATGGACGATCCAGGTTGGGTAGGAATTGCTGCTTTATCGTAGTTTGCTGCATTTCTTGTCTCCGTGCAGATAGCTGAAGGCCAGTAACCCTCAACAAAGGTTGTCCAGTTTATAATTCCCAAAAGTGGTTGTGACTTTTATCATCAAGAATAGATATGGCATAGCTGTCAGCCACTAGGCTAGGGGCAAAATGTAAGCGTTTAAGCAGTACATATACGCGGTATTAAAGTATATAAAATTTTCTGATTTACCCTTGCACCCTTACACTCGGTCTCAACGGTCAAGCTCTCGTTTGTTAATAGCAGCAGCCCGAATTAGCTCAGATCTGATTCGTAAAGAAAATCTTAAGAACGCTTCAACCCTTACTCAATATGACTTTCAATCTCTAGGCAGTTCAGGCGTTCAATTTCTGAAAGCTTTATCATCAAGGATTTTCAGCAAGTTTACAAATCAGCTCTCACTTGTAAAAACTGTGACTTTTAAGATGGCAATAGAACTGTATCCATCATCCTTTCGTTGCGACTGTGGACATGAATCGAATTTCTTTGAGAATACTATCAGGGAAATGGAAAAAATGAGCATCCATAAACGAGCCGCTTTAGGAGATGGAGGAGATAACAAACATACAATTGTGTTTTTCAAGGGCAAGGCAATAGAAATTATTTGCCCCAAACTCAGAAACTGCAAAATAACCGACTCACAGTAATGGGCTTGATCGACAATGGCTTTCAAGTCAATCTCGGTAATTAATAGGCATCAGCTGTGTGAGTGTATCACCTACCCCACTACCGCTAGCCAATCGCACACCACAGCCCTACAACCGTCCGCAAAGTTAACACAGGCCTGCCATTGTCCCAAATATCGATTCCATACTGGTTCACCATCAGCAACACCAACAGCCTCACCGACTTTGGAAACAAGCTCAGTGTAGAACTGACTAGCATTCTCTAACCCCTGCCTCAACCTCAGTTTTAACCCTTTCCAGCCCTCCATAGCCTTATCTAATGTATGGGGAGTATCAGTTGATGTATTTTTTGACGGAGGTGGAGAATTTATCAAATTCAGCAACGGTAAAGAGATCCTAGTAAAAACTGCATGGGTCTGGGGATGGGAAGGATTGCTGGAATATGCCAGCCCAATATCTGTTTATCGATAATGACTTTTTTCGTTTTGCTCCTCGCTGTTCACGGGAGCTAGTGGCTCTTTATCCGTTGTGTGTAATTGGTTAGTCTGCGATCGCTTTTGCCAAATTGGGAAATTGTGCCTGGGCTACTCTCCATTATTAAGGTTCTTTTATTGGGGCGATCGCTTTTCCCAGATCAGAACTGGGAGCAATGCGAACGGATTATGAAACTGCTTAACCCTGAACGCGCTATCGTTGAAACAGAGAAAATCGCCGGGTATTGTCTCAACCCAGAACATCCACAAGGAAAGCACAAAGCGCGTGTATTTCAATCTGCACAGACTTAAATTTAGAGTGAACAAGCTTGAAAGTCTCATACAGTTTAGGTTTTATGAGGAGTTAATGTCCTAACCTATACTTCAATTCCTATGACTGCGTTCGTAGTCATAGGAATATCACCTATAGCAGTCCTACATGAGTTAAAAAAATCTATTCTCTATACTGATTATCTTTTACTAGCAGCAATTAATCTAATTTTATTCCTTAAGATAGATAACTTTTTTTAGTAAATCATTATTTTTACAACACAGTTTTCCATTATAAATTTAATATTATTTTTATTATTTCCATAAATTTTATCAATATCTAAAACTCTAGTGTTAAACAGCAAATAATATTACAATGATTTGTTAATTGCTTGATGTATTAATTTGTACTTTATTAAATGTGAAAGTTATTAGGTATCAAGAAATAATGTTGAAACGTCGCACAATACTAGAATGCCTACGATTGATGCTGCTGTTAACTTTGATATTCGGGCTGATACTAATTGTTGATGACGGTTTATCTATAGCTGCACAGAAGGTTGGGCAACCAGGATTTATAAACCCTGTAACTGCTGATATTACCTCCAGTCAGCCTCAAGTGGTACAACCTTCAGTCACCGGACTTGTGTCTACATTGTCGGATGAAGTCTAGGAATTACCAGCCGAGTTAATTCGCTGGTCGACTTACTGGCAACTTTGCTGGGAAGCATATCCTGAAGCTGAAGCATACGAACTGCAAACGGTGCTTATGGAAGGCAAGTCTCCCAAGTTGAAACGACAAAGCGATCGCTGCTTTCGTATACAAGCTGCATCTAATGAAAACCATTTGTCACAAGGATTACTCAACCGTGATTTAATCTTGTTAATGCATAAAATTCAGCTTGGTTATCGAGTGCGAGCCGTCTTAGATAACAACCGCGTCAGTGAATGGTCTCAAGTAATGGCGGTCGGTGCAACTACTATTTCTGGCGTTGCTGATTAAGCATCCCCGCTCTCATAAGTTGCTTGCTGCTTTGCGACGACATAAAAGTCGTCGCTGTCCAAAGCCGCGATGTCTGGGTTACTTGCATAAATAAAGCAGCAAGCAACTTATTTTTGCACGGGCCCTAAAGGAATAAATTTTGTTTCGCACAAAGACTTAGGCCCGAACCCGAATGACACGCTTGAAAAGCTCTTTAGGCTGGGGGAGTAAAGAGGAAAAGTTGTATTTATAAATACTAGAATAGCCTAGAATTCACTTATTTCTTTGTCTGCCCCAGCACAAAAGCGCTCAAGAACAGCTTGCCTCAACAAATAACGCGCACTCTTCGTGCCATTCGGCCCGAACCCGTAATAAAATGCCTAGCCCTTCTTCTCCTGTCGTAGAGGCTGCGCGAACGGAGACGAAGGCAGCGGAATAAGCAATATTACAGGATTTTTTGAGCTAATACTGTACTGTAAAAGGTTTTTTAAGTAATGCTTTCACTTCAATATTGTGGATGTGCAAATGCTTCGGTAAAAGTATTTAATAATCAGTAAAAAGCCAAGGTTTTGTGGAGAACGATAGGTTTACTTGCTGTTTTTTTTATTGCTGAATGGAGTGTGGGCTTATGGAGTCAAAGTTTATCTTTACAGGCAGATGCTGGACACATTTTATCGGATATTACAGCTTTGGCGATCTCGCTAATTGCTAGTTTTTTATCACAGCAACCATCTCAGAAAAAAGCAACCTTTGGAAATCAGCGGATAGAAGTTTTAGCAGCTTTGTTGAATGGATTAGGTTTGCTTATAATCGCGACTTTTATCACATGGGAAGCTATTCAACGCTGGCAACATCCAGCAACAATTTTGGGCTTACCAATGTTAGGAATTGCCGTGTTAGGTTTAATCGTCAATCTGCTCAACATTACTTTGCTTCATCCTCATACTCACGACGATTTAAATCTGCGGGGAGCTTTGCTTCATGTCATTGCCGATACTGTTAGTTCTGTTGGCGTAATTATAGCTGCTATAGCAGTTCATCTTTGGGATTGGTGGTGGGCAGATGTCGCTGTTAGTTTAGTAGTTGCAATTTTTACGGGTTTAAGTGCTTTACCTTTAGTGCAAGAAAGTTTAAAGATTTTTTTAGAGTATGCACCAGAATCAATTGACCCCGTTGAGGTCGAAATATCTCTCAAATCTTTTCCTGGTGTTGTGCAAGTAGAAAAGCTCCATATCTGGGCACTTAGCTTGAATCAGATAATGCTGTGTGCCAATTTGACAGTTGAATGTGCAACTATCCAAGAACGCGATCGCTTACTCAATAAGTTGGAAAATCACATCCGAAAAACTTTTCATATTGCTGAAATAACTTTACAACTCACTGGCTGCAAAAAACCTTCAAGCCTACCAATACATCCTTTATTTAATCAAGATTTAATTTTAATGTTGTCTCGTAGTAAAACAAAGTAAAACAAATTAGAGCCAGATATTTTTACTAATTCTCTCCCAGAATTACTGAAATTAACATGTAAAAGTCATGCTTATTAACATTCAACTTTAGTGTCAAAGCATGGCGCTCGGCTATTTAATAGGAAGTTTCCTGATCATAACTTTCATTCAAAAATTCCCAATGATTTCATTAATTAAACAGTAAAAAGGATTGAGCCAGGATGAATTTTCCACTTTACCTCCTTCTATAACTGTTAGAGAAATTTACTACTACATTGTTATTCCTGGTTTTCGTAGCCAACGAGTTAGTTTGATTACAACTCTATTAGATCAAACAATCTATCCTACTTTAAAAATAGTTCAACTTTACTATCAACGGTGGCAAATTGACATGGATGCAAGAGCGAACGAGTAATGTCTTAATTATTGCCTCAGCTAACAATTTAGAATTGCTACCGCCAGAACTGACACGATGTGGACGGTTTGATGACATTTTTAAAGTAGATTTACCTAACAACGGGGAAAGACACGAAATATTCAAAATTCACTTGGCAAGATTTGATGAGCGTTTCCGTAATGGGGGGAATGCGTACAGTGAGGAAGAATGGCGCAGGCTCCTGAAAGAAACCTATCGTTGCGTCGGTGCAGAAATCGGAGCCATTGTCGAAAAAGCCGCAGCTTCAACTTTCTGCCAAATGTTTGAGGGTTCCAGAAACGACTATCTCTATTCCCAACTCCCAGCATTAGAAATTACTGTTGCCGCCTTACTAGAGGCCAGACGCAACATTAATCCGCTAGCAATCAGAGAAGCGGACAAAGTTGAGAAGATGCGAAACAGAGCTTCTTTGCAAGGACTACCTTCGAGCATGGTTGATGATTCTGTTTACAGCCACGGCAATATTAATATTTTTAGTTAATTATGTTGCTCCCAATTTCAAAAAAGCTAGATTTTATTGCCGTTGAAGGATTGAAGATGCTAGGTTCCATTGCTGGCATAAGTATTATTGTTGGCACTGTTACGTTAGGATTTTTCACCTCTCGCCCCCAGTATTTACCTTTAACTCATAGTTTCACCCATGACAATCGAACATTTAAGCTGGAAGTTGCAACTAGACCAGAGGAGTTAAATAAAGGATTGAAATATCGTTCTAGTCTCAAAAGCGATCGCGGAATGTTATTCAATTTGGGTAAACCTTATAAAAAAGCTGCTTTTTGGATGTATAAAGTAAACTTTCCTCTCGACATAATATTTATTCATCAAGGAATAGTGACAAGAGTTGTACATAATGCTATTCCCTGTCATCATCAACCTTGTCCTATATATACGGCTCCTATTGCTACTCATGTACTTGAACTACCTTCAGGTATGGCTAAGTTAACTAATATTAAAATCTGGGATAAATTGACTTTTTCTAAACAGCAATTATCAAGTTATAGTGATAAAATTCAGCAATATTGTTTCCGCATTCCAGTTTTTTTAAGACTTTAAAAATTATGATGCACGTACTGATAATCGATGACTACCCAATTTTACGCCTGGGATAAAGACTGTCCTAGAGAGCGCAAATATAGAAGTGCAGGAAGCGGATTCAGGAGAACAAGGCTTACAAGCAGCGCGAGAAAATCATCCAGATCTTGTAATTTTAAAGATAGATTTACCTGATATCAGTGGGATTGATTTAATAGCTGAGATTAATCAAGAGTTTCCCCAAGTCAAAATAGTAGTTATGAGCCAGCATTCAGATGAAGGACTACTAAAGATGTAAAGATGGCTTTTAATGCTGGTGCTAGTTCCTACTTGCTAAGTGATACAAGAGCAGATATTTTGTTATATGCAGTTTAGAACAAGCGGTTACTCACCAGTAGAATTATTAATCAATCAGACAAATAAATATTTTCAACAATCGCAGTCCCAATCACGACCTATAGTTCAGTTTCACGATTTGTTCAAAGAGGTTGAATTCACCCCACAACTCATATTTAGCGCGATCGCTGCCAAGTATGAGTTCGACCGTTTGTTCAATGCCGCAGTCACAATGGAAAGGCGGCGTGAGAGTGAGCGTGGCCCCAGTGCCATCATCCAAACGCAGCAAGGGTCAAAATTGGAAATCACAAACCTGACTCGCTACGATCATCCCTTAATCTGGAAAGCACAGACCATTAATCTGAAACTAGAAACGGACAAGCGTTCCTCAAAACTAGTGGCACTCGCCCAAATAAATAATGAAATTGGGGACGATGGCCAGCCTCAATACCGTAAGTTGGGTACAGTGAGTCCTCAATCGATGGAAGAATATGGACTCAAGCCAGGGACTCAGGCAAGCAGCGCTTCGCTGGTTGAATTCACACCCGAACTAAGCCGAGGGCAGACTAAGTTAATGTTCCAGCAAGCTTATCAGTTTGCCCAAGCATTTCGAGCGGGTATACCAGAACATGAGCGATTGTCGGCCTCCGCGGCGGCGTGGAGTGTAGGGGCGGCGAGACAGGATGAATTGGTTGTAACATCTTCGGCTCCTAATCAACCGATAACCGTAGAAAACTTACGCTCATGGTGGCGTACAGCAGATAAATTGGGAAAACCAGAAGCATACAAGCAGCGGATTGCCCAAATTGCATCGGAATTTAAGGCTGGTGGCCAGTTATCACCGCAGGCAATAGAAGCAATGCAGAAAGAGACAGTTAGCCGAATCGCCCAGATTGCTCATAAAATCGTGTCAGCTTTGGGTCAACCAGAGTCGGATGGTACTACCCGTGTCCAAGGCAAGATTTATGATGTATGTTTCCATCCTGAGCGCAAAAATTGGGCAGTTGCACACAAGAACGGGGATGTAATTTTAGCTGTACAATCTGGGCAAGTGCAAATTAATAAAGTAACTCCAGAAATTTTGCAGGATTTTGAGAATGCGAATAGCAAACTTGATGAGGTTTTAGAAACTAAAAAACAGGCAGCAGGATTGCAAAGATAGAATGACTTTGCAGAAAAAAATAACCACTCTTTTGCAAGAGTGGGCGGGATTCGCTATTTGGGGGCCATCGCACCCAAAACGGTCTAATTGTACGCGCTTGGAATCAAAGCGATTGCCCAAACCTTTACTACGAATCGGTGTTCTAGCAGCAGCGAAAAAGGATAAGCCTAAAGTGCAGCGACCATCGAAAAAGCATAATGTCGAACACCCCAATCCTCCACCTAAACCAATGCTAGAGAAACAGTCCCAAGCGGTTGAAGTTCAATATTGTTAAATCGGTACTCTTTGTTGCTTGACTGAGAATAGAACTTTCCAAAGCCGATCCAGAGGTACAGAACCCTGTTCCTGAACAAAAACTAAGGGTAAGAGAGCAGCCATCCGTAGGACAGCTGAGAGAACAAATAGTCTCAGTAAGCCATCGGTACCAGGCAGAGCCGCGAGAAAACTACCAGCAGTAATTCCCATTGCTCCAGTGACACCAGCAACCGCCCCGGCGATCGCAAAGTAAGTGGATTGATTAGTCACCGGTGCCACTCCCATCATCAGATTGTTAGTACACAGGTCTATGGCCGCCCACGTCCCAGATGCCAGCAGGTGTAACAAGGGTAACCATATCCAAAGGGAAATTGAATCATTGCCAGCTACTAGCCATAATAGAGGTGTCACCGCCACCAAGATTCCTACTAATAACATGATGGGACGATTCCCAATCCGGTCAGACAGCTTACCCCAGAAAACTAGTAGTAGCATATTAGCACCAGCTCCTAAGCCGTTATAAATTGTTACTAGGCTGACATCTATATCTAGGTTATCTAGCATATAGAGGTTAAAGAAGGGAGCGCTGAGGTTAACGGCAAAGCACCAGATGGCAAGGTAAATCAGTAACTTCAAAAAATTGGCATCATTGAGGAAGCGAAGATGTATCCCGCTGCGGTATGGTTGGGGTATATCTGACCCCACAACTTTTAAAAGCTGCGGGTTAACATCGCTCATCCAGAACTGACAGCCCTGACTAAGTAGCCCAAGCACAATTCCTAGAACCAAGATTGCACCGTAGCCTTGGAGCGTTCCACTAGGCCAAGCCGATACTGCTAGACCTAGTAGGGGCACACAGATGAGATTCGTCAAACTCAAAACACTATTGCGAAAGCCAAAATACCGCCCCCGCAACCGCTCAGGTACTACCACAGCCGTCCAGGTCATCCAGGGAGCACGGGCGAAAGCTTCAATGATATTAACCACCAACATAATTCCTAATGTCAACAGCACCACTTGGTGTTCAGAGATCTGGTTAGATGATCTGACCAACCAAATCGCTGGCACGAGAATTATCCACAGTAGCCGCGCCGGGATGAAAATGCTCATGCAATACCAGTTGAAGCTGGTACTTCGTTCTACCAAATAAGCTCCCAGTGGTTGGAGCAAATTTACTAACTGAGGAATAGAGGCGAGCAAACCAATTTCCAATGGGCCGGCACCCAGATCCAGCAAGAAATTACTAAGCAAGGCTGAACCGATGATACTGTAAAAAACCGCAGCAAAGAGACTCTCGATAGTTAATGCCCTGAGACTTGTGCGAATTTGCGGTTTGGAAAGTTTAATAGGCACATTTGTGGGAAGAATTACTGTCTCTGTTAATTCCCTATCCTCTGGGATTTCCTGAATGGGGAAAGGGATCTTTTTTAGTAAGCTTTCGTCTTCTACTTCGTTGGACATACTGAATAGCTAAAATTTAAAAAGAGTTAACGCGGCCTTAATTGCTGGTTTAATGTAGAGAACAGTAGACGAGCATCAGCCTACTGGAACAATCTCTTTGAAAGAGACGTTAGGAATGAGGGGTTATTAGCCCTGTTGTGTTACTTTAGCGATAGTATAATAAATTACAAAGCTTAGAACGAAGGTACAGAGTATGGTATAGCCTCGTTCGCTCTGACAAACCATGAATTTTGTGGTCGACTATTGTTTGTTGTATAAAAAGCTGTTTTCAGATGTTAGGCTTTTTGAAGCATTTAAATATCTACATATAGGATGTATTTCTGACTTAAAAAGGAAGAGCCTTTCAGAAATAGCAAAAATTGTTGGATTAAATAAGTATCAAGGGCTACATCATCTCTTAAAAACACCATCTTGGGATGTAGAGAAGAGGAGAGTTTTGCGTTTTGAACTAATTTTACAGATACTAAAAGGTAGACCAATTATTTTAATTATTGATGAGACAGGAGATAGAAACAAAGGAACTAAGATTGATTTATGTTAGTTGTGATTTGGGTAGACTAGAGCTACAGTAAGGACAAGTTCGTTCAAGCATTTTTGCAGGTTTGTGGTGCCAAAGTTGAAATTATCAAGCGAACCGAAGCATAATTTCAGGTGTTGCCAAAACCTGGGTTGTCGAGTGTATATTTGGGTGGTTTCGCTGGTTGCATCGCACAAGTCACAGACCATGAACTATTGCTAGGTGTGAGCGAGTTGATGAGCGAAACGGTAATGGTGCGCTTGATGTTGAAGTGCCTTGCTGTCTAAACAGAACCTTTATAAATCAGCTCTTATATGGAGCCACAACAGTTTGGAGGAAGTCTATATGTTTCACAAGATTCTAGTTGCAATCGACACCTCTGAATCCGCCAAGGATGTCTTTGATAAAGCCTTGTTCTTAGCAAAAGCGAGCCAGGCCAGCCTTATGCTGTTGCATGTTCTGTCGGGCGAAGAACAGGGCAGAGTAAATATACCTATACTTCCTAGGCAGGATTACTATCCATATCCCGTAATGAGTAAAAAAACTTTGGAGTTCAATCAACAGCAGTGGGAGCTTTTGGAAAAGCAAGGTCTAGAGCTACTACAATCATGTACGGATGAAGCAACTCTAGCAGGCGTGAGTACAGAATTCATCCAACCCTCTGGTAATCCTGGTCAAACCATCTGTAAATTAGCCTCCACTTGGGGTGCTGACCTAATCGTAGTTGGACGTCAGGGTCTATCTGGTTGGAGTGAGTTAGCCTTGGGTAGTGTCAGCAATTACGTACTCCACAATGCTCCCTGCTCAGTCCTGATTATGCAACACATATTAAAAATGAATACTGAATCTGCTCAAGACGAATCAAGCAGAGTTAGTGCATCGGATTGATAGAATTAAAGCGAAACAGCTTTGTTGCATGAAACAGAAAAAGACACACCTTCTCTTAATAAAGTTGGTAATTAGTCTTCAACTTTGTAGCTATCCGGTTTGCCCAACCCAATCATACGGTTAAGTGCAGCATATTGCAGAAATAGCTCGTTGGCAAGGCTATCAAAACCTCGTCGCCGTAACCGACCCCCAAAGATCATTTTGAGTCGAAACATAGCGGTTTCAAATAATGAACGACGATGAGAAGCTTTTGTACTTACAAGTTGCACAATTAAAAATTTGGGTAAAAACTTCAAGTACTCTCCCCTGCCCCTTTGCGGTCTCAACAAACAAACTTTTGTAGTTAACAGCTTATCTCAATCCGCATCCTACTACTATCTGAAAGTCCTGCAACAATAATTGTTGCTGCTAATTTGACGAGACATTAAGGCAAGTTTAACCGTTTACGCGCACCAAAGCGAAACAGTTTATCCAGTAGAATCGCTCTCAAACGAGGCAACCATTGCGCCTCATAGCCCACACGGTAGCGTAATCGTGGTGAGGAGCTTGAAGCAATACGGAAAACTGCTTGTGCAACTTTATCAGGATTATCGCCTTGTGCAATTGCGCCCTGGACAGATGAGATGATAACATCGCGCACGTTGTCGTAATCACTACTAATTTTCGTTGGTTGTAACATGGTTAGGTTGAAGTTGGTTTTGAAATAGCCAGGCTCAACTAAAGACACTTGAATATTAAATGGGTCTAGTTCCACACTTAATGCTTCGCTATAACCTTCAAGTGCAAATTTGCTTGCAGAGTAAAAGCCTTCACCTGGTGCGCCAATTAATCCTGCCACCGAACTCATATTAATAATATGCCCACTACGCTGCTGTCTCATGATGGGCAAGACAGCATTAGTAAGACGCACAATACCCCAAAAGTTGGTTTCAAAAATCTCTTTGGCTTGTTCTAAAGAAGTTTCTTCAATCATGCTGGCATGAATTTGTCCAGCATTATTCACAAGTACATCTATGCGGTTAGTCCGCGTGAGCAACTGATTGATACACGATTGTACTATTGCAGGGGCAAATGCCTTTGTTCCCGATGATTCAAATCTGAGGCTAAAGCCCCGTACCTTCAGGCCGGGGTCAGCTTACCAGTTTTAGCTTTCTGCTTTTTGTTCGTGATATTCGGAAATATGCTCGTATATCTCTGGTGGAAATTGTAAATCCTTATAAACATTACAGGCATCTGGATCGTCAGCATTAGGACAGATAGGAAACTCCTGCTGAGATTGCCATTGGAGAATACGCTCTCGTCGAGGTGGGTTATAGTCTTTACCTTGAACCTGTAAATACAAAGAACGCGCTTCCTGCTCGCTGAAGTCTTTATCTTTTTGAAGATAATCAATTAATTCAGACTCACTCAAGAAATGACGAGCCACCATTGCAAATACCAGCCTGCCGTAATGACCAACATCTTGACCCGCATCAAGAGAATTCAGCAGGTGAACCATCATCTCATTTTTCTGTAACTCAACAAGAGCCATGTATCCTCAATCCTTATGTTTCAGTTTGAGACAGGTTTATCTTCGTTTTCATAGTACTGGTGTACTGAATAAGTTTCCTATACCTTGTGGCTGACATTCAGGTGCATTTAGATAAGGCACCTACAACTAATAAAATGCAAACGCCCTGCGGGTTCGCTAGTTGCTCATGGGGGTAACGAACATGACCGCACTGCCTCACCGTTTCAACAATTTGGCACAGGCGCGTAAATCAATTTAACTCTAATGAAGTTATATACAGTGGCATCTATTGATAAAATTATTGGCTAAAAATTATGTTGAAACTCAAAGTGCGATTGCGCGAAAGCGCACTGCAATCATGCGAGCGCATCTTGTCTATAAGGGAAATCTTATTCTCAACAATGCCAAAACCGCATTAACCCATGCTAACTATATAACAAATTGTAGATTTTTTGGCAAAAAACTTGACAAAATTACTAGATTCATATTGATGAGATAAACTAAGTAAGCAGATGGCATTAAAACAAACTAATAAATATCTAAAATTTGTTTTTTGCTTATATTGAATTGAATACCCTGTAGGCAATACCTGAGCTGAACGAGTAAAAGCAGATATTTTTCTTCGGGTTTCAGGGGTAATAGCTATGGGGATGAAATGGCGTTTGTGATTACCCACATTAAATATGTGAGGTTAGCAATGAGCGAACAATTGCATATGAATAAAAAAGCTGTTGCGTCCACTTCTGCATCAGTACAAAATGCTTCCGCTTCTGCTGAAGAAGATAAAAAAATCAGATTGATTCGTGATCTTGCTCAACTTTTCCGACTACCAGTTGCTATTGTTGCTGCAATAACCGGCTGTGCCACAATCTACGCGCTCAATTCAGCAGCTTCATTACAGCAATATCTATTGACAGCAACTATTTTAGTATTTACACACTCTGCGGCCTGTGCAATTAATGATTATTGGGATGTGGATAAAGACCGCATCGATCACCCCCAAAGACCACTCCCATCTGGTCGCCTTTCACCTGTTGCAGTTTGGTGGACAGCTTTGATTCTGTTTATCGGCGCGGCGAGTGCGGCCATTCCTTTAGGAATTTCTTGCTTGATTTTGGTAACTGTGAGTTCTATTTTGCTCTGGAATTACTCGCATATATTACTCCAAAGCGGTATTTTTGCAAATTTCATTGTGGCAACGATCACGGCGGCGGTAATTTTTCTGGGTAGTTTGGTTGTAAATCGACCGGGAGCCATGCTTTATCCAATTTGGTTTTTATTCTTTTATATTTTAGCTAAGGAAATTATTTGGGATTTACACGATACAGCAGGCGATCGCAGTCAGGGAATTGTTACAATTGCCAATACCTGGGGAAAGGAAACGGCTTTTTGGATTGCTTGGGGATTAATGGGTACGTTGATTGTGTCAATTCCAATAGCACCCCTATTATTGCCGATGACACATCCTCTGTTGTTTTTAGTCTTCTCCACAGCGATGATGCTAAGTGTGACAATCGCACTATTACGCTATCAACAGCAAGGTAGTGTGAGCGCTTACGAAGGATTTGTATTCTGGGATCGGATTGGGATGCTATTGGGGGTAGTAGGGCTGTTAGGGACGGCTCCAATATTGTAGCTTTAGCATCCCCGCTCTCATAAGTTGCTTGCTGCTTTGCGACGACATTAAAGTCGTCGCAGCCCTGCATCCGGGATGTTTGGGTTACTTGCATAAATAAAGTAGCAAGCAACTTATTTTTGCACGGGCCCCTTAGGATGTGTCATCAATTGAGCTAAATGACAGAAGCAGCCAGATAAATTGCACTTAGAAAGTTTGTAGCGCGTTTGTCGTAACGCGTTGCGATTGCGCTCCGCGCAGTGCAATCATGCAATCGCACTGTGAATCAGTAAGCTAGAGTCGGCTAATCTATAAAGCAATGCCAGATGCTGTGATGAAATTTATTTTTTGGGATTGTCAAACCCATGAATGTGAAACTTCACCAAATTACATTTGAAGATAATTAGTATTGACTATGCGGGTTTGGGTTTAAATACTGGCTACCCAACCAAATACTTCACAAGGAGCGGATCTATCGCCGCAATCCGATGCCTAATTGACTGTGGAGGATTGTTGAAAAACTGTTTTAAATCTCGACTTTTCACAAAGCAGAATCAAAAATTTGTTGTGCTGTCAATTTGAGATGGGTAAATAAAGGCGATACAATCACATCATCTCCTCTGAACACAGTAATTTGATAATCTCCGTCAACTAAATTACAAATGGTAATAGTTTGTTGTTTAGGATTACCAGTAAATCTTTTGCCACCGAGTGCAGCATAGTCCACAATCCAATACTCAGGAATTCCCATTTCTTCATAGTCCCTGAACTTGTCGTAGTAGTCATCTCGCCAGTTGGTACTAACCCTTACGGGTTCGTCAGTTGCTTCAACGCGGGGAACCCGCGCAACGCACTGACTCACTACCTCAATAACAATTGGTACAGATGCAGCTTGCATAACAGTCGATTGTTTACTCCACAGAGGTTCATTAACAAGATTGTCATGATTTAATACTAAAATGTCGGGAGAATAGGTTGAGTTATTGCTCTCAATTTTGATAAAGGCAGTTTTGGGGATGCGAAACGGAAGCCCCATTTGCAAGAACCCAAAGGTGATCTGTGCTGCCAAAAATCCAACAACATTTTCGTGTTCACCAGTGGGGGGTGGCATTTCTGCAATGACTCCTTTATGTAGCTCACATCGCACCCCGTTTGAGGGATACCACTCGATAAATTGTTCAAAGGTTGCTAACTTGGGTAGGGTTTGAGTCATCTAGCACCTCCATATATATTTGACTTTATCATCGCCGCCGCTAGATTGTGCCGCAGATTAAAAACTGGCTATCCCACCAAATACCTGACAATAAAGCGGATCTATCGCCGCAATCCGCTTCTTAATGGCTTTGTTGCATGAAAGAAAAAAAGATACACCTATCTTGTGGTATTAGAACAAAGTTAGTTTTCTACTTTGTAACTGTCTGGCTTGCCTAACTGGATCATGCGATTCAGGGCAGCACATTGTAAGAATAACTCGACAGCCTGATTATCAAAAAAGCGTCATTTCTATCTGCCATAAAAGTAAAAGCTTGCTAATCCTTCTAGTGTTAAAACAATGTACGCTCTACTAATAGTAAACTGGGAGAAAAGCTAGCTGTAAGTAATTAATCCCTCTTTTGTTACTACGAGGAGAGAAAAATATTATTCCTAGCCTGAGCCTCAGATATCATCACAAATGTAGGCGATCGCATCCCGACTTGATCATTTACATCCCTTTGTTGAAAAGAGACGTAAAAATAGACGTTTCAGATTATTCTCTGCCGAAGGTAACAAAAGAGGGATAAGCGGCAATCAAAATCGACTTACTTAGCAATAAATTGTTATGTCTTCATTACACTCATCAGTTAGATATAAGAGGCACTTAAAGCGAAGGCTAACTATTTGTTCATAGAAAGGATTGAGCTTGCACATCGGTGGGATGAGAAGGATAGTGCGATTGAAAAATTTTATTTTCCGCTCAAAAGGGCAATGAGCGGGAATGATTTTGCACAGAAAATGCGCCAGATTGGGATTATCAATTTGTATAGATTCGAGCCATTGACGTACTGGGTGCAGTAAATTAAATTTATGATTGAGAAAAGTTAAGTTTTTCATTTGTCAAATATTCTTAATTGTTGATTTTAGGGGTGCTTAAAGTTGAATTCCGCTTCTATTTAAGAAAAGCAATATTCAACAACTTGCGAAATTTCTTCAAGTAAAAGAGAATCTGCTATTGAAGTACCTGCTATCAAGACATCCATAGCATTTCTATTGAGGATGATTCTGCTGTTGGGAGTCATGCTAAAGTCTTGTCCAAAAATAAAACCCCGAGAAATTAATTTTTTAACTGCGAACTTGGTGAGTTCTTCTATGACATCTAAATGTTGTATGTCGTGAAGATTACGTAAAGTCCAACGACAAGCATCGGCATCTGTTTCGGATAATTGCAATACTGCTGCCATCAAGATATCGCTGGTATATTCAAAACCAATCAGAGCAGCAAGTAATTCCTCTACAGATTTTAGGATTGCTTTGTTTTGGAGCTTTAGGGTATCAACCATTAGCTCAATTTGGAGATTGAAGCTTTCTACATCATTGATATCTTGCACAATTTTGCACCTCTTTAGCTATGAAAAATTTCCTCTAAAGCTCTGTTTTGATACTTGCACCAGGCAGAAATAATCGGAATGATTGCTATTAAAGCGGTAAACTTTGTCTGGATAAAATTCTCTAATTTTCGCTGAGTTCAAAAATATAGTAATAACTACTCCTTAGCTAATAAACTCCAGTTCAAGTTATCTCTGAATAGCTTCTATATTGAAGTTAAAACCTAAAAATGGAGAAACTGTGAAGAATGAGGGAACTTTTTCAAAAAATATATATGTTAGCGATCGCAAACTTTGTTTCAGGTGTTGGAGCGTGAGTTGCAGGCGATCTTGGTTTAGCTCCACCCCAGAGCTGTTGCTACCTGACGAGCCAGGCTCATTGGATTGAAAGGTTTGGCGAGCATTGCTGCTACACCTATTTGGGCGAATCGCTTCAGGTTAGTAAGCTTTGCTGTTAGCACAATCACTGGAATATGCCAAGTTGCGGGATTAGTCCTCAACTGCTGAAAAGTAGCGAGTCCATCCATATTGGGCATCATGATATCTAGGAGAATCGCATCTGGCTGTTCAACTTCAGCCTTAGTTAACCCCTCACTCGCCGAGGCAGGAGTCGATACCTGCCATCCGCCTACTGCTTCGAGAGTGAGTTGGGCAACTTCTCGGATATCATCTTCATCTTCGATAATCAGAATGCGTCTAGCTAACACAGTTACTCTATCCTGCTGCACTGGGGAAAACTACTGTAACTGCACGCTAGGTAGAAAACTTTAACCTTCGCTGTCTTTGCTTGATCGGTTCCCTTGGCAGACAACCAATATCTTTGTTTGTACATGCAGAACTCCTAATTTAAACCAATAGAAATCTTTAATCAGACAAGTCCTACTAATTGACTAACTAGCCCACCAATAAGCTAGATGAATCAAGCAGACTCCTATAACAACACTGGAGATAAGGGGAATCCACTGAAAACCTGTAATCATGATGTTGTAACTCCTTTGAGTGTGGCGATCGCTAGTAAAAAGAACAGCCCCAGAATTAGCTGTTGTATTCTCACAAAAGAATGCGACAGATTGGTAAGTGCAAAACAATGTTGTGCCCTTAGCATTCCCGAAGGAATAAGTTGGTCAGGCTTATATATATCAATTCATTCACAATCTCTCATGGAGGCGGCACGCGCCCCTTAAGGCGCGTGCCAAGCCTGACCAACTTATTTTTTCTCAACCCCTTACGAATAATTGATGTGTCGCAAACATTATTTGAATTGGTATTAGTTTTAAGATTAAAGCTAAAAACTGGAGAAATTGTGAAGAGCGAAATTTAGTCACTCCAGCCCAAGACATCTGCTACCAGGTCAGGTAAAATCATTGGATCGAAGGGTTTGACAATCATTGCTGTTAAACCTAATTCAGCAAATCGGTGCCGATCGGCAACCTGCACTTTTGCTGTTAGCAAAATCACTGGAATATGCTGGGTGACGGGATTAGCCTGTAGCTGTTGAAAAGTAGCAATCCCATCTAAATCGGGCATCATGATGTCTAGGAGAATGGCATCTAGCTGTTGGGAAGCGGCTGTGGCTAACGCTTCATTTCCTGAGGCAGCAGTTAATACTTCCCAACCGCCTACCGCTTCGAGAGTGAGTTGGGCAACTTCCCTGATATCTTCTTCATCATCAACGATCAAAATCCGTCTGGCTGTCATGGTTACTGTCTTCCTTCCTGCCGCCAATAATCAGGTTGAGCAATTTAATCACTCGGCGTTCAAATTCCTCCGTTGTAATCCGCCCTTTAGTCAGAAACAAGGTCTGTCCTAGCTTCAAACGTTCTCGGTCGGAGTCGTCTAGGTCTTTAGCAGTGTACACAACCAATGCCACTTGACACAGACGATTGTGTTGTCGGAGCCAGTCTACTACAGTAAAACCATTACATTCCGGCAGTACTAGGTCAAGTACCAGCAGATCGGGGATAACGCGCTGGCTCATCTGGATGGCTTCCCGTCCTGTCTGAGCATGGTAGGTTTCGATGCCATAATGCTCAAACATGGAGATCAGTACTTGTGCTAAATCTAAATCGTCCTCTACCACTAAAACTCTAATATGCCGATCCGAGCCACTTAAAGCCCGCTTTAGAGCTTGGAATAGCTGCTGCTGCTCTGGAGGCTTAACAATCCAGTCACTTATTCCTGGATGCGGCACTTCTCTAGCATCCGGCAATAAACCACTCAGGATAATTATCGGAATTTTTTGAGTGTTCGGCTGCTGTTTGAGAATTGCTAAAGTTTCCCAGCCATGCATACCAGGCATCATGAGGTTCAGGAGAATTGCATCAGGCGGTTGCGCCACTGCCTGCTCTATGGCTGCCTGACCCGAAGCTACTGTTACCGCTCGGTAGCCCTGCTTTTCTAGCATAGCTTGCATCACATCTCGAATTGAGGGATCGTCATCGCACACTAGCACTAAGGGATTGCTAGGATCGGCGATCGCCACTGCTGATTCCGATCCCAGTACTGGCAGCGTAAAGTAAAAAGTACTACCCTCCCCAAGCGTGCTTTCAGCCCAAATTCGCCCCCCGTGATGCTGTACGATGCTACGGCAAATAGCTAATCCTAACCCAGTTCCACCTTTTTTACGCGAATCAGAAGCATCGACCTGCTGGAAGCGTCCAAAAATCGTTTCCAGCTTATCAGCTGGGATACCCCTACCCCGATCTTTTACCTGGAACAACAGCTCAAGTGAGGAGTTTCGCTCCACTTGCTCGCTCCTGACAAGTTCAGCAGTCAGCCAAATGGTAGAACCTTCAGGGGAGAATTTAATCGCATTACTGAGCAAATTCGTTAAAACCTGAATTATTCGGTCTGGGTCAGCCCATAATCGGGTTGCTACGGGAGAAACTGATAAAGTAACTCCTGCCTTTTCAGCCATATCCCGCATGGTATCTGCTGACTGGATCATCAAGCTGGCTGCATCGCAGGCTTGCTTTGTCATAGTGACTTTGCCTGACTCAATGCGTTCGATATCAAGAATGTCGTTGATCAGGCGCACCAACCGGTCTGTATTATTCAGTGCAATGTCCAACATCCGTTGACTCTTTTGGGGCTGGGTGCGTACTACGCCATTGGCTAGTAGACCTAAAGCACCGCGAATCGAAGTTAGGGGCGTGCGTAATTCGTGGCTAACTACGGAGACGAATTCATCTTTCAACCGTTCAATTTCTCGGCGCTCGGTGATGTCACGAGCAATACCGCGATAACCTTGAAAAACACCTTGGCAATCGAATACGGGAGAGCCACTGGTTTCCAGCACAACTAGATGACTATCTTTGTGCGTCAGCGTTTTTTCAAGTCGGGTGAAAGGCTGTTGTGTAGAGATAAAGTAACTAATCACTTGGGCAAATCGTTTGACTTCATTCACCGCCATCAAGTCAAAAGTACTCTTACCGAGAATCTCTGCGATTTCGTAGCCGATAATTTCTGACGCTTTTGGACTGACGTAGGTGAAGATACCGTTGGCATCAATTTCCCACACCCAATCACTGGTTTGTTCGACGAGATTACGGAACTTCTCCTCGCTCTGCCGTAGCGCTTCCTCCACCCGCTTGCGTTCATTAATGTCTTGGAAAAAAACTGATAGCCCCTTTTGATTGGGATAAGCATGTACTGCAAACCAGGTGTTAAGTGGTTGATAAAATTCTTCAAATTCGACACTAATTTGCTGCGATACCGCTTTGTGATATTCCTCATAGAATTTAGAACCTACTGCTTCTGGCAACTCATCCCACAAATTTTTACCTAGTAATTCAGCACGCGAGCGCTGTAGGTGTTGTTCTGCTTGCTGATTCAGGTAGGTAAAACACCACTGGCTATCAACAGCAAAAAAGGCATCTGTGATACTTTCCAAAATATTGGCGACTTGGTTGCGAGCTGCCTCTGCTTCGGCGCGTGCTGCCTGTTCGTGGGCAAACAGTTGCTTCCGTTCTTCCTCTACACGCTTGAAATCGTCAATATCTGTATTCGTCCCGAACCAACTAACGATCGCATCTTCGCGATCGCGCAGAGGTAAAGCGCGTCCTAAGTGCCAACGATAAGTTCCATCAGCCGCTCGCTGCAAGCGAAATTCAATTTCGTAAAGCTCGCCCGTTGCCAGGGAATCCTGCCAGCGCTCGAGACACTGCGGTAAATCCTCTGGATGAATCTTTTCCTGCCATCCCCAACCGAGAATTAGCTCACGGGTAGACGCGAACTAGTCAAGGACGCGCTGGTTAACATAGCTGAGTTCGCCATTTGGCTGGGCAATCCACACTTGCTGGGGAATCGATTCGGCTAAAAAGCGGAAGCGCTCTTCGCTTTTTTGCAACGCCACTTCTGCTTGCTTGCGCTCGGTAATGTCCATCGTTACCCCAGTCATCCGCACCGCTTTGCCAGTCTTGTCGTAATAGACTTGACCCTTGCTCGCCACCCAGTGAATAGAACTGTCGGGCCAGATAACGCGAAATTCAATTTCGTAGTCTGCTCCTGCTTGCACAGCTTGCGTTACTGCTTGATGAAGCCATTGGCGATCGTCGGGATGAACGCTGGCGAGGAAGCTTTCATAGCTGCCACCAAAAGAGCCTGGGGTAAAACCGAAGTGTGCTTCCGTGGTGACAGAGTGAAACACTTTGTTGGTCAGAATGTCCCAGTCCCACCTACCCATGTGAGCAGCTTCCAAGGCTAAACTTAAGCGCTCCTCGCTTTGGCGTAGCGCTGCCTCATGTTGTTGGCGCTCGGCGATCGCTGCTCGCTGTTCTGCCCAGTTCTGGCGTTCGCGTTTGATTCTCTCCCAGTAGTGATGAAAAAAGTCAGCTAATTCTGGCTCGTCCTCCAGCAAAAAACTAAAATGCTCAATAGCTCGCTTGTCTGCTGTATGTGCCACTTCGGGGTGAGCTTCCATCCAAACATGACATGTCTTTACGTAAGCAATGAAGGATACTAAGTGCTGGTAATTGACTGTACCCAGCAAGTGGCGCAACTGGGTGCGATAGTAATCAGCTACCTCTCCTTCCAAGGAAATAAAGACTGCACAGATGAGCAGGCTTTCTTCAATAGTTGAATTCCAATTTGACAAAACTGCCAACTGCTCAGAATGATCAGCGAGTACCTGCAAATGAGCATTTATATCCCTTTGGTCTGGGGGAGGTGCTTCCAGCAGGTTCAACACTTCCCGCGCCCTCACCCCCAAGGGACGTAGGGAACAGCTATGACAAATCATGCAGTAGGGAATGGCACAGTAGCGTGAAAGGTACGCAGCCAGCTTTTCCTTAAATAGCGGCGACAGCGGATTGTTGACGTAGGCACAAACCGTCTGTTGCCATAGATTTTCCAATACCTGTGGGTTCTGTTCTGCTGGGCTGAAGAAGGGGGGAAAAAAACCGAATTTCTCCTCGATTTCTGCCTTAATTTGCTCGCTACTTCGCATAAATTTATACCTCTCTTCCCTCAGCCTGGGGATTCGCCCCATCAGTGCTTTTGCTGCTATTCAGTCAAGAGTTGGGGCATTTCCCCGATCGCCTCTCACTGCTTGAGCCTGGCGCAACGCCGCTGCCGCCGCTTTATAAAGTGCTGGCAGGTTAATACCATCTTGGGGATATTGCATCGCAGCAGTACTCAAGGTTACTTGAAACTGAGTGCCGTCAAAAGCTGTGAACTTCTGCTGGTGTAGAGCCTCTAGGACTTCGGCTAGCCGCTTGATTCCATCAGAGCGAGTCATGCCATACATCCCCACAATAAACTCTGCTCCTCCCCAGCGGCCTACAACATCATCACTTTGAAAGTGGCGATGCAGTAGTCCTCCCAGTCGGGACAGTACTGCATCGCCACTGGTATGACCGTAGCACTCGTTGATCTGTTTGAAGCGATCTAAGTTTAAGACAGCAAAGCAAAGTGGCTGCTGGTGGTGATCGCATAGCTCAAGAAACTGAGTCAGTTGTTGGCTTGACTTGCGGTAATTGGCAACTCCAGTTAAGGCATCAGCTTCCACCAAATTTCGCAGTAAGCGCGATCGCTCTAAGCGATTGAGGATGCGGGTGACCAGTTCTGGCCCAACAATCGGCTTACTCACATAATCATCGCCACCTGCTGCAAACACCTGCTGCATTGTATCTGCATCTGTATGGGCTGTGAGAAACAGGATCGGCAAACCACTCCAACGCATATCAGCACGGACGGACTGGCACAAGTCGATTCCACTGATCTGGGGCATTTCTACATCCAAAATTAGCAAATCTGGTGCTACAGTTTCTAGGTTATTCCAAAACTGCAAGGGGCAATCGAGAGTAGAGAGCTTGAATCCCCAAGGCTCTAGTAAACTGTGAAGTGCCGTCAGCACTTGGGAATCATCGTCCACCACCATGACTTTAGCCGCAGTAGTGCGAGTGCGCTGCAACAAAGCTGTAGCTGCTTTTAGCACCTCAGATGCAGTCACGGGCTTAGGTAAAAATCCGCGTCCGCCTAAACGAGCTACTTTTACTCGGTCGATTGAACGTTCGCGATCTGCAAGCACTAGCACTGGGACTGGAGGTGTGCAGGCATTCAATTCGCACAGCAGCGTTAGATTGTCCTGTGGGGTATTAGCACAGAGATCCAGCAGTACTATATCGGGGCGATCGCTAGATATTCGCTCTCTGGCTAGAGTAGGAGTTCTAGCTATTTCTGCCCGCATTCCCCAAGTAGCAGCCTCGACGACCAACGCCTTAGCCAAGGACTTATCCTGCTCGACGATCAATAGCCAAGGTCGTTTGTCTGGTGACGACACCTCAGGTTTCTGTCCTGCGGTTGTTTGTTGCAACTCCTGACGCAATGCCACAATTAATTCAGATAAATGCAGCGTTTGGTTTCGATCTACCAGCTCTTTTGATTGAAAAAATTGTTCTATTTCTTGAGCTAGCCGTGAACCTTGGACAAAGCCATACATCCCTAGCGAACCTGCTAGCTTGTGAGCTTCCCGTTCTGCCGCAAATTGCAATTCATGCGAGAGCTGATTTTGTCGTAGCGCCGTCGTTGCTTGTTCGATTGTGGCTATGCGATGACTCAACTTTTCTTTGGTTCGCTCCCAGACTTTAGCAATCTCTACCACAGTTTGCTGCTTTTGATCTGGCGAGAGGCGATTGGGCACTACTTGCCCCTTGGGTGCCTTTTGTTGTTCTAATGGTTTGAGGCGATAACCAATGCCATATATTGTCTCGATTGGATCTTCGGGGACTCCTGCTGCCTTCAGTTTTTGCCGTAATCCCTTTATATGAGATCTAACTGTCTCCTCTCCTGGCAATTCTTCAAACGACCAAATGCAATCTAATATTGTGCTACAGCTAAATATGCGCTGGCGATTGCGGAGGAAAAGTTCTAAAAGACTATACTCTTTTGGGGTCAAATGTAATGGTTGCTCATCATACGTAACTGCAAAATTACTGGGATCAAGATGCAAGTTTCCCCATTCCAATAAGGGAGAAGAAGTCGAGTTTCCTCGCCTTAGTAAAGCTCGAATTCGCGCTAGCAGCTCTTTCATCTCGAACGGCTTCACCACATAGTCATCCGCTCCTGCATCCAAACCCATGACTTTTTTGGTACTGCTGTCTTGAGCAGTCAAAAGAATAATTGGCGAACGCAGTCCAAGCGAGCGCCACTGCCGACAAAGGCTAATACCGTCTAGCTTAGGAAGCATCACATCCAGCAGAATTAAGTCGTAAGCAAATGCCTCGGCTAGCTCCCAACCTGCTTGACCATCCGTAGCAACATCTATAACATAATGCTGGTCAGTGAGAGCTTGTACCAGAGCTTCAGCAATTAGCTCGTCATCATCGACCAGTAAGATCCGCATAGTGAATTATTAGCGCAGATTACCAAGAATTACGAGTCTAACTTAACAGGCACTGTTAGGTTAATATCCTTCGCTAATCTTATCCTGTATCAAACAATAATTTGACGTTAAACTGCAATTCTTTGCAAATATAAACACTGTAAGTAACTGAAAAAAATAATACGCTTTAGAATCAGAATAAACTAATGCAAGCTACCGCTTAATAGCACTCACAGAACTTTTTGACGACCAAATAATTATATATCTATGCTTGCTTCCCTATCCTTCCTAGCCCTCCTGTTTGCTATTTGTATTAGTCTTCAAGCGGTATTAATTAGATAAACATATCAAACGCCATGAAAGAAACTATTGCTAGTAGGATACATCTAATAACAGCTAAATACTTAGCCTACGTGGTTATTTTTATACAGAAACGATCAAGGTTTAGCCAAAACTGTGGGGTACAGTTTATAAAAACACAAAAAAGAAATTTTCTCTTGCGTCTTCGACCGAGCAGAGATCGCCTCACTCGACCATTTCAGAATTTTGGCCAGATGCAGACCTTACTCCCCCACCGGATACCGCCGCATCATTTCTGCCAACGCCACCGCCTTACCATCCGGCGTGTACACAACCTTACCCGACATCGCAATCACAATCCTTTGCCGCCTCGCCCACTCAAACCAATCCTTCACAGCAGATTTCACCTGTGCAGATTCCGGCTTTCTCCCCTCCTTGCAAGCAGCCACAAACACAGCCTCCGGCGACTTGATCCCCTTCCAAGTCCGTATCGCTTCTTTGAGGTAGGCGATGTCTACGACAAGCCGCTAAGAGCGTCTACGTACCCGGCAGATTCTCCCAGTACCGCTTAACTGTACGTTGAATCTCTGCATTTAACCGGAACTGTGGAGTACAAGGTATTTCCCGTAACTGCTGTAATACTTCCTGAACCTCTTGGTTACTAGGTTGTATTGATTTTTCAACAGGCTCGAAAGCAGAATCATCACCAGAGTCTTCGTCACAAAAATTTGACACAACCGGGGCGGCGGAAGAATGATCCTCATGAGTATCTGTCTCAGTAGTCGAGTAATCTTGTTCTTGTTCATCAACGAAGCGAGAAATTTGGGGTTGCTCTAGTTCTAGGGCGTAGTCAACAATCCCGGTTTGTTTTGGTTCCTCGGCGCAGTCCAAAATCTCGGTTTTCACTTCCTCACCCAGAGGGTTCGCCACTTTGCAATCGACGGGAACCGCCAAGATTGCAAGTGGCTCACTTTTTTCAAGCTCAACAGCAGAGTGTTGTTGTGGCTTTGAAGCTTCTGGATGGGATCTGTGGTATTGTTCTGCATGGAATCTCGAATGTTCAGTTTTGCACTTGCCATGTTCCAATAACCTATTCAGTACATCGAAGTTTAATTTATACTGCCATGTCCGATCCTGACCGTTACCGCGATTCTTCTGCTTTTCGATAATGCCTATCTCTTCAAGCAGAGCGATCGCCAATACAACGAAAACGATAGAAAAATCATGGCACAAAGTAACTATGTCATTCCTGCAAGATCCTGATTGGGGCGAATGCTGCGAACTAATACTTCTGTCCCCAAATCATCCAAACGCAGAGTTAATCGAAATTTCAGGTTACACGTTGGTCTACTGCAATGGAGTTTGCCCCAAAATCTACCGTGTCTACAAATGTGAATCAATGTTGGGTTTGGTCTTTCAACACATCACGCATTGGACAAACGAAGTAGACGAGAAACAGTACGCCAAACCGTTAAATGCAGCAGTAGCACTCGATGATTTTCTGAACACTGCAAGTATGGCCAAAACAGACGGCAACATTGCAGCTTAATTAAAGCTTTCAATCTCAACAAATAACCATTCACTAACTAAAACAATGGAACCTACAATCTTGATTCCCAAGGGTTGGACATACCCTCGATTTACTTTTGGACAGCGAACAGAACGAGGTCAAATTATCGGCATGAAATATTACGCCCAAGACATATATCTAGCCAATGAATACGGAGAAGGACTGCTGAAAAATAAGTACCCCAATGATGATTGTTCATTGAGGTAATGGGGAGTTTCTCTTGCGCCGTCATCAACATTACAGCAAACACAACCGCACTCTCTGTATTCATCAACACATACACAACTATGGAAACGATAAGAATCAACAACAGCGTTTTTTTTATTCCTCCCAGCCAACCAAAACTGCAAGCGAACTGCGCCAAGGAGTACGGGCAATTTCTTTTAGACTGCCCACCAAAACTAACAATTCTGGAAGCACAGCAGGGTGGTTATCTCAAAGGTAACAAGGCGGATTTTGCGATTGCCTTTGGCACTGCGCTTTAGCGCAATCGCTATTTCTCGTCCAGACCGTTTACTCACAATCAACGAAAATTTCACCAACGAAGCATTCACCGAACTGTGGGTGATTCCAGTAACAGGCGAGTTAAAAGACCAGTTTATTTGATGAGCCGCCACACCAACTAATTATGAAACGATTAACAGGATTTACCCCAATTGCTGCACTACCTGAATCAACTGCGGATAAGTGCTAAAAAACGATTACTAGCCACAATTGATTGGCTACAGGCTGAGGGTAAATTCATTAGAATCCCACTCCTTTTAGGGGTGGGATGAACTTAATTTTGCTACCTTTTGGCAAAGGTATTGCAACTACAACAGAGTTTTACACCAGCACAATGTCCGTGGTGGTTGAAAAGCCAGCAGGCTTGTTCTCGATAGTAGCGAACTGAGTGCCCAGGAAGGACAACGCACCAGAAGAACTGTCATAGTTGAACTGGGAAATGGAACTAGCACCAAATCCAACTTTGCTAATCTCGATTTTGTCTGATAAGCTCGGTTGCGCCCAGTCTTTCTGGAAATCTTTGATGATATCAATACCTTGGGATACGGAGTTGAAGACAAATTTATCAGCGCCAGCACCGCCATACAGTACGTCAGCACCGTAACCACCAAGGAGATAATCATTGCTAGTGCCACCGTAGAGAGTGTCTTTGCCTGCACCACCACGTAACAGGTCATTACCAGCATCGCCATAAAGAGTGTCGTTGCTAGTGCCACCATTGAGGGTATCGTTGCCATCATTGCCATAACCTTGCAAAGATGTAGTTGTGCCACTACCATCAAGCAAGTCATTGCCAGCGCCGCCTTTGAACTCTACTAAAGTTACACTCGTCGCTGCAAGGCTGTTAACATCTAAGATGTCATCGCCACCTTGACCATTGATCTCAAACTTCTCGGCAGTGTCTACAGTTAAAGTGAACGGTACAAGGTTCAATCGGTCAAAAATAGCTCTGCCTTGGGCATCCTGTTGCAAACGGAAGTTATCTCCTACAGGCGCACCATTGACTTGCACTACGTCGTAGCCGTCGTTACCGCTCATTTTGTCACTGCCGTCGCCGTTGTTCCAAATTAGCAGGTCGTTACCTGCTCCGCCAACAAACGTGTCTGCGCCACGATTCCCTACTAGGGTATCGTGTCCTACACCACCAGATAAGTAATCGTTGCCGTCGCCACCGCGTAAAAGGTCATTACCAGCATCACCGTAGAGACTGTCCTTGCCTGCGCCACCATTGAGGGTATCGTTGCCATCATTGCCATAACCTTGCAAAGATGTAGTTGTGCCACTACCATCAAGCAAGTCATTGCCAGCGCCGCCTTTGAACTCTACTAAAGTTACACTCGTCGCTGCAAGGCTGTTAACATCTAAGATGTCATCGCCACCTTGACCATTGATCTCAAACTTCTCGGCAGTGTCTACAGTTAAAGTGAACGGTACAAGGTTCAATCGGTCAAAAATAGCTCTGCCTTGGGCATCCTGTTGCAAACGGAAGTTATCTCCTACAGGCGCACCATTGACTTGCACTACGTCGTAGCCGTCGTTACCGCTCATTTTGTCACTGCCGTCGCCGTTGTTCCAAATTAGCAGGTCGTTACCTGCTCCGCCAACAAACGTGTCTGCGCCACGATTCCCTACTAGGGTATCGTGTCCTACACCACCAGATAAGTAATCGTTGCCGTCGCCACCGCGTAAAAGGTCATTACCAGCATCACCATAAAGGCTGTCGTTGCCTGTACCACCGTCTAAAATATCGTTGCCTGCCAATCCAAAGATTTGATCGTTACCATTAGTGCCAGCGAGAATAGGATAATAGACTCCGTTTTGAATTGTGCCGTTGTCGTTGTAAATAGTACCGTTTTTAGTAACCATGTGAGTTCCTCAATAAATTGTAATGTTGTAATTAGTACAGGAGTTAATCTTCGATTTGACTCTGTGTTTGTTTAACAAAGGTGAGCTGAGAAATTTATGCAAAAAAGAGAAAAGATGATATTTGTATATTGTGAAACCTAATATTGATAACCTGGAAACATCATGTCTAGTTACCAATACTATTGGTGTTGTTCGCATCTCCTTTGAGTAGTTGATATTATTAGGTTCTCCTATGAATCCAAAAACGTAAATGTGGATAATTTAAGGAGTTTTTTCAATAAAATTCAGCTATAAAAATCAGAGTTAAGGTTAAGTAAGGAAATTTAAGGTGATTGAAGAAGGCAGAAGGCAGTCCCAATGAAACAAGTTTCACCGCCACGCATGAAAATTGGCATGGGTGAGCCAGTCGCGTGGTGAGGCAATTCCCCTCAGGAGGAACTGCCGAAAGGGTTTCCCGACTTGAGCGTAGACGCCCGTAGGGCTTCTCGTAGAGTACTGGCGTCATTGGGGTATCTACATCGATAGTTGTCGAAGTAGTATTTTAAAGTCAGCCATTCACGCCATGTTTTGGCACAACCAAATACAAAAATTTTTACTCCTTGCTTCTGCCTCCTGCCCTCTGCCCTTTCAATTACAGCAGTCTACTATCGGTTCTGAAGCGATATTATTTAAACCAATAAATTGCAAGATTTTAACCCAATCATTTCGTTTTGGGTCTAGACGGCGAAGTTCAGATGAAGCAGTCAGGTAATTGTACCAAATACCATTAGTGGCATAAAGAGCAGCGCGTTGCTTGAGCGTTGCTTTCTCTAACTGATTTTTCACAGTAGCGTTGAGTTCGACCCTTTTTATCCAACCATCAACATAAACAGGTGGTTGTTGTGGACTACAGTAAACATCAAAATACCAATGATAACGCTTACCAATTTCTAATGAGAAAGCTGTTGATGGCAGAGAAATAGTGATAATTCCTGGTTTTCCAGACAATGATACAGGTCTTTTGTATACGGTCTGTCCCGCTTCATTCTGTAGCACAAACTCTGCGGAAGCTGTGGTTACATAAGGAACGTAAAACCAGAAAGTTGGCTGCGAGAGAGTCGTTAATCCAAAGACTAGTTCCGCATTTCCAGATCCATAAACTGGAACTAAGGCTGTCAGTCGCTTATCGCTGGATGTAGCAAGCTGTTCACTCATGACCGAGCAGCCGCGTTTTCCTCCTGCTGTGCGATTACCAGGTGCTTTAATATCAGGTGGCGGTGGAGGTGCGTTAAAAATCTCCGTTCCGGGAAGCTGAGATTTTACATGCTGTGTTGGTACTAGGGTAAAGCCAAGCGATACTAAAGCGAACGCGCAGGCAAGTTTGATACTAAATCGTGATTTGTAATTCATAATTCATACTTAATAAAGTCATATTTAATAAGTCGTAGGGGCACGGCACCAATAAGATAGTTTGATATACCAAAAAATTTTGGATGTAGTGCCCCCACAAATAATTTATCTTAAATTTTTGACATCTTTATATTGGTTTATAGTTATTAGCTCAATATAAGCAGCGAATTCATGAAGGCTATTTATCTCATCAAAGGCATGAAACTTATTTTCGGAATCATTCCTTTCTATGTGGCTTTCCAAGTTCCAAATTGTAAATTACAAGTAATACACTAGTGCCTGTAACTACCAATGTTAGTACGGCAGTAATTAGTGGTATCCAAATGCCTTTCAGAAGCATCACAAAGCTAATTGCAGATATAAGCACAATTACAGAAATTCCCATCAGTCCTAAAAGCAAGAGATTACGAATGTGCCATGCTACTATTCCGCCAATAATAGACCAGTAAAATATCCATAAAACTTCACCCCAAATAGGCCAAACCCACAATAAAGTGCGCCCATCTAAAACGGCACTGAGAATTTGACTCACCATTTGAGCATGAACAATAACTCCTGGTATTTCTTGCTTTTGGTCAGTAGTGTAAGGTGTAGGAAAATAATCACCAGCGCTTTGGTTAGTAATACCGATAAGTACGATTCGATTCTTCACTTTATTGGGATTGATCGCACCCTTGAGTACATCTTTGAGCGTGATTTGCTCTATAACCTGTAAGGGAGAGTTAAAGGAACGGTAATTCAGCAATACTTGATAGCCCCAGTCATCCAATTGTTGATAACCACCCATGTGTGAACGCAAGCGCTTAAATACAACTTTGCCAATTTGCAACTCCTGATTTTTGGTGTACTTGGCAGATATACTCTCTGCTTCTAGATAACGAAATGCCAATTGAGCGCTGAAGGCGTAGGGCGTAGTGCAAGGTGATGAGTCGCCTGGTTGCATCGCAATCAAATGACGGCGGACAATACCATCGCTATCTTTGACAAAATCACTAAAGCCTTGACGTTCTGGAGGAATTTCTGGGGGAGGTGAAACACCTGGTTCGTTAATTTGAGGTTCGCTGACTTTGCAAATAGCAATGAAATTGTCCTTGCGTCGCATCCAAGCAGCTAAAAATGATTCCTTGGAATCTACAGGGAAATCGCGATAAATATCCAAACCAATGGCTCGTGGTTGCAACTTTTCAAGTTTTTGTACAAGTAAAGCAAGTGCGCGATCTGAGAGTGAGCCTTTTCTATTTTGCTGTTCTGGTAGCTTAAAATCATCTTCAGCGATCGCAACTACCAAAAGGCGAGGATCTGGTTGTTCGCTAGGGCGCAGCCGCAGCAGTTGGTCGAAAGCCTTTAACTCCAAAGTTTGTAATAGTCCCATATGGCGCACGCCTATTACCAAGGCTGTGACAATCACAGATAGAATTAGCACTGTTTGCAGACGGCGCTTGCTGGACAGAGGCGATATTTCAACAGATTGTAAACCTAATAACGTTTTATCAAGCCAATTTTGATTGAAAACATCTGCATATATGCGGTTATAAACTTTTAATACACCCTGTTGCTTGACTACCAATCCTGATAACCGCAATTCCATTTGCTCATGGCTGTTATTTGCTGTTATTTGACCTTTTTGTAAAATTTGCTGATAAAGCTTGAGCAACTTTTTAATGCGCTGTTCGCTTCTCAAAATACCATTGCCATCGGCGCATCGGCAAAAAAGGCGATCGCGAATCGTTCTTAAATGCTCTGGTTCATCTTGAGATTCCCAATTTTCTATTACTTGCGATCGCACGAGTTTATCAATATACTCTGCTTCACCATCTGGTGGAATGACAGAGGAAGAGGTCACAACTAACTGACAAAGCTTCTGAGTCAGAAAAGGTTGACCGCCACTCCAAGCTAATATTTCTTGCAAAACTATCTGAGGATTAACAAATTTACCTGCTAATCCCTCAGCTAATGGTTGAGCTTCAGACAATTGAAAGCCGTTGAGTTCAATTGCTCGACCAATGTTAAAAGGTGTCCGGTGTTTGTCTTGAATTAAATCGTAGGGAGTAGTTACCCCTAGCAATGCAAAAGTCAGACGTTGGTAAGCGGGATTATCGGCTCGTTTGTTATAGCAAGCCCGAATCAAAGCTAAAAAATCATCCTTGAAGTTCAATTTGAGAATGCTATCTATTTCGTCTACAAAAATCACAATGTTTTGAGACACTTCTAGCAGCAGCACTGACTCGATAAACTCACTCAAGCACTGTAATGGTGACAGCCCAGTGCGATCGCTCCACCAATTTAATACTTTGAATTTAGGGATAAAACTACGCGCCAGTCTCCGCAGTACGCCCAAATACCACTCAGATGGCGTAATCTCCTGACTCCCAATCGCCGTAATGTCGATCACACCACAGGCAACATCTTCGGCTTGCAGTTTACGCATTGTTTGCACTCGCAGACTAGACTTACCCATCTGGCGCGAGTTGAAAACATAACAAAATTCCCCAGCTTTGAGCGCATCATAAAAATCTTTGTCGGCTTGGCGCTGCACATAGCTGGGAGCATCAATTTGTAGACTCCCTCCGACTTGATATTTGTAAGCCGAGTTTTCTGCTTTACTCATTTGCAAGGTCAAGAGTCAACAGTCAATGGTCAATGGTCATTAGTTATTTCCCCAGATCCCCGTGTCTCACCGTCTTTGCGTCTCCTTGTCTCTCTCATCTTCCTTAATAGCTAACTAAGGCGATTTTGAAAATATTGGCGGTACAAACCGCAACGTGGCATCACTTTATTGTCATTACAATATACGACTAAGCCCATACTGTGTAATTTAAATGCTGACTCCGAGTCTAGTTCTATGGGTACTAAACTGTTGACAACTTGGCTAAAAGCTGATGCTAAATTGGGATGATGTTCGAGATTACACAAATGTCCTCGGAGATGATCGCTGTAAATTCCCGCTTCAGTTGGGGCTGTTTGCAACAGCTGCTCAAGTGTGATGTCCTGGTGTTGAACCTGATAAAGAGCTAAACGTACTAAGCAGGGATGTCCTCCTACCATGTCCATTAGTTTTTCCACTTGAGCATTAGTCCAATTTAGCCCCTGATGCCGCTCAACTAAAATTTGGACTTGTTCGGGGCTAAATTCTTGCAATTCAACGCTCAAACCTACATTAAACGGAGATTGATTGATATTTAGCGGAATATAAACTTCTTTGGAATGTACCAAAACTAGCCGGAGTTTTTTCCAGAGTTCGCTACTGCGATCGCCATACTTGGCATACTCATACCAGGCACGCAACAGGCTAAAGAAGTCTTCGGCAATGTCACGATATGGAAAAATGCGATCGACACCATCTAAGCTAACTACTAATGGGCTATCGATTTCTTCTAATAAACACTCTTCAAAGTAAGCAGTGGTTTTGTCCTTACTGCCATAAATACTCCAATAATCATCTAACTGATGAAGCCGCTTCAGTTTCCTACCAACACTTTCACAGAACCAGCGTAAAAATGTATCCAAGCTAGCGAAAACTGCTTTATCTGCTGAATGAAAGCTTAAGGATACTGTTTGACAGTCATGTTTTCTGGCTTCATCGAGAATCCTAGCCATGAGCGAGGTTTTACCCATCTGTCCGGGTGCTTTGATACGAATTAAAGAACCTGGCTGCAAAATCTCTTGATAACAGCGCTCTTCAATTGGAGGGCGTTCAACATAAAAGTTAGAAGCCAGAGGGACTTGACCCACCGGAAATTCTGGTTCTGCATTTAGTTGAGTTCGTTCATTGATGTTTACAGTTAGTAATGGTTCCTCATTTTCTTGAAAAATTGAGCTATTTGATGTCATTTTCTCCGTTTTTAATTGTGAAGATGATATCAGCTTGTGTGAATGAAAAATTGCTTCTAACTGCTTAGGTGTAGCCGCAGTGCGCGAAAGCCGCTGACGCTCTAGTGCTGCCTGAAAATTCTTTTTACTAACCTTTTCGCCAATTGCTTCTGACAACATCTGCCATAGCTTAGGGCCAACATCATGCTGTAGGTATTCGGTAGTGTAGCCATGAGTTTGGGCAATCTCATCATATTTTTTCCCTTGCCAAGAACAGCGAAGTATTGCCACTTCAATATCTTTCAGATGTCTTTTTGTCTGGGCAACAACTGCTGCATCTAATATTTTGAATGCTGTTTCAAAGTCCATTGCTCAGGGATGAATCACAACTATTTATATATTGATCTACAGCCCGAATTTTTAACTTTCCAGATTTTTTCACCAAACAATATTCAAATGGCTTAAATCTAGAACTTACCTAGTTAGGCAAAGATGACTCTCCTTACATTTTCTTACTTAACCTTACTTAACACTTTTATCTTTTAATTTTTTGGAAATCAAACTCCTTAAATTATCCACATTTACCTTTTTGAGTGCAAAAGGCAACCTGGTAATAACAGCGATCGTTTCGGATTTGGCTTGAGTCAAATTTAGCTCGCTTGAAAAATTGGAAATAATACACAAACTCATAAGCAAATCAAAGGAAACACAAAATTATGGCGATTATTAGTGGAACTATAACCCAAGCCGACGACAAAATCGTAGCTGATGGGGCAAACGATACAATCGATGCTTTGGCGGGTAACGATACGGTAAATGGTGGCGCAGGCAACGACACTTTAATAGGCAATTTCGGCAACGATTCTCTATTAGGAGGACTTGGTAACGATTCCCTTGATGGTGGATTTAACAGAGACACCCTTGATGGTGGTGCGGGTAATGACACTCTCAACGGCGGCGATGACAACGATACCCTTTCTGGTAGAATTGGAAACAATCTCGCTAATGGTGGCGCAGGTAACGATATTCTCATCGCTCAAAACGGTAACTTTCCTAGTGTTGGTGATGTTGGCGATACCTTGATTGGCGGTGCAGGTAATGATGAACTGCGTGTTGAGGGAGCTTCAAATTATTTCTTGACTAATAATCAGCTCTTTGTTAGTAATTTAGCTCACAAGTTTTCTGAAGTTGAGGATGTCAGACTCACTGGTACTACGGGTAATGACACGATTAATGCCTCTCAGGTTTTGTTATCAGGGCGAACCTTTCTGTTTGGCGGTGATGGAAATGACACTATCACAGGTAGCAGTGGTCTCGATCAGATCAACGGTGGTCGGGGTGATGACAGCATAGTAGGAGGAGCAGGATTTAACTTTCTACGTGGTAATGATGGCAATGACACCCTCATCGGTGGAAATGACAACAATAATTTGAATGGTGGCGCAGGGAATGACTTTGCCCAAGGTGGAACAGGAAACGATAGTTTTTCCGATAGTAGTTTTGATGGAGCGGGGAATGACCAATACATCGGGGGAGCAGGTGATGATTTCTTATTTATCCAAGGCGATACTAACTTTCAGCTGCGCTCACTTGCCAATGACCCAAATACCAGCATACTCAGAGGTGGTAAGTCAATAGGAGGCATACCGGATGGAACAGTCACCGGTATTGATACCCTCGAAGGTATTGAAAGCGTTACCATTCAAGGCGGCGATAGCTTCAATATCATAGATGCTTTTCAAGCCAACCAAAACGTTATTTTGATTGCTGGCGGTGGTGGTAGCACTATGAAAGGTGGTCGTGGTAACGATAGCCTATCAGGTTCATTTTCTGACAATGACTCGCTCTCAGGAGGTGCGGGTAATGATACCTTAAATGGCAATGGCGGCTTTAATACCGCAGAGGTAGATATCTTAATCGGAGGGAATGCCAGCGTAGGAGTTCAATCTGCTGATACCTTCTTAATATTGGATGGTTATCGCCAAGCTGGTCATGCTGTGATCAGCGACTTTTCCATACAAGATGGAGATAAAATCCGTCTGCGTTTTCCTTTCCAAGGATCTGCTAGCGATTTCACCTTCGTACACCAAAACTTTCCCAATACGAGTACAGGTACAAATTCCTCATCTATTAAAGATACAGTTATCTTCTTTGGCTCGCTATACACAGCGATCGCCTTACGCTCGTAAAGTGAGAATTGTCCTGGACGAGAAGCAGCTACCTTGCGAACTCAAAGAAACAGACATTAACAATAAATCAAGAGAATTTCTGGGTTTATCTCCCATTGGCAAAGTTCCGGTATTGGTGGATGAAAATGGCCTCGTTTTTTGGGATTCAACCCTAATTGTGGAGTATCTAGACGAGACTTATCCTCAGCCGGGTTTTTATCCAGGCGATCGCATTGAGCGTTGGTGCTGTCGTCAGGGAGAAGAGTTAAGAGAGCTACAATTATTTACGCCGAGAGGATGACAAAGCATCATCTGGGCCAACGCCACCGCCTCACCCCAGTAGCGTGTACACAGTTTCCCCCGACATTACAATCACAATCCTCTGCCGCCTCGCCCACTCGAAGGGAGCCGTTACCTCAGATTTAACCTGTGCGGATTCCGGTTTCCGTCCCTCCTTACAAGCAGCAACAAACACAGCCTCCGGTGATTTCACCCTTTCCAATCATTTACCAGGAATATTCTGCCAACAACCGCGTCAATAGCGTTGAGTGCCAGCAATCATAGGTGAGCAAATAGAAGCCGAACTTCAAAAGCGATTAGGAATAAGTGATTAAGTTTTTCTTAACTATCCTTGTGTCTTTGTCAAAATTTTGAGATATTAAATTGAAAAAATTAATTCAGATAAAAAATTATGGCAACCGAGCACGAGCTTCAATCTCTTTTTAATACCTTGGATACCGATCAGGATGGCAAAGTTTCTATAAATGAGCTTTTTTTAAGTCCTGGCTTAAGCGCAATCATCTCAGCCGAAACAGGTGTCAGTAGTCCCCAGGAATTGCTAGCTATGCACGGAGATAAAGACGGTAGTATCTCCTTTGAAGAGTTGAAACAAGTTGTTAAGTCAGCTGGAAATTTAAACTAGCTGTACCCTATCCCTCCCCAACCTAACTCCATCTCCCCACCCCTGCCCAAACGATCACTACAGCGCTGCCGCCCTCTGAACCACTAGGGGGCGGTTTTGCGTTGTGGTGGAAGGGCATTGCACAATTTGGCTGAATTTGAATAAAAAAGACAAATTTTAAGCTTTTTTATTTTCCAAGCAGCAAAAAGTTATAAAGATATATTGGGGTTTAGCCGGAATACCCGCAAAACAGGACACATTGTAAATTTTTGTTGCAGAGCGTGTTTTTTGATTTACCAACTTACCCATAAATGATCTTGGGCCATCAAACATTTTGCACGATAAAATCAACTCTTCACCCCTTTCAGTGCCGCAAGCTTGCCCATAAACAATCATTTTTGGTGATGTTTTCATCTTCAGTTGACATCAAAACCACGGTGGGAAACAACGCTAAATCAATAGTTTCAACTCTTTAATGTTACAAAATTTTACAACGAATCGCACTTGCACGTATCCCGGCTGTACCCCTGTCCCGCCTTGCCCACTCGAACCAAACAATCACACCAGACTTGGCCTGTTGTGCCTCCGGTTTCCTCCCCTCTTTGCAAGCAGCAACAAACACGGCTTCCGGTGACTTGACCCCTTTCCAAATTCGTATCGCCTGAGATAAGCGATGTCTGCGACAAGCCGAAACAGAGCGTCTACGCACCCGGTGCATTCTCCTAGCACCGCCTGACTGTGCGCCCAATCTCTGCATTTAGCCGAAACTTTAAGGTACAGTGTATCTCGCTCAACAATTAAACTATAGAGAAAGTGAAAATAACTGCTTGGGAGGTGAATTAAGTGTGTGGTTATGGGAAAAAGACTCAGTTGAATACGAGATATTCAAGAAATACGAACGAGCGTTAGTAGCTTCGCTCCCAATTCAAAATTCACGCATTGAGGAAGAAGAAAGTAATTTTGTATTTTGTATTTTGTATTTTAAATTGTTTTAGTCAGCCTCGGTGTCAACACCTGACAAACTCTACTGAAGAGTTTGTGAGCGGAAACCATAGTGAGATAATCTGATTTCGTCGTTATGTTAGACAGTTGAATAGGAGTGACTGGTGAAAACCAATAATCTCAGAATCAATCAACTTTCACCCGAAACTTACAAGTGGTATCTGAAATACTTGGAAGCGTTGGATAATTTAGACATTGAGGCATACGGCAAATTTTTAGCTCCAAATTGCTGTGTGCAGTCAAATAATAATCCGCCCCTTGAAGGCAAACAGGTTGTGATACAAGGACTTGCTGCTTACTGGAAAACCTTTGCTAGTTTAGAACACGACCTGCTGAACATTTATGGTAACGATTCATCTTTTGTCCTTGAAGCACTAAATCATTACCAACGTAACAATGGGCAGCTTGTAACCATCAGAGCAGTTGCTTTCACTGACCGTAATGAAGAAGGCTTGGTAACTTCTGTAAGATTCTACACAGATACTACACCCGTATTTGCATAGCATCAGAGGCACAGAATTTATCAAGTTCACCAACGGCAAAGAAATTACGGTAGATGCTGCGTGGCGTTGGGAGTGGGAACGGTTGCTGAAATATGCGACTAATCGATAGCTTACGCTACTCATCCCACTTCACCAGCACACCATCTGTCGCAACCAATCCCCACTGCGGACACTTCGCCACTAGCTTCTTGATCACAATCCTCAAAGCCGGATCATCAGCCCAACACTCCATCAGAAAATCATTCCCTGGATTTTCCCGCAATTGTTCTGCCATTTTCAACTTGTCCATGCGCCAGGGTCGCACTCTTGATCGCTCAACGACTGCCTCATACGACCATTTTTCAGGGTTTGAGTCAGCTGTCACAGCACAAAAGCCTTCATGATGGGCTTTTGGTTCCTGTACTGGCAAATTCGATATAGCAGGGGCGGCGGAAAGATGGTCTTCATGATTGGTTCCCGACTCATCACCCAAATCCTGGTTCCCTACCATCAAGGAAGCGGATTGACTCAGTTGAGCTTGATTTTGGTGCTGACTGGGATTTTCAGAATTTGCGGCGACGGGCGCGGCGGAAAAAGTGTCTTCATGAAGGGCGATTGCCTTTGGCACTGCGCTTCGCGCAATCGCATCATCACCCAAATCTTTCTTCTCTGCCAACAACGAAGCAGATTGACTCGGTACACCACAACCGTCAGCGTCGTACAGTCCGTTACCGCAGGTAACTCTTCTTTTTCTTCTTGCACGCTTTCGACAGTCTGAGGCGACGCATCCCTCAAGGATGTGATTGCCTCCGGCACTGCACTTCGCGCAATCGCCGTCTGCTCACATTGCAAATTTTCGTTTTGCGTGGAAGAACCAACTACCTTACCAACCACCTTAGTGGGTGGTTGGTAGGTAGTTAAGAGGTTCTTAGAAACGTTGTTAGGTTTCTGGAAGCCTTGCAAATCCTGGTTTTTTTGACCATTCTTTTGGAATTGTTCCAAATCAGGTTGGATTTGTTTCGCTTCGGAGTGGTTTTGGTTCCTCCCAGCTTGGTTAATTTCCTTGCCGGCGTGAACAACTTTCTCGTCACAAGAATTCGTTTCGCCTGATGTAGACGATTCCCAGTAAAAGCGATTGTAATAACCGTGCAAGTTACGGACGCGATAACCAATCAGCCCAGGTCTGCCGGAAGGTAATCGGCCAAACACTTCCTCAAACTGAAACAAACCTTGAGCAGTCAACGCTGCACCTGCTTTTTGCAATGACTTGTAGGTGAGATTGGTTTCCAGCTTGTGGGCAGCCCCACCAAATTGTTCTGCTGCTACTGAGTCCAACCACAACTGCTGCACACAAGGTGGTTGCTGACGAACCCAGTTGATATCCTCAATCGAGATTTTACAGTGTGGTTTAATTGATTTTTCTGCGTCTGCCTGCTGACAGTCATTTCGCTGTTTACTACCACCGTTAATTGCTTTTAACGCTGTAATCATATTCCCTCCTAAATTTTCCATGGCAATATGAGCGACATTGCACGCATGCCGCGTTTAAGTTTTTAGCTATCTCAAAGCGAGTTTTATCTACTTGTTCTCGCCCTGCCAGAATCTCAACTCGTCTCGAAAGTACCTGTCAGTTTTCTTGGACTCGTTTCGCCAATGATCCCAAGCCACCACTACTTCCTCGCCTAAATCCTCTACGACTTCACCCCTCTCTACATACAAAGTACGGTAAGGATCAGCATGGGCAACGATAGAGCCAACGCCAATTGTGTCCGGTTCAGCAGATGTGTTTTGGAGAGCCGTAATTAGCTCTGTCTCCTGGGTACTTAATTCTGCCCAGTAGTCCTGCCAAGTACACCGAGGCTGTGAAAGTGCCCGCCGAATATCACTAACAGCCTGGGGTAGCATTTCCAACTGCTCGGCTCGATATGCGATTGCCTTCGGCACTGCGCTCCGCGCAATCGCGCTTTGTGTCGGCTCACTCCCCAGAATTATCGCCGCAGCTTCGAGCGCTTGGGTATTGTTCATAGCGGTGGCTAGATTCTTCAACGCCATGCCCATCAGCCGCAGACATTCGGTGGCATTTTCTTTGGGGGGTTCAACAGCTAGCGATTGCGCGAGGCGCACTGCCAAAGGCAATCGCAAATCAATCGTTTTTTCTAAGGCTTGCTTGACTTGTTTGTTTAGGGCTTTGGTTGCTTGGATGGTTCCTGATTCCCCGTGTCTTGGATGAGTTGATGACGTAACCGTGACTTTGGCAGGTTGCGGAACCAATGGTTCCTGAATTTTAGGAACCACTGGTTCTGTGATTTTTTGGCGTGGCAGATGAGGAACCACTTTATTTGCAGCTGCGGCAAAGTCTGATTCGCTAGGGGAAGGATTATTTTGCAGTGCAATCGCCACAGCCTGTTTTATCCCTCTTCTGTCAGTTTCCGGGTATTCTAAATAAAAGGATTAAAAGAAAAAACTCTGGAAACTAAGCAGGGCAATGGATGTATAATTACAAATCCTGAAACATTTGGCAAGAGATGCCCACCCAACAGTTGCGCTCGTAGATGAATATTGTGCAGAGTACAAAGACCTGTTCAAAGAAGTAAGAAATTATGAATGCTTTAAATATTTACACTTGGGAATAGTTTCACCGATTAAAAGAAAATCATTACCAGAAATAGCCAACATTTGTAAGTATAAAATCTCCCCAATCATTACATCATTTTATAGCCAATTCAGACTGGTCATTAAAGGAGTTAAAAGCAAGAAGATTAAAGAAAATAAAAAGAGCATTAAATGGTCAAACAATTACGGTAGTAATAGATGAAACCGGAGATAGAGAAAAAGGTAAAAAGACTGATTATGTAGCTAGACAGTATCTAGGAAGTGTAGGAAAGATAGATAATGGGATAGTAACAGTGAATGCTTATGGAGTTTATCAGAATATAACATTTCCGTTAAGTGTAAAAATATATAAACCGAAAGGGACGCTAAAAGAATCAGATAAATATAAAACAAAAATAGATTTAGCATCAGAGATAATTACAGAGTTAGTCGATGAAGGCTTTAATATTGAATTGGTACTAGCGGATAGTTTATATGGTGAGCCAGCGCGTTGGGCGGCTTTGCCGACTTGAAGCGACTGGCGAACCCGTAAGGGTGAAAGTAGCCAATTCATTCAGAAATTGAATGAATACCAACTTGCTTATGTGGTAGCAATTAGGAGTAATCACGGAGTCTGGCTGCCAGCCAATCAAAGCGTTAGGGCTAATAAGTGGTGTAAATTTGAAAGAACATTTAGTAATCAAAAATCGGAAACCAGATATATTCGAGAAATAGTTTATGGTAAAAGAAGAGCCATAACTTATTGGGAAATAACTACTGACCCAGAAACACTACCGGAAAATTCTACTTCGTTTGTCATGACGAATCTTCAAGGAAATCTGAAGAAGATTTTAGGCGATCTCTATGGATTAAGAACGTGGGTAGAATATGGTTTTCGTTACTTGTAAACAGGAATTGGGTTGGACAGATTATCGCTTTACTAATTTTAAGGATATTGAGAAGTGGTGGGAGATTATTTTTTGTGTTTACACAATGGTTAGTTTAAAATCTCCAGCTTTTTTAGCTTTACATCAATCTCACCAAATTGAAATTCACAGACAAGAAAGTAATTCTGAAAATTTTTCTAAACATCAACAATGGAACCATGAAGGTGGATGGAAGAATACTCTAAATAACCTTCGTTTAATTATCCAACCGCTATTTCTGTTTTCGTTGATTTACCCCTGGTTAGATATCTTTCCTAATCCTGATTTATTGCGGGGATTCAATCACCTAATTGGTGCCATGAATCAGTTTAAATCCTTTTATGCTTCTGGATAATTTTACTTATTTAGTACTTGCCTCTCCCGGAAACTGACAGAAGAGGGATATCTCCTGGCTTCAATTTTTCCCGTGGCTTGTATACTTCAAACAGTAAGGGAAAAGTCATCCCGCAGAATACACCATAGGCGGTGACTGCTACAACTCCATTCTCAACCTTTCCCAGATTTCCGATGTACTGCCGTTTCACATAATCTGTGGTATTTCCTTTCTTCTTATCTCCTGTTTCATCAATAATTAAAATGATTGGTCTTCCTTTTAGTACCTCTAAAATTAGTTTCAATCGCAAAGCTCTTAACTGTTCTACTTCCCAAGATGATGTAGTTAAGAAATGATGTAATCCTTGATAGTTATCTAGCCCGACAATTTTCGCTATTTCAGGTAAACTTTTCCGTTTTAAATCAGAAATACATCGTATATGTAGATATTTGAAAGCTTCAAAATTCCTAACAACTGAAAACAGGTTTTTAACCACAAGCAATATTCATCCACAAACTTGACGGTTTTTATGGGTGGACGAGGCTCTACCATGCTCTGTGTCTTCGTTGTAAGCTTTGTACATTATTATTATACTACTGCGATAGTGACACAAGAGGGCTAGAATCTTTGCAATTTCTCTGGTTTCTTGGAGTAAAGGTTCAACCTTATTTTTCTCATTTTTGGTGTTGGCGAAACTTTTCAGTCTACTGAAATTTACTGAAAAATCAATTCAAACTAGTCGATAAATTTATCCAAAATTTGATAAATACTAATAATAATTTATCTGAAAGAGAAAATTTATTTTTTATGCTTGAGGGAAAAGGAATAATTATAAAAAATGAGTAAAAATTGGCAGATTCTAATAATTTCTAGGTTAGTAGGACTAGGAGTATTATCTATCACTAAAGCTCAAGCAGCATGGAGCGAAATTGCATAATGCTTGAGGCGATTCTTTGTGATGCACAGACTAAAGCCACAGATATCTCCCCACCTATCGCTTCCCAAAGCCAATGTGCTGGGGCTGGCGATCGCTCCCCATTCCCTTATGCTTAAGCCTTCACAATTATGAAGAAAAATTTTTTCTCCCAAAAAACTCGCTCACTGCCGTTGCAATGGGTATTAATAGTGCCATTTGTATTGCAGATATTTGGAGCAGTGGGGCTAGTGGGATATCTGTCGTTTAAAAATGGTGAGAAAGCGGTTCAGGAGCTAGCAAAGCAGTTGATGCAGCGCACTAGCAGCCAAGTGAATGACCATTTAAGTGCCTACCTAGCAATTCCCCATCAAGTCAACCAAATCAATGCCAATGCCATGCGTCTAGGATTGCTGAATGGGCGCGAACGCAAAACTGTTGGCAAATTCTTATGGCAGCAAATGCAAGTTTATGACCTGACATACATTGCCATAAGTCTACCTACGGGAGAGGGGACTGGAGCAGGCCGTTACGATGGCAAAACAGTCACCATTGATGATGTAGTTCCCAAAACTCCCAGTCTGCCTAAAAATGCTACAACTTATCTAACTGACTCCAATGGCAACCCCACTCAAATTTTAGCCACGGCTACCTGGGATACTGTCAATGAGATTGTCTATAGAACCCATTTGGGATCTATAAATGTGCCAGCCGTTTGAGCATCAGCCTGATGAAACAAAGATTGAGTTTGGCAGTGGCATGGTCTAAAGTTCTCTCAAAGTTTTTCACCAAACTCTTACAAC
>JAHHHN010000077.1 GCA_019359325.1 Mojavia pulchra JT2-VF2 | reverse complement strand
GGCGAAGAACACCATTGAGGGAACGGTCTTAACTGTCAAGACACAATTTTAATATAAACTTTTTTCGCAGATATCTATTGGTTTCTTTCATCCATTGCGGACATAGCCTCGTCCGTCAACCGCTTTTATCACTTTGGGAGAAGCCAATCACTGAAAGCCCTTGGGAGCTTTAATTTCCAGATTTGAGCTATAAATTTGATTTACTGTTAGAAAATAAAGGCTCAAAGCTTGGCTCAATAAAAGTTTCAGAACCTTGCTTCGATTATTATTTTCCGAGAGTGACAAAACAGGGTTAAGCCCTTCGGGTATCTCTTTCAAAGACGCTGCGCGATTTTGTGAGATGGCAAGGCTGGGGAAGCTTTGGACAATAAATGCCGAATTAAAATGCGTGTATTTGTTATCCAGTAATGGTTTTAGGCATTTAGCTACCAATTAAAATTATTTTCTTTTCTCCTTGCTCTCCCCCAGCTCATTTCACGACGATCTCACTATGAGCGCGTTGCTCCCCTGTCGAATCGGAATCTCAATTACAAACTCGGCTGACCGACCGGGTATGGAATGGCACCACAATGAACCACCATGCTTCTCAGCGATAATTTGGTAGCTGATCGACATTCCCAATCCTGTGCCTTTGCCAACTGGTTTAGTCGTAAAGAATGGGTTAAATAATTGGTTTTGAGCGGATTCTGGAATACCCAAACCGTTATCCACAATCCGAATTTGAACTTTGTCTGAACCTACTAACTGTGTACAAATCCGAATTTGACTAGGCTGTTGCTCAATTTCCTCAAATGTACGCCGTTGGTCTCGTTCTTCGAGGGCATCGATAGCATTAGTAATAATGTTCATAAACACTTGGTTGAGTTGACCAACGTAGCACTCAACCAACGGCAGGTTGCCATAGCCCTTAATTACTTCAATTTCAGGATGGTCATGCTTGGCTTTGAGCCGATTTTGTAATATCATCAGTGTACTATCAATGCCCTCATGGATATTGACCGATTTCATTTCGGCTTCGTCCATACGGGAGAAGTTCCGTAAAGAAAGCACAATGTTTTTAATCCGGTCTGCCCCAACTTCCATTGAACAGAGCAACTTGGGCAAATCTTCTACCAGGAAATCTAGATCGATCTCCTCGCTTTTGTCCTGGATCTCTGGCGCTGGGTTGGGATAATGCTGTTGATACAACCGCAGCAGTTCAAGCAGGTCTTGAATGTACTCATTGGCAGGCTTAAAATTGGCATAGATGAAGTTGACTGGGTTATTAATTTCATGGGCAACACCAGCAACTAACTGCCCCAAACTAGACATTTTCTCTTGCTGCACTAGCTGAATCTGCGTTTGCTTCAGCTTAAGTAAGGTAGTTTCCAGATCAGCTGCTTTCTGCCGCAACTCGGCTTCTGACTCTCGCAAAGCAACTTCTGCTTTTTTACGAGTACTGATATCACGAGCAATCTTAGAGACACCAATGATTTTACCTGTTGTGTCTTTAATTGGAGAAATCGTCAGGGAAATATCAATCAGCGTCCTATCCTTGCGTTGACGCACAGTCTCAAAGTGTTCAATCTGTTCTCCTCGCCTCAATTTCTCTAAAATTTTAACTTCCTCATTGATGCGATCAGGAGGAATAAGCATTGCCACAGGTTGACCAGTCGCTTCTTGTGCTTGATAGCCAAACAGTTTTTCTGCTCCAGCATTCCAACTCAAAATCACTCCATCTAAGGTTTTGCTGATAATGGCATCTTCAGAGGACTCCACAATTGCGGCCAAGCAGAATGAAGCAACTCCTGCTTTTTTACGTTCAGTAATATCACGACAGACAACAACTCCTCCTTTCAACGCTCCATTAGCATCTCTTAACGGACTGCCACAGACCAATGCCCATAGGCCTGATGGTACTTTGGCATGACGTACAAAAATTTCCAGATTGTCTACTTTTTCACCTTTAATCGCCCGTGCTAGTGGCACATCATTGCCTGCAATCGGTGTTACTTTGTCCGATAAAAAAAGTCCATATTGTTCTGACCACTGTTCACTATTTGTATCGGTGATACCGCTGCCAAACATTCGTTCGGCTGCTGGGTTAAACAATAAAAACTTCTCTTGTTCATCAGCCACAACCACTGCATCACTCATCCTATCAAGGATCATCCGTAAAATATTGCTTTGTTGTTGCAGTGATTGCTCAACAAGTTTGTACTTATTAACATCGTGAAGAATACCTTGAAAACCAATAACACATTCTTTGGCATCCTTAATAGGTGAAATATTCGTTTGAAACCAAGAAAAACTATTATCCTTGAGCTTGCATCTAAATTCTAGCCCTGATTTGTGATTACCAGTTTGCAGAATATCCTTGAGAAAGCCATGACAGATAGGTAAATCATTAGGATGAATTATTTGGTAAAATGATTGTCCTATTAGCTCCGAAGTTTTATAACCAAAAATTTCAGTAAATTTAGGAGATAAATAGGTAATAGTGCCTTCGGTGGAAAAGGAGTAAATAATATCATTAGCATTTTCTACAAGATGCTGAAACGAATAATTACAGCTTGATTCATTCCACTCGAAGTTTTTCATATTAATTTATTTACTCAACTGATCAATAGCTAAATAGGAAACATACATTAATTTATAATAATTTGCGTTTGGTAGATACTATTTGATTCCTACACTTGATAAGTGTAAGTATTAATTAAAATTAATAAAACAGTAATATTACTGTTTTTCATATAAAGAATTATCTCTTAAGAGTCTGTTATCAAGTGTAGCTTGATATCTCTGAGTCAAATGGCACGCTTGAAAAGCTCTTTAGGCTGGGTCAGCTGGGGGGAGAGAATGGTAATTTTAGTAACTATTGCTACCGCAAATACTTCAGTACACTTATGTATTTGTCTTCCCCAGCACCCTCTGCTGCCCCCGCTCAAGAACAGCTTGCCTCAAAAAATAACGCACACTCTTGGTGCCATTTCCTTAGCCCCAAGGGGAGATGGCATTGATGAACAAACCAGTTGAATTGTTATACCACTCTGAGCGCGATTGCATCTTTTACAAAAGCGCGATCGCCTTGCCAACCCAACAATTCATTCCATCCATTGCACCTTGCGGGGCAATGGCAATCAATTTATTAAAACTAATCTTTTAGAATTAACTTCACTAACTGTTGTAATATTTATCTACCATGCCTATCTACGGCCCAGATGTAATTAATTTTGAAGGAGTGAATGGCGATCGCTACTGGTTTTACGAGCCTTTTGCTTATACTGGGATATCTGATATTGATGAGCGATTAAGTGGCTTTCCTGTTGCTGTGTTTTTACCACAGAATCGACCTGTAGAGCATACGCCTCTAGTAATTGGTTTACAAGGGATGTGTGCCCCTTATGGCTGGAACGCCTTCATTGTGCCAACTTTGACACAAATGGGGATAGCTGTAGCTTTATTTGATACACCCTTGTCCGGTGAGCGTAGCCTAGTACGTAGTTTCACCGCTGTAGTAGAAAATGAGATTAAACCATTGATTGAGCGGGATGTCTGCTTTGACACTAAGCTACTGCTGCATATCTTTCAACAGATTGCAGTTGACATTGCTAGAATACGTAACTTCTGCTGTGAACGCTACGGCATCAGCGATAGTCGTTTGGCTTTGTTTGGAGTCAGTATGGGAGTTTTACAAGCAGCCTATGCCTTTAATGCTAATGGTCTTGGAGAACGACTGCTGGGAACAATTGGTCATGCTAATCTTCAATCTTTTGCTCAAAGCTGGGGACACTGGTTTTTACCAGAATTGGCAGCTTCACCCTTTGGTGGACTAGCAGAAGTAATTTTGCAGCGAGTCAAACCAGAAATCAAACCTTTAGTTAAGATTTTACAGTTAGCGAATAATCTCAAATACCCTGACGAACATAGTAATGCCTGCAACCCAATGACTTATATTGAGCGGGTTGAGCCGACACGTCGAGTTCGCTTCTTGGTTGGTGCTAACGACGGGCTTGTCAGCAAACAAGATGCTATTGAATGCGCTAAGTGTTTTGGTGATGGTGCTTGTTATGTAGTTCCTGGCATGGGACATGGCACGAAAAAATGGGGAGCTTCTTTCGTTGACCATGTGCGCTATTTTTTAGTAACACAGTTAGCTGATTGGCGAAATTAAAAAGTCTGAATTGATTGAAATTTACTCTGCTCAACTACTTCAAGCTTAATTAGATAAATGCCAGAAACTTTTCTAATCGCGTTCTTAAGTAAGTTATTAAATATACAATTACATGAGCAAATATTTATAACTTTATTTTGTGTCAAGTAGATGAATTTTTGTAATAATTTGAAACTTACGCGAAAAATTTAATTATTGAATTGATAACACAATAGAAATAAAAACTCAGATGAGCAGTGTGAATTTTTCTAGCTGTTTACCTCAACTTGGGAACTCATTTAAATCTCAAAAAATAATAAGTTTTGAATTCATCAAGTAGGAGGAATTTTATGGCAAGGTACTTCTACAGTAGTATGGGTAACAACGAAGAAAAATCTAAGGCTTTTTTGGGCGGGCGAGGTGATCATCTGACTGGTTGTACTCGGTGGTCATCTCAAGGGATGACAGTCGTAAAAATGGAATCGCTTTGGCTCATCTTCTAAAACATTTTCTCAAGTTTTACAAAACATTACATATAAGGATGAATTCGTATGAGTAAACTGATAGTTCCTCCCAATATCATCGGTACAGATAAGGCAGATCTAGTTCAAGGTACCGACAAGAATTTCCCTTATCAAATCGACATTGAAATTATCGGTATTCAAGTTTTAACCAATGGCATCATCGATACCCGTTCGGGAGACGACACTATCAATGGTGAAGCTCAGGGTTTTCCTTCAAAGGGAACTGGTATTTCTAATAGCGGCACCGTAAAGACTGGTTTGGGAAATGATACGATCACAGGCACTGGTAGTGGTGGTTCTTCAAGCGGAACTGGTATTTCTAATAGCGGTACGATAGAGACTGGTTTGGGAAACGACACTATCTTTGGTAAGGGACAGGGTGGTTCTTCAAGCGGAACTGGTATTGACAATAGTGGCACCATAAAGACTGGTTTGGGAAATGATACGATCACAGGCACTGGTAGGGGCAGCGGTATCGGTCGGTACACCGCGCCAGGAACCGGCATCTTCAACAGTACAACAGGCATCATCAGTACTGGAGGAGGAAATGATACGATCACAGGTACAGGTGAGGGCGGTACCAGTAACGATGACGGTAAGGGTATAGGTATCTCAAATCAAGGCAAGATTAGTGCAGATACAGGCAACGACAAGATCACAGGCATCGGCAGAGGGACGGGTTACGGGGGAGATGGCATTGGAATCTTAAGCAGTGGTAGTATCAGTGGCGGTACGGGGAATGATTCACTCACTGGCACTGGTACTGGTAGTAGGCACATCTTTGGTGGTACAGGCGGAGATGGAATCGGCATCTCTAATACAGGCAAGATTGATGGAGATACAGGGAAAGACTCTATTGTCGGGACTGGAACAGGTGCTCAAGTGGGTTTTGTCTACCCTGATCGTACTAGCGTTGGTGGCAAAGGAATCGGCATTTCCAACACGGGCAGTATCAGTGGTGGAACGGAAGATGATTCAATTACTGGTGTTGGTACAGGAGGCAAAGGAACCCAGGACATTGGGTTCGACCAGGGCAATTTTGTAGGCCCTGGTGGTGATGGTATAGGTATTGCTAACACCTCCGACCTGGGTGCTGGCAATGGAAACGATGTCCTGACGGGCATTGGTATTGGTGGAATAGGTAAGCCTGGCTCAAACGGGCGTGGAGTCGGCATTTCTAATACAGGTACAGGTCGCATCAATGCAGGTAACGGCAATGACCAAATTCTTGGCTACGGTACTACTGTAGGAATCGAGGGCAATGGTGTCAATGTCGTTGGCATTGATGGTGGAGTTGGTGACGATTTGTTCAAAGCAAGGAAAATCAGCGGTTTAAACGCTCAAGGCAATCCGATTGAAAGTGCTAATCAGGATGGAGCTGTTGCCAATATCTTTATCAGTGCAGGCAACGGAAACGATATCTTTGACCTGGGATTCGGTAGTGCCAAGTTAAGTGGTGGTCAAGGCTACGATACCTTACTCCTTCCGGTTCTCGGTAGTGGTATTTACACCATTGGAACACCTGATGTCAATGGCTTCCTCCAGATTAAGAATACTGCCAGTACAAATGTTTTGACAGTTAGCGGTATTGAACATATCTTATCTGGTGGCGCGACTCTTGTTTAAAGTGATCTCGACGCTTTGAAAAAGGAACAAAAAAGGCACTCGTCTGGAATTCAACGAAAATACGCACCATGTCGAGAGCGATTGCGCTTCGCCCTAAAGTGCAATCATCTGATTACACCTCCCAAGCTAAAGTCTACAGCTCCATTGTAGACTTCGGCTGACCACAATACTTTTCGGTTAGGAGAAAAAGTTATTTGTTGAGGCAAGCTGTTCTTGAGCTGAGGAAGCGGGGGATGCTGGGGGGGAAAGAGTTACTGTAAATAAGTTTTCTCTTCCCCAGCTACCCCAGCTACCCCAGCCTCCCCAGCTTATCCGAAAAGTATTGCGGCTGACCAAATCAAGCTCTTGTGCAGGGGAAGTTCAGAGGAATTACTAGTATTTATTACTACTAATCATCTGAGAGTACATTTACTTGTTTGTCTCCCTCAGCACAAGAAAGCTCAAAACAGCTTGCCTCAAGAAATAACGCGCAGAAGCGCGCCATTCCTATTTAACATCAGAGGATATAGTTTATACATATCAAATAGAATGGCTATATCCCTTCAGATAGTTGCTTTTTTAAGCTTTCAAAGAAAATATACATTTGTATCTTATGCTACTAAAATTTTGTAGCAGGAAGTGAACAGCTATGGCAGTTATTAAAGGTACGTTAAATAACGATACATTGATTGGAACTTTAGACAATGACACAATTAGCGGCCTAGCAGGAAACGATAAATTATTTGGCAAAGCTGCAAACGATAGTCTCACTGGTGACGATGGTAGCGACTGGCTTGATGGAAATGCTGGAAATGATTTTTTACAAGGCGATCGCTACTTGAATAGGACTTATTCAGATTATGTAGGTCAAGATGTTGATGAAGTTTTGAAATTGTACCGTGAGGGACAGGATACTTTACAAGGTGATACTGGTAATGATTTCCTGGTGGGTGGTGCTGGCAAAGATACCTTGATTGGTGGCACGGGTAATGATGTTTTATGGGGTGGTTATGATGTTGAGGAAGGTACAACCGGAGGTGATAATTATTTCTACAAAGAATACTCTAACAAAGGTTACGGTAATGATCTATTAATCGGAGGGTCAGGAAATGACATCTTACGTGGGGATTCTATTTGGACAGATATCCTTTTTACAGGTCTCAACCCCCTGACAGGAGATGACACACTAGATGGTGGTTCGGGAGATGACGTTTTACAGGGTGCTTCCGGAAAGGATTATCTTTACGGTGGGATTGGTAACGATACTCTGATTGCTGGTTATAACTATCTAGATCCTGGAACTTCACGTCAAATTAGTGGTGGTAACGACTTGCTTGATGGTGGTCTTGGTAATGATTACATTGTTGCTAGTTCAGGCAATGATTATCTCGACGGTGGTGCAGGCAATGACACACTCATTGGCGATGATGCGCGCTTTTCCAGCAATGACACCTTAATTGGTAGCTTCGGTGATGACTCCTTAGAAGGAAGTAGTGGTAGTGATGTTCTAAATGGTGGTGCTGGTAATGATGTGCTGATTGGTGATATTGCGTATAATTTTTATGAATCTGGGAATGTCGTTGACACCTTAACAGGCGGTGCAGGGGTAGACCGATTTATTTTGGCAACAGCGGAATCTGGAAATCTGTACGGTGTGTCCTTGTCTTTTGATACTAATGGGGCTAATGGGGAAAATTTCAGTGAATACGCAATTATTACTGACTTCAACGTCACTCAAGATACTATTCAACTAGCCAAGTCTAGTTCAGCAATAGAATATCAATACATCTTAGGTTCTGTTCCGAATGGTCTGCCCCAAGGGACAGGGATATATCTTCGTCAAGATACAGACGTGCTAGTTGCCGTCCTACAAGGAGTTACAGGTTTAAGCCTTGATGCTAATTACTGGAGTTTTGTTTAAACTTGTATTTTCTAAACAATAACTGGTTGACACACTCCCCGCAATTCAATTGCGGGGATTCTAGGCTCAAACAGCAATTGCAGGCAAAGCCCGACTGGGCGCAAAGCGCAAATGGCAGGAGGCAGACTTAGCATACTTAGAGCAATGTTTAGAGGTAGAACCCCGTACCTATAACAGCTTGCAGCTATCACAAAAGTTGGCTCAACACAGAAATGTGCAACTAAGCCCAGACCGTCTGCGACGTTTGCTTAAAAAAAAAGGTGGAGATGGAAACGCACCCGCCATAGTCATAAAGGAAAACAAGACCCAGAGAAACAACAGCGCAAACAAGCAGACCTAGATACCTTAAAGCAAGCGGCAGTAGATGGTTATGTTGAACTGAAGTACCTTGATGAATCTGGGTGTTGTCGTTGGAGTCCAGCCAGCTATAGCTACAGCCGTATTGGTAGCCAAAAACTAATGCCACAAGTAGGTAGCTGTAGTGGTCGTATTAGCATTTTGGGTTTGTGGGAACCTCAAGTCAGTTTTGAGTATGCCTTGGTTCAAGGTGGGTTTAAAACTAAACGTTACATTGAGGTTATGGATTGGGTTGCAGCCAAAGCGCAACAGACTTTAAATGAAACTGGTCGTATCACTGTCGTTGTTCAAGACAATGGTTCTCTGCATACAAGTAAACTGGCAAAACAACAATGGCAACAGTGGCAACAACAAGGACTTTACTTGTTCTTCTTACCACCCTATTGTTCCGAGATGAATCGCATTGAGTCAGAGTGGCATCAACTGAAAACTCATGAGATTGCTGGACAGATGTTTGATAATAACTACGGCTTAGCGTTGGCAATTCTTGATGGCATGGAAACTAGAAGTGTCAAAGGTGGATATGCCCTTGAGCGTTTTATATTTAATTGCACCTAGCTACTTACCAACAAATCACGCGCAGTAAAACAATGCTGTACTACACCCGTGATATGGAAGCCATATTAACTACAGCGACAGTACTGTTTGAGTCAGTTGAGCTAGAGAATCGTAGTGTTAGGTTGTTGGGAATTGCATTGTCCAACCTGGAGAACGTGAAACAAACACAAGTGATTCAATTGCCACTGTTTGAATATGGGGGCAGAATTCTTTAGTGAGTGCTGAGATTTGTGAACTAAATCACAAACCAATAAACAAGAGAGTTTACCTTTGAAATAGCGACTTGAGTCGTCAGTAAATGTTTGAATACAAGATGTTACAGCAAGAACTTCAAAGGAGATTTATTCACCCCATCAATTAAAAGTTCTCGCTCACGAAATGGAGCGTTGGAAAACGTGGAAAGCCATAAACAAAAAATCCTGGTGGTAGACGGGCGTTGCAAGCATTCGCCGGATTTTGGAGACGCGACTTTCCATGATTGGCTAGAATACAGTCTGCTGGAATTACTGGTGATTCACTCAGGCAAATCGTTTTCTCGTAGAGAGATTTTACAACGGGTCTGGGGATATACTTCAGAACAAATGATTTTAATACTTTTGGAACAAAAATGGCTCACCCTTAAGATAAGGATGAACGTGTTCTTTAACAACATACAGTACGGTTTGGGAAATCCACTTATGCTCTTTTGGATTGTTCACATGAAAAGAAAGTACATCAATCACCGCCATGATAAAGAAACCTTCTGTAATTTGTAAGTAGTTTTCAGGTAGCTTACGGATAGCCTGATAACCTTCACAAAAGAAGGGTCTAACACTAGGAATTAAATATTGCAGCGTACTTGCTAAATCATAAAGATAGTAGCCAAAACCACACCGAGCAAAATCAATTGGTCGGATTTCTTCATTGTGTAATAAATAATTACCGTCATGGAGATCAGCATGAATTAATCCCCAAGTATCCTTTGTAGGAGAAAGACTTTTAATTACGTTTTGAACTTGGCAAGCTGCTAATTCTAAGACATTGTAATTTTCTGCTGAAATCAGTTGTAATGATACAGCTTTTTGAACCTCTGATAGTGCTAATTGAAAGCGATTTTTGTCATATACTGGGCGGACAAAGTTAGGTGGCAGTTGCCATTGGCTACTATGCTTGTGCAATTTAGCTAGTAATGAACCGAGTAGATAAGCCTGTTGTAAGCTTAATGGTGTATTGATGATATCGCCATCAATCCAGTGGAGCAGTGAGCAATAAAAAACTTCTTCAGTTTCATCTACCAAAACTTGAGTAACCCATCTATCCTCTAGATTTTTAACTGGCTGTTGCACAACAATTTCTGTACTATGACTCAAAGCATTAAGCCACATAAGTTCTGACTCAATTAATTCTGAGATTCCCCAGATATCGTCCTGCTTTCTAGAGATCGAGAAGTGAATACGTAGCAGAAATTTACCTGTTTGTGTTTCTAGAAAGTAGGTTACACTTCCGCTATGCCCTAAAAATTTTAGCTGCATTTGAGCAAGATTATAGCGTTCAAGTGCAGTTTCTGCGATGTATTCATAAAGACTGATTTGTATCATTAGGAATAGCCTTAACTACAGGTTTTAGCTAACCAAATTCAAGCATTTACCAAATAAATAATTACTGAGAATCCTATTTATATGCCTGTATGTTGAGCTAACCAAGTTTCTAAATCATTAACTGAATCAAAATCTAAAAATGCTTCTCCTAATGCCTCTAACTGCTCAGTAGATAATTCTCGAATTTGCTGGACTAGCGAACCTTCGATTTCACCAAAGCGGCGATTTAATTGGCGGTAAAAAAACTTGAATGCTTCTTTTTGAACAATATCTTGATAAATTACAGATTCTTGCATAATTTCCTCGCGTAAGAATTGATGAATTAAGTCTTTTTTGAATCTTAAACCCGCTAAAATCTCTGTACACCCACTAATATTCTGTCTTTCGACTCTATCAGGAATTTTAGCTATTTTCTCGGCAACCTGCGCTAATAAACTTGAGGGAGAGTCAGTTTGCGCCAAAGGTGCAAAGGGTAAAAGGGCAGAATTCTCAAGAAATAACGTCGGTTCTTGTTCCCACAAGCGTATAACACGATAGCGATGGCTGGTTACTTCGTCAGTGTATTCTTCAGTAAAAGCTATTACGTCATCAGTTTCTTGCAAGAAGATTACTATTTGAGTTATTGGTTTACGATATTGCCGTTTCAATCTGACATAGTAGTCTAGCATCCGTAAAGGAACAGGTGGATTAGATTTAGTTAACGTCTGAAACTCAATGTGTATAATGCGGCTTTCAGTTTCAAGAAATATTACTGAATCTGCTCGAATTGGCTCAATTGAAAGTTCAGTTTTTAGGACTGTAACTTTTTGTGGTTCACTCATGAGTAACCATTTAGCAAATTCGGCTGGATATTGCTCTGCTAAATACTTGCCAATATTATCAAAACTCAAAATATATCATCAAGTTAAATACAATGTCTATATTAACAAAATCATCAATTCAATTATTAGCTTTTCAAGAGATTACTTAATAAATCAAACTTAACTGCTCAAACTTTACTCCTTTCACCACTCCGCTTTCACAGACAAGAAACGCACACTAGCGATCGCCTCCCATAAAGCCTGCCACTACTGTTCCAAAACCCCTGACAACAAGGCTCCCGTCAGTACATTGTTCGTAAAGATGCTGAAGAATTGTTGCATCGCTTGGATTTAGTTTTTTTGCTATGTACTCAGAATTTTGTAGTTCAAATTGGATGGAATGATTCATACCCTTCAGCTTAACAAGCGTGCTATTCGGCAAAGGCTGTGAAGGCGATTACTCTCCTCCAAGAATTTGGTAGGCTTTGGCATTCTGTAGAACAGTAACAATTGTCGCTAATAAAACTAGTAGCTGGCGATAGTATTTTTAGATTATCCTTGATAACCCTTGAACGGCTTGGCTAAATCTAAAACCAAAGAATTAGATTTTAACCTTGAAGAAAAACTTGATAGTGGTTATAACAAGAAATGACAAATTTGAATAAGTTCCAAAAACTAATAGCAATTGCAAATGAACATGGAATTAGTTGCCATGCCGCGCCAGAAGAGTGCTTAGTTGCCACCTTACCAGGAGAGGATGATTTCTTATTAGCTTTTAGCTGGTCAGGTGCAGTAGAGGGAGAGCCACCGGAGTATGAACTAATAGCAATTAGTGTACAAGATATTACTAAAGAAGTAACTGTTGCAGCTTGGCAGATTCCGGCTTATTTATTCAGCTATGTGTTAAGACAGGCACAGATGCTGGTGACTGCCCATAAAGATTTTCTGCGGGAGCGAAATAATTGATAGATAAAAACAATACATAGCATTTGCGATACTTACTGTCATAATGATGATGTATATATCTTGAGATAGATACAATGTCATGTTAAAAACCTTACGGTTGTAACGAAATGTAAAGGCATAAATAAAAAAAATATGGCAGACATTGTTGATACTGCTGTGAGTGCTGGCTCTTTTAACACTTTAGTAGCTGCGGTCAAAGCTGCTGGCTTAGTGGATACTCTCAAAGGAGAGGGGCCATTTACGGTTTTTGCACCGACTGATGAAGCATTTGCAAAGCTTCCAGAAGGTACAGTCGATTCATTGCTCAAGGATATTCCACAACTCACAAAAATCCTGACTTATCATGTGGTTTCAGGTAAAGTGTTGGCAGCCGATGTCG
>JAHHHN010000076.1 GCA_019359325.1 Mojavia pulchra JT2-VF2 | reverse complement strand
GAGGCGTTTAGAACCGCTATGTCTTTCCGATTTTTCGATTGGTTGACCCTAAATCATGACCTGTTTGCCTTTTATAAAGCTAGTTTGGGCTACATTTGGGCTTAATTTTTGTTTAAGTCCCGCTAACAAGAGTTGACAGATGAGCTTGCCCATCTCAAAAGCTGAAACACCCTACACCGATTTATTCATTAAGCCGCACTCAGGGTTTGGACTGTTTCCACATTCCAGCTTCATAAGCGATTGCATGATTGCACTACGCGCTCCTCGCAATCGCTTCTACTTGTTATTTCTGAGGGTACAGGTTTTTGGTTAAAGGTAGTGCAAACATCATAGGCTTAGAGCTACAACCAAACTTTAACCACTTACCGATGGATCAATGAATACAACAACTCCCGACGAATCCGGTTCTGGAATGACTGATGAAGATTGGTTCAGCTTGGGAAAATCTGATGCTTGGGCTGGAAAACCCAAAACACCACCCCAACAAGATGTTGAAGCAGCGAGTATGTATGAACTCGGTTACTCTGAGGGAAAGATTGAACATCCGCCAACCCAAACACCTTTAGCACAACATTAGTTAGAAAGTAACATCATAATAACAGCTTGTTGGAGAACAGGATAGGTTTTTACTAGTAGTTCTCCAACAAGCTGCTGGGGTTTTAGCCACATACCGAGACACTTCACTCAGTTCTGCTGCGTACTCGGCAGGATCTTGCTATCGGACACATCAAAAGATCTCTTTAAAAGATCCTTTAAATTATTAAAACGAGCGCTTGGCGTTAAGTTTCAAATTAAACTCAATCACACAACGACCTCAAAACTAACGGTAGTTAAAGCAGGAGTGGAGCTACCAGTCAATTGTGCAAATCGGCCTCCGAAATCAGTTACGGCATCAAAACCAGCAGCCGAACCATTGGGATTATAGAACAGGCTGCCATTTACGCTATTGTAAACAATTTTCGCACTACTACCTGCTGCCAAACTATCGACCGTTACTGTGGCAAAGTCTGCGGAATTTAATGCGGTTGGAAAGACCGAATTGCTTAAAGCAGTAAAGGTAGTTTTCGAGAGTTGGATCTTGTCTACATCAGCAGAAGTGAAGTCATTAATAGTATCAACTCCGAGTTCTTTAATATCAAACTTTGATCCTGTCGCAAATGCAAACTTATCTGAACCTGCGCCTCCTCTTAGAAGGTCGTCACCGCTATCTCCCTGTAGGTAATCGTTGCCGTTGCCCCCGCTCAGAAAATCTATTCCACTGCTGCCAAAGAGAATATCGTTACCGTTGCCCCCCGTGAGTTCGTCGTTATCACTACCCCCATCTACTCTGTCCGCACCAGATCCACCGAAAAGGATGTCAGAACCAGCCCCTCCATCGATAAAATGATTCCCAACAACACCAGCGAGCGAAATACTGTCACTACCGCCCCCACCAAAAACAATTTTATCGCCAGTCCTTGAAGAAAAAGATGCTGCATTATAATAATCGTCTTCATTTGTCCCCAGATTGTCACTCACCACATTTCGCGCTCGAGCAACTGCCTCTTTTATGGCATCAGCAATATTCTCACTTTTAGAACCAAGAGGCAGTACACCACCTCGACCCAGTTGTGTGACTAATCCTTTGTAACTGTCTATAACATCACTCGTAGCTACAAAAATTGGAATAACATTATTTACCTCAAGCGCAGTTTTTACTTGGGAAATTGATGCGTAATCTTCAAGAGCATTAATTACAGAATCTCCATTATTAGCAATAGTATCTGGACTAACTGCTGCACGATCTCCCGCATTATGATAAACAGCATCAGTGGCTATTATAACGACGCGAAATGAACCTACTCTGTAACCAAGACTGCCACCGTTATCTAAAGTTGCGTACAAGAGTGCGTCTAATTGTGATTCGGGCAAATCAGCGCCACCACCAGCACTAAAGTTATTTATTTTGCTTTTAACTGTTGTTATGTTATTTGTCAAACCGAGTTCTGCTCGATAAACATAGTCACCGGGATCACCTAAAGGCGAAATTGGCTTATCCTTGAAAGAGGCAAGACCAAATCTCAATCCATCACCAAAGACAGGTGCTAAAAATGGGTTGCTTAACCGATTTAATACGCTAGGGATTAAAATTTTGAGGTTGGGCAAGTCGTCAATATATGATCCTGTCAAATCTTGTGCAAAAACGATATCAGATACTGGAGCCATGATTTATCTCCTAATTATTTTCATCAATATGTAGTTGATACAAATTTCACGATTCGCCTTGCTTATTTACTAACAAGAGCACTGTCATTTGTAGAGACAGTTAATGCACAAAGTCATGAGCCATACCAAAGCTAGTACGCTTGTGATTGTATTAGATATCTATTGAATACAACCCTTAACTGCTTTGATTATTTTTTAGTTGCATTTTGCACCTCATGATATGAGATGCAACACTACTAATATTAAGAAAAGCAACTAGAACAAATAGTATTGACTGACCAAGTTATTACAACCAATCACTCCGTTAAATATAACGGAACTACACGTCTTAAGCCGTATGCAATACAAATGTGCATTGCTGCCAGCTTGAGAATCTTACTTGTGCAAAACCACAAAGTTACAGAACACAAATCATCAGAACAGCATTTAACTGCATATTAACAGCCTCTGTAGATTTACGATAGTACTTAACCAAAATAAAATCTAAAATATTTAGCCTAACGCTTGCGGTATCTTACTCAGCTTCGATCCCAGCGTTATAAGAAATTTTTTAATTATATTTACTTTTAGAGAAGGGAAATATATGTTTACATTGCGGTAGCACAAGAGTAAACTGCCGCATCACATTTAAATAGTTTTCAAACTGTACTGGAGAGTTTACGTCCTTTAAGTACAGATGAGTTTGCTATCACCTAATACTATTCGGTTAACAAAGTTATCTGTTGAGGTGAGCAATTTGATCGCGGGGGTAGAGTCAAGTGCAGGGGGAAGAGGTAAAACTGCAATTTTGAGAAGCAGAAAGCTTTAATTGTTAGAGTCTGGAGTTGCCATGGATTGATAGTGGTCAATTGCTAAAGTTGTGACAGTTGCAATGAGAACGAATGCAACTAAGCCAGCAAGAGCAGCTAAAGTCAGTACATCCGGTGATGTTATCGGCTGGGCCCGCAATGCTTGCCAAGTAAATAATAGTGCTTATATAGCCTATAACCCCTACCTTGTTTGTATTGGTGTAAAAATCTTTTTAGCACTTAATTTGAATGCAGATTTCATTTACCCTGACTTCACACCCCAGCATGAGCAGCGTAGACGCTTTGCGGCTGTCAGAAGAAGCAGCTTGTGCAGGGAGCAGGGGAGCAGGGGGGAGGTAGTAACGGATCAAGGAAGCCGACCAATTCAGAGCGTCTTAGAAAGACGGGGCTTGATACCCATGTTCCGCTACGCTTTACGGCTTCAGGACTTTCTATTGCTCCCCCCGCTCCCAGCAAAGCGCCCCTCCGCCTATAAAGGTCAAAAGGACATCGCCAGGGAACTGTGCATTCTCAAAAGCCGACTGCCGAAGGACATTCCACCCCAGAATTAAGCGTTTTACCCAAGCCATTTGGGTTTAGGAGTTTGGGAGGAGTTTGGGTACAACCATTTGTAAAACAATCGAGTCAATTGAGAGTTCATCATTTAACCATGCCGCTTTGTGATCCGATGCGACTGTAAAATATAGATGACGTTTTAACCAAAATTGAGGCGAATCCACCAAAAAACACCTCAGTTGCGAGCGCTAAACTCTTGGTAATTCCCCATTGTGTCTATATTTAGATATGGTATTTATTAATGCTCATCCGTGCTGATGCCCAAATTCCTTTTCCACGCTCGCTGGTTTATGCTATCTATCGGGACAAACTAGTTGAGCTAGTTCCCTATATGCCAAACGTGCGCCACATCACACTTTTATCCCGTAGTGAAGCTGATGGTAATGTTTATAGTGTCAATGAATGGCACGGTGGCAGTGAAATCCCAGCAGCAGCAAGAGTTTTGCTCAGTGAAGATATGCTCTCCTGGAAAGAATATAATACCTGGAATCAGGCAGATTTGACAGTTGAATGGCGTATTGAAACTTACGCTTTTACAGAAGCAGTTAAGTGTTCTGGCAAAAATCGGTTTTTGCAAGATGGTAATAGTACAGTAATTGAAAGCCGTGGTGAATTAGTGATTGACCCGAAACAAATCAAGGGAGTACCATTCTTCCTCACAAGTAGAATTGCTCATCTGGTTGAAGATTTTCTGGGGAAAAATATACAACCAAACCTCGTAGCAATGAGCGCGGGAGTGCGCCAGTATCTAGAGCAAAATCGATTAGATTGACATTAGATTGATATGCTGCCTTTCAATCTAATGGCACACTCGTTCATTTAAAAATCCAGTTCTGCATTAGTAGATAAATACCGTCAAGCAGGCCAAGCTTTAGCTGCACGTTATTCTGAGATGGTGCGATTTATTTTGTCAAAAATGAATAACATCGAGCTTAGGAACAATCTAAATTTTTACTTAGTCGTCAATACTAAAACTGAGAATTTAAACTATGCTTGATTTCTCTAAAGTTATAGCTTTGGTTTTAACAAGTTTGAGTTTTTACGGTATAGGTGTATCAACGTTATCAAAATCTACGCTTGCTGGAGAACCAATTATCGATAGAAACTGCCGTCGTCATCAGAGAACAAAAGAAGTATTTCAGCAAATACCACCACAGAATCAAGCTAGAATATTGATGACATCTTCCTTTCAAGTTAATAATCAAAAATACGCTCTACAATTACTAAAATTTCCCAACTCTACAGGTGTTTTATGTCTTTGGAAACCTAATGCTCGACTACCACAGAGGTTAAAAGACGTGTCAATTATTCAAGACAAGGTAATTGAGAAACTTGAGAAAGACCCTTCTCGATCAGCAAATTATATAATTACAGTCAAAGGCGAGAAGATGGAAGATGTCTTAAAAACTGCTTATCGATTAAACCTAACTAATCCCAATCAACCAAAGGTGACACCGTTAGTCAGAGTTTACAAAAATTAGACGGAGATTTTTGTCTACAGATGTTTATTTACTTGATCTCCTGATTATGTCAGAAAATTTACAACTGATTAAGTGAAAAATCAATCGCGGTTGAAACCACAACCTAAACAACGCATACAAACAGAGAAAGCCGCTAAAAGTGAGACAATTTCAATGAATAATTGAAAATGCAATGGAGCTAGAGCCAACCCCCAAATCAGAGAAATTGAACCGCTTATCATTGCAGTAATACGATTAATTTCGTCTTGAGTATTTCTTGCTAAAAAGAAAGTGACAAAACCAATTAATAATAAAAACAAGTAACTCATAAATTTATGCAGAATGAATGGGCTGCCCGTACATTAGCAAGGGTAATTACTAGCAAAGCTAATAATACAATAGTGATTGCCTAGCAGGTATTTGCAATCTCTTAGCAGGCACTTGATAAAATGACATTGGCACCAGCCCTAGCGTTAGTGGGTTAATCATATCTGGTCGCAGTGTTTGGGGGTAGTTCAAACAGTGTTGCTTGTTTTGTTGGCCTATTTACTCTCACTCTTTACTGATGATTCTGGATACATGACTTTCCAGACTGCCAAAGCATCTGAATTCATCACATTGTGTATTTAACCAAGGAATTACCAAGAGCAGAATCAGCTAAAACGAGTCCCACAAACTTACTGTTTCCGCTGAAAAACCCATAACTTAAATCTGACCAAGGTAGTCTCGTTTGCCAAGTTCTACGCCGCAGTGACGGAGAATGTCGTATGCAGTTGTCACATGAAAATAAAGGTTTGGTAAAACGAAATATTGGAGAAATGATATTCCTTGAAAAGATAGGGTGTTGTCACGCACTTCTAGGGTAATTGTTCTTTCTTCTGAACCATCAATTTGTTCAGGTTTAAATGTATTTAAATGCGAAATGCTCTTGTGAATGCGCTCAATAAGTTGAGGAAATGTTGTTTCATTATCTTCAAACTGGGGTGTTTCTATACCTGCTAATCTTGCTGCCCCCCTATTTACTATGTCACAGGCAATCTGTACTTGTTTCGATAATGGAAACATATCTGGCGATAAACGACTATTTATCAATACAGAAGGATCTATCTTTTTGCTTTCCGAATACACAGCACCTTTTTCCAAGATACCTATAAGATTATTGAGTGCGTGAATAGAAACGGGTATCGAAGCTTGGTACATTGAAATAGTCATTAATATTTCTCCGGAAAAAGGTTTAAATAATCTTAAAAAAGAAGATTCTAGCCAGTTCTTTGTTCGCGCAAACCCTCAAATATAATCAAGCCAAATACTTTTTGAGGGTGCTGCTAAAATCTTCGTAAGGTTTAACACCGACGATTGTTTCTGCTAACTTGCCTTGTTGAAAAAACATGACAACCGGAATACTACGAATGCCAAATCGTTTAGCTACAGGTTGGTTGGCATCAAGGTCTAGTTTAAAGACTTTGGCGCGCTCACTGTACTCTACTGCCAGTTTATCTATCAAGGGAGCGATGAGTTTACATGGGCCACACCAAGCAGCAGTGCAATCTACTACAAATAATGGCTCTGTTTCAAGCAGCGCATCGAACTCAGTTTCGTCTTGAATATAAACGGCAGTCATAAATTTTCTTTAAAAGACTATTATCTCATAGTCGCGTTGCTCCTACTGCAATATCATGGGATAATTGATTACTTCAGCAGCAATAATCTGCTTTATATACCCACAAAGCAAACTGGTTTCAGCCCTTATCAGTACCGCAATCAGGTAGAGGCGTATCATTGGCGTTAACTTTGTGCTTGAAAAAGTCCAAAGCATCTTTGTGGGGGTATGATGTGCGTAATCAACTTGTTGCCGACGTGTTTTGTGATAACGGTAAAGAATTCATTAAATTCACCAATGGCAAGGAAATAACAGTAGAGACGGCATGGCGTTGGGAATGGGAGAGCTGGAATATGCCAGAAGTTGAGAGCGATATTGCCCGATTAGCGCTCAAACTGGGTGGAAGTAAAAGGCAGCCCCAAGTACAGCATAGGTTGCTAGTAGTAGCATCCCCTCTAACCAGTTGGAGCGACCATCCAAACTAATTAGATTGGCAATGACCACAGCAATGATGACTGCAACGACCTCAAACAAGTTAAAGTTTAAGTCCATTGGTTGCCCAATCACTTGCCCAACTAGGACAAGGAGCGGTGCAACCAGCAAAGCAACTAGTAGACTCGACCCCATTGCTACAGACACCGACAAATCCATGTTGTTCTTAATTGCTACTCGGACGGCAGTTACATATTCGGCTGCACCTCCAACAAGTGGTAATAAAATTACTCCGGTAAATAGAGGTGTCAATCCGAGTCCCTTTGTTGCCTCCTCAACTGCACCAACAAAAATCTCGGACACGAAGGCTATACCAATCGTTGCCACAAGCAGAATACCAACCCAAAGGCTCAAGTTTGGCTTTGAATGCTTATCCTGTTGTGTGGCTTGTTCCTGAGAAAGCTGACCTTCTAGTTCTACAACCCCGACATCGTAGAGGTAGCTGTGAGTCTTTAAAGAAAACAACAGCGTCAAACCATAAACTACAATTAAAACCACCGCTACAAAAATCGACAGATTAGTAATAGCGCTTTGCTCGACGACATTAGATGTCGTGATCACCATCGCAGGCAGAACAATTGCAGTTACTGCGAGTGTCATTGTGGAACCATTGACTCGCGCAGCCATTGGCTGAAAAGTCTGCTCTTTGTAACGTAACCCTCCCAACAGCATAGATAGTCCCATTACCAGCAGTAGATTACTGATAATTGTTCCAGTAATGCTGGCTTTGACAATATCTACCAAGCCTTCTTTGAGAGCTACTAGAGCAATGATTAACTCAGTTGCATTACCGAAGACTGCATTTAACAATCCTCCTATAGAAGGCCCTAAAACCACAGCAATCTCTTCTGTCGCCCTACTGAGCCAAACTGCTAAGGGAATGATTGCAAGCGCTGAAAGTCCAAATACTATTAATGCATCCGAGTCTAACTTTTCTGCCACAATAGCGAGCGGGACAAAAACTAGCAGACCTATTGAAATTAGGTTTTTAGCTTGTATATGTTTGAGTATGTTTGGCATCAGTATATAACTCTAATAATCACAACTATCGTTGATTAATTAAAATAACTACACAATCAAATCAATTTTCCTTGTCTGTAACACTTACTAAAGAACAAAGCCGTATATAAATTTCATTTCATCAAGCATCTTATCTGCTGTGAAAAACTTTGTTAACTGGCTAAAGATGGATGAGGCTGGTAAATAAACTAATTCCTTCGACTGCCTTAAGTGATGAGGTCATCAGCCATGAGTAAACATTTAGGACAAGTTTAGGATCTAAAAACAGACAAAAACAAACTGAGCTAAGTTCTCGAAAAGTACGAGCTAAACGAGCAACTAGAACAGATTTTTCAGATCAAGTATGCTGATTTTAACAGCTTTGAAATCAAGATCGAAGCTTAATCAATACCCGTAGCTCCTTATAAAAGCAATCAGAAGCAATGCGATCTCAAACACGATCCTACTGGCTGCTCATAAAGTTCATCGGCTTTAAACTTGTCTGAACAATCGCAACCGAAATGAGTTAAAGCCGCAAATCGATTTCAACACTTATTTTCAAGCTTTGTGCCATACCTGCTTCAAGATTTTTGTAATTTGTCCGGAAAGTGGAGAACTCTCGCTGTATCTGACTACATACCAAAATCACTATACGTAAACTAGGAGACAACAGCCTATTCGTCTCCCATATATGTAGGACTGTAAAGCTCTTCTTTCAAGGTACTGCTGTGGACTTGCTCCAGGGCAGTTTTTTATTCGGTAAGCTAATAGTAACTAGATCAAAAATTGAGGTGAGGTGGGTTATGGGCGATCGCACCGCAAGTGTGAATAGTATCGCTCAAGAGTTACAGCAAGTCACCGCCGACTTACGCCAAGTTAATCCTAGAGCCGGATTGCTACGTTTTAGTATATTGGGCTTGATATTTCTGAGCTTAGTCGTATTAGCTTGGTCAGCGCCAAACGGTATCTTATTTGTGGCTGCAACAATGCTGGCGGGAGTTTTTTATGGGTTTTGGCTGATTTGTACCCATGATATGACACATCAAACCTTAACAGGTTGGAAGTGGTTTGATACTATAATGCCTCGGTTGATGAGTTGGCCAATGCTGTGGCCTTACAGTATCTATGCAGAAATACACCGCTTGCATCATGGTTGGAATGGAATTGACTTGCGAGATCCAGAACGACTCCAATGGTCTTGGCAAGAATACCAGCAACTACACCCAATACTGCGTTGGTATGTAAGTCATCAGTGGCTTTGCGATATTTTGATTTTTGGGGGAATAGGGCTAATCATTAAAACCTTTATTAAAGGTGTACGCTTGCAAAACCTAGTAGCTAGTATGCGACGACAGCTATTGCTGGATGTTACAGGTATGCTATTTGTGCATAGCATTCTATTAATGCTAGCAATATTTCAAGGAGAAATACTGCGCTACATTTTATTTTGGTTAATTTTAGAGCGGATAATTGGCATCATAACGCAGGCACGCGATCACTTGGAACACTACGCGCTATGGGGTAAATTTGCCACTCACCAATTAACGCAGCTTTATGCTTGTCGTAATATTAAGACTAGTTCTCTAGTTGGCTGGTTGATGGGTGGACTAAATTATCATGCAGTGCATCACACATACGCTGATATTCCCTTCAACCAACTACCAGAAGCATTTGAGCGAATTCAAAAGGTGTTAGAAAAGCATAATTTGCCACTCATGAAACTGGAAGGAGGTTATCTCAAATCTACATACTCGTTAAGCCGTCATCCATCATTAATTGGGAAAGTTGACTCCTCTAGCACCACAAATCGGCATCAGATGATTCGGGTTACAGCAAAAGACAGGAGGTAAAAACATTACTGTTGCTGACCTTTATAGGCGGAGGGGCAGGGGGCAGGGAGCGGGGGGAGCAAGAGAAAGTCCCGTTCGCGTAGCGTCTCGCAGAGAAGCCGTGAAGCGGAGCGGAACATGGGTATCAAGCCCCGTCTTTCTAAGACGCTCTGAATTGGTCGGCTTCCTTGATCCGTTACTACCTTCCCCCTGCTCCCTGCTCCCTGCTCCCCTGCTTCTTCTGACTTTATTTCTTTTCCCCCTTTTCTGGCAGGAGGTAGTAATGGTAAATTTCCTTTACTTGCAATACTTTAGGGTGATTTATGAACAAAGGTGAATTAGTAGATGCTGTGGCAGTCAAGGCGAACATCACAAAAAAGCAAGCATTGCAAGTGATCAGTGCCTTTTTAGAAGTCGTGACCGAAGCTGTAGCTAATGGTGAGAAGGTAACACTCATCGGGTTTGGCTCATTTGAGCGACGCGAACGCTCTTCTCGCGAGGGGCGTAATCCAAAAACCAAGGAGACAATTACAATTCCAGCTACCAGAGTTCCTGCATTTTCTGCTGGCAAACAGTTTCGAGAAAAAGTCGTGCCATAAGTCGTAACTGTTAAATCGTAGATGTTACAGATGGCGATCGCTTCTGGTGGAATTATGCGCTCATTGATTGCGATGTCAGTAAGCCAGACATGGCCAATACGCGCTCTGACCAAGTAGATGCAACATCTGCGATATTTGCAGTTTGGGTTGATTCATTCCAAATGCTGATCCAATTGAGCTTCCAATTCTGTAAAGTGTCTTGAAGTTGATTTAATTCAACGTGATCAATTTCACTGTTTTGCTGTATCAAAGATAAATACAACAAGCTTTCTTCTAACAATACTGGGACTATCTCACCCTTTGCACTATTTTGTACCCAAGATTTAAGCCTTGCTAAACAGGCTGCCAATTCCCCTAATTGCTGTGGCTGAGTTAGATGTAAAAAACTAGCTTCAATAATTCTCCAGTTAGGCATTACGCTCCTCCTAGCAACTGCTGGGTAATTTGGCTAACTTGTTCTCGAATCTGTGGGGACTGTATTATCATACTACGATTATTTTGGCTGGGGCGGATGTTAATAATTGACTCAAACACTATTTCCTGAGTATATGGCGACCAATCAGCACCCCAAATATCACGTTGTCTGCTGCCATCTTTGAGCAACTCTTGTTCACATTCATAGTGACGAACTCCACCGCCTGCAAGAATTTTGCGTTCGATGTCTACTGCTATTTTAATGAATACATCCCACGTTTTCAGCATTTCTTCTATCTGTTGCGGGGTAGCAGGCTCACGAATTATCAAAACCAACTGCAATTATCCTACTTAATAATTAAAAATATCAATTTATACAATACCTAATCTTGCCGAACAATTGAAAGCCTTTAAGTAGACGCATTGTTTTTCAAACGCTGATTTTCCAAAACTTTTAAATGACATGATGAATTTAAATCAATATGACTACTTTTTAGTACTTGATTTAGAAGCAACTTGCTGTAACAAAAAAAGCATCAAACGAAATGAGATGGAAATTATCGAAATTGGAGCCGTTATGGTTGAGGCACAAACTTTAACAACGCTCGATGAGTTTCAAACGTTTATCAAACCTGTCCGCTATCCCGTACTCACCCAGTTCTGTCAATTACTGACCTCGATTACTCAGACACAGGTTAATCAGGCTCCTGGATATCCCGAAGCTTGCGCTATGCTCAAAAACTGGCTGTCTAAATATCCAAATGTTGTGTTTGGTTCGTGGGGGGACTATGATCGTAACCAGTTGAAACAAGATAGTAAGTTTCACAACGTTCCCTTTCCTATTGCCTATCCTCATGTAAATCTCAAACAAATGTTTAGCGATAGCCAAGATTTACCCAAGCGTTACGGCATGGCACAAGCGTTGCAACTGGCAAACATAGAACTCGAAGGAACGCATCATCGCGGTATTGACGATGCAAAAAATATTGCCAAACTGTTGCCTTGGATTTTGAACCGACAAAAATTGTCGTAAACAAGAATATAAAAGCAGGCAGAACACACCACTGCTTGATAGAAGTGTAAGAATTCAGGAGTTTTTAATCTCACAATTCCTGAATTCTTACGATGCTTTTATTGAGGAACTCGATGCTGTAGCTGCAAAGCAACAGCTAGAAACTGAGGAATTAGATGTAGCTTCTTAGAATTTTTCTGTTGAAAATCCAGTAAGCATAGCTAGAGTAGCATTCAATGGTGGGTTGTTGCACAGCGATGCGTTCGCTCCGTTTTGCATCAGCAGATAGAAAAGTATTTAGGTTATTAACTAGATATAAAAGCTACGTACATATACACTTTGATTGCGTCTAGGTATTCGTCTAGGTTAATTAAGTCTAATCTCTGTTCAGAAATAGTTTTGCTTTACCTAGATGTTACCTAGATATAAACATAGCCATAAAATATAGCGTTTATTTTATACAAAAATTTTAGAAAAAAAAGGGTGCATGGCTTTAGAGACATTGGATGTCAGCAGACGGTTAGGGGTTGACCAACTTATTCCTGCGGGGATGCTTTAACAATCAGGGTTGAAGTGACCTTTGTTGCAGACTAAATGAAATTTTCCACAAAATGGCTAGAAAACGCGTCAATTCCTTACCAGCAAGCCTTTGAGCAATAACTTTGTAAGTTGCATTCGTCCTTGACGTTGGCGCAGCCATCGCTCTGTGGCTACGAAAGAATCAGGGTTGTACAAGCAGATTTTCATTTAGTCTGCAACCGACATCTGAAATGGCGGAAAATCAATCGTGTCAAAAAAAGGTTATTTTAATCGGAGATTTTATCGGATAAAAGATAATGAATCTTTATTTTGTATTGGCGGTGAGCGTGTATGATGATTGAAGTCGGAAGTCGGAAGTCGGAAGTCGGAGGTCGGAAGTAACAATATGGAACTGGAATAGGTGGAGTTGTGGATAAAAATGTTGGGATAGCTGACATAACTAAAGCGTTTGCGATCAGGATTATCAAAGCTTGCAGCTTTCTGGATGAGAAACCAGGTATTTGCCGCACGTTATCAAAGCAACTGTTGCGTTCTGGTACGAGTATTGGTGCTAACGTGCATGAATCTCGTTCGGTTCAAGGGGCGACAAGAGAGCTAAAGTGCTTGCTGTATAAGCTTCATAGCTCTTAAACCTCGCTGATAATATGCCTGCTTATTGCGAATGGAACCGACCAGTTCCTCAACCCATGCTTGGCACTCA
>JAHHHN010000075.1 GCA_019359325.1 Mojavia pulchra JT2-VF2 | reverse complement strand
GGGGAGAATTCTATATAAGTCTTTCCCCTCTGCTCACCACTACGCAAAGTTTGTGTAGTCTACCACTAGAGTCAAGTTTATGGCGTAATTAATTAACGCCGACGCTTCACAAGAATGAATAGGGCGATCGCACAGAAATTGTTGGACAAGATTGATTTGCGCTTGTCGTATGTTGGTCGGTTGGGGCCGAGAGGTAAGCGGGAGTGCGTTTATAAGTTTGTTGGGACTGATGATGGGCGGGGCAGCATTCATTTTCCAGAAGTGGTTAAATCGAGAGTTGGTGTCAGTCACTAACAATATAGAGTTACAAACTCAAGTTACTGACACAATATCACCGTCAACACTCCCCATTATTGAAAATATGGAGGGACAGGAAAACCCCACTGATTCATGGTGGCAAAAGATTAAATCTCAGAGTGCGAAGTTTATGGAACGTATAGAATCCGATGTGGAAGCAGCTAAAAAGTTCCTCTCTACCCTCACTTCGGACGAGCGTTGGGGGCTGATGGTAGCCTTTGAGGAGGCACAACCTTCTATGTTCTCTCAGTTGGTGGCCGAAGCTCCCGATTGGGTAGAGTGGATGGCGTGAACAGTACGAGAGGCTCTCTCATTCCTCATAGGATTCACTTAAATTGATGTTAAATTTCTCTCAAAATTGGAATAAAAAGAGATGCTTAGGACAATACTCTAAAGCATGACTTTTAGAGTATTGCCCTTAATTTTTTAAGCATCCATTTCAGGATGTACATACTTAAGATGATCGCTTATTTACGACCACCAAACCATTTAGCCGCAATCGCTCCAAGAGCTGCTCCTACCACTGGATTACTGAGAAACTTCAAAATCGCTGGTTGTTCAGCCATGACTTCTTGAAAGATGTCTGGATGATTGTGATAAGTGAAAGATGCAAGTTTGCTGACATCATCTGCATTTGCGCGGTTGGCGTTATGGGTAGAAAGTCCCAAATCTCGCTCTAGATGGCGCTCGTCTAACCCTCTTTGCTTTAAGTGCTTGAAAAATGCTCGTGCAACATCATCGCGTTCGTTGGGCTTAATCTGGGCGATCGCTTTTTGCAATTCTGGCTCTAGTTGGCTAGGCGGAATGCTGTTATGGTTGAAAGACCGACTAAACAATTGCCGACGTTCATTATGAGATGAACGTTGAGCAAAATCATCAAAGTTTTGGTATTCCTGAGCTGGGTCAGATGAAACATCATCTAAAGATTCTGTATTACCATGCGCCAACTCGTTCATGATTTCGCGTTTATACTTGTCACTGCTGCTCATTTTAAATGTCTCCTTGTTACCTGCAATCAACTAAATAAATTTAGTTATTGTGAAAATTGAGCGATTATTTATACTCAATTTGATTTGATTGCACATCATATTGAGCCGTCAAAATCAGTTGTTTATCTGGTGCATACATCAAAACTTTTAAGTCTTGATTAGGGAAATTCTTGTGAAAACCTTGAAGTAAGGATTTTGCTAATGATCGCACTTCCGTCGGACGAACTTGAGGTGAAATGACAACACCTAACTTGTTATTGTCACGTACATAAGCATCCTGGACAATTCCTTTTGCTGTACTGACAACCCAATTCCCAAAATCTTGACCTTGTACGCTATTACCGCGTTCTAACAAAGCATAGTCACCACTACGACTGATTCCAGTTGGTAATTGAGTTGGTTGTTTAGCTTGAACTGTACTACTACAAGCTGTTGTTGTTGTTAGTACTAATACCAAAACTAAAGCTGTTAAAATTTGCCGAAACTGTTGAATTATTTTCAATTTAACCTCCTTGAAGTTTGCAACAGACAGATTTTTCTAGGAACGCCTTGCGCCCCTAAGCTTTTGAATTCTGCGGTGAATGTGGTTTAAATTAGATCCTGTCAGTTTTATTAACTATGGGAGTTCCATCAGTGTTAACGTCTAACTCTTCACGTCGAACTGTTTCTTGAGCTTCAACGGTTTCCTGGTCTACAACTTTCTGGACTCGGACTTCTTCTCGCACAAAAGCTTCTTTTTGGACATCAGCAACTTCTTCATAAATTTCCATGTGTGCTACTTCGCCCTCACGGAAGTCAGCTGTTCCAGGAGATACAACTTTACCTGCGTCCACAGGAGTAACTCGCTCAATCACGACTCGCTCTTTTTCTACCGGGACAGCAACTCTTGCAGTTTCGGTTTCGATATGCTTACCAATTGCTACTTCTCCAGCTTTCCGGCGCTGTTTATTAGCAACTAGCCTTTCTTCGTAGAGTTTGAAGGTTTGGTCGTCGTGAGCGCTGACATCATACAGATCCGGCTCTTGCATGTAGGAATAGGTGTTGCGCTCGTATGCGGGAGCAGTAAGCCCAGATGTTACATCAACAGATGCTGAACTTTCTACAGACGGTGTGCGATATCCTCCACGCACCTGTTCTTCATAATCATAATCATAATCAAGCGCTGTATGCTCATGATATTCAGGTAACTTTTCCGCTTGCTCTTTTGTCATACCAACGACATATATACGGTCTGCTGTAGAGTCAATACGCGATTTGCCTATTGGTAGTAATACTTTCTTGCCAAAAATCCAAAAGCCTAAGTCAACAATTAAATAGCGGAATGTTCCTTGGTCATCTACTACAGCATCATTTACTGTGCCAATCTTCTCATCAGTTCCTTGAACATACACACCCATTCCTTTGATGTCGTTACCTTCAAGAGTATTACGGTAGTCTGGATCAAATTCACTTATTTTTTGGAGTGGCATTATTTTATTCCTTAAAATCTTGCTGTGTGTTTTTATAAATTACACAATTTAGTTTAAATACATCTTCTCTCCGAGGATTGAGTTAAATTATCTTGATATTTAATCAATCGAAGTAATTAAATATATTTTCATAACCCACAAGTATGATACAAAACAATCTCTTAGTATTAATGTATTCCTATTTATAAAATTAATTTAAACTATTTTTTGTAAATATTGTGACTAGTTTCTAGCATTTATGTGACTAGTTTCTAGCAGTAAATCTCAAAAACAAAGTTAACGAAATCAATACATAGCATCAAAATTAGCTAGTTTAATCTGCTTATTAACACCTTACAGTTAAATCAAATATCCTCACATTGTTAAAGCTTTATTTGCTTAAGTTATAATACTTGCTCTCTCACTCTTCTAAAAGACAAAATCTCTGCCAAAAGGTTGATGAGAATAAAATATAAAAATGTCTAAATGTTATTAAATTCTTCATAAATTTGCAAATAATTTACCTGTGCCGCTAAGGAGTAATAAATCTAGTTGCAAAGCAAGCGTTGCCAAAATTGATAATCACAAAGTGTAAACTTTAAAACTGCTCTCATTGCAGAAAATCAGGAGATAATTATGGATACAAAATTACAGCAAGAGCAGTATGTCGATACTATCTCCCAAAACCAGATAGAAACACTTAAAAATTCAGAGTCTGGAAACATGGCAATGTTGCCACCCGCCTCGGAAAATGAAGAACAATGGCAAAAAAATGGTAGACAGATTTCTATATTTTTGGCAAAAATACCTGAGTACATAGGTAGATTCTACCAAGAATATAAATTGCTGATTATCAGCTTTGTGTTGCTTGTGATAACAGTTACGGCACTAAGGATTTCTCTAGCGGTACTCAACGCAATAAATGATATTCCCCTAGTTTCTCCATTTCTCCAATTAATTGGACTTGGTTACACAATTTGGTTTACTTCCCGCTATTTGCTCAAAGATTCGACTCGGCAAGAATTAGCAGTAGAAATTCGCTTGCTTAGAAAACAAATTCTAGGCAGAGAAGAATTGCAGACTTTAAACTAACTAAAGTATAGCGGCGGCTACAGTGTATTTGAACTTTTGGTCAAGTAAAAAGCTGAGTTTTTCTTGACCAGTGTATAGAACTGTAGACTCTTATACCACATTAGTTAAATTAGCAGGAAAAGAAAATGTATGATCAAGAAAAATAGATTAGTTTCGCTGACAACAACAGTATTTCTTTCAACATTGCTAACAGTTCCTCTGCTTTCTAGCTGCGGCGGAGGTTCCCAAAATGCTGCGCCACCTCCAATTGACGATACTATTGGTAGAAATTTAAATAATCGCGCCCCCGTAAATCAACCCCAAGCTAAGAGGGGATTAAGTACAGGGCAGAAAGTGGCAATCTTGGCAGGAGCTGCTGGACTTTACTACCTCTACAATCAACGCAAGAATGCCCAAGGAACGGGAGCGCAGGGGAAATATTACCTTTCTAAGAATGGGCGTGTTTACTATCGAGATGCCCAAAATCGCCCTGTCTGGGTAACACCGCCACAAGAAGGCATTCGTGTTCCAGAGTCGGAGGCACAACAATACCAGGACTTTCAAGGATATAATAACAGTCTCACAGGGCGAGACTTAAGGGGTTTGGGTGCAGGTACTGTTCCGACAAATTAATTTTTGTACAGATTATAAATAGATGGCGTTTAACCGTCATTCTATTTTTTCATAAAAACTTTTTCCGGATTTAAAGTTAATAATATTCATAAGTATGATATCAAGCATTATTATACTTTCTCAAAAAAGTCTTTTTTAAAATTTTATCCGAGTATATAGAAATCCTATTTAATTGTTAAAAAAAGTTGATCTCTAATTTTTATACAACAGGGTTTTGAGTTTCAGGAAACTTTCAAAATTCAAGCTGAGTCTTATATACTAATAGTTATACTTTGATTAAAATAAGAGTAACCTTTGATAGATGATTTTGAAAAAATCTAACAATTAATATATTGAAAGTAATTACTTTACCGTTGATAGTTTAGTGAAATCACAGTTTAGGAGTCACAAATGAATTTATTAGAAAAAATTTTCGGTGGCGGTGAGGTACCAGAAAATGATTACCGCAATTTTGTCAACCGCTATGAGCAAGGTTTACCTCATGAGGGATACTCAGATGAAGAAGTTTTAAACCGTTATCAGCAAGTATCTAGACAGTTACCTCCAGACCTTTATCAGGAATCTGCACAAGAAGCCTTTAGTCGGATGTCACCACAAGAGCGGATGCAGTTTGGTCGCTCTCTTCAACAGCAGACACGCTCTTCAAACTTGAATTTTCCCGATCTAAACCAAGATGGTATAGATGATCGCTTTCAAGACCCAAATTATCTTGCTCAAACGACAGGCCGGGTTCACCAGCAACAACCAGATATACTCAGTCAAATTATGAGTGGTGCTGTGGGGAGCTTTACAGGTGGCCAAGGTGGTAACATTATGAGCAATCCATTAGCGAAGGGAGCGATGGCTGGTATCGCCGCCCTAGCTGTGAAAAAGTTGATGCAAAGAGGCAACCAAGGAAATTCCGGGCAGTATGGTAACGTCCGCCCAGCTAGCGAAGACCCCTACGGTGATCCGGCGGATTACAGGCAGTATGGTAATATCCGCCCAGCTAGCGAAGACCCCTATGGTGATCCGGCTGACCAACAGTACCGCTAGTAACCTCAAGTAGCAAAGCTGCAATTCGTAATTACAATCAGTGAAAGCTTGAACTCATCATTAATAATTATGGTTAAGTAAAAATCAATTTTTTTACTTGACCACTTTTTATTACATTGGTATCACCTAGTGCAAAATCTCTTGGATTGTTGGTGGTTGTTTAAAGCGACGAAAAGCGGCTGAGAGTTATATTCTAGCAAGGTCAAGTAGAAGAAACTCAGGCTTTATTTAATAATTGTAAATTACCTACGTGAGCAGCAGATTGGTAGTAGGAAAATGAAACACTTAGCAAAGACATTATATAGTAAACTTCTGCATATATTTCACCAATTAATGGGAATTACCATTTCCCGTAATCCAAATCCAAAGGAAACTAATGTTGCTCTTGATGAAGAATCTCTGGGACACTCAACTACTCAGCTAAAAAAGCAAATTCTTCTTCAAGACAGAGTTAATAAATCTGAGCAAAATTTCCAATTAAATTACCAGTATTCAGCAAAACCTCGGAAATTCAAAAAAGCTTCTTTATTTCCTGATAATAAGACTAATGTTGCTGCTTTGTCGCTAGTTTTGTATGGGGTTGCTGAAGTCTTATCTCAAAAAATGAATCTGTCATGGAAAAGTCAAGTAAATAATACTTTTAGTTACGAAAAAGAAGCTGAAACTGGAAAAGGAAAAATCTTTTACTATGTAACAGATAATCCCGAAACTCCACAACCAGAAACTCTGGCAGAAGAGGCAGCTTTAGTTGTTATAGACGAATTTGATCCAAGGGCGTGTGCTATTCACCTGATTTACTGTGCCTTAGTAGCTAGCTTAGATAAACCTTGGTCAGGCAATTTTGTAATTGATGACAAGCATCTACTTGAATACACAGGGTTTGTGAAACGCAGAGATTTATGCAAGCATGAAAAATTGAGTATTTTGTACTCCTTGCTACGGCAACCTGCTCAAGTACTAGCTTGTATCGCATGGCCTAAACAGGAGAAAGCTGGAGCTTTTACTGTTGCTGATTTAAAGATTTGGGACATCAGCATAATACGAGATTTTGAAACAGATAAAGCTGGCAATAACAAGTTAGTGGGTTTAAAGGTGATTGGTCAAGCTGGAGTATGGACAAAATACTTCCTCAACAAATCTAAATACTACTACCACACTGGAATTATTACCAAGAAAACCGTACAGAAACTATTTAGTATTGGTAAACAAAATGCTGGCGCGGCTAGAATGCTAGTTTGGCTAACCTTCAAAATCAAACCGGAATTCCAGGATTGTGTAATGGGCAAGACTCTGATGGAGATTGCTTACGGTGCAGACAAAGTGTCAACAGCAGAGCAAGACAGACAGCTTAGACGGCAAATGGCTGATGACTTTGAAACTGACTTAAAAGTTGTTAAAGAAGCTGGATGGCAAGCCGAACTTGAGATAGGCCCAGCTTGGTTGACAAGTAGTAACACTAAAAGACCTATAGGTTACTGGAGCGAAATACTCAATTCTAAATGGCGTTTTCATCTCCCAACTGAAGTACGGGAACGTTTGAGTGTGGACTCGAATCAGCTAAACGCAAACAATATTCAGCCTCTATCAGGCAATCTCATCAGAGAAGCTAGAAAAGCGAAAGGCTGGTCTAGAGCATTTTTCGCTACAACGATGGGGAAAAGCGTTTCCTGGGTTGATGCAGTCGAGACGGGTACACGTCAGGTTTCTCAGAAGGATTTACCCAAGTTACTTAATACACTGGAATTATAGCTCTCCTACGAAATTGCATTTGTTTAGGGCTGGGGAATAAGCTCAAACCCTAATTGTTGTACCCTGTTATCAAAAACGGCAGCCGCATCCATTAAAAGATAAGACTGACGACGGCTATGGCCAAATTTATCACGGCAATATTCCTCAAATGTGCGGTAAATGGATCTGTACAATCTGCGCTCGCGCAATTCTACCAGTGCTTTACCTGCCTCAAAAAATGCCCTCTCGACTTTTCGCTCTAAGTGCAAGCGATGTCTACGACAAGCCGCTTCGCGTCTACGCTCTGCTCTTGCTCGGTTAATTCAGGTACTTCAACAGCAGAAACGTCAATGATTGCTGAAGCGGGATCTTCTGAAGGGGTGATGTCTGAGTTGGGAGATGCTGGATTACTTGATGCGGAGATGGTGGCTTTTTTGCGCTTACGGGGTGGGGCAGCAGGTCAACATCTTAATTCTTTTGGGCAATATGAAAAGGCTCTAAACAGTCGGGTGCAAGCGGATTGCTGGGCTGCAATGGGAGCAAATAGCGGTGAAGTATTTATACAGAATTTGATTGAAGTTACTAACCCCTCTTCATTGCGATCGCTAAAAGCAACGGCTCGAATTATAACTGCCTTCTCAATTACTCATTGGGAGTTCTCGTATGAATGAATCATCTGTTGGATTGTTTCGGTTTCACCAATTTCATAAAGACTAATCAAACTATTCTCAATAGTAAAGATTTGCTGAATTGTTGCATCCGCAAGCAAATTGCCTTGCAAATCTCTGACGACTTGATGAACGGTAACGACATTTCGATTGTTTTCATCCGTCTCGAATTTTAAGGTTTCAAGCTGCACTTGAATAACCTTATATTGATTAGTCCAGTATTCGCGCATCGCGTCGCGTCCATAAACGAAACCGCCTTCCACCCCGTTCGCCCATTTCACTTCCGGGTGCATCACCGAGATGATTGTTTCAATCTCACCTTTGTTGAAGGCTTCGTATAAATTTTGCAGAAACTGCTGATTTGAACTCATAATTGTTCACCATCCAATACGAATGTCATTAAAACAAGAAAGCAGCCCAACTATTTACTATAAGGAAAATCAACAAAAAGTGCATCAAGGTTTTATTTATCAGCTATTAACAGATAGACCTGACAACCGCAGACCTTTAACTTGGGAACGAAACCATGCGGATTGTTATACTGCATCTACACATTCGTAGTCTATTTGCTGAAAACGGGTTGCTTTGTCGCTGCCAGTTTTTCTAATAACCCTGCTGCAATAACAGGAGAATTATATAAATCAATCTCCATCTTCATTTCCTGTGCCTTTTGTTTATAGCGTGGTGATGCCAGCACTGTTTTCACTGCATTACGAATTTGAGTAGATGTTGGCGTACTGGTTTTAAGATTGATTCCTACACCTGACCACTCAACTCGCGCACAAATTTCTGGTTTTTCTTCCGTTTGTCCGGCTGCAACCATTGGAACGCCATTTGCTAAAGCGATCTGAACACCGTTAAAACCGCCATTTGTAACCATCACATCAACATGAGGAAGAAGATGGACATGAGAAATGAAAGACTCAATCCGAGCATTTGCAGGAATGGGATCGAGGTTAATTGCTTCAATTGGTTGTCCGCCTGTTGTCGCAACTACTAACACATCCTCATCCACTAAGGCTTGAATAGTTGGCACTAGTAGCTCATTGGCTTGTGTTGCAACCGTTCCCTGTGTTACATGAACTACGGGTTTATTAGTATTGAGGTCTGTCCACCAAGATGGAGCGGAAAAGTTTGTGGGTACTGGTGGAAGAAAGGTTCCAATGAAATGAACTTGAGGTGGAAGATCGCGGCGTGGGTATTCAAAAGATGGCGTTGTACCCTGTAAGTATAGAAATGGCGATAGAGCAGCGCTGAAAAAATCTTGCCCTTTTGGAGATAGGCTAACACTTTCTCGCCTTTGATCAAGATGACGTGTTACATCTTTCATTAGTACATTTCTAGACAGCCAATTCAAACCGCGCGTCTTCAGTTGTCCCAATGGTGAATAATCGGGTTGCAACCCTAAACCAAAAGGCGCAGTGTCTCGGCTGCTGAAGGGTAAAGCTGACATACCGAATGCTGCCCAAGGTAATCCTGTTTTCTCGTGAAGCCATGATATTCCTAAGAAGAAGACATCACACAGCAGAATATCAGCCGGGAATTCTTTCAAGATATTTGTTAAATCCTGTAGCTGTGTAACAGCAGCATCAATAAAACCGTGCTTCAGATAGAACTTAAACTGGTTAAAACCTTTTAAGGCATTCCTTTGTGCAATCCAATCTGCCGGAATAGTTTCTGGCACTGTCAAGTCAATACCTCGACTGATCGACACATGATTTGCACCTGTAGCTTCCACCTTTTCTTTCAACCCCTTTCCAGTGTACCACCAGACTTCATGACCTTGCTGTATCAACTGTCGAGCGATCGGTAAAGCAGGGCTAACGTGTCCAATTGCTGCAATCGTGCCAATCAAAAATCGAGCCATAAGAAAATTATGAATTAAACGTTTATTCCATAAGCATGAAGCAGAATCTATCAGCTTGTCAAGCATGAATTAAACGTTTGTTCCATTCTCCGGTAGGATGGGAGCATACCCTGAAGAATGAGTAGAAATAATGGGACGTTCAGACATATCTTCTCTATCAAAGTCCAATCGAGCCACTCGTGATGCAGAAGCGACAAAGCTGCAAATCCTTGATGCAGCAGAAATTGAGTTTGCACAGCATGGTTTACACGGTACAAGAGTTGATCCGATTGCAGAACGGGCAGGAGTCGCCCCACGCATGATTTACTACTATTTTGAAAGTAAGGTTGGGTTATACCAAGCTGTTTTGCAACGCCCAGCATCGCTACTCCACAATGTTTTTCAGGAACTTGATTTGGATCAATTGCCCCCCGATCAAGCGTTAAAGTCTTTGATTCATGCCACAATTCAATATGAAACATCAAATCGATGTAGAGGAATGCTCTTGTTTCAGGAGGCGATTCAAAATCAAGGACGGTACTTCAAGTTCACAAACTGGCAAGAACCTATTAGCCAGGTTACAAAGGTTTTAGAACGGGGCATGAACTCAGGCATATTTCGAGAAGTCGATGTTCAGATGACGACACTCAACATTATTGGACTCTGCACGTTTTATGCAAATGCTTATGAAAATGTAAAACACCTCGATCCTGATCAAGACTTCCTCGATCAGGAGATGATTAATCGTTACACACAGGCAGCAATTCAACTTGTTTTAGGTGGTGTTCAAAGCAACTCAATTGTGCCGCCTTCAGAATAACTTAGTTAGTAAGCTTTGCTACTAAAACTACACTAAATACACTTAATGTCCTTCTCTTCCCCAAATCCCCCAGCCCTACCACCTCACAAAATTGCGTTGCTCTCGTTTTTGTTTAGCGATTGCTTGTTTGTTATCCGACTTCAGAAAGTCGCGTTGCTCCCTTCCAACTCCAGAACACTCAATAACTTCTCCTCCACAGCACTAAGATAAGGATGGTTCAATTTTCCCAACGACTGCAACAGATTTTTGACTGTTTCTTCCAAAAAATCGGAATATATTCTGCTGATGCGATCACTCTCTCACCAACACCATCAGCCCTCAAGCCACCCCAACAGCTTCGTTGAAAGACCGGACTATCGAAACAATCCCGTCAGCATCATCAGCCCCGAAAACCCCATCCAGCCCCTCATAGTGCAAATCGGTGAATGGTGGTTCATAGAGTAGCCCCGCATCCATGACCCCGTTTTGTAGTGAGGTAATCAATGACAGTTTCTAAAAAACGAATCTGAGAGCATTGAAACTACTGCCCTCCAAATATTTCCCAAATGCCTGTTTCGCTGCATTTCTATCCAAACCATCCAACTGACGAATGAACAGCTTGAGGCTGAGAGTTTTCCCGTAGACCTCCTCAAATCGCTCCCGGCTTTCAACAGCTTCGGCATTGAACAGCAATTCTTCTAAAGATGCTACATCGGCCTCTGTTAATGGGACATTACGTTTGAGTAGGAGCGATCGCGGCGATGATTCTCATGCTCACGGATATACGCCTCTACCTGATTGCGGTACTGGTAAGGGCTGAAACAAGTTTGCTTTGTGGATATGTAAAGTAGATGATTGCGCCTGAAGTGGGCGCTCATCTGATGATATTGCTCTCAGTGCAACACGGCTATGAGATAATGCTCTTTTGCACAAAAGTTATGACTGCTGTTTATATTCAAGACAAAACCGAATTAGATACGCTGCTTGAAACCGAGCCGTTACTAAAAATGTTTAGGGCTTTGTCTTTTATTGTTAAAGATCAAGTGAACTCGGATTGGTATAGTCAGATCATTAAGGCGCAATATCAGAAACCTTGATTGGTTTTATTGTATTTAACGGCAATTTTTTGTATAGAGGTACGGCTCATGGCTACTTTGCACCGTTCACCTACTGATATCTGGCTTCCGTTACCTATTGCTGCATGGCAAGATACTTATGAAACACTGCATCTGTGGACTCAGATTGTTGGCAAAATCCGGTTAGCATTAGCTCCTAAAATCAATCATTGGTGGCACTCAACGTTGTATGTCACACCCCGTGGACTCACAACCTCGACAATTCCCTATGGAACCCGCAATTTTCAAATTACCTTTAATTTTCTGCTTCATCAACTTCTAATTGAAACAGGCGATGGCGTAACCAGAATTATCGAACTGGCTCCTCGCTCGGTGGCTGACTTCTATCAAGCAGTGACTCATACTTTGAGCGAAATCGGAATTAATGTGCGGATCTGGACAATGCCGCAGGAAGTCGCTGCGCCTATTCCCTTTGAGCAAGATGAAAAACATTCTGCCTACGATAAAGAATATGCTCAACGGTTTTGGCAAATTTTGATTCAAGCTGAGCGCATTTTGACCAAATTTCGCTCTAGTTATGCTGGAAAATCTAGCCCTGTACATTTTTTCTGGGGCAGTTTTGATTTGGCAGTGACTCGGTTTTCTGGACAATGCGCTCCAGAACATCCGGGTGGTGTAGCGAATATGGCCGATTGGGTGACGCGAGAAGCCTATTCGCATGAAGTCAGTAGTTGTGGTTTTTGGTTTGGTGGTGGCGCACAAGAAGCTTTATTCTATGCCTATGCTTACCCAGAACCTCAAGGATTCAAAGATTACCCCATTCAGCCACAAGAAGCGAGTTATAGCTTAGACATGAAAGAATTTATCCTGCCCTATGAAGCAGTGCGCCAGGCTAACGACCCAGACCCAATGGTACTTACGTTTTTACAAACTACATACGAAGCTGCCGCTAATTTAGCACAATGGGATCGTGCTGCATTAGACTACGCTCCAGTGCTGAAGAGCTAATTTCAAACAGCCTTCATCACTAAAGCTGTTCAAAATTGTTCTGTTTATCGATGCACTTGTGAGTAATGAAGATTTGGCTATCAGCACTCTAACCCCTAATAATCACCGTTCGCAACCCACACCATCCCCATCTCTATCAAACCCATGCGGATCTGGTGGCATCACTTTAAATCTGCGGTAGGGAATATCAGGGCAATCCAAGTCTGCCAAATTGGGTGGAATGCAAATATCTGGGTACGACTGATCGCATTGTTGCGCTTGTGATCGCGTGTTGGCAGGCTGAGTATTTTTCTTACTCCGCCTGAAATCCCAAGTGACTTTGTTCATTAATATACTAGTTGCTATGCTGTATCAAAGGTAACTTGCGTTTACTTGCCCATTTGTGATACGTATCAAGTCTAAGAAATTAAGTCTGCTAAGGGAGCAATTCGCAAGCCCTGGCATTTTAGCTTGAACTCTCACGTAACTTAACTGCATTTAGCCAAGATATTAAGCCGTTAATTGCCATAAATAACAGAATTACATAAAGTAAAGCAATAAATCTTACTTCTTTAACGTAATATAACCAGATGCCAATAACATCAACTATAATCCAGTAATATCAACTTTCAATTCGCTTGTGGGTGATTAGCCACATGGCGGTAAAGCTCATAATTGTTGTGAGTGCATCCAAGTAAGGAAAAGAAGCTTGCTCTGTAAATATTGCTGGCAGTATTGTATGAATATTGATGTCCTTTATGAAGCGGTGCATACTTACCTAGCGTGAGTCCACATTTACTGGT
>JAHHHN010000074.1 GCA_019359325.1 Mojavia pulchra JT2-VF2 | reverse complement strand
GTGCCAAGCATGGGTTGAGGAACTGGTCGGTTCCATTCGCAATAAGCAGGCATATTATCAGCGAGGTTTAAGAGCTATGAAGCTTATACAGCAAGCACTTTAGCTCTCTTGTCGCCCCTTGAAGGCCCCAAGACTCAACTCAGTCAAGACAGCCAGACTCTAGCCCCCTTTTTTAGCAATCTCCTATTTGTCACGAGACGCAGAGCTAGCAGCAATCGAATCCCAGATTCGCGCTGCAATTAGGGATTGTGTAAATCGTACTAGCCGCAAACCTTTTCGCTGGGGTGGTTTAATGGGCTACCAGCAATTATTAGCTATCGGAGAAGTTATACGTAGTTTACCATGCCGAGAAATTGATACAGATTATTTGTCTGTGTTGTCAGTTTGGGTTGACCAAGCGTTGAGCAGCAATCATTCAGTAGCGTCGGACTTAGAACAAGCACATCAATGGTTGCAACGAATTTCTGATTGTTTGCGCTATCGGGATTACTCTGGCTGCACCTTAGATGAAGTAACTGATATTACACAAACTACGAAAATTCCTTTAACAAGCTTTCAAGTTCGGCGTGAGATGGAAGAGCTATTACAAATGTTTCAACCTGACCATCAACAGAATCCGGCACAGTTTGCTCTCAAGAAAAAGTTACAACGCCTATGGAACAAATACGGCACTAACTTATTGCACTGCTATGATATTCCAGGCTTACCGCCTGATAATCTCAAAATCGAGTCTTTATTTAGCCATTTACGTCATAATCAACGGCGAATTAGTGGGCGCAAATCAACTGCCGAATTGCGAGATTTTGGGCAATATCAAGTTCTCTTCCTTGCCCAAAGCGAAGAACAATTACTTGCACAAATTCAACAAGTACCTCTAACTGAGTATAAAACTCAACGTCTTAGATTAGCTTTGGCTGAAGCTTCTCGCCAACAGAAACGTCGCCTTCATCGTAATCCAGTTTCCACAATACAAGCTTTGGTTAATCAACATCAGGAACTTCTTACTGTGCTTGAGTCTCAGCCTCTTTCATACCAATTAGATAGCTAGGGGCTCCCGTTGCGTAGATAGTCAGAGCAAGAAAAACTCGTGCGAAGTTATCAGAATTTTGCTTATCCTCAATGTTTTAGCACCTACACAAACTAAAAACTAACTTATGTGACGTCAAAATGAGATTTCAATTTGACGAGAATATCTCTAGCTCTTGTCCAGAGGATTGAGCCTCCTTGTTTTGGGTCTACGGTATGCGTTGTATTTGGTAGGCGCAAAGCCAATGTTGCACCAAAATCAGGTGAGTGAACTGTACTAGTATCTAAAGCACCATACCAAAGATCCACAGGAACCGTAATGTCCTCCACTGCCATAGACCATGAACTAAGGGCGTTAACAAGGTCTCGTGCGTAAGGGTGTGCGCCCTGAGAAAAACCTTCTTTCAAAGCTTGCTGGTATGCTTCACAGAATACATCACTTTCATACAAAACTCGGTCGCATTCAGCACTCATACTAATAATTAACTGCCACATCCCATCTGGCGTAGCCATCTGTGCAAAGTGCTGCTCAAACTCCACAGGGTTAAGTTGGACAGCAGTAATCATCCTTTCGACATCTGGATGTAACAGCGGCTTCAAACGCGGATGAGCAAGTTCGTCTTGCCCGGATACAATTGCTAAAGCTATTACAAGATTGCACTCAGCAAGAGCAAATGCAAACGGCGCGCCTTGAGAGAAGCCAACGCACAGAACATTATCGAGATGATTAGCTTGAATAAATTCTTGTGTGTCGTCTACCCAAGAGGATAACGTTTTGTTAGGGTGCGGGTCTGATAAGCCAACGCCAGGGCGGTCAGGGGCAATCAGTTTCAAGCCAAGATCAGGAAGCTCGCTTGCACCAAAACCAAGCCATCCACTCATTCCTGCCCCAGTACAAAACAAAACTGGAATACCATCAACAGGCCCCCATTCAGACCACGCCAACTGGCGACCATCTTTCAGTTGCATTGTTGCCCGTCTTTCAGGTGGTTGAACAAGGTTATTTATGCTATTCATGAGAACTGTTGCATAGATATTTCAATTAATCCTGATCAGCAATTGAAACACAAAGTTGCTGCTGTGATCGGTGTAGTTAGCTCTTTTCGGCGACGGGGCATAGCAGGAGCCTTGACAACTCGGTTAGTGCAAGAGGCTTTTAACAAAGGTGTAACAGTGGCTTTTCTCATGGCAGCGCATGAGGCAGAGGAGCGAATCTACACACCCCGGATTTCTCTAGTATTGGCAAAATTTTGCTCCCTTTCGCTTCCATGCAATTAGATTTAAATTTCTGAATATATTGATTGATGACCTAAAAGCTAGTTTTTACTTTTGAGTTTTGGCTTTTCAATCTCTGCTGTCGAACTTACCCCTATTTGGTTATTATTTTCCCCAACAACTTTGGGTTTAATCGTTAGCTTAATAGGTTCATTTCCAGATTTTTGTCGTCTTGTTGCTAACTTACTTTTAAGTACTTGAGCCTTGTCTTGCTTGCCAGCCTTCAAATACTTTGGTGGCTCATCTTGTGGTAGTGCTAGCAACGAATCGAAACCAAAAACGTCTCTACCGGGGATAAACCTTGCCTTGATGCTTACAAACATTGCTTTTCCCTGCTCCTGTTTCGGTATTTTAGGATTAAACCTAAAGGGATTTACAGGTGCATCTTTCCACATCAAGGGAATGTGAGTAGCCTTCATGAAGTTGACCTTGCTGCTTAATTCAGCCTGCTTAATGTACTCCAAGCGTTCATCGGTGAAATTCTTCATTACAGTTATGCATGGAGTTCTACAAACTGGAATGAATTGCCACAAGCCGGAAAGCTTAAATTCTAGGTCGCTTAATTCCCTGGAGATTGAATTCTCGACATTTTCTTTCTCAAATGCAACTAATTGAAATGCAACCTTATGTTGCTGCTCTTTGGCTGGATAGTGCGTAATCTTGGGGTAAACAATCAATTTTTGTTTACTAATCCCTGTAGATTCTATTTGCTTTCTCAAACCATTAAAAGATGCCGATTTGCTCCATGATGAACCATTGGGGAATAGGTTGTACTGGTACTGCCCAATCGTGATGTTTGCAATATATTTATTTCTCTGTTCTTCAAAGATGAAGCTAACATCACCTGTGATCACGCCAATAGCTTGAAATATCCCTGTAGGTATTTCCTGCTTCCTTTGTATTTCTGTTTGTTCAGTAATCATTTTGATAAAATTCTTAATAATTTAGTTTAAAACCTTTTGCCGCTCCTGAAATTATCATCCACCAAATTTTACCGTTCTTAGCTGCCGCCAAGCAGAATCATCAGAAGGTTGCTGTTCAGTGCTCTGCCGGTATTGGGCGCACGGGACAAGTTTTAGCTGCTTGACTGTTATATATCTACGGAAAGATTTAAAGTTAACTATCCGATATTTGCGGCTAATAAAGGACAGCGAGCATTAGACCTGCCCGAAATATAAATTTGGAGATAAAAAATAGTAGAACGGAGATTTGATGGCAGTTAAAATGCTTGCAATAAAGCACTTTGAACTTTGACATCACTTGAGTTTCTGACTTTTGATTAATCGCTTGCCTGTTGTTAGCCACCATCCCCCGATAAATTTAGCTCCCCATAAACATTGATATCAAATGTAAATTGAATATGGATGTATTTGTTGGGATAACCTGTAGGCAAAGGTGCAAAGGGCGCAGCTCGCTGTATAGCGTTGAGTGCGGCTTGATCGGTGAGGCTGAATCCAGAAGTTTGTGCAAACTGGAGATTGCTCAGTTGACCTGAACGGTTAACACTGAAGTTAAGCACTGTTCGCCGGTCAGATTGGCTCATTCCTGGTAGCCACTGCTGCTTGACTCGTTGGCGTAATTGATTTAAATAAGAGGTAATATCTATATCTTGACTTTGGGCATCAATACCAGAAGTCGTTTTGCGATCGCGGTTGGAATTAGGTGAGGCAGCCAGATTATCACCGCTAAAATTCCGGCTAGATACACTCACAGTACCACCCAGCAAACCTGCTGCACCTGTGTAATGAGAAGGCCGAGTTTGAGAAGGTGTTCGCCCACTTAATCTAGTTCCCGGCTGGATTAAGTTATTAGGATTGGGTACTGGTGATGTAATAGCTCTGTTGTGCGCTGTTGGCTCAATTTTAGGCGCTGGTGGTGTAGTCGGCGCTACTGCTATTTTTTGAGGCTTGGGTACTGGTGGTCTGGTTACCCTTGTGAGCGCCGTTGGCTCAGTAGTGGGTGTTGGTAATGTGGTCGGTGCTACTGTCTTAGGCTTGGGTACTGGTGGTCTGGTTACCCTTGTGAGCGCCGTTGGCTCAATAGTGGGTGTTGGTAGTGTGGTCGGTGCTACTGCCTTAGGCTTGGGTGCGGGTGGTCTGGTTGCAGATGCGGACTTTGTTTTTTGCGGTTTAGGTTGTTGAGAAGATAAATTTGGTAATTCTGCTTTCTGCTGTCCTGTTCCTGACTGGAATACTTTAAGGGGAGATAAGTCAGAAGGACTTTTGCTAGAGGCTCTATGTGCATCTCGCGGTAATACAGCAGAAACAGGTCTTTTTGGTAAAGCTTTACCACCCGCAATAGAATCTTTAGTAGCCCGGAATGAGGTTTTTGGGGGTATGTGTGTTTGATTAGGAAAAACTTCAACTACTTCAATTGGAATCTCTTGCTTAGGCTCAGGCATAAAGGCTTTGAGCCAATATTTGCTCACCATCAGTAAAGTAGAGTGTAGCAAGATGGAAGTAACTAGACAAAAGATTATCTGTGCTGGGTGCAAGCTCCGATAGCGATGACATTCATCAGAAAAAGCCATGTTATTGTGCTTTCGCGTGATAGATACAGCCTCAATAGTCTATTTCTAGGGTACAGGCTAATTTACGGGAGCAACGCGATTTTGTGTCAGGGTGCAAGGGCGAATGGCACTAAGTTTAGTTATTTGTTGAGGCAAGCAGGGGGAGCTGGGGGAGACAAATAAATAAGTGAATTCAACGCTATTTCAGTATTGATAAATACAAGTTTTCCTCTTTACTCCCCCAGCCTCCCCAGCCTAAAGAGCTTTTCAAGCGTGCCATTCGTGCAAGGGCAAGGATAGATCCGGTATCGGTTGGGATTTTTTTGAAGATACGGGACTATATTATGCTGTAAGTTAGGCTGTAAGAAATGGCTCAAAAAGCAGACTCCAAGAATTTGCCTGTCTCAGTACTGTTACAAATTCACCGTTGAGTACTTGTTTCAATTCATCAGCCAGACCAACATCATGTAAACTGACAACTAACTTTAAATGCCAAGCCTTACGGTGTGGCAGATGTGCTAATGCACCCAATAATGTAATCAGCGCATTGTTGACCTTGTTTTCATTATGATCTGTGTTGCGTTCAAAATGATAACCTGTACGGAAAGCAGATTCGCCCACTGTGTAAGCCGTGCCATTAAAAACTACTCGTCCTGGGACATCTTCCATCTCAACAGAAGAAATATAGCTGGGGACACGAACAATATCATTGCCATCGACTAAAAGTTTCAGGCTGCCGTAACCGTTATCAAAGCCCGCCGGAAAAATTTTTTGCAACGCGTGAATGTTAGACATAGGGGTCAAGTTAATACAGTTTGGTTAAGAAAGTTATCTGTTCAGGCAAACTAGGGGAGGAAGAGGGCGCTTGTGCAAGGAGGAGAAGTTCCTGCAAAATTCTCCTGTGTTCAATACCTATTTGTTCCCTAACTTCAAAAGCTTATCAGAAGCTTCTTGGGGGTCAATTGGGGTACAAATTATTAATCAACAAAATATACCCTAAGTAACCCCTATATATTCCCTATATAGGTGTTAAATTTTCATTAAAAATCCAAATTATTAATAGGGTATATATAACCCCTACTTAACCCCTATAAGCAATTTTTGAAATATTTTTCATTCAGGCAACAAAAGTGTTGTTTTAAGAAAAGGTAAGTATAACCACAGCGTATGTATAAGATTAGACATATTTTCAACAAGTATTACAAAAATTATCTTCTTGCTTCAGGCACATTGCTCAAAATATAGAATTACTTAAAAATTAATGAGGGTATAATCGGCTCTTCAGCCTTGTCAGTTCATGAAACTTGCCCATCAATAGTTTAAAAAATGTTCAAAACAAAAAATCAAATGCTGAGAGCAGACAATTTAACACATTACGGCTTATGTGAGTTGGGGTAGTAAAAAAGAAGGGGAAACCGCAAGATAAAGGTAACTACACCAAAGCTTGAGGTCTCCCAATGAATATGGTAGACAGTTCGACCCTGTTGACAACAATTTTTGTGCGCTTTAGATGACTGGTATCAGCAAAAAGGCTATCGTTATATACCGTTATTGCCAGGGCCATCACCGAGATTCACAAATAGTGAGATGTTAACGTTATTGGTCGCAATGGATTTTTTCCCATACCCAGGAGAACAGCAGTTTTTAGGGTTTGTGCGGGCAAACTATTTGAGCCTCTTCCCAAAACTGTTAGACCAAAGCCAGTTCAACCGACGAGCTAGACGTTTGGAAAGAATGCTGGAAGAATTAAGACGTTTCTAGGTTTTGGAATTGGGAGCAATATGCCGAGCGCACCCTACTGTTGGATACAAAACCAGTACCAGTAGTTGGCTACAAGCGTGATAAACGTCAAAGTGATTTTACAGGCAGTACTGATTATGGTTGGTGTGCCAGTCAGAAAATGAATTACTTTGGCTACAAATTGGTACTCATCATTACTCTCAAAGGCATACCCCTAGTTTACTTTTTAGTGCCTGCCAGTACTGATGAACGCCTAGCAGCTCAATCAGTTTTAGAGTGCGTTCGTGGCTGTCGCATCAAGGCTTTCAAAGGATTTATTGGTGGTCAAAGGCAGAGCGATATTTCCAAAACCACAGGTAATCAGATTTTCACCCCCTATCCAGCTAAGGGACTTCCAACTAAAAAAATATCCTATCGCTGTGTTGGCAGGAAGAGAAGTTGCCAGGAGGGTTTCCCTCCAAGCAAACTTCGGGGGGCAGGGAGCAGGAGAGAAGTGCGGTCTTGGGGTTTCACGCCACTCCCTTCAAGCCTCTTAACCCGTCCAACTGGGTGGCTCCCCAAGTGGAGCAACTTCGGAGAGCAGGGGGAGAAAGAAAAATATTATCTGAATAAATTGGATAATTTATTTTCTGGAAGTCCCTAACCAACTACAACAACAGCCAAAAGCAATTGATTGGTTTATTAAATAGCTTGGGAGAACGTGTGGAAGGCGTATTTAACGAGGTACAAAATACCGGACGTAATTTGGAACGTCTGCTGAGAAAGAAATTTGATGCTCTGTGCGTTCATGTTGCCGCTAAAATCACCAGCCATACTCTACGTATTTTTCTGCGGAGCGCGTTTTGGTATTGATGTCCTTACTTTTGAACAGCATCCTGTGGCTTAATTCACATAAGGCGTACAATTGAATTTGTTGTGCGTCGCCAACTAGAGCAATCGGGTAAATCTTTGACCGGGCTACAGGAGAAAATAAAACTCAAGTCACCAAGCGCCCGACGACCGAGAGATTATTGAAGGTTTTCGATAACATTACCCTCACTATCCTTGAGGTACGGAGTCAACACTATGAACACGTTACTCCTTTGATTCCTTTGCAGGAGAAGATTCTTCATCTTTTGGGGTTGAGTGGTAAATTTATTCGGGTATAACTGAAAGTCCAGGATAAATTTTCATGAAAGCAGATTCTTGGTGCTACTTCCACGAATCAGCAATATTTACTTCCAATTACGCGAATGGCGAGTATATTGATATACGATATTGGGCGCTAAGGTAGATAATTCAGATCATCATATATTGATATATGATATCGAGACATTAACGTAGGTTCTTGAAACAGCAATCAAAATCAGATTATGCAAATTCGACTAGCTGTAATTAGCAATGCCGGAGGTAGTGGTAAAACTACACTTTCGGTTCATTTAGCTTACGAGCTAGCAAAACATCAATATAATGTAGCTTTGCTAGACCTCGATCCCCAAGGATCATTGACATTATTCTGTGGTTTGAATCCACCAGAGCCGGAACAAACCTTAGCAGCGGTTCTTAAAGATAAATTCGACGGTGCTTGGCCATTAACTCCATGTTGGAGTCAGTATACTAACAAAGTTGCAGTATGCCAGGGAGGAATGATATTAACCCAAACAGCAGATGAACTTGTCCTTCATAAACGAGGAGCCTACCTATTAGCAGATTGCTTAACTGATTACTCCTTAATGCACGATGTCATTATTTTTGATTGTCCAGCTACTTTGGGCCCATTACCTTTAATGGCTCTAGCAGCTTCTACACATATGATTATTCCTGTACAGTTAGAGCCAAAATCAATTCAAGGGGCCGCACATTTATTAGAGTGGTACTACTACCATTGCAAACACTTACGCTTAAATCCCGCTCCAGAAATTTTAGGTTTTGTACCTAATCAATATGATGCTAGGAGAAGTACCCATCGACAAATGCTTGCTGCATTACCTGAACAGTTAAAAGAAATGAAAATTCGAGCTTTTCTGCCAATTCGAGATAGCGCAGAGTTTGTCAATGCTAGTGGTCAGGGATTACCATTGCATATTTATCGCCCTGGACATCCTGCCAAGGACGACTTTAAGGACATTAGTTCTTATCTTGTAACTCTAATTGGAAAGCCTAAAACAAATAAAAAGACTAAATAATTATGTGCGCTCGTAATAGTACCAATCTCACAAATTATTTTTCAGGTGCAAAGCAATCTCAGCAGTTATCTAAAGCAGAGGAAGAGATACAGCAATTAAGAGCAGAGATTGAAGAACTGCGTTCCCAAAATTCTACGGATTTAGAAGCACAACTCGAAGAGTTGCGAAAACAACTTCAGTCTCAATCAGGAGTTCTAACAATTCCTCTCGAACAAATTCAGCCAAACCTTGAACAACCTAGACAAACATTTTTACCTGAAAGTATTGAATCAATGTCTCGCTCTCTTAAAAGCGATGGACAGTTACAACCAGTTATTCTAATTCAAAGAGCCAATCATTTATTAATATTTGATGGAGAGCGACGCTGGCGCAGTGCTAAAGTTTTAGGCTGGGAAAAAATACAAGCAGTTATAATTTCAGAACCCGTAAGTTTACACCGCAAAGCTCTGCTAACTTCTCTTCATCGAGAGGATCTTAATCCTCTCGATAAAGCCGAGGCAATAGTACGCGAATTATCTACAGTTACTGGATTAAATTTACAAGATGTTCCACGCATTCTTTCAACCGTTATACGGCGTTTAAACGCACAAAAGCGAATACAGTCGATTGTAGACCTAATCACGTCTGATGCAACAGAACAAGAGCAAGCACTAGAAATTTTAGATTTAAGTGAATCAGAAAAGGCAGTGTTAAGGATACTGCTAGATTTACAGTTAAATCCAGCTTCAATCGATGCCAATATTTTTCCTATGCTAGCCTTACCAGAAGATTTAAAAATTGCTATAAGAAGTGGACTTAAAGGTGTTCATGCACTGGCATTGCATAAACTTTCTGCAAAAAATTTAGGGCTACCCGAAGATAAAGCAAAATTAATTAGAGAAAAAATTACCCACAAAGTAATCGAGGAAAAACTATCTGTTATTGCTACAAGAAAATTAGTGAGTGAAGTGGTGGCATCTCAAGTAAAACCTTTAGCATCAGATAAAACCGTTAATAAGTCATTAATACAAACATCTCATCGTCTACAAAAAGTCTCTGTAGAGTCGTTAAAGAATACAGAGCCATCCCAATTAATAGAGTTTCAACAAGTACTACGCCAAAAATTAGCAGAAGTTGAAGAAGTACTCAAACAACAATAATTAATCTTGACTCGGCCTACTTTTGCATGATTTACTTCTGTGCTTTGAGTAACTTCACTCCATCTAAAAGATTCATTCAGTTTGAATTTGTCACCATTTTTTCTGGGTCATCCTTTAAGAGAATATGGTGACGCAATACTTCTCGGTTAAGAGTTTAGCAGTATTGAGAATAAAAAAAGTGAGTGGTTGACGTTTAGTACCTGCTCCTCTGTGGATTGGAATTCTCGCTGGAAACTTAGAACACTCTGGGATTTGTTCTGCCCTGTCTTGGAGGGATTTTTTGCTCCAAGACAGAGCAGAATTAACTTGGAGAATATTGGGTAGTTGCTCACTATTAGCATGTTGGAAATCAGCAATAGCACAGGCGTTTAACTTTGAGAGTACCAGTAAAACCTAGACGTAATGGAGATATTTCAGCAGCAGTCGCGGCTTGGAACACTAAAGTGCGAGCTGCATAATGGCTTAAAAGCCAACCATAGATTTCTTGAACAACTTCACGGGGTTTGAGAGGAATGGCACTAAGTTAAGCTGAATGGTATGCAGCGTAAGGAATGCAGAGGGCGATTTTCTCTTTTCAAGCGTGCCATTCGGGTTTGAGAGAACGACTAGGAGTTTTACGCCCATTAAGATGGGTTTTTAGCTCATCAATAGTATTTTCGATTTCCCAACGCTGATGATACTTTGTGGCTAACAACAAAGCCGGGAATAGAGCAATGTCCACCAAACTGGTAATTAGACGATGATGACAACTCCAGCCCAAGAAGAAATTAGATTTGCAGAAGTCTTACATCACATAGCCCATTAGTGCAGATGGAGGTGATATTTAAGCGATTGCCAATGGGGAAGGGTACGCGAAGGGTAAAGTGTTAACCCTTGTTATCAAAGTTTGAGAACGTTGAATCAAACGAGAAAGTAAAATTGTAGAAGTTCAACACAAGGAAAATGACTGACACACCCGAATACTTCCCTAACAGAATAGACCGTATTGAACAAATAATCTTGGGGTTGGCTGAAAGACAAACTAGAACACAAGAGCAATTAGACAATTTAACTATCAGGCAAGCTAACACCCAGACACAATTGGATGAACTAAGCCAAGAAATGAGAGAGCTTACTAGTAACGTTGACCGTGTTTTGGGTCGTAGTGCCATTTTGGATGATGTGTTACTTGAGTTACGTGATAGCCATGAACAACATCAGCGTAATTTTGAAGAACATCAACGCACCACAAACGCAGCATTACAAAGTCTTGAGTCTATCTTGTTACAGTTGATTAGAAATAATTCTTGAGATGCGATTATAGGAGTTAACGACCGCAAATAGCATGTAAAAGTACCTACGGAGAAACTTGACTTAGCGAGTATCGTCTTTATCCTTAGAGGTTTCCAGCAAATAGCGTACACCTATAGGTGATACACTTACAGCTATAGGTATAATTTCAATCCTCTTTTTTAACCAACAATTTCCTAGACACCCCAGCCGTAAAACCCAACCCAATCGCTGCCACAGTCACACCGGGCTTAATAAATAACGTCGCAATTCCGATAACTGCACCCCAAAGACAGCCATAGCAGCAAAGGATAATCAACTGATTTTTGGGTTTAGCCCTTTCGTCTGATATGGATTGATGGACTATGGCATAATTTTCAAGCTCATTGGTAATTTCTAGTAAAGAAGCGCCGTACTGTTTTTCTAGGCGTTCGATAGCCAATCTGTCTGCCTTAACTGGACTTATGGCTAATTTTTGCAATGCTGTGGTTAATTTATCACTCATTTTTAAACTTCCTATGCTCCGACATTCCAGACAATGTTTAGAAAAATTAAGTCTTGCTGGAGAAATAAAAAGACTCTATTTTTCAGCCGTATTTGAAGGTGTAAGAATACCGGAACTCGACCGGAACTTGACCGGAACTCGACGAGAACTGTAACAAATATTAGTGATTAATGTTAAAAATGCTGAAACCATCTTTTTCATTTCCGCACAATCGGTTAGTGTCAATCAATTGTGATAGGGCATTCCTCAAGTAAAGAACACTCTTTTTCTCTTCGCCCCACTTGCGGCTGTTTCTGATAGCAGCAAAAGAAGTTGGAGGACTAACAGTAGCCGCAACGATTGCTACAATCTTATCTTTATCAGCCTCAGAAGTACTAATGGATTCTACTTCCAGAAATTCCACTTCCTGATAAGGCTTTGAAAAAATGGACTCCAGATGATTAACTGCATCTGATGGGGCAATTTTCTCTCCTCTGGGTATGACTGCCTTTTCATGCTGTTGAACTAATTCTGGGAAGAACTGAAGTAATGTTCTGGCTGGATCTGGTTGCCCATTGCCTGGATGCAAATGGGTCTTTAGCCATTCGGGAATTATGCCCAGATTGCCACCACTAACAGGTTCTCCAAAGTTATTAGGGTTGGCTTTGAAATATTCTCCACTAGCAACATTTATTTTGCGTAGACCACCAGCGCTAACCGCAACAGCTACACAACCAATAAAGTTAACCGATTGTTTAAAGGTATCTGCCAGTCCAGCCGTAGCTTTACCGACCACGCTTGTCAGGTTAGAGCCATGCAATACGATAATTAATGTACCACCAGACTTAGCGAAGCGAGAAAGTAAATATTGAATCGCCCAGGTGCGCTCGCTTTCCTCCAACAATGACAGCAACCGCATCGCTTCATCAATCACGATAAGTAAGTTTTTATGGGAGTAAGGTTCGCTTCCATCTAAGGCTTTAAGAAATTTCAATAAATCACGAGCGACGAGTTGATCAGCCCCATCCGCATTTTTATCAGGGTACTTAAGGGCAGAGGTCAAGTTGCAAGCGAAGGGGTAAACGTCCACCCCGGTTGTAAAGTATTGGGTGTTCAATCCGGGGTCAAGTGCAGTAGATAATGTTGCCAAGATTGCTGCTAAGGTTCCCTTGCCACCTCGTTGAGTACCAGCGATCGCAATGACTTGGGAACTCATCATATCTTCTACTTGGAAACCACTTTTCGTTAAAGCCGCGATGAGTGCGTTTGCCCTATTAATCAGAGGGAGATTAATTATAGTCTCTGGTACAAGCCCATCAGCTGATGACTGTAACTCTGTAGGTTTAGAAACAGAAGCAGCTTGGTTCGTCTGCCCAATATCTACCTGCGGTGAGTGAAACTGCTTGATATCTACGGTCGGTGGTAACTGGACGTTTGCCTGCGTGATGGCATTTACCTCCAACCGATTCATCCGGCTGTCAATTGTCACATTCTGTAAATGAAGAGCCATGCTTTCATAAGTCGGTAGCTGACGACCCTTGAGCTTGCTAAACCAGCCAAACATCCAGCGATAAGCATAAAAACGTTTTCCTGGCTCAACTTGCGTTAAATACTGGACAATATTTTCAAACTCAGCATGAACAAAGGTGTACTCTTCTGCCTCGTGTCGTTCTAGGAATTTAACAGTATTGGCAAGATAATCCGCTTGATAATTGCTCCTAGCATCATAATCTCCCAAAAGAGCTAGAGCGTCTATAAAGTTGCCACGTATAAAGGGTAAAGGTGCAATCTCCTTGGTTCTGTTGGAATGTTCGACAACAAACCATAGCCACGCAGCACCACCGACTAAACCACCAACTAATGCCAGTGGGTTGACCGCATAACAAACCGCTCCAATCCCATTCGCCAACCAGGGCAAACGCATCTAAATTTAGTACAGGTATACTAAGGAACAAAGAAAGGTAGCGATTGCGCTAAAGCGCAGTGCCGGAGGCAATCGCACTCTGGGATGGAGGTTGAGCAATGAGGCTTTGATGGTAAAGTCATTTTAAGCTAATCGGCATTTAAGCTGCAATATACTTTACATTGCCTTTATTTTTAATTTTCCGATGCCACTTAATCACTAACTCGCCTTGATTTAACAACCTGTCTAGTAATGTTTTTAATTCATCTAC
>JAHHHN010000073.1 GCA_019359325.1 Mojavia pulchra JT2-VF2 | reverse complement strand
TGCCAGTTCTTGTAAGCAGGCTTTGATACGTTCTTGTTTCTCTTGGCTCATAGTCAGCGATCGCACAGCGTTATTTCCTTCTACATTTTCTCAGAAATGGTAAATCTTCCAAAACTGGATGCTCCCTCTAGACTCTCATATTTATGCTTGGTATTCTCATCAAATTAGTCAATTATATGAAAAAATTATCTTAGGGCATAGAGTTGATGAATGTGTTTTAGCTTATCGCGCTTTAGGCAAAAGTAATATTGATTTCTCTAAAGAAGTATTTGATAAAATTGAGCAAAAAGCGCCTTGTACAGCACTTGCTTTTGATTTATCTAAATTTTTTGATAACATTGATCATTATAAGTTAAAACAAGCTTGGTGTGAAATACTTGAAGTTATAAAATTGCCTGAAGATCACTATAAAGTATACAAGTCAATTACTAATTATGCTTATGTAGATCGGAATGCGGTTTTTGAAGAATTTGGAATAAATGAACTTCAAAATATTAAAGATAAAAAACGAATTTGCTCAGTTAAAGAATTCCGAGAACGTGTTAGAGGAAAAGGTTTAATTCAGATAAATAAAGAAAAATTTGGCATTCCACAAGGTTCTCCCATCAGTGCTGTTTTATCGAATATTTTTCTCCTTGAATTTGATAAATTTATGACACAGTATGCGTATGAAATAAATGGTATTTATAGACGCTATTGTGATGACATCCTTTGGATATGTCCACAACAGTATACAGAAAATATTAAAAGTTTCGTTGATAAAGAAATACAAAGGTATGGAAAAAATCTTTTTCTCAATAATGAAAAAACAGAAACTTCTGAATTTAAAATCATCAACAACTGTCTGGTAGGCTCACCTCCTCTACAGTATTTAGGATTTGTATTTGATGGCCAATACCGCTTAATACGCCCTCAAACTCTTGCTCGTTACTATGGCAGAATGAAAGCAGGAGTTCGAGCGAGGGTAATAGTAGCTTCAAAGGCAGGAGCATCTCAAATTTATCGTAAAAGTTTATATGAAAACTATAGCCACTTAGGTTCAAAGAATTTTATTAAGTATGCCTATAGGTCTTCTATAACTATGGAATCACAAGCAATTCGCCATCAAGTTCGTAAACATTGGAAAAAACTTCATCAAGAAATAAATAACAGGATGCAAAGCCCTTAATCAATTGATAATTATTTAATTTTTGACTATATTTAACCTTTAAAAATACTGAAATAGTTGTAATTTTAAACTATTATTTATTACTCAATCTAACTAAAAATTTAATCTAAGCTATTTGCAATAAGCAAACTGATTCAAATTTCACTTTTAATTAATTCATATTAATAATAGAAGGTGTTGTTTTAGAACACGTGTTTTCATCAGAATTACGTCTTTTCCTTTGACGCTTCTGAGCAGCAGAACGCAGTAACTTGAGTTTGTAGGGGTCAGCGTCTTTTTGCCAGGATAATTGATATCCTTTGAGTGTTGCACAGTTTTCTTTCAGGCATTTGAGCCAACCAGAGCGATGACTAATGAGCCGCCAATTATCTAACAATCCCCAATCCTCTTCTTTACGAGTCAGGTTTGCAAACTTTTCATAATGCAGATAATCAGGAGTAACTAAAGCATCTTTGCAATGTAACACCGGAGGATCGTCAGCTTCGTAGTCTCGATAAATTACACCTAAATCACGTAGGTCAATTTCCATACTGGTTTGCAAGGCAGGATGAGGATCAGCATCAAAATCTGAATAAAAGAAATAAGAAATTTTTGGTTTTCTAGTATGGAATTTAATAACATTTGCTTGTTCTAAGCGACCGATAGTGCGGCTAGCGCAACCCTCATAGAGTCGTAGTAGCGGATCGAGGGCTTGTAGCGCTGAAATATGAACCCAGAGGGAATTTGGCAGTTTTCTGCCAATTTGACTATTTTGACAACGTTCGGCAATAATTTCAGAATTACCTAAGCTGTGGAGCATTTGATCGGCATTTGCCCAAGCTTGCTTGTATGTTCCAAATAAAGCTAGGATGTCCTCTTGTGCTTCGAGGGCTAATTCTCCTAATTTCGGACGACGGCTAAATTGACACAGAGCTAAATAAACCATTAAATCTTGACGGCGTTTTTCAGAAATTGCCTCCCACTCTTGCGGGTCTGTAGCTTGCACAATAACTTGGAACGCACGCCGTAAAGTGCCAAACTCAGCATTTATGTCAGCTTCTTGTGAAAGTTCCCCTTTACTTGGAAGACGACCACGCTCAGTAACAAAAGCCATTAAAGGTGTTAGCAGTTCCTGATAGTCTTCAAATCGCTTGATACGAGAACGGACTCTAGGAGTAGTGGTACGAGAACGGAAACGAGAAGCACGAAATAATTGAGCTTGAGCTTCATCTCGAAAAATGAAGTAAACACCCAATGCTACAGGAATAGCATCAACACCAAGAACTTGGTCAATGTAAATTTTGAGTTCTTCCTGCTCATAATATTTCTGAAAAGTATTGCGGGTAGTGACTACCCCATCACCGTAAGCTACTGTACCTTTATTGGTATCAGCTAGTGTGACTTGTGCGGCAACAAGTAAAACTTTATGGGTAAGTTCCCAGGCTTTGACCAAAGCTGTTCGGCGTTCAGATGTATCTTCGATAACATTAATTATGTAGCCAAGATTAACGATATCAGCAGGAATCTGAGGAGTATCAGGTGAGTAATAAGGGTCCCAACCGATGCTTATATAACCTTGCTGTGCGATGCGTGCAACATCATTACCATGTCCGCAACCATAGTCAAAAAAAGTTGTATTTTCTGTGAATAAGCCTGCTTCTAAAGCTAAACGCACAGGGCGAGAAAAGTCATTACGAACAATAGCCGCCTTATGACGCTCTACCTGGCGTGCTGTAAATTCACGGTTATTAGTTACTGTTTGATGTTGGATAAGGCGATGCTCTTGGATTTCAACATTATAGGCTTGCAGACGCTGTTGCCATCCGTTTCTTGTGCCGATGCTACTGGGATTATCAAGTAAACCTAAAGTCTCTTGAGCGCGAGTGAGTTCAGCAAATTGTTGATAAAGAGGATAATCACGAGTAACTAAAGTTTCTTTGCGATGGAGAATAGGAGGATTGTCTGACTTACTGTAGTCTCGGTAAGCGATTTCTAAAGTTTCTAAATCAACTTGGATACTTGCTTTTAAGGCTGGATGAGGATCAGTATCAAAATTCGGGTATAACAGATAAGAAATTTTTCGTTTCTTAGTGCTAAATTTTATGATTGTTGGAATCTCAGCTTGAGAGGCGACACTTCTGGCCAAACTTTCGTATTGCTGTAACACTTCTTCAACGGCGTGTAGTGCTGAAATATGAATGTAAAAAGCATCTGGAAGAAGTTTGCCAACTGGACTATGTTTACAAGTCTGAGCAATTGTGCTTAATTCAGGTATAACTTTATGCTTGTTAGGTAACTTAATATTTGCAATTGTATTTAGTTCATGTATATTAGAAACCTTACTTGCTTCTATTAAACTAGTTTCTTCTAGCTTATCTAAGCTGTTATCACGCTGAACCATTGCCTTATTTACTGGATAGTATCCGCTTGCCAACTTGCTCTATGCTTTATCGCAATATGAATCTTCCTATAATAAGTGAAATTTTACTAAACTTCACTAGATGTTTTATTAAGTTATAAAATATTTATCTATGGCAAAACAAATTAGCCTTAACTTAGATGGTGCTGTTAAAGAACTTATTAATGTCAATGCCTCCTTTGCCCGACATGAGACATTTCACCCACGATATGGTTGGATTAAAAAAGGCTTTGATGCTGCTCAAATTAATTCTAAAATCTTCTTACAAGAAGATGCACCTATAAGGCTAGGTGTTGGTAAAAACATGGCAAGTGCTATTCGCTATTGGTGTAATGCTTTTAAGGTCTTAGAAAATGATACTCCTTCGGAGTTTGGCGCTCGCCTTTTAGGGGAAGATGGTTGGGATTCGTTTTTAGAAGATCCTGCAACGCTATGGCTCTTACATTGGAACCTACTAAAACCAAGCTGTAATGCTGCTGCTTGGTATTTTACTTTTAATATCTTTCGGGATAACGAATTTTCACAAGATGACTTATTCAATGCTTTGTGCAGCTATAGAGATAGTATTGCACCTCGCATTGCTGAATCTTCTCTTAAGAAAGATATTTCCTGTATTTTGCGAATGTATGTTGAGCAAGCAACTATCAAGGCGGGTATAACTGAAGAAAGTTTGGACTGTCCCTTTACTCAATTGGGAATTATACATACCGCAGGGGACTCTAGGCATTTTACTTTTCGAGTTGGTGCAAAAAGAAATTTACCAGCAGAAATATTAGTTGCCACTTGTCTTGAGTATGCCAGTTTTGTAGGACGTGAACAAAGAACTATTTCCATTTCTCGCCTAGTTTACGACATTGGCAGTCCTGGGATGGCTTTTAAACTTTCAGAGAGCGCTGTGTGTGATGCTATCGAACAAGTCGCAAGGTGGCCAAAATCTGCTATTTCACTTTCTGATTCAGCTGGTTTAATTCAATTTTCCTTTACATCCGAGCCAGAAGCATTAGCAGGGGATATTTTAGATAAGTACTACAGACGTAAGGTTGCTTAGACAAAACGATGAATAAAGCTTTATCTGATTATTTCAGCCTCAAACGTCGTTATTCTCGTTCTATCAACCTTGAGCGGGACTTTGACAAAATTGATGCTTTGCAGGGTTATATTCTGACTGAAAGGTCGGTAGATGCAACTAGACGAATATTAGCTGGATTAACTGGGGACTCCAATCACCGAGCTTGGACTGTAACAAGTGTTTACGGTACTGGGAAATCTGCGTTCGCCCATTTTTTTGCTTCTTTATGCGCTCCCCAAAAAAGTCAGTCGCATCAAGTTGCGTTAGAAATTGCAGCAAAAACATTTGGTGGTGATAGTTCTGAATATTTAGCTTTAAAAGAAGTTATACCTGCTCAAGGGTTATTTCGAGCAGTAGTCGCTGCACAACGAGAACCGTTAAGTAATACTATTGTTCGTGCTTTAGAACGCGGTGCTGAAACCTTCTGGTCGCGTCAACAAATTTCTAAAATTAAAGTAGCGCAAAAAATAATAGACCTTGGATTAAAAGTTGCAAATGGAGAAATTATAGATAGTCGAGAGATACCTAATTTAATTAAAGAAATTGCTAAATCTGTTTCTACAGGAATTGTATTAATTATTGATGAATTGGGTAAAAATCTGGAATTTGCTGTTCAAAATCAAGGTGCAGAAGATTTATATTTACTACAACAATTAGCAGAATTACCAAAGGATAAAGGTTATCAAGTTTATATATTAGGTTTATTGCACCAAGCATTTGCTGATTATAGTGAAAGATTAGCTTCAGTACAACGTAATGAATGGTCAAAAATTCAAGGTAGATTTGAAGATATTCCATTCAAAGATTCTCCAGCCCAGATGATGCGATTAATTGGTCAAGCAATCGATCAATCAAAAGCTAAAGAATTTAAGAATTTAATTCATAAACAAGCAACAGAGTGGTTAGAGTTTTTACCAACTGATATCAAGGATGATTATACGTATGAAATTTTAACTGATACTCATCCTTTGCATCCTATCACAGCATTGATAATACCGATGTTGTGTACTCGATATGCTCAAAATGATCGTTCGCTATTTACTTTTCTTACAAGTAATGAACCATATTCATTTAATAATTTCTTAAATGAAAGCACTATTGATACCCAGATTTTACCAACATTAAAGTTGGATAGAGTTTATGATTATTTTATTGAAGCAGTTGGTTCTGGTTTAGCCTCTCGTCCAAATCTTCAACGCTGGGTAGAAATCCAAAATTTAATTGCTGATGCTAAGGGTAAAGATGTTGAAAGTTTGCAAGTCTTGAAAACTATCGGCATTTTAAACCTTGTCACTACTACAGGTGCAATGAGAGCAACTCGTACTTTAGTGACATTAGCGATGTGTGATATTCCTTCGGATGAGAATAAAAGTCTCTGGGGACAAGTAATCGATAATCTTCTCCAGAAAGGTGTCATTACATATCGTCGCCAATTAGATGAACTAAGGATTTGGCAAGGTTCAGACTTTAATGTTGATATCGAATTAACAAGTTATCTAGAAAAAGAACGTTCTCCTCTAGTTACTCTTCTCTCGAATATTCGTCCGCTTAAACCTATCGTTGCTCAACGCCATAGCTATAAAACAGGCACTTTACGTTACTTCGAGCGGCGTTATATAGATGGTTTGCAAGATTTAACAAAACTGTCTTGTTCTAGTGATGATTGTGATGGCTTAGTTGGGTACTGGGTAGATGAAGCATCACCAACTAATGTACCTGCAACTACATCTGACGGGAAACCATTGATTTTGCTGTGTCCATCTAAGTTAGATATATTACGAATTAGAGTCAGAGAATTGGCCGCATTAAAGAAAATTCAAAGTAGCGCTGCTGAATTACAAAGTGATGGCGTTGCAAGACTAGAAGTACGCTATCGATTAGTACAAGCTGAACAGTTGTTAGATGAAACCATTGCTCAAACTTTCGATTTAGTAACCAATGTTACTTTTTGGATTAAAGGTAAACAAGAAATAATCAACCATGCTACCGATTTTAATGCCAAATTATCAGATATCTGTGATGAGGTTTACCATCAAGGGCTAAGACTCTGGAACGAGCTGATAAATCGCCGTGAAGTAACTTCTCAAGGTGCTAAAGCCAGAAGAGAGCTAATCGAGGCAATGCTAGAAAAGCAAGACCGGGAAAAGCTTTGCTTGGAAGGATTTGGCCCCGAACTTGCTATGTACTATTCTGTACTTGACGAGACTAAAATTCACCGTCAAGAAAATGGACAATGGGGTTTTTACCCACCTGATGAAAAATCTGGTGTATGGACGATTTGGCAAACAATAGATGATTTTTGCTTGCAAGCCAAAGATAAAATCCAAACTTTGGGCAACATCTATAGAATTCTAGAAGCTCCTCCCTATGGTGTAAAGCGTGGGGTTATCCCAGTATTAATAGCAGCAGTGTTGCTATACCACATTGATGATGTGGGTGTTTATAAAGACGGTACATTTATCCCAGTGTTAGGTGCAGAGCATTTTGAACTATTACTAAAAGATCCCTCACGGTTTGGAGTTAAACATTTTGAAGTCGTTGGGCTGCGATCGCAAGTCTTTAAGGAACTGGAATCAATTTTACGTAAACAGGATACTCTAGCCGCACGAGGGTTAAGAAATTCAACTTTACTCGTTGTGGTCAAGCCGTTATTTCAATTCGTTAAAAAGCTACCGTCATACACTACTAAAACTAAGCGCCTGAGTAACGAAGCATTAGCAATTTTGCAAAACTTGCAGAAATCTCAAGAACCGGACGAGCTTTTGTTTACTTCTTTACCTTTAGCTTGCGGGCTTAATCCTATTATTGCTACCCAAGAGGATGATGGAACAATAGCGAAAACTTTGCGGAAAAAGCTTGTTACAGCCCTGCACGAGATTCAAACAGCTTATGACCGTCTACTTAGTGATTGTGAATCCCTTCTTTATAGCGCCTTTGCAGTACGCAGTGGCGAAGAAAAACTGCGGGAAGATTTACGGGTAAGAGCTAGTTATCTTAGCGGTCAAGTTTTAGAACGTCGTGTAAGAAGCTTTGTACAAGCAGCGGCAGATGAGAATGCTAATGACACTGAATGGTTAGAAGCATTGCTAATGATTGTTGCTGATAAGCCTGCTGAATCGTGGACGGATGAAGATGTAACAAATTTTGAACTGAAGCTTTCAGACCTTGCTCGACGCTTCAAAAATCTTGAAGCTTTACAGAAAGATTCTCAAACTCGAACTTCCGAGGGTTTTGAAGCACGCAAAATTACAGTTACACGTCCAGACGGTCAGGAAACTCATTCATTAGTTTGGTTTGATCATGAAAATCAAGTTCAAATCGATGGTGTAGTTGAAGAAATTTTGGGAATTCTAAGGAAGTATGAGAATCCGCAATTACATCAAAGCGTTGTAGCTAAATTAACTGAGTATGTGTTAGGCTCAGAGTCTAGTACAAAAGCTTCTAAACTACTTAACAAACAGATAAAGAGGAAGCATGGCTAAGAAAACAGTTAGACATATCTTAGGGTTATCAGGAGGAAAGGACAGTACTGCCTTAGCCATTTTGTTGCATAAAGAGATTCCAGAAATAGAGTACTTTTTTTGTGATACTCATAAGGAATTACCAGAAACTTACGAATATCTTGATCGTATAAAGGCACGGCTGGGTATTAAAATTCATTACCTCAGTGAAAAACGCGGTTTTGATCATTGGTTGACGATTCATGATGGTTTATTACCTTCACCCCAAATGCGTTGGTGTACCGTCAAAATGAAAATCAAGCCTTTAGAGGATTTTGTTGGAGATGATGAGGCTGTTAGTTACATTGGCATACGTGCTGATGAAAACCGTGATGGTTATATCTCTACTAAACCTAATATTAAACCTGTGTTTCCTTTTAAGGAGAAAGGTTTGGTGAAGGCTGACATTATTCAGCTATTAGAAGATAGCGGGATTGGTCTTCCTGATTATTATCGCTGGCGTAGCCGCTCTGGGTGTTTCTTCTGTTTCTTCCAACGCAAGTATGAATGGGTAATGTTAGCTCAAGAACATCCTGATTTATTTCAAAAAGCAGTTGAGTATGAATCTAACCATAAAGACGGTAGAACTTATACCTGGAATCAAGGAGAGTCATTGTTAGAACTTCTTGCTCGGAAAGACGAAATTATTGCCGAGCATGAAAAAGCAATGATTAAGGAGAAAAAAACAGCACCAAATAAAACCCTTGCTGAAGCTTTAGAAGAAGTTCTCGACAGTGAAGATGATGAACAGCCTTGTTTTGCTTGTCACTTGTAAATAACAGAATTATTACTGGGTACAATAGAGTAGCGAATTAAACAATTCATGGAAATAACTACTCAAACGGAATATCAAGGCTCTCAGATAGCACGGATACCGCATCAGCAAGGTTTATACGCTTGGTACTATAAGCCTGGTGTTATCGATGAACAGGCTATCAGTAAAACTCTATCCTCTTTTTTAGGAACAACGATTGAAATTTCAACGAGCATCCAGATGCGGTATGGTGTTCGTTTGATTTCAACATCACCTCTAAACCTTGTCTGTGGAGAGCAGCAAGAAACAGCGTCAAAGGTTTTAGATGAGGCAATCGCCAACGCTGATAAATTTTTTTTAGATTTTTTTAAATCGAATGCTGTACAAATTTTTACTCGACCCATTTACATTGGTATAGCAGAAAACCTCCACAAGAGGGTGTATCGTCAGCATTATTTATCTTTAACGGAAATGTGGGATGACAACCATCCAGTAAGTAGACATTTAACTGCTTATCCCCAAGCTACGGTGGAATCTGTCATGAAGCTTTTGAGCCTATCTCACACATTTGCGCTTGAAGCTAGGGTAAGACAAATAGCACCACGAGATTTGGTTGTACACATTTTTCCTACCACTACGCTTCCTAAAGATATCGGCCCTGACAGTGACGAACCGAAACAAGATACAGCAGCAAGGCGAGCATTAGAAAGACTTTTACAGTTAGTTGCAGATCCAATTTGTGGGAGGCGTTAAATATGTTTGGTGTGCAGAAAAGCTCAGTTTATGGAACTTATGGCGAATTTACGGTCGGTTCGGATGGAGACCGGGTACGCGCTCAGTTTTTATTAACAAAAATGAAACCAGGGTCTGAGGGAACTTGGGAAAATGAGCTTGCTTCTCAAATGGTACCTTGGCGCGAAGTATTCGATATAGAAGAGCTAACTTTCGATGAACTATTGCAACGTGACCTTGATGATTCTCGTGTTGCTCATGATCTTATCCCATATTTGTTAGGAGAAAAAGAAGCATCAGCGCGATTTTTTCCGCCAATACTTGCAGTTCTTGTTCCTAAAAATAGTAACAAAACAGGTATTCAGTCATACTACCCAGAACCAACATCTTCAAGCGAGGAAGCCATTAGATTTGGGGAATTATTTGATTTTAATAAAAAAAAGTTTGAAGATAATATAACTCCAATTGGTGAACTTAAGTACAACCGACAAAGAACAGCATTTGTCATTGCAGATGGTCAGCACCGGGCAATGGCTATTTTGGCCTTACATCGCCAAATAAATAAAAGTTGGGGTGCTGATAGATATGCTTCTTTTTATAATCATATTTCATTAAATGCAGAGCAAATTCAACATATAGAGTTACCTGTATGTATTATTTTTCTACCTGATTTACATGAAGCGAATGAAGAATATAAACAAAAAGGTATAGATTTAAAAAGAGTATGCCGAGAAATATTTCTAGTTGTAAATAAAACTGCAAAACGAGTTAGCCAATCACGAGAATTATTATTAGATGATGAAGATTTCGCTGCTCGAATGATGCGTACAACTCTATCGAAATTGAAAGGACGAGGTGAGGAAACTTCCTCAATAGCACGTATTTATTCTTTTTCGTTCGGTGATTCTGAATCTGATTTAGGTAAGCAAGTTGTAGCTGGCCAATTACAATATTCTTCTGCTGTCGCTCTGTATAAGATGCACGCAGCAGTTGTTTTCGGAAATCCAGATGCTTTCAATTTTGATGAGCCGTCTAATATTACTGATGGTAGAAGTATCAAAAATACTGCCCGGCCTGTCGAAATTTTAAGAGGTACGTCATTGGAAAAGTGGCAATCACTTTCTCGCACCTCTGCTAAATATCACCCTCCTTTAGAAGTCGAATTAGCAGTTGATTTGTTGGGAAAAATTTCGGACATAGCATTACTAAAATTATTTGATGAATTCAAACCATTTGCTGTCCAGAATTCTGAAATGAGAGCATTACGTACTCGTTTGCTTGACCCAGATGCACGCGCAAACCTTACTCAAAGTAAATGCTATAGTTTGCTGTTTGAAGGCAGTGGAGTCAGGAATGTTTTTGAAGAACATCGTCAACGCCTGCTTGATAGGCACAAAGAGCTTAATGACGAAGCAAAATCAGTTGGAGATTACATTACTCATCAGCTAAGTGATGCTAACGCTGTAGTGAAAGCACTTGATCAGCGTGAAGACGAAATCAAAAAGCTTAGATCTGCACAATTTTTTAATATCGATTACAAAAGGTTTTTCTCGGCAGAAGGTAATGAGCAAGACATTAAAGAGCTATTATTACGCTCTAAGTCTATTTTCGATACAGTCTCTACACAAGCTTTCCAACTTGGCTATTTAATGGCAATTCATTCAGTTGTTGAGCCAATGTTAGAGCCAAATACTCCATATAGCAAACGTATTCAATATGTAGAATTTATCTCAAATATTTACATAAATGCACTTAATGCATTCTTTTCTTCTGATTCAGTTGGAGAACATTATACTCTGAATGGTCTAGTCAAAGAACCTAGAATTAGAGTATTTGATACAAACGAGTTAGGACTAAGAAAACTTTTAATACTTAGTGGTGTTAAAGAACTAAATGAAAGACAATGGGTATTTTTCCGTTATGCTATTTTAGAAATTGTTCATTCAAAACACGCTTTTAGAATAATATTTGATGGCTTGAAGAAAGCTGAAGATTCAGCAATTATTGATGCTTACATAAATAAATTACCGAGTTTGATTGAGAGTATAGTAAAACTTCGGGAAGAATATATTTATAAAGCAGTTCAAGCCTGCTTGAACTCATCAGATTTCAAACGCGAAATTGATTTAATTAAAGCAGAATCTCGCGGTCAAGGACAAACTGATAGCGAAATTGAAGAAATTGTTAAAGCAAAGGAAGCACAAACAGAGAAAGATATACGTGATAAATGTGAAGACAGCATTAAAGCCAGTTTAGGTGAATTTGCAACCAAGGATAAAATTGTTAACCGTATTATATTAACGAAAGCTACAAATGAAGGCTCAGAATAAAATTGCTTGGGACATAGTTTGGATTTGAAATGATAGCTAGGAGCAAAACAATACAATATGTGGGGGTATAATTGCAATTTGATAACTTGCTATCAAGAGCGGACGATGAAACGCTACAAATTTTACTTGGTAATGCTGCTGTTCGCTTAATCAAGCTATTAGACCCTAGCCTTGGAACCCCCAGCCGTCTGCGAGAAATTTTGATGGGATTATACACTCCTGCGAGCCTCATTTTATCAAAAGATAGCCGCCCTATACTTTTGGATTTGCTACGTCCAGAACAAGCTAAGATTCTAGCGACAATTATGCAAGTTCCACTCACGGGAGATGTTTTCGAGACTTTAAAAAAAACATCGGTACGTCATGGTTCTGACAGGGAACGTGCCTTATTTGACTTCTTTGAACTGACATTACCACAACTAGAGAAGTCAATCGAAAGTGCTTCATTAGAACCAGCAGCGTCTAGTTATCCTTTATTTGCTCATCAACGTATTGCAGCACGAAAAGTTAAAGATTATTTTAAACAAGAGCCACGTCGGGTGTTACTGCATATGCCTACAGGTTCGGGCAAAACCCGAACTGCCATGAATATCATTGCAGACCATTTACGCTCACTTGAACCAACTATAGTTATATGGTTAGCCTATAGTGAAGAACTTTGCGAACAAGCCGCAACCGAATTTCAAAAAGCTTGGCAATTTTTAGGTGATCGTCAAGTATCTACCTATCGTTTTTGGGGTGATCACGAACTAAACGTGGATGAATTGGAAGATGGCATAGTAGTAGCAGGGCTTTCAAAAGTTTATAATCGCACAACGCAAAGCATACAGTTTATCAATAGGCTGGGTAAAGTTTCATCATTAGTAGTTATCGATGAAGCACATCAAGCAATTGCAGAGACTTACAAACTAGTTCTTGATTCACTCGTAATCCCTTATGAACATACAGCATTGTTGGGTTTAACTGCTACACCTGGTAGGACTTGGGCTGATATTAGTGCAGATACTGAATTATCAAAATTTTTTGCAAAACACAAAGTAACCCTTGAAGTTCCAGAGTATGACAATCCTGTAGATTACTTAGTATCAGAGCAATATCTAGCACAAACTAATTTTCGCCCTTTATTTTACAAAGGCGGCTTGAAGTTAACAGAGAAAGATCTAGAGCGAATACAACAAGAATTAGAATTACCTCAGCACATTTTGAAAAAGTTAGCTGATGACGAACAGCGAAACCTCAGCATCATTCTAGAAGTAGAAGAACTAGTTAAACGTCACCAACGAATTTTGGTTTTTGGTATTTCCATAAAACACTCAAAATTACTAGCTACTGTACTGCAAACTAGAGGTTTACAGGCAAATGTAATTACTGGTGAAACTCCAGCACGAGAGCGATCACGTTTGATTAATAGTTTTAAAGATGATTCTGCTGAAACCAAAATTCTTTGTAATTACGGCGTTCTAACTACCGGATTTGATGCTCCTCGAATAAGTGCGGCAGTCATCGCGCGTCCTACAAAATCTCTTGTTCTCTACAGTCAAATGGTAGGGCGGGCTATTCGTGGTGTAAAAGCCGGTGGTAATGAAACTGCTGAAATTGTTACCGTTGTTGATAGTGCTCTACCAGGATTTGGTTCTGTCGCAGAAGCTTTTAGTAATTGGGAAGATGTTTGGGGTTAAGAAAAAAATGCAGAAACTCTTTTTCTGTAAACCCGTTAGCTTTTTGGGCGTTGCATAATAGAGGGATGAATTGAGGTCATCTACTGTGCAATGTCCATACCGTGGTTTTACGGTAATCAGAAAGAATGGAAAGCGTAGAGGTAAGCTGTGGGCACATCTGTACCAAATGTGATCGCCAATTTATAGACGTGTACAACCTGTCCAAAGGATATTCAGAGGAAGTAAAGCAAGAGTGCTTAAAAATGTATCTCAACGGTATGGGTTTTCGCGCCATTGAACGGGTTAAAGGAGTGCATCATACTAGGATTATTTATTGGGTTAAACAATTGGGAGAAAAGTTGCCCGACACACCAGAAGAAAATAAGATTCCAGAAGTTGGAGAATTGGATGAATTAGAAACATTCATAGGTTCAAAAAAACTGTTGGGTTGCTGTGGACGGCAGTAAACTACTTTACTCAAGGTATTTTAGCTTGGGTTTTAGGAAACCGTAGTGCTAAAACATTTGAGACCTTGTGGGAAACCGTGAAACAGTGGAAAAGCTATTTTTATGTAACAGATGGTGAGACAGCCCTGCAAGAAGGTTTCCTTCTGTAGGGGACTGCGAACCCGAAGGACTGGAAAGTTTACCCTATTTTTATTCCTAGCGGGACTTAAACAAAAATTAAGCCCAAATGTAGCCCAAACTAGCTTTATAAAAGGCAAACAGGTCATGATTTAGGGTCAACCAATCGAAAAATCGGAAAGACATAGCGGTTCTAAACGCC
>JAHHHN010000072.1 GCA_019359325.1 Mojavia pulchra JT2-VF2 | reverse complement strand
CACCTTGGAGTTTACCAAATTGGGCTATAATCCCAGTCCCGGCACTAGGCTCAAGAATCAGGTCGTTGCCACTAATTTGTCCTGCTAACGCTACCAAGTAAGCTAAAGGTAACGGTGTTGAAAACTGTTGAAGCTGAATTTGTTCTTCAGTGCGGCGGGTGTGGGTAGGGCAGAGCGATTCAAGCAGTTGCAATTGCTCCAAGGGATTTTCTGGTAGTCCCTTTTGTCGCAAGTAGAGGATAAGTGCAACCTCAACGGCTTCGTAACTATCCTTCCACTGCCACGCGCCATTCGCCGCAGTGCCGTTGAAGTAACGATTCATCTGTGACTGAATCGTTTTCGTGGAAAGAGGACGATTTCCAATTAGTAATTTAGCTAGTTCTTGAGCAACACTGACTACGGACTGTCCGTAATCTAGAACAGTTTGCAGGTCAAACAGACAACCTTGTGTAGCGAAAAAGCTGACCATATCCATATTCCATATTTCGCTTCTGTTTGGCGAAGCCACTACTCTACACTTATTAAAGTGCTCGCCGAAGGGCGCACCAAGCGGTGAGGCGATTGCTCCCTTGCAGTGCGCGGAGCGCAATCGCTTCAATGTTTCTGGAACTAAGCCACTTTCGAGGCGTGTTTTCTGGGCAAAGAAGGAGATTTAGGGTCAAAAGATTTGTTTAGCTTACTAGCTTTAGCCCGTTTGAATTTTGGCTGTACTTCTTGGACTGGTGGTAGCAGTTTCAATGTAACGGCAGTAAGTACAACGGTTTGAGTTTCAACAGTACTTTGAGGTGATTCTGGTTCTAATGTCCAAGGGTCAGGAATTGACTCAAACTGTGGAGCAATGAAGTGCTTTGGTTGAGACTTGTGTTGTTCAAAGTCAGGGATATCTTCAAACTGTGGTGCTAGTGCTGATGCTGTGGACTGTGAAATTAAATTTGGTTGTTTAGATGCAACAGGTGGCAAAGGTACAACCCAAAGTCTGTTGATGAAATTGGAAATCATGAGTGTAATAAATGCCCAGAAGATGACTTCAATCATCAGTGTAAGTAAAGATTGTAATTCCACGGGAATAGCTCCTGAGTTTTTCTAGTTTTCAAAGAGTTTGGGCGAAGCGTAAAAGTATCTTTATGTGGCGAATGTGTACTTTTACTTATTAATGAACTGTTTGAAACTTAAAGCTGGTATGCAGTATGTACAACAGATATCTGGCTACAAAGAAGATTTGGGACATACTTCTATATTGTTTTGGCGTAGCCGCTTATACAATTTGTTACTCCTAGAAGAATGAATTAGTTCTAAATAGGTACTTGAAACTTCTATAATCAAGGCTAAGATGCAATTGGGTTAATCAAATTCAACTCAGCAAAACCCCCTGAACGATAGACAATGCCAAGCAAGGTAATTAACGTCAAAGAGTATACAGTAAGAGCGCACAAGCGAGAGGTTCACACTCGGATATTCAACTTCATCTGCAAGCAGTGCGAACAATCAGTACAACGCGAGACTTTTGGGCCGCGTCCTTTGTACTGTGAAAAATGCCGTGCGCCACAACCACCGAAAAAGTCAAAAGTGTCGCCCAAGAAAAAAGCATTGCCAAGACCCATGACTTATAAGAGCGATGTTGATTTTGCGAACTGAACTTGTACATGAATTGATAATCAACACCGCACTTGAGATCAGTTAAAACAGCAATAGTTATCAAAATTTGGGTTGTGGCTGAAAACACAACTCAAAAAAACTAGTATATCTGTTGTATAGGATACTGGAGTTATTTTATCGTCAGTCGAATGGCACGCTTGAGAAGCTCTTGGGGCTGGGGGAGTAAAGGGGGAAAGATGTCAGCTAGAGATTTATTTCATAAAGCGGTCAAAAATGCACTCCAGAAAGAAAATTGGATAGTTACCGATGATCCGCTAGAAATAGAATTTGAAGAGGTAACGCTTAAAATAGATTTGGGTGCAGAAAGGCTGATTGCAGCAGAGAAAGAAGGGGAAAAAATAGCCGTAGAAATCAAAAGTTTTGCGAGTAACTCTGCGGTTAGCGACTTCCATACTGCTTTGGGACAATTCCTGAATTATCAAATTGCACTCGAAGAAAATGAACCAGAACGTAGGTTATACTTAGCAATTCCAGTTGATGCCCATGAAACATTTTTCCAGACTCGACTTGCTCAAATTGCAGTGCGACGACATCAATTAAAGCTAATAATATATGATCCAATTATGGAGGTTATTGTAGGATGGACAAACTAGAGCAGTATCGTCAACATATCCAAAATATTTTAACTAAACACGGTAAATATAAAGCTAACCGTGAAGAAATTGAAAATGAATTAATATTTGATACGGTACACGATCATTATCAGTTGATGCGTATAGGTTGGAATGGTTTAAGTCGCGTGTATCACAGTGTTATTCATTTCAATATTAAAAATGGCAAAATCTGGATTCAGCAGAATATGACAGATGTAGATTTAGCACAAGAACTTTTGGAGATGGGAGTACCAAAAGAAGATATTGTGTTGGGTTTACAACCACCTTATAAACGTCCGTACACGGGATATGGAGTGGTTTAAAAAAACTCAGTGTCAGAGAAATCTTCAAGCTAAAATCCATCCGCGGCCACCCGTGAGAGGTTAAAAAAAAGCGCATTTTGTCAATCAGCTAAAATACTCAAAAAGTTATTGATAAAAATGATAATCGTAGATGGGGGTGGGGGAAGGAGGCAAGCGTCGCTTGCCTCCTTCCCCCAGATTTGATTATCATTATCGACTAATCTTTTGACAGTTTAAATATTCAAGAAAAACGTATTGTTATACCAATTCTCTATGAAGTTGCACTTAATAAAGCGGAGGTGATGTAATCCCATCCACAAATCTCGGCGATCGCTTCGGATGAGATGGAATCAAGAACTTGTTTTAACTTCCGTCTTAATTGATCTAAAGTTGTGCAATGTTCCCAAGATAGTTCGTACTTAATGTGTTCCCATAAGCGTTCTATAGGATTCAACTCAGGGCTATTTGGTGGCTGGAAAATTGGGATAACATTATCAGGCCATTCTAAATCTAAAGACTTGTGAAAGCTGCCATTATCCATCTGAACCAAATTCAATACCTCAGGGTGTGCTTTTGAAAAAAGGTCTAAAAAATCTTGAAAACACGTACTATCCAAGTGAGAAAATTCCCAAAAGAAACTATCTCCTGTTGCTGGTTCAACAAGACCATATAGATAAAAGTTTTTTCGTTGCCAGCCAACAATAGCAAGAGGCTTGACCCTTTTTAGGGTGATTGTGCGACCTGTGATTGTTTTAAGCCCTAAACGACTTTCATCTTCACACCAGTAACGTACTTGTTGATCTGTCCCTAAATAGCGCAGCAACACTTGAATTATTTCTGGAAGTTTTTTTAAAGGCCTCTTGGACTTCAGGTTTCGCTTTTGCGCTGCGTGGACGGGGTACTTTCAATTTGGCATTGAGCTTGTAACGCACAATTTTGTGTACAGTTTTATACGCAATAACAATATTGCATTCTTGAGTCAGCCATTCTTGAATTTGGCTGTAACTCTTGAATCCTTGAGGCTGACTGAGACGTTCATGAAGTTGGCTCATGACATTCGCTGCTATTAAACCTGACTTACCAGGAGGTGTTTTGACTTCAAGCAACGCATCGATCCCGCCTTGCTGATACCGTTTCAACCACCGATACACTGTTGATTCATCTCGTCCTAATCGCTGCGACAGTTCCTGTCTTGTTGCAATCACTTGAGTTTTCACCCACTAGAGCATTTGTACTCGTTCTTTCGTTGCACCAGTTACCGCATAACGCAATCGGTGTTGTAATTCTTCACTACTCTGGCGCACTTCCACTCGAAACTGATTACCCATGCCCCTGCATCCTTATCTCTCACTCTCTTAATTTAGTGCATCTTCATGGAGAATTGGTATGAGTTCCTCTTCTGATAATGGCCAAGGTGGGCCAGAGGGTTCAACTTCTGTTTCCCGCACACGATTAATCAACGAAAGTCTGCCACCAGGAGCAACAAGGGAGGCAACTGAAGAAATAACCCAAAAACGCACATTCAAGGGCAGAGCTTGAATATTACGACATTCAAACACAAAGTCAAAGGCGGAATGCCATTGTGAGGGAATTGCTAACAAATCTACAACTACATAGTAGACCCATCCGAAAAATAAATTCGGATAAAGATAGGATATAAAATTTAATTTTTATAAATCCTAATGTCTATCCTATATAGTTTTTGCGGGTTGTACAGCATAATAAATCCTGTTTATGCTTAAAATTTGAAAATCCTATTTTTGGTCTCTAAACTATTATCAACTATGTCAAACTCTAATTCATACGCTGATTGAAGATATATAGACCGCCTTGAAAATCCTTGCACAGGCTGGGTTATAAATTTCCGGACAAGTCTAGTTAACAGTCGAATTGGGAAATCGCTGCTTACCCCTCTTTTGTCACTATTATGAGAGAATAATTAGGTAAAAACGATGAAAGCATTACAGGGATAATGTTTGAGTCTCGGCCAGCTGCACCAACAGTCAAATTCGTGGACGAATATTGTCAGTGGTATAAAAAGCTGTTTTCAGATGTTAGGAGCTTTGAGGCATTTAAGTACCTACATGTTGGGTGTATTTCTGAATTAAAACGGAAAACCTTACCAGAAATAGCAAAAATCGTAGGGTTAGATAACCAGCAGGGGTTACATCATTTTTTAACTAAATCGCCTTGGGATATAGAAAAGTTAAGAACTTTACGTTTAGAACTAATTTTAGAAGTAATCAAAAGTAGACCAATCATTTTAATTATTGACGAAACTGGAGATAGGAAAAAAGGTTCATCAACAGATTATGTCAAAAGGCAGTATATAGGAAATTTAGGAAAAATTGAGAATGGAATTGTTGTAGTAACAGCGTATGGTGTGTTCTGCGGAATGACCTTTCCATTACTCTTTGAAGTATACAAGCCTCGTGAAACATTGAAGACAGGAGATAAGTACCTGACCAAACCACAAATAGCAGCAATGCTTATGAAAAAGCTCAAGTCAATGGGCTTTAAATTCAATTTAGTGTTGGCAGATAGTTTATATGGTGAGCCAGCGCGTTGGGCGGCTTTGCCGACTTGAAGCGACTGGCGAACCCCTAAGGGTGAGAGTGGTACTAATTTTATATCTGTGTTAGATGAAATGAGTCTCAACTACATAGTCGCGATTCGTTCAAATCATTATGTAGAGCTACTTCCAAAGCAGCGTACTCAATATTTAGATTGGCAGAGATTCAAAAGAGTGTTTTCTGACCTCAATAGTGAAAAAAGATTTATTAGAGAGATAATTCACGGAAAACGTGGAGAACACAGATATTGGCAGATCACAACAGACATTGAAAAATTGCCAGGAAACTCTACTTGGTATGTAATGAGTAAATATCCCGACATTACACCCAGGGAAGTCGGTAATTTTTATGGATTAAGGACTTGGGTTGAATATGGCTGAAAGCAAAGTAAAAATGAATTGGGTTGGGCTGATTATCGTTTGACTCATTATCCAGATATTGAACGCTGGTGGGAGATTGTTATGAGTGCTTACTTGATGGTTAGTTTACATTCAGAATCTCTGCGTTCATCTTCACCACAACCAGAATCAAAATTTGCTTCACATCAGAGGTGGGATGATAGGAAGGGTTGGAAGAACATTCTGAACAATCTTCGCTTAATCATTCAACCTTTTACTTTGTTTAACTTAATATATCCTTGGTTAACAGTTTTTCCTATTCCTCAATTGTTGAGTGGTTTTACTAAACTCCAATCAATTGTTTATAATCTCACTTCTCCAATTTTTACATTCCTGTTCAACCTTAATTTTCATTTTTCCTCTGCCTAAAGTGACAAAAGAGGGATAAAATTACACCGTACTTGAATATAATTTTTAGCGTAGGCGTAGCCCGCCGCAGGCATCGCTTGTTTTTGACCAGACCTCACAAAATCGCATTGCTCCCATACATCTTCATCAATTTACAAAATATTACTCATGTATGAATTAGCGACTAAAATAAAAACACGACTTGAGAAACTAGATACAGATATAGAATTGAGTTATGAAAAAATTTTTGATATTCTTTGTCAAGAATATCACTTGAATAGCAGTTATCTAGAACAAGCTTTGAGTTGTAAATGCCCATTTGCTCTAATCGGTTTTATTAATGAATTAGAACTCCCGGAAATTTCTGATTGCTCTGACATTATCAAAACCTTAAATACGCATAGTTAAGATTTTAAATAACCAGTCATTGAGAGGTACACCAAAGCCTGACGGAAACTGTTGCTGTATCTTTGTGTATTGAACTTGATTCCAATCTTTTGGGTTAAATATACTGTGCGGAACTTCCATATCTACTAATTTTGGATTCTCCATGTTTGCACACCACATCCTGGCTCGATAATCAATAATAAAGCCACACTCAGGTAGTTCAATCCAATAATGTGGTGACACTTGACCATGCCCAAGCCATTGGAGCGAACCACACCAGATTGTATGTTCAATACCTTTATTAAACAAAACAGTTGAGACAACTCTGCTATGCCCATCACACTCAGTTGGAGAATTATCCCAAACATCTAATTCAGCACGTAGCTGGTTAATAAATTCATTATTCATTCCAAGCATATTTATTCTCCAACAAATCTTTTACCTTGCAAACAGTATTGATTGCTACATCAGCTTTTTTAGCCGCCTGACGCAACGATAATCCCTCGTTAAGTGCGGCTATTACTCGCTGCGATGAGGGTTTTGCTAGAAATTCCTCTGCCGATTCAGCACTTGGTGGGCGACCAATATGTCTGCCCCATTTTTTAGCACAGGACATCCCCTTTTTGATTGCTTCTGAGCGCATTAAAGCACGTTTTTCTTGTTCAATTAATTGCTCAATCCCACTGGGTTTACCCGCTAGAATATCTGCTTCTACTTCTAATAACTCCTTTTTTTTCATTCGTCGTAAATCCCGTAGTGCAGCAATGGCATCTTCTGGATTTTCAAACTTGTAATATTCAGTCATCCCACCAATGGCATAATTATAGTCAGCGTATCTATATTTAAAATATTTCTCTACATTTCCTCGATGTGGCCAGGTTCCTAATACTTTAACTGCAACATTTTGAAAATGTGTTCCTAAATTGTTTTGAATTTCAGCCACTCTTGCTTGTATTTCTCTTCGCGTCACGCCAATTTTATAAAAGGTTTCTCCGTCAGCATCGATTTGTAGATAGTAAAGACTATTCGATAAAATTTTCCGTAATTCGGCGCGGTATATTTGGAGATCCCAAAGATATTCGTTAAAGTTTGATCCCTGATCCTGATAAGCAACTTGAACTTTTTTCTCTAACTGCTGTAATTTCTCCAACAATATTGGTTCTTGCACAGAGTTGAACAGCATTAAAGATAATGCACCAACAGGTATTTTGCCTAGTTTGGTAAATTGGTATTGTCCGTAGAGACGGTATTCGTTGCGTTCTAATAATTTCTCTTTAATAAAAATTGAATAAATTTCACTCTCATAAATACCTTTGTCCTTCCATCCGTACTGATTCCAAAGGGTTTTGAGTTGTTGGAGTTCTTTACCCGTTAGCCATATATTGAAGTTATCGTACAAAGGTAAGGTAGGAATTTCACGTTCACTACGATTGGCTACTTCCCGGCAAGTTTCTTGAGTGTGTGCGAAGTGATGTTCTTTCCGATGACCCTTTTTTGCCGTCAACTCACCACCACAGTAGGGACATCTCAACGGAGTTCTCCCTCGCGTTACATCTTCAATTGGTACTAAAGTTTTATCTTGGTCAACTCCATACCTGAGCCACATTTGCAAGTACCCTTTATTTGATACAGCAGTTTGTTGGGTTTGAGTCGCGCACCTTGATGCTTTGAAGCTATTTTTACTGTATCAAAAAAAGGTTGCTCTAAAATCAATGATTATTAAGGAATTTACTTGTTATGTAAACGAGTCAAACGATAATCAGCCCAACCCAATTCATTTTTACTTTGCTTTCAGCCATATTCAACCCAAGTCCTTAATCCATAAAAATTACCGACTTCCCTGGGTGTAATGTCGGGATATTTACTCATTACATACCAAGTAGAGTTTCCTGGCAATTTTTCAATGTCTGTTGTGATCTGCCAATATCTGTGTTCTCCACGTTTTCCGTGAATTATCTCTCTAATAAATCTTTTTTCACTATTGAGGTCAGAAAACACTCTAAAGAATTGACATTGCTACCACTCTAATTCAAGCTCTAAAAGAATTGACCTTACGTCAAGATTTATCTTGTTTATGGCCATTAAAATGGGCCAGCATTTTTTTCGAGTTTAGCATTTTGCGTTTGCATCAAGCTTGGTGTCCAGTATGTTAGGACTTACGCAACTGGCACAGAGCGATCGCTGTTTGATAGTACATAGGTATTAATTGAATCCGATTCCGAAAGATTTGTCAACGCGTAAGAAGTCGCTGTATTGGAAGCAAAGCATGAAATATTCATGAGAAAATAGGTAGAGATTGAATTAGATAAATGTTGCTTACGGTAATGAGATTTACTAAGCTTAATTACTGCCAATACTTATTAAGTAGTCAAATTAATTATACAATTACCAATTTGGCAGAGCATTTAGAGACTATTAGCCATGATGCAATTAACTATTATTTGAAAATAGAAAAATTAACACCTCGTTTACTATGGTATAACGTGAAAGAGGTAGTTGAAACTGATGACAATGGTTACATAATATTTGATGATAGCGTTTTAGATAAAAGGTATTCTGAAGAAACAGAAATAGTCAGAAGACAATATAGTGGTAATGAGCATGGCGTCCTGAAAGGCATTGGTGTAGTTAGCTGCGTATATGTCAACCCTACACTTCAAAGATTTTGGGTCATAGATTATCGAATTTTTAATCCTGATGTCGATGGTAAAACCAAGATAGACCATGTGAAAGACATGCTCCAAAACCTTGTACATCATAAGCTTTTACCATTTGATACTGTTTTGATGGACACATGGTATGCCGTACATACTTTAATGCTATATATTGATAGTTTAGAAAAAATTTATTATTGCCCTTTAAAAAATAATCGGTTAGTTGATGATACATTTGCCAAAGAAAAATATCAACGTATTGAATTATTAGAATGGAGTACTGAAGAGTTAGAATGTGGTAAAATCATAAAAATTAAAGGGTTTCCCGCTCAGAAAAAAGTGAAACTATTCCGGGTTACTGTTTCTACCAACAGAACGGATTATATCGCTACTAACGATTTATCTCAAAGCTCCACGGATGTTGTACAACAGGTGTGTAAAATTCGTTGGAAAATCGAGGAGTTTCACCGAGAGATTAAACAACTAACTGGCATTGAATCTTGTCAATATCGTAAAGCTAGGCTTCAAAGAAATCATATTGCTTGTGCAATGTTGGTTTGGATTAGATTAAAGAATTTAGCCTATCAAACTGGTCAAACTGTTTATCAAATCAAGCATACTTTGCTTTCTAATTATTTAATTCAGCAACTAAAACGCCCAAGTATTTCTATGTGCTTGGTTTGATTTAAATTGTCGTGTGGCAGGGCTACGCCCCGCCCGCTATTTGTGCCAGTTGCGGAACCCGGATCTGACTTTTCCCGTTAAGTCTTGAAAAGCTTGCTCACAAAGGATTTAGGAAATAGCACAGCATATACGGTACAGTGATTGAAATCGAGTGCTAAAGGTAACAAGCGATGCTGGACTGGTGGGAGAAAAATTTTGCGACTTGTGAGCTAGGCGATCGCAGATTAAATGAGCGTGCAATGTCGATAGGCTATGCTCTAAGTCTTGGATTTGGCAAAGCACTGGCAGAAATCTTCAGTAGTGGAAAAGTACTCAAGAGAGCTTATGAGTTTTTGCCAACCCCAAAGTGGAATTTTCAAGAGTGATTGAGCCGCCCTGTCAAATGACGGCGGAAACTGTTGCAGAATATGATGTAATGCTGTACGTTGGAGACACGACTTTTCTTGATTATGGCAGTATTGAGGCTAAAAAGGAAGGTTACGGCCCAATTGGTAAGGGAGGTAACGGTTTAATATTACACAGCGCTTTAGCCATAGAACCCCAGAAAGGTCAATCGATAGGTCTGTTGTGGCAAAAACTTTGGAATCGAGAGCCAAAACAAAAGCCACCAAAAGAGGAAACTCCGACACAAAAGAAAAAACGACAAGCAGCAGCACGTAAAGAAGCCCGAAACCGCCCTTTTGAACAAAAAGAATCTTACAGGTGGGTAGAAGCGCTCATCACTGTAGAAAACCTTGTGAGTAAGCACACGCAAGTGATTCATGCTTTCGACCGAGAAGGTGATATCACAGAAGTTTTTGATAAAGTTCGTCAACTTCAGCACACAGGAGTTATCGTTCGTGCAGCTCATAACCGTAGCTTAGATTCCGAGAGTGAGCGTCTTTGGTCAAAACTGGAAGGGCAGCCTATCAGTCTGGAACAGGAAATCGAATTACCCCAGACTAGTAAACGTTCTGCCCGCAAAACCAAGCTAGCTGTACGATTTTGTCCTGTAAACCTCCGTACTCCCTATCGTTTTGACAACCGTGACCCTCTACTGGTGTATGCTGTTTATGCCACGGAAGTTGATTGCCCAGAGGGTGAAACCTCTGTAGAATGGATGTTGCTAACCACAGAAGTTGTTGCAGATATCCAGACAGCTTCTATGATTTTACGCTGGTATTCTTACCGTTGGCGAGTTGAAGAGTATCATAAAATTTTCAAGTCGGGATGTCAGGTAGAAAAATATCGGCTTGCTGCTGAGGGGATGAAAACTCTCATTGGATTCTTGAGTGTGATTGCTGTTGAGCTTTTACAGTTGACTTATCTCCACCGCACTCAGCCTTTAGCTCCCGCAATTGGAATTCTCAATCCCCTTGAACTCAAGATTTTAAAAGCTAAGTCTCCCAAACCATCCAAACTCCTCACAGTTAATTGGGCTGTCGAAGCGATCGCTCGTCTTGGCGGCTACCTAGAACATCGAAGCAAAACACCAATTGGTATCCAGGTACTGTGGCGAGGTTGGTTAAAATTGCATGACCTTTGTGAAGGTTGGCTGCTTGCAAAAGAGACTTAACGGGAAAAGTCAGAACCCGGATTTCTCACAAAGCCTGAAAAAATCATTGAGGTAAGCAAAACTTAAGGTAAGCTATTTTATACAATACTGAGCTAAATTCAAAAACAGGGTATGGTAGCGTATAAACCGAAATTACAGAGATAAATAAAATACAAATAAAACAATGAATACTGAAGTAAAAATCATTGAAAGTAATAAGTAGACAGCCTAAAAATCGGGTTAAATTAGGTAAACTCACCCCAATAGCAAGCTAATAACTATGATAATAATGAAGTAAAAATTAACCAGGGCAGGGTAAGAGAGATAAATAATTGTAGACAAGAGCGAAAATTTCTCTATAGGGGCAAGAGCTACTAATAGAAATTAAAATTTTTCGGCTACTAACAGTGATAGTTGCTCCTAACTTTAGTAGCTTAAGCCGAATAGTGCCAACAGTAGCGTTTTGGAATTCCGTCTTGGCTAAACATTGCTCTCGTAAAGCATTCATTAAAATGTATGCAACAGATGAAAACCACAAACGTAATTGATTCCCAGCAAACGTATGAGTACTAGTTCTGTCACTATTCAAGTCAAGCTTTTGCTCCTTTAACCGATTTTCCATCTCACCTCGCGGACAATATTTTTGAGTATAAAGTCGTCCTGGAGGAACTAATTTAGTAGGGAGTGAAGTTACAACAAACCGAGTTTTTATTCCCGCTTCTCCATATTCTACTTTTGAAACAACTCGGCGATGACGACTCCAAGAGTCTAGAGTCTTATAGTCAAGTGAAGAATACCAAACCGAGTTTTCAACAAATGCTGTTGCTTGTTTTCTCAAATCTGATGAGGGAGTAAATAAAGTTTCAAAAAACTCAACTACGGTTTGAAGTTTTTGCGAATATTCTTGGGATGCACGGTATTGGCTAGATTGGGACAATTGCAGTAGCCGACTATTTTGGGCTAACCCAAACACATAATCAACACTCCTTTGCGATTCACACCAACTCATAATATTTTCTCTAGCATATGCACTATCTCCGCGCACAAGAATTTTCACATTCTCCCAGCGGGAACGTATTATTTTTATGACTCGTTGTAATTCTGCTAACGCACCTCCTCCAGGGTCTACGTTGGAAGCTCGAAGCTTTGCTGCTAGTAAATGCTTACCGCAAAAAATGTACAGCGGCGCATAACAGTATCCTCTATAATAAGGGTTAAAAAATACTTCTTCTTGATGACCATGTACAAGATCATCTGTCACATCTAAATCTGTCACATCTAAATCTAAAGTTATCTGTCTTGGTGCTTTTGAATAAGATTCTCAAAATATCTCCACCAATAGTGTTTCTATAGCTGATGCATCATGTTCAATTCGATGATATCGACTTTCGGCTCTCGACAATATATTTTCTGGACAGTGTTCTAGGCGATTTAACGTACTTTTACCAGCTAAAGTAATTGATTCAAGCTCTGAATTAATCACTTGACCCACTGCTAATGCAAATATCAAATCTTTGCGTAGAGTTTCATGGTCATTGATGTCTTCATAGCCCATGATTAAACCATATATTCTCTGTGCAATCAAACTACTTACCGAATGTTCAACTTTCTTTTGTTCTCTGTAATCTTTGAAACATTCTGCTAATCGTGATGTTATTCCTCTTTTCCGGTCTAGTTCCGCAATTAATGTTAAACCTGCATCTGATGTTACAGCTTCCCCCTGGAATTTAACTATGACTGGACATGACTTGACTTGTTCAAATTTGAACTGTTCCGGTATACAATCTGTTGTCTGAAGAGTCATACTAAAACTGCTGGAATTCATGTGTATGAGTCATTTTGGCAGTTTTTGACTCTTCTTTTTTCAGGCTTTGTGAGAAATCTGGGGGAAGTCCTGTATGTTATGACAACTGGTTTGTCAATAATCGAGTCATCTACAATCCACTGTTATGGTTAGTTAACACAATTGAGAAATGCCCTCACCATGACCATCAGCCCTTGATTGAGGAATGCCCTCACTGCCACGAAAAATTTCCACCATTATCCAGGTATTCTCGTCCAGGGTATTGCTCAATCTGTCATCTGTGGTTGGGTAGCCAGGAACTCAACCAATTAGCCAATGAACAAACTGAAAGCGTTGATTTTTGGCGACAGCTTTTGATAGCTCCTCCGCGCTCTCACCAAAGCAACAAGCTTGTCTGGCAGTGTATGTGGTTTGATGATGTCGATGATTTGGCTGCCAATACGCCCTCTAATTTCCTGCCACCCATAAATCAGAACTAATTTTCCATCTTACCTGCTCAGGAGTTTTGAAACCATAAACGTGCCGCTCCGGCAAACTTATGGTTACAGTCACACGGAAAATCAATCGTGTTAAAAAAAGGTTATTTTAATCGTAGTTTTTGTCGTATAAAAGATAATTGTTTCTTATTTTGTATTGGCGGCGATCGTGTATGATGATTGAAGTCGGAAGTCGGAAGTCGGAAGTCGGAGGTCGGAAGTAACAATATGGAACTGGAATAGGTGGAGTTGTGGATAAAAATGTTGGGATAGCTGACATAACTAAAGCGTTTGCGATCAGGATTATCAAAGCTTGCAGCTTTCTGGATGAGAAACCAGGTATTTGCCGCACGCTATCAAAGCAACTGTTGCGTTCTGGTACGAGTATTGGTGCTAACGTGCATGAATCTCGTTCGGCTCAGTCTGATAAAGACGAATGGCACAAAATGGAAATTGCTTTAAAAGAAGCACGTGAAACTGAATACTGGTTAGAAATTTTAATTGAATCCGAGATTGTTGAGAAAACTAAATTTGAGCCATTGCTTAAAGAAGCGGACGAGATAGTAAAGATACTCGTTGCTTCTACGCGTAAAGTGAAAGATAGATTAAATGGCAGCAAATCCAACAGCAGGAGGATGGAGGCTGCAACTGAGAAGCAATAATTAAACTCTGAGCAAATAATAAATATATTTTCATACCTTCAGCAACAAGACAATTACTTCCGACCTCCGACTTCCGACCTCCAACTTCCGACCTCCAACTTTTAAAATGGTTCCCAGTTGTGAATAGTCCTGAATTAAACAACTTACCTCCGATCAAGCTGATTCCCTTAAATGATGAAAGTTTACCTGCCGGACATGATAGACAGCGCAAAGCTAGTACAAGACCACCAACCGATATCCGGTGGGTGAAAGTATTGGAATTTTTACGCAGCAATAACTTAGCGCCCAACAGTCGTAAGTTATACGAACGCGAACTGAAGCGTTTTCTGGGATGGACGCAATTGCATTATCATGAACTGCGTCTGCGCCATTTCGGGCAGTACAAAGAGTATCTGATGGAAGTCTGCCGTACAGATACTGGGAAATCCTTATCAAAAAGCAGCATCAATGCAGGGCTTGCCGCAATCA
>JAHHHN010000071.1 GCA_019359325.1 Mojavia pulchra JT2-VF2 | reverse complement strand
AAGAAAGCAGGGAGCACAAAGAAAAGGAGAAACCTTACAAAATTCTCTCCCTTACTCCCTGCCCCCCGCCCCCCTGCCTAATTCCGCTCCGTCCAACCCCCCCATTAATGAAGATGGAAGTAATAATTGGGGGGGTATGGACGGCGATGAGAACGAGAGTGATTCGTGGTGGCAGCAGGTTAAATATTATGCCCAATTAGTGATTCAGAGGCTGGAGTATGGGGTTGAATCAGTCAAAGAGTTTCTCAGTACCCTAACGAGCGACGAGCGTTGGGGCGTGATGCTGGAGTTTGATGAGGTTGAGCCTCTTAAATTTGGCCAGCTGGTGGCAGATGCTCCCGATTGGGTGGAGTGGATGGGAGGAATTGCGGAGTGAAAAGGCTGGTTAATGATTTGTGTGAAAAGATCAGCAATCATTGCCGAGATTTTTAGCACAATATCCTGTGGAATTTGGCACTCGCACTGTCAGCAATTTTTAGCAACGCAAAGGTACTCAAGAGCCAGAGGTGAGTTTTTGCTAACCAAAAAGTGGAGTTTTCAAATGTAATTGAGCCGCACTGTCAAATGATTGCCCAGACTGTTGCAGAATACGATAGTTGGGCTGTTCTGTTGTCTGAAGTTTACGCCTGCTATGATTTTTGCATTGCCTCCCATTCACTGTAAGGAATTATCCCTGCTTCTGGACATGGCTGCTGTGGCAACATCGGTGCGTTTCAAACAGACCTTCAATCGTAACTGCCATAACACAAACCTCCACGGGAGCAAAACTGCCAACTGCTGGACAACGGCTCAAATTAGTGGCAGCAACTAACGAGTGAACGAATGGGTAGTAGTCTCAACCAGCTGCTGCATTTGAATATTAACTGGGTGGATTAAAATGACCAAGTTGCTGTAGCCCGTTGAGACTTATGCTTCTAAAATTTGTCCATCTAGCATTCGCAAGATAATTCCTATCCTCAAGTTTTGTAAATATTTCAGCTTTCTACGAAAAATCTGAGTTGTGAATTGATGTCATAATACATACACATATAACTCTACCAGAAAGGAAAACTATGTAAATTTTGATGTTATTTTTACTTATTATAAAGCTTATTAAATATTGCAGTATCCATGATTTTTATCTAACATATATTACTGCTTTAAATCTGACAAATGCTACGAGAAATTTTGAAATAGACAGCTTTGAATTCAGTTTTAAGTTTTTTGATAAGTACAAGCTAACTCCTGAATATCTCTACACATCTTTATCTACCCAAACTTTCAGCAGCCCCACACCAAGGTGAACTTATGGATAGTAAGATATTTGGGATATTATTAGCAGCAGGTACACTTTTTTTACCTTGTTTGTGGTTGTCAGCAGAAATCATAAACCAAATACAGCTACAAAGCAGTAGTCATGCTCAAGTTTCTTCTCTTATACAAAAATTACAAGACCAAAGCATAGATGCAGATGTTCGCGCTAATGCTGCTGGTGTACTAGGGATCATGGGAGTGAAAGCTAAAGCCGCTATTCCCGCTTTGATAACTGCTTTAAAAGACGAATCAGTTGACGTTCGCACTATTGCTGCCATAACGCTGAGTAATATGGGAGCAGAAGCTAATGTTGCTATTCCCGCTTTGATAGCTATTTTGAAAGATAAAGATGAAGATGCTAACGTTCGCATTGCTGCTGCTGATATACTTGCCAGTATAGGAAATTCAGCTCTACCTGATTTAATATTTGCTTTAAACGACGAAGATGCTAGCGTTCGCTCTAGTGCGGCTTATGCTTTGGGACGTATGAAAACAGAAGTTAGAGTACCTGTTCCTGACTTAGTAGCTTTGTTAAAGGACAAGGATGCAAATGTCCGCTTTAATGCTAGAGCAGCGCTGGAGAACATAAAAGAAGAAGCCAAAGCTGCTATTCCTGACTTAATAGCTTTGTTGAAGGACAAGGACGTAGATGTCCGCGCCAATGCTGCGGTGATATTGGGCAAGCTGGAAGAAGAAGCCAAAGTTGCTATTCCTGACTTAATAGTTCTGTTAAAAGACAGCGACGCGAATGTTCGTTCTAATGCGGTGGTAGCACTGGGAAATATGAAAGCAGACACGAAAGTCGCTATTCCTGACTTAATAGCTTTGTTGAAGGACAAGGACGTAGATGTCCGCGCCAATGCTGCGGTGATATTGGGCAAGCTGGAAGAAGCCAAAGTTGCTATTCCTGACTTAATAGTTCTGTTAAAAGACAGCGACGCGAATGTTCGTTCTAATGCGGTGGTAGCACTGGGAAATATGAAAGCAGACACGAAAGTCGCTATTCCTAATTTGATAACTTCGTTAAAGGACAAGGATGCAAATGTTCGCTATAGTGCTGCTGTTGCACTCAAGAACATTAGAGTAAAAGCATTAGCTGCTGTTCCTGCCTTGATTACTGCCTTGAAAGATAAGAATGCAACCGTTCGCTACGGAGCTGCTCAAGCTTTGTGGAGCATGGGGGCACAAGCTAAAGCTGCTGTTCCTGCCTTAATAGTTGCTTTAAAAGACAAAGATGAACGTGTCCGTTACCAAGCTGCTTTTGCCTTAGAAATGATGGGAAAAGAAGCATTAGCTGCTGTTCCTGCCTTGAGCAAGGCTTTAAAGGACAAAGATGTATATGTTCGACGCCAAGCTGCTTCTGCCCTGGAGATGATGGGGGTAGAAGCATTAGCTACTATTCCTACCTTAATAGCTGCGTTGAAAGACTCAGATTCAGTCGTTCGCTACTATGCTGCTCGTAGTTTGGGAAATAGAGGTGAAAGCTTGCTAAATCGAGCAGGTGCTATGTCTGTTGAGGAATTGGACAAAGCAATATCTTCTTTAGAACAAGCAATTAAAGCATTAAAAGATAGTAAAGATAACAGTTTGGAGTTGAGTATAGCATCTGTTAATCAATCTCTTAATGCCTTAAAAATTCAAAGACTGTTTTGTCTACTAAAGCAAAATACGGCGTTGCATAAATGCAGGATGAATTAGCGCTTGAAACCATTGAAAATTCCTTCCAAATTTGACGGAATCATCCCGTGATCCAGCAACACCCAAAATACTAGGCCCTGATTTCTCATAAATAGAGAAAAATCATCCAGACGTTTCATAACGAATTTAACCGAATGGCACGCTTCAAAAGCCGAAATGCTTCAGAACTTAACTATGACATACGTACATCATGTAGACAAGAGCAATGCGATGCAAGTGAAATGGCAGGGCACTTAAAGCTGGGCAAGCGCTTGGAAGGAAACACAAGAATAAGAAAATATTTTCAGGCGCATATTTTCCCTATACTATAAGGGTTTTAGGTATTTAATTTCATGAAGATTTAACGCTTGAACACCTTGCTTCCTCCACCTCTTTGTTTTTGCTTAAGTTGACACCAATGGCTAGATAATTCCTATTCTCAAGTTTTGTAAATATTTCAGCTTTCTACGAAAAATCTGAGTTGTGAATTGATGTCATAATACATACACATATAACTCTACCAGAGAGGAAAACTATGTAAATTTTGATTGCAATTTTTTAGATAATTTCATGTGGCTATTTGTTAAATAATAAATAGCTATTAACTTTATTTGTGATTAGCTAAATTTCGGGACTGCTATTAGCGCTAAAAGCTTACAGTATTTGATTTGGATTCTGATTGTACTTCTTAGAATGCTGACTGAATATTGCAGTGTCTATCATTTTTATCTAACATATATTACTGTTTTAAACCTGTTAAATGCTACCAAAAATTTTGGAATAGACAGCAATGATGTCGCTAAAAACAATTGTGGAATGGAAGACCTTACGTAATTAGGGGAAACACATCTAAGTTACTCTTGTTTGCTACCGAGGTCGCACATTGACGGCAGGGCATTTTATTTGGTTTAGATCTCCCTTACTATAGCGAGGTGAACTTATGGGTAATAATAAAGTCAAAAAATTATTGACAGTAGGTGTAGTTTCTTTGTCTTGCCTGTGGTTGAGTGTATTACCAATCGCTGAAGGTTGGACGCAAACCAACAGAATGGCAGAAATTTCTTCTCATATAGAAAAGTTACAACACACAGATGCAAAAGTCCGTGCCAGCGCTGCTTACGCTTTGGGTAGTATAGGGGTGGAAGCCAAAGTTGCTATTCCTGCCTTGATAGCAACTTTAAAAGACAACGATACAGATGTTCGTGCCAGTGCTGCTCGTGCCTTGGGTAGTATAGGGATAGAAACCTTTCCTGCTGTGCTAGCAGCTTTGAAAGATAATGATGCAAAAGTTCGTGTCGGTGCTGCTAATGCTTTGGGTAGTATAGGGGTGGAAACCAAAGCTGCTATTCCTGAGTTGATAACTGCTTTAAAGGACAACGATGCAGATGTTCGTGTCAGTGTTGCTTATGCTTTAGGTAGTATAGGGGTGGAAGCCAAAGCTGCTATTCCTGAGTTAATAACTGCTTTAAAGGACAAAAATGCATCTGTTCGTGCCAGTGCTGCTTATGCCTTGGAGAGGATAGGAGTAGAAGCCAAAGCTGCTATTCCTGAGTTAATAACTGCTTTAAAGGACAAAAATGCATCTGTTCGTGCCCGTGGCGCTTTTGCCTTGGGAAGTATAGGAATGGAAGCCAAAGCTGCTGTTCCTGCCTTGATCACTGCTTTAAAGGACAACAATGCATATGTTCGCTACGCTACTGCTTTTGCCTTGGAGAGGATAGGAGTAGAAGCTAAAGCTGCTGTTCCTGAGTTAATAACTGCTTTAAAGGACAACGATGCATATGTTCGCTACGCTGCTGCTGCTGCTTTGGGAAGTATAGAAGTAGAAGCTAAAGCTGCTGTTCCTGCCTTGATCACTGCTTTAAAGGACAACAATGCAACCGTTCGCTTCAATGCTGTTTTTGCCTTGGAGAGGATAGGAGTAGAAGCCAAAGCTGCTATTCCTGCTTTGATAGCTGCTTTGACAGACAACGATTCAATGGTTCGCTCTAAAGCTTCTTTTGCCCTAATGAAACTAGGAGTGGAAGCTGAAGCTGCGATTGTTCCCGCTTTGATAGCTGCTTTAAAGAGTAACGATGCAGGTGTTCGCTCTATTGCTGCTGATGCTTTGACAAACAAAGTCAGCGAAGCCAAAGTTGTTGTTCCCGCTTTGATAGCCGCTTTGAGGGACAACGATGCAGATGTTCGCTCCAATGCTGCTTATGCTTTAGCAAGCCAGGTCAGCGAAGCTAAAGTTGTTGTTCCTGCTTTGATAGCCGCTTTAAAGGACAACAATACAGATGTTCGCTCTCATATAGCTAATGCTCTGGGAAGTATGAAAGAGTCAGCCATAGGTGCTGTTCCTGCCTTAATAGTTGCTTTGAAGGATAACAATGCGGATGTTCGCTCTAGTGCTGCTTACGCTTTGGAGAGAATAGGAAAAGAAGCCAAAACTGCTATTCCTGCCTTAATAGTTGCTTTGAAGGATAACAATGCGGATGTTCGCTCTAGTGCTGCTAATGCTTTAGGAAGCATGAGAGAATCAGCCATAGCTGCTGTTCCTTTTTTGATAGAAACTTTAAAGGACGAAAATGCAGATGTTCGTTCTTACGCGGCTAATGGCTTAGGGAACATGAAAGAATCAGCCATAGCTGCTGTTCCTGCTTTGATAGAAATTTTGAAGAACGACGACGATGCAGGTGTTCGGTCTATTGCTTCTAATGCCTTGGGAAATATGGGAAAAGAAGCCAAAGTTATTGTTCCTTTTTTGATAAAAACTTTGAAGGACGAAAATGTGGATGTTCGCTACTATACTGCTTATACTTTGAAGAGAATGGGAAAAGAAGCCAACGCTGCTATCCCTCACCTGATTGCTGCTTTAAAGGATAATAATGCAGGTGTTCGTTCTCAGGTGGCTAATGCCTTAGGAAGCATGGGAAAAGAAGCCGAAGCTGCTATCCCTCACCTAATAGCTGCTTTAAAGGACAACGATGCAGATGTTCTCTCCAATGCTGCTTATGCCTTAGGAAGCATGGGAAAAGAAGCTAAAGTTGCTATCCCTCACCTAATAGCTGCTTTAAAGGATAACAATACATCTGTTCGCTCCAATGCTGCTTATGCCTTAGGAAGCATGGGAAAAGAAGCTAAAGTTGCTATCTCTCACCTAATAGCTGCTTTAAAGGATAACAATACATCTGTTCGCTCCAATGCTGCTTATGCCTTAGGAAGCATGGGAAAAGAAGCTAAAGTTGCTATCTCTCACCTAATAGCTGCTTTAAAGGACAACGATGCAGATGTTCGCTCCAATGCTGCTTATGCTTTAGGAAGTATGGGAAAAGAAGCCAAAGTTGCTGTTCCTCACCTGTTCGTTGCTTTAAAGGACAACAATGCAGATGTTCGCTCTCAGGCGGCTGATGCATTAGAAAATATGGGAAGAATAGAAGCTAAATTTATGATTCTTACTTTAATAGCTACTTTTTTAAAGGGGAATGATACAAATATTCATGCCAAAACTGCTGTTCCTGACCTAATAACTGCTCTCAATAACAAAGATATAAAAGTTCGCACCGATGCTATTCTTGCCTTAGGAAATACCGGAGAGGCAGCCAAAACTGCTGTTCCTGCTTTAATAACAACTCTCAAAGATAACAATGCAGGAATTCGAGCCACTGCGACTTTTGCCTTAGGGAGTATCGGAGAGGCAGCCAAAACTGCTGTTCCTGACCTAATAGCTGCTCTTAATGACAAAGATATAAAAGTTCGCGCTGGTGCTACTCTTGCCTTAGGGAGTATGGGAGAGGCAGCCAAAATTGCTGTTCCTAACCTAATAGTTGCTTTAAAAGATAACAATGTAGGAGTTCGCGCTGGTGCTACTCTTGCCTTAGGGAGTATGGGAGAGACAGCCAAAATTGCTGTTCCTAACCTAATAGCTGCTTTAAAAGCTAACAATGCAGATGTTCGCGCCATTGCTGCCCTTGCCTTAGGGAGTATCGGAGAGACAGCCAAAATTGCTGTTCCTAACCTAATAGCTGCTTTAAAGGACAACGATGCATTTGTTCGCTCCAATGCTGCTCATGCCTTGGGGAGTATCGGAGAAGCAGCCAAAATTGCTGTTCCTAACCTAATAGCTGCTTTAAAGGACAACGATGCATCTGTTCGCTCTCAGGCGGCTAATGCCTTGGGGAGTATCGGAGAAGCAGCCAAAGCTGCTGTTCATGACCTAATAGCTGCTCTCAATGACCAAGATAGAAACGTTCGCTACGGTACTGTTAATGCTTTAGGAAGCATCAGTGAAAGTTTTCAAGACGTAGCAAATGTTATGTCTATTGAAGACTTGGAAAAGGCAATATCAAACCTAGAAAAGATACTCATAGCTTTGAAAAACGTTGATGTTGATGTTAAAGATAAAAATTTACAAGCTACTTTAGTTTCTGCTAATTTATCTGCCAATCGCTCTCTTGATATCCTCAAAATTAAAAGACAATCCCGATAAAAGGAGCAAACAATATTTAGTAATACTTTAAAATTGATTATTATGTGATAAAAATTTCCCATGTCATTTGATATCTTTAAAGGTCGTAAATCTTTTAAAAAATCATTCATTAATACCAACCCGACTTGGCAAGTAGCGTGGGGTGAAGTTGGTGAAAATTATGAAGGCATAGCTTGGCGAGATGAAAAATTCCTTGTGATTTTACCATCCACAGCTTCTGGATTTTTAGCAGAAAAATTAGCAATCAGTTCTGGAAAACAATTTGTTGTTGTTGGTGATATTTGGCTAACTAACCAAGTGCAGTTGCTAGAACAGTTGGGAATTGAGCCAGATAGCTTTAGAGGAAATTACTTACAACTAGTTGCCGAGCTTTGGGAGCGATGGGGTTTTGAATGCCTTAAACAACTTGTAGGAATGTTTGCACTAGTAATTTGGGATAGGGAAAAACAAGTATTGCAGTTGATTCGCGATCGCATCGGTAGCCGTACTCTTTATTACACTAATAGTGGTGCAGTTCGTTGGATTGCGCCGAAATTGAGAACTTTATCACCTTATCGTTCCTCTGATTTAGATTTGGTGGCTTTGCGAGATTACCTTTGTTGTGGCTTTGTTCCAGGAGAAAGAACGCTGTGGCAAAATGTGCGGGAACTACGACCTGGAACCGTTTTACAATTTCCTAACGACAAAGTTCAAACTTATTGGCAGTTGCAAGAACAGATTACAGCAATAGAGCAACCTTTAGCATGGCATGGAGATCGCTTGCGAGAACTGCTAAACCAAGTTATTCAAGAATATTTACCACCACAAAACGAATCTGTTGGTATTTTCCTTTCGGGTGGTTTGGACTCTAGCAGTATCACTGCTTTAGCCGCAAAATTCCATAATTCTCCAGTTCATACTTTTTCGATTCATTTTGGTTCTGAATGCCCTAATGAGTTGGAATTTTCCAGTGTCGTTGCTTCTCATTGCCAGACACAGCACCACATTTTAGAAATTACTTTTGAGAATATGTGGAAATGGTTACCAGAAACAATGGCATATTTAGATGATCCGATTGGCGATCCGCTAACTGTTCCTAACCTCTTGGTGGGACAACTAGCGCGAGAAAGCGTACAAGTAGTTTTAAATGGTGAAGGTGGTGACCCCTGTTTTGGTGGCCCCAAAAACCAGCCAATGCTTATTAATAGTTTATATGGTTCTGTCACAAATCAGAACCCATTACAAGCTTATTTAATTTCTTTTCAAAAGTGCGCTGCTGATTTAGTGCAACTTTTAAAACCAGAAGTCTGGACGGCAGTACAAACAGCATCGTGGGTTTTTGAGGAAGATTTATATTCTCAAGCCAGCTATCTCAACCGTTTGATGGCAATAAATATTAAATTTAAAGGTGCTGACCAAATTCTTACTAAAGTAAGTAATTTGACTCAAGCTGCCAATTTACAAGGTCGTTCTCCTTTATTTGATCAACGAGTCGTAGACTTAAGTATGAAAATTCCTCCAGAGTATAAGCTTTCGGGAGTAGAAGAAAAAGCAGTTTTAAAACAAGCGATCGCAGATATTTTACCAGACACCATTATTCATCGTCCTAAAAGTGGAATGATGGTGCCCGTACAGTTAGGATTTCGTAAATATTGGCAGCGAGAAGCAAGAGATTTATTGCTCAGTAGCAATGCAGCGAGCGCTCCTTATTTTAACCAATTACCACTCCGCAATTGGTTAAACTATCAAGGAGATACTTGGAGTCGTTATGGTGTAAAGCTGTGGTTGCTTGTTAGCTTAGAAATTTGGTTACAAGTAAATCAAAAATAAAAAATTAACCAAAGCTTTCGACAACATACATAGAATTTCCAGAATCACCAACTAGAAACAAGCTGCTGTCATCGTTATTTAAAGTCAAACTGCTAATCATAGCGCGATTCAGAATTTGAATCAATCGTTGAGGAGTAAACGATTCTAATTCTACAAAATTACCAGAATCTAACCATTCTAATTCAACACTTGATAAACTGGAACGAACTTCTAGTGATAATTGTTTAGCAGCCTCAGCTGATTCTGAAGAAGTTTGAGTGAATATACTGTGATTTCCAGCTAGAATTTGTCTTGGTAATAATCCTACATCAATAATAGTAACTTCCCTACCTTGAAACCACATTGGGTTAGTACGGAGATGATCAATCAAAGTCATCCCATTTGGGTTGCAATCATGCAATACATATACTGTTAAATCAGGATTGCGATGCAGCATTCGCATAGTAGTATCAAAAATATTTTGGGGATAACCAGTAATAGTGAGAATGGCACAGTTATTTTCAAAATGAAAATTATTAGCAATTAACATTTGAGCAACTGCTGCATTATCACAAACCACTAACCTATCAAAACTATAAGCAGTGACATCAGCGTTAATAGTAATGGGTGTGCTTTGCTCTTGTGGAGGAGGTAAAATTTTATCACTTTGATTGTTAACTCGTCTCCAAGATGCTAGCCATCCCTGGAGTTGGCTATCGCTAATTCTAAATTTATAAACGATATTAGTAGGTTGCGCTTGTTCACGCTTCCCTAAGTAAATAGCTAGCAATCCTATAATTAGGCATCCTACAAATAATTTAAAAGAACTGATAATTAAACTGAGAACAATACCTGCTAATAAAGTACTTATACCCAAATTTATTAAACTTTTAGCTGATTTTTGGCGTTGGGTATAAGAGCGCTTGTTCGAGTGCATTTGATCGAATATAACAATGAAAAAGAATGCTGGAAAAGTGATAAAATTATGTATATAAAAAATAATTGCTCCCAACGGCAACAACAATAATAATAATGAGGTATAATTTTTAGATTGGAACCTTTTATCAATGAGATAAAGGAATTGTTTTTGTGTATAAAAAAGCGTAGAATTAGCAGAAACATCTGCAATTGCTTTAGCAAAAAAAAGGTCAGTAAATCTAACTCCTACCATACTAGTTGGCTCAAAAACAAACTGATGACGGCAGTGTTTACAACGCCCATGATTCTCTGTTCTATCTTTTAGTGTATTATCAGTGGTACATTTAATGCATTTCATAAACTTTGGTTATAATAATGAATTATTAATTTATGGTTAATTTGTTGATTAATCTAAACAACATAAATTACATAGATTATTTATGTACATTAGATTAATTAAAATTACGATTTTCTGAGGTTATTTAAATAACTGATTGCTTAATAAAACGCTATAATCTTCCCGCTTACGAATTAAGTAATGTGTATCATTTTTTAACAATACTTCTGCGGGCTTGGGTCGATGTAAAAAATGTGAGGACATCGCATATCCATAAGCACCAACATCTAATATACCAATAATATTGCCAATTTCTAATACAGGTAAATAACAGTTTCTACTTAAATAATCTCGTGAATAAGTTGTATTTCCACACACATCAGTAAGGTAATTTTCGGATTCTGATTTTTTCCAAGTTATAATTTCTCGATAACCGCCATGTACTGCGGGAACTGACAGATTAGCAACAGTAGTATCTAGCCCAACAATTTGTTTTTCTGACTGCCATTTTACAGAAACTACTTTGGCAAGCAGAGTAGCACATCCAGCAATTGCCGCACGTCCAGGTTCAACAATTAACTCAATATTTGTTTCTAAACAACTCATTCTGTCGCTTAACTCTGTACCGAACTTCTCCCAGTTAAAAGCTGCACTTTCATGGTTATATGGATAGCCAAAACCACCGCCAAAATCTAAGTATTCCCAATCTGGTAAAAGTTTTGCTATAGCTATTACCTGATCAATTACATTGGTAAAGGCTGCTGTAGCATTAGTACCTGTACCCCGGTAAAAATGCAAACCACTAAGTTTTAACCCTACTTCGCTAGTCAGAGCGATCGCATCAGCAAATTCTTCTGGGCGTACACCAATACGGCTATCACCAGTAATTTCAGGTAAGTTAAGACGTAACCCTAGACGAGGAGAAAATGAACCAGTAAAAGATTTATAGACTTCGCAACAAAGTTGCAACTGTGCAATACTATCCAAATTGAGAGTTTTGACACCCCAGTTTAAGACTTGTTCCATCTCTGCACGGTTCAAATTACTGCCACTGTAGACAATTTGTTCTGGCGAAAAACCTGCTTGTAATCCTAAATAAATATCTCCAGGTGTGTTGGCGTGTAATCCCCAACCTGCGGCACAAAAAATTTGCAGCAGAGAAATATTGCCATTGGTAACGCTAGCAAAGCGAAATTGGGTGTGAGGATAGAGAAAAGCCTTAGTGATGCGCCTAATAGTTTTATTTAGAATATCAGCTTGATAAACATAGAGCGGTGAATCGTAAATATTTAGTAACTCTTGAGCAAGTTCTTCGGAAAAAGGAAAATAACTAGATAAAGAGTTTGATTCCTTATTCCCAAATCGTGATTCATAATTTTTTTCTAGCCTTTCCATTTTTTCTGAAATCTCCATAGTTGTTGTGGTAGCCAAAATGGATGATCAAAAGATTGTTTACCTGATTCTTCACCAAAAACATATACTCGCCAAAGCTGCCACATAATCAGCAACCACAGAATTTCACCAATACGACGACCTTGAATAGTAGCTCCCAACTCACCACCAGCAATTTGTGCTGCAAGATGGGGAGAAAAACGGTTTTCAGCACGAAGTTTGCCAGGATTTAACCACTTGCCAACCTGATCCCAAAACTCATTCATACACCACGATGTTAAAGGAACTCCCATCCCACGCTTTTGTCGCCAAACAATTTCTGAAGGTAATAAATTTTCTACGACTCGCTTGAGGATGTATTTCTCACAAGCTCCCTGCAAACAGAGTTCTCCAGATACCTGAAACATCCACTCAGCCAATGGTAAGTCGCAGAAAGGCGAGCGCACAAATAACCCGTGAGCAAACCCTAAAGCAGTCGCACGTGGATGTATATTTTGTGAGCCTTTTAGCATCAAATTGGCACGGCGCAATCGATGCAGGACGGCTGTGCTGTACTCAGGGTTAAGTGCTTCTGCAATCCAGTCTTCTGGATGTAAATTTTGTATCTGCTCATAAATATGTGGCTGGTAAATTTGAGCTTCATAACCCCAAAGACGGTGAAAAGTCCGGAGATATTGTTCTATAAATGTTTCTTTTCCAGATAGATTTTCGCTTTGGTAAACCCCTGCTGCTATTAAGGGTTTATTCGTCCAACCTGCAAATAATTGGTCGCTACCTTCGCCGTTAAAAATCACTTGAGTATCTTCGCTAGCCCTTAGTCCTAAAAGAAACAACGGAACTGTTGCTCCATCGCCGAAAGGCAAATCTAGCGCTTGCACAGTAGAAATCAGAGCTTTCTGGATTTGATCTGGTCTTGCATTAACTTTTACTAAAGGAATCTGTAGATGCTGGGTGACAATTTCAGCATAGGGAGATTCTGGAATACCCACGTTTCCAAAATCTAAGGTATAGCCAATCACTTTTATCCCTGCTTGCACTAGCAACGCCGCCACAACAGAGGAATCTAATCCCCCAGAGAGAAAAACGCCGACAGGCTCATCTGTTAAGTCGGAAATTTGCCGTTCAACAGCTTGTTGAAGTAAAGTTTGTAGTTGTTTAACAGCCGTTGTTTCATCTTTTATTTCCACGTCTGCTTCACACCATTCCCTTAAATGTTGGCAAGTTGGTAATGAAACCTTTTGTGACTCAGGCTGACTTTGCCAAACTAACTCCTTCCCAGCAGGAACTGCAAACATTTGATTAATCGGCGTTAAGGGATTGGGAATATAAGAAAAACAAGAATAACCGTATAAAGCAGGAATGCTGACTTCTGAATTTTCAATAACTTTTAGCAGCAGTTGTAGGCGGGATGCAAACCAAATGACTTGTCCTTGTTGCATCCAGTACAAGGGGACTCTTCCAAAAGGTTCTCGTCCTATAATTAAGCGATCGCTTTGGTGCAAGTTTACCCAAACATCAGGGAAAAAGGAACCATCAAAGTGTAAATAAGTAAATATTCCAGATGCAGATATACCAACTACTCGTTCTGAATGATGAATTGGCAAGATTGATTCTTCTGAAAAAGCAATGTATAAAACACTCCAATTAGGATAATTATTCTCGGATAGCGAGTTAAGATCCGATAATTGGCGAGAGGTGGAATGCAGCGTTTTGATAATACTTAATCTGGCTTCTAACTCGCGTCGAGAACCATAACCCCAATATCCAATAAATTGCTGGGGCTGATTTATCTTTTCACCCGACGGAAGCTTTTCCATACTATTTTACTTCAAATTCTGTTTTGCTAAGTTGGCGACTCTGGAGAAATATTTGTACCTTCCAGTTTCCTGGAGTCGATGCAGTACCAATAATGTAACGGCAATGAGTATTCCAGATGGATTTGTCAATTTTACGGGTTTGATAGCGGTTTTGCTTGACAATTTCACCATTAGGATTGATCCAATTGCACGTTAAATCTAGCTTTTGGCCTATGGGTGTATCTTTTAACGTCACACGGTAAAAAACTTCTGGACTGTTCTGGCGTGAGATCTTTCTGAGGTCGCTGCCATCATCTTGAGTGAGAGTGATGCGGCTTGTTTGAGCAAAGACTCGCTCAAGAGTAGAATTATGCTGTTTAATAATAAATAAAGTGGTCATAATTGTAATTACCACAGCAGCAATGGCTCCCATAGTAATTGTATGATTACGTTTTTGCTGTACTTTCAAAACTTGCCGACGCTGCACTTGAACGAGTGCTTCATCTACTAAATCTGGTGCTAAACCTAATTCCTGTAAAATTTGCTTGACTTGTTCAGGTTCAATTTCTGCTTCTCGACGTGCTTGCAAGTTTCCTACTTCAGCGATAATGTCACTTAGTTGCTCTGGAGTTAACTTCTGCGTCATAATCAGCTACAAATCTCGATAAATAGGCATTTAATTTTTTGCAAAAAAGTTTTTTGTCCTCACTTGGAGGTTGTGTATCCAAGAAACACCTTCTCAACACAACAGTCAAATCTTGAATTTATTTTACCTACCCTATTTTTAGGAAATACAAAATTTGAATACATTCTTTGGTTAATAGACCGTCCAAAAATTAAATTTGCGTAAATATAGAATGTAAAATTTTATCTTTATCAAACCTAATGTTTACCCTTTCTAGCTATTGTACGTATGCATTTACTATGACATCAATCAAGAATTCAGATTTTTCGGAAGAATCTAAAATTGTTACAAGAGTTTATAATGCCGCAGATGTTATTGATAGCGATCGCACCTGCGGAATGTAGGATAAAGGGGACGGAAGCAAAGTCAAAATAACAAACGCAACAGCAAATTTCTGGACTGAGCTTGGTACAAAGAGTGCGCCCAATACAGTACTCGGTTCCGGAACTTTTGTTACAGGGCCAATTCTTAAGACTTGTCCTTGTCCTGAGCGATCGCGGGGTGAACGAAAAAAGGTGTGGGGAATAAAAAACAGGTTAGCGTAGATAGTACGCTAACTAAGCTCTGACTGATATAGATGTTAACTCTTACTTCGATATGAATTATTTTTGAAATCTTGCCGCTT
>JAHHHN010000009.1 GCA_019359325.1 Mojavia pulchra JT2-VF2 | reverse complement strand
AGCAAAACCTCGAACTCAAGAAGTGCTTAACCAAGTATTAAACCAAATTATTACTGAGCAAATTTTACCTGATGATGCTTGGGGCTGGTTTGCTCACTGTGGTCTATTCATCTGAAAACCGCTGTAAGTCCACAACCACCCCTGCCTGCTTTGCTTGGAGAGCTGCATCTGCTTCCTCAGTCCAGATTGCAAAAAGTTCTTGCTGAGAAATATTATCGGGGTATTCTACGTGAAAATCTAGGTGATATAACACAATTATTTTTCCTAACTGACCAGTAGATATACTACCTCATACCTATTTTTGATTTTAAGTTTTAGAGTACCCAAAGGGCTTCCCACAGGGTAGCAACTGGCGACGCAAAGGCGCGTTCGCCCAAAGCGTTCCCGTTCCCTCGTTCGCGTTAGCGTCTTTGCAGGAGAAGAGGGTTCCCGCTCTTTAGGGTAGAATCTACCTTTAACCTTAGTCAAAAATCTCAATTCATCCCGCAAATATGCAACGCCTCAAAGCGTTTGCTGATTTATGCCGCTAAGGGTGCAATGGTACTAAAGTCGGTTAACACTAGTTTCCCCTGAAGCTTATTTGTAGCTTCGTTTGGTGGTGAACAGCCTTGCAACCAAAAGCAGCTTACCAATCCAATTGCAAGGGGAACTAGAATTTTTAACCTATTAAATATCTGCTTTAAGTGAAAATATCAAGCAGGAATAAACTTAAGCGCGACACCGTTCATACAGTAGCGCTTACCAGTAGGCGCTGGCCCGTCGTTAAACACATGACCCAGATGCCCACCACAGCGACTACAATGCACTTCAGTTCTAGTCATAAAAAGCGACCGATCTACAGTTGTGCCGATCGCACCTTCAATTGGGTTAAAAAAGCTGGGCCAGCCAGTTCCACTATTAAATTTGGTTTCAGATGTGAATAGTGGCTGTTCACAGGCAGCGCACACATAAGCGCCTTGGGTATATTGTTTATCGAGTGGGCTAGTGTGAGCACGTTCAGTTCCATGTTTACGTAGTACATGAAATTGTTCCGGCGTTAGTATTTTACGCCACTCTTCCTCGGATTTGGTAATTTCATATTCGGTATTAGAAGTTGCCATAGTTGCTGCTCTCCAGTTGGTATAAGGTAATAACAATGCTGCGCCCACTAGCGCCGCGTTAGCCTGTAAAAAATACCGTTTGTTCATAATCTATTATTTGCTATTTTGCGATTAACCAGTCAATCTACTTGAGGAAAGCCTTACTGCAATTCTCAACACCACCGTTTGCCCAAACTGCGGTAGAACGGGATGCGGAAGGAGGAACACCAAAGCAGGAGCGCGATCGCAACTGTCAAAATCCTAGCTACCAGAGTCGGCTTAAACATCACCAACCGCATCTTTGAAGTGATGGGCGCACGCGCCACCAGCAAAAAACATGGCTTTGATCGCTACTGGCGTAACCTCCGTACTTTTACCCTCCATGATCCAGTAGATTACAAGGTTCGGGATATTGGTAACTGGGCATTAAATGATGAGCTACCCAAACCTTCCTTTGATTCATAACTCAAATCTTTAACAGCTAGGCGTCAGTTTCCATCGATTCCTTTGACCTCCTCATACCGAGTTGCATTCAAAGATAGTAAATTAGGGCAGCAGAGGTGAGGAAATCCAAATCTGTCTGATCGCAACATAGTATCACTACATCTTAAGGCTGACCAATTCAATAAATTGTTTGATCGTAGCTTTGGGCTGCTATTGGGAAGAAAGCGATAACTATCCACTTTGATAGAAGCAATGGAAAGCTTTCTTGACTACAACCTAAATAACGCTTTGTGCTACCAACGTGCAGTAATGCACGAGGACTTTCTATGTTGATCTCCATCAATGCCTATATTCCCTTTGCTCGCCCTTTGGTTTATGCCACTTACCGAGACAAGCTAACGGAACTTGTGCCCTATATGTCAAAGGTTAGACAAATTCAGCTCAAATCAAGCCAAAAGCAAGACGGACTTTTATACCTAGTACATGATTGGTATGGTGGTGCCAATGTTCCAGCACTAGCGCGTGCTTTTTTAAGCGAAGATTTACTTAATTGGACAGAAGAATCTATTTGGAATAATTCTGAATATACAACTAGTTGGCACATCAAAACCCACGTCTTTACTGAAGCAGTTCACTGTACGGGCAAAAATCACTTTCTCGAAGATGATAAAGGAACGCTAATCCAGAGCCGGGGCGAACTAATTATTGACCCGCAGCAGATAAAGGGTACACCACAGCAGTTAACAGTGGCGATCGCCCGCATCGTTGAGAATTCATTAGGAAAACAGATTCCACCCAATTTCCAACAAATGAGTCAAGGAGTTTGTCACTACCTGAAGAAAGAGCAAGAAATTGCGAACTAACTGTTTGATTTTCAATAAATATCTTGCAATAATTCCAAAAATATCAATCTCATTCCCTGACCACTCTTATATTTGAATTTATCCCACTATTGTTAATAACAATGCTAGTAATCCTGTTGCCCTTACCTGATTAGATTGCTCTAATGTTTCCTAATTTTCTGCCATCACAAGTTAATCAAATAACAGACCCAGAGGCGATCGCTTTTGTCCAGAGTATTGAGAAAATTGCCCTTACAACCTCCCTCAGCCAACAATCAATCCTCACCACCTACATTCACAAAGGTCTTGGAGGAACACCAATTGTGTTGCTGCACGGCTTCGACAGTTCTATCTTAGAATTCCGTCTTCTGTTGCCATTACTTGCGGCGCAAAATGAAACATGGGCAGTAGATTTGTTAGGTTTTGGCTTTACACAAAGGCAAAAAGAAATAAACTACAGCCCTAATGCAATCAAAATTCACTTTTATGACTTTTGGAAAACTTTAATCAACAAACCTATCATACTAGTAGGGGCATCAATGGGAGGCGCAACTGCAATTGATTTTACTCTCACTTATCCTCAAGTTGTGAAATCGTTAGTATTGATTAATAGCTTAGGTTACACAGGCGCTCCTACATTTAGCAAATACTTGTTTCCTCCTTTTGACTTCTTTGCTGTGGAATACCTGCGTCAACGCCACATTTTGGCATTAAATTTAGCCAGTATTTTAGCTAATTTGAATGCCAAATTACTTTTGGCTATTCAGTGCGCGATGTTACACCAAGAAATGCCGCTTTGGTATGATGCAATGATTTCTTATGTCAAAACTGGTGGTTACACTGACTTGGCAAATAGAATTGCCCAAATTGATAAACCAACACTGATTTTATGGGGAGAAGCGGATGATATGCTGGCATCTGAAGATGCAGAAAAGTTTCAGCAAGACATTGCCAATTCTCAGCTAATAAAGCTTAACAATTGCGGTCATGCCCCCCAACTTGAACAGCCGCAAATCATATCTCAACATATTTTACAGTTTCTAATGATGGCAAAGCGAGATAGTGAGTGATGCAGCAGCTGCCCGAATGTAATTCTAAACAGTCCAGTTGGCAAGGTAGCTAGCCCATAGCCTCGCGCCCTCAGTGCTGTCCGGCTCGACGAGCGCCAGTGCTTCGTTCAGCGGCACATTGAACACGATTGTCACAGATCTAAAAAACCCCGCTTCCATTCCTCTCTCCCTTTTTAAGCTACGGTCTACACACAAATCTTATAAACTTGCCCCACAACCTTTTGATCCCCCCAACCCCCCTTAAAAAGGGGGGCTAAAATCCGTCATTATCCTCCGATAAATTGGAGGATAATGACGGATCTACAATGATTTCGGTTTAGTACACAGATGTGCGTACACCGTAGCGCCTTGTAGGAAAGGGAGGCTGGGAGGCAGAGGTTTGTCGAACTCACGTTACCTAAACAGCGAGGAGATTAAAACAAGGATGCAAGCCGCGCCCGTTCCGAGAAACGCCGTCATAAACAATGAATTGATCACCGTAATATTAATGGATTGCATAGCGGTAATTCCCTGCATCGGCTTTTAGCCTTTTGAAAATTCATTTTCTCAGCTAGAAGATTGCCAAAGCAGTCAAAGCGACCAAGCAGACTAACTGAATAACTAAGCTTAAAAGCCGAAATGTCGGATTGAGTCCAGCTATGTGAATCACTGAATGCACAAGCCGAAATCCGATGTACAAAACAACAAGCAAATCTACCGCTGCTCCAGATACACCCCGAACTGTGAGCAGAAACACAACTCCTATATATAAAGGAAGGTTTTCTACTAAATTAGACTGCGCTCGAAATAGTCGCCAAAGCAAGCTTTCTTCGTTTGGTGTTCCGAAATCTTTTGGCGAACCACCAGCAGATAAATGCCGAATCCTGACTGTGAGCAGAAGCGCAACAACAGTAATCGTCCAGATGATGAAAATTGCTAAACCCCATAAGGGGAAGGTCATCTCGGTAGTAGGCATGACCCAACTCATACACTTCATCCCGGTAAACTGACTACTGCCACTTTAGCGTTTATTTTAGTTTATTTCATATATCAGTTTTGAAATTACCGCCCCACGGATAACTTTCAAAATACTGCTGTTCTGTCTGTGACTCTAGGCGGAAAAAAATAGCCTCTCAGAGTTAGTCAGGAAAATAAAAATTGGATAAGTGTAGTGATTGATATTGGTTTGAATCTTTAGAAGCATTTTGAGCTATTTATCTGTTGGTGGAAATTGTGCTTGTAACACAGTTTCTATAGTTTTTTGTTTTTGAGGATCTACTCCTTGGGCATATTCTAGGGGGAATGGAATATTAATGTCTGGTATTACACCTTTGCCTTCCAGCCTTTGATTGCCATTAACGAATACATTCGTAACTGCAACATAAAGTAGGCTACCATCTCGCATTAAAAAAGGACGACCTCCAAGTACGGCTCCTGCTGTTTGAGTTCCAATAACTGGCCCCATCTTACTTTGTTGAAAGCCAAACGCGAGAATTTCTTTACTACTACGGCTGCCCTCATTGACTATCATCACTACAGGTTTTTTCCATTGATAATTATAGGTATAACGTCGCTGATCTCGTGGAATGTTAGTGATGCTGAGATTGTGTTTGGCGCTAAAGATGTTGAGATAACTAATATCTCCTCCACCCCATCCATCTCTCAAATCTAAAACTAAACCGTCTGCATTTTTTAAGCGACCATAAATTAGTTCATCTTGAAGTTGTTGCTGGTAGAGGTCAGCTGCATTTGACCATATATGGATATAACCAACTTTCTTGTTTTCTTGCTCAATTAGCTCAATACTGGCTGTCTGAGCTTGCAAGAACATTGTGCTAGCATCAAAAATTTTTGGCACGACAGCAATTTCTTGCTGGCTGCTCGGTTCAGGCGATCGCTGTATCAACATCTTGACAGTTTGGCCTGCTTTTCCAGCAAAAGAGTGTATTGGATGATAGGGACGACCATCAACACTTAAAATTTGGTCACCTACCTTGAAGCCAGCTTTGGCAGCCGGGCTTTCATCAAGAATAGAACTAGTAAATGTTTTGCCATTAATATCTTTGGTAAACAAGCCAATATCAGTGTATTCAATTTTACCTTTGGGAAAAAACTGTTTTAATTGCTTATTTAAATCAGGATTTCGAGGCTGAAAAATTCCTAAAAGTTGATAGTAAGCAGGTTCATCTTGAGTATAAAACCGAGTATGAGAAGATTTGAGTTGAGAAAGCATTTGATTAAGGACAACAGCAACATCTTTGCTTGAGCGAGCTTTTACTAGCTGAAGTTGATATTGTTTTTTAACGGCTTTCCAATCTACTCCATTCAAGTTGGGATCATAAAAGTTATCGTTTACTGTTTGCCAAACTTGCTCAAAAATTTGAGTTTCTGGTTTTGCTAATATTGGCAGAAGTGGCGAACTCAACCATAGCAGAAGTAAAACAGAAATACTTAGTATAAATGCTCTGGCTGAATGTTTGAAAAAAGTAAGCCCAAATACTCTCATATTTTGTCACTTTGAAATCAGCAACTTCATGACAAGTGATGATAATTCTGAGTTATTAGTTCCGCTTGCACTATTTTTAAAATTTCTGTAGCCTTGCCTATTGAACTATTGTTAAGAAAACGTGCTAAGAAAACGTTTTGCAGGCTTCATCAAATCCCACCAGTAACAAACAATGGCTGCATCACGGTCATGTTGAATATCATTACCCCATAGGGCTGATGTCAGGCTGGGATTAAAGTAGTGCTGATACTAAATAATGAAGAGCCAAATAAATATTTTTATCGCGCTGTTTTAAAAGCAACAATGTCCAGACAAGATAAACTATCCTCAATTTATAGGGATTTCAAACATCGCTTGGTCAACAACATTACTCTAACAAAAAAATCTGTTTGCAATTTTGAGAAGCAGAAAGCTTTAACTGCTAAAGTCTTGAGTTGTAATGGATTGATAGTGGTCAGTTGCTAAAGTTATTAGACTTGCAATGAGAGTGAATGCAACTAAGCCAGCAAGAGCAGCTAAGGTCAGTGCGTCGGGTGACGTTATAGGCTGGGCCCGCAATGCTTGCCAGGTAAATAGAAACATCAACATAGCATAACTAAGACTGGCAACCCACATCAAAGCCACCTGTGTGCGCTGTCCGAGGTGCGACAAACTAAAAGTAATTAACCAGCTTACTAATGGTAAAACTTGTACAGCATGAATACCTACCAAATGAGGAAGTCGTAAATCACCACCCTGTGTATTTAAATATAAGATAGGGATGCTAGGGCCACCATCGGGTACTCCCACACTGTGAGCGCCAATATGTAACACTAGCTGACCTGCCACCAGCGCGGAATGTTGCTCAGGTGTCGGTAGAGTCATGAAAAAGCCCAAGCCCATGCCAATGAAGGTCAAAAAAAGTGAAAACCGCAGCGCCAGCGCCAAAACAGGTTTATCCAACGGCTCTAGCAGCAGTAAAATTACCGTAACCAAAGTTGCTACCCAAAGCAAGATCAGCGCAATTTCCATGAATCTCCAGAGCGCTTCATCTTGAGGAGTACTAAAGTTGAAGTGACTGGTTGTACCCCGTAATACCTGGATTATGATGACTACTATTTGCACAACCAATGCAAAAGCTGTGGCATTAGCAGCTAAAGTAGCTAGCTGCCGATGTTGTTTGAGCAAACCCAACAGCCATACTAAAGTGAACGAATACACTGAAGTTGAAAACGCAAACTTGCATGGTTTGAGCCAAGCAGGTGCGCCAGTAATGACGCGCTCATCAATTAGCAACCCTGGCAGCATCAACAGCAACAGCCCAAAAGTAAAAATACCAACGAAGGTCAGCGGCTGGTTGATTGACCAAAATTGCTTAAGAGTTTGCACTCCTTTGAGTACCTGTGAGCGAAATTCGGAAATAAACATAGAGTTTCCGTTCCCTGAGTATTAAAAAGTAAATTTAAGAAAGTAATAAATTTGGGCATATTTTATTGATTTCATCTCAGTTGCTAGATGAAAACGAATGCTTCAAAGCTGTCGCAATGTAAATGCTATTAGTAAATTAAGTAGGACAGTTTGATGATTTTCAGCCAATACTCGATATTGGAACAAGATAGTATTAACACCATAATTGCTTTTGTGAAATCCTAAAATCTTTTCTAAGGTAGATTGTGAATTCATCCTTGTGCAAGACAACTATTCGTTCTAATAGTGCTTATTAACCCTGTCGAGCTTTCGATATTCAAAGATGGTGTCGATGAGGAGCCTAGTGCAAAACTTTTCGGGCTTCACCTGAAAGCCGATACAACTGCGCCCAACAGAGTCTGTTGTGGGTTCTTGGAAGAGCGCTTGTTGAACTGCGGTTTGCCACACCTCCCACTGCTGTTGAGGTTCTAGCTTGTTCATAGAGCGAGCTTGGCGCTCATTCATGGGCAGGATGTGATCCATTGGCTCACATCTTTGGACTAAATTATCAAACACATCTGCGGTTGTGATTAAGATGATGCGATTGCCCTAGCATTGCTCCCGTTCAACTATTGGTTTATCATTTACTCTGGCCTCAAAAACTAAACGACAGATGTTTTCAGTGTTTGTACATCGTTTTTGGCTTTCATGTGCAACAATTATTTTGCTGAAGTTGACGCTGTTTCCAGCCAAAGTACAAGGAGCATCTCTAATACCTTCATCTTCAAACGTTATTGATGTATCTTCACCACAGCTTAAGCAAAAAATTAATCACATTACTCTACACAGGCAAATCAACAATGTATTGCTCTCAGAACAACTAGAAAATCTTGACATCTCGGCTGTTCAAGGTAATGTCGGTATTGGAGTATTGGATCTTAATAGTGGTAAAAGTTGGTTTCTTAATGGCAAACAACGCTTTCCTATGCAAAGCGTATACAAGCTTCCTATTGCAATCGCCGTTCTCAAACTCGTAGACGAGGGCAAGATTTCACTTAACCAATTAGTCACTATTACTCGTCAAGAGTTTGCGCCTGGATGGAGTCCAATCATTAAAGACATCAAAGGTGATAAGGCACAGTTCACTGTCAAAAACCTTCTTGAGCGTTCTGTCGGAATTAGTGATAATACAGCAGCAGATGCCTTAGTGCGACTCATCGGTGGCACAAAACAAGTTAATTTAATCTTGAATCGGCTAAAAATTCAAGATGTTCGTATTGATAGATTAGAGCAACAGATGCAGCCGGATTCCGTGGGACTGACTAACTTTAGCCCAGAATTAGTTGACGAGCAAAAATTTGCCCAAGCTATCGAGCAGATTCCTGAGCAACAGAAGAAAGCTGCTCTGGAAAAGTACCTTGCTGACCCACGAGATACTGCTACTCCTAAAGGCATGATTGACCTTTTGAAAAAACTGCATTCAAATGAGTTACTCAAGCAAAATTCTACTGAGCTACTACTCAAGATGATGACTGATTCTCCAACCGGTCGCAACCGCCTCAAAGCCGGCCTTACCAAGAATTGGTCAATTGCACATAAGACTGGTACTGGTTTAGATGTTCTGCAAACAGGTACTGCCACTAATGATGTTGGAATTATTAGTTCCTCCAACGGGAAACGGATTGCGATCGCTGTATTTATTGCTGGTTCAAAAGCTCCTTTAGAAGTACGCGAAAAGTTGATGGCTAACATTGCTTCAGCAGTGGTTAAAGCAATGCAATAAATTAAAGTAAATCAGCGCCTTACGTCAAAATCTTTTTAACCGAGGTTTGCTGAATCCATTCCAGAAAAGTTAGCCCAAAGAAATCGGAATTAATACTGCCTATGAAGACGCAGTAGTTGCCCCAATTGGTGGCTAAAATCTGAATTCTTCCTCAACATCGAATTCTTTTAAAGATTAATTCATCACTCTATTGAAGAAAAGAAGACACTTTTCCTCAATATCCGTGATATTTATCGATCCTGTAATCGTCCATCTTCCATGTGAACGATGCGATCAGCTATGTATAAAATACGGTCATCGTGAGTTACCAACAACACAGAACAACCTTCTTCTTTAGCAAGACGCTGAATAATATCAATCACATCCCGCCCAGTTTTACTATCTAATGATGAAGTGGGTTCATCTGCTAAGATTAACTTAGGTTGAGCAACTAAAGCACGCGCGATCGCTACTCGTTGCTTTTGTCCCCCTGATAAGTTTTCTGGGTAATAGTCTACGCGATCGCTTAATCCTACTGCATCTAAAATAGCTACAGCCCTTTGTCGATATTCATATTTGGGAATTTCTGGGTGCAATTTCAAGGACATCCGCACATTACCATAAGCACTCAAGCATTTGAGTAAGTTGTGATGTTGAAAGATAAAGCCGATTTGGTTGCGTACTTGTGTTAATTGCTTTTTATTACAACCTCTGAGTTCTTGATTAAATAGTTTTAAACTTCCTTCCTGTACTGAACGCAAACCACCAATCAGCGACAGTAAAGTTGTCTTACCACTACCAGAAGGGCCTGTAAGAATTACAATTTCGCTTGGGTAAATTGCCAAATTTATATCAGTTAACACAGCTTTGCGTAACATTCCTTGCCCAAAAGCATGGTTGAGCTTGGTGATAGTAACAGTAGCAGAGGGAATCATAGAATTGTTAATTCTGGATTTGAAATTTTGGATTGTTTAAAACACGTCGGCGGGATCAGCACTACGAAGTTTTGTAGTCGCGATCGCACCGGAAACGCTACACATGATGATAGTTAAAACAAATACTTGTATTGCTACACTTGTCTTCATATTTAAGGGAATACGTGTGAGTGTTACCAATAACTCATAAATACCTACTGAGGCGAAGAAGCCAGGGACAAATCCCATCACGCCAAGAATGATCGCTTCTTGTAAAACTACTATTAGTAGTGAGCGATCGCTATAACCCATTGCCTTGAGAGTGGCATATTCTGGCAAATGATCGCTGACATCAGAGTAGAGAACTTGATATAAGATGATCACCCCAACCACAAAACCAACAATCGTACCAAATTTGAGAATAATTCCCTCTGGCTGGGAAGCGTAAAACTGTTGTTCCCGTTTAATTAATTCCTCGTGGGTGAACACACTAATATCTGAAGGCAGATGTTGACGTAATTTTGCTTGCACTGTCTTAATATTTGCACCTGTTTGGAGGCTGACAACTGCAAGTCTTACTGAGTTGAGGCTATTTTGCCCATTCCGCAGAGCATAGTTCCAGTCACTCATAATTACATTACCTTTATCATTCATAGTGCTACCCATGCTAAAAAGCCCCATTACATAGGTGCGTTGATTTTCCATGAGAGTGACTAACTCTTTTTGCTGAGTAAGTAATTGCCCAATGTCTCCTAGAGAAGCTTGAGATAGACGATCAAATAAAACTGCATCTGGGGTGGTTAATTTGGAAAGTTGCTGTTTGATTTCAGGTGAGTTCAATACAAAAGATTGGGTAGGGTTGAACGCAATCACCCGAACTTCATTACCAAAAAAACCTCGTCTGCGTGATATTTTTTGTCTAGAATTAATGGGCTGAGATAACTGGTTAGGGTTCACCCAATTAGCCTGACTGATATAAACTGGTGCGACAGCCTCTACACCGTTTACTGAGGCTGCTTGATACAGATAAGCACGAGGAAAAGAAATTCTAAACTGTAAACTGGGGCTAAATGTAGAGACTAAGATTAATTCTCCGCCTAAAGTTTCATGCAGTTTGGTTGTTCCCTCAGTTAGCATGGCTAAAAGTCCCATCTGGGAAAACATGAGAATATTGGCAAAGCATACACCTGTAGTTGCTACAACTAGACGTACCTTCTGATGGGATAATTGCGCCCAAGCTAAAGGAGTTTCTAATCCGAGATTTTGAAGAATTTTCATGATATTTTCAAATATTAATCTTCACTCGTACCTGCATCCCCGTTAACGCCGCCACCTTGGGACTATCTTGAGGAGCAATGCGAATCTTTGCTTCAACTACTCGTGCATTTACATCATTAGTCGGGTTATTTTGGTCTTGACTGAGACGGGTTTTACCAATTTGCAAACCAATTTGAGCAACTTTCCCCCGCAGTTCGCCACTAAAGCCGCCGTACTCACTAGTGATGATCGCTGGTTGTCCTAATTCCACCTTGCCAATATCAGCTTCGTAGATTTCTGCAATCACATACATTTGTTTTGTTTGTCCCAATTCTGCAATTCCTTCTTGGGTGTTTACCTGTTCGCCAACGCGGGTATTGATGCGTAAAATTTGCCCAAACACAGGAACTCGGACTTGTGTATCTTCTAATTGTGCTTTGCTCTGTTCTACTTGGATTTGGGCTTGTTGGAGTTCCGCTTTGGCTATCTCTACATCAACTGGACGCACTTCCTGTAAGCGTTTGAGATTGGCTTCTTCTTTAGTCAGCTGCGCTTTTAAGGTGGATGTGGTGTTTTCTAATTCGGCTTGATTTTGGGCAAGAATTGCTTTAGCTGTTTCAAATTGCTCTTGAGCGTCGTCTAATTCCGAACGCTGGATAGCTCCTTGGTTAGCTAAAGTTAGATAACGCTGGTATTTTAGCTCGGCATTACGCATTGTTGCTTGGGCTTGAACGATAGCCGCTTGTCTTTGTTTTGTTTCGGTGCGTAACCTTGCGGCTAATTCTACGAGTACTGCCTTTTGAGCTATGATTTCTCCCTGTTTAGAATCTCCTTGTTGAATTTTCCGCAGTTGTGCGCGCTTAATTGCAACATTAGCCTGTGCTTGTCTTAGTTGCTGCTCGGCTCTATTCTGTCCTTGCAAAATAGCAATTACTTGATTGGCTTGTACAAAGTCGCCTTCTTTCACCAAAATTTGGTTAACACGACTATCTTGAGCATTCACCACAGAAATTTTAATCACTTCCCCTTCAGGAACTAACTTACCCAAAGCCACCACTTGAGAGGAGGTAGCAACTTCAGTTGGGGTAGGAGAGTCACGGGGGTTATTTTGTGCTTGCATAGAACTGCAAGCGGTACAAGCAATTAGACTGAGAATTGCCGTGCTAGCAACACACCCTTGCATTACAGCAGATACACCTTCCTGGAACTGAACCATACTGTTAGGTGGAGAGTTTTAGTTTTATCTTCAAGCCATAAATATTTTAGATTTTAGAGAACAGCACTAATTCTCAGCACCATCCATCGTAGCGTTGTTTTAGGAAGATACGCCGAAATTTTATCTGCATAGTTACTGACTAGAATTTGCCTATCTGAACTAATCATCATTGGTTAGTACTTAAATTCCATGTTTAGAATTGCTTTTTAAAGAGCTATTACTATCCTCTGCTATAGAACTTCTATTTGATTTTTGAAAAAATTCAGTATTACTTCCAAAGATGTTTTCCTGTTCCCTATTCACCGTTATGAGTTCCCTTCTTACACAAATAATTTCAGGAATCAAATCGGATTGCTATATTGAGCAAGCTATGAAGGAGCTAAAAATCAAATAATCGGATTAGTTGGCTCATCCCCTTTATTTGACGAAGTATTACTGTATGTAAAGTTATTTGAAGAAAATCACTGTTTTAGGCGCAAACTATTAACAATTAATGAAGTAAATACTCTATACTATCCTCCACTTTTCAGTATGAGTAGACAAAATTGGAGACGCAACCGTGGTGTTGTACTTACGCCCAAGGGGTTGGAAAAACTTCAGCAGGCAAAGCATAAGTCTGAAATGGAGGAAAATTTTGGAAATAGGTACACTCTTGAGGAAATGAGTGCCAAATCTGGGTTATATACTGGCACAATTTCCAAAGTACTTAATTGCGAAGAAGGAGTTGACAAACGGACTTTTGAAGAACTTTTTAAAGCTTTTAATATAAAACTAGATAAAAGCGACTATTTAAGGTCTAATACGCGTATAGATTGGGGAGAAGCGATATTTCCATCAGTTTTCTATGGGCGTACAGAAGAACTTGCCACGCTAGAGCAATGGGTTCTCAATGAGCGCTGCCGATTGATCGCACTATTAGGAATAGGAGGTATTGGGAAAACGGCGCTGTCTGTAAAGCTTGCTCAACAGATTCAAGAGAACTTTGAGTACGTTATCTGGCGATCGCTACGAGAAGCTCCGCCACCTCAAGCCATCTTGACTAGCTTGATCCAATTCCTATCTGACGAGCAGGTTTCACAAACCAACATCCCACAGACAGTAGGCGATGGAGTATCGCAACTAATTGATTATTTACGCTCATCACGCTGTCTGCTAATACTAGACAATACAGAAGCAATTCTACGCAGTGGTACTCGATCAGGACTTTATCGAGAGGGATATGAGGAATATGCTGAAATCTTCAGACGAGTGGGAGAAGCAGCTCACATTAGCTGCTTGGTGCTGACTAGTCGAGAAAAACCCAAAGAAGTGGGATTCCTAGAAGGAGAAGCCCTACCCATTCGCTCATTCATATTAAGTGGACTAAAATCGGTAGACGGGCAGGAAATCTTTAAAGCCAAGGGGTTATCTGAAGCACAAGATGAATGGGTAGCAGTGATCGAGCGCTATGCAGGTAATCCATTAGCCTTAAAGATAGTTGCTACGACTATTCAAGATATTTTTGATGGAAATATTACTGAGTTTTTGCAACAAGGTACGACTGTTTTTGGAGACATTCACGATATTTTAGAGCAACAGTTTGAGCGCTTGTCAGATTTAGCAAAGGACATCATGTATTGGTTAGCGATTAATCGTGAGCCGATTGCACTCTCACAATTGCGAGAAGATATTGCTTCACCAATACCACCACCAAAATTACTAGAGGCTTTGGAGTCTTTAGGACGGCGATCGCTAATAGACAAAAGCGAAACACTCTTCACACTACAACCTGTAGTCATGGAGTTTGTGACTCAGCAATTGGTAGATAAAGTTTGTGAAGAGATTGGCACTCAGAATTTTGAATTATTCAAAAGTCATGCTCTGATGAAGGCGACTGCCAAAGATTACGTGAGGGAAAATCAAGTTCGCCTGATCCTCAAACCGGTTATTGATGGGCTGCTCACCGCTTTCAGAAGCAAAAGAAATATTGAAAATCATTTAACTCAAATTCTCGCAACTTTACAAAATAAATCTCCGTTAGAATCAGAGTATACAGGTGGAAATATTCTGAATCTGTTTTGTTATTTAAAGACAGATTTAAGCGGCTGTGATTTTTCTTATCTGACTGTTTGGCAAGCAGACCTGCGGAATGTAAATTTGTATAATGCTTCTTTCGCTCACGCTAATCTCGCTAAATCTGTTTTTGCTGAAACCCTCAGTTGTTGTTTTTCCGTAGCCTTTAGCCCTAATGAAAAACTTCTGGCGACAAGCGATACCAATGGTCAGATTCGCTTGTACCAAGTTCTGGATGGCAAACAAATTCTTACCTTAAAGGGTCACACTGCTTGGGTCTGGTCAATCTCCTTCAGCCCTGATGGTAATATTATTGCCAGCGGTAGTGATGACCAAACAGTAAAGCTGTGGAATGTTAACACTGGTGAAGACCTTAGAACTTTGCAGGGTCACAGTGGTACAGTCCGCTCAGTCGCTTTCTGTTCGGATGGTCAAATCCTGGCAAGTGCCAGTGAAGACCGGACGGTGAGATTATGGAATGTGGACACAGGTCACTGCCTCAACACTCTACAAGTAAATAATAAGAGGATGTTGTCAGTCGCCTTTAGTCCAAATAATCCTACCCTAGCTATTGGCAGTGAAGACCAAACAGTAACGCTGTGGAATATCAGCACTGCTAAATGCATCAATACTTTGCAGGGTCATACAGGTTGGGTTTGGTCGGTTGCCTTCAGCCCAGACGGTCAGATGCTAGCAAGTGGTTCTCATGACCATACGGTGAAGTTGTGGGATGTTAATACAGGCCTATGCCTTCATACTTTGCAGGATCATACTAACTGGGTAAATTCAGTTGCCTTCAGTCCAGATAATCAAACGCTGGCGAGTGGCAGTGAGGATCAAACGGTGAAGTTGTGGGATGTTACCACAGGGGAATGCCTCAAAACTCTACAGGGAGATTGGAATAGAGTATGGTCGGTAGCCTTTAGTCCTCAGGGTACGATACTTGCTAGTGTAAATGATAATCAAACGTTGCGCTTGTGGGATATCAGTACTGGTCATTGTTTTAAAACTTTGCAGGGTTATAGCAATAGGGTATGGTCAGTTGCATTCAATCCTCAAGGTACAACTCTTGCTAGTGCCAGTGAAGACCAAACAGTGAAACTGTGGGATGTTAGTACTGGTGAATGTCTCAAAACTTTGCGGGGGCATAGTAATCGGGTGACATCAGCCACCTTCGACCCTCAAGGTACGATTCTTGCTAGTGCCAGTGAAGACCAAACAGTGAAACTATGGGATGTTAGTACTGGTGAATGTCTCAAGACTTTGCGGGGGCATAGTAATCGGGTGACTGATGTCACCTTCAACCTTCAAGGTACGATTCTTGCTAGTAGCAGTGGGGATCAAACGGTGAGACTGTGGGACGTTAGTACTGGTGCTTGCCTTCATACCTTACAGGGGCATACAGGTCGAGTCTGGTCAGTCGCTTTTAGCCAGGACGCTCAGACGCTGGCTAGTGGTTGTCATGACGAAACAGTAAGATTGTGGGATGTCAGCACTGGTCAATGCTTTCGGATTATACAGGATCATGGCTGGATATGGTCAGTCACATTTAATGTGGATGGTCGTGTGCTTGCTAGTGGCAGTGCGGATCAAACAATCAAGCTCTGGGATGTTAGTACCGGTGAGTGCCTTGGAATTTTGCGGGGGCATACTAATTGTGTGTACTCAACCGCCTTTAGCCAAGATGGTCGTATACTTGCCAGTAGTAGTGGGGATCAAACAGTCAAGCTCTGGGATGTTAGTACAACAAGCAGCCTCAGAACCTTCAGCGGACATAGCAAGTTAGTTTGGTCGATCGCTTTTAGTCCTCAAGGTAATATCCTAGCCAGTGGCTGTGAAGATGAGACAATAAAGCTGTGGGATATAGAGACAGGTGAATGCTTGAAAACTCTTAAAAGCTCTAGACCTTACGAGGGCATGAACATTATTGGCGTCACAGGTTTAACTGGGTCTCAAAAAATTGCTTTGAAAGATTTAGGGGCGGTTGAGTATCAAGCAGGGCAAATGCATCTGTGACTTGTTCCTAAGCCAATAGACATCTCCAGAAATTAGTTATGCATTGCCCCAAATCTTTGGTAGGGACAATTCATGTAGACGCACTCGCGTTTGCGTCTCCAAGAGTTGCGGCTACTCTACGAGAACGCCAAAGGCGAACCCGCAGGGGTATTGTCCCTACGTCATTTTTACTCAGATGTCTAATACATAACTTACGATCAGAACATCAAGGAACAGAACCTTGAAAATCTTATAAGTAAACCTGGGATAGAAGTGAAAGTCTTCTCCTACAAAGGTAGTAGTGACCCCGACCTGCCCACAACGACCGAACTCGGAGTTTCGGAGGCTAAAGCTCTTGACAGAGCGCAATCAGAGCTTAGGTTCTCTCTAAACAGGTCGGAAGCGATTAATCTCACCTGAAAGCAGGCTTGCGTAGTACAAATTGCCATCTTCTCCAACGGAGATTTGTACAGGCACCCCTAAATTAGGTATGTCTTCACTGGAAGCAAATCGTTGAACTGAGACAACTTTGCCTTGATCATCGAATTTTACAGCATCGATAGTTCCTTGACTGGAATCAGCAAAGAATAAAGCGTCTTGATAGATTGAGGGGAAAGTAGTCTCTGTATAAAAGTCACCTACAATAATTGCATTAGAAGCAAAATGCTTATAGGCGTAAGTTGGTGCTGTAACAGTTTCACCACTATTATAGAAGGCTTGGGCTGAATCTAACGTAGAATACCTTAGTTCTCGTATATTCACGTAATTACCTTCTGAATCTCTACCACCTTCAAAGTACGGCCACCCAAAGTTAGCTCCTGGTGTTCCAACATTTAGTTCTTCCCAAGTAAACCAGCCAACATCACCAATATAGGGAGTATTGGTTTCCTCATCAATCGTGAAGCGGAAGGGGTTACGCAAACCGTAGTTATAAACTTTGGAACGATTGCTATCGGAGTCACCGTTGTAGAAAGGATTACTTGATAGACCATCACCAGTAATCGGGTCAATCCGCAAAAGCTTACCAGAGAGATTATCGATATCCTGGACGCGAATTGCTCGAGGATCTTCTCCATTGTAGGAAGTACCATCGCCTAAGCTAACAAACAAAGAACCATCAGTTCCAAAGGCCACAGTTCCAACTGAGTGAGATTCGCTATCGGTCGCAATAAAATCCTTGACATTTTGAACTTTATCGAGATTATTCAGGTAATCCTGTATACTCGTAAAACGCTTACCAGTATCTTTGTTAAGAATTCCTGATGGTGCGTAGTTAAGCCCGACATTTGTGCTATTGCCATCGGGACGACTAATATATTCCCAAGTGCTATTGTTGCCTAGCAGTACAACTTCGCTGTCAGCGATCGCAGTAGTGTAATTAGTGTTGGGATCAGCTGTTACCCGAATTAGTCGTGCAGCACGGTTTCCATTTAGGTCAGGGTTGTCCAGTGTGCTATCGGGATTGTTCTTAGGATTGTTTGGATTGGTTTCTGGTGGATCGTAGGTAAACAACAGGTAAACATAGTCGCTACCCTTGCCAAAATCTGGATGTACAGCGATGCTTAACAAACCGCGATCGTTCGTATCATTTACCTGTCCAGAAATATCGATAAATGGTGTTAATGATAAGGTGCCGTTGTTCAACACTCGCACTAAACCATTCTTCTGGGCAATGAACATCAGCTTATTGTTAGGACTCCAGTCAAAAGATGTAGGTTGAGTTAAACCAGAAGCCACCGATTCTAAAACAAGGTTACCTGGATCATCATCGGTAATAGTGATTGTTGTCTCTTGAGTACTTAATGTCACCCCAACTGCGTTACTAAACTTCAAAGTAAACGTTTCATTTGGTTCTGTAGTCGTATCATTTACAAGGTCTATAGAAATCGTCTTGGTAATTTCTCCGGCTAGAAAGTTCAAAGTTCCACATACAGCCTTGTAGTCAGATCCAGCTTTACCAGTTCCATCCACGGTTGTATAGCTGACACTAGCAGCCTCTAAACCGTTACCCCGTGTAACTGTCACTCTAGCAGAACCATCTTTCTCGCTAACTACTGGCTGAGTAAACTCTATATCAGAACTATCATTATCTTGAATCGTAATTCCGATAGTTCTTTGGACTCCTAGTGTTGCTCCCTCTGGCTGATCGATCACAAAACTAAAGGTTTCATCTGGTTCTGCTAAGGAATTATCATTGATCGGAACAAAGACCTGTGTGCTGCTTTGTCCTGGTTCAAAAGTAATTGTTCCACTGGTTTCAACATCTGCAAAGCCGTAGTCAACTCCTACTTTAGCAGTACTAGAAAAGGTGGCATACTTAACTGTAGATATGCCGCTTAAATCACCACTCCGCAGCAGAGGGATGGATACAGCAGCATCGGATTCGTTCACGTTCAAAGTTATGGAACCCGATCCTATAGTAATGGCGGTCTGAAGGGCTGGTGAATACAGTTGAGGCTGAAGAATAATTTCCTGTGTATTGGCCTGACTATATAGTTGAGACTGAGGAATAATTTCCTTGGTTTGAGAGGCGCTTGACCAAGACAGTTGGGAAACGGCATCGTAACCATTTTCATAATATTCCAGTTTAATATCGTACTTTTGACCTGCAATCAGTGCGATCGACCCACTATGTTCTGTGGTCGATTGATCGACAAACTGATCGATTAGCAGTTGATTATTTACCCACACTCGCACACCATCATCACTACTGGTATAGAAGTTATAAACTTCGTCGTACTCGGCTTCTACTTGACCTGTCCAACGCACTGAGAAGGTATCTGCACCAATGAGCGGATCTGGAGAATTATTACCCCAGATGAAGTCTACGTTTGGATCTATGCGAGTTACCTTCAGGTTGCTAAAGTCGATGTTGTCGTAATATTCTGCTTTGAGTCCATCTCCCTGAGAAACCAAGGCGCTAGCGCTAGCGTAAATACTCGGTTGTGCCTGATAGAGGGTTGTTGGAGATAATTCATCAACAATTACTGAACTTGTAGGTTTTGTTGAGAATTGATCAAGACCTGTATTCTGCAAATTATCCATTGAAATACATACCTCACAATATGGAGCTAAAACTAATGCCATTATTAAGTAGGTCAGCGTAATTAAAGCTAACTAGCTAAGGCTGTTATTTGTCGTTTGTCACTTGTACTGAGCGACTTGCCTTGCCCTTAAGAGCAGGAACCGCGAACGCAAGTGCGTCTCTAAGAGTTGTCGAAAGGAGTCGTTGGCGTGGTCATTGAGCGTAGTCGTACCACTTCGTGGAAGCAAGCTACCAAGCTACGCGCAGCGTCTCTAAGAGTTGTGCAGCCTCTCCAAGAGTTGTATTGATCATTAGTAAGGATTTTAAGCCCATTTACGTTTCGTAACATACTTGGGTTTTTTCGCGCCAACTTACTTAATGCTTCAGGACTAATTGTTTTGTACTACATTTTGAAATTCAAAATGGGAGTTAATTTATTTATAGTTGCCTAGACGCTTACCATTTGGATCGCACTTTGGTCTTCCCCGATTCTTTGGAAAAATATCTCAAAGCATCTGAATACCACCAGATACCGGTAAGTAAACTCCATTAATAAATCTCGCTTCATTAGATGCAAGCATGAGAATGGCTCCAGCAATATCTTCTGGCATCGCATTTCTCCTTAATGGAGTTGCCTGAGCCGTCTTTTCCCTATATTCTTCAGGAAGAAAGACAGTGGCTTCAGTCAAAGTTAGACCAGGAGCGATGGCATTGGCTCGAATCCCTAAAGGGCCTAATTCTAAAGCCAAAGTTTTGATAAAAGCGTCTAGTCCTGACTTAGCTGTAGAGTGAGCTATAAAACCTTCAGAGGGATAACGAGACAAACCAGTGCTAATAGCTACAATGCAACCACGTTTATGTTCGATCATTGAGGGAACAATAGCTTTACAAGGGTAGAAAACTCCTTTAAGTTCTCCCAGTAACTTTTCTTCAAAATCTGACCATTGGTAGTTTATGAAGGGAGCAACCGTAAATGTTCTGTTAGCACAGAGTACAAGGGTGTCAATCGAACCAAATGCTTCTGATACCTGCTGCACCATTTTCTTAACTTGCGCTTCATCTGTGACATCAGCTTGAACCGGAATAGCTTTACCATCACTGGCTTCTATTTCGCCTACAACTGATTGAGCCGCTTCATGGTTGTTGTAATAGTTAATGCCGACTGCTGCTCCATGGTGGGCTAAGAGTTTAGCTGTAGCCGCGCCAATTCCTCGACTAGCTCCAGTCACCAAGGCTACCCGACCTTTCATTAACTTAGTTTCTTCAGAGTACTTTCCGTCTTGAGTGGATATCGCAGTCATTTAAATGCCTCCTACTTAATATCAATACTCTGGAAAAAATTAGGCGCTTTCTTGTCGATTCCCTCAACTAAAAATTGTCCGGAGTATTGTTAATATCAATGTCTAATTTAATTTTGCAAATTCTCAAACATCTGGCAGGTCTTTTCAAGCTGAGGGCTTTTCGTCGTCATCCGTGTAGGTTAAAAAACCTCAGCAAAAGCGGACTTAGTTTAAAAATCGACCTCATGTCTCAACTTTTAAGATTCTGAACCAGAAAAAACAAGAAAATAACACACCTTGAAAGGGCTAGTTCTATCAACGCCAAGAAACTAAAACTCGCAGTCTCAGCCCCAGCCTTCAGACATAGGTGCGATCGCTCGACTGAGGTCAACAGAGATATCAATGCACGGTATATCCTCCATCAATCATCATATTGTGCCCCACAACGAAGGAAGCCGAGTCCGAACACAACCACACCACGGCTTCTGCAATCTCTTCTGGTTTGCCACTACGTCCTATGGGATGCATTGCTATCATCTGGGCGAGTTGATGCGCGGGAATAGTTGCCAGCATTTCAGTCTCAATTGCACCAGGACTGACGGCATTTATCCGGATACCGAATTTAGCATACTCCATTGCAGCAGATCGGGTTAAAGCGATAACCCCAGCTTTACTGGCACAGTAGCTAGCATAGCCCGCGAAACCGACGACACCACCTATGGAAGCCACGTTCACAATTGCGCCGCCACCTTGGATCAGCATCTCCCTGATCTCATACTTGAGGCAGAGCCACGTTCCTTTAAGGTTCACGTTAATTACATGATCCCAGTCTTCTTCTAATATATCGGTAAGCAGACCAGTAGATGGGATACCAGCGTTATTGAAGGCACAATCCAGACGACCATAGGTATCCACGGTTTTGTTAACCAGTGCCTCTACTTCAGCAGCTTTTGACACATCGGTTTTGACGAAAATAGCTTCGCCTCCTGCCTCTTGTATTTGACGTACAATTTCCTCTCCCTCGGTAATCCGACGACTGGCAGCCACAACCTTTGCTCCTGACTGTGCAAGTGCTAGCGCTGTTGCTCGACCAATACCTGATGAAGCCCCAGTCACCAGTGCGACTTTTCCATACAATTGCCTTAGCATGGGTGTGTTCCTTATTTATGGAAAAAGTAAAAAAGATTTGAACCGAAATCGCTTGCAACAATATTTAAGGCATCTTTGTTCTGATCTGCCTAGATTTATCAAGAAAGGCAGAGGGCAGGAGGCAGAAGGAATACTGCCCTCTGCTCTTTGCTGTGAACCATTGCGGAGCAAGGGTTTAAGTCCCCCACTGAACTGGAGTTCAGTGGATCTAAGTCAGGAGGGGTCAAACTCCTTTGGAGCTGGTTCCTTCTGCCCTCTGCCTCCAGCATAGCTGCCTTCTTCAACTATGAGGTTCTCCTCTGTGCTTCCTCATATCTCTTCTGTAAATTTTGAGTCGGGTGCTTGTGGGGCTGCGGACTTAGCGTCACATCACCCCAGCGCATTACAATTGCAGAAGCAGAACTGGCTGCACCAAAGCCATACATCAAAACCAAGTCATTTTCACGAATCTTATCTAACTGTGCAGCATGGTACAGATTGGCTAGGGACAGTGTTGGCCCAATGTTTGCATAGAAAGGGTAGACATTGATTGTCCGTTCTGGGTCAATACCCAGTATACGTATACAGAAGTTGGCAAACCAAGCCGTAGGTGTATTGAAAATAAAAAAGTCAATTTGCTCTAGCGTCACATTCGCAGCAGCGATCGCTCCTTCGCAACATGTACGAAGAAGCCCCACAGCCGTTTCGCCGATCACTTTGTTCGTGCCCTTCAGCACCTGCATACGCAGATGTGGATTGCCCTGCTCATCTTGAGTGAGTTTAAAAGGAAATTGGTCACACAATACGCTGGTATTAACGGTCTTTGATCCCAAGAAACCTTGGGTAGGTTTGAGAGCGCTAACTAGAAAAGCTCCAGCGCCGTCGCTAAAAAACCACGAAAGAGTATCGTCTTGATCAAAAAAACGAGAGTATGTACATGAAATGACCACCAGCGCATGGCGATACCCTCCACTTTTTACCAAAGCACAAGCAGTTTCCAGCGCCACCGGAGTACTAGCGCATGTTGCATCCAGATTCCATGCAGCACAGGGTATACCGAGTTGACGAGCCAGAAAAGCTGCATTGCCAAAGCCTATTTGTTCAGGTAAGAACGAGGCAACGAGTAGAATATCTACGTCATCGGGAGAAAGCTTGGCCGCATCAAGGGCATCGATTGCTGCGCGATACTCCAATGTTAGCGATGACTCGCCAGGCCCAAGCATCCACCGCTCAACAGTACCACGGAAGGGGTCTTCGAGATAGGGCATCATCTCTAACTCATACTCGTTGCTAGGAGTGAAGTTACCTAGCGAAAACAGCCTTGCCAAGTTTTTTTGCTCGATACTTGCGAGCAGATCCGGGTAATTTTCTTTGTAATCATCTTTGGTCAGTCTAATACTAGGAAAGCTCAATGCGAGTGAACAAATGCCTACTGAGGGATACATCATCTCTAATTTCCTCTTAATTATTCGTAGTTCCCTGAGAAATTAAGTTATGAATACGACTCCCAATCGGCGCAGGCTGGGTAGGGTCGATGATCACATCAACAACGAATGGGCCTGTGGAGACAAGTGCTTTCTCTAGTGCTGCTTGAATGTCAGACTCCCTTTCAACACGGATGCCATCAGCTCCCATCCCCTGGGCAATCTTGACGAAATTTGTCTGTGAAATCTTCGCGTCTATAGCCTCGAACCCTAGCATGGCCATTCCCTGATCGCACATATTGTAGCGAGAGTCGTTAAGTACAATCCAAACAGCGGCAATCTGATGTTGCACGGCTGTGCTGACTTCACTATTCATGAGCATGGCGCCATCCCCAACGATCGCAACAGCCTTGCCATTCCGTGCCAGTGCGGCACCTACGACGCCCGTTACAGCATGACCCATAGCCCCAAACCCAGGACTGACACGGTAACGACCGGGTTTTGTAAATCGCAGCATGTGATTTCCCCAAGCAAATGAGTTACCAGCCTCAGTCATCACCACTGCATCGCTTCCCTCGACAATTACCTGTTGAATCGCATTCATGAGTACCTCAGGTCTTACCAGACCACTATCCCGTGGATTGATAACATGGTTCTCAGGTTTTGGTAATGGCGGGGCTGTTGACCGACTAGGACGCTCTGGAAAGTATGAGAGCAGCGCCTTGACAAACAATGCCACGTCAGATTGGATGGCAAACGTCTCGGCTAATGGATATGCTGTCCCCGGTACTTCCGGGTCGATGTCAACATGCACTAAGCCTCGTGAGGGGATCATCACAGGATTCCAAAACGAGGTAAATTCACCTAGCCGTGTTCCTAATACCAGCGTGTGCAATGGAGGCTGTTCTTGCATATATTTCAGAACAGATTTATGTCCAGCAAAGCCTGTAACGCCTACAAATTGAGGATGATCCTCTGGAAAAATACCTTTGCCACGCGACGAACACATCACCGCAGCCCCTGTTCTCTCGGCAAGCTGCTGGATTTCTTGTGCAGCACCTCGCGCACCGAAGCCGACCCAGATTGCAAATGAACCTTCAGACAGCAATCTGGCACATTCTTTAATCGTTTCCTCACTAGCACTGAGTGGAGCATGACAGAAACTGACTTGTGGCAACGCTTTGTTGAGCAAACTATTCTGGATAGCTGTAGGAATACTCAAATGGGCTACAAAACCTCCGGGTCGTTTTAGACCTGAAGCCAGTCTGTGATAAATTTGTGGAAGTTCATCACTGCATTCAAGGGTAGTCGCATAATGAAACAGTGTTCCTGAGGTAAAAAGACCTGCGTCGGACATTGTGTAGGCGCTGGTTTCTTGAAAAGCCCAGTGTCCACGCTGCGATGTCGAGGTCGAAGGAGACAATAAAATTACCTTAGCGCCCTCCCACCGGGCGGCGAATAGCCCGGTCAGAGCATTGGTAATTCCTGGGCCAGTTGTAGTAAACACTACGACCGGGCGTCCACTAATAAAGTACGACTCGACAGCTGCAAAAACCGCTCCAACTTCGTGGCGAAAGTGAAGCACTCGGATTTGGCTATGCTGTAGTGCGGCCCAGAGGGGGGCGATCGCACCTCCTGAAACACCAAACGCATCTGTGACTCCCATCTCTTCCAGCATCTTAACCACTGTCTCGGCTACCGAAAAACAAACATCCCTCTGCCTGTTAGGGAGAGGGATGTTCGACTCACTGTCCTGCTGGACATCAAGAAAAGGTAAATTCAGCCAAAATGACAAGGATAATGACAAGGATGATGACAGCATTCGAGATCGGGATGCCTGTTTAAGTGAGTCCATCTGTTTAGCCTTATTTGTGACTAGATTCTGACGTTTAGCGTTCATAGTAGAAACTTAGCCCTACTTATTTAGCAACTCTTCAGTAAAGGTAGTAGCTGAATAGCACGAAGTTAGAATCAAACCCTTGGGTGTAGGAAACAAGAAAGCAAAATAAAACTAAGCACGGACATTAACAAACCTGTGGCTCACTAAACCCCACACCCAAAAACCTTTTAGCTAAAGGCAATTTCTTAACCATGTAAAGGTGTAATACTGTTTCACTTTAAGATTGATACAAATAGGGGGCAGGGGGCAGGGAGCAGGGGGAAAAAATTAAAAAGCAGTCATTTGTATCAGGCATTTCGTGAAATGGTGTAAACTGACGAATTTTCATCATTTTAGGGATTTAATTCTCAAGCATTGATGTTTGTTGACAATTAAATAACCGAACATGGTGAGCATGAAAGCGATCGCTTTCATTTTTCTAAAAGCCAAGACTTCGGAGATAGTTGCAATCACCTTAACAGGGCTAAAGATTTGCCCTTAATCTTAGTGCTGTTCGATAGCACCCCACATATATGCAGAAAATTGAACAATTTAGGAAATACCTGAACGAAGCTATCAGATACTTATCCTCAGTCTTGCCTCGGCCGCGATCATCATTCTAATTGTGTTGTAACGCATTCCTCACTATCTTGAAGTAACTCCTAGGCAGCAGATTCAATCTGATACCGTCTGAGATAAAACCAAGATAATATTTAATTATCAGACACGACACAACTTCATATTTTTTCAATATCCTCAGATGATGATATGTAGTGCTGAACTATTGTAAGTCTATAACTCATAATGGTCTCCAAAAGTCCCATTGGCTAGCTACAGCATGATCTTTTGATTCTGGCTTATTGAAACTCATTCGAGTTGTATTACTCTATTTGTCTGAGCTAGAAAGCTTTTTCTAGTTTAACATTGCATCTTTCATTACTAACTTACATATATAAATTCAATATGAAACGTCCTCTTAAATTTACTTTACATACAGAAATTCAACAATATTTAAAACTTTAATCAAGTTAAGAACAAGAAATTGACCAGGGAGTTATAGAGTTTCCTTAGAGACCATTGATCAAGTAAATCTTTAGACAGCTAGGCGGCGTAGCATAAGTAGCATAATAGGAGTCATAACTGCATATATGGCAACCTCACTCATTTGCGGTCAGATGCTCATAATCTTTGCTCAAATGACGATATTGGTTAAACCAGCCAAAAGTTCGTTCTACTACCCAACGCTTAGGTAAAACCTCAAACTCAAAACTAACACGACGCATCACTTCTACCGAGCTTGAATTATTAACCATGACTTGCATAAGCAGCAAGAACCCTTTCTGGGGCATTTTCTTTACTAACTACAACTTTGAGCAACAGTCCTAAACTATTAACTAAGGCCTGTCGCTATCAACTCCATTCCCCCATGAGCGACTGGCGTTGGAAACCCTACTAAGAGCGCTGTCTCACCACCCTACGGGTGTCTACAAGTCTGGCGACCGAACGCACTGGCTCCCTTTTTTCCGTGAACCTTTTTTAGAACCTCGCTTTATCAGCACTGAATTTAGACAAGTATGGTTTGCCTTTAAACATAAACAAAAAACCCGATCTTGCCTAAGTTCATGGTCAACAACTTGATTTTTACTGGTCAAGACGATTTGGAACTGGCAAGCTAAACGAAGAAACGCAGCGAGCTTTTTATCAGTAGTTTGTATTAAAGAAGCAAGCAAATGAAAAAATTAATTGTGTTCGTGGTATCAGAATGAGCCTACTAGACCAAAGAAGTCACATTTATCATATTGAGTGGGAATAAGCTAAGACTACTTTCATTAAGTACATATAAAGTTTTTTTTAGGGTAATGAGAAGTTGATTTTCTCCAACTTTGACCCTATGAGTCGAAAAGCATATTCAACCGATATTACAGATGCAGAGTGGGAACTACTTCAATCCTTAATTCCACCGATCAAAACAGGTGGACGGCCTCGGACTGTGGATATGCGTGAGATTATCAACGCTATCTTATATATCCAGAACAGTGGTTGTTCTTGGAGGTTGCTTCCTCATGACTTGCCTCCTTGGCCAACAGTTTATCATTACTTCCGGACTTGGCGTCGCTCTGGAGTATGGAAAAATATGAATCAAGCTCTTAAGAGAAGAAAAAACAAAATACTTTAATGAAAAAAGAGAATTAATGACTTCAATTTATCAACTTCAACCAGAGGCACTATGGAAAAGGTTTTAAACAGAGATTTTAAAAAGGTCAGAGGATATTTTTCAAAAATAAATTCTCTCAACCCAAACAGTTTACCTAAATCAATAACTATTTTAGGTGCAGGAATTTCCGGTCTGGTTGCTGCTTATGAACTAAAAAAGCTTAACTACGAAGTCAAAATATTAGAAGCAAGCAACCGAATTGGAGGAAGAATATGGACTTATAGATTTGATGATGAAAATATAACGGCATATGGAGAGCTTGGTGCTATGCGCCTTCCTTTCAATCACGAATTCACTCATTACTATATCAATGAAATGGGGTTACAGTCTCAGTTGAAGAAGTTTGTAACTATTTTTAAGAATAATGAATGCTTCCTTGATATAAAGGGAAAAGTATGTCGATTAAAAGATGTTATCAACGAGATTTATCCCAGCTATGAATTTTCTAAAAACAGAAAGTTCAAATCCAAATATACCGAACGGTTTGCATCTGCACTCAAAACAATAGTGGATGCTATGTCTCCTAAAGAGATACGCGAACTGTTTGAAACAGATTTGCATAACTATTTATTAGATGAATTAGATTATTCACTTGAGCGCTGTTCTATTGAACTGAATGATGAGGAATTTTCCCCTAACAATGTATTGCCGCTGCTCTCCAAATTGAGAGGTAGATGTGAAGATGTGCTAAGAACTTATATGCGGCATATTATCCTCGAATCCTCTAGCGACCTTTATCAACTTGCCGGGGGTATGAACCAGCTTCCTGATGCGATCGCTAATCATTTAAAAGATGACATCAGATTGAATGCAGAGGTTACGGGGATCAGCCTTGAGGACAATAAGGTCAAAATTACTATTAATGGCAATGAGCAATTATACAGCGATACTGTATTATGCACCATACCATTTAGCGTTTTGAGAGAAATTAAGTTAGATGGCTTTTCAAAGGAAAAGCTAGATGTCATTCACAACCTCACTTATGTTGGTGCTACTAAAGTACTGTTCTATTGCAAAGACAGATTCTGGGAAAAAGACAAATATCAAATTAAAGAAGGAGCTTCCGTAAGCGATCGGGTAATTCGCCAATTATATTATCCTCTTGCATCCCAAGATAATTCCTCTTTTAAGCAAGAAAATCCTGGTGTTTTACTTGCTAGTTACGTAATTGGTGAAGATTCCACATATCTTGCCGAACTTAGTCATCATGAACAGATCAATCTGATTAAAAGAAGCGTCAGCAGATTTCATCCAGAGATTGAAACTGAAGATATGGTTCAAGATGTTGCTGTTATTTCATGGGAAAAGCACAAATGGACTCGTGGATGTAGTGGTGTGATGTGGCTTGGTAGATCGAAATACAATGTTGAAGCCGTCACCAAACCGGAAAAAAAGCTGTATTTTGCAGGCGAACATTGTTCGATGGATAACGCCTGGATAGAAGGGGCAATTACATCTGCCCTGAGCCAGGTAGAAGAAATTGTTCAACTTCAGACTAGAACAATATTGTTAGAACCTTCAGTTGTGTAAACCTGACTGTTTCTTACAAAAACAACTAAATTTGATACTAATATTTCAGGAGTTGAAGATTATGGTTAGCACAGAAATTCCAGCAGTTCAACGCTTGTACGACAGATGGGTGGAACTAGCCCCGTCACTTTGCGAAAATATCGATTTGGTAGACGCTTGGACAAAAGAGTCAACAGACCTCATCATTTCTACTTTTTCTGATTTGGAAGCAAAAAAAGTTCTAGATATTGGCTGTGGCCCAGGTGATCCCACTTTATCATTAACAACATTAGTAGGTGAAAAGGGTGAGATAGTAGGTCTTGACTTCGTTTCCCGATTTATTGAAGAACTAGAAAAGCGCGCTACCAGCAAAAATCTCAAAAACATATCAGTAAAGCTAGGTAATTCTCTAGATTTGCCCTTTAAAAATGAAAGTTTTGATGCTGCCTGCTGTCGTTTTGGGATGCAATATTTGACTAATGATTTAAAGATTAGACAACTCCAGGAAGCCTATAGAGTATTAAAAAAAGGTGGCGAGATTGTCGTTGTTGATTGGGGTGAAGAAGCACATGGCGAAATCAAAAATGTTTACCTAGATGTATTGACAAAGCACACAGCAACAAAAAATGTAGACAAAGCTTCAACAGATTTTAATTTGATTACTGCTTTAGACTTTGCCCGATTACTTAAAAGTGTAGGTTTCTTAAATCTTCAGTGGGACTACGCCGAAATCCACTGGCGTTGGCAAGGTACACCTGTGACTTTCTGGAATTTTATCAGGAGTATGTCTCCTCAGATGGATTCAATCTTCGCCAATATTCCAGAGGAAACAGCTAATCAAATTCATGAAGAAATTCATCGGAATGTAGCAAAATACTACGATGGTTATTTTGTGTCCATACCAGCAAAAAATATTGTTGTCAAAGGAGTTAAGTGATATGAATAAAAATCATAACTTTCAGCCACCTTTGTTACCAGTTCAATGGAGTTCAGCGTACATCACTTACTGGTCACCGATGAAACAAGGAAATTTTATTTCTTCAGGGTCTGTCTGGTTCGACTACGAATCGGAAGTCTATAGAATAGACGGTATTTTTAATCCTTGGGATGTTGAAAAGACGGGCTATCAGTTATGGATGTCAGAAGTCACTTTTTACGGTCAGGGCAAGAGCCTTGTTTACAAGCTTCCTTATCACATTAAACAAGAGGATGACGTAACTGAAGCATTTAGCTATGACGTTGCTGAACTTGAAGCTCAGGAAGTTAAGGCTAACAACTCAATTGTTCCAAGGGACATTTTGATTACTGGAAAAGCCACCTTCAAAGGAACTGAACAGATATTAGGAATAGAAGTCGATTGCTGGGAATTTGATCGGGACAATTCCTTTAATATGCATCGCTTCTATCTGAAGAAAGGCAGCAATGAATTGGTGAGGATGCAACAGTTCAAGAACGGGCAAATGCTAATTCGTGATTTACCCAATCCTTCAACTGAGCAAATTGACCAAAAAGTTTTTAAGTATTGAGGGAATTTTCCTCATGAGTATTTTAAATTTTCCGAGAATTCATTTTTCAGGGTGGTGTCGTTTTCACGAGCCTACCGGAAACCAGAATAAGGCTGGAAATATTGACTTAACAACTAACGAAATCTACATGGGTCAGAAACGAGTTGACTCCTCTGTAGCTCCAGAAGCTTTTTACGAGTACTACTCTCATCTGGGAATAAAATACAACCGTGAAGGTCAAGAAGACCCAGAAGGCATATTTAGCGAAGCTGCTGGTCGTGATTTAGAAGGGAATAGCAGGGTTTCGTGGAATGCCAAAGTGGTAAGCACACAAACCAGATTTGGAGTCATAAACACTGATGACCCTTTGGTTGGTAGAGCGGTTGATTTATGGGGACACTACAATGAGTATCTAGCTACCACCTTTAACCAACCAAAAGTAGTAGAACTAGATTCTGCCTCCCAGTGGACTAGACAGATTTATGCAGGGCATTTTACCTTAGGCCGAGAAGCTTCTATCAGTTCTAATCACTTAATCAATGGTGGTGTCCAGAAAGTTCACCACGCCCGGTGGCATAAAAATAATCACATCATCAATTTTCCTCAACACTGGAATGATGAAGAGATTAACAAGGCTGCGGTCTATCAGTTCGTGCTGGAAAAAGACCAAGAGCATTTCTATTTAAATAGTGATGAGTTAGATTCTGATGCATTAGTAGCTTTTCAAGAAACTCTAAAACATGAGGCGGCGAAAGGCATTGTTGTCCAATACTGTTTGTTCAATGCTAGTGAACCAATTCAACCCAATACACCAACTTGGTACAGTTTAGTCGGTACTGTAGGGATATGGTATGGGGAGCGAGAAATGGCTACTTATCCGGCAGGAAGGGTGCTTCACCCATTACAGGATGTAGCCAGTCAGAACCTTGTGGAAGGTTGGGGTACTCTTTCGGTTGAACTTTTCCAAGGACACTTGAGCTTAAACATGCCAATCGCACTTCCTATTGATGGAAGGCCACCATCACACTCAAGTGGGCCTCTTCCTGAGCATGGAGAGTTCTATAGTCCGCACGACTTATTCCTTTTTTGCCAAGGTATCGAAGATCCTTTAACCTTTATCTCTGTTAAAAATTTGCAAAAGCATTTTTATTACCAGACATCGGGGATTTTTGATTTTGAATACTTAATTAAACTTAGCGACGAACATTGGGAACAAATTTTTCAAAGTTCTTTGTTTATCGCTATCCAAGACAACCAAGGAAACTTTATCCCAATATTGCAAGAAAAAGAGATTATCATTCAAGCAGATCGAGCCAACATTTACCTTGAAATTCCTTCTGAGGAAAAAGGAATATTTTTCGATGAGAGCATCGAAATCCGAAGTTTTATCAGAGGGATGCCGCACACCGTCAATAATATCCATTTACACCAAGTTTATAATCCGGCTAATTTTCCCTTTAAAGTTGAAGAATTTAAACAGGAGAATTTACCGGATAGTAAAGAACACAAACTATGCCTTGTCAAATGTAAGTATGTAGAAAACAGCAGTCATTTTCAGACAGAGTTAGAGTTTAGTACTAATGAAAAAGGTAGGGCGACAATCACATTTCGAGGGCTGAAAAGTGGCGGAGGGCGAATTATTTTTGCAGTTGGAGAAAGCGAAAATCAATTTATTCAGACCTTGTTGGAGCATGATCCTTTTGAGGTTTATGATGACAGTAACCAACTGAATTTTTGGAACAAGGCGAATGTTATACATATCAAAGTGCTACCTCATGACTGGCATTTAATAGATGTTCCACAGTCTGACGTAGACTTTAAGTTAATGTACGAGCATGTTCTGCAATTTTATGAACTGCTCTATCCTTTTATGAATCGCGAAATCTTTAGTCTTGGCAACAAAGCCAGAGTAGAATCTTTCTCTTTACTATCCTGGCAGATGTGCGATCCTATCAACAGAGATAAATCCTATTACATGCCTCCTACCAGGGAGTTATCTTATCCTAAAGCTTTGCTTTTTAAAAAGTTCTTGATGAATGTTTCGCAAATCGGTTATCTGCCTTGTTGTCACAAAAAGGCTGTAAAAGATGATTGAGATTAAAGAAGAAATCACCACTGCTGAAGAGATAATAGTTGCTCTTAAAGATGCAGTGGAATTAGAAATGTCTTTGATGCTTCAGTATCTCTATGCTGCTTATTCCATACCTAATCTAGTGAGTGGACAGGAATACGTAAAGCGGGGTATCTGGAAGCCAGAACACTTGAAATTCATGTGTGGTGACGGTGAAGAAAGAATGAACCAGGGTATCCGAGGTGTTATCCTTCGGATTGCTAGGGAAGAAATGATACACTTCCTGATGGCTAATAACCTTTTAATGGCTGTAGGCGGTTCTTTTCACACTTGCACACCTGACTTTTCAAAGCTGTCAAAATTTTACCCTCTTGGTGTAGAAATGGCACTTGAGCCATTCTCTGAGAACTGTGTAAAACGATTTATCTACTTTGAATGGCCCTCTTATTATCAAGACAGAACAGTTCCAGGACACAGCAATAATGGGAAAACGACTTATAGTAGCGTTAGTCAACTTTATCAGAAAATCAGGATAGCTTTAGTAAATAATCCTGAATTAATTTTGGTTGAGAAGAATAAGACTGGAGGTGAACATCATCTATTTTTAAATAAAAAGACGAACACACATCACCCGAATTATCAATGTCAGGTAGATGATTTAGATTCAGCTTTATTTACTATCGACCTAATTACCGAACAAGGTGAAGGAGCCAATGCACAGGTCGAGGTGTTTGAGGATTCGCACTTTCACAAATTTCAAAAAATTCATCACTACCTACAGGAATTTAATTTACAAGGTGATTGGTTTCATGCTTATCCAACATTAAGAAATCCTAGCATTGCTCGTAGACCTGGGACTAATCAGGTACTGAATGAAGAAACTGCCGAAGTAATGCAGATTTTTAATGGCTGCTTTGAAATCAGTATGCAAATGATGGTTCAGCATTTTGGGAAAAGACCTACAGAGTCTCTGAGGATGTCTAGATTAATGAATACTTCCTTAGAAATTATGGCTGTATTGCTGCGTCCACTGGCAATTTTGTTGATGACTTTGGAATCAGGAATACCAGGGAGAACTGCTGGCCCTTCTTTTGAGTTGTCACAACCTATCCAGTACATACCCTACGATAAAACAGCACAAAAGCTACTCGTTTATAAGTTTGAAAAGCTTTATGCAAAGGCTCAAAAATTAAAGGTTGTTCCAGATACGATTCAGGAGTTATTGCAGTTTTTTATCGGCTTTACTCAGAATATTGATTGAACGAAACGTACTTAGCGATCGCCCTAAAAATAGGAGTTGAAAATGGTTGTTGTAAATATCAAGAAGTTAACCAGAGAAGAAATTATCGAAAACGCACGACAAATAAGAGACGAAGTTGCTAAAGTAGCGATCGAAACTGAAAAACGAGGAAATATTTCGGACGAAATTGTGAAAAAGCTTTGTGAAGCAGGCTTTTTCAGCGCGATGACTCCCTCAGAGTTCGGTGGACATGAAATGCCTTTGGATGTTGTGTTTGATGTTTGCGATTATATTGCACAGGGATGTGTTTCCACAGCTTGGGTCACCTGCTTGGTGTCGGTACACAACTGGATGGTAGGATTATTTCCTTGGGAAGCTCAAAAAGAAGTTTTTGCAGATAATAATTACAATTTAGTTTCTGCCACTTTTAGTCCCAAAGGCAAAGCAATCAAAACACAGGATGGATATACTCTTAGTGGAAGGTGGCCTTTTATTACTGGAGTTAAACATGACTCTTGGGTAATTGTTGGAGGTATGTATTTACCTAATTCCACAGATGAGAAGCCTGTACCAAAAGTTTTTCTACTTCCACAAAAAGAAGTGGAAATATTAGATACTTGGTATGTTTCAGGAATGAAAGGAACCGGCAGCAACGATATTCAAATAAATGAGGTATTCGTTCCTGAGTACAGAGTAGCAAATCTCATCGATCTGCTAAACGGTAATTCTCCAGGTTCTAAAGTTTTAAAGAGTACTAATTTCCAATGGTGCGTTGCACCGGTTACTGCTTTATCAGGAACGGCTCCGGCTATTGGTGCAGCCAAAAGAGTCATCCAGATTTACAAAGATAAACTGCACAGTTTTTTAGACAAGAATGTAGAGGTCAGACAAACAGCTCTTGTCAGACTATCAGATATCATGGTCAGGTTGGAAACAATGGAACTGTTAATGCAAGACAGTATTAAGGATATGATGCTCAAAACTGAAACAGCATCCTTGACCTTGAATGACAGAGCCAAATACAGGGTGCAGTGTACATTAGCGGTGAAAGAATGTAAGTCGATTATCAATGAAGTCCTAGATGTGATGGGATCGCGATCGCATTATTTAACTGAAGAATTACAGCGTTTTGCACGAGATATTGCCATGATTTATTCCCATATTATGCTCGATTTTGATGGTGCTAACGAAGTCTATGGCAAGCTACAGCTGGGATTACCACATAACACTCCAATTATTTAGGTAGCCCAATAGTCTTTTTAAGGTGGTGAAACCCATTCTCATCAGGACTTACGCAAAAGATAACGAAAGTAGCGGTAATTTATGAATTACCGCTACGCAAGGATAAGCTTTTCGGTCAGATCTTGCGTAAGCCATGTCTCATTTTTGGCTTCATAACTTGTAAAACATCCTCTTAGGTCTACTGCAATGGCTCGTTTTCTTATAGGTACGATCCCCGCTTTTGGACACGTCAACCCAGCCTTGCCCATTGCTCGTAAGCTAGTAGAGCGCGGTCACCAAGTGTGGTGGTATACAGGGATTGGTTTTCAATCTCAGGTGGAACAGACTGGCGCTCGCCACGTTCCCATCCGTACAGGCATTGATTTCACTGTACCAGACACTATCCCTGAATCTTTAAAAGAAGAAGGGTTTTCTTTAAAGGGACTGGCACAGTTTAAGTTCTGCCTCAAGCACCTTTTTGTTGACTCAGCAGCAGCGCAGTTAAAAGACCTTACCGAAATATTGCAAAAGTTCCCAGCTGATGTTGTTTTATCCGATTTGTTTTTCTTGGGAGCCTCTTGGGTTCATAAAAAAGGAGGGCCGCCTTGGGCAACTTTAGGTACAACTGGGCTATTCTTCAGCAGTTGCGATACAGCTCCTTTTGGATTAGGAATGCAACCAGACGCTTCAGCACTCGGACGTTTTCGTAATTATTGGTTGAACAGGTTCCAGCAATTCCTCTTCAAAGATGTTACCGTCTATTTAGACCAAGTTCGAGGCAGCATCGGATTATCGCCTGACTATCAAAATTTTTTTGATGCTAGTTTATCGCCTTTTCTCTATTTACAGCAGACGGTTCCATCGTTTGAGTATCCTCGTAGTGACTTGCCCCCCCAAGTACATTTTATCGGAGCATCATTGCCAGAACAGCTCAATTCTTTTACTCCTCCCAGTTGGTGGGACGAGTTGAACAGTGGTAAAGTAGTTGTCCACGTTACACAGGGTACAGTATCAACCGAGGCAGATGATTTAATTGTTCCTACAATCAAGGCGTTTGCCAACGACGAAGATGTACTCGTTGTGGCAACAACAGGTGGTAAGGCGATTGATAGTTTTAATATCGATCCGATGCCAACAAACGTCAGGCTGGAGCAGTTTATTCCTCATGAGCATCTCATGCCTCACGTTGATGTCATGGTGACCAACGGTGGGCCTCATGGTGTACATATGGCTCTTGCCAACGGTGTACCACTGGTTGCCGCGGGTCAAACTGAGGATAAACCAGAAATCTGCGCTCGGATTGAGTGGGCTGGGGTGGGTGTGAACCTGAAAACCAAAAAACCTCACCCAACCCAACTAAAAAATGCTGTTCAGAAAATTCTAGCATCACCCCATTATCGGCAGAAAGCTCAACTTTTGAAAGCTGACATCGCTCGTTACGACGCACCTACTGAAGCTGCTGTACTACTCGAACAGTTAGCGTCAACAAAACAGCCCGTTTTCAAGAAAACTTCAGTTCATACTTAACGTTTCAAATTTCATTCTCTCTACTTTGCGTTTTATATTCCAAGGCTTGTTTAAGGAAGGAGCACTACTGATGACTACGACTTTGGTAAGTATTCCGCGCATTCCACCAGAACCAAAGGGACATTTTATCATCGGTCATATCCCTGAGTTTCAACGCGATCCGCTTGGCTTCCTAAGCAGTTGTGCTCGCAAGTATGGAGATTTGGTTCGCCTCCGATTCGGCTTGCAACCAGTTTATTTACTCAACCATCCTGGCTACATTGAGGAAGTACTGACTAACAAGAGCAGCCACTTTCAGAAACCTCGGATCATGCGAGGAATCCTCTTAGGCAACGGGCTGCTTACAAGTGAAAAAGCCTTTTGGCACCGTCAGCGTCGCCTGACACAACCAGCCTTCCATCGCGATCGCATTGCTGCTTATGGAGATGTGATGGTTGCCTATACCAACCGAATGCTCGCTACGTGGCAACATGGTGAAACTTATGATGTTCAACAGGAAATTTCGCACCTCACTTTGACTATTGTGGCGAAGACGCTCTTTGACGTTGATGTAGCCAGCGAAACCGAAAAGATAGTTGACACCATGAAAGTGCTGGTGGAAAGCTTTAACGCGCGGGCAACCACTTTGTTCATGTTGCCAGAACGCATTCCCACACCTGGCAACTTGCGCTATCTACGGTCAGTTCGGCGTTTGGACAAAATTGTCTATAGCTTCATCAAACAGCGCAGAGCTAGTAACGAAGATGCTGGTGACTTACTGTCTATGCTGTTACACGCAGAGAGTGAAGATGGTAGTCAAATGACTGACCAACAATTACGCGATGAGGTAATGACACTGTTCATTGCTGGTTATGAAACAACTGCTAATGCGCTGTCGTGGACATGGATGCTGCTATCACAGCATCCAGAAGTAGAAACCAAATTGATAGAGGAACTACAGACAGTATTAGGTGGACGAACTCCTACAGTTTCGGATCTTCCCCAGTTGCCTTACGCAGAGATGGTTATCTTGGAATCTATGCGGCTGTATCCACCCATTTGGAGCATAGCTCGTGAGGTCGTGCAAGAGTGCGAAATCGGAGGATATGTTTTGCCCGCTAACACCACTGTGTTCATGAGTCAGTGGGTGATGCACCGAGACCCACGATTTTTTGATCATCCAGATGTATTCAATCCCGACCGTTGGACAGACGACCTAGCTAAACGGCTACCCACCTTTGCCTATTTCCCCTTCGGAGGCGGATCACGAGTTTGCATTGGTAAACGCTTTGCGATGATGGAGATGGTATTGCTACTAGCAACAATTGCCCAAAAGTTTCGGCTGACGATGGTTCCAGGACATCCAATTGCCTTTCCACCTGCGGCTTTACTGCGTCCTATGTATGGACTCAAAATGTCGCTAACTAAACGTTAGGCGATAAACGAATATCGCCAAAAGTGGAAGTTGTCTAGCCTACTCTAGCCTACGAACAGCCCGGAGTGGCAGCACGTCTGGCTTGGAAAGGTATTGCAGAGGTAATACCTTATTCTCGCTTGAGCGTCTCCAAGCTACAAACTGCCATCCAGCGGATACTAACTCAAGACTCTTACAAGAAAAATGCATTGAACTTAGGTATTTCATATTCTGATTCAGCAACGCCCTTATTCCTACCCTTCGGGAAGCCACTTCGTGTCTACGTGTCCTTTGCGCCCTTTGTGGTTCGTTCTTTCTTTTGAGTAAGTTCTGTCCTTAACTGAACCGTATTGTGTCTAAATCAAGCAATTTAGGAGAAAAAATGTATGTCTCAAACAGCCAGTTCCAATCAAAACAATGCTCTGGAACTTTTTGACAAACTAATACAGCTACTGAGTGGTATGTATGTAAGTCAAGCAATTTATGTAGCAGCTAAACTTGGTGTTGCTGATTTACTTAAAGATGGTGCAAAAAGCAGTGACGACCTAGCAAAATCTACTGAAGTTGATGCTCAATTTTTGTATCGATTATTGCGTGCTTTAGCAACTGTCAACATATTTATTGAAGTAGGCGATCGCTACTTTGAACTGACACCACTGGCAATATGTCTTCAGAAAGATGCTCCTGGTTCAATGCGTTCTATGGCACTAGCAATGGGTGAGGATTGGAACTGGCAATGCTTAGGAAATTTGTTCAATGCTATTAAGACAGGTGTTCCTGCATTTGAGCATCAGTTTGGGATGAGTATGTTTGACTATTTTGTTGAACATCCTGAACTTGGCAGGAACTATTATGAAGCAATGACTCATCATTCTGCAATCATTAACGATGCCATCTTAGATGCCTATGATTTTTCCTCGATTTCTAAGTTAGTTGATGTTGCTGGCGGATATGGAACTTTACTTGCTGCTATCCTCAAGGCCAATCCCAATCTAACCGGCATTCTCTTCGACTTGCCAACTGTAATCGAACGCGCCAAGAAAACCGATTATTTGCAAAAAGAAGAACTGACAGGACGCTATCAACTAGTAGGCGGAGACTTTTTTAAATCTGTGCCAGGCGGGGGGGACACTTATATTCTGAAATCAACTATTCATAATTGGGATGATAATCGCGCCAATCAGATTCTTCAGAACTGCTACCACGCAATGCCAACAAATGGAAAGCTGCTGGTGATTGACCCAGTAGTTCCCCCTGGAAATGAGCGATATTTTAGTGTTAAGTTAATGGATTTGCAAATGCTGATAGGGACAAATGGCGGACGCGAACGCACTGCCGATGAGTTTCAAAAACTATTTACTGAGGCAGGCTTTCATCTCACAAAAATTATATCAACTAAGTCATCATGCAGCATCATTGAAGGCGTTAAAATATGAGGCATTTTCAATGTTAAATTCATCCTCTTTGCTCAATGACCAAGCAGAATGCTATGGCAATGCAAATGAAGAGAATACCAAGCGATTAAGTAGTAAAAATTTGAGTGAGTACGTGGCTCATCTTCAGCTTCATATGGCGTTACAAGCTCGGAATTTGGTTCCCCATCTTAACCAAACGACGGTAACTAGCCGCGAACAATTGCTCCATCAAACCCAAGCAAATTTTGAAAAACTAGTTTCTCGTCAAGCACTTGAATAACAACTGACAAGCGGCTCGTACAAAAGGCTAATGTTGAAAAGAGATAAAATTATCTCTGTTAATCTTAATGGTGTAGTTTTTTAAATTTCTATTTTTTAGAAATCTATCTAATATAGCGTTTCCTAAGCAACTGAGGTACACCCAAATCTTGTTTAATAAGGTTAGTAGCTTTGAAAACATACCTCACCAGGATGGGAACCGCTATAAAAAGACTTTTAATAAAATATAGGAATTTAATTTAATTTTTAGACTTACTCATAGAGTAGGGGGCAGAAAACTCTTAACAGTTTATAAAGGAGATACAGTTGTACAGAATTTTTTCATAAATTTAATAGGAACTCTAGAGCTTTCTTTAGATATTCTTGAGGAATAATCATCATGAGAAATTTTTATGTGGCTAGTGCATTTTTGACAGTTAAAGATTATCAAGTTTGGGCAGTATTTGACTGGAATCAAAATAAAACCCAGGTTATTGACAAAAAAAAATTGCTAATCATTCTAGAAATTTTTATTCATGAAAAATCTTTAGAAGCAGCATATCAACACTTTCAAGAAATTAATTATTTACCTGTTTCTCAGAGTGTATTACAAAAATGTAGAGAAATATACAAAAAATCAGGTGATTTCATCGTTGCAGTTGCTAACAAAACATTGAAGGTTGTTGAGCAAGGATTTATTAATATTTTAAATCCAGAAAAACAATACGATTTAGATACAATTAGTAAAGAGACTTGCCAAGTAATGCGTTGTCTATTTGCTCAAGAAACTTTTGCAGCAGATGAAGAAATTAGCAGTTTTGAAGCTTTTAACCAATCAGTAGAATATCTTGCAACGCTCGGTCTGCTCTCCCCAGCTGTAAATACTTTAGAATGGGGTGATTTGAGGCGGAATTCTCCTTTATGTCCTGTGTTCGGATTTACCAGAGGAACTCCTATTGATCGATATTATTTAGGTCAATTTATTAGAGAGATTCGACACCAAGTTGCAGGAACCGTGTTGGAACTGGGGGGAATCGTGGAAAATCGAGAACTTTATCAATTTTCTCATGTCACAGAATATCAAACTTTGGATGTAGCACCCAGACCAGGAGTTACCCAGGTAGGAGATGTTCACGACTTAGCGGCGATCGCGCCAGAATCTCTAGACGCAATAGTAGTTTTTAATGTGTTGGAACACTGTCATAATCCTTGGGTAGTTATCCACAATATTTACAGTTGGTTGAAAGTGGGTGGCCAATGTTTTTGCTTGGTTCCGAGCGCCCAAAGATTGCATGATATGCCTGGAGATTATTGGCGACCACTTCCAGATGGAATGAAACAGTTATTTCAAGATTTTTCCCAACAAAAGTTATATGTTTACGGCAATCCTTTAACAGTTGTAGCTAGTTTTATGGCAATTTCAGCAGAAGAATTATTGTCTCATGAGCTAGATAATTTTCATCCAGATTACCCAGTGGTAACTTGTATGGTTGCAAGGAAGTAATCCTTACAATTCCACTTCTACCATCGGTTAAGCCGAGAACCACATCAAGCTAATTATCATTTGAACGGGAATTTAAACCATGATTGTAGTCATCAAGCCTGGTACTCTTACCTTAGAAATTGAACGAACTTGTCAAGAATTACGTAGCTGGAATGTCATACCAGAACCAATTGTTGGCAAACACCAAGTTGCAATTGGTTTAATAGGTGATACAGCTGCTCTCAATCCTCAACAAATCCAACAACTAAGTCCTTTTATTGAGAAAGTTATCCGGGTAAATAAGCCTTATAAACGAGCGAGTCTAGAATTTCGTCATGGAGAGCCGAGTTCGGTAATTGTATCAACGCCTAATGGATTGGTAACATTTGGTCAAAATTATCCGATAGTTTCCATCGCTGGGCCATGCTCAGTAGAAAATGAAGAAATGATTGTGGAGACAGCTCAACTCGTCAAAGCGGCTGGTGCTAAGTTTTTGCGAGGAGGAGCCTATAAGCCCCGAACCTCTCCTTATGCTTTCCAAGGACACGGTGCGCCAGCTTTAGACTTGCTGGCAACAGCACGTCAGGCTACAGGTTTGGGTATTGTAACTGAAGTCATGGATACAGCTGATCTTGAGAAAGTGGCAGAGGTTGCAGACATTATCCAAATCGGTGCCCGCAATATGCAAAATTTTTCATTGTTGAAACGAGTAGGGGCAATAAATAAGCCAGTTGTGCTGAAGCGAGGTCTGTCCGCAACAATTGAAGAGTGGTTGATGGCGGCTGAGTACATTCTGGCAGCAGGTAACCCAAACGTGATTCTGTGCGAACGGGGGATTCGCACCTTTGATCGACAATATACGCGTAATACACTCGATCTTACTGCTGTACCTGTTCTGCGATCGCTAACTCATTTACCGATTATGGTCGATCCTAGCCACGGTACGGGTCTGGCAGAGTACGTCCCAACAATGGCTAAAGCGGCGATCGTTGCTGGAGCAGATTCCCTGATGATTGAGGTTCACCCAAATCCGAAAAAGGCTCTTTCTGATGGTTCTCAGTCCCTCTCCTTGCAGCAATATGAGGAATTTATGAAACAGATAGCTATTATCGGTCAAGCTGTTTGTCGTTGGCCTCAAGAATATCCTTTATCAACAGTACCTTTAGGCTCGCACAGACAGTTAAGCACAAGCAGTTCAGCAAATCCATAGTTGGATTGTATGTTCCAATCTCATCAACTAAATCGCTCGCATTTATATTTTGCAAATGACTTTGTGAGCAAATCACCCCTGTAAAAATTTCTTTAAAGCAGTTGGAGACAAATTGCTAATGAATTTTGATAGTCATTGCTACATAACTAAAGGTGGAGTTTGTGTATCTCGCACTGTAACAGAGACTTCGATGGCAACAGCTATTGAAGAGGTTTTGTTACATATTGATACTCAGCGTGGAGGATTACTTGCAAGCAGTTACGAATATCCAGGACGATACAAGAGATGGGCGATCGGCTTTATTAATCCACCCCTAGAACTGGTTACTTGTGAGAACTCTTTCACACTCACAGCACATAACGAGCGGGGTATGATGCTGTTAACTTATTTAGCAGAGCGTTTATACAAGCAACCGCAACTTCAGGCACTCAATTGGCAGGAGGGTAGTATAACTGGCTCTGTCCGGCCAAAAGAACGTTTCTTTTCTGAAGAAGAACGAAGCAAACAACCATCTGTGTTTAGTGTTGTTCGTGAAATTCTACATACTTTCGAGAGTTCTGAAGATAACCACCTGGGACTGTACGGTGCATTTGGCTACGACTTAGTTTTTCAGTTTGAGCCAATGCCAAAGCTGCTCCCACGTTCTACAGAACAGCGAGATTTGTTGTTATATTTACCTGATGAACTAGTAATTGTTGACTACTATCTGCAACGTGCAATTCGTGTGCAGTATGAATTCGAGACTGAGCATGGTAGCACTAGGGGTTTATCCAATAGCTGTGAAAAGATTAATTACAAAGGTAAACGTCGTACCCCTACTCAAGCGTCTGACCATGCAACTGATGAGTATACTCTTCAAGTTGAGAAAGCACTCGATTACTTCCGTCGGGGCGATTTATTTGAGGTTGTTCCCAGTCAAAGCTTCTTTAAAGCCTGCGAAAAATCTCCAGCAGAACTGTTCCGAACCCTACAGCAGATTAATCCCAGTCCCTATGGATTCATCTTTAATTTGGGTGGAGAGTATCTTATTGGTGCATCCCCAGAAATGTTTGTCAGGGTAGAAGGTAAACGCGTTGAAACTTGCCCAATTAGTGGTACGATTAGGCGAGGAAAAGATGCGATCGATGATGCCACTCAAATCCTTCAGCTTCTTAACTCACGCAAGGATGAAGCTGAGTTAACCATGTGTACTGATGTTGACCGCAACGATAAATCCCGGATTTGTGAGCCTGGGTCAGTACGAGTGATTGGTCGCCGCCAAATTGAGTTGTACAGTCATCTAATCCATACCGTAGACCATGTTGAAGGCTTACTGCGACCTGAGTTTGATGCTTTGGATGCATTTCTTACCCATCTTTGGGCAGTCACAGTCACAGGAGCACCAAAACGGGCAGCAATACAGTTTATCGAACAGCACGAGCGTAGCCCTCGGCGTTGGTATGGTGGAGCGGTTGGGTACTTAACCTTCAAAGGTCACCTAAACACGGGTTTAATTCTACGGACTATCCAGCTTGTGGACACGATCGCAGAAGTAAGAGTGGGTGCGACAGTTCTTTATGACTCAATTCCAGAAGCCGAAGCCCAGGAAACTATTACCAAAGCTGCTGCCCTCCTTCAAACACTTTATCAGGCGAAGCAGACGAGTACTGATGTCTCAAGCAACTCAAATTTTGACCATCATCAAGCTAGCACTCAACCAGGCAAGCATGTCTTACTCATTGACTATGAAGACTCATTTGTTCACACACTAGCAAACTACATCCGTCAAACTGGTGCTACAGTCACAACACTGCGTCATGGTTTTTCGGAATCAGTCTTTGATGCAGAATCTCCAGATCTTGTGGTTCTATCTCCAGGGCCAGGAAAACCAAGTGACTTTCATGTGGCAGAAACGATTACAGTTTGCACAAGACGGCAAATCCCCATTTTTGGTGTGTGTTTGGGATTACAGTCAATTGTTGAAGCTTTCGGGGGTGAGTTGGGAGTTCTCAGCTATCCCCAACACGGAAAAATATCTCGTGTTTGTGTTGTGGCTTCCGACTCTGCCGTTTTTAAAGACTTGCCGCGATCGTTCGAGGTTGGCAGATATCACTCGTTGTTTGCTCGACCTGAAAACATGCCTAAAGAACTCAAAGTTACAGCCATTTCGGATGATGGCGTGATTATGGGTATCGAGCATCAGACATTACCAATTGCCGCCGTTCAGTTTCATCCAGAATCAATTATGAGTCTGGCTGGAGAAGTTGGTCTAGCGATTATTAAGAACGTCATCCTTGCATACGCCAAAACTAGCCCGGCTCAGTTCTCCTATATAAATAAACTTTCTCCTTTCATGGAAACTAGCCATGAACAGACATCGATTAGATTGACTACAGCCGATACGACAAAAGCTGGACACCATTGAAATTCATCATCCCAAGCTAACGCAATTTTTTTGCTTCGTAAGCCTAGTTTCCTATCAGTTTGAACACGACATCAGGCTGTCCAGTACTAAACGCTTAACTCCACTTTTTCACTTTAACTGCCAAAAATTTCCAATCAAAATCTAGGAGAGACATCATGGATTCAAATAACAAGATTCAAAACATCATCATTGTAGGTGGTGGTACAACCGGCTGGATGGCAGCATCCTATCTGACAAAAACATTGCAAGGAAGCGTTAATATCACCCTTATTGAGTCGGATCGAATTCCCACAGTAGGTGTAGGAGAAGCAACCGTACCGAGTATACGAACGGATTTCTTTGATTTTCTGGGGCTTTCAGAATCCGAATGGATGCCAGAATGTACGGCGACATTTAAGATAGGTATTAAGTACGTTAATTGGGCTTATCCGCCTTCCGTAACCAAAAACAATACATTTTTTCACATCTTTGGGGAAGCCAAAGAATGTGATGGTGTTCCACTGACGCATTACTGGCTGAAAAAACGGCTCAATGGATATGAACGTCCGATGGCCCATAGCTGTTACCCAAGCCAAAGACTGTGCGAAAAATACAAATCTCCTAAATTTCTGGATGGACGTGCAAGCGTTGACTATGCATACCATTTCGATGCAGGCTTAGTTGCCCAGTACTTAACTAAGTGGGCGACTAAACGAGGGGTGGTGCGCGTAATTGATCAGGTAGTTGATGTCGCCCTAGACGATACAGGTGCCATTAGCTGTTTGAAAACCCAAAAAGGCAATACTTACACCGCAGATTTATATTTGGACTGCTCAGGTTTCCGAGGTCTGTTGATTAATGAAGCGCTTAAAGAGCCTTTCTTGCCCTATTCAGATAATCTCTTGTGCGATAGCGCTGTGGCTACAGCGCTATCGACGGACGACAATGATGATAATTTTAGACCCTACACAACAGCAACCGCCCTCAGTTCTGGTTGGGTATGGGAGATTCCACAGTACGGGCGATTGGGTACAGGCTATGTCTATTCCCAAAACTTCATTTCTCCAGAACAAGCTGAACAAGAATTTAGAGGATTTCACGGTATTAAAGACAAAGATGTTCCAATCAAGCACCTCAAAATGAGAGTGGGCAGAACTAAGCGAGCTTGGGTGAAGAACTGCGTTAGTCTCGGACTCTCTAGTGGGTTTATTGAACCGCTAGAGTCAACAGGGATTTACTTTATTTACGCGGCTCTCAAGCAATTAATTAGGTACTTCCCTGACAAGAGTATGAACCCTGCTTTGAGGAACAAGTTCAATGAAAGAATCGCTTACATGATTGATGATGTTAGGGATTTTATAGTCCTGCACTACTGCACCACCTCTCGTGAGGACACACCATTCTGGAAGGCAAATAAGTTCGACCTCAAAATCCCTGAATCGTTGCAGACCCTCTTAGACATCTATCGGGCTGGAGCTCCTATTAACACTCCTTACACAGACGAGTATGGGTATAACCGGAACTTTGATGCTGGTTTTGACAGGTTCTGGACTAATAGTAATTACTTGGCAATTTTAGCGGGAGTAAACTACTTGCCCGATTCAGTTTTGCCTATCTTAAACCATAAACCAGACTCGATAGAAAAGGCAGAAATAACTTTCAAGTCTGTGCAGGCTACCACAGAAAACCTCTTAAAAGAGTTGCCTTCGCATTATGCCTATATCAAAAATTTGCATAAAGGAGATGAACTGATGGTTGAACAATATCGTCAACTTGAGCCAAGCTTGACGCGATAAAAGGGACTGAGGGCTAGGTACTGGGAATTAGGGAAGAGTTTTCTCACTAACCAATACCTACTCCTCAATAGAAAGAATATTTATCCTGGAAACTTTTGAACCATCTATCATGTTAGGAAGCTTAACTTCATTTTTAACTCCAACCGCTGTTGCTCTTGGTAACTTTGATGGTTTGCATCGCGGACATCAAAAGGTAATTGAATCGATTTTGAATTCTCAAAACTTTTATCCTACAGTTGTCACATTCAATCCTCATCCTCGTGAGTTTTTTAGCGGAAAACGCTGTCCTTTACTGACACCTGTGAATGAGAAAGTGCAACAACTGCGATCATTTGGGGTAAAACAGATGGTGTCACTACCGTTTAATCGAGAACTAGCAGCTTTAAGTCCCCAGCAGTTTGTCGAAAAAATTCTTGTACAAGATTTGCAAGCCCAACAAGTTAGTGTCGGACACGACTTTCGCTTTGGACATCAGCGTAGCGGAACCGCTGTTGATTTGCAAGCGATCGCAGCCACCTTTGGCATCCCTGTTACTATCGTTTCTCCACACACTCATGAAGGCGAACGCATCAGCAGCACATCCATCCGCAAAGCCATAGAGCAAGGCGAACTCCAACGCGCTAAAGCCCTATTAGGGAGTTGTTACACCCTTACAGGCTCTGTTGTTCGAGGTGAGCAGATGGGTCAAACCATAGGTTTGCCTACCGCTAATCTCCAGTTACCAAAAGAAAAGCTCTTGCCAAGACACGGTGTCTATGCTGTAAGAGTTTTTATTGAAGATGAGAGGGAAACAGAGTGGAACAGTGGGAGAGTAAAAGCGCTCACTGATGAATCCTCCGTGCCTCTTGCCTACAAAGGCGTCATGAATATTGGTTATTGCCTGACAGTAAATGGGGAGCGTTCACATGTAAAAGTACACTTGTTAGATTGGTCTGGAAATTTATATGGAAAGACCCTAATTATACAGCTAGAAAAGTTTTTGCGACCTCAACAAGAATTTGTATCCCTAGAAGCTCTAAAAGCACAGATTCAAGCTGATTGCACCATAGCCAGAACTGTTCTCGCAGACTTGTCAGAACTGGGTTCTCGACTGGAAAGACCAGCAACTATTTCAGTAGCTTAATGGCATTTGCTCCTGCCATGAAAATTTTTCAACTATCAAAAAAGTTTCCGGTTCGCAAGTAATCTCAATTTTCAATTTTATTCAGAGGAATGCTAATGATAACTACAATTGCCGTCACCAACAATGTTGCTACCTTTATCAATATTTTCACAATTGAAGCAACAAAACAACAAGCACTGATAGATCATTTAAAGATTCATACAGAAACTATCAGAAAGCAACCGGGTTTTATCACAGCCAATTTCCATCGCAGCTTGGATGGCACCAGAGTCATCAACTATGTGCAATGGACTAGTATTGAGGCGAGTAAAGCAATCCACCAGAATCCAGACATCTCTGCTGCTTTTGCCACTTATCAAGACCTTGGTGTGAGCATGGATCTTCGCTATTACGAAGTGGTTCTTACACGCGGACAACCGATAAAAATTGAAGCGCACAACAACCTGATTACTCAAATTGATGTCTTGTATGTAGCACCAGAGAATCAACAGTCGTTACTACAAAAACTAACACAGGTTATCGATCCCGCGATCGCTAAACAAACAGGCAATCTTTCAACCGCCTGGATTCGTAGTCTTGATGGCAACCGGATTATTAACTACTCCCAATGGAGTAGTAAAGATACTTACGATGCTGCAATGTCAAACCTGAATCGGAATGCTGATAGTGAAGAACAAACAGCTATTAAAGATGTGGTTCAGCAGTTAGATTCTCATCTTTATCAGATTGATTTCATCGCAGATGCAGACGGCTTACTGACTTGACCTGATCTGGGTCTACTCAAAAAAGCTCAGACTATAATATCGTACTTGTAGCAAACTTAAACTCCAGTTTACAAGTGCAGCTCATTGTGTAAAGATTGGGCTGACTGGTTGGCAACAGGATTAATCACCTCAACTCGATCAAATTATGCAGCGTCAAGCTCAGAAATAAACGAGTATGCAAAAGTTATGTGTAGCTGCTGTAGGAACAGCATTGATAGCTCTGGAAAGTTTAAGTATGGCTCCGGCTACTGCGGCCCTCTTAACCTTCAGCTTTTCCACCGAAAGCGGTGGCACAGGTTCCTTTACCTTGGATACGGAAACTGTTCGTGCTTCTGAGCCAGCTGTCTTTGGGGCTGGGTTTACAGGGATTTTATACCCTAATGCTGTTTCTAACTTGTCTTTGTCAGCATCGTATACAAGTTTGAGAAAAGTTACTGCTGACTGGGTTGTTGCTCCATTTTTTACTTCTGATCTTCTTGTCCTTCCTGAGAGTATGGGTGTTCTGAGCGGTGCTGTTTATCCAAGTGGATGTTCCAATGGTACTAGCGTCGGCTGTTCAGTCACTGTTGGTGTAATTTACTCAGGCAATGCTTCAGAACTTTCTCCTAACCCAGATTCCTACCCTATAGTTCTTGCTGTCGAGTTGTTTGAACCCACAACTCAACAGCTGCTCATCCGCGAATCGATTACTAAATTTCAAGTTGTTCCTGAGTCGAATTCTAACTTGAGTATATTAGCTTTTGGGATTGGGGGGATAAGTTTACTACTGAAACGCAAGCTGAAAGAAAAACTGCTCACCGCAAAAGAATGAGACTTCTGAAAATAGCTTGCAGTAGATTTTTCAAGCAAAAGCAACAACTCAAGCACTAGCAAAGTTTGCTTGAGTAAAAAGGGCTGTGAGTCGCAATGGATACTGTTGACGAACCATCAGATGCCAATGTTGTTTGGAAACCTAGTACTATGCAGTTTATGAGTTACTCAGTCGCTACTACTGACCTCTATCCGCGTCACATTCTCAAAGAGATTGTGTGGCATAAAAAGCAAGAAGTTGCACAAATGCGGCAAGAATTGCCCCTAGCTTCTTTGCAACAACAGTTATCTGCTGCTCCTTTGCCACGAAATTTTCTGAGTGCTTTGCAGCAGAGTCCTCATGTACCAACCTTAATTGCAGAGGTCAAGAAAGCCTCCCCTTCTCGCGGAGTACTTCGATCTGACTTTGACCCAGTGGCTATAGCCCAGGCTTATGAACGAGGCGGAGCAGCTTGTCTCTCAGTTCTCACTGACTCTGAGTACTTCCAGGGTAGTTTTGACAACTTGCGTGCCATCAGACAGAAGGTGACATTACCGCTACTGTGTAAAGAGTTTGCGATCGACATCTACCAAATCTACTATGCACGGGTAGCAGGCGCAGATGCTTTACTGCTGATAGCTGCCATCCTCACAGATGAAGAAATCCAAGACTTTGTGCGAGTCATCCATGATTTGGGGATGAAAGCTTTGGTAGAAGTTCATACCTTGGCTGAACTAGATCGAGTCTTGAAACTGGACGACATCCGTTTAGTTGGAATTAACAATCGCAATTTAGAAGATTTTACGGTGGATCTCAAAACCACGCAACAACTCTTGGAGTTGCGACGTTCACAGTTGCAAAGCTTCGGCATTACTATAGTGAGTGAATCTGGCTTATATACATCGGCTGATTTATCACTTGTAGCCCAAGCAGGTGTACGTGCAGTTTTGGTAGGAGAGTCATTAGTTAAACAAGCCGATTTAGAGCAAGCTGTACGAACTCTACTCAGCACCAAGCCTGAACGACAAGAAGTCGCGGCTAAAGAAACGAAGTCCATGCAGGCGGACTTCGGAAAATCAAGGGTTTTGTAGCCTGCGTACTGCTTCGCAGAACCAGGCTTTGTTCGTGTAGCCAAGCTACTGCATTAACTGAACCGTATTGATTTATAAGGCAATGATTGAGTTAAGCCTTTTCTCTTTCCCTATAAGGTAGATTAAGCCCATGACTTCAATTTCCCAATGCTTCCAATCTTTAAGAAATCGCAACCAGTGCGCTCTCATTCCCTTCATAACAGCTGGAGACCCTGACTTAGAAACCACAAAAGAGGCTTTACAAGTATTAGATCGCAATGGAGCTGACTTTATTGAATTAGGTGTTCCCTATTCCGATCCGTTAGCAGATGGCCCTGTGATTCAAGCCGCAGCCACGAGAGCATTGCAAAAAGGAACTAAGTTAGAAGCTGTACTGGAGATGGTGGCAGATGTCAGTCCCAGCCTACAAGCGCCTGTGATTTTGTTTACTTACTACAATCCAATTTTATATCGGGGTATTAGGTTATTTTTAGCACAACTTGCCAACGCTGGGGTACAAGGGTTGGTAGTACCAGACTTGCCTTTAGAAGAGGCAGAAGAGCTGATAAATACAGCAGCCGAATTTGGGATAGAAGTTATTTTGCTGGTAACTCCTACAAGTTCCAAACAGAGAATTGAGGCTATTACTAAGTCTTCTCAGGGGTTTATTTATCTAGTCAGTGTCACAGGCGTTACAGGTATGCGCTCCCAGTTGCAAGACCACGTGAAAACTTTGTTGGTGGAGATGCGGAATGTGACCAATAAACCAATTGGCGTAGGCTTTGGCATCTCTGGAGCAGAACAGGCTCGTCAGGTTAAAGATTGGGGTGCTGATGCCGTAATTGTTGGTAGTGCCTTTGTCAAGCGTTTAGCAGATGATGAGTCAAATGCAGGACTGCAAGCGATTGCAGAACTTTGCCAAGAAATCAAAGCAGCGATCGCTCCTGCATCTCTTCTAACGGTAGGTTCAGTTTAAATTATCACTAATATCGTTTGACTTTAAGGTTGTCCGAATGGCAAGCAAAGGAAGCCAGAGTCACTCAAAATGCCTGCCCTTGAAAGCTGGGGACACATCCCTGTTTACATCCCCGTGTAATATAGCGGGAATTCATCTGAGTAAGAACCGTTATAGCATCCCTGCATCATCTTGTTAACTATTAGCAATAAGGACTTTAAGCAGTGGTAAACATCCCAGATATCAATACCTATGTTGCGCCTGGTTTTATCGGCCCTGATTCTTTGGGAAGATTTGGACGCTTCGGCGGTAAGTATGTCCCTGAAACCTTAATGCCTGCATTAAGCGAGCTAGAAACAGCATTCGAGCAATACCGCAATGACCCAAGCTTTCAACAAGAGTTACAAAATTTACTGCGGGACTATGTGGGACGCCCTAATCCTTTGTATTTTGCTGAACGCCTGACAGCACACTACGCTAGACCTGATGGCACAGGTTCGCAAATTTACTTAAAGCGGGAGGATTTAAACCATACAGGTGCTCACAAAATCAACAACGCTTTAGGTCAGGTATTGCTGGCAAAGCGCATGGGTAAGCAGCGGATCATTGCGGAAACTGGAGCAGGTCAGCATGGAGTAGCGACAGCAACTGTGTGCGCTCGTTTTGGATTGCAGTGCGTGATTTACATGGGCATCCACGATATGCAACGGCAAGCTCTCAACGTATTCCGGATGCGGCTGATGGGAGCAGAGGTGCGTCCAGTAGAGGCTGGAAGCGGAACACTTAAGGATGCCACTTCCGAGGCTATTCGGGACTGGGTGACTAACGTGGTTTCAACACATTACATCTTAGGTTCCGTTGCGGGGCCGCATCCTTACCCAATGTTAGTACGCGAATTCCACGCTATCATCGGCAAAGAAACGCGTACTCAGTGTCAACAGAAGTGGGGAGGACTACCAGATATTGTCTTGGCTTGTGTGGGGGGTGGTTCCAATGCGATTGGACTGTTCCATGAGTTTGTGGGTGAAGCATCTGTACGCCTAATTGGAGTTGAGGCGGCAGGTGAAGGTGTTGACACCCAGAAGCACGCAGCAACTCTGACACAGGGGCGAATCGGGGTATTGCACGGTGCAATGAGCTACGTATTGCAAGACGATGATGGTCAGATTGTCGAAGCACATTCGATTAGTGCAGGTTTGGATTATCCTGGGGTAGGCCCAGAACACAGCTATCTGAAAGATACGTGTCGCGCCGAGTATTACAGCGTTACCGATTCTGAAGCTTTGGCTGCGTTTGTGCGTCTGTCTCAATTAGAAGGGATTATTCCTGCTTTAGAAACCTCTCATGCGATCGCCTATCTAGAAAAGTTATGTCCGCAACTAGATGGCAGCCCACGAATTGTGATCAACTGCTCTGGTAGAGGCGATAAGGACGTGCAAACAGTTGCTAAAGTCCTTAATCCTTAGTCCGTGCATAATTATTAACTTTTAAGCAAATGACAGTTGTAACTCAGACGCCGATTGACAATATCGCCGTCACCTGCGAATCCATCGATTTGCCTGCTTTGTTAAAACAATTACTAGATAAGCGATCGCTCTCGGTTGAACAAGCAGCAGAGCTAATGCATGGTTGGCTCGCAGATACGATTTCTCCAGCGCTATCCGGAGCGATTTTAGCGGCAATTCAAGCCAAAGGAGTTTCCACAGAAGAATTGGTTGGCATGGCTAGTGTCTTGTATTCTCAATCTCAGGGGACTGGGGAGCGGGGATTAGGGATTGGGCAAGAAGCAATAAAGGGGGAATTTTCGCTATCCTCTACCTCTTCCCAGTCCCCAGCCCCCCTGATTGACACCTGCGGAACCGGAGGAGATGGAGCCTCCACCTTCAATATTTCCACTGCTGTCGCCTTCGTTGCGGCAGTAGCAGGGCTAAAAGTTGCAAAGCATGGTAATCGTTCAGCATCTAGCAAGACTGGCTCCGCTGATGTGTTGGAAGCTTTGGGGATAAATCTCAACGCCAATCCTGAGAAAGTCAAGTCGGCGGTTCATGAGGTCGGTATTACCTTTTTGTTTGCTCCTGGATGGCATCCAGCACTAAAAACAGTAACTGCTTTACGAAAAACTTTGAGAGTACGAACTATTTTTAACTTGCTGGGCCCTTTAGTCAATCCCATGCAACCAACGGGGCAAATCATTGGTGTGTATGATCCAGCACTCACACAAACAATTGCTCAAGCTTTATCGCAATTGGGAACTCGTCGTGCTATTGTGGTGTATGGACGCGAAAAGTTAGATGAAGCTGGATTAGCAGACTTAAATGATGTGGCTGTACTCAAAGACCAGAAAGTACACCTAACTGTACTAAATCCTCAGGAACTCGGTTTAACTCCTGCACCTACAGCAGCGCTACATAGCAAAGAAATTCACGAAAACGCTGAAATCCTCAAAGCCATCCTGAAAGGTCAAGGTACGCAAGCGCAACAAGATGTCGTGGCGTTAAATGCAGCACTAGCACTTTATGTCGGTGAAGCACTTGATCAGACGACCAACATTACAGAAGCTTGTGTGAAAGGAATTGCTATTGCCAAGGAAGTTATGCAAAGTGGGGAAGCTTGGAAAAAGCTGGAACAGCTTGCTGAATTTCTGCGGTAATTAATCACTAACTCGATTCCTATTAAACTCTTGCTGAAAGAGGTGTACCATTGACATACTCTAAAAACCAACGAGCTATCCTGACTCGCCGCAGCTTTGTTCGGCTTGCAGGACTGACCACAGGCGGAATAGCTGTTGTTGGAGGTTACCATGCTTTGTTTGGTCAGTCTGGAGAGCGGGCAAAAGAATCTGGACTTGCTTTACGCGAACCAGAATTGTTGCGTGTGCGACGTCCAGAACCCGGTGTTGTCGAAGCTGAGATTGTCGCTAGCCACACGTCTGTTACTTTAGCAGGAATCACAGTACAAGCACTGTCATATAACGATACAGTTCCAGGGCCAACGCTTCGGCTACGGGAGGGCGATCGCGTGCGGCTTTGCTTGATCAACCACTTGGAAGTGCCTACAAATCTGCACACGCACGGGTTACATATCTCACCAGAAGTGGACAACCCCTTTGTTCATGTTATGCCTGGAGAGAGCCGATTACACGAGTTTACAGTACCCAAAGGGGCAGCAGGTACTCGTTGGTATCACCCACATCCACACGGTATGGTTGCCACCCAACAGTTCGCCGGACTGACTGGAGCTATTGTGATTGAAAGTTCACTCGATGAGATACCCGAACTCCAAGCGGCTGAGGAACATCTGCTTGTACTTAAGGACTTCACTATTTTAAGAGGTGAGGTTGCTGCTAGTCACAGCTTTTTTGACTGGCTAGGCAAATACGGCAACCTTTGCCTAGTGAATGGTGCTTATCGTCCTAAACTTGTTCCTCAAAAATCACTCTTGCGCTTGAGACTAGTGAATACAAGCAATGCTCGTCCGTTTCGGTTAAAGTTCCAAGAACACCCGATGCACTTGATTGTTACTGACGACGGCTTCATTGAAAAACCTGTTACCGTTGAGGAATTGTTCCTTTCACCAGGTGAACGGGCTGAGGTACTGATTCAGTTGAAGCGAGCTGGAACGTTCAATTTGCTACATTTGCCGTATGATGATGGAAACTTTGTTGTCGGCAGCGAGCCAGCAAAGGAAGAGGCGTTGCTCACAGTCGTCGTTCCAGCTACACCTAAAAGATTGCCACTGCCTACACGTTTAGCCTCTGTTGATGCACTCAGCCCAGAACAGGCAGTTACCACGCGTACAGTACAGTTTGGCGGCGCAATCCCATTTAATTACACCGTCAATGGAAAGCAATTTGACCCTGAGCGCGTAGATTTTCGTGGGCGCTTGAATACCCTGGAAATCTGGGAAATCGAGAACCATAACGGCTTAATCCACCCATTCCATTTACACACTTACCCCTTTCAAGTACTTGCAAGGCAAGATGCAAAATCTAGCACCTGGCGGCCTGAACCATTCCCGGCATGGCGCGATAATATTAACTTATCTGGTCATTCCAAAGTCCGAATCGCTGTACCTCTGCGTGATTTTATTGGTAAAACTGTGTTTCACTGTCATATTTCTGAACATGAAGACCGAGGAATGATGGGAGTACTTGAGGTTGAAGCATAACTTATGGCAGTAGTTTCAGTAATTATTTTTGCGTTGCATAATATATTTCGGACACAATGAAGTCAACGTATCTCAACGTTTATAGCCCAGACAGCCAGATAATGCACCAATCGCTGTTGTGCTATTTGCAGGGGCAGTGGAATTGAAGTTGGAGTGGTACTGGCGGGTATTCGTCCAGTGGTTGCTGTAGAGTTTGACCCCAGCAAACCGCAGTTGAGTCGTGCGATCGCCCAAGTTCATCACCGCAACTTTTATGGTCTTAGAAAGAGGTTCAACATCCACGTTTATGAGGCTAGTTCCTAACCTCAGTGCATAATTGAGCATTACTATTGAAGCGGCGACATCCCGATCCGCAGTGAAATTACAGTTCTCACAATTATGCACACGTTCGGATAACTCTTTTTTCTTTTTGTGTCCACAGTTAGGGCAAGTTTGAGATGGAGCAATTTTGAGGGGAACATCAACAAATATCCCGTCACACTCACTAAGTTTGTATTTGATTAGTGAGGTAAGATTACCAATCCCAACATCTAACAGTGACCGATTCAGCCCTGTCTTTTGCTGTTTTCTCTTACTACCTTTTTGGGCTTTACGAGTCATCGCTTTAATATTTAGCTTTTCTGTAGCTACCAGTGAATTACTCTTTACTATCTGTGCAGCCACTTTATGTTGCCAATCTTGCCTCTGATTAGCAACTTTGCTTTGTAGTTTACTGACCTGTTTCCGGCTTTTCCTCCAGCGTTTAGATGCCTTAATCTTCTTTTTAAAATTAGGGGAGCGTTTGCGGCGTAACTTTTTAGATGCTTGCTCTATTTTCTGTTGGGTGTTAGCTAAATATTTGGGGTTATCAATTATCGTTCCATCCGAGCAAGCAACAGCGTGATATACGCCAAAGTCCAACCCAACAGCATTAGTATTTGTCTTTCTTTGTGGTTCGCAATTTACCGTGATTGAGGCATACCATTTCCCTTGTTTCCAGATAATGGTGCAAGTTGTTGGTACACTCCAAGTCCTAGCTTTACCCCTCATCTGAACTTGCCCCAAGTTAGACAATTCTAGATAACCGTTATCGCCTGTTGTATGTGCTTTCCACCCACTGATTCCTGGGTAAGTCCATCCACGATAATGCCGTGAGGATTTGAATTTTGGATACCCACCTAAACCCTTGAAAAATCGTGCGTAAGCATAATCAACATGCTTAACAGTTGCTTGCAAAGCTTGCGAACCTAACTCTTTATACTCAGTCCAGCACTCCTTGAATTCTGGCAGAATATTTTGTTGATCGTAGTAACTAACAGAATTGCCAAAACGCTGATATTCTGTCTTTCTATGGTAAAGACAGGAATTGTATAAATCCTTATGAAGTCGCCGCCAATAGTGCAATTTGACTTCCTGAGAAGGGGTTGGATATAAGCGAAAGGTTGTTCTACGTGTTACTATCATGAATGTCATCATCTTATTCACATAACGCACAGTGCAACCCTTTCTTAGAAAGAGTTCTCACGCTGTATTTTGCATTCACCTACATATTGTGTTGGTAACGAAGTACAGACGCAAGGTTATTACCTCTGCAATCTTGACTAGGTTACAAGCAATTTTTACCGATCTATGTGAGCAACAAAAAAGTATTCTCATTGAATTTAATGGCGAGTCAGACCATGTTCACTTATTGGTCAATCTTTCACCAGATAATCATATTTCTGAGTTCGTAAAAGTCCTAAAAGCGTCGTCAAGTAGATTAATCCGCAAAGAGTTCAAGTCACACGTTGACAAACACTATTGGAAAGCCGTTTTTTGGTCAAGCTCATATTTTGTGAATTCTAGTGGTGGTTTCGCTTGATGTACTGAAGAAATATATCAAGCAACAAGATTCTCCGCCTAGCTAACTAGACCCTGCTCTCGCTCTCATCCCCAGGTGAAGTCTTCGGAACCTGGGGACTTCCTTCTCGGAGTGTTAAATAAAACTCCTTTGGTCAATTTAGGGGATTATCAATTGAGAGTACTGTTTGCACTTGAGTAAAACAACAAATCTCTGGAGGGGAATAAATAGCATGAGCCAGACACCCGGAAATCACCAAAATGGAGGAACACCAGCTTCTAACAGACTGGATCAGCTTGAGGTAATGCTGACAACCCACGCCCAAATGCTGAATCAGTTGGTTCCACTGATGGCACAGGTTGCACAGATAGCTACCACCACATCAGAAACAGTCCATCGGCACGATCAAGCGCTGACTCGTATTGAAGAACAAACTTTTAGTAACGCAGTACAGCAGCAGGCAAACACAAACGCGATCGCTGATTTATCTATCGCAATTAACCGATTAGCAGTAAACCAAATAGAACTTCAAGCAATTATTCAGAATAATAGCCAGACACTCGCCCAAGTGACGGCGAAAATCGACAGACTAGCCCAAAGGCAAGAAAACTTTCAACTACAACTGGAGGAAAGCGTCAGTAGAGTAATAGAAACTATTGATTACACAATTGGCCGCACGGAAGAACTAGTTAGGCGATTGTTAGAACAAAGCAGTAATGAACACAGCTAAAGCAAGTAAAAATGTTTAATAATTGAGTGCAATTGTAGAGCGACGAATTATTTGACCAAAGCAGAAAATTGTTTGTTATTAATCTAAATACTTCTACATAATTGTAGAGTCTGATTATTGACGTATGCGATCGCACAAATGCCGTCACCGAATTTTAGATTTTAAATAATGGAATTGAAGGATTCAAAGTTTAAAATCTAAGCGGGTCTGTTCGCGTTAGCGTTTTTGCAAAAGAAGAGGGTTCCCGCTCTTGAGGGTAGAAAGCGAATTTAAAGGCGAGAAGAAATCCAAAATCTCAAATCCAAAAATTTTAATTGAAGCCCCTGTATTCATGCATGGGGTCAATCTAAAATCCGTCTTGAAAAGTTTGCGACTGGCGTTAGAAACCCTCCTGACAACTTTTCGCAAAATCCAAAATCAAAAATTGTTTTACCTGCTCTTGGGTTTCCAAAGTGCCGGACTCCCACGTCGCCACAATCTGCCGCGCCACCATGTCTGCATCATCGCGGTTGTTGTGGGCGATTGCCCAATTATGAAACTAAAGAATTATACTTTTTTGGTACGCGAGGATTTTGATATGTCGTCCTGGACTAGTCTCATAACTGCTCTAACACTGCTACTGTACTTGGTCATCACAGTTAATGTTGGTCGAGCCAGAGCCAAATATAAAGTACCACCTCCTCAAATGGCAGGAGATGCTGACTTTGAACGAGTGCTGCGTGTCCAGCAAAATACTCTAGAGCAAATGGTTTTGTTCCTGCCTGGTTTATGGTTATTTTCTTTCTACGTCAACCCGTTGTGGGGAGCGGTTATCGGTGCTATCTGGCTTGTGGGTCGAATTGCCTATGCTTGGGGATACTATCAGGCTGCCTCCAAGCGGATGATTGGCTTTGTCATCAGTTCTTTTAGTAGTATAGTGCTACTCTTGGGTTCGCTCGTTGGTATCATTCTGTTTTTGGTGCAGCCATAAGTCATCTGTACGCTTAGAAGCGTGGAGAAATAATCAATGCTTAATCTAATTGCAAAGAAGTATTAAAGTTACGCTGCTACATTTGCGGTGGTTCAACTGCAACTTTCAAGGAAGGGTGTATGCAGAGGTTAAACTTCGAGCGCTTGCTATCGAGTCGGCACAGACGGCGACAATTTTTAATTGGGGCTGGAAGCTTAACTGGTTTAGTGATTGCTAATCAATGGTCTAACAGAGTTCTCGCCCAACCTAGATTTTCTAGTTATCTTTTTAGCTTAGGTGTCGCTTCCGGTGAACCATTGCCAGATAATATAGTGTTGTGGACGCGCCTAGCCCCTGATCCGCTCAATGGTGGTGGGATGCCGCAATATAATGTTCCAGTGCAGTGGCAGATTGCTACCGACGAAAAGATGCAGCGAGTTGTCCGCAGTGGCACACAGATGGCGACTCCCGAATTTGGACACTCTGTTCATGTGGAAGTGCAAGGATTACAACCTGCGCGTTGGTACTGGTATCGCTTCCGAGTAGGTAATCAAGTCAGTCCTATTGGGCGGACACGCACTGCTCCTAACCCCGGCGATCGCGTCAATCGCTTCCGTTTTGCCTTCGCTTCTTGTCAAAATTGGGAGCAAGGATACTTCGCTGCCTATAAACATATGGCTCAAGAAGATTTAGACTTAGTACTTCACCTTGGTGACTACATTTATGAGGGAGCGCCAAGAGCGAATGCACTGCGAACTCATGAAGGTGATGGAGAACCAGTAACGCTGGAGGAGTATCGCAACCGTCATGCCCAGTACAAAACTGACCCCAATCTGCAAGCTGTCCATGCTGCATTTCCTTGGCTAGTCACTTGGGACGATCACGAAGTTGACAATAACTGGGCGGATGAAATTCCTCAAGACCCAGAAAAACAATCACGCGAAGCTTTCCTAGCTCGTCGTGTTGCTGCTTTCCAAGCATATTACGAGCATATGCCACTGCGGGACTTCTCAAAACCTAGAGGCATTGATATGAAACTGTATCGACGTTTAAACTTTGGTAACTTGGTTGAGTTCAATGTCCTGGATACTCGTCAGTACCGTAGCGATCAGCCTTGTAATGACAGCATTGAGCCACGCTGCCCCAAAGCTTTCGATCTAAATGCCACTATGACTGGTACTGAGCAAGAGCAGTGGCTGTTGAGCAACCTAGAACGCTCTCAAGCACGCTGGAACGTTCTTGCTCAACAGGTTGTCTTTACCCAACACGACTGGACGGCGGGTTCTGAGGCTGCCTTCAATGTTGATGCTTGGGATGGCTATGTAGCTGCCCGTAGTCGTATTCTCAACTTTCTTGCTCAACGTCAGCCAGCAAACCCAGTTGTGATCACTGGTGATACACACTCGAGCTGGGTAAGCGACCTCAAGGCTGACTACAATAACCCTAACTCAGCCACAGTAGGTACTGAGTTTGTCGGCACATCGATCAGCTCAGGTTTTGGTGCTAGCGACCGAATTGAGAAGGCTTTACCAGAAAGTCCGTGGGTGAAGTACTTCAACGGTAGGCAGCGTGGCTATGTTGTTTGTGACCTCAATCATCAGCGCTGGCGTACTGATTATCGGCTATTGCCTCCATCTCCAGAGACTGGAACTACAGTATCCGACCCAAATGCCCCGATCACGACAACAGTCTCGTTCGCTCTACCAAATCAAGGAGTAGTAGAGCGCATCTAACCCCGCTGCATCAGCCCTTGTGTGACTGACACCAACTCACGCTTTAGTGCTTCATCCCGACTTAACCATTGCCCGAAAATCGAGGAGCGACCATCATCGGCTGGAGTAAACTGATAAACACACGGGCGGTTTTTCACATAACCCAAACGACCTTGGTGAAACAATTTTGGATTTTGGATTTGAGGGTGTAATGATTGATAACTACTTGACATCCACTGGTGGCTGAAATAGCAAACGAATTGGTAATACGCAAACGAGGCGAGTACGCACTCAGCGATCGCTTGAAAAATTATCCTTTACCTCATAACCTAGTAATCTTGGATTGTCCTGCTACTAGTATGCTTCATGTACGAAATCCTTGGCGTTGGTCGCGTCGAAGAGCCTGTCCTTGAGAATGATTCTCGGAGGAATTTTCTTGCCAGCAAAATACTTCTCCATCGTGGCGAAAACAAGTGGGCCAAAACGCGGGTTGGACTCGACACTTACGCCAAGCTCGCCACGGATAATTGCCTCAAGCGCGGCTTTCTGACCATCGATTGAACCGACTATCACATCCTTGCCGGGCTTCATACCTGCGGATTTGAGAGCCTGGATGGCACCTAATGCCATTTCGTCATTGTGAGCATATACTGCGGTGATTTCGGAACCCTTGGCTTGGATGATGTTTTCCATTACGCGCTGGGCCGCAGCCCGCGAAAAATCCGCCGTTTGCGTGGCGATGATCTTCATGTTGGGATAACTGCCGATGGCGCTACGAAACCCCTTAGCCCGATCAATTGCGACCGATGAACCCGCTGTTCCGGTGAGTTCCACGATGGACGCTTTGCCATCGGTCGCCTGGGCTAGCCATTCGCCAACGCGACGGCCTTGCGCGATAAAATCCGACCCAAGAAAGCTGACAAAATGTTCTCCTGGTCTTCCCGCCGCTTCACGGTCGATGAGAAAAACCGGTATTTTTGCTGCTCTCGCTGCTTCGAGGGCGGGCGTGAGACCCTCATACTCGCGTGGCGCAAGGAATATGGCGTCAACTTGTCGTGCGATCAGATCCTCAATGTCGGCAAATTGCTTTGATGTCTGCCCCTGGGCATCCGTCATCAGAAAATCATAAGTTTTCTTACGCTTGGCGGCCTCCTCCTTGATGCTGTTCGTTTCGGCAATGCGCCATGGCCCAATATTCTCCGTCTGCGAAAATCCGACAATTTTTTTCGTTTTCTCGCGCATACAGCCAGACAGCGAGAAAGCCGCAACAGTAATCATAACGTAGGCGCTAAATACCAGGAACCTTGGCATATAGGCTCGGACACCTGAGCATCCAAAACAGGTTTCATTCTTCATAACCCCATCAGTACTCCTATCCATCGTGTCTGAGTACTATTTAGAGCTTATCTCGAAACAAAGACTATTTCGACTCGTCGAAATAGTGACCGAACAAAGTAGGGTGTACGACCTAGCAGGCGATATACTACATCAACTTACAACCAGAACTGTCGATAGTCCTTGACATCCTGGCTGCGCGGGAGCGCAATCGGCTGACGCGAGAGAACCCTTGCGATCAAATTTGTGCCGATCGCAACCTTAAAAAACCTGCCGCGATGCCTTTAAACTAAAAAAGCAATAGAATGCTCAACTTTGGCAGAAGTGGCGAAATGTCCTTGGGGGGAGTCGTCGCAAGTAGAAGGGCTACTTAGCACCTCTATTCAATCACCATTGTTCAGAATTCCTCTCACTGTAATATGTAGTGAGAACAACTGCTTTGAGTTATACCTACTAGTGAAAGTTCCTACCAGCATCTCGGCACAAACCCAGTCTCGTAAAGCGGAACACATCCGCATTTGCTTAGAAGAAGATGTTCAGTGTCAGCAAACAACAAATGGACTAGAACGCTATCGTTTCACCCATTGTTGCTTACCAGAACTAAACCGCGACGAAATTGATATCAGTACAAGTTTCCTGAGTAAACACTTGGACGCACCCCTACTTATCTCTTCTATGACTGGGGGAACCGAACAAGCAGCAATTATTAACCAACGTCTAGCGCAAGTTGCCCAAGTTTACAAAATTGCGATGGGTGTGGGTTCTCAGCGAGTAGCAGTGGAAAAACCTCAGGTGGCTGAGACTTTCGCTGTACGCAAGTATGCCCCTGATGTGCTTTTATTGGCTAACTTGGGTGCTGTGCAACTTAACTATAAGTATGGTTTAGATGAATGTCTGCGGGTAGTCGATATCTTAGAAGCTGATGCTTTGATTTTACATCTCAATCCTCTACAAGAATGCATTCAAACTAAAGGTGATACTAATTTTCGAGGATTGCTTGACAAGATTGCTGTATTATGCAATAAGTTGCCAGTACCAGTGATTGTGAAGGAAGTGGGCAATGGGATTTCGGCAGTTATGGCAGAGAAACTGATCGCTGCTGGCGTAACGGCGATTGATGTGGCGGGTGCAGGTGGCACTTCTTGGGCAAAGGTGGAAAGCGAACGAGCAGATAATGCCTTGCAACGCCGCTTAGGAAAGACGTTTGCTGATTGGGGTTTACCAACGGCAGATTGTATTACAAGTATTCGGGCGATCGCTCCTCATATACCCCTAATAGCTTCGGGAGGATTGCGTCATGGTGTGGATGTGGCAATGGCGATCGCGCTGGGAGCAGATATAGCTGGTTTGGCAATGCCTTTCTTACAAGCAGCAGCAGCATCAGAAGCAGCACTTAATGAATTGGTTGAGGTGCTAATTGCAGAAATCACCACAGTTTTATTCTGTACTGGTAATGCAACTTTAGATCAGTTAAAGCATTCTGGAACTTTGCAGCGCATACAATAGTTATTAGCTATAGGATTCCTATTTGATTTTTGAAAAAAGACTTATAGCGTTTCCTAGTCTGCTGAGGTACAAATTTATCTGTGTTTATCTGTGGTTAATTATTCTTCCTTCTTTTCGGTTCCCTGTTCCCTACTTCTACGACTAATAAATAATAAGTAAATAACTAATAACTGAAATGCGTAACTTTATTCAACAAACTTTTGCTAGCTTAGTTGGCAGCTTACTGGGACTTATTATTTTCTGTGGTATCGGAACTACTGGATTGTTCTTGCTGTTGTTTGCCGCCGCCACCTCTAAAGATACAGGGCCGCTAGTCAAAGATAAGTCTGTGGTAGTTTTTGACTTATCGATGAATATTACCGATGGGGAACCAAGTTCTGGGGAATTTTTACAAAAGGCATTGTCAGGTGTAGAAGATAACAGAATGTCATTGCGTAGTATTCTAAATACTTTAGAAAAGGCACGGCGCGACCCACGAATTGTGGGTATTTACCTCGATGCAACACGTACTGGAACAGCAAATCCCGCCGGTTATGCATCCCTCAAGGAAATCCGGCAATCCCTAGAGAAGTTTCGGGCGGCGGGAAAAAGGATTGTAGCTTATGGCAAGGACTGGGAGGAACGAGATTATTACCTCAGTTCAGTAGCAGATACCATCGTACTGAACCCTTTAGGTTTGATGGAAGTCAACGGTTTAAGTTCACAACCGATGTTTTTGACAGGCGCATTACAAAAATACGGTATTGGCGTTCAAATTGTGCGAGTCGGGAAATTTAAAGGAGCAATTGAACCGTTAATCTTGACAAAGTTGAGTCCAGAGAACCGCGAACAAACTCAGAGATTATTAAATGATGTTTGGGGAGAATGGCGCACTACTGTAGGTGTAAGTCGGAAACTCAACTCGCAAAAATTGCAGGCGATCGCAGATAATCAGGCATTGCTAGAAGCTAGAGAAGCTAAAGCTAGTGGTTTAGTAGATCGGGTAGCTTATGTCGATGAGGTGGTTACCGACCTGAAAAAGTTAACTGCTAGTGATAAAAAAGACAAAACCTTTCGGCAAATTGATTTGAGTGAGTACGCGCAAGTTCCTGGCAAATCCTTGGGTGTAGAACGCAAATCGAAAAATCAAATTGCTGTTGTCTACGCGGAAGGCGAAATTGTCGATGGCAAAGGTGATAGTGGAGAAGTAGGAGGCGATCGCTTTGCCAAAATCTTCAATAAACTGCGACAAGATGATGATGTCAAAGCTGTAATTTTGCGGGTTAACAGTCCCGGTGGTAGCGCTACAGCAGCTGAGGTGATGCAACGAGAAGTTCAGCTAACTCGTGACGTCAAACCAGTTGTAGTATCAATGGGTGATGTTGCTGCTTCTGGTGGATACTGGATTGCCAGTGACTCCAACCGTATTTTTGCCGAACCAAATACAATTACAGGTTCAATAGGTGTATTTGGGGTGCTATTCAATGGTCAAAAGTTAGCAAACGATAATGGTATTACCTGGGATTCGGTGAAAACTGGACGCTATGCTGATACTCAAACTGTTTCTCGCCCAAAATCGCCCCAAGAGTTAGCACTGTATCAGCGCAGTGTTAACCGTATTTATAGTATATTTCTCAATAAAGTTGCTCAAGGCCGCAAACTCCCAGAGGCAAAAGTAGCAGAGATTGCCCAAGGACGGGTTTGGTCAGGTACGGCAGCAAAACAAATTGGTTTAGTAGATGAAATCGGCGGTCTTAGTACTGCCATAGAATACGCCGCCAAACAAGCAAAACTAGGCAATGATTGGCAAGTGCGAGAGTATCCCCAAGTTAGTAGCTTTGAAGAACGCTTTTTCGGCCGGGCTACCGAGGAGGCACGGAAAGCTTTAGGAATTGAGAGCGCACAAATCGAGCCATCTAATCCCTTAACGGCTGAATTTCAGAAACTGCAACAGGAAATCGCAATTCTGCAAAAGATGAACGATCCCCAAGGGGTATATGCTCGTTTACCCTTCAACTTCAAAATTGAGTAAAAGTCAAGGAGAAGCAGCGCGGTGAGTCCAGCGCTGGCTCTCCTGTTTGCTACCATGTCTTAAGCCAGCCTCTAGGTAGTCTACAAGTGTGGCGATCAAAGGAACTGTCTCCTCGTTGTAGTGACTGCCGTCGCAAAGAACACAAAGAAAGAGAATACAGAGGGATATTACGTTATTACCAAGAGGATTTGAGCTTAATTTGACACCAATAAATTTCTCACCACGCTATCTTCAAAATTTATATCCTAAATCTAACGGTTATTTCTTAAAGAGAATATCACTCTTTTACGGAAATATTATTAAAATTACATAAATACATAGTTAAATAGCTAAAATTATCAACAGTATTTACAAACAAACATTTCCGTAAAATTCCTCTTTTTTTTGCAATATTTAAGAGTTAAGTTATTAATTGATACCAATTAAATCAATGTTTCTGAAAAATGCATATTTAGAATTCATTAATTATTCAAGAATTGCATATATCAGACTATTTATCAAAATTGATAATAATTGGCATTGACTTGTTAAATATCCCAAATAATTTACATCAAATTCATAGTAACAAGTCTATTCAAATAGTGCATAAACATTATTGAGTGAATCAACAATGTTTATGTAATTAAGTGTTGCCTAAAATATTGATATTTTATGGCGATTTCCTTCTTAAAGGATGATTTAAAAGTTGTTAGTGATGTATCAAATACTTTTCATATCCCCCTTTTTATCTTTTTAAGCGGGGCTTGGAGAACTTTATCCCCTTAAAAATAAAGTTTGAGGGCATATCAATACAACTTGATATTTGACAAACATCTTCTTAATTAGCTTGCTACTCATTAATTAACAATTTCGTTAATCACCATGAATAATTCAATACAATTTTTAGGATTCATGTTAGTAGTTAGTCAAAGTTTGACATTGACTGTATCTCAAGCCCAAGTTGTTACAGAACCAGACAATAAAAATCCTAATAATAGTGTTCCCGTCTCATCGGATTCACTGCCTAATCAAAATACAAATGTACCGCCTCAAGCTAACGTCGCTGACAATTCTAATAGTAAAACAGTTGTTTCCTCTAAGTCAGAAAGTAGCGAGTCTTTAGCAGTAACTAAAACTAGCTCAAGAATACCAGTATCCAGTAGAATTTTTAACGCTCCGTCAATGCAGCAGTAGTTACAAAATTCATCCCACTCATCAATTAACCTGCGGTTGATGTGATTCGGAGATGGAATCGTCGTAGAAAAGTGCTTTCATTCCCCGGTGTAGTTTACGGAACCGGGGGACTTCCCGCAAGGAAAGTCAAAAGCTAAAGGTACTCCGTAAGATGCCGATGGTAACTGGGTCATTGTCTGGTGTATGACCTGGTTGCAAAATATGAATTATTCCTGGTGTAATACTAATATTATCATTTAGCTGGAAACGATAAAACACTTCAATATGAGTAGTCGTTCCTGGTTGTCCTCCAGCACGTCCTCTGCCTGTATTTATCGAGTCAGGAACATTACTTCCGTCAGGTAGGCCACTACTGGTAATTTTAGGAGGTTGTCCAATATAAATGCCGCCCAGATTCCCTTGGGAAAATAAATCTGGAAAATTCATAAACACCATATAATTATTGGTCTCTACATTTCCCGAACTTCCAGGAATGTAAGAATTAGTATAACCACCCCATGCACCTATATTAAAGCGTGGTGAAATTTGCCAAGTTACAGTAGCACCAACAGCATTAGTTTTTAATGGTTCTGAGTTTGCAGTTAAGCACTCATCTTGTACATAAGTTAGCAAACAACCATCTGAAGAGTAGTTATTAACGTAGTACAAACTCAAATCTACAGCATCAGTTGGTGTTAACAACAATTGTATACCTGTAGTAGTGTTACCATCAAATAAGCCGGTTTTTTTACCGGGATTTCCGGGTATGAAACTAGAATAAAGTGCCTGTAGACTTGCACGTTTGGCAAATTGCCAATCGACAGCTATACCACCATGACCAAACCCCATATTTAAAATTGGATTTCTTTGGGCAAAAAAAGATAATGGCCCAGTAGCAGCGTTTTCTACCCTGTTTGGGCCTCGGAAAGCAGTCGTCATATTTACGCCTTGCGTTCCCAACATCACTGCTAAGTTGTCAGTTACTAACCAGTGATAATTCAGGTCACTGACGATCAATTCGTCATTGGTAGGATATTCGTAGCCAACGATAACGTTATTTCGAGAGACGTTATTACTAAATCTAGGGCCGCTGCTGCCAACACCAAATAAAAGACCTGTCAACAAATAACTACGGGGAGTAAATTGGGTGGTTAAAAATAGCTGTGCCAAAGAGATAACATTAGTATTTGTACCAGCATCATCTGAATCTTTAATGCCATCTCTAGGGTTAACATCACCACGATTGCTACTGCGACCTTGAATGCCAGCTATAAGAAGTCCGCTAAGTTTAGTAGTAGGAGAAAATTGTTGGGTAGCTATTTCAGTGGTACGGGCTTCTAAACTATCAACTCGACCCCGCAAAGACACTAATTCGCTAGCAAATTCTTCCTGTAATTTTCGTAATTTTCCTAAATCTTCACGGGTGACCAAATCATTGGTACTTGTGATGATTAACTCATTTATTCGCTCCAAGCAAGCATTTACACCTGCTGCAAATTCATATCGGCTTATACTTCTATTACCCCGATATGTCGCATCTGGAAAACCCACTATACAGCCATAGCGTTCCACCAAAGACTGTAATGCTTGGAATGCCCAGTCTGTAGATTGTATGTCTTTTAATTGAGAAACCGATGTGACTTGCGCCATCGGTTCGTTATTTTCTGACAAAGAGTAGTCTACAGTTAAATTTGAATCTATACTCTCTTCTGCTTTTGGTAGAGTGTATTCCTGTGCGGTCGCTTTTTGTGTAACTCCGGTTGCTCCCACTACTAGTAACCATACGAGTATCCAGAGTTGACATTTATTCCAGTAAATCTGATTACCTTTCAATTTTTTACACTTATACTTAATATAATAATTCGTATAAATTATATTTAAGCAATCGTGCTTTTACTTGAGTACAATTACGGTTTTAAAAAAATATGCTTTATGTAAACACGCTATAGACTACTCAAGGCGTGTTAGTGAAGCGTTGCCTACAGCAGTCTAGCTACTTTCAGAACTGTAGTGTAACGCACCATCTTGATATTTCATAGTTTTTGGTGCAATAGCATTTTATACCCTAAGATGGGGCATTTTTTAACTAATTTTTATAGTGAGCGATCGCCTTTGATGTTGCGCGCGATCGCACAATTCCCCAATCCCCAATCCCCAACTAGCTGACAATTTCCCTGAAGATGTGTAAAGTAGTTGATGATTTGTTACTAACTGCACATCTAAAAATCCATCTATGGATAGAAAAACCAAAAGCCTTTTGCTACTCGTTGTTTCCTGTAGCATCACAGGTGTAATTTTAGGCGGTACTACCAGCTGGGCAGAAAGCACTATGTGCTTGCAAGCCAAGACAGTTACGAATGAGTGTTTGACCGAAAGCCCAATTCAAAACACTATACAAGGAATGAGTACCGGCTTGGTAGCCGGGGCTGGGGCAGCTTTTGGTGTAGCCTGGCAGTTACGGCAAAAAATTTAAAAGCGATAGTTGCGATCGCGTACCCATAGACTAATGGGTACTGCGTTACCTTGGGGATCGACTTTAACTTTCACTACTATCGGTTGTCGTCGTCCCCCTCGGCTGTTCAAATTCCGGGAGATATCTCTACTAATCTGTTCCCGTTGCTCTTCTGGGATGTAATAAGTTTCCACGCCATAGGTGACAAAGCCATCTCGATAAACGCCTTTTAAAGCTACCTGATTGTTTGGCAGGTTTGTTGGACGCTTACCACTGACTCGCACCAACCTCCAAGCTCTGGGAACACCACGACCAGAAGATTGTTGCTCTTGCAAAGTCACATACAAGTTGGTTCCTTGAGCCAATTGTCTATTTCTACCACGATTTTGCCTTAACAACTCCTCCCAGCCAGGAAGTCTTCTCAATGTTGCCAGGCGGGATATGTTATAGTCCAAATTTACGGCGGATTGCTGCACATCATTAGGGTTGACAGGCGCACTTTGCAAAATAACTGTCTTACCTGCAACGTCTGTGTACAAAGCTTGGGTAGGTACTGCCATAATTAACCCTGTTTGGATTAACAGGGGAACCAGCAGCCGCCAAAAAGGAAGAGGTTTGTTTGCTTTCTGTTCAGTAGCAATTAGATAGTCTCGAAAAGTCAGCTTTCCAGAAAATTCTGCTTCTGGAGATAGCGATTGATTGGATTTATTCGATTTATTCGATTCAGAGGTATTACTATTCATGGGCGTAGTCCTAAAACAAGGGGAAATTGGCAAAGTTAAAAGTAACCATTTTCTCTGGATTGATACCCAGAATTAGGACTGACGCAGAGAGATGATGAACTTAAAACCACTCAAAAGCCAAGAATTATTTCTTTGCGCTTTTAGGCTTTACCTGAAGACTTAGATGCAGCAGGTTGGCGGCGTTCAAACCAAAGTCCAGCACTAATCAGTGCAGAACCGCACATGACAAACACAAGGGACTTAAACAGCAAGTCGGTGTCGTACTCTAATACTCGACTGACGACTTGTAGAGTTAACAATAGCATACCGCCCCAGAAGGAGCGTCTATCGTTTAACTTTATTCCTTCTTGGATGAGTCCCCAAGCTAAGATAGCTAATAGTACATTGAACACAAAAATCCCTAGTTCACTAATCCGGCTAACAGCTTGATGCCAGAAAGGTACTAAGGCGGTGATCCCAATAAATGCACTAACTAAAGCAATGGTGAAAATTACTTCCCGACGCGGAGGGTTGCTTCTTTGACGCAGCAAAAATAACCATTGCAAAACTGCCAAACCACTGAGAATCCCCAAATCGATGATGGGAAGAGTCCTAAGAATGTTGCTGTTAGTTGTTGGCAGGGTATAACCATAATCTGGAAATTGCCATTGCCAGCGAAAGGACAGAATATAAAAGACAAAGCCGAAACACACCAAGGCTAAACTACGAGCCAAGGGTTGAAACAGCCTGTAATTTACTGTGGGAAATAGCAGGTCATCATAACTCCACAGTAATGCAGGTGGAAGCGCAAAGGCAAAAGACGCTACCCAAGGTGCTATATCAGAGTAAGTTAGCACTTGCAGGGGATTGAGGTTGAATTGCAAAGAAGTCGTAAAGGCAAAGGCTGCTAGTCCAAAAATCCAGCGCGATCGGCAAATATAAGCTAAAGGCACAAACAGCAACCATGATACCAAGGGCATGTGTCGCACTAATAACCGCGCCCAAGTCAAATCGTTTGATGTGTACCACCAGTCTCCCAACCCACTCCAATAGCCAATCTGGATTAAGACTATTGCCAAAATTCCCAAGGAATTTAAGGACAGACTGTAAGCCATGATCAAAACACCAAACCCCCAGGCTAAAAACAGTTCCGAACTGGAACCGACAATATTGAAGGTTTGGGCCATCAGCAGTATATTTGCGCCTAAAATAAATGCGCTTAAAATCAGCAATGCTTCTCCGAGTAAGCGTTTACTGCGTTGCGGTTTTTTGCCTTCGGCTTTGCTGAGTGCAGGCTGTCTCCAGGTGTAAAAACCAGTAATCGCAGTGGACAAAAACAAACTCATCATTAAGATAAATCTGACTTCTCTTGTCCAAGACTGCCAATTGGCTGCTACAAAGGTAATTACACCTAATACTAGAAGTATGCCACCGATTCCAATCACAATCATCACAAAGCGATCGCGGGTAGCAGCTTCTAGGTTATTAAATTGATAACGGTTAGCTAGTTGTTCGTACTGTGAGGAACTAATTATGCCTTCGTCCCGCCACAGTTGTGCTTCTTGACGTATTTTTCGCGGAAAATTATCTAAGAGCATGACCCAATACGGTGCAGTGGATAGTTTGGCAATCGTTTGAGTGCGGTTAGCTAGCGCCCCTAAAGGCGATAACTTCCAGTTTGAGGCTGGAAGCTGATGCCAGTCGCATGGTAGCGATCGCGATAGAATGGCGGTCATTATGTTTTTCAGTATGCAGCCAAATCCTGGCATGGCATTGTTCTTCCATAACAGTTTCACTCCCAGATGGAAAAACCTTCAAATTTATTACTCAAACTCTCACGGCGTTTGTTTGAAAATCCTGATACACAAGAAAAGTTTATTGAGGCGTTAATTAATCCCCAGCCTTTTCTACCCTGTATTCTTTGGTGTCAGGAAAAGCCAGATAATTTACCTTTTTCAGTAGCAAGTCCAACATTTTGGCAACCACAATTTGTAGACCGTTTACACTTAAAAGAGAAACCTGGTAAACATCCTCTACATGAACAGGGATATTTCTATTGTTTAGATTTCTCTTCTGTATTTGCGGCTGCTACTTTGTTAACCAATCCCCCATCAGTACGTTTAATTTTTGATATATGTGCTGCACCAGGCGGAAAAAGTATCTTTGCCTGGAAAGCATTGCAACCGAATTTAATTATAAGTAATGAAGTTATTGGCAAACGTTTAGGGATGCTAATTTCTAATTTGAAACGTTGCCATATTTACCCTAGTTTTGTAGCTAATAGAGATTCTAGTATATTTGCTGAAGCGATACCTTTATCAAGCGATTTAGTTATAGTAGATGCTCCTTGCACTGGGCAATCTTTACTAGCTAAAGGTGAAACAGCACCAGGATGTTTCCACCCAACTAATATTAACAAATGTGCCAATCGCCAAAAGCGCATTATTGCTAACTCTGCTCAAATTGTTGCACCGCAAGGTTATCTTGCTTATATGACTTGCACTTACTCGCCTGAAGAAAACGAAGAAGTTTGTGAATGGTTTTTAGCACGTTTCCCGCAGTTTCAGCCAGTAAATATTAGTTATTTGCAAGAGTATCAATCGCATTTAACTACAATGCCTTGTTATCGCCTCTTTCCTCAAGATAGGTTAGGTGCGGGTGCGTTTACGGTGCTATTTAAGAATACTGAAGAAGGTGAGGCTAGAGAGGTAGATGCGGAAGTTATTCAGCAACTTAGATTTAGACAAATTTTAGAAACGTAGATTACAGAAATTTTGGCTTGGGTACTAGGAAACCACTTTAAACTTTAAATCTTGAATATTCAATCCAAAATTTAAAATTTAAAATCTAAAGTTCGGTAAACCTAAGTGGTTGCTGTACCCAACTGGAGAGCATAGAGGTTGGCGTACATACCTTGCTGACTAATAAGTTCTGCATGAGTACCCTGTTCGATAATTTGTCCTTGCTGAATCACTAGCACCTGATCGGCTTGGGTAACGGTGCTGAGACGGTGGGCAATCACGAAGCTGGTACGACCTTGTAGTAAGCGGGCGATCGCAGTTTGTACGAGTGCTTCTGTGCGAGTATCTATACTGCTGGTCGCTTCATCAAGAATCAGAATTCGGGGGTTAATCAATACCGCACGGGCAATACTAATGAGTTGTCGCTGTCCTTGGCTGAGGGGCGCACCTCGTTCACCCAATTGAGTTGTGTAACCCTCTGGCAGTGAGGTGATGAACTCATGCACATTCGCCATTTGTGCAGCTGCTTCGATATCGGCTTGGGTAGCGTGTGGCAAGCCAAAAGCAATATTTTCAGCAACAGTACCGCTAAATAAAATATTGTCTTGCAAAACAATACCAATCTGACGCCGCAAACTAGCTTGAGTGACATCACGGACATCAATGTCATCAATTTTTACTGTGCCACCAGACACATCATAAAAACGCAATATGAGGTTAATAATGGTAGTTTTTCCAGAGCCGGTTGGCCCGACTAATGCAACCATTTGTCCGGGACGGGCGTGTAAATTCACTCCCTTGAGAACCAATTGCTCTGGGTTATAGCCAAACTTGACATTCTCGAATATTACTTCACCGTGAATGGGTGGCATTTCGATCGCATCGGGTGCATCATTGAGTTGCGACGGTTCATCTAACAGCAGGAAGATTCGCTCTAATCCGGCAAAGGCAGACTGAGCCTGAGTGTAAAACTGACTGAGAATTTGAATAGGGCGAAAGAATTGCTGAACGTAAAGTAAAAATGATGTCACTACACCTACTGTCGCTGCTCCTGTGACAGCAAGATAGCCACCATAAGCTAGTACACCTGCGGTTGCCAGTGTGTTGAGAAAATCAATGGATGGTAAAAATGCCGCAGTAATTGCTACAGCCTGGACGTTAGCATCACGATTGGCGGCATTGAGGATGTCAAATTCTTCAATGTTAAGAGGTACGCGATTAAATGCCTGTGCTTCTCGCACACTGCCAATATCTTCTTCTAGCTTGGCGGAAAGTTCCCCAATTGTCTGGCGCGTGACGCGAAATCTGGCTCTTGCCCAACGTGCAAATAAGCTTGTGGTAAAAATCATGATTGGTACAACTAGGTTGCTCAACAAGCCGAGTTGCAAATTGATGGCAAGCATGGCAATCACAATGCCAACCAAACTGAAAAAATTACCCAGCATTTGGGCGATCGTTTGTCCAAATGCTTGATTCACAGTGTTGACATCATTCAGCAAACGGCTCATTAAATCGCCTGCTTCACTGCGGTCAAAAAAACTGAGTGGTAGACTCTGGATTTTAGTGAAAATGTCTTGTCTCAGTTGAGCCAGCAATCGCTGCATAATCCAGCCGACTCGAATAATTTGACCCCGAATTGCCCAAATACTCAGTCCGTAAGTTAGTCCGAGTAGTCCTAATAGCAGCAACAAACCCGGCAAATTTCCGGGTACGATTAGGTGGTCAATTGACCAGCCTAGTAAAAATGGCCCGATCGCCTGGGTTGCGGCTCCAGTAAATACTAATGTCAGAGCAATGGGAATTTCTTTGTGGTAGGGTCGCAGATATTGTAAAAAGCGCCGTAAGGTGGAGATTTGGTGAGTTGCCTGTTGCTCGGATGCAACAACCGGGCCTATACCTCTCATTGTTTCTCCTTCTGCTTTACTTGAGATTCCAAAATCACACCGTAGAGTGGACTGGTGTGCATCAATTCTTCGTGAGTACCTTGGGCAACCAATCGTCCTTTATCTAGCAAAAAAATCCGATCTGCATTCTTGACGGTACTAATGCGTTGAGCCACAACAAAAGTAACACAAGCTTTTTGGCGCATGAGTCCATCGAGTTCGGCTTGAATCTGAGTAGCAGTTTTGGCATCAACGGCAGAGGTACTGTCATCTAAAATCAGAATACTGTAATCGGTGAGTAAGGTGCGGGCGATCGCAATGCGTTGCTTTTGTCCACCAGATAACCCAATACCACGTTCACCCACAATTGTCTCGTAACCATCGGGCAAACTGCTGATGAAATCATGAATTTGAGCAGTTTTTGCAACCTCAATCACCTGTTCTAAACTGGCATTTGGTTTGGCATAAGCGATATTCTCACGGAGAGTGCCAGAAAAAAGTGTAGTTTCTTGGAACACAATGCCAATGTGCGCTCTTAAACTTGTGAGTGTAAAATCCCGCACATCCCGGCCGTCAATGCGAATTGCTCCCCTGGTGACATCATAAAAGCGGGGAATCAAGTTCATAATTGTGCTTTTACCAGAACCCGTCATCCCTAAAACAGCAATCAGCTCGTTAGGCTTGGTTTCAAAAGAAACATTTTTGAGAGCTTCGGTTGTGGCTCCTGGATAACGAAACGAAACATTCTCAAAGGTAATTCTACCGCCGCAGGTGCTAAACGGAATAGCATCCGGGCGATCGCGAATTTCTACTGCTGCATCCACCACTTCGTAAACTCGTTCAGCAGAAGCAGCTGCTTGGGCGATCGCAGGTGCAGCAAATCCAATCAGTAAAATTGGTTGGAGAATTAACGCCAAGTAAGAGTTAAACGCTACTAGTTCACCAATCGAGAACCTATCACCAATTACCTGTGCCCCACCATAGCCAAAAACTGCTACAGTCACCAAATTACTCGTTAAAAAGATAAAAGGGAAAGTATTGCGGATGGCGCGAATCGTCTTCATATTTGCCGTGACTAGGGCGTCATTTAAAGTCGTGTAACGCGACCTTTCGGCAGATTCCCGCACAAAAGCTTTTACTACCCGTATCCCAAATAGATTTTCTTGCAATACCGCATTCAGGTTGCTCAGTTGTTCTTGCACCTGCCGGAAAAGTCGGTCATTGCGGGTGATAAATTGCGCCATTAACCATCCTGATACAGGTACTACCGTCAGGGTAATTAATGCCAACTGCCAATCCATCACCAGCAAAATTACCGCAATACTCACCAATGTCACCACTGCACTCACAACCTGAATCAAGCTAGTGCCAATAAAAGTGCGGATCTGCTCGATGTCACTAGTAACACGGGTTAGCAGTTGGGAAGTCTGGGAGCGATCGTGATAGCTAAAACTAAGATTTTGAATTTTGCTAAAAATTTTGTTTCGTAGGTCATAGGCTACACCTTGAGAAGCAGACTCTGCCAAGTAGCTTTGCCCAAAGTTAAACAAACCACGGGCGATCGCAGCCGCTACCATCCATGCAGCGCTGTAAAATACTATTTGTAAGTTTTCTTTAGCAATGCCTTGATCGATTCCCCAGCGAAATAATTGGGGAGTAACCGCATTAGCAACTGTCAATAGTAATAGACTAAATAAAGCTCCTAATGAAATCCATCGGTAATTGCTCAAGCTGATTAGCACACGCTGGAGAGCTTGCACTGATGAGGAATTTTCTTGGAGTTCTGGTTGTTGCACCAATGGAATTCACCCTTGTATCTTTTAAAAATTATCTCGCATCTTAGGACTTGTGTTGGCCATTACCTGTACTGGCTCAAGGGACTTTCAACTCAAAAAATATCCCATTGCTGTGTAGGCAGGGGGCAGGGGGCAGAGGGAGAAAGAAAAATATTATTATCTGAGTAAATTGAATAATTTATTTTGTGTAAGTCCCCAATGGAAATTTAACAATCGCTCTATGAGTAAAGAATTGCCCCAATTCATTAACCATATTGTTTCTAGTTTGCAGTCAATTGAGGGAATTACAGCGATCGCACTAGGTGGTTCACGGGCACGGGGTAACCATACACAGAAGTCAGATGTGGATTTGGGAATTTATTACAACAAAGAAAACCCGCCCGATTTAATTGCTTTGAATCGCCTCGCCTCTGAACTTGATGATCAAGGTCGCGTAAATTTGATTACTGCAATCGGGGAATGGGGAAAATGGATTAATGGTGGCGGCTGGCTAAAGGTCGAAGGTGTAGGTGTAGATTTTCTTTATCGAGATTTGGCAAAAGTCAATCGTGTCATTGATGATTGCCATGCTGGACAAATTACTATTGATTATCAACCAGGGCATCCCCACGGCTTTGTGTCTTCGATTTATATGGGGGAAGTAGCTCTTTGTCAGCCACTTTACGATCCTGATAGTGTTTTAGAAGCTTTGAAGGCGAAGACAAAACCCTATCCAGTTGAGTTGAAACAAGCAACTATAAATACTTTTGCTTGGGAAATCAGTTTCTCGCTGCTAGTCGCAAAAAAGGCGATTGCGCGCAATGATGTTGTTTACGCAGCAGGTTGTTGTTTCCGCAGTGTGGCGTGTATGAATCAGGTTTTATTCGCGCTCAATGAAGATTACCTGTTAAATGAAAAGGGAGCAACGGCAGTCGCGGGTAGGTTTGCTATTTGCCCGCAGGACTATCAACAACGCCTTGAGCGAGCGTTTGCACTTTTAGCTGCTTCTTCAGAATCCATAACTGAGGCGATCGCCATTCTTGAAGCGATTGAGGATGATTTGAGCCAATGGTATGGAAATCGGCGATTAGCGATGTGATATTTATTGCCATCCTCCTTTAGTTGCTATACCAACGGGATATGATATCGCCCCTAATTCAACCGAGCGCGTAAAGCTTCCCGTCATCGCCCTTAATATTCATTGATAATTTGATTGCATCGCCCTGCAATTGAGTTGCATCGCCCTGCAATGCGATTGTATCGAGTGACAATGCGATTGTATCGGGAAACAATGCGATTGTATCGGGTGACAATGCGATTGTATCGGGAAACAATGCGATTGTATCGGGTGACAATGCGATTGTATTGGGAAACAATTCGATTGTATCGGGTGACAATGCGATTGTTATGAATATTTTAGAGCAAGTGGCGATCGCACTCATAGCAGAAATCCGCTGTATGTAAAATATTGGTACAACCAAAAAATTAGCTCATGACCAGGTTTCCCTACGACCAGTTTGCAAAAGATTATCTTCAAGAATTGTTACAACCATTGGGTGAAGTGGAAACAAATCGAAAAGTTTCAGCAGAAATACGAGAGATCGATGTTTATTTTGCACCTTCGCCCCAATCAACAACCAACAGAATAGAATTAGGACTGTTAGGAAAATTTGTGGCTGAACCTGCATTAATTGAACCATTTAGAAATGCGGCTACAGTTGCGGAGATTCGCAGTTGTATGAACAAGTTATTTGATATATTTGCCGATTTTAAGCGTCAGGCAAAAGGTGATAAAAATAGAATTATAGAATCAGAGTTACCACGTTTGTGGATTTTTACACCTACAGCTTCAGAATCTATCTTAAATGGTTTTAGAACCAGCATAGACGAAGAGAGATGGGGAGTAGGAGTACATTTATTAGGAGATTATTTGAGAACAGCAATTGTGGCAATTCACCAATTACCTTGTACGGAAGAAACATTATGGTTGAGAATTTTAGGTAAGGGCAGAGTCCAGCAACAAGCTATAGATGAATTAGAAGAAATACCCCAAGATAATCCTTTGCGTTCTAAAGTAATTGATTTACTATTAAGTTTAAAGACTACTTTGGAAGTCAATCAAAATATAGACCAGGAGGATAGAGATTTAATTATGCGCTTATCACCTATTTACGAGCAAAAATTAGCAGAAGCTAAACAAGAAGGACTTCAAACAGGACTTCAAACAGGACTTCAAACAGGACTTCAAACAGGACTTCAAACAGGTATTCAGGAAGGAATCAAAGCAGAACGTCGTAATGTTATAGAGAATTTGTTGCGAGTTCGGTTTGGTTCTTTAGATGCGGAATTAAGCGTAATTATTGAACCTTTATTGGCATTAACTCCAGAGGAATTTACTCCTTTATTATTGCAACTATCGCGGCAAGAATTATTAGATAGATTTCGTTAGAAGGACTTGGTTTTAAATCAATAAGGTTTAGCGAATAAAAGGCGATCGCCGACAACTTTATACATATCTCATCCGCGCGCCAGGCGATCGCGCTCCCGCGCAGTGCCAAAAGTCATCGCACTGCCTTGTTATATTAATGCACCAATTTAAGTTCCTTCAAATCATCTATGGGTTCTTGAAATGAACAGGAACCAAAGGAACGGAAGAAATGTTGCCTAGTTTTTTCTATCTCTGCAATATTTAGTTGGTAATCTTTCCAAGAAATGCCATCGGTTGTGAAGTGAAAATTATTGCTGGATGATTCTTGGAGTAATTCTAAGGCTAACTCTGGCGTTATTTTTTGCTGATAAACAAGTGCTGCCAAGACTGTAACATTTAAAAAGCCGTGCATAACGGTTACAACGCTGTTTGGCTCACTTGTTAAAGGATGTTTGCCTAATAATGGATGATGCAATCCTGCGGTTGCTTTAAAGGAAACTTGAGCTTCTGCAAAAGCGAAGATACTCTGGCACAGTTGAGTAACGCTAGGGAAAGCATCAACTGTTACGCCGCCAGTGCGGATTTTAGCGGCTGCACCAGTATGTTGCAAAACGGGTAAATAAGTTTTGAAGTCGCTATTAAGAAGAATTTCAAAGAATGATTCTATTCCAGCAGGAAGGAAGGAAAGTATTTTTTCGATTTCAGCTGGTGGAAGTGGAGGAAATTCTAGAGATGTAATGGCAATTTTCTCGTTGTTAAATGACTGTAGCTGTGCAATCGCTTCTTTCACATCTCCAGTCATAATTATGCTAAGTGACCATTTTGTTGGTTTTTCAGGCAAAAGTGTTTCAAACTCCTGCAACCGGGAAACTGGCAAAACAAAGCGACCTAACATCCAAGCATAAGGAGTTGCTTGGTATTCTGCATAATTTGCCATTGCTTGTGGTAATTCCAACTTTGCTGGCGGAAACAGTCCAGCGTAGTCCACAACTGATGAAAGAAGCGCCTCTAGTGATGCAAGCATCGGATTTCACCTGCTGTATTTAATCCAATGGTAGCGAGGTTGAAGCTTTGATTTCATTAAGAACAATATTGGTTTGGATTCTATCTATGCCAGGAATGCGGGTAATTTTCTCTGACAGTAACTTTGCCAAGTGCTGATGATTAGGGACAACCATTTTCAGTAAATAGTCGAATTCGCCGCTGAGATGGTGACATTCTAAAACTTCTGGTAGCTCCTTGACGCGATCGCAAAACATTCCAACACATTCAGGCTGATGATTTGCCAAGGTAACCTGGGCAAAACATAGCAAATCTAAACCTAGCGCCTCTCGATTCACCAAAGTTACATAGCGGTCAATCACACCTTTTTCTTCCAGCTTTCTCAATCTCTTTTGCAACCCAGGCGTTGAGAGATTAACTTGACGGGCTAATTCGGCAAAAGTTATGCGGCTGTTCACTTGCAACAGACACAACAGTTGTCGGTCTATGTCATCCAATTGTTGGAGTTGTTCAAAGTTTTTTAGTGTTGGCTTCACCTTCACATTCTCCAGTCCTACTTTTAGTGCTGAGTCTTTCATCAGTGCTGCGTAATGAGTAATGAGTGGGAATCCTCACCCATTACTCTTTATAGCCACAAGGCAACTTTCCTCCTATACGTTGAAGGAAATGAGATTTCTTGTTGTTACTTGTTGTTATTTTTAAGAGTATCCCCAGATAGGGTAGTTAAAACTACATTCTAAATTTATTTTAAAAGTTAATATTTTACACTTGTATATGCTTGTAAGTAAAATTTATAATCTAAATAGGAGACTGAAGTTAATAATCTAAACTTCAAATTCAGCAACGAAAGATAGATTTTTTTTAAGGCATCAGATAAACCTGCCAAAGGGGAGATGTTTATCTATATCAATCTCCTTCTTTAGGGGGCTGTGCCTATATTGTTAGTACAGGCAGTGTAAAAGAAAAGGCGTTAATTCCAGACCATGTTTGGTTAAGGGATGAAAGACCTGAAACTGTCTGCATTTAAGCTTTTTGAAACTGCTGTTCAATCGGCAGGAAGTTCAGCAGTTAAAGAAGCTTTTTAACAGGAGCATTATATGATGAGCGATTTTTGCCCAATTAAACGCATTGACCACCTCGAATTTTATGTTGGGAACGCCAAGCAAGCAGCGTTGTTTTATGCGAAGTGTTTTGGATTTACTAACACAGCTTATCGAGGATTAGAAACGAGCTACCGCGACATAGCATCTTATGTGATGCAACAAGGAAATATCAACTTTGTTTTAAGTACAGGGCTGAGTCCGGATCATTCCATTTCTCAAAGTGTACTGAAACACGGCGACGGTATAGCCATCATCGCCCTAGAAGTACCGGATGCTATTAGCGCTTACAAACAAACAACCGACCGAGGTGCTATAGGAATTATTGCTCCCACCGAACAAGAAGACGCCTATGGGAAATTTCGTTATTCTGCCATTCGTGGCTATGGTGACACTCTGATTAAGTTTATCGATCGCAGCGATTACGCAGGTGTGTTTGCTCCTGGTTTCGAGGCTCAAAATAGGGCGCACCTCAACAGCAAAGGAGTGGGACTGAATGCCATTGATCACATAGTTGGCAACGTCGAATTAGGTGCAATGGAACGCTGGGTGCAGTTTTTTGCCGACACAATGGGCTTTAATCTTTTAGTACATTTTGACGATAAAACCATTGCTACAGAATACTCTGCCTTAATGTCCAAGGTGATGCAGGATGGTGCAGGCAAAATAAAATTGCCAATTAACGAACCTGCTAGTGGCAAACGCAAATCCCAAATAGAAGAGTACCTGGAATATAATTATGGGCCTGGAGTTCAACACGTGGCGTTGGCAACTGACAATATTATTGAGACAGTTACCCGCATGAAAGCAACAGGTGTAGATTTTTTAGTTACTCCACCAAGCTATTACGAAAATTTAGAAGAACGAGTAGGGAAAATTGACGAACCGATAGATAAGTTGGCAGAGTTGGGAATTTTAGTAGATAGGGATCAAGACGGGTATTTGCTGCAAATTTTCACCCAACCTGTACAAGATAGACCAACACTGTTTTTTGAGGTGATTGAAAGACACGGGGCGCGTGGTTTTGGTGAAGGAAACTTCAAAGCCTTGTTTGAAGCCATTGAACGCGAACAAGCACGGCGGGGAAATCTCGTAAGCGTCTAGGGGCGAAGCGATATGACTTACTACTATAAGTTGGGCAAAATTCCACACAAGCGACATACTCAATTTCGCCAGCCCAACGGTTCTTTGTATCACGAAGAATTGATTAGCATTCACGGCTTCTCAGGTGTGCAATCCTTGCTTTACCATCTGCGCCCACCTACTCAGATTCAGAAAATTTTAGTAGAACAAAAGGTAGAAATTCCCTATGAAGAAACTGGTGCGTTGCTGCACCGCCACTTACGGACAGCGACAGTAGGGTTGAGTGGGGATGCGATCGCATCTCGTGTTCCTCTGATGGCTAATGCAGATATCTGTATTTCCGTTGCTCGTCCCACCCAACCGATGCGGTATTGGTATCGGTTTGCTCATGGTGATGAAATAATTTTCATCCATGATGGTAGCGGTGTTTTGGAAAGTCAATACGGCATCCTGCGTTACAAAGCCGGGGATTACTTGGTGATTCCCACAGGAGTGCTGTGGCGCATCATTCCCGACGCTGGAATTGAGCAACGGATGCTCGCGATCGAAGCCCACGGACATATTGAGCCACCAGCTCGTTATCTCAATCGTTACGGTCAATTTTTAGAACATTCTCCCTACTGCGAACGTGACATTCGCCCACCTGATGAGTTAGTTACTTATGACGAAGAAGGGGAATTTGAGGTACGAGTCAAAGCGCAAGACCAAATTACCAGTTACCTTTACCGCCATCATCCTTTAGATGTGGTTGGCTGGGATGGACACCTGTGGCCCTTTGCCTTTAACATCGAAGACTTTGAGCCAATTACAGGGCGACTGCATCAGCCACCGCCTGTACATCAAACCTTTGAAGCCCCAGGATTTGTTGTGTGTTCTTTTGTACCGCGCCTTTTCGATTATCATCCCCAAGCAATTCCGGCTCCCTACAACCATTCCAACGTTGATTCAGATGAGGTCATCTACTACGTAGAAGGCAACTTCATGTCTCGTAAAGGAATTGATCGGGCATCAATTACCGTTCATCCTAGCGGCATTCCCCACGGCCCCCACCCAGGAATGTACGAGGGGTCAATTGGTAAAGAACGGACGAATGAACTCGCAGTTATGATTGATACATTCCGTCCGTTGAAATTAACGAAGTATGCCTTGGCGTTGGAGGACAAAGCCTATTCCTACAGTTGGATTTCACATATAGGAGAACCTGTACACGGCTTTAAGCCGTGAGTTTCTCAAACGAGGTGTTTTATGACTCAAGTTCTTGCAGCACCAAACAATTTAACTATTTCCTCGCGGATTGAAGAACGCTTGCAGCGAGGCGAGTTAACTCAAGCTCAAGTAGATAACTTCCGCGACTTCCTGGCTGAAGTAGAACGTGAATTTTTGCAGCACCGCATCATCACTAATAACACTTATACTCGGTGGTTTAGCAATGGTACGGCAACAGATGAAGAATTGCGCCACTTCATCAAACAATTCTCGGTTTTCTCTAACCAATTCTTAATTGCAGCTTTACTAAAAGCGATCAACTCTCCTACCCTGCAACAATCGCGGGCTAGTCGAGAGATTTTGTTGAACGAGTTAGGCGTAATTTATCGTCAGCCTGGAAAGAATGCAGGCACTCATTTAGCTCAAACTGAAGAAGATAAAGACCGAGAAGGCGACCCGGAACTAGTAAGTACAGAAGGCACTGTAGACGGTGGTATCTGCCGTTTTCGCGCTGCTCATTTTGAATGGCTGCTAGGTGTAGCTGAAGGGTTAGGGCTACACTACGAAGAACTGGGTAAGCGCAAGCACGGCCGCCCCAGCACCTTGCACTTTTGCGACGAATTGCAACGCCTCTATGGTAGCGATGACCCCCAAATAGCTGAGGGTGCTAGCTTTGCAGTTGAAAATTGGGCAGCAGCAGGCTTTTGGCAAGAATTGGAAGACGGACTGACGCGGATTAAAAATACACGACATCCGCAGCTACATTTAGCATTTTTCACTTGGCACAACCGCGTTGAAGGGCAACACGCCGGACATACTTTAGAAGAACTGGAGGAAGTCTATTTTCAGGCAAATTTTGACCGAACCAAATTTATCCAAGGAGGGCGAGAAATTTTAGATGCGATCGCCGTCTTTTGGAATGGTCTTAACGAAGACAGAGTAAACAGAGTTATTATTTAGTATCACTTGGCATAAGTTCATAGTTTTTTTTCAACGCAGAGGGACGCAAAGTAAGCGCAAAGTAACGCAGAGTATTTTCAAAGTCAATTCTCCTTATCCTCTCTGCGTCCACCGAAGTTTGCAAGGGCAAGGGGAACCCCCGCACCGCAACTTCTCTGTGCGCCTCTGCGTGAGACTAAAATCCAAAATTCTTATAAGAGGTAAAAAGCGATGACAAAGCAGTTATCGCTAGAACAAATTATCGCTTGCGGCATAGCAAAAGAAACGGCTGCCGCGATGTTACCACAAATCAATCGGTGGCTTTCTTGCCTGTCTGCCTCAGAGTGCTGGCAATATCTCACCCGCCACATTCTTAAACCTGACCAACCTTTTCACTTCCACGAACTACTTTATCAAACCACATTTGCAGACTGGCACACCAGCCAAGGGCCTCCTCCAGCTTGGTTTCCTTCCGATGAACAAATACAGGCAACCAACATCGCGGCGTTGATGAAACAGCTAAAGCTTGATTCTTACGCAGAACTACACGCTTGGTCAGTTGAGCATCGTGGTGAGTTTTGGGAGATAATGATTCAACGATTAGGTATCCGCCTGCAAAAGCCATATAGCGAAATTGTTGACTTATCGCAGGGTGTGGAGTCTCCCCAATGGTTAGTAGATGCTCGTCTTAACATTGCTGAAAGTTGTTTTTTGGCAGATGCAGATGCGATCGCCATTATTTTTCAGGAAGAAGGCGGTTCCCTGACTACCTTAACTTATGGAGAACTCCAGGCTTTAACCAACCGAGTTGCTAATGGATTGGTAAACGCTGGCTTTGTTCCTGGGGATGCGATCGCGATCGCTATGCCGATGACTGCTGAATCGGTGGCAATTTATTTAGGTATTGTGAAAGCTGGCTGCGTGGTCGTTTCCATTGCCGATAGTTTTGCTGCTGCTGAAATTGCGATGCGGTTGCACCTGTCTGAGGCTAAAGCTATCTTTACTCAAGACTATATTTGGCGTTCCGGCAAGCAGTTACCCCTTTATAGCAAAGTGGTTGACGCCAACGCACCGAGAGCGATCGTGCTGGGGCCGTCTTTGGAACTGCGTTCTAGTGATTTAACTTGGAAAGAATTTCTCAGTAACAATGAGCAATTCGATGCTTTCTTTGCCCATCCTGCGGCGTACACTAACATCCTGTTCTCTTCAGGTACTACGGGAGAACCGAAAGCAATTCCCTGGACGCAAACTACCCCTATCAAATGTGCTACAGATGGGCATTTACACCAAGATATCCACCCTGGTGATGTGGTAGCCTGGCCGACTAATTTGGGGTGGATGATGGGGCCGTGGCTAATCTATGCGAGTTTAATTAATCGAGCGACCATTGCGCTTTACTACGGCACACCTACAGAACGGGGGTTTGGTGAGTTTATTCAAGATGCCCATGTCACTATGCTGGGTGTAGTCCCCAGTTTAGTCAGCATTTGGAAAACTACCTCGTGTATGCAAGGACTTGACTGGAGCAGTATCAAAGCATTCAGTTCCACGGGTGAGTGTTCCAACCCGCAAGATATGCTCTTTTTGATGTCCAAAGCTGGCTACAGACCAATTATGGAATACTGCGGTGGTACGGAAATTGGCGGGGCATATATCACTAATACGCTGGTACAACCTTCTGCACCTTCAACCTTTAGTACACCAACTTTAGGTTTAGACTTTGTAATTCTTGACGAAGAAGGTCATCCTGCCGACAAAGGCGAAGTATTTATTATTCCCCCTTCTATTGGACTTTCAACAGAATTACTGAACAAGAACCATCATCAAGTCTACTTCGCTGATACCCCCCGCACTTCCCTCCGCCGTCACGGTGACCAAATCGAGCTATTACCTAATGGCTACTACTGTGCCCAAGGTCGTGTTGACGACACAATGAATTTAGGCGGTATTAAAGTTAGCTCAGTGGAAATTGAGCAGATTCTTAATACTGTAGAGGGAATTTGCGAAACAGCCGCGATCGCCTGTTCTCCTGCTGAAGGTGGGCCAAGCCAGTTAGTAATTTACGCTGTGCTGGACACTGATGTACAGCAGGACAAAGAAGCACTCAAAAATTCCTTACAAACAGCAATCCGGCAGCGTCTCAATCCCTTGTTCAAAATTCAAGATTTAGTAACTATTGATACTTTGCCACGTACCGCATCCAACAAAGTGATGCGTCGCGTGTTGCGCGAACATTATCAGGCTTTTATACACCAACTTATACCAATTCAAAATTCGTCTTGAAAAGTTTGCTACGGAGGAGCCAGCGCAGTCTTGGGGGTTTCCCCCATGCGCGACTGGCGTTGGAAACCCTCCTGGCAACTTTTCGCAAAATTCAAAATTAATAAAGCCAGATTTTAATATCAGTTTCCATATTTAAATCTGTCAGATTCTTATTTGAATTGGTATTACAAATTTGTCTGAGGCAAAGAATTATGACAACCATCACACTCAAAGAAGGAATTGTGAATCCTCTCCGGCTTGAGGATTACGATGTGAGCCAACAATGTGGTTTCTTACCGATTTATTCTCCTGCTGAGGCTAAATTGCCAGATATATTTTGGCAAGTACAAAAGACTGTTGCCTTACTACCCAAGTGGGTAGCTACCGGAAAGATTCGCCAGGTGATTAAGAACCTGCTCAAAGTCGACGTAGAGCGAGAAACATTAGACCAGATGCAGTTGCGTCGGGCAATGCAGATATATTCCTACCTGACTCATGCCTATGTTTGGGGCGAAGCAACAACTCCTAAAGTGCTACCACACAACATTGCCATACCTTTTTACCAGATTTCTCAAAGACTGGGCAGACCTCCTGTGTTGTCTTATGCCTCCTATACCTTGGATAACTGGGTAAGAATTCACGAAACTGAACCTATGGAAATTGGCAACATTATGGTGTGGCAAAACTTTTCCGGTGGTTTGGATGAAGATTGGTTTATCCTCATTCACATCGAAATCGAAGCCAAAGCTGCACCTGCACTAGCGGCGATTCCCAATATTTTGCAGGGGATTGCTCAAGGCGACACCGATATGGTAATTGCTGCTTTAGAAGACATCAAGCAGGCATGGATAAACATCAACGCCACCATGAGCCGGATGCCAGAAGCCTGCGATCCCTATATTTACTACAATCGAGTCCGTCCCTACCTTTACGCCTGGAAAAACAACCCTGCATTGCCAGAAGGGCTTATATATGAAGGTGTAGAAGCTTATGGCGAAGAACCCCAGCAGTTTCGCGGTTCGACAGGCGCACAGAGTACGATTGTACCTATTATGGATGCTTTATTTAACATCGCCCACGAAGGCGATCCCTTGTGGGAATACTTAATAGAAATGCGGGGTTATATGCCACCTAAACACCGCGCTTTTGTAGAAGAAGTGGAAAAACGTTCAACACTGCGCGATTTTATCAAAAACCGCATGGATAGAGTACCGAAACTCAAGGACTTATATAATGACTGTGTGTCACTAATAGAACAATTCCGTACTCAGCATCTAAAATTTGCTGCCCGCTACATTAACCAGCAGACAGCCAAGTCCAACAACGACACTGAGATTGGCACGGGTGGCACGCCATTTATGCAGTATCTCAAAAAACATCGTGATGAAAATAACCAGCATCTTTTGTAAGCTGGTACGTAATTGTTAATTTGTAATTCGTAATTCGTAATTGAAGATATAATTACGAATTACGAATTAGTATTAGTAATACCGAATTTTCTGATTTTGAATTTTGAATTGTTAACCCTGTGTTGTAATACTCTAGAAAGTAGCGATCGCTTGTCTCTTAAAAGTTAAGGTTGATAGCGCACACTAAAGTAAAAGCCTTCATCTTGGGCATTATTGCCTCGATCTGCTAAATTGACAAATGGCACTCCATAATCGAGCCGCAAAGTGAGACGATCAAATCCGAAAGCTTGATTCCACAATAATCCTAAGCCTGCACTAGCTAGAAATGTTTGATTGGGTAGCTTATTAGGATTATCGGATTGATTCCAAACGGTTCCCAAATCGATAAACGGCGCGAATTGAATTGTAGGTAATCCAGCTTCATTACGTTCTACTGTGATCCGATCTTCAATCGCCAAACGAAATCCATTATCCCCAGAGCGAATATTTTGGCGATATCCCCTTACAGACTGTCCACCCCCAATCACAAATTGCTGGGAAGGTAATAAGCTGTCTGGTGTTAGTTGCAAGTCTGCTTGAATCAGCAACAGGTGATTATCATTAAGTTGCTGTACGCGCTGTATCTGACCTAGCCAACTGAAAAAACGACCATCAGGAATTGGATCATTATTGATAGTGGCATCGAATAAGCCAGTACCTAACCTAAATTGCGATAGTAGAAACCAGGCTCCTTGAGGATCGCGTCTCACATAGTCTTGGCTAAATTTTAATACACTGGTGCGGCTAACTCCATTGGGATCGGGGCCAATACCAAAAGGAGTTGGGAGTCGATCAAAAAGAAAAGTTTGACCATCCTCATAAGTAAACCCTAAGGATAAGGCAAATTCTTCTCTAGGCGATCGCACTAACGGCTGACGATAACTAATTTCATAAACATCTTGATCAGCCCGTATACCCAACTGATCAAACGGTGGCTCAGTAATTTCGTTACGATTGGGTGCGACTCTCAAGCGTACCTTCCCGTTCATGGCGTTTACGGGAATTTGATAGCTAAAATCAAAGACATTAGAACCACCTGTAAGTGTGCGGTAATAAGAACCTGCTAGTTCATCTCCATTACCCGTTAAGTTGCGATGGCTCAGTTGAATACCAAATCTTTCAGCTCCAATACTAGGTGGAGAATAGTTATCTATACTCAAGCTGCTGGTGAAAGGGTTTGCTTCATCAACTCTGACAATCAGAATACTTTGCCCAACCTTACCCGTTGGGCGGAGGCTGGCTTCTATATTGTTGAAAAGCGGATCAAGTCTTAATAACCTCAATTGCTCTTCAAGCTTAATTGTATTCAAAGGAATACCAGCGCCCAATTCGATGCGACTACGAATATAGGAAGGATTTAAACGCTTTGTTCCTTGAATTTCAATTTCTGCTAGTCGCCCTTCGATGACGCGAATAATGGCAACACCATCGGTACTACCAAGCTGCCGAGCTACAGGAATCGCCCTAGAATTAATGTAGTTTTTATTTAGGTAAAGCTGGGTAACAGCATCCGCTGCTTTTGCGATTTCTTCTTGAGTTAATTCCCGTCCTTCAAAAGGCTGCACAGCTGCATTCAATTCATTTTCACTAAAGACTGTGCTATCTATAACTTGAATTTTGCGGACGTAAATCCGCTCAGGATTTACTGCTGGTGGCGTTGAGTGCTGAGTTCCCAGTTGTGAGTTCCCAGTTGTGAGTTCCCAGTTGTGGGTGTGACTATCACTAGCTGTAGCTTTCAGCCCATTCATCGGTACAATCCAGACCAAATGCAGAATTAGCAAACCACACTTGAAACTGAGATTGTTATAACTTTGCAAATTATCTAACAATAGATGAAATAAACAGATGAATCTTTGCTGAGTCTGGGCTTCAGGCTTCAAATTAATTTTTATATCTTTTCTCATTTTGAATGTATTGAGATGCCTTATTTAAGGATTTAGCCTTTTCGACTCCTGAGTATGCTTTGGCTACATGAATATATAAATTTGAATATTATATTTTTGAGATTAACATTAATAATCAAAAAAACATATACATTTAATACATTTAAACCAATTGCGTCTCAGTGATATCCGCTAGCATTGTATGCTGGTAATAGATTAACAAATCTGGAGTAATTCCATGTCACCGCTGATCTCTATTGTCATCATTAATTACAATCGAGAGCGTTACCTTGGGGCAGCGATCGCGAGTGTCCTACAACAGACATGGCAAGACTTTGAGCTACTAATTTGGGATGATGGCTCTACAGATGCATCTGTGGCGATCGCCAAGGAATATACCCATAAAGATGCGAGAATCCGCGTAGTAACAGCGCCCCATCAAGGAATTACTTTAGCGCGACAAGCAGCGATCGCCCAAACTACTGGAATTTACATCGGTTGGATAGATAGCGATGACCTACTAGCCCCTACAGCTTTGGCAGAAACCGCTGCCAAACTCAACCTTTACCAAGAAATGGGATTTGTTTACACTGACTACCTAGATATCGACGAAAACAGCAAGGTTCTCGGCTATGGTAATCGTTGTCGCATTCCCTACTCCCCAGAACGGCTGCTAGTGGATTTTATGACTTTCCAATTCCGCCTCATTCGCCGTTCAGCTTACGACCGAGTGAATGGATTTGATGGTTCGCCGTCTTATGCTGAAGACTACGATTTATGTTTGCGACTATCAGAAGTTGCTCAGGTAGGACACGTCAAGAAACCACTCTACTATTACCGCAAACATTCAGCTAGTGTAACTCAAGAGCGCAGTTTAGAAGTTGTTTTGTGTTCCCAACAAGTTATTGCTCAAGCACTAAAACGGCGGGGACTCGCTGACCAGTATCAAATCGATGTGGAATTACCCGCAGGACGTTTCCGATTGCGGCATAAGAAACTTTCACATAATTTTATTGCTGAGGCGGCTACTCAGGCAAAGGCTGCTTTTTCAGGCTTAAAGTCTCTCAAAGTTGGCTACATTCCTCTTATCCCTAATTTTCAAACACTTAAATATATTTCCTTAGCAATTGTTCCTCTGTTCGCCGCGATTTATACTGGCATTGCCAAAGCGCAACAAATTGTACCTGCTATTGACGGTACAGGCACAATAGTTACTCCCAATGGCAACAGGCTCGATATTACTGGTGGTACAACTTCTGGCGATGGTGCTAACCTCTTCCACAGCTTTCAACAGTTTGGGGTAACACCAGAACAAATCGCCAATTTTCAAGCCAATCCCAACTTGCAAAATATTCTCGGACGGATTACAGGTGGCAATGCTTCAGTAATTAATGGCTTAATTCAAGTAACAGGGGGCAGTCCTAACCTCTTCTTGATGAATCCGGCAGGATTTGTTTTTGGATCTAATGCCAGTTTAAATGTTCCTGGCGCTTTTACGGCAACAACAGCTAACGGTGTTGGCTTTGGTAACAGTTGGTTTAATGCCATTGGTGCTAATGACTATACAGTTTTAGCAGGTAATCCCACTGGATTTGCATTTACCATGACTCAGCCAGGGGCAATTTTGAATGCTGGCAATTTGGGCGTGGGTGCGGGGCAGAGTTTGAACCTTTTGGGCGGGACAGTCGTAAATACTGGGCAACTCTCAGCACCAGCAGGACAAATCCTGATTACATCTGTACCAGGGCAAAGTTGGGTACGTCTGAGTCAGCCAGGAAATTTGTTGAGTCTGGAAATTCAGCCCCTAGCTGCTAATAGTAATCAACCAAACAATTCGACAATTCCCATTGTCTCTTTACCCGAACTGTTGACAGTAGGTAACACTGGGTTAAGCGCAAACCCTGATGGTAGTGTGAAAGTTCCCGGTTCCAACACCAATGTTCCTATTACTCCAGGTACAACCATTGTGTCCGGCAAAGTAGATGTATCCGGCCCAACAGGCGGTACTGTGAATGCTTTGGGTAAAAAAGTGGGCGTAATTGGCGCTAATATTAACGCCTCTGGGACGAATGGTGGCGGTACTGTGCTGATTGGAGGTGATTACAAAGGTCAGGGAACTGTGCCCAATGCGGCTCAAACTTATGTTGACTCCAATTCGGTAATTAACGCTGACAGCAACCTAAATGGAAATGGGGGACGCGTTATTGTTTGGGGTAACGATACAACTCAATTTTTAGGAAAAATTACTGCCCGTGGAGGGGTAAATATTGGCGATGGTGGTTTTGTAGAAGTATCGGGCAAAAATTTCTTAACCTTCAATGGTCAAGTAGATACTTCAGCAGCCAATGGTAAATTAGGGAGTTTATTACTCGACCCCAGCACATTGACTATTATTGATGCTCCATCAGGGTCAGGTACTTTTGATAGTACGGCAGGCAGTATTCCTTTTGACCTAGCAGATAGTGGGGCTAACACCGTTTCTTGGGGGGCACTTGCTAGCTTAGGGTTCGGTGCGAATATCGACTTACAAGCGACAGGAAACATTACCATAGATTCCATTACTGGGTCTACACCTGGAGTAACTACCCCTGGAGTAGCTACATTAAGCTTAGGCAGTAGCGGTGGTTTCAGCCTGACATCAACTAGTGGCTCTGTAATTTTTGCTACTATCACCGATACAATCAATACTACCGGAGGAGCCATTACCATTTCAGGAGCCAGCTTATCTCTGGGAAATCTCAATACAGTTGGTAGTTTTAGTACCAGCGGCAATGTGAATTTGTCTGCAACTGGCAACATTAGTGCAGGTAACATTATTGCCAGTGGTAACGGCTATGGAACAGGTAGTATCGGTGTTACTACTACTGGAGGTGCAATTACTTTAGGCTCTCTAGACACCAGTATTACTGAGCCGTTTTTCACTAGTGCGACTGGTGGCTCGGTCACTTTAAATGCCACAGGTGATATCCTAACCCAAGCAATTAATTCCTCTTTTAGTGAAGGCTTTATTGACTCCGGTACAGGTGGCAATGTTCAACTGACAACTACAGCAGGTAGCATCACTACAGGGGCAATTAACTCTTCTGTAAGTAAAGATGGAGGAGGTAGCTTTACAGGTACATCTGGTACAGTTAACTTAAATGCTGCGAATAATATCACGGTTAATGATGCCATTAACACCTCAGCGATCGCTACCAACGCAGATGGGTCTGCAACTGCTACAGGTGGTGCAGTTAACTTAACTGCCGGAAATAACATTACTACTACTACTATTAATAGTGATGCGATCGCCACAAATTTCGGTTCGGGTGCAACTGCTACAGGTGGTGCAGTTACCTTACAAACTAGCAATCCTTTTGGCAGCACAATTAGTTTTAGCACTATCAGCACTCAGGCAATTGGCGAATTTGGCAGCACGATTCAAGGCGGTGCTGTGCAGGTGTTGACAAACGGACTAATTCAAGGAACAGGGACAACAATTGACGGTGATGCGATCGCTACTAGTGGAATTATTCTTGGTGAGCCAAATGTTAGCTTTGCACCACCTGTAGGCGGTACTATTACAATTCAACATGATGGTGGGCCCAACAATGTGCCATTTATTGTCGGTGATGCCAGTGTTAATGGCGTAGCAGGCGCACTCAATGCGGGTGACACTTCAATCATCTCTGCGGGTAGCTTGAGTTCGCCCGTCTTACCAAATGGCGGGGCTGCTAGTGGCACTCCTAGCGGTATCACCATCAATTCCGTCAACTCTCCTCCTACACTAACGGCAATCTCATCGCTACCAGATACCCAAACTAATCAGCAAGTAACTTTTGGCTTCGATACTCTGGCTGCAATAGTTACTGATGCCAATAACGACATCACATCCATCCAAATTGATACGCTAAATACAGGTAGCCTCACTGTTAATGGTGTTGCTGTTGTCCCTGGTGTTACTACCTTATCTAGCGGCGATACTTTGGTTTACACGCCCCCAACAGATACTAATGGTTCATTCAACGCCTTTACCATTAGTGCAAACGATGTTGTTTCCTCTTCAACACCCATACAGATAGGAATCAACGTCGTTTCTACCCCAACAGACCCCACGCCAACAGATCCCACACCAACAGACCCCACGCCAACAGACCCCACGCCAACAGATCCCACACCAACAGATCCCACACCAACAGATCCCACACCAACAGATCCCACACCAACAGATCCCACACCAACAGATCCCACACCAACAGATCCCACACCAACAGATCCCACACCAACAGACCCCACACCAACAGACCCCACACCAACAGACCCCACACCAACAGACCCCACACCAACAGACCCCACACCAACAGACCCCACACCAACAGACCCCACACCAACAGACCCCACACCAACAGATCCCACACCAGATGTTCCTACCTGCACTTTTCAGTGCAAGCAAGGTACACCGACTAACCCTAACCCCAATCCGCCTAGAAATGGCGTTACCATCCTTGATACCAACCCCACTCCCGAAGATAAATTAACAGCTAGGGTTGCAGATTATTTAGGTGTAGCCACTCCGCCCCTTAAATCACCGGATGAAGCCAGAGAAATTGCTCTGACAATTGAGCAAGCTACTGGTGTTAAACCCGCATTTATTTATATTAGTTTTGTACCTGTAGAAATTCCCCTTAATGGGCTTGTAGGCGAAGTTAAATCTACTAAACAGTTAAATACCACAGCAGAACAGGATAATGAACAACTCGAACTAGTAGTAGTAACCGGGAAGGGTGATCCTATACGCAAGCGCATTCCTAGCGCGTCAAAAACCAAAGTTTTGCAAGTAGCCCAAGAATTCCGTGACCAAATCATTAATCCACGAAACCGTCGTCGTACCACTTATTTGCGTTCATCTCAACAACTTTATAGTTGGATTATTGCACCACTAGAAACAGATTTGCAGGCACGAGAAATCAATAATTTAGTATTTCTACCAGATATTGGCTTACGTTCAATTCCAATAGCAGCCCTTAACGATGGCAAGGGATTTTTAGTAGAAAAATATAGTATTGGTTTGATGCCAAGTCTCAGCTTGACTAACACCTTATATACTGACATTAAAAAATCCCAAGTTTTAGCGCTCGGTGTTTCTCAAAGTACTCAGGGACAAGAACCCTTACCAGCAGTTCCTCTAGAATTATCAACATTAATTTCTAAACTTTGGCAGGGCAAATTATTATTAGACAAACAAGCCACATTAGCAAATCTCAAAACTATCCGCAGCCAACAACCTTTTGGCATTATTCATATGGCAACCCATGCTGATTTTGCTACTGGTGCTTTAAGCAACTCCTACATTCAGCTGTGGGAAGACAAGTTACGTTTAAACCAGATACGGCAGTTAAGGTTGAATGAACCCCAAGTCGAAATGCTGGTACTGAGTGCTTGCAGAACTGCTTTGGGGAGCGAAGAAGCAGAGATTGGCTTTGCTGGTTTAGCTGTACTAGCAGGTGTTAAAACTAGTATTGCTAGTCTTTGGGCAGTCAACGATGTTGGTACAGCAGCTTTAATGACAGAATTTTATCAGAATTTAAAGACTGCTCCTATTCGGGCAGAAGCTTTAAGAAAAGCTCAGGTAGCTATGGCCAAGGGAAATGTTTATTTAAAGAATGGTCAAATCCAAGGCTTGGGTTCAGTAGGGAATTTGCCTTTACCTGCTGACAGTATTGATCAACCTGATGAATCACTATCCCATCCTTATTATTGGGCAGCATTCACAATGGTCGGTAATCCTTGGTAGTGCTGAGTGGTGAGTGCTAAGTGCTAAGTGAAAAGTCAAAAATATTTCGTAGGGTGGGCATTGCCGAGTTTTAGTGCCCTGAATATAAATACTCAGGACACTAAATTCAAAGCCTAGGATTTTTGGAGACGATATCCTAGCTAAGGATAAAAACGTGTTTAACCTTGACGCGAGAGTCTAATGCGATCGCAATGGGAGTACCTTCTTTAGTTTGAGGGATGCCACCTTGAAAGTTTACAGACCCTTTGCTGCCCTAATTCCCCAACAAGTTCAATTTTTGTAAGCATAGACATTAGAGCGATAAAACAGCCATAAGATCCATGTGGAAAGAAAAATCAATTGTTGAAGGATAGGTATTTGGGAAATAGAGATAATCAAAGCTTTGCGACGCTTAGAGGGAGTAGAGGAGCTAACACTATTTTGTCGGACTCGATATTTTATTAATGGCTGAGGGAGTCTAATTTTAGAGAAATTAGATTTGTTTTGAGTCCACCAATCACCATCGGATGCAATCGCAAGGGATTCATTAAAAGGATACTTTTTCATAATCTCTGTTTTAACAAGCCAAGAGCTAGGCATAGGAATATACCGAGCCAAAGCAAAAGCTCTAACAGAACCTTCTTCGTTCATAAGGTAGTGATCGCATCCGATAAAATCACAACCTTTTTCGATAGCTTCATTCAATTGCTTTTGAGTTTTGCCAGGAATCCAAACATCATCCCCATCGCAATAAGCAATCCAAGGATTTTGAACGTATTTTAAAGCGCTATTTCTAACAGCACCCGGATGGGCAAGAGGAATCCTTACAAGAGTAATTCGAGAATCGTTAATTAAAGGTAAAGATTCTATCCAGTCGTTAGTTAGGGAAACACAGATAAGAATCTGTGAAATTTCCGGCTCGGACAGAACAGAGTCTAGTGTCTGAGAGAAAAAAGGTTTTTCCCCGCCCGTCATTACGGTAATAATTGCGGTTACACACATCTAGGATAGCCTCCAAGGACGATTAAATCACACCAACCGGAATTAAAGTTTCAATCGCTGATAGAGATTTTAAAACTAGACAATTTTACTACCGTCGTGCCCCTATGGTGTAATCTATTCCAGCCTAACTGAACTCTATTGGGGCATTGCCCACCTTAGAGGATGTTTTAAAATTGCTATTTATTGCAAATTAAGAATTACGAATTTTTAATCCCAGTTCCCTACTAAAACAAAAGGGGCCCAGTAGTAGGGGTGTTTAAATTTATAACTTAACTCTCCTGAAAGAAGAAATAATTGAGCATTACGCAAAGCTTCTGCTTTTTTTTGGTTTTGAGCAATTTCTTTGTAAAACTCGATCATTAAAACGGCAGTTGCTTCATCGTTGACGCTCCAAAGAGTCGCCAATGTACTAAGTGCCCCTGATTGTAAGGCAATGCCAGCAATTCCTAAAGTAGCTCGGCTATCACCAGCAGCGGTTTCGCAAGCGCTGAGAACAAGTAAATTAATTGCCCCTTGTTGGCTTGTTTGTCGAGTTTTGAGTACAGAATTTAAATCGTTAACATTAACTCTTTTATTCCAAGTCAAAATGAATGTATCTTCGGCTTTGGAACTAAATTGTCCGTGAGTTGCTAAATGTAATATTGAGCCAGGAAATGACTCAACAGCTTCTTCAATATTTTTAATGGTAAAATTATTGTCTATAAAATTTTGCGCTGTAGAAAATATAAGTTTGATTTGCTCAAGCTCATATTTCACACCTGGTAATGGGGGAAAGTCGTCACGTCCTTCGCTGAGTCCACCAACAACTGCTTGCAAACGTTTTTTGCTTAAAGGCTGAGGTGGTAATAGCTCTAAACCTGGTGTGATTGCAATATTATATTTTTTCTGAACTAAATATTGTTTTTTTTGTTGGTCGTAAAGTGCAGCTATGGGGATACTCTGCAATGTTCCATCTAAGACAAAAACGAGATTTTGAACGCCACTATTATGCAAATCTGATTCGATAGGTCTGATTAACCAGTCATAGATCTGTTGTGAAATATGCAAAAAATCACGAGGACTTTTGAGTAAGATTTTTCGACGCAGTTCCTTAATTTTGTCTTCAAATGTTGTTTTGGCAATAACAACTGTACGCAATTGTAGAGATTTACTTTTTGGTTGGTTCGGTAACGAGAGAATAATTGCTAGGCGATCGCTTAACACTATAGGGTAAATTACAGCTGTTTGTCGCTGTTGATCGATTTTGTCAATTTGGACGGGTTGTGTGTCTAAACAGGCTCTACGAAAGAAGTTATCTAACTCTGCTAACTGTAATGATTCAATTACTTTCCTGGCTTTATCTAAATTTTCTGGACTAGTTTCTCCAGTTTTAGGCAATAGCAAACTGACATACTCACGGTAGACTGGTTCTACTTCATCCCTAAAAGAAAATTGGGCGTCACGATTGACAGTAACTAAATCACGACGTAAAGCTTTTAAAATTTTTACGGCTTTGTCGTAGGCTGCGATTGCCTCCGGCACTGCGCTCCGCGCAATCGCTACTTTATCATTGCCTTGCGGATTACTAGAAGCGCTGAGAATCCGGCCTAATTGCCATTGCCAACGATAGGCTATATCTTTTGCTTGAATAGCTTCTGCTAATTTTAAAGCCTGCTGAGTCAGGCTTTGCGCTTCAGTCCATTGCTGAGTTTGCTCGTACAAACTACCTAAAGTACCCAATGCATAAGCTTGCGCCCGGACATCTGACAAAATTTTAGCTTGCTTAACACCTGTAGCCACAACTTTAGCAGCCATACACAGCGAACTCACAGATGTACAAGAGTTTTGATCAGAAATTGTTCCCTGTATTGACACTCCTGTTTTTGCTAACTTTACTAAACTTTGGGCAAAGTTAATCTGAGCGTAAACGCTACTACGACTGGCTGGTAAATTCTCCAGCTTTGCTGGTAAGCTTTGAATTTCAGGCAGAATTTGCTGCAACAAGTTTTGAATTTCTGAGGAAGGTTCTTTTTTTACAGATGTTGTCAACAAATTAACCAAAACTCGCAGCTTATTTAATTGTGCTTGCAACTGCGTTGTCTGATTCTGTGAAATACTCGCAGCTCGCTCATAATACTTTAATGCTGCTTCGGTGCTTTGCTGGGCTTGAGCAGTGTTTCCTAAACTCAGCAGAATTTCTGCTAGCTTTTCTGCTTCAATTTTAAGTGGCGTTTGGGCAGTATTTACTAAATTTAATTGCGTTTCTAATTGACAAAGTTCTTCTAATCGCAACCTTTTTGCTTGTATCTGACAACCTACTTCTAAAATCTGCTGAGATTTGTTTAAATCACCAACTACACGTAAGGTATTGCCGAGACTGAGCAATCCTGTGGCTTTGATGAGAGAGTCTGGTTGCTGATCCAGGGTTAGCTTAACATTCTCTAAAGTGTTTGTAGCGCGACGGTAAAGTCCCAATGTCTGCAATGCCTGAGTCTGGTTAATTTGGCTACCAATTTTACCCGCTTCATCCCCAATTTTACTATAAGTAGCTGTCGCCTCTTCCCAACTGCTGAGGGACTTTTCTGTTTGTCCTTGTGCCAATTGTATGCGGCCTTGAGTATTAAGAGCTTGGGCGCGAATAGATAAATAATCTTTGCTGTTACTTTTGTTTTGTAATAGTTTTAAACTTTTATCAATTGTTTGTTGAGCATCAGGTAATTGTCCTAACTGTTGATAAGTCAAGGAAAGATAGCTTAATACCAGCGCTTGGTTTAGTCTATCTCCTGTAGCTTGCAATGCCTCATCTGTTTGTTTAAAAATTTTCAATGCTGAAGAATATTGTTCATTTTGATATAGTTTTAAACCTTGTTCTAATAGTTCTTGGGGATTTGCGCTTTGATTACCTAATACTGGCGGTTGGGTGATTGCTGCTATGGAAGTAATTTGATTAATCAAATTAGCAGATGGTGACGGGAGATTAGCGATTTGAAATAATGTAGCTAATAAAATTGCAGACATAAAATTTTATTTAGAAAGATTGGGTATAAACAATAGAAAAGTAGAGTCCGTTTTCTTGCCAAGTATTTTTATTGCTAGAAACTGAGTTCAGCGGGATACCCCAGTCAAAACGAGCAGTGAGGCGATCACTTTGCTGCCACAATAGTCCTAAGCCCACGGATGCGATCGTATCAAGATTGAGAGATGCCCTACCAGGCTGAGAGTGATTCCAAGCAGTGCCAAAATCTATAAAGGGAGTAATTTGCAGCAATCCTTGAATTTCTGGCACACGCACCACCGGATACCGCAATTCGGCAGTAGCCAACAAGCCATTATCAGCTAAAATTTCATCTTGACGGTAACCCCGAACGGTGGACTGTCCTCCTAATCCAATTTGTTCTGAAGCTAATAGCACTCTATCTGCTAGTTGAATATCTGTACGCACAAGGAATAGTGTTTCTGGCGCTAGAAGACGCACCCATTGCGCCTGTCCACGCCAAGCAAAAAATTGACCATCTGGGGGATCTTGGCTAATAGTGGCATCTAATGCATCTATACCCAAACTAAATTGAGAACGTGCCGCGATGACTTCTTTGGTGCTGCGCTGAGTCCAGTCTTGAAAGAACCGCAATATAGTTGCTTTAGTCTTACCATTTGAATCCGCACCAGGAGAAGGAAAGGGAAGCCGTTCTCCAATTTGCGCTGCCAAAAAGCCAACATCACCATCTCTGTGACTTGCACTTACTCCCAATGCGAATTCTTTGGTTGGAGTTTGCACAAGAGGTTGGCGGAATGTGATTCCGTACTCTTGGGAAGTACCTTCGATATTTAAAACATTGAAGGGTTTTTCAATTACATTGCTAGATGCATAGCTATAATTCAACTGCACAGTGCCATTACGGGCATTGATGGGCAATTGATAGCTGACATCCGCACTATTGCTACCATCGGTGTTAGCATAAGCGATGCTTAAACCATCTCCCAAACCCAATAGATTTGCCTCGTTGAGTTGGATTTGACGCTCAAAGCTGCCGATACCCGGTGTGCGGTTATTATTTAAACTAATTTGAGCGGTAAAAGTTTTTGCTTCAGCCACTTGCACAAGTAACACACTGCTACCAGGATTGACGCCATTACCTAGTTCCGCAGAGATACTTTTAATTAGAGGATCTAGTTGTAGCAGTTGCAAAGCCTGCAATAAGTTCTTTAAATTTAAAGGCTTATTTGTTGCCAGCGCTAGGCGACTTCGTACATACTCAGGATTCAGCCGTTTAGCACCGCGCACCTCAATATTTTCTAAACTCCCTTCCACAACTTGAATCGTAACTACACCACCCTCAGCTTTAAAAGTTTGATCGGCTGGAATATACGCCCCTGAGTTAACGTAACAGGGTATATCTGAGTTTTTGTTTTCAGCCTCACAACCTTTGGTGTAAAGTTCGGTAATTTTATCAGCCACCCCTAATAGTTGGGCAAAAGTGATGGGTTTATTGATGAACTCTTGAGTTACCCGATCAAATTCTTTTTGGCTGAAAGCAGTGCTACCGACTACTTTAAAACTAGTAACCTGAATTGTTCCTGGTAAATCGTTGGGAACTGCTTCGGGAGTTGAAGGCGTAGGAGTGGTTACGGGTGGAGACTGAAATAACTCTTCAATATTGGGCAGTTTTGGCAGTGTTGGGGTTGTGGGAGTTTGTTGTTCTAGTTGGCGGTCTATGTCTTGTATAGGTGGATTTACAGGAGTTTGTGCTAGCAGAGGTTTTGGAGTTAAGAGGTTGAGTTGAAGAGAAATGAATATGAGTAAATTTATAAGATTTGGCAGTGTAGACATTTCTCTAAATAATATGTTTGGCGATACATCCACCATGTAAATATGGAGTTTATGACTCATTCAGTTGTATAAATTTATCAACCATAACAGGCGAGCGCCAAAAATCAAAGCTGTAAAAAACACTCAAGTTTTTACGTAATAGTACTGCTAATATCAATCCTCTGTAAGTTACAACGTTTTTCAGATGAATAAAATACATGGGTAGGGGCACAACAATGTTGTGCCCTTACGATAATCTGTACCTCACCATGAATAATTGGTGTAATAGTCAATACGGTTCAGTTAAGGACAGGACTTACCCAAAATTAAGAAAAAACGAACCACAAAGAGCGCAAAGGACACGAAGAAATAAGAGTTTCAGAGAATTTTTGCACAAGTCCTGAAAGGTTTTGGCGCTAACTGAACCGTATTGGTGTAATAGTTATTTATTTTTAGCTGCACAGCTAGAAGAATTAGACCAGGAGGGAAAAGAGTTAGGCGTATGAGAGATTAATGTTACTTCTCCCTTGCTGTTGAATACCCAACCAGTAGCTGGCACAATTAATACAGCCTTCTGTTTAGCGGGAGCTGATGCTGTAATATTTCTGGAACTTGGTTGCTGCGTTGTTGTACCTGTTAGGCGGATATCTTCCCAAACCGCATCACTGCTGAGGAATTCGTCAGGTCTTGCAGGTAAGCCACCATGTCCAATGTCAATAAATTCATTAACTATCTTCTCATCCCCTGCGGCACAGCCTTGGGCAATTTGCTTGGAAGAGTCGGTAGCGTTTGTTGGTAGAGATACTATGCCTTTGCTAGGGTCAATATTTGGGGAATTAATACTCACAATACCATTTAACTGCGGGTTCGTTTGGGAAATGGCTGTAATATCGTTTGTTTGCAGATATTGCGGGTCTAGTTTTTCTGGGTCAGTTGTACCTAATTTCTGCTCAAGTTCTTCCCTAGTTAGAGACGCTAACCCAATAACTCCTTTAGCACTGATTTCGATTTTGCCGCCGCTACCAGAGAAAGCATTAGCTACGATATCGTTATTTTCTAAAGCCGGAGAAACAATAAAGCCGTTATTAGGATCGAGATTGATAGTAATTATGCCCCCATCACCACCAGCATTTACTTTACCCGCGGTAGTAGATATATGACTTTGGCGGCGGAACAATAATAAATCTTGCAAATTCAGTGTAATGCTACCGCCTTGGCCACTGTCGGTATCAGCTGTAATTGCTGCTTTGTTGTCCAGAGTCAGGCGATTACCTGTAATGTTAATACTACCTGCTACTCCTGTACCCTTACTATCTACAGATACTATGGCACTATCTTTAATTGTGACTTGATTGGAATCAACAATATTGATTGTACCGCCTTGACCACTGGAGTTAACTTCAGTATTGGCGAACAGTCCACTAAGGTTATTAATAGGGCCGAGTATACGTTTAAGTTCTTGCTCATTTTCAGGAGTAATAAAATCAAAGTTATCTTTAATTACATCAAGTCTTGCTTTAAGTTCCTCAAGTCGTTGTTCGTAGCTAAAGTCTTGACCAGCAATGGTAATATTATCGGTTGCAGTAATTGTGAGATTACCTGCTTGTCCGCTTCTATAGGCATTTGTGAGAATTTGTCCGCCACCTAAAATTTCTAAATTGTTGACATCAATATTGATATTTCCACCTGTGCCACTACTTTTAGAAGGGGCGCTTAAAACTGCTCCATTGCTAATGCTTAAAGTACCAGTATTAATAGTAATATTGCCACCATCGCCACCAGGCCCAGCATCTGCTCTTATGCTTTCAGTATTGACGAATAATCCACTAGAAAATTTAATTAATGGTGCTGCACCAGATATAGCCACAGAAGCAGTAGCTTTGTTTTCTTCGTTAAAAGGATTAATAGTAATGCTGCCACCTTTGCCACTACTAAAAGTGCCAGCATTGACTCTCGAACCTTCAGTTAAAGAAACAGACTGAGCTTTTATATTGACATTTCCTGCACTACCACTGCCAAACGTTTGAGCATTGATTCTTGATGTATTACTCAAATCAAATAACTCAGTAGTAATATTAAGATTACCTCCATTCCCACTGCCAAAAGTTTCAGCTTGGATGAGTGATTGATTACTTAAGGAAAAAGATTGAGTTGTGATATCAACATTACCAGCATTTCCCGCCAGATAAGTTCTAGCATTTAAAATAGATCCATCTGTAAAAGATACTGTCTTATCTGCCGTAATATAGACATTACCGCTGTGCCCAGAGCCAAAGGTACTAGCATTTAGAAGAGAGTTGTTTGTTAAAAATAAAGCAGCAGTAGTGATATTAATATCACCACCGCCTTGGCCTTCTTGATTTAATAAATTTTTAGGATCTGTGGGAATTTCATCATCGCTACCAGTGTTGATACTACTTTCAGAAAGCGAGACTGCGCCACCAGTTGTTTGAACAGTTACGCTTCCTGCTTTTCCAGTTTCTAGAGTATTAGCCAAAAGAGAACTTTTGCTGCTCAAAGACACTGAGTTAGCCTCAACATAAATATTTCCTCCAGAACCTGAGCCATAAGTTGCAGTTTCAAAATTACTGCTAGTTAGAAATAAGTCACCAAGAGTTCTAACTAAGATATTGCCTGCATCTTTAGCAAGTATATTTTCTTGATTATCTCCTTCCACTTGGTTACTAGTAGTCAAGAAAGAATGGTCAATTGTGACTTTTTTAGGAATGAGCGGACTATCCTCAGGATAAAAGCCAATAAAGATATTTCCTAAATTCCCATTACTAAATATTCCTTTTAATTCGCTTTCAGGCTGGTCTGGAAAATTGGAACTATTGAGAATAGAAATATCATCACGGGCACTAATACTAATATCGCCTGCATAGCCTAAACCTAAGTTAGTAGTACTTACCCTAGCTTGGTTCAGAAATACCGACCCTTTTGTAGCTGTGATGTCGATAGTAGAATAGAATTCAGACTCATCATTGTAGTTACTTTCGCTAGTAACATTACTATTGTCAATTGACACTTTGTCACCAGCGGTAATTTTAATAGATCCCGCCAGACCAGAACCATTATTATCTGTTTTGACCTCTGCGCGATCGCTTAAGGATATAGTACCCCCCGCCTTAACTTCTATTGTTCCGCCATCGCCAATGCTATTAGGTTGTGTCAACGCAAATATACCGCTAGGGCCAGCTTGACCAACTCCAGAGATGAGAATATCTCCACTAATATCAAGCTTGATATTTCCCCCGTTCCCACTGCCTTTAGAAATACTTCTGAGTTGAGCGCCATTGTTAAGAAAAACAGACTGAGCAGCAACATCAATATTGCCTGCATCTCCAGATCCATACGTTTCACTATTGACAAAAACATTGTCTAAGGTGAACAAGCCTCCTGCCAGAATATTAACGTTACCACCTCGTCCACTATTAAAGGAACTGGCTTCTATATTACCGAGGTAGATGTCACCAGCAGCCTTAAGAGTTACATCTCCCGCAACTCCATCAAAAGCCTGAGAAACTATAGCCCCAGCCCTTGTATCGATGCCACCATTCTTACTAATGAGGGTAATATTACCTCCATTTCCACTATATGAATCGGAGAGTAAATCACCGCCAGTAATTATATTTCCATTGGTAATGAATCTAATACTATTACCACCGTCAAAACCAAGAGAAACATCAATTACATCTGTAGTTTGTATATCACCTTGCGAATCAATTGTGACATTACCAAAGGTATTAATTAACCCAGTTGTAATTTTGCCGAGTAATCCATTAGGTGTGTACTGATTGGTTAATAAAATCTGCCCTTTTATTGGCTCACCTGTGGAAGTTTCGTTAGCATTAATAATGCTACCTATATTGATATCTGCACTTGTTCTTGATGCATTAGGATTCACGATACCAGTAATACCTGGAATAAAATTTGGTGTGAGCTTAGGAGTCCCAAAAGCAGTAGTGCCGGCGCGAATATCTAAGGTTGGTTCAGATCCACCTTGAATAGAAACAGAAGTTGTGCCATCAGGTAAGCTAATTGATAGCGGTACTTCTTCGCTAATTGAGTTTTCTGGCCTGTCTGCACCTGTGATTGTAATACTGCCAATATTTACTGCACCCCCAGCCAATATGTGCAAAGAAGCTCCTGTGTAGCTATCAAAACTGACATCTCCACTAGCGCGAATAATTGGGTCATCAGGGCTGGAAAGCTTGCCAAGGCTACCGTCTAGTTGCTCAATGCGAAAATTGCCCCCTGCCCAGTAATGAGCATCGCCGCCAACGGTGTTAGCACTCCGCAACACCATATCACCACCAGAGAAGAAGCCACTGCTGGGATGATTGAGAGCAAAAATATCTACTCCTTGATTACCCTGTACAGTTAACTTCCCACCAGCGGAGCCAATGAAAGGATTTGCGGCAGTATCACGTACTTTTAGGGTATCAGTAGCTTGCAGTGTCAAATCTCCGCCTGCATTTAACTGATTCTGCAAGTCAAGATTGCTACTTACTAGAGTTAGGTTTTGCCCTACGTTTAAATTGCCGAAATTGCTAATACTTGCAGATTGATTTGCACCAAATTGCAACCCCGGACGCAAGCTGACTGTAAGTAGTGGTGCTGTTTCTGGGTTTGTGGCGCTGAACTTTAAACCATTGTCAAACACGAAGCTATTTGCTGTAGTGCCAAGAAACGAACCTGCAATATCTAAGCGTGCATTCTGCCCAAAGATAATACCATTGGGATTGAGGAAAAATAGATTTGCTCTGCCGTCTACACCCAAAGTGCCGAAAATCTTTGAGGGGTCACTACCTGTGACGCGAGTTAAAATGTTTTCAATCCCTGCTGGATTAGCAAAGTAAACTCGTTGTCCGTCGCCAACGTTGAATTGAAAAAAGCTCTGAAATAGATTTACGCCTCTAGTTGCTCCACCTTCTAGCAGTAGTGCTGGCAATCCACGCACATTGGCATTAGGTGTTATCTTTGAACTTTCTATGCCTAATGTAGCATCTGGGACAATCTGAGCGATCGCAGAATGACTCAATGCAGTAGTCACACTACTGATTGCTAATATAATTACCAACTTTAATTTACGTAACGTTGGGCAAGTATCTGGAACCATGTCAGTAGCCCTTGAATGCTTTCAGCCTTTTATGTATACACAATACTATGCCAAATTAAATAAAATTGTTGACAAAATATGTATATTTATGCTCTAAATCTAAGGTTTGCTTATGTATTATTACGCAAAAAATCTCAAATTAGGATGTTGATATGCGATTAAGCTAGCGATCGCCATTGGCAGATAAGATGCTAGGGGCGATATTGATACAACTTATAAACATTCTCTGAGGCGTATGAGGTGATCGCACAAAGCTATTTTTAGCCAGCAAAGCAGAGCAAGTGCGGATTCAAATTGTAGCTGTTAGTATTTTGTTATCAATAGCGATCGCTAGTTTATTAGCTCTGGTTACCAGCCGTACCATAACCGTTCCTATCCAAGCACTCACAAATATGGCGCAGCGAGTCACTCAAGAAGCCAACTTTGACTTGCAAGCCACTGTCACAACTACAGACGAAATTGGAATACTTGGTAATGCCTTTAACCAAGCTTTGCAACGAGTTAAATCTCTACTGGAAGAACAAAAAGCAGCGGTCTTACAACAGCAAAAACTGCAAGAATCTCAATTGCTCCAAAGTGAGAAAATGTCTAGCTTAGGACGAATGGTCGCCGGTGTTGCTCACGAAATTAATAATCCAGTGAATTTTATCTACGGCAACTTAGAACCTGCCATTCAATATGTAGACGAATTATTAGAATTGCTACGCATTTATAGCCAAGAAGTTGCTAACCCGCCTCTCGCTGTAGAAGAATATGCCACTGAAATTGATGTGGAATTTGTAGAAGAAGATTTACCTAAACTTTTGCAGTCAATGAAATTTGGTGCCGATCGCGTGCGGCAAATTGTCTTGAGTTTGAAAAATTTCTCGCGTCTGGATGAAGCAGAAGCTCATACAGTCGATTTGCATGAATGTATTGATAGTACACTACTAATTCTTAATAACCGCATCAAAAAGGGTATTCAGATTGAACGCTGCTACGGTAACATTCCCAACATCGAAGGTTTTGCTGGTTCCCTCTATCAAGTGTTCATGAATATTATTAACAATGCCCTGGATGCATTGGAGAAACAGGACAATACTCAAGAAAGCCCACAAATTACAATTACCACCGAACATCAAGATAAAAATTGGGTGATTATCCGCATTGCTGATAACGGTTCCGGTATTGCCCCTGAAGACCAAGCAAAAATTTTTGAAACGTTCTTTACCACTAAACCAAGGGGCGTTGGCACTGGCATGGGACTTTCAATTAGTTATCAGATTATAGTCGAGAAGCACGGAGGACAACTGACCTGTAAATCTCAACTACGTGGCGGTACAGAATTCATCATTTCCCTCCCCATTCGGTTATAACCTGTTGAAGTATTATCTACTTTACCCAATTGAATTTAGGACTTACGCAATAACTCTCTGAAAGTCTTATTCCTACCCTTATCCTAAGCCCTTCGGGCACGCTGCGCGAACGAGAAGCCGCTTCGCGTCTACGTGTTCTTTGCGTCCTTTGCGGTTCGTTTTTCCATTATTTTGCGTAAGTCCTGGAATTATCTCCCTGATTTATGAATGTGATCACAAACTTGCTGTTCGTACCCTATCCACAACTTTCTAATCGCTTCGCCACTCCAAGATTGAACATAGCTATAGGACTCCTATTTAATTTTTGAACAAATTCCGTACATTTCAATTTTTCCTCTTTCCTGTTCCCCGTTCCCCTTCGGGTATCTCCTGCAAAGACGCTACGCGAACAGCAGTTGCTAAGAATTGAGGAGTTCATTAAGTGAGACTAAGTTTTGTTGAATTGCCTTAGCTAAATAATTTCTGATCAAATCAATAGTTTCTACAGAAAAATTCCCTCCTAGAAGGGCAAAAGCCAAGCTAGCAACACCGAGAAATAACGCTAATAGTCTGCCTAAACAACCTGGATTAATTTCAATGAATCCTAGTTTTGATTGTCCTAAAACAGCAATTAAAAGAAAAGTAATGCCTAATATTAAGAGGATATTTGTTAAAGCTAGGCCAGTCATTATAATTGAATAAAAATATTATTTGTACCAATGTTTTTATTATAACTCAACACGGTTTAGTTAAGCTTAAAACTTAGTGAGAAATGAATAATCAAACTCTGGTGCAACTGAAGCCCATAGATAAGGACGAACTCTGTGCCAAAATTCTTTGGCTGTGCGTTTGATAATAGCACTACCAGCAACAGTAATGAGTAAATAAGTCAGGACTTACGCAACAATAACGTATTTCCGTCATTGCGACCGTAGGGAAGCAATCCCAAAGCCTTGTTTTTCGTTGCGAATGCGTAAGTCCTATAAGTAAGCGATCGCCAGTGACGTTGCACTAATAAAATAAGTGCGATCGCCCTCAGAATGGGTAATACATCTAACTGCGGCTGTTCTAGAGAGTGAATCGTCACCAATATCGGTAAATCGCAACGAAACCCACCTTCGACCGAGATATGTGTACACCGTAGACCAAGGCCAGGGGGGTTGCAACAACCTCAAATTTTCACGAATGATTTAGGACTGCTATAGACTTTTATTATTTTTAAATATAAAATACGGTAAGTTGGTCAGGTTTTAGTATTTTATGCACTTCTCTCAGCAGTTATTCAAAACTTGCAGTTGCACAAACCCTTGTATACAACAGCGTTACAACCAGTCTTTTAGTTTCAGTTAAACAAAGTCGCATTCGCAAAACCCCGGTTAAGGACAGGAGTATGGATTTTTTATTGTTGCCTCTTTTCAGCTTCATAGTTGGTATTGTTGTTGGTCTGACAGGAATTGGTGGTGCTTCTCTCATCACCCCAATGTTGATTTTTGTTTTTCAAGTACCTCCTGCGGTAGCAGTAAGTTCTGATGTGGTTGCAGCTACATTGATGAAAGTCGTAGGTAGCATCAAGCACTTGCAACAACAAACTATCAATACAGAAGTAGTGAAGTGGCTGGCATTAGGAAGTGTTCCTGGTTCTTTGATAGGAGTAGGAATACTGCATCTAATTAAAAACAAGGTCGAGCATAACCTGAACAACATTATGCTGCACTTGCTGGGTGTGACGATTTTGTTAGTCACAGTTTTGGCGTTGGTGCAAATGATACTGCTGACCTTTTTTCCACAGTTACAACTACCTGAACTTCCCAAATTTGATTTAACTACTCAACTAGGACGTTGGCAGACTGTGAGTATCGGAGCATTCTTGGGCTGTGTTGTGGGTTTAACAAGTATCGCTTCTGGTTCAATGTTTGCCTTGGTGCTGATTGCATTTTTCCGTTTGGATACGCGGAAGTTAGTTGGTACAGATATTTCCCAAGCTGCAATTCTGTTAATATTCACTGCTCTTGGACATCTTACCTTGGGAACAGTTGACTGGAGTCTAGTATTACCGATATGGCTTGGCTCAGTACCAGGAGTATTACTAGGAGCTAAAGTTTGTCAAATTGCACCGCAAAAACCATTGCGGTTTATGGTTTACTTTCTATTGATGATGGTGAGCCTAAAGTTAGTTTATTAGACAAAGAGCGTCAGCCCCTTGAGAAAATTCAAATTTTAATTAATATAAAATCCAAATTTTAGTCAAAGCAATACCAAAAAAATCCTTATCAGAGCTTTAAGCACGTCCTACAAGACTATAAATCAAGCTAGTTAGCACTAGCAAAGTGATAATAACAAACTTCCAGTTACGCATTTTGAGGAAAGTAAAAAAGGAAATTACTATACGTAGGATGGGAGTGGCAACAAGGAGCAATAGCCCTAGTTGAATAATGGCTCGATCACTACCTGCCAAAAGTGCTTTCACTACACCATTCAAAGAACGAAACTGAGATGGTTCCCCTCGGAAAACTTGATATTTGGCGGGTTCGCTTCCGTGGTGAACTAAGTAAATTATGCCACCAAACAAGACTACAGCACTAGCAATCAAAACCCCAAATTTCAGCAAGTTACTCAGTAAATTCTCGAATTTTTGTTCGTTCTCACTTTTAATAATATTTTTGTGTAAATTAAGCGCACCATTTGTATTTTTAGGATGCTGTTTTAACGTTTCAATATCGCTATCTGGTTCTGATAGCTGTAAAGGTTCTACAACAACTTCGCTTTTAGGTATTAAAGGAAACGAACGCCGAAATAAATCAAAATAAACCATTAATTACGCCCCAATCACACTGTTGTAAACCATTTTCAGCGCCATTGCGATTAATACAAAACTGAAGATCATTCTTAAAACTTGCGTTTTAGTACCTATAAGAATTTTTGCTCCTAAAAAAGCACCAGGTAGGACTCCCAGCATTACAGGCATTGACAGCCCAGGATCGATATAACCCCTTGCTAAATAAACTCCTGCTGAAGCTGCTGCTGTCACACCAATCATAAAATTACTGGTGGTTGTAGATACTTTAAATGGAATACGCATCACGTTGTCCATTGCCAGAACCTTAAATGCACCTGAACCAATACCAAGTAATCCAGAAATTATTCCAGATACAAACATGACAGCAAAACCACCTGGAACAGCATGAACTTGATAAGTTATGAACCCATCAGCTGTTGGGTAAGCACCATTTAATTCCAAATAACTTGCTAAGGCATCTTCTGATTCGTTTTCTGGTTCTTGGCGTTTGGGTTGTTGTGAGAGATATGCAGAATAAAGTAGGATAATTGCTAGCACGATTGTTAGTGCTTTTACAGAAAAACTAGTAGCAATTGTGGCTCCTATGATAGCCCCTGTTGTTGTTGCTACTTCTAAAAACATTCCCAGCCGTAAATTGGTGTAACCCTGTTTAATATATGTAGATGCTGCCCCTAAAGAAGTTGCAATTACAGACACTAAAGAAGCGCCAACTGCATAACGGATATCGACACCAAATACTGAAGTTAATAAAGGAACAATTACAACTCCGCCGCCCAAACCAGTTAATGCACCTATTAAACCAGCGGTAAATGAACCAACCCAAACTAATAAAGAAAATTCCAGAATATTCACAGGTTAAGCCTCTTACAAATATCCTATTTGTAGAGACGCTACGTGTAGCGTCTCTACATTTTGTATCTTATGCTTTAATCAGTTTCTTCTTCCCCACCTAAAGGAACATCAGGAACTCTAAAAGCGATATTTCTTTCGGATACATTGGGAATATACCAGTTAATCTCACCAGACTTGAAAAATTTACTGGGGGAAATATTTAACTCCAACGCACCTGTTTCTGGATCGTTCTTAGCTATCAATTGCGTTCCTTTGAATATTTTGATAGCTATAGCACCTTCTAATTGTTGGTTGGGGTCAGTGTTTAAACTAGTAAGTTTGGTGTCGTTTGGTAAATAAATACCCTGACAATCCCAATTTGTTGGTGTTGCTTGACCAGCGCCTAAAAAGTAGAGTGTATTATCGTAGGGCGTTTTCGGTTTTTTGGGTTTGGGGCCGTAAACAGCAATTGTTTTGTCTGTTTCATTACGACATTGACCCCAGTTGATGCCTTTTTCTAAAGCATATTTTTGAAACGACAATTCATCGATTTTTTTCTGGAGGTCTTCGGCTGACAAAGTTTCTGATCTTGCTTGTCCAGATTTTGTTGCTGCTAGTTGACCCTGAAGAATATCGAGTGATTTTGTTACCTCTACATAATCAGGACTTTTCGTAATTTTTGGTGGGTCTGCTAACGAAGGTTCAGCAAACATAAAATTCAGCACAATAATTAAGACCAGCAAAAGGGAGTTAAATAATTTCATGGTTCTCTTCTTGAAAAAAATATCATCTATGTAAAGAGGCGTAGAGAGGGAAAATTTGTTGACTTATGGGATTTTACGTCTCTATCATCATTAGTCTTCTATTGGAGCATTAGGAAATTGTGCGCTGATATCTACTGCGGATAGATTAGGAATTGACCAAGTAGTTTCACCTGCTTTGAATACTTTTGCAGGAGAAACATTTAATTCGATAGCGCCTGTTTGTGGATTTGTTTGAGCGATTAACTGAGTTCCTGGTACAAATTTCAACGCTAAGGGTTCTGTTAATTCTTGTCCTTGAGTATCCCCAGTAATTAAGCCTGCAATTTTGGCTCCGGCTGGCAAGTAAACACCGTCACAGTTCCATTCATCATCGGTAATTTTTCCATTTCCTAAATAGTAAAGACTCGGTTGTTGATTTCTCTTGGCTTTATGGGCATAAACTGCTAAATTTTGCCCGGTCTGATTGCGACATTGCCCCCATTCTAAAGCTGTTTCCAGAATGTATTTTTGCAAATTTAATTCGCCTGTTTTTTGTTCAATTTGTTCTGGTGTATATCCTGACTCTGCTGGCGCTGATTTTGCTTGTATAAGTTCATTTAGCGCTTGTTTAACTTCAGCATAATCAGGTGTCTGTGTGAGTCTTGGAGGATCAGCCCAAGAGGGTTGGACAATCAAAAAATTTACTAAGAGTGTGAAAACTAACAAAAGAGTTTTAAAGAGTTTCATGTGTTTCTCCTGATGAAGATTAAAAGTTTTCCAAATCTGAAGATGGTTTGGTTGATTGCTAAAGCTTATTTAGACGCTATTAGGAGTTGATACGTACCGCTATCAATCAAAATCGAAATTTTCCAACCAATCTATACAAGAAGTACAAAATTATGACCGCAACGATTTAAAACATTTGTGATAACTTGGTGGCGGCTGTAATTACGGAATTGAAAGTCTACATATCACTAATTTCCTTATTTTTAGCCTACATTAGTTTTCTTCGGCTTCTGCCTTAGGTTTATATTTTTTGACTATACCCATGAGGCAGATGCAACTTGCTAGTAAAGCGAGCGGATTCAATGCATTGCTTTCCAAGATGATGTAAACTCCTAATCCAACTAAAACGAAGGGAACAAGATTACTACCGTAACGGTTAAGGACATCGGCAATATTGTTTTGGCTAATTAGTTTGTAGCTGGCATAGCACCAAACTCCTACAAGCAAAAAGAAGATGATAAGAATTATTAGTAGTCTTATAAGACTACTATTAGCAAACAATGGCATATAGATACTTATATTATCACTACCATTGGCGACAGTAATTGCTGCCACACTATAAGTTTGTGGAGAAACTAAACTGATAAAAGCTGAAGTTTCAGACTGCTGTAATTGCTCATCTTCTGCATCTGCATCGTCGCTTTCTTGATTGAGCCAACTACTAAGGCCAATTGCTATGGGCACTAATCCAAGTAGCCCAATCCAGTGTTTTGGTAAGATTAAACTACCTAAAAAACCAGTCAAGCTGGCAATTACTAAAATACTAAATCCCAGGAACTGACCTATAACAATATGCCGCCAACGAAAATTGTTATTAACTTGTGAGAACCAGAGCGACAAAATTACTAAATCATCAAGATTAGTTGCTGTAAAAGCTGTTATCCCTGTAGGGATTGCAGTAATTAATTCTTCCATTACACAGTTTTGGATATTGGTTTTATCATTTGTCATCATTCATTGTTTGTTATTTAACTTTGAAAAATGACGAATGAGCACGGGCAAGTAATAATTAACTATTTATGCCGCTCACGGTCAAATCTGATGTGAATTGCGTCGATGGCTTTGACCATTTTATTGACCATTTTTGGAGAGCGAAGCCTTTGAAAAAAGAACCATCCGCAAGCAGTAGCAATGTAGATTAAAAAGAGGTAAGGAAAAAGATTATAAGGAGCTTCTGGGACTGGAAACATTTTACTACCAGGAATTCCCACGCTGCCTAATAATGGAATAAACATAAATCCTATTGCTATAAGAGAGAATATGATATCTCTGCGATCCAGGTTGTTAATTTTGTAAAGGTAAATTGGTGCGGCTATAGAAATTAAAATGTAAACGGTGACAAATCCGAAACTAGCGATCGCACCTAGATAACCCATACTCTCAAAGAGTTTGATGTGAAATAAAGCCATCACCGCTGGGATCAAAAATGTCAAGAAAGAACACATCGTGACTGCAATATGAGGAGTTTGATTCGATATGTGTGTATTACCCAACTTGGCATGAAATAACCCATGACGCGCCATCAAAAAGAATATTCTCGCGGCGGGATTAATGCTACCCAGGACGCAAGCAAAGAAACTAGCCAGCGCACCTAAGCCAACTAATTCACCCAGCCAACCTAAACCTATTTGTTGCGAGAGATAACCTAGAGGTTCTTCGGCGTGGGTAATGTCTACTCCTGAGTGGCGAAACGCTAGCACTTCAATATATGTGGTGCAGATATAGAATAAACCTGCGAGGATCACACTTCCTAAAACTGACCGAGGAATGGTTTTCAATGGGCTTTTTGCTTCATCGCCCAAGGTGGTCGCACTTTCAAACCCTGAGAAGGCAAACATTACCAGTACAAGTCCTGTTGCTAGGCTACCTGGTTGAACACCGCTCAAAGTTAGCTGGGGCATATCTAATGTAAAACCGTGGTGCGCCCAAACCATCACACATAAGATTCCGATTAATGCGATGGATGTACCTTCCATCCACAGCATGGCGACTGCTGAAAGTTGAATATCTTTATAACCTGCATACCAGGCGATTCCCGCGCCCAGCGCTAGTAAGGTGATACTGGAGGGGTGAATTCCCAGATGACCAAACAATACGCCGCTGAAGTTGGCAAAACCGCACAACACTGACATTGCAGTGAATAGATAAGCCAAAACCAAACTCCAACCGCAGATAACACCTGCTGTCGGGCCAAGTCCTTTGACGATGTAGGAATAAAGAGAACCGGGTGAAGCGGAACGGCTAGCAAATTGATTGATGTTGATGCTAACAAATACCAGTCCCACCAAGCCTATAACCATACTTAGCCAAGTCCCGTTACCTGAAAGGGCAACAATTAAACCGACATTGGATGCAGGGATCGTTGTCGGTGCGATGACGGCAAAAGATTGTGCTAAAACTTCGCCAAAAGAAAGACAGTGTGATTTTAAACCATGAAAACTTTGTTGTGAGACTTTTTCGTGGTTTGCATTGATTTTGAATTCGCTAGACATCAATAACACCCTGGTATATCAAGCATCGCTACTTATACTCAAAGTATCTTCTTAAGCTAATAAATGCAAACATTTTTTGTTTTTGAATTTATAAATAAAAATAATTAAATTTACATTACCTACCTAATGTTTTTATCTGTTGTTTGTTTCAGCCTCAGGCAGGCTCGAAAAACTTCAAAAATGCGAAAATATTATAAAATTTTTATAGCACTTTATTTTTTTAAACTGTATATAAAAATACTTTTTTTCTTTTAGGAGTGTATTTATTTAGAGATTTTTTCGCCTAGTTTTAGAATTAAAATACTACGATAAATCAATCTGTTCTATGTACTTTGCACAGCATATAAGTAGCAAATTAAATGTAATTGCTAATACGACAAATCTAGAACTTACGCATTGAGTCTTGGAAAGTAAACCAAACGAGAAATACTGATTTTTTCGTTGCTTATTAACCTTGGTTGTGATCAAGAGTAATTTAGATGCGTTTGCCCTGGGTTGGACGGGTTCCCCGGTTCCCTCAGTGGTGTGGAAACCCCCTACGTACCCGTCACTGCTTCACCTCTTCCCTGCCTCTACGAGTGATTTCAACAATCAAATCGGATTGCTATAGTTAATTGAAAACCCAGCTCCAGGGCGTTAAGCTATTCCATCTGGGAGCATCCCAAATGTGTAAATTTATTTTTTTGTAGTGCGGGCTAGAAGCCCGCTGACTTGACATTAGGGAGCAAGATGCTCCCACTACAAATTTATTAAGGGCAAAATTGGGATGCTCCCTTACATCTTGACCCTTAACATAGTTGTAGTATTATTTTGCGAATCAGGTGTTATGGCTAATCAACTACAGGACTACAATCCCAGCGGCGTAGGTGAAATCAATGGCAACCTCTTAGGTTTGCCGTTCGATTATGAGTCTGCAAAGCTTATTGTATTTGGAGTACCTTGGGAAGTTACCGTTTCTTATGGTGCAGGTACTGCTAACGGCCCCCAGCAAGTTTTAGATGCTTCGGTTCAATTGGATTTATTTGATTTTGATAATCCTGATGGATGGAAACAGGGAATTTTTATGGTAGAAATTCCCCAGGATATTTTAGAGAAAAACCAATACTATCGCGCATTAGCTGCACAAATTATCGAGCGACTCGCCCAAGGTAAACCACTGACAGATGCACCAGATTTAACACCTGTACTGGCAGAAATTAATCAGGCTTGTCAACAGGTAAATCAATGGCTGCTTGAAAATTGCCAAAAAGCAATTAACGATGGTAAGCGAGTCGCCGTTATTGGTGGCGATCACAGTTCACCTTTAGGATATTTCCAAGCATTAGCAGCTAATTATGCCAACTATGGCGTTTTGCACATTGATGCCCACGCAGATTTACGCGATGCTTATGAGGGATTTGAATTTTCTCATGCATCGATCATGTTCAATGCGATGAAAATACCGCAAATTACTAAGTTAGTACAAGTAGGGTTGCGTGATATTTCTCATGATGAAGTGGAAATGATTAACCAATCTAGCGATCGCATTGTTGCATATTACGACCCAGCGATTAAACAAAAACTCTACTCTGGAACAACTTGGATTGAGTTGTGTCGAGAAATTGTCAGCCATTTACCCGAATATGTTTACATTAGCTTTGATGCCGATGGTCTAGATCCCAAACTCTGTTCGAGTACAGGTACTCCTGTTCCCGGTGGACTCGAATTAGAGCAAGCTTATTGTCTATTCCGGGAATTGGTGAAGAGTGGTAAAAAAATTATTGGCTTTGATGTCTGCGAAGTCGGTGATGCTGAGTGGGATGGAAATGTCGGTGCGCGGATTGTTTATAAGTTAGCGAATTTGATGGATTTATCTCAACTGGGTACAGACAAGGTATCTTAACGCAAGTCTTTAATCGGATACGATATCAGCCAACCAAAGTTGGAGATTTAGGCAATAAATACTTTTGCCTAATTTTAATATTTGTATGTAATAGAGTGAGTATGTTACTTAATATGGCAATTTTAAATCATTTGTGAATAACAACATCCCTGACTTTTCAAATAAATCAGGAATGTAAGCTGATCAAATTATATTACCTGATTTGCAGACTTGCCTGAAAAACTTATACTAATTCAAATAATGTTTGCGACACATAAATTATTCGTAAGGGCACGGCACTGCCGTGCGACGCCACTTCCTTCAAGTCGGCAAAGCCGCCCAACGGAGTGGCTCCCCTACCCATCTATGGACAACAACAGAATGACACAAAACCTCAAAATTTAGTACTCATAAGATAAAGATTGGCAAGAGTACAACCAACAAGTGTATTGCCGTAATTTTGACAAAGTAATAGCGGCTTTATCGGTATTTTAATTAATGCCAACGCAATCAGCAACACTGATCGCCGAAACAGTAAATGAGTACTCCGAAATAGTAATTGCGATCGCCGAAACAGCAATTGTGACTCCCGAAATAGTAATTGTGACTCCCGAAATAGTAATTGTGTCTCTCGAAATAGCAATTGTGACTCCCGAAATAGTAATTGTGACTCTCGAAATAGTAATTGTGACTCTCGAAATAGTAATTGTGACTCTCGAAATAGCAAATGCAAACGGACATAATATAACTACGAGAGTTAAGCTAGATGAAGCCCAGTTAACTTTTAATAATGCTGAGTCTAAAAAAGCACGTAGCTACTTTCACAAGAAAATTTGTACCATCTTATAGGTTTCTTCGCACGCAAGAATCCACAATTGATAGAAGCCATATACTACAAACAGAACTAAATGCTTTATCAATTAAAGTTCTCAATTGGAACATTGCTAAGAAGAATTCCGACAAAATTTGGGTTAGAGATTTTTTAACTATAGTTGAACAATACCAACCAGACCTAATTTTTTTGCAAGAATTTCGCTTGGAAATGAGGGCAGCAAGTTTAGTCAAATTGATAGATATGAGTTGGAATTTTGCGCCTAACTTTATCGATGCTCATCATCAGACTTATTCGGGAATCCTCACGGCAGCTAAAATTAGCCCACTCACGAAGAGAGCAATTATCACTAAACATCATGAACCTATTATTAGAACTCCTAAAGTTTCTCTGATTACCGAATATTCTTTATCTAATCATAAAGATAATATCTTAACTATCAATAGCCATCTAATCAATTTTGTAGATATAAATAAATTTAAAACCCAACTGCATGATTTAGAATTAGCGTTATCTGCACATCAAGGGCCGATTATATTTTCAGGAGATTTTAATACCTGGAGTCGAAAAAGAGCAGTACTTTTATATAAAGCGGTTACTCGACTGGGGTTAATGCCAGTAGCTTTTGCACCTGATGAGAGCAAGAAAATTAAACGGTTCCTGTTATCGCCTCCCCTAGACTATATCTTTTACCGAGGACTCAGCGAATACAAAGCCAGGGCTAAAGTACTAGACCACATTTGTTCTTCCGATCACAAGCCATTACTGGCAGAATTTTATTATACCGATACTCAATGAATGGGGATGCTTGTAGATAGTGGTGTTATAACTCTTTATAGTGCAGTTACGGTTGTGGTTCATGGCTTGGGGATTTTGCACGCTGCCCATGCGGTGATGAATGTGCGTTCTTCTCAAGGGGCGATCGCCTGGGGAATTTCTCTAGTCACCTTTCCTTGGTTAGCCGTTCCGTTATATTGGATTCTCGGCAGAACTAAATTTCATGGATATGCCGAAGCTCTGCGCTTAGTTTACACCAAACATCATAAGCTGGCTCGCCAAACCTACGTTAATATTGCTAAATTTAAGACCGCACCGCCAGAGAAGTTAGCACAGTTGCAACCACTGGCTGAGGCTTTTACAGGTATTCCCTTTACATCAGGTAATGCAGCCGAATTACTCATAGATGGCCAACAAACCTATGAGGCGATGTTAAAAGCGATCGCATTCGCCACAAATTATATTTTGCTGCAATCCTACATTGTTTATGATGACGAGGCAGGCAACGAGTTTAAGGACGCGTTGATTGATAAGGCAAAACAAGGAATAAAAGTTTACTTCCTTTACGATGAAATTGGTTCCAACAAATTATCTCGCTCCTATATTGAGTCTTTATGCAAACATGGCATTCAAGTAAGTGCATTCCACACTACTAAAGGCAAAGGTAATCGTTTCCAACTCAACTTTCGCAACCATCGCAAGATTTTGGTAGTGGATGGTGAAACAGCATTTTTAGGTGGATTGAATATTGGTGATGAATACTTAGGAAAAAATCCCCGCCTCAGTCCCTGGCGTGATACCCACATGAAGTTGCAAGGCCCCACTGTTCAAAGCCTGCAAGCTTCCTTTCTACAAGATTGGTACTGGGCAACTCGACAATTTCTGGATGTAAACTGGCAGATTAAAGCTAACGAGAAAATCAACCAAACTGCATTTGTGCTGCCTACAGGCCCCGCAGATCAACTCAAAGCCTGTAATCTATTTTTTGTAAATGCGATCAATCAAGCTCAGACTCGCCTGTGGATTGCTACTCCTTATTTTGTACCGGATGAGGCAACTTTGACAGCCTTGAAACTAGCAGCCATGCGCGGTGTAGACGTGCGAATTATCTTACCAAACCGCCCGGATCACTTGTTTGTTTATCTCTGTTCTTTCTCTTACTATAGCGAGATGGAGGCGATCGGTATTAAACTGTATCGCTACAAACATGGGTTTATGCACCAGAAAATCATCCTCATCGATGAAGATATCGCAGGGGTAGGAACTGTCAATTTAGATAACCGCTCATTTTTTCTCAACTTTGAAGTCATGGGCTTTGTTGCCGCACCCCAATTTGTGGAAAGTGTGGAGAAAATGTTAGAGGATGATTTAGCTGTTTCTATTGCTGTTGATTTCGCTGAATACCAAAGAAAACCTTTATGGTTCAAGTTAGCCGTGAGAGTATCTCGGTTGCTGATGCCATTGCTGTGAAGCGCAGAAGGCACAAATATAATTATTAGCAGATGGAGGTACGTGCAATGAGCAAACCTAACTTTCAGGCAATGAGTCAGAAAGATTTACATGCCTACATTTTGGCTCATCGGGATGATCAAGAAGCATTTTATGCTTATGTGGACAAGTTACATGCAGAAGCTAACTAGATTGAAATGCCGCCCTTACAGTCTTTAGAAGATTTGGAAAATTATCCTGCATTTCTTGAGCGTGTTCGCAACGGTTCAAACCAATGAAATAACATTGTCTAATAATTGGGCGTTGCTGAGTAAAAGTATAATTAACCTCACGCAAAAGTAATTCATTCAAAATATCGGTGAGTGCTTCATTAATTACATCATCCCTGACACAACAATGTAGAAAATCTGGCGTTGCTAAAACAAGGAATGAAATTTTGGCATTAAAATCTCAGAATCCTCATTCTCTCTGCGTCTCTGCGTGAGAAAATCATCCAGCAAATATGCAATGTAGAAATCTATATATTCAGTAATAAATATTTATCTTTCCAGCCTGTACTATTAGACGTATCTGGCTCTATCTATAGTATTGTCAATGATTTGTATTTAATATAAAATTTCTCACTTCAGTTAGAAGAAATTATTATTTTAAATAACTAATATAAAATCAACAAAATAATTTAAATTATTTGTCGCTTGAGATAATTGCTTATTTAAGTAAATTAACAGTTCTTTGTGTTTAATTTCAAATTTTCTTTATTTTTCAGCAAGTTAGTCATCAATCAATAATTAGAACTTTTAACCTATGAATACACTTGATAAAAAGCAGTCTGAGCGTGATACCAGTACTCAAAGCCGCAGTCGGACTCTAGGTTTTGGCGATCTAGCTGTAATGGTTTCTTTGGTAATAATAGCTGCATTCATTAGATTTGGCTATACTAACGATCAGAATACAAGCGCTTCTTCAGGCTTTATCAATACATCTGAAATAGTCAATAACACAGATACATTTATTGATAAAACTGTAACCGTTAGAAGCAGGCCAGTTGATAAGGTAGGTTTTAGCTCTTTCACTGTTAACGATCAGCCACTACTTAATAGAGAACCGATATTAGTTGTGAACGCTTCTGGTGTGCCTTTCAATCTGCCTACCGATAAAAATGTAAAAGTTCAAGTGACTGGTCAACTTCGCAATTTAGTAATTCCTGATATTGAAAGAGAGTTTAATGTGAATTTAGAGGACGAATACTATACAGAGTATATAAATAGGCCTGCCATTATTGCTCAGTCGATTACACTAGCACCCCAAAGCAGCCAAAACGCTCAATTGCAATAAAAAACTCCATCCACAAGGGGATGGAGTTTTTAGGTATGGGGCATAGGAAAGAAGTTACCAATGCCCTATGCCCCATGCAGCGGGGCTACGGTGTACACACATCTGTGTACTAAACCGAAATCATTGTAGATCCGTCATTATCCTCCGATAAATTGGAGGACTTTGAGGGATTTTAGCCTCCCTTAAAAAGGGGGGTTGGGGGGATCAAAAGCCTGTGGGACAACTCTCAAAGACTTGTGTGTACACGGTAGTGCAGCGGGGAGAGCAACCTCGTCTATCCACAAAGGCATGGAATTTTCCGCCGCTTTCTATAAATTAATAACCATAATCTTGAGTATATTTAGACTCTTCAATTATGACTTGTGACTGTTGAGCGTTAACTTTTGATCCACTTCTTCTAGCAATTTGCTGTTGTGAAAACATTTCTCGCAGCACCATAGCTGGATCTACATAGTTGCTACCATACTTTAGCCCCCAATGGAGGTGAGGCCCGGTTGTGCGTCCTGTCATTCCTACTCTACCAATTCTAAGACCGGTTGGTATTTGTTGACCTTCGGCTATTTGAATTCCACCTGTGCGATCCACTAGATAACGACGACCGGATGCAGTTTCAACATTTCCTTCCATGTGACAATAAGTGTGTTCCCATTGCCCTGATCTAATTACTATATGAGTGCCGCAGGCATTGCGATCGCCTACTTTAATTACTGTACCTGCCCACCAATTGCGAATGTAACTACCTTGTGGTGCAGCAATATCTAAACCACCATGAAATTCCCAACTATCGCCACCAGTAGCAGAACGGCGATATCCAAAGGCCGAGGTATAAGCTTGAAAATTTTCTACAGGAAAAGAGGCGGCTAGCCAAGCGTTGCCTACATTTACATTATTTGACTTAGCTTCTCTAGCTCTGGCAATTTCTGGCTTAGGTAATAGAGTGATTGAACTTACAAGTCCCAATCCTAATATTAATAAAGTGGCTCCAGAAACTACTATTTTTTGCTGCCCATTACTCATTTTTTTATACCCCAATCCCATCAAAATATCGATTAATTCACTGAGAATTTCGGTTGAATGTAATTTTAAAAGTTGCTATTAAAGCCAATTTATTATTCATATCTCAATATTAGTGACATGGCAAACTTTACTTGAAGATATTGCTATGTCAAGCTATTTAGCTGACAGTACTATGCTTTTTGTCCGTCAAATTTGTGCTATCAGCTAATCAGAATAACAAATTAGAAAATCAGAAAGAATTCAGTATTTTTAATACATTTCAGTAAATAAGTATAATCGACAATGGGCGTACTTGTTAGCTAGTAATTACGGATTGGGTAACATTTAATATTAAAATACTATGCTAGTAATTACGGATATGTTTAAAGGTCAAATTCATACATTGCTAGCTACAAAAAAATTGGCTCTGAGATAACTTCTAGCAAAAAAGTTGTCAATTTGGCACAATCTGGTGACTTTTATGCTTAAAATTGTTTAAATATCAAGCTTTAAAGCAATAATTAACCCCAGCGCTACTTCCACAAGCTATGCTGACTGAAATTTTGCCTTTCCACATTGAATTGGACAAAATCGCGATCGCGGGAGCGAGTTTGTGGTCTTTGGCGCTATATCTAGCTTTTTCCCCGCTCAGTGAATGGGTAATTGAACAGCTAAACCGTTGGTTTAACTTTGCCGAGCGATCGCTTTACACCAGCCAATCAGAATTTGAAAAGACTCGTAAGGGCAGAGAATCCCAAAACGCTTTTTACGCCTCTGTGTTTAGTATTGTGCCTTTTTTGATAGTTGGTGCTTTAGTTCACTGGGGCGTAGAAATCAGTTTGGGCCCTAGTTGGGGAATTAGCACAGGCATACTTGCTTCTATTGGTTCCGGTATTTATGAACTAGGACGGCGGGACGGGAGTTCTTCAGATTAGGTATGAGGAATTATTGGTTTACCGAAAGCCGGCGAGAAAGCCCACTCCAACAAGAGGGGTGGGATGAAGTGGTGATGACAGATTTGTGTAGAATCAAGCAGATACTAATTTACGTATGTAGTGCGATCGCTACTTCCTAGAAGATTGAATGGCCATTTTTCCAGCTTTTAATTTTCGTAGTTTTTCTACAACTAGATTTGGATTTTGACTTTGTTCTTCCCGTATGCGATCGCCCCACTCTAGCCAATATGTCATTACACTCTAAGGATATAGGGTGTGCTTCAAACCCAGCTTGAGAGCATAATTTCTAAAGAAAAGCTCTCAGCAATTTGTAATACCTTTTACTCAGTAGTACTTTAACTAACCCACCCATCACTGTAAAGCTGAATAAAATAGCGAATTTTGGTCTTCATGTCATCTTCTATAATTGATAAAACCTGGACAACTAATCTTAGGCATGAGACTGTGACAGAAGCAGGAAGTTACAAAGATACTGTAAATCTACCCAAAACGAACTTTGATATGCGGGCAAACGCGCTCAAGCGTGAGCCGGAAATCCAAAAATTTTGGGAAGAAAATAAAATTTACGATCGCCTCTCGCAAAATAACCCCGGCGAATTATTTATACTGCACGATGGGCCGCCCTACGCTAATGGCTCACTTCATACTGGTCATGCCTTAAATAAAATTCTCAAAGATATTATTAACCGCTACCAACTGCTAAGGGGGCGTAAGGTTCGTTATGTGCCTGGTTGGGACTGCCACGGCTTGCCAATTGAACTGAAAGTTTTGCAGAACATGAAGTCAGCAGAACGGCAAAATCTCACACCCTTACAACTGCGGCAGAAAGCGAAAGAATTTGCCCTAGCAACAGTAGATGACCAACGCCAAAGTTTTAAACGCTATGGTGTTTGGGGTGATTGGGATAACCCTTATCTGACTTTGAAGCCGGAATATGAAGCTGCTCAAATTGGTGTTTTCGGTCAGATGGTGTTAAAAGGTTACATCTATCGCGGTTTGAAGCCGGTTCACTGGAGTCCCAGTTCTAAGACTGCTTTAGCTGAAGCTGAGTTGGAATATCCAGAAGGGCACACTTCTCGCAGTATCTACGCTGCTTTTCCGGTCACTGGATTGTCAGAGTCTGCAAAACCACTGCTGGGAGAATATTTACCAGATTTGGGTGTCGCTATCTGGACAACTACGCCTTGGACAATTCCTGGTAACTTGGCTGTGGCGGTGAATGCAGACCTCAACTATGTTGTGGTAGAAGTCGCGCACAGTCATTTCAAATATCTCATCGTTGCAGCTGATTTGGTGGAAGGTTTAGCTTCTACTTTAGAAGTTGAACTAACAGTAAAAGCCACATTCAAAGGGAAAGATTTAGAACATATCACCTACCGTCATCCTTTATTTGACCGCGAAAGCCCGGTTGTTGTAGGTGGCGATTATATTACTACTGAGTCGGGTACGGGGTTGGTACACACTGCCCCTGGTCATGGTCAAGAAGACTACATTGTTGGTCAGCGCTATGGGTTACCTATCCTTGCACCAGTGGATGATAACGGTAATTTTACCGACGAGGCGGGACAATTTGCTGGGTTGAATGTGCTGGGTGATGGAAATCAGGCGGTAATTGATGCGTTAACTGCGGCTGGTTCCTTGCTGAAGGAAGAACCCTATCAACACAAATATCCTTACGACTGGCGGACGAAAAAGCCGACAATTTTCCGCGCTACTGAACAATGGTTCGCTTCGGTGGAAGGATTTAGAGAAGAAGCACTAAAAGCGATCGCCTCGGTAAAATGGATTCCAGCCCAAGGTGAAAATCGCATCACGCCAATGGTGGCGGAACGTTCTGATTGGTGTATCTCCCGTCAGCGGGCTTGGGGTGTGCCAATTCCCGTTTTCTACGATGAAGAAACTGGGGAACCACTGCTGACTGAAGAAACTATCAACCACGTCCAAGCTATTATCGCTGAAAAAAGTTCCGATGCTTGGTGGGAACTGTCGGTAGAGGAGTTGTTACCAGAACAATACCGCAATAATGGTCGGTCTTACCGCAGAGGTACTGACACAATGGATGTCTGGTTTGATTCTGGGTCATCTTGGGCAGCTGTAGCCAAGCAGCGTCCAGAATTGCGCTACCCCGCAGATATGTATCTAGAAGGTTCAGACCAGCATCGCGGTTGGTTCCAGTCAAGTTTGCTCACCAGTGTAGCGGTGAATGGCATCGCACCTTACAAAACTGTGCTGACTCACGGCTTTGTGCTGGATGAACAAGGGCGGAAGATGAGTAAGTCACTGGGGAATGTGGTCGATCCCCAAGTGATGATTGTCGGCGGTAAAGACCAGAAAAAAGAACCCCCCTATGGTGCTGACGTGTTGCGGTTGTGGGTGTCGTCGGTAGATTACACCTCTGATGTGCGTATAGGTAGCAACATCATCAAGCAGCTAAACGATGTTAGAGGTAAGATTCGCAATACAGCACGGTTCTTACTGGGTAGCTTGCATGACTTCGACCCAGAAAAGGATGCAGTACCTTTTGAGGAATTGCCAGAACTCGACAAATATATGCTGCACCGCATCACCGAGGTGTTTGGTGAAGTTACAGAAGCGTTTGAAAGTTTCCAATTCTTCCGCTTTTTCCAAACAGTGCAGAATTTCTGCGTTGTGGATTTATCCAACTTTTATCTCGATACTGCCAAGGATAGACTCTACATCAGTACGCCGAATGGTTTCCGCCGTCGCAGTTGTCAAACAGTGCTGAAGATAGCTTTAGAGAATTTAGCACGAGCGATCGCACCAGTGTTATGCCACACCGCCGAAGACATTTGGCAACATCTCCCTTACAAAACGCCTTACAAATCGGTATTTGAATCCGGTTGGGTGCAGTTAGACCAGAAGTGGCATAATCCGAAGTTGGTAGAATTCTGGCAACAAATCCGGCAAATCCGTACTGAGGTTAATAAAGTGCTAGAGCAAGCTAGGGTAGAAAAATTAATTGGTTCTTCCCTAGAGGCAAAAGTCTTGCTATATATCAATGATGAGCAATTACGCTCTTCTGTAAAAGCACTGAATCCTGCTATTGGTAACGGTATTGATGAACTCCGCTATCTGTTTATTACTTCTCAGGTAGAAGTCTTGGATACCCCAGAAGCACTGCAAGGATTGAAGTACAATTTGCAGTCAGATAGCTGGGGAATTGGTGTAGTGAATGCAGATGGGGAGAAGTGCGATCGCTGTTGGAACTACTCCATCCACGTGGGAGAATCAAAAGAACATCCCCTACTTTGCGAACGGTGTGTTGCAGCCTTAGCAGGAGAGTTTTAAAAATTAGCCGTGAGGAGTGAAGAAAATAACTCTTAACTCCTCACTCAGCACTGACTATAACTTCTGCAACAACTCTTGAGTTAACTGAAGAAATGCTTTTGAACCAGGAGATTGAGGACTCATTAAAACAGCCGGCATAAAACTATCAACAGCCTTAGCCACATTTACATCAACTGGAATTTGGTTCTTACAAATTTTATCTACGCCAAAATCTTCAACAACGCGATGCATGACTTGTTTATAGTATCTGCCAGTGAGGAGATTTGCACTCGACATACTGAATACAATACCCAGCATTTTTATATTGATTTTTGCTTCATGTTCGTGGCTGTCTTTTAATTGCCCAATGCGTCTTTCCAGCAGTTGAATACCTACTACAGATAAAGGTTCTGGTTTGGCAGGAAGTATATAAAAATCACTGCAAGCTAAAGCGCTACGAGTCATGAGATTGTAACCAGGCGCACAATCCAAAAGGATAAAATCATACTCTTGGCGAACTGGTTTTAAGATGTTATTAATTAACACCCTTTCAAAGCGGTTCCAAACAGTTTCAAAATCCTGCTCACCCAACGCAACAGATTGTTGATGCAGCATTTCTGAAACAACAAATTCATCATATAAATCGATATCTCCTGGCAATAAATCCAGCCCTGGCTGGTTACAAACCTGAGACTGAACAATATCCTGAATTGTTTGTGTGGCGTTTGGTTCCGGAGTGATAACTTGGTCTATCAGATATCTAAACGTCTTTCTATTTTTGCGACGCTTGGCAAATTCCAAAGGCGACATTAGACTGAGTGTGGCACTAATTTGGCTGTCTAAGTCCAGAACAAGCACCCGCTTGCCATAATTCTTAGCTAAACAAGTTGCTAAATTGACAGTGAGGGTAGTTTTACCGACACCACCTTTCATATTTGCAGTTGCAATTACATATCCCATTGGTTAATTCCTCCGATGACGCATTCCCATCTAGGTAGCGTACACCTTTGCTAATATAGTGAAACTTTTGCTAAATTTAATATTTTTCCCAACTGGCAAGAGTGATGTAAGCGATATTTCCTCGATTGAAGCAGTCAGATTATAGCAGTCCCGGATGCTTTATTGAGGTATAAGTGTATAAACCTCTGCAAGGTAGCTACTTCATCAGTGAAAATACTATTAAAAATCACATTTATTAACAACAATTTAAGTAATATCTATTACTTAAAATATCTCGACCCATGCCATAATCACGCAGTTATCAGGCTCTATTCAACAAGTGTAATTTTTTAGAGGTAGAAACATATTGTCTTTTAATCCTGAGCTGTGTCGTAACGAAAGCGAAGTTGAAAGTAAACTCATAGTGCAATATTTGCTACCACAGCTAGGATATACTCCTGATACCTGGCATCAAGAAGTTGCCGTTGGTAGCATCCGTTTAGATTTCTTAGCATTTGCGGCACAAGTGGTTCCCTTTGTTTTAGATGCCAACTCACCGCTGAGTGTGGTTATGGAAGCAAAGCACCCTAAACAAAACTTAAATAATCATGTCCCTCGGCTTAGGCATTATTTAACGAGCCTAAATGTGAGATATGGATTATTAACTAATGGTAAGGAAATCCGAATTTATAAAAAATTATCTTATGATGTTCAGCTAGTTTTTCAGTGTTCTGGTAATGAAGTTGAAACGAAAATAGAGGAAATTACAAGGTTAATTGGTAGGGAAATCCTAAAAGCAGAACAATCAAAAGTTAATTCAGAAATGCCAATAATTGAAAAAAATCCCCTTGTTCAAATTAAGAGGCAACATTCAATGAAAATAATCGCAGTTTACCATAACAAAGGTGGAGTAGGTAAAACAACTACTGTAGTTAATCTAGCTGCTGCTATCAGAAAGAAGGGTAAAAGAGTTCTAGTTATTGACCTTGATAGCCAAGCTAACACTACATTTGCCACAGGTTTAGTTAAATTTGATGATGAAGAATTTGATGATATCAAAGATTCTAATATTTTCCATATATTGCAATCAGAGGATTTTTATTCAATTTCAGAGGTAGCAAGGAAGTCTAATTTTAGCGATCCAGAAATTCATGTTGTTCCTGCACACATTGATTTAATGAAAAATGAAACTGATTTGAATGCTCTTGATTATAGTAGGTTGATATTAATTGACAAACTGGAAGAGGTAAATGATAAATATGATGTTGTACTCATTGATACTCCACCTTCTTTAAATCTTTACGCAAGAATTGCATTAATAGCAGCAGATTATCTTATTATCCCTTCTGATCTAAAACCATTTGCCAATCAAGGATTAACCAATGTAAAAGAGTTTATAAAAACTGTAAACGGATTTAGGAAGCAAATCAAAAAACCACCAATTGAAATATTAGGTGTCCTAGCTTGTAAAATATCTACGAATGCTAGATTTGTACAATCAACTTTAAAAAATAGAATAGAAAAAATTTCAAAACGTTACGATATTAACGTTATGGATACTGTGATTTACGAAAGAGATGATCTAGCAAAGTGCGCTGAAAAATTTTTGATTATTGGAGATATGGAAGTTGCCGATCCTGTTTCTGTAATTGATTTTAAACCTGATTCAACTGCCGCACAAGAATTTGAGTTACTAGCAATAGAAGTTTTACAAAAGATAGGGTTGGCTTAATGAAATTATCTACATCACTTGTTGCTGTCAAAAAAATTACCTCTAGTAAGCCTCGTTCAACTTTTGCAGAAGATGATATAGAAAAGGCTGCGAAATTAATCTTAGAGTCTGAAGGAGTTATTAACCCTATAGTGATTCGTAGAACTAGCCTACAATCATACGAGGTAATCAATGGAGACTTTGAATATTATGCTGCAACCAGAGCTAGAGAAATAGACCCTCGTAAAGGCGAGATGATAGGGGTATTTATTATTGAACCTGAAAATGAGGGTATTTTAACGAAGCAAGTTCAAGTATTTAGAAAATCAAAGGATGATAATTCAAAAGAAGTAAGCTTCACCTCAAAAGATTTAGAAAAATTCTTAACCAATTTAGAATCACGTTTTGAAAAGCTCACTAAGCAACTATTGGAAGAATCAACTGCTAAGGTAAAGTTAGAAACTGAAAACAAGGAGCTTAAAAAACGTTTGGCTGATAAAGTTGAACCTTTAGAAGCGTTCAAAAAATTGAATGTAGACAGAATTGTTAAAAAATTACTGAATGCTGGCTTTAATTCAAAAAGAGCTAATCAGATAGCAGCAGCAGTAGTAAATGAACGCCAAAAAGAAGACTTTAAATCTTTAGATGACGTGATAGAGAGAGTTAAAGTTCCACATGGCAAGAATATGCAGAAAGGTATAAGTGTCAAAAAAATGCTTGATATCATAGAAAGTTTAAACGTAGAAGATTAGTTTACTGAATAAGCGATCGCGCTCTTATCCATTAGTTTAACTATTGGTACAATTTTCTTGATGAGTCAGTTAAGGTCTAACTCAAATTACCAGCCTACTCCAACTATTCCAAAAAGTAGGTAATTTATGTAATTCTCGTTTTTCTTTGCGCCTTTGCGTGAAGCATTTATCCCTGCACCCTACGCAACGCATTAAATGCTTTATCTCTCAATCCAATTGGCAAAAACGATAAGCCTAAACCAGTCCACGCTTTAGTATTTGAAAAAGACTTACCCGCCAAAACTAGCTCTCTTCCTGATTGAACTTCACCTTTTTCAATTAGACGCAAACCTAATATTAACTGAGCTTCAGCAAGCCGATTTTTCCTAACAGACTCTAATTTATGTGATTCAAATTTATAACTTTCTAAATACTTAACTTTATCAACTAAATAAGGAATTGCTCGATTAATACCTTGCTGTTCTGCATGGCAGCGATATTCCATCAACAATTCTGGTAAATAATAGCCTTTTTTCCCAGCCAAAGCCAGACGCACAAATAAATCATTATCTTCACAATTTTGCCAATTAGGGAGCATAAATCCCAATTCTTGCAAAGTTTGCCGACGAAATAGAGTTGCCCCTATTTGAAAACTTTGCCGAATAAAAACAACTTCTAGTAAATTATTAACAATACCTGCTGGTAAGTTTTTCCTACCCCATCGAGCAGAATTATCTTGAGTTTTATCCTGCTGCCGGATATTATTAATATCAATTATCCAATGGTCTGTGCCAACGAAATCAATATTAAACTCTTGATCAAGAATAGCAGAAGTACGTGCTAAAAAATCAGGTGTGAGTCTATCGTCATCATCAAATTTAATAAAATATTCACCACTGGCAGCCTCAAAACCAGAGCGCATATTATTGCTTTTACCAATATTTTCTGGATGACGGATATATTTAATGCGGTTGTCTGTATACTGTGACATTAACTCAGATGTACCGTCACTAGAGCCATCATCACAAACAATTAATTCAAAGTCTTGGTAACTCTGATTGAGTACACTTTCAATAGCAAAGTGCAGAATGTTAGCACGATTAAAAGTAGGAATACAAACGCTAACTTTATACATTATTTTAATGCTCTTGTTTTGAGCATTATTATATGAGCTTATTTAATTTTTTGCTAATTTATAATCCAAAATCATCACGTAGTGAGTTAGTTAACCATCGATAATCAAATAAAGATTTGACTCTTAAAAATTTAACTTTAAGAGGAATTTTGCCATTTTTATTCTCAACCCCATAATATATATTTTCACCATGATTTACATAGTAAACAGCACCGATAAAAGGTAGTGTCTCTATTATTAATCCTTTTTTAGACAGTGTATATGCTATTTCTCTGTGATTATAGTAATTGTATATGATATTTGTGTATTGCTCATAGTCTACGTCTTCTAAATATTGGGGTATATCATACAAATCATATTTGACAATATTGCTTGTTCCGCAGTACCTGTCAAATCCTTTTCTCATAATACGTATGAGTCTACTTCCGTCAGAATAAATGTAGCCTTTTTTGATCAACCATCCACAGCTATGAGGATTACAACTTACAAACTCTGCTAAATGTTTACTCACACAATCATCAGCATCAACACACATAATGTGTGAAGGATTGAAATTCCTAGCATAGATTAATCCAGTTAAAATTTTGCGTGTTCTGTCTAATTCTTTACTTTTATAATCCGATCCTGGTAATGAAAAATCATGCTCAATATACGTGATATGAGGATGCTCAAATTCAATATTAGGTTTTTCATTGCAAACAACAATAACTCTAAATTTATTTGTAGTCTGGTTGCAAATTGATTTTACACATCTTTCAAATAAGCCAGATACAGCTTTCCAGGATTTAGAAATGCGTTTGCTTTTGAGTGGAATAATAAAAACAAGCATTTTGATTATCCTAATTTACTAAAATTTTTCAATGTCAAATTTAGCCTTTTTACAAACTTATAGGTAGGAAGCTGTAAAAAGACATAATTATGTAACAGAAGTCAAGCGACTTAAAAGCCTTTTCCTTTCTGGTATCTGCGTTGGCTTAAAAATAAAATTTTACATTTTACTTAATATTTATTGAAACTTGGATTGTACATTATTTACAACAAGAAATCATGATATAACAGTTTTAAATTTCCGGGATATTTTTTGTAGAAAACGATTAGTTTGTGAAGTAATACTAGGCGGTTTTAACTGTTTTGGTCTTTGTTCTGGTTGTCTCAGAAAACGATAATGCAAAAATTCATCTCTGTAGCGTATGTTCACATCTTCGCCTTGGCATAAACGAGAAAAATCGCTAGACGAATAACTCATGTAATGAATCCGATGAATTGGTTTTAATCCATCTTGGTTATAGAGAACATTATTAATATTCACAAAAGAATCCGCATTAGCACAGTTACCAGTTCTATCTTGACCATTAGGGCTGAGTGTAAAGTTAAATATTGGGTGGTTACCATATAAGGTTATATAACTGAATAAACCAGAACTAGACCACCAAGAACTCGCACGAATCCATTCAGACTCGTGCTTTTCAATCCATCGCTCTTTCAAAAAATTTAAATCTTCGCTTCCAAAAAGGAATTGTTTAGAGCCAAAAAAACTATCACAATGAATTTTGGGACGTAAATCAGCTTCTGTGAACTGTGTGACACTCTCAATTGCATCAATATTTAGTTCGGTGTAAGCTCTAGGTTTAGCGTGTTCCCAATCATTAAATACTAGATCATAATTGTCCAGCTTTTCAAATATGTCATCAATTGGCTTCATTGCTAGGCTGTCAGCATCATAAAAGACAAATCTCTTAAAATCGCCATTAAAAGCTGCAAATTTCCTATGTACGAAGCCTTTATACCAACCAGGGCGAGTTAATTTTGAATCATTTGCCCTTGGGTGAGTATCCCAAAGCTGATTTACAAATTTGTCCCAGCATCTAATTGCTTCCCAATTTTCAAAAAGTGTGACATTATTTCTAGATTTCAGTTCCTGCTTAACTAAGTCTAATTGCTCATTATAAGGAATCACACAAACAGGAATATCTCGTCCAACATTCACCTCAATACTATTTAGCAAAGCAACCAATTGGTCATAGACTACATCGTTAGCCAGGGTGTAAATACCGAAATCCTTCATTTTGTTAAGTCCTTTCGTCTCCAATTATTTAGTAACTCAAATAACTAGGTTTATCTTTTATTTACTACTATCGGATTTTTTCAATTTAGTTAACCTTTAAATCTGAGATTCGATATTTTATTTTCTTTTTCACAGGTAAATATTAAATTAAGCTCATCCCATCCTTAATAGCAGTTGCCTTACTACTAAATTTTTCATAGAGTATTTAAGAACATTTAATTAACTTATATACTTTAGCTAAGTTTACATCTTGCCATACAAATTCCCAGAAAAACAATAGTTCTTCTGGGATATACCATAAATTCATGATGTTAGAAGTCAATCAGTATCTAGCTTCTTATTTGCTTTAATTTATGAAAACTTTATAAAACCTATATAAGGGATATTCATGATGACAACAAGCGTTGGCAGAAGCCATTGTATATATATCACCGCTTGATTTCGTATAATTCCTAGAGATAATTTGTATGAATATCTTAATGCTATCTTCTACGTTTCCCTACCCACCAACGCGAGGGGGAACACAAGTGAGGACGTTTAATTTACTTAAGTACTTAAGCCAACGCCATACTGTTACCCTCGTGACTCAACGCGATGGCTACGGAGGGTTGGGCGATCGCAATGTCACGGATGCAGAAATAGCAGGATTGCAAGATTGTGTGGATCGTCTAGTGATTTTTGAACGTCCTTTAGATTCGGGAACTTCCGCAGGAATATTCCAGAAAATGCAGCGCTTTAGTTCATTTTTGCAACAGGGGACACCACCAAGTGTACTCAACCGCTATTCAAGTGAAATGCAAGAATGGATTGATAACGTTGTACAGGCGGGAAAATATGATGTTATTACCTGCGAACATAGCGTTAATGAGATTTATGTGCGCCCTCATTTTCAGCAACAGCTAAAAACCATAGTTAATATTCATAGCTCTGTATACGGTACTTGTCGCAATCAGCTAGCAACTGGTATTTCCGAAAATACCCTGAGAGATAAAATTAGTCTGCCGCTTTTACGCCGTTATGAGCAAAGCTACTGCTCAAAATTTTCTGCAATTGTGGTGACAACACAAGAAGATAAAAATCAGATCCAAGAATTCAACCCCAACAGTGAAATCACTGTCATTCCTAATGGCGTAGATTTAGTTTCTTTTCCCAACCGCACTGCCGATCTGGGGGGACATCGCTTAATTTTTATCGGCGCAATGGATAATTTAGCAAACATTGATGCGGTGTGCTTCTTTAGCAAACAAGTGTTGCCAGCGATTCAGAAATCTTATCCCGATACAACTTTTGAGATTGTTGGTTCTCATCCTGCACCGGAAGTTTTAGCACTTAAACAACAACCAGGTATTACTGTTACTGGGCGTGTACCTTCAATGGTGGAATACTTACACAAATCAACTGTCTGCGTTGTGCCGATGCGGACAGGTTTTGGAATTAAAAATAAAACTCTAGAAGCAATGGCAGCTGGTGTGCCTATAGTTGCCAGCGATCGCGGTTTAGAAGGGCTAGCAGTAGATGGTGCTGGTATACCACTACGAGCATTACGAGCAAATGAACCGGCAGAGTATGTCATTGCTATTAGTCAACTATTTGATCACCCAGAACTACGAGATAAGTTGTCTCGTAATGGTAGGCAATTAGTAGAAACAGAATTTACATGGGATATCGCTGGGCAACATTATGAACAAGTTTGTCTTGGAAGTAGATAGTACAGCTCATATAAAATACGAAGGATGAATTTTTAGACTTTATAATTCATCCTTATTATCAAATAATTATCAGTGCGATATAATAATCATTCAGCACTTGAAAGTTTTCAATTACACTGTGAGTAATTGAAAACTTTGATTAAGCTACTGCTTTTTCTTTATTCTGCTTCTTAGCATATTTCTTTTTCAAGGCAGCTCCTAATCCTAAGGCTGTTGCTGAACCTAAGATAGTCAATGGTTCGGGAACTGCTTCAGCAGTTAGTGAGAATGAACCATTTTGTTTGATTTGGTTCACAGTCAATAGCCCTTCACCTAGCACGGAATCACCTTTTCTAAAGTATCCAGTGAATGATGGAAGCACACCGTAAGCAGATTTTGTAGATGTACTAGTCAAGGATGTTTTTATGACATTTAAGGGATTCTGTATATCAAAAATCAGTCCATCACTAAATTTAATGAATGGATTTGTTGCACTTCCTATGTAATTAGCTATTGATCCTGTTGCTGTTGTAGTAGGTGTTCCATTGAGAGTTAGATCAATATCAGATATGCTTACAATTTGCCCTGTGTAACTAGCAAAAAAGCCTGTTGATGATGCCGTAACTTTAGAGTCTACTATGGGTTTTGTCCCTGGGGTACTAAATTTAATTGTGTCTGTAGCCGCTGGCGTTTTCTCAGGCCCGTTAGCAAAGTAACCACTTCCAGCAACGTTGAGTATTCCATTAATCGATACTGCTTGAGCTGGTGACACATTTAGGGTGCTACTTAAAGCAAATGCACCACAAGTTAAAGCTATTCCACAAGCTATAGTTTTGAAATTCATGTCTTTCTCACAAAATTAAGAATCTTTTGACTTGCACCATCTACAATTTTTCCTAATGGCTTGCAGGCATTAGGAATGACAAATATAAATTCCATTATTTATATTTGCTTTCGCTACTAATAAACATGGACATCTTTGCTTTAATCTTCGTAGATATTCTTTCATTATCTAAGTGTTTATTCTGAAATGGCATAAAGGCTTTATAAAAGCTATACAATAATGTATAAATTTCAGATAAAGTATTTTTTATACGCTTAATTATGTTTGGTGCTTTAAATAGCAGGCTTGTTTTATAAAGTAACTTTTCATAAATAGATGTGAGTTTGATGCATTATAATTTTGACCTCTCTCTAAACCTCTCTCCTACAAGGCTACGGTGTACACACAAGTCTTTGAGAGTTGTCCCACAGGCTTTTGATCCCCCCAACCCCCCTTTCCAAGGGGGGCTAAAATCCGTCATTATCCTCCAATTTATCGGAGGATAATGACGGATCTACAATGATTTCGGTTTAGTACAGAGATGTGTGTACACCGTAGCCTGCGAGGAGAGGGAGGTTGGGTGGGAGAGGTTTGTCGAATTCATGTTAAATAAAGTCTTTACAAATGCAGGGTTAGGAATGATATCGTGTTCGGTTAAAGACTTATCATTAAGACCGCAGGGAGCAGGGGAAGAAAGGGTTTTTACGTTTTTGCACAGATGCGGGAATTATAACTAATTATCCGAACTTGATATGACGTGGCCACACGGAGAATTAATCCAAGTAATTTCTCCGTGTCGCCCTTCGGGGTGACGCTCGTTCCTCGCTCTAAGCGAAGCTATGCCGGAGGCTTTACACTGCGCTCAGGTCAGTCGCTCAGGGGGAAACCTTACTAAGAGCGCTGTCTCACCGTGTCCGTCTCTAGCCGTCGATATTGTTGGCAGGCTACTGGTACAAGATATGGAATCTGATGGTTGTCTAAAAGCAAATCATTTTCCGAATCAGATGTAGATGCTTACTGAATAAACACAGATGTTTTAGCCTGGACTTTTCTCCAGCATCAAATTGGTATCCCAAGTATACAGACCGACTTTTTCAGGAACTCTAGAGAATCGCCCTGTTCGATAACCCCTCGATAATTCATTCAGTACCTTGCTTTTAATTTCTCTAACTTCCTCAGAATCTAGTTCACCATAAAGTCCACTGATAACTTCCGCTACTGTAAAAATTTTTCCCGAATTTTGCTTTAAGAGAGAGGAGATGGCATCAATTAAAAATTGACCCTCAAATATTCTAAGCATCGGTACTATTTTTGTCTTAGGAAGTATCAGAGGTTTCTTTTGTTTCTGTTTGAGAGTCTTTGAGCGACTATTACTTGACGTTAACAAACTTAAATCCAGAGTATAACAACCAGGTTCGTCGGGAATAGCAAACCAGCTACTCCTCTCCTTACCCTGTGTCAGTGAGGATTGGACTCTACCTTTAACTACTTTGAAGATAGACGGCTCTAACTCTCCATAAAGCGATCGCACTATAAAATCTATATGACACACGGTGCCACTATGTTCTTGCAATAGCTTTTTGATCGCTTCCATCCGAGTCAGAGTGTTTTGATACTCCGGTAGCATCGGGATGTCTGTACCCTTGATTGAGTTATCTCTGTCTTCAGGGATGGTTTCTATAATAGGGGTTGTAATTACAGGTTCGTACTCGTTTGTATCCGTCGCCGCAGATGAGGAATTATCTATCTCCAAGTTGTCTGAGTCTTGGAGTTCAGACTGACTAGACTCCACTAAATCAATAGCCGAAATGCCATCAGACGATAATGTTTCTTGCGGGGGAGAACTAAGTGTCTCATGAGCCACATCAACTGTTAAAAGCTGGCTGTTATTATCTGATGCTGACCAATGAGACAACAAAGCTTCTACATGATTGAGCTGCGATCGCGCCTGCGTGTATAAGCTTTCGTACTCTTCTACCATGCGAGCATAGTAGTCTCGTAATTCCAACAATGGAGAGAGGAAAGTGCCGGGAGGTGGTTCTAACTGTCCCTTGAGAGTCATAAGGCTTCAATCAATCCAAATCAGTGTTGCTTTTGTAAGACATCGGTCTAGGTTTTGCTTTTCTAGCTTGCTGTTGTGGTTTTTTTGGCGCTTGGGGAGGGCGACATTGCTCACAATATAACGGTCGAGGCCCGAAAGTCTCGCGTTTTGTTGTCTCATTACACTGCTTACAGACAAAGTGAAAAACACGAGTGTGAATCTCTCTTTTATGTGCTCTGACAGTATATTCTCTAACGTCAACTAACTTACTAACCATAATAACGAGTTGTGAATTTCCGTCTTATCAATATAGCTATTCAACCAAATGAAATTACATCAGTGTGTATCAACTTGCCATTTTTGTTGAAATTGTCCCTTTTTTGCCTATAAAGTAGGATGTTTACAACTTTCTACCTCAGAGGTGCTGTTATAACAAAAATTTCATTTAGTTGGTGAACAAAAATTATCTGCCATACAAGCAAGATTTTGGCTCTAAACTGCTTCATATCCTATTTAGGTCTGTTGTATCTTGGTGCAAAATTTCACCTTGAAACATTATTCTTTCATAGCAATGCCGTTTGATGCTAGCCAAATGACCAGCCTACTAGATATTAAAAGCTATGCTCACTAAATGTTTAAGCATAATTTACATTTGGTGTACCTTTGCTCTCTCCACCTCGTATAACTTATGATAGATTTTGCGATAGTTATAGCAGATGCTATAGTCAAATATCTAATTAAAAATTAAAAGTAAAATTGCTTTATGCCTGAAAACGAACAGTTAGAGGTTGCACATTTAATTTTTGAGACTCGGCAGCGCCTCAAACTTTCACAGGTTAAATTGGCAGCAATGCTAGGGGTTTCGTTCCACAGTATCAACCGTTGGGAAAACGGACGGGTGCGACCTTCTCCATTGGCTATGAAACAGATTGAAGAGCTACTACACCAGATGGGCGACCCTGGTGAGGATCTGTTAGCCAAGTATTTTCAACTAAGAGGAGCAGAAACTGTGACTACTGAAGTTAGGCAAACTATGGTTGAATGAGGCCTTAGCCGAGATTAATGGTCTGCCTCAAGAAGCTCATATTGGTAAGACTGTCGCTGAACTGCTACCTGGAGTAGGCGCGGAAATTATGGAAGCTTTTCGTCATGTGGCGATGACAAAAGAATCGATTGTTGCTCAAGAAGCGAGTGATGAAACACCTACAGTACCAGGCCAGCAGCGATATTGGTCAGTTAATTACTACCCGATTCAACAGCGTTTTTTGGCTCGAGCTAGTGGTATTTTAGCTTCATCACGGAACTATCAAACAACATTAACCCCGCATTTCTCACAAGCTTGAGGGGCAGAGGGGCAGAGGGGAAAGTACAGACGCGATTGATCGCTTCTTATACAATAACTCTCCCCTGCACAAGCGCAGGCTTTGAGAGATGTGGTGAGAAATCCGGGTAACTAGTTTGGCGCGGTTGACAGTGCCGGAAATAGCTGATTGGTGTATAATCGATATCATTTGTGGTAATCAATCAGTACACGGGGTTGCAGCAGCCCATGCCGACCCGTCGAAACAGGAATTGGTAGAACAAAGATAATTAGCAACTTACTCCAGTGCAAACATCAAGAATGAAGGATGAAGGGTAAAGCATGAAGTCTCAAGCATTCCTCACGGATTCATCCGTGGACTGGAAAAACCTTGCTGTATCTTTGCGTTCCTCCAGGCATAAAACTTTTACCCTTCATCCTTTCTTTGATTAACCGATGTTAACCTTAACCACTTTTTGTCTTTCTGATTCTGCCTTGGGCAAAATCAATCTGAGGATGCCGTCTTTGTATTCAGCTTTAACTTGGTCGTTTTGAATCCGAGAGGATAAGGGAATCACCCGTTGGAATTTGCCATAGCGGAACTCAGAGCGAGTTACACCATTTTCTTCGGTCTTAGTTTCAGACTTACGTTCACCGCTAATAGAAACTGATTCGGGAGTTACTTCTAAATTGATATCTTTTGCTTCTAGACCAGGTACTTCTAGTCTAAGATGTATTGCGTCATCAGTTTCTTCCATTTCGGCAGCAGGAACGAAGTTGAGTCCAATACTTTCACCATCATGGGTTGGTATCAATCTGTCAAACAAGCGATTCATTTGCCGCTGTAAAGTGTCAATGTCGCGGAATGGTTCTAAGCGTTCAATATCGCGGAATGGATCCCAACGAATCAGTGCCATACTATCACCTCTAAGATGCAATCTTTGGACTTAGGAGGCTCAATCTCAAGCTTTCTAGCTTGCAGAAAACTAGTATGTTTTCTTGACGAACCTTTAACTTCCAAAAGCTTAATCTCAAGCTTCCTAGTTAACACACTAAAACAACGTTAAACTTCAATTGGTTCGGTTTTATAACAAAGAATTATAGCAATAACCGTACCGTCTTGTAAGGTTGAAGATTGGTTATAGCCCCAACAGAGGAGATATAGTAAAAGCGATGTGGGATGGTGTAAGATTTGAGATTTCAATCAGAACACTACCAGATTCAGCTATTAATACTAATTCTTCAAAATAAGGCTACTATGTTCACCTACTTATCGTTTATTAAACCGCATGAATACTGCACCTATAAATAATCCTGCCGCCTGTGCCCAGTAAGCTATGCTAGGTTGATTAATACCAACAGGGGGAATATTTAAACTGCCAATGCCATAAAATAACTGCTGTATAAACCACCAAAATAGATAAAAATAAGCTGGTAGTTCGGCAGGTATATATAGGATTAACAAGGGGATAATAGTGTCGATTTTGGCTTTAGGAAACTTCATAACATATGCCCCTAAAATAGATGCGATCGCACCATTTGCCCCAATCAATGGTACTGTCAAGCTAGGTTCAACTAATATTTGTATTATCCCTGTCAAGATGCCGCTACCCAAGTAAAATCCTAAATAGCGCCTATGTCCGAGAATGTTTTCTACAGTTCTGCCAAAAACCCATAAAAATAGCAAATTTCCTAAGATTTGGCTAAAACTGCCGTGCAGAAACATCCCCACAAGCAAGGAAATCAAACGCCAACATACAACTATCCAAGCTGCTGGGTTAAAAAAGAGGGCATTTGTAATTGCTGTGCTAATCTGCGCTGGTATCACACCCCAACTGTGGATAAAATAGCTTAGTTGATCGCTAAACCCTAGTTGGAGTTCCCATAAGAATAAGGCAATATTAATCCCAATTAGCCAGTAATTAATAATTGGTTGATGCCGAATACGGATATTATCACTAATAGGAATCATTTTGATTGATTATTAGTCATTAGTAGTGTAGTGTTCTTGTCCCTTGATCGCCCCTGAATCCGGTTCCCCTGTGGCAAGATTGAAATCAGATAACATCGCACTCAACTCTAGGCAAACCAGATGCTGGGAAACACACTTGTTGGAAGATACCAAATTATTAGCCACTTGGGAGGTGGGGGATTTGGTGAAACCTTTGTGGCTTGTGATACTCAATTGCCGGGAACGCCTCAATGTGTTGTCAAGAAACTGAAGCCTCAAGCAAATGACCCAGTAACTTTGGAGACAGCTAGACGTTTATTTGATACGGAAGCTAAAGTTTTATATAAATTAGGCACTCATGATTACATTCCTCAACTTTTAGCCTACTTCGAGGAAGATGCAGAATTCTATCTCGTACAAGAATTTATTGAGGGTCATGACCTGAGTAAAGAATTAACACCAGGGAAAACTCTAAGCCAAGATGATGTCATTTCCTTGTTGATAGAAATCCTCAAAATTTTAGAGTTTGTCCATCAACAGAAGGTAATTCACCGCGATGTCAATCCGCGTAATTTACTCAGACGCCAGCAAGATGGCAAATTAATTTTAATTGACTTTGGTGCAGTTAAACAAATTACTACTCAGGTGATTACGCCTCAAGGCCAAACAAAATCTACGGTTGCTATAGGTACTCCTGGATATATTCCTGGAGAACAAGCGCAAGGTAATCCAAAATTTAGCAGTGATATCTATGCAGTGGGGATAATTGCTATCCAAGCTCTTACTGGATTATCTCCTGAACAATTAGATAAAGATGCCGATACTCATGAAATTATTTGGCAAAGCCACACCAAAGTAACGCCAGAATTTGCCAAAATTTTAGACAAAATGGTATGTTATGATTTCCGACAACGCTACGCTTCGGCAACGATCGCCTTACAAGCCCTGAAGGAGTTAACGCAGCCATCCTCTAGCACAGTAGCGTTGGTTTCTGCGTTGACCTTCAATAAGCTCAAAAATCATAAACCTCAAAAAAAGTTAATTTCTAAAGTTTTATCAGCGCTATTTATCATAGGTTTAAGTGGAACAGCTTGTATATATATTCTAGATAGCATCCATACGAGCAATGCTACAGAATTATATAAGCAAGGAAATACACTTTTAGATCTGCAACGCTATCAAGATGCACTAGTAGCATATGAAAAGGCAGTTAATATTAGACCTAGTTATGCTCAAGGATGGAATGGGCAAGGCAAAGCGCTGTCTGAGTTAAAACAATATAAACAAGCACTAGCAGCCTACGATAAAGCAATTCAAATTGAGCCAGATTATTTAGAAGCTTGGAGTGGACGAGGCTTTGTATTAGAAAAATTGCAGCGATATCAAGAAGCGATCGCTTCTTTTGATAAAGCTCTACAATTAGAAAATAATTATCCAGAAGTCTGGAACGCTAAAGGTGAAGCCTTAAGTAATTTAAGACAATACGAAAATGCAATTAAAGCATACGATCAAGCAATTGAATTAAAAGAAGATTATTACGATGCTTGGTACAATAAAGGTTTAGCGCTGCATGATTTAAAACGTTATGAAGATGCGATCGCAGCATATGACAAAGCTATAGAATTAAAACCAGACTATGAAGCAGTATGGTATAATCGCGGCAATGCATTAGTTAATTTACGACGCTACGAAGATGCCTTTGTAGCTTATGATAAAGCAGTACAATACAAATCAAATTATTATCCAGCTTGGTTATCTAGAGGTAATGTACTCATCAATCTACGCCGCTATCCAGAAGCAATCGAATCTTTTAATCAGGTAATTAAATATGATTCTGACAATTACCAAGCATGGTATAGCCGTGGCTGGGCAATGCATCAAAGCCAACGCTATGAAGAAGCAATTGAATCTTATAATAAAGCCATATCATTAAGGCGAAACGATTATCAATTTTGGTACAATTTGGGAAATTCACAGTTTAATTTACAAAAATACCAAGAGGCGATCGCATCCTACAATAGAGCAGTTCGTTACAAGAGCGATCATTACGAAAGCTGGTATAGTAGAGGCAATGCTTTAGTGAATTTGAAACGTTATAGAGATGCGATCGCATCTTATGATCAAGCAATTAAATATAAGCCTGATTACCAACAAGCAATAGACGCTCGCAAGCAAGCGCAGAATCAACTGGACAATCAAATATCAAAGCCTATAGTCGTACCTACCATCCCAATTCTTATTCCTAATTCTGCTACTCCTACTCAGCCACCACAGTAATAAAAAATTAAAATCCAATATGAAAAAAGTTTCAAGCCGAAACACGTGTTTCGGCTTGGGTATCCTTGTTTTAAACCTCTAACTTTCTCAAACTCTGATTCTAAAAATTTTTAATTTTTAATTTTTAACAGCGATGAACCACTAAATATTCACCTTTTTCAATACATTTGCAGGTTGAAAATTTTCAAGATTAATAGTTGAGTAATAGGGTCTATCTATGTTAGGTTTTTTTGCCTGAGAAGTCATACTAGAGCGAGCAACTTTAGTAGTTTGAGAACGCAGACGCTGCTTTTGCTTATACTCATTCAGTTTGATTTGAGCTTGTGCATAAACAGCAGTATTTTTGGGAACCTTTTGCAGAAATTGTACAGCACTATTAAAGTCATTAATAGATGCTTGATTGTAGGCTTTTTGTAAAAAATAAGTAGCTCTAATCTGTTGCTTTTGATTGTACTCAACTAACTTTTTTTGAACTATTGCACCTGCTGAAGTCTCTATCGGAATTTGGCGCAGATATTCTAAGGCAGCCGAAAAATCTTTTGCTTGAGCTTTCTTGTAAGCTTTTGCTAATAAATCTTGCGCTTGTGCTTCTAGATTGGTGTTTGCCTGTTTAACTAGGTTGTCGGTTTTAGATTGCCAATATAAAATATCAGGAACTTTAGGTGCAATACGAAGTACATCTGACCATCTACCCTCCTGTAAAGCTTTTTCAGCTAATAGGTATTGTTCAGCAGCAATCTGCCATTGCTGTTGCCATTCTTCAACTGTGGCTTGAGCTTCTGGATAAACATCGCTGTGGGAAGGAATCGATTTTGCTAGAGCGATCGCCTCTTGTAAATCTCCAGCTTGATACTCTTCTGTGGCTTTATATAAAGTTTCTGTTTCTGAATATGTTGGAGAATTACTAACTAAAGAATACATTCCCAATCCCAATATTATACTATTGGTCGCCAATCCCAGTTTGATTCCTGTCATTGGCGATAATGAATTTGTCGGTTTAAAACTTGGGATTAAATTAGTATTTTGATTATTTTCTTCTAATAGCTGTGAAGGCGTGCTATCCGGCGTTTCTGTTAATTGCGGTAACTGTGTCTCCCATATCATTTGCTTGAGGATATGCAGTACCTCACTCGCAGATTGGAAGCGGTCTTTGTAATTGTAGCGGATCATTTGGCTGAGAATAGCAGCTAAATAATCATTAATTGGGGTTTGATAAGAATACCAGTTAATCTCATTGGTATAGGCATCTACTTTCAATTGTAATGGTGCTAGACCTGTTAAAGCCTGGATAGCAATCATGCCCAAAGAATAAATATCGCTGTTGGGCTGTGTTTGACCAATAAATTGTTCTGGTGGTATGTACCCCAAGGAAGTGACCGGAACTGTATGGATAGGTAATTCTGTATCTATGGCAAAATCAACTGGCTGAATTGAGCCAAAGTCAATCAAAACTAACTTGCCATCAAAAGCACGTCTGATCAAGTTTTCAGGTTTGATATCGCAATGAATGACACCTTGAGAGTGAATAAATTCTAGAATTCCTAAGACATCTTTAAGAAATTCTATAACTTCACTTTCAGTCCAAATATCTCCCCAGTTTTTATTAATTGGTAGTTCCGCCGTCAACGCATGTCCTTCAATAAACTCTTGCACTAAGTAGAATCGTTCATTTTCTTCAAAACAAGCGATGAGTTGAGGAATTTGGTGATGGCGTCCCAGACGCTTGAGGGTTTCGGTTTCCGTAAGAAAACGTAATCTCAAGGTGTCTAAGTAACTAGGTTGGGAACTGCTAACCTTGAGCAGTTTAACAACGCATTTAGGGTTTTCTGGGTAATCTACATCTACAGCAATGTATGTTTGTCCAAATACCCCTGCACCTAAGTTTTGGATAATTTGGTAACGCCCTTGTAATACTTTACCGATCATCTGGTGGCTCATGAGCTGCTTACTGAGTAAGTCCTTATATAGGTCTTCAAAGATTGGCTTTTGGTTCCGGAATTCCTTGGGATTAAATTGATAAAGGATTGTTAACTAAAATTCTACTTTTAGTTTCTAAGTATTTTTTCCTAAAAAGAATAATCCAGTTACCTTTTTGTAACCCTATGAAGCATTGATGCATAGAGTATGAAATAGTGCCACAATTCTCGAATACTGGCAATAGTCTTCACGCATATACTGTGCCAGAATATGTGTTTTTTTATTATAAGTATTATTACTAGGCAGTATACTAAGGGCTTTTGCAATGAAAGAATCTAAATGACACGTAGTAAAAGGGACTGGGGATTAGGGATTGGGGATTGGGGGACTCCTCGCCGCGACCAGTTGAAATAGAATGCCTGCGTCACCTTAAGGGCGTTGGCAACCTCAAGATCCTTCGGGTACTCTTCTTTTGTTAAAGACGTAAAGATCCAATTTGAATGACGATTGGTTTAGTATTTTTTCTCCCCCCAACTTCCCCAGCTTTTGTTAGTGCTATTGGACAAGGGGACAAAGTGAAAGAGGGCTACTTAACAGAGCAAACGTGGTTTATACCATTTCTGTATGAAGAAGCATAGAAATAACCCCACCGCCTACGGTGTACATACAAATCTTGGCGCAGTGTATCTATCCCGCCTCGGAATAAATTCCGAGTCTGATAGTGCAAGTCTTCTCAAGAGGACTCAAAGAAAAATTCCATCCAGTCCAAAGAAGTGGACTTTGACTATTAGCCTGGAACTTTAGTTATAGGCGGGATATGGGTTCAGCGTGAAAATTTTCGACTTGTGTGTACAGGGTAGCCCGAACTCGCGGGGAGGTTGGGAGGGGTCGAAATAATGTGTAGCTTCACAGAGAATTGGTATTAGGCTAAGTTTATGTACTGAGTTTCTGAAAAGGGACAAAAAAATGCCAGAGCCAGAAAAGAACATCTTAAAAATTGAACCAGCCACTCTCGTCTTGATTGTATCTGCCTTAATACTTTTGCCGCTTCTCTTAACTGGTTTTTTATCACAATAAGCGATCGCCTGAATGTGAGATTGCATAGCCTATGATTTACTAAATATTGCAGCGCTGTGCAACTCCTATCATTTCCGGTGGAAGGCTGATTATTAAGATTGACGAGGAAACGAGAAGACGCGGGTACGTGGGGACGTAGAGAGTTTTTATGAGTAATTAGACGGGCTTGATATCATATCCTCTAATAAATTTGAGCAAAAGAATAAATGCTTTCATTTTATAAACTCAAGCAGACTCTACAATAGAAAACTTGCTTTTGTTCAATAATAAATATTTGTAAAATTTATTTATCTAATTCAAGAAATTCTTATCCAAACTATTATTTTACTGCTTCTACTATTCAGTATATATCTGTAGTTAAGGCTAAGTGTTTAATCATTCACCCTATGGGCACATGAATACAACTGTATTAGCTAGCTAACTTATACATGGATTGCTTGAAATAAGAAACCAAAAAAGGTTTTAACTCGCAAAACAAAGCAAAGACTTGAGTTAGTTAAAAGGAGTTATAAAATGTCAGATACAAGCAAACGCGGCTTTGCTTCTATGGATCAAGATAAGCAGCGCGAAATAGCTAGCAAGGGTGGACAAGCAGCTCATGAAAAGGGCACTGCTCACGAATTTACTTCTGAAGAAGCACGGGAAGCTGGACGTAAGGGCGGCGAAACTGTGAGCCGAGATAGAGAACATATGGCTGAGATTGGTAGCAAGGGCGGACATGCAGCTCATGAAAAGGGCACTGCTCACGAATTCACTTCTGAAGAAGCACGGGAAGCTGGACGTAAGGGCGGCGAAACTGTAAGCCAAGATAGAGAACACATGGCTGAAATTGGTAGCAAGGGTGGCAAGAACTCCAAGAGGGGTAGCAGCAATAATGATGACGATGAAGAACATAATGAAGGAAAGGGTAAGGGTACCCAAGGTGGCACATCAGAGCAACATTCTAAAGCCGGAAAGCAAAGCCATAAGAACAAAAAATAGGCTCATTGGATAATCTCATTTCAAAACACTCATAGGTCTAGACCAATACGGTTTAGTTGGAGTTAAAAACCTTAAAATTAGTTAGGTTGGGTAGAGCAGAGCGAAACCAAACAATTAATGTTTGGTGTTGGGTTTCGTTCTTCAACCCAACCTACATCTATGTTTAACTGAAATATTGGGATTGGGGATTGGGGGACAGGGAAGGAAAACTGGAAGTGTACGGAATTTATTCAAAAATCAAATAGGATTTCTATATTAATTCTTACTAAGAATATTTACTTCAAAATAAATACTAAGCTTAGATATTAAAGCTAAGATAGATAAAACGTTATCTTAATTTAAGATTTCAATAATTAAAATTACAAAACGGCACAATGTGTATAGTTTTGTAACTATTTCGAGAGCTAAAAACTGAATATTCTTAACTCTTATTTTTTGGACTTCATGACATCTAGGCGACCTTCCAGGAAATCTCAATCTAGTTCCACTCCATCTGAAATATCTAATCAAGAGGAGAAACAGCAGGATAATGAAAATAAATTATTTCCAATTGTGGGCATGGGAGCCTCTGCGGGTGGATTAGAGGCGTTCACACAATTACTGAGCAATTTGCCAACGGATACTGGCATGGCATTTGTGCTGATTCAGCACTTAGCCCCTCATCAAAAGAGTTTGTTGAGTGAGATTCTTTCTAGGGCAACCGAGATGCCTGTGATTGAAGTGCAGGATGGAATCTCCGTGGAACCGAATCATGTGTATGTGATTCCGCCGAATGCCAAGATGACCATTTGTAAGGGAGTGCTGAAACTGTCGCCACGCGATAAAATTCGTGGGATCAATATGACAGTTGATAGTTTCTTTTGTTCGTTAGCAGAAGAACGGGGAAACAAAGCGATCGCAGTTGTGTTGTCAGGGGGCGATGGCGATGGCGCACGGGGATTAGAATCAATTAAGGCAGCTGGCGGCATTACCTTTGCCCAGTGTGAGGACACAGCAAAAGTTAATAGTATGCCCAACACCGCCGTGGCCTCTGGTAATGTAGACTTTATCCTGCCGCCGGAAGCGATCGCACAGGAGTTGGCAAACATTAGCAATCATCCCTACCTCAGCTGCCCGCTCCCAGTAAAATCGTCTGAGGTGCTGCCTGAAAGCGGCGATGTTCTGTTAAAAATATTCAGTCTGCTGCGGGCTGCCACAGGAGTTGACTTTAACCAATACAAACAGACCACTCTCAAGCGGCGGATACTGCGGCGGATGGTTTTGTACAAACTCGACAATTTAGAAGACTATGCCCGGTATCTTCAGGAACACCCTACAGAAATAAATGCTTTGTATCAGGATGTGCTGATCAATGTCACTGAGTTTTTCCGCGATCCCGAAAGTTTTGAAGCCTTAAAGAACAAAGTATTTCCAATCATTGCCAAGGATCGAACACCAGATTCGCCCATCCGCATCTGGGTAGCGGGATGTTCAACGGGTGAGGAAGCCTACTCAATTGCCATTTGCTTGCTGGAGTTTTTGACAGACCAAATAATCAATACGCCCATCCAGCTTTTTGCCTCAGACGTCAATGAAACAATGATCAACAAAGCAAGGCTGGGTATCTACAAGCCGAGCGATTTAGCAAATGTCTCTCCAGAACGTCTACAGCGCTTCTTTGTCTCTGTAGAGGGCGGTTACCAGATCAGCAAGCCAGTGCGCGAACTGTGTGTTTTTGCCAGACAAAATCTGATCAGCGATCCACCATTTTCCAAGCTGGATCTGATTACTTGTCGAAACGTGCTGATTTACTTGGGAAACCCTGTACAGAAGAAACTCCTGCCGATCTTCCACTATGGTCTCAATTCAACAGGCTTTTTGATGTTAGGTAGCTCGGAGACGGTGGGTGAGTTTACGGATTTGTTTACTTTGGTGGACAGAAAGTCCAAAATTTATTCCAGAAAACTGGTACCTACTCGGCTTGGCATGGATTTGGTTGCGAGCAACTATTCCTTAGGAAAGATGGATCTTCAGCCAACAGAAAGCGAGAATGCTTGGAACGACATGGAAATCCATAAAGTTGCTGACCAGATCGTCTTAAATCAATATGCCCCGGTCGGTGTAATTATCAACAATGATTTGGAGATTCTGCAATTTCGAGGACAGACTAGTGCCTATCTGCAACCTGCACCTGGAAGGGCAAGCCTTAACTTGCTAAAAATGGCAAAAGCAGAGTTGCGGCTAGAGCTACGTACCGCAATCCACCAGGCAAAACAGCAAGATAAGCCAGTGAGAAAGTCAGGCTTGCAGGTCACAGAGGATGATCGCGTCAGGCAGGTTAGGATTGATGTGATTCCGTTCAAACAGTCCGCAGCCGGAGAAAGCTACTTTTTGGTGCTATTTGCGGATATACCCCAGTCAACAACTCCTGTATTAGAGGTAGAAAGCGATTCCGCGGAGCGCACTGCCGTTGGCACAGCGTCTCCGACAGGAGAAGGCAATCGCAGCTTCAAGTTGAGGCGGAAACAAACGCCTTATGAGCAAGAAATTATCCAACTCAGACAAGAACTCGCAACCACTAAAGAATATCTGCAATCGATTATTGAGGAGCAGCAAGCCACTAATCAAGACCTTAGAGCTGCTAACGAGGAGATTTTGTCTAGCAACGAAGAGTTGCAAAGTACCAATGAGGAACTGGAAACCGCCAAAGAAGAAATTCAGGCAACCAATGAAGAACTGAACACAATTAACGAGGAACTGCAACGGCGGAATATCGAATCGACTCAAGTCACCAACGATTTACAGAATCTACTCAGCAATATCAACATTCCGATTCTCATGTTAGGGGCTGACTTGCAGATCAGGCGCTTTACTCCGGCTGCGGGGATAATTTTCAACTTGATTCCGACGGATGTAGGGCGACCATTGAGTGATATCAAGCACAACTTAAATCTCCCCGACTTAGAGCAACAGATTTTAGAGGTGATTGCCACCCTCAACTTTAAAGCTCAAGAAGTTCAAGGCCAGGATGGTCATTGGTATGACCTGAGAATCCGGCCCTATCGGACAGTAGATCACAAAATTGAAGGTGCTGTAGTGGTGTTGGTTGACATCAACAACCTCAAACGCAGCGCAGAGCAGCTCAGACAATCTAAGAATTATGCTGAAGCAATAGTGGATACTGTGCGGGAATCCCTAGTAGTGCTGGATCTAAACTTGCGGGTGATTAGTGCCAATCGATCTTTTTACGAGACATTCCAGGTTCTGCCAACAGAAACAGAACAACGCCTGATCTTTGAAATTGGCAATGGTCAGTGGAATATTCCCCAGTTGCGATCGCTCCTAGAAGAAGTTCTCCCCAGTATGGCTCCGTTTCAGGATCTAGAAGTTGAGCATACCTTCGAGCAAATCGGGCACAAAATCATGCGGCTTAATGCCCGGAGAATGCCTGAGATAGAAGATACGTCGATGATTCTTTTGGTGATTGAAGACATCACGCGGCGGCATCAGTTAGAGGTAGAACGCACTCAACTACTAGTTCAAGAGCAGTTAGCTCGCTCTGCGGCTGAGACAGCCAACCGCGCCAAAGATGAGTTCTTATCTGTTCTCTCGCATGAATTGCGGAACCCACTCAATTCTATGCTGGGGTGGTCGCAGTTGTTGCGGACGCGAAAGCTGAATGCAGATACAAGGAATCAAGCGCTGGAAGCCATTGAACGTAGCGCCAAGATTCAAGCCCAGCTCATTGGGGATCTCTTAGACATCTCACGCATTACTTCAGGTAGGCTGCGGATGGACGCGGAGTTGATTGAGCTGGTTCCGGTAATTGAGGCTGCGATCGAGGTTGTCCATCTCTCAGCAGCAGCAAAAAACATTCAAATTGAAACTAGGCTAGATCCTGACACCAGAAATATATTAGGTGATCCGTCTCGCTTACAGCAGGTCGTTTGGAATTTACTTTCTAACTCGATTAAATTCACCCCAATCGGGGAAAGAATTGAAATCACACTAGAGTACCTTGATTTCCAAGCTCAAATTCAAGTTAGCGATACAGGTTGCGGCATCAAGCCTGAGTTTCTCCCTTATATTTTTGATCGCTTCCGTCAGGCTGATGGCAGCAAAAGGCGATCAAATCCGGGGATGGGATTAGGCCTTTCTATTGTTCGTCATTTGGTAGAACTCCACGGCGGCACAATTGATGCCCACAGCTTAGGTGAAGGACAAGGAGCAACTTTTACCGTCAAGCTACCGCTGCCAACTAACCTGCCAGAGAATGCTGTGCCGGAAGTTGTGGAGCCAGTTGTTTCAACAGATACACCAAAAGTGCCAGTTGAAAACATTCCATCACTGGAAGGTTTGCGGGTACTTGTTGTAGATGACGAAGCAGATATACGTCTGTTATTCGTAACAGTGCTGGAAGCGCGTGGAGTTGAAGTGACGGCAGTTGGATCAGCAAGCGCGGCTCTATCAACACTGCTGGCAAACCCTGGCTGGTACGATGTACTCTTGTCTGATATTGGGATGCCGGGAGAAGACGGTTATATGCTAATTCGTCAAGTCAGGGCGCTAAGTGCCGAGCAAGGAGGACAAATTCCCGCCGCAGCGCTGACAGCCTATGCCAGACCTGAGGAACGAAGAGAGGCTTTAAGCGCAGGTTTCCAAAAGCACATCTCCAAACCCGTTGAGCCAGATCAACTCTTATTTGTCGTCGCTTCCTTATCTGGGCGAATCGCAGATGCTTAAGGGGCAAATTGAGGGAGCAGGGGACAAGGGGACAAGGGGACAAGGGGATGGGAAAAGAATCTATCAAAACTCATGAAGATTTAGAGGTTTATCAACTGGCGTTCTCCGCAGCGATGGAAATCTTTGAAACCTCGAAAAAATTTCCTGTTGAGGAACGATATTCCTTAACTGATCAAATTCGCCGCTCATCTCGCTCCGTGTGTGCTAATTTCGCTGTTCGCGCAGCGTTCCCGAAGGGTAGCTTGGCGCAAGCGAAGATATGAGGCAGCCTTTGTCGCTAAACTGAATGATTGTGAAGCAGAGGCGGCAGAAACTCAAGTCTGGCTCAAGTTTGCAGTTAAATGTAACTATTTAGATTTGGAGCAAGGTCGAGAATTGTATGGACTTTATAACCGAGTCCTTGGAGGAATGGTGAGTATGATTAACAACCCTTCTGTCTGGGTGATTCGGCAGTAAATGTACTTCTCTTGTCTCCCTATCCCCTTGTTCCCTTGTCTCCTTATTCCCTTGTCCCCTTGAGTGAACTTGAACTATCAGCCTTTGAACTTCAGTTCTGGGCAGAATGACAGTTAGCGTAATACGTTAAAGTTACAAAATCGAGTTCGGAGGCTCATTAACGGAGTTCAGAGGCTCATTCACGAGTATTAAAGACTCATTAACGGAGTTCAGAGGCTCGTTCACGAGTATCAAAGACTCATTAACGGAGTTCAAAGACTCATTAACGGAGTTCAAAGGCTCGTTCACGAGTATTAAAGACTCATTAACGGAGTTCAAAGGCTCGTTCACGAGTATCAAAGACTCATTCACGGAGTTCAAAGACTCGTTCACGAGTATTAAAGACTCATTAACGGAGTTCAAAGGCTCATTCACGAGTATTAAAGACTCATTTTTATACAGCAGATTGTCGTCATATCATGTCTGCTTGAAAACTTGTCATTGCGAGCGAAGCGAAGCAATCCCAACACCCTTGCGATTGCTTCACTTCACTTCGTTGCGTACCCTTCTCCTGTCGGAGACGCTACGCGAACGGGAACGCCAGGGGCGATCGCAATGACATATCGTAAGTAATTTACCGGACGTGATATCAATCATAAGGGCACAACAATGTTGTGCCCCTACCTGTGTACTTCATTTACCTGAAAAAGGCTGTATATTGCGATCGCCTGGGATAATCTACTTAGGTAATACCTGCTGTAATGCTGCTAAGAGTTGGTCTACACTTTCTTTACGGCTATTAAAGCCCATGAGTCCAACGCGCCAAACCTGGCCAGCTAATTCGCCCAGTCCACCGCCAATTTCAATGTTATGTTCATTGAGTAACTGCCGTGCAATTGCTTTACCATCAACTCCTTCGGGAATGCGGACAGTGGTAAGAGTTGGTAAACGAAACTCTCGCTCAACGTGCATAGCTAGTCCTAAATCCTCCAACCCATCCCAGAGATACTCTACATTCTTTTGGTGACGCTGCCAGCAATTTGCTAACCCTTCTTCTGCAATTAAACGCAGTGCTTCCCGTAGGGCATAGTACATATTAATTGGGGCTGTATGATGATAGGTGCGTTCATTACCCCAATATTTGCCCAGCAAGTTCATATCCAAATACCAGTTAGCAACCTTACTCCGGCGTTGTTGCAATTTCTCAACTGCACGTGGACTCATGGTAAACGGTGAAGCACCGGGAGGACAACCCAACCCTTTTTGGCTACAGCTGTAAGCGAGGTCAACTCCCCAAGCATCTAAAAATATGGGGACACCGCCAAGGCTTGTGACTGTATCCACCAGTAGCAGAGTGCCAAATTCACGACATAAATCAGCAACGCCTTCCAAAGGTTGACGTGCGCCAGTCGAGGTTTCAGCATGAACTAGAGCCAAAATTGCCGGACGATGGGTTTCTATGGCGGTGCGGAGTTCATCTAGACTAAAAACTTGTCCCCAAGGTTTTGTAATACTCCGCACATCTGCACCATATCGTCCAGCCATATCAACAAGACGATTGCCAAAGTATCCAGCTACACCAACCAAAACCACATCACCGGGTTCTGTAACATTAGCAATGGTTGCTTCCATTGCGGCTGTTCCCGTACCACTGACTGCGATGGTTAAGGGGTTTTCTGTCTGCCATACATAGCGCAACAGCGATTGAATCTCGTCCATAATTGCGAGAAAATCTGGGTCGAGATGCCCCAGTGGTGAAGTATTCATCGCCTGGAGTACAGCAGGATGAGCATTAGAAGGCCCTGGCCCCAGTAGCAGACGGGATGGTACTTTTAAAGGTGCAAGTTGCAACCTCTGATTATCGTTGATTGAGACTGTTTGCGTCATGATCTGTTCAAGGCTAGACGGTACTTACCGCATCATAAAGCGATCACATCACCGTTGTTTTAATGTGTCTCAGGATTCTTGAGTGAGGATTGGGGACTGGGGATTGGGGATTGGGGATTGGGGATTGGGGACTGGGGATTGGGGATTAGGGATTGGGGACTGGAGATTGGGGACTGGAAGGGGACAAGTTATTCATAGTTCTTTCCCCCTACTCCCTGCCCTCTGCTCCCTTCTCCCTGCCCCCTGCTCCCTGCACCCTGCCCCCTGCACCCTGCACCCTGCTCCCTGCCTCTTCGTTGACTTATAGGGTTAAATATGATATTTTCAATCGTCAAGCCTATTTTTAAATTTAACTGTGAATATTTCTACTTCTCACAGAAAACCGCGTGTCGTTTGGCAGGCGGTTTTCTCACTAATTATATTTGGGTTTATGTACCTGCCTATAGTGGTACTTGCCTTTTATAGCTTCAACCAGTCTCCTTACAGTGCAACATGGCAAGGATTTACCCTTGATTGGTATCGCCAATTGTTCAGCGATGAGCGAATTGTATCGGCTTTAAATAACAGTTTGATAGTCGCCTTTTGTGCAGTCGGTGTTTCAGCAGTGCTAGGAACACTTATGGCTGTGGGGTTAGCGCGTTATCGGTTTCCGGGAAAGAAATTATATCTCGGCATTTCTTACCTACCGTTGATTATTCCTGATATTGCGATCGCAGTAGCTACTCTAGTTTTTTTAGCAGCATTTGCCATACCCTTGAGTTTATGGACAATTGTTGCAGCTCATGTAGTATTTTGTCTTGCCTACGTCGGACTTGTGGTTTCTTCACGACTCACCCACTTAAATCCGCACCTAGAAGAAGCAGCCTTAGATTTAGGAGCAACCCCAGTACAAGCCTTCATCAAAGTATTATTACCACAGTTAATGCCTGCTATTGTCGCTGGCTGCTTGCTAGCCTTCGTTCTGAGCTTAGACGACTTTCTCATTGCTAGTTTCACGGCTGGTAGTGGTTTTAACACCCTACCAATGGAGATTTTTAGCCGCATCAGAACAGGAGTCAAACCTGATATTAATGCTCTCAGCGTTATTTTAATTTTAGTATCTGCGATCGTTGCCTTTGTCGCAGAATTGATTCGCGTATCCGGAGAATAAACTTAAAAGTTTCACTAAATTTTATAGTTAAGGCTCGGATTTAAATGAACTTAGTTTAAAACTTTAAAATATATTAAATACTTGTGATTTTCGATTCATTTTAATTGATTAAGTAGGGTGACAACGCCCACCCTACATTACTATACTTATTCTTAGTATAAAATAACTAGATAAATGAAATATTATTATACTACACTTATGAATGTTTCTACGAACACTACAATAACACTCTTGACAAACCCAATTGCTTAATCTTATTATTTTTTGTAAGGAAATTACTTCTTTATATATACTCATATTTAAAAAGTTATAAACAGGTATCAATCAATAAATAAAATCTCTTCGTCTGTATTCCCTGACACAGCAATGTCCACAGATGAAGGATGTCTATATTTATTTGTTTATATCTCTGTTTTCAATTTGATAATATTGGGGCTAACTTTGGACAAGATGCTACTTCCCCATCATTATGCAAATCTGCCAAAATCCCAATTGCTCAAATCCATTCAATTCTGACGGCAATAGATTTTGCATAAGTTGCGGACAAAGCAACTTCGGCAAACTTCTCAGAAACCGCTATCGTGTGTTAAGGCTATTAGGTGAAGGCGGATTTAGTAGAACTTATGCCGCAGAAGATGTAGACAGGCTAGATGCGCCTTGCGTCATCAAGCAATTTTTCCCCCAAGTTCAAGGAACCGGACAACGCACTAAAGCAGCCGAATTCTTTAAAGAAGAAGCATTCCGCTTGTATGAACTCGGAGAAAATCATACCCAAATTCCTAGATTACTAGCTTACTTTGAACAAGGTTCAAGCTTGTATCTTGTGCAAGAATTTATTCAAGGTAAAACTCTTTTACAAGAAGTTCAACAAAAACCATTTAGCGAAGAACAAATTCGGCAACTTTTAGCTGATTTATTGCCAGTTTTGCACTTTATTCATTCTCGTAACGTTATTCATCGAGATATCAAACCAGAAAATATTATCCGCCGCGATAGTGATGGCAAACCTGTATTAATTGACTTTGGTGGTGCTAAACAAGTCACACAAACGAGTTTAGCCAGACAAGCTACAGTAATTTATACAATTGGTTATGCACCAACAGAACAAATGGCTGGATTTGCTTGTCATGCGAGTGATTTATACGCTTTAGGTGTAACTTGTGTGCGTCTTTTAACACGATGTTTACCCTTACAAAATACTGATGGACAAATTGAAGATAATCTTTACGACGCGATGAACGCTAAGTGGTTATGGCCAGAGCGTTTGCAGGAAAATGGTATTACTATTAGCGACGGTTTAGGGAAAATTCTTGATAAGTTACTCAAACATCTACCAAATGATCGATATCAATCAGCAGTAGAAGTTTTAGATGACTTGAAGTCTACAACCACATCGGATTTAGAAGCAGAAATTTTAGCAATTTCTCAACTAATATTAACGCCTGTACCACAATCAACAACACAACAAAATTTTAGGATACCATTACCACCCTTAGAAACTTTTGAATTTGATGTGGTAACAGTAGATACAGCTGGTAGAGAAGTTAGCCGCGATCGCGGTACTAATAAATTCTTTGCAGAAGAATTAAGTAAAAATATAATAATAGAAATGGTGTCGATTCCTGGCGGTACATTTATGATGGGTTCGCCAGATTTTGAAGGAGATGCTGACGAACGCCCCCAACACAAAGTTACCGTTGAACCTTTTTTCATGGGTAAATTTCCCGTAACTCAAGCACAGTGGAGAGTTGTAGCTGGTTTACCTAAAGTCAAACAATCTTTAAATCCCAACCCATCTAAATACAGAAACCCAAATCGCCCAGTAGAAAATGTATCTTGGCATGAAGCTGTAGAATTTTGTCTCAGGCTGTCAGAAAAAACCGGACGTGAGTATCGTTTACCCAGCGAAGCCGAATGGGAATATGCTTGTCGCGCTGGAACCAAGACATCATTCCACTTTGGCGAAACGATTACTCCAGACTTAGTAAGCTGTAGTAGTAGCGATACTAAATACCGCAAAGAAACTACAAATGTGGGTAGTTTCGAGGTTGCAAACGCCTTTGGCTTATACGATATGCACGGGTTAGTTTGGGAATGGTGCGCTGACGCTTGGCATAACAATTATAATGGCGCACCCTCAGATGGCAGCGCGTGGGAAGTTGGTGGTGATGTTCACCGTCGGGTACTACGTGGTGGTTCTTGGAGTTTTGGTGCAGAACTCTGTCGTAGCGCCAGCCGCAGCTGGAATGAGTCAGACGGTGGGTTGAGGATATGTGGATTTCGAGTAGTGTTTTCTGCTGTAGTGTAGATGAGGGGATTGTCTCACGCAGAAGCGCAAAGGCGCAGAGAGAAAGACTTTGCATTACTCTGCGCTGACTCTGTGTTCCTCTGTGTTTAAAAACTCTAGAAGAGACTTATTGCATATTAACTTTGGGAACTATAAACCAGAAAACCTGAATCATTAGTGCTGTCCGCGATTTCTACTCCCCGGACTATTACGACAGCCATATCGGGTTTCGTGTTGTCTTTAGCGCGTAATAAATTCGTTTTAAACATTCTGCCTATAATTAAAGAAACTTTGAAAATTTCTGAGTTACAAGTTTGATAAATTGGCATTTTAACTGTTAGTTCAGCATCCTAATTCATGAATAACCTTAATTGTTATGACCCAAGCCTTACCAAAAATAGTCACCTTTGATGAATTTATCGCCTGGTATCCAGAAAATGCTGGGGTACGCTACGAACTGCACAATGGGGAAATTGTCGAAATGTCACAACCCACAGGTAAACATGAAAGACTAAAAGGATTTTTGGCTGCTGAATTAACCTTAGAATTTAGAAGATTAAAACTCCCCTACTTTATCCCCAATCAAGCAATCGTAAAACCACCAGAAAGAGAATCAGGTTATTTCCCAGACGTATTGATATTAAATGACGCGGCTTTAGCTGATGAACCTCTTTGGGAAAAATCTTCTACTATTATTAATGGTGCATCAATTCCTTTAGTAATTGAAGTTGTCAGTACTAACTGGCGCGATGATTACTATCTGAAACTTGCCGACTATGAACAAATGGGCATTCCTGAATATTGGATTGCTGACTATGCAGCATTAGGGGCTAAGAAGTTTATCGGTAATCCCAAACAACCCACTATTTCAGTTTATCAACTAATCGAAGATGAATATCAAGTTAATCAATTTCGTGGTAATGACCGGATAATATCGCCAACATTCCCACAGTTGAATTTGACTGCACAACAAATATTTGATCCAATACCACATACAAGGGAAGAACTACGCTAAATATGCTTGCCTTAAAACAAAAAAACCGCTTGCCATTAAGGAAGCGGTTTGTATGCTGCTGTAGCAGCTTGATTTAATTAAACGAGTTTCAAATCGGGATACTCAGCTAACAAATCATCAGAGGTTAGGGTATCGCCTTCAGCTTGAGGAGTCCAAAGCACTTCAATTGCTAAGAGTTGCTCACCAGGGATACCACCAAGTTGACGTAAAGCTTGGCGCAAATCATCAGCGCTGTTAATTTGGGGAATTTCAAATCTGCCTAGAGTTGCTGCTAGTAAGGTGACAATAATGTATTCTCCAGGGCCAGAGGTAATGAGGTCGGTGGGATTTTCGATATTGTCAGCAGCAGGTAAAGCTTCTTTAGCGAGGGCTGCTTTTAGTTGATTGTTGACGTTAGACAGAGTTTCTTCGCTAAACTTGCTGCGTTCTGCAAGTGATAAACGGTTGAATTGAGCTTCAGCTGAATTTAACTTAGCTTGTTGTGTACCACCACCGGCGTATACCCAGTATTCAGGATGGCGGAGCAAAGCTAGGCTAGCTTCTTGTAAAATTTCTGCTCTTCCCTCAGGGGAGTTGGTATCAGCAGTTTCAGCAATGTGGTTGAGTTCAGTTTGTAAACCACGAGCCTGAGCTAATAAGCCCACTTGCAAGCGAGTTACAGACACAGAAGGGTTGCTGCTATAGTCTACGTCGTTTGCGGTATCACCACTAGTGACGCGGCGGAAGCTTTGCACTAGGAAGTTGGCGATCGCAATAAAAATTAAGATGGTAAATAAACCACCAAATCCTCCACCAATACCCCAGAAGGGAATTAGGAAAGGAAATCCAAAACCACCACCAGGATAAGGAGCATAGTAGCTTCCCCCTCCAGGAGGTGCGTAAGTGCGAGGTGTATAAGTGCGGCTAGAAGGCGCTCTAAAGGAACCACCGCCGATCCTACCACCACTACGGGCGGCTAATGCTCCATCGGCGTGACCAAGTGCCAAAGCTAACACCAGGCTCAGAACAAAGAAAGTTTTTAACAGTGGTTTGAAGGCTAGTTGTATTTTTTTACGCATAACACAATTGCTTGAAAAACGGTTTTGGTGATGATTTCTCCCAACGCTGCTGGGAGAGTTTTGCTTGGTCACTGACGCCAGCCCGTAGCAAGCAAGCGAGTTTTTGATCGGCAGTAGCCCTCTGTAAATTTCATCTTGGTCGGCTACATATTCAATCTAACGCGTCTAATCTTGCCTAGACAGCAAGCCTAGGGGGGATTTCTTGAGTAGATAACCGTACCTCAAGATTTCTGCCTATAGTAAAATTTTTAGGTTCAATTAATTATTTGCCTTTCACCATCTCATCGTAGTTCACCAAATTATCAAGCCAATACATCAATACTGAGCGTGGATACGGCAATTTAAACCTACGGTTTTGAAAGGTAGCATAAATTTTCAAATAACAATTGTTTTATGAATAAGTATTTAAGATTATTCCAATAGTCTTAGCTCAATAGTTGTAATTAGTTTTAGTACGCTTTGATTCTAATAGTTATTTTTTATTGAAAATTGTGTTTTACCAATCATTACAATACTATAGGATTGATATCTGATTTTTAGAATCCAATTTAGGTAGAAAATGACCAAGCTACGCTTAAGCTTAAAGTGTACGTAATATTTCAAAATTCAAACCGAGTTATTATATATTAGGGTACAAAAGCTTAATATTATATATCAATAAGTTTTACAATTATTTTATATTACGATAAATAGTAAACTTAGTTACAATAATTCAAATTAATAATTTGTAAAATTAAATTACCAAACAAATAATCTTGGTATGTCGTTTTGAAACTCATTTACCTATCTCAATTAGTTGGTAGAATTTGAGGAACTGCCCTATAAGGTGTGGATGTTTCCAGAATTCATCGTATCTATTAATACCAAGTAACCACTTGATTTGAAGCTCATAAGGCAACTAAAAACTTTTTGGCATTTTGGCATAATTTCATATTTATTTAAGTTAGCCTATTGATAAAAGCTATATTTAACAACTAGCACAACAGTCTATAATTACTTTTTTTCTACTAGAGCAAACTTTCGTAATTGTCAATTAGTTAGACAAAATCTCCAGTTATTAGAAATTAAGATTAAATTAAAATAACAAAATTAAAAATCAAATACTTTTAGCTACTGTTTTAAAATACTGCTGAATTTTTTGTACAGCGATCGCTTAAATAAGGATTGAGAAGTATGTTTCTACAAGCCATGAAAGGCAGAAAGATAATCATTCCTAAAAACTGTTGCGATCCTTAAATTAATTACAGGTAACGAAAATTAGTGTTAAAAAGGATGGATTCTCCAGGTTTTTACGACGTAGCCATTGGCTACAACGGCAAAACAGAAGAAAATTAGATATAGAGCTAATAAGTTGCCAATTAGTTTTACAAAAATTTACAAAAGGAAAATTTGCTCAATATTTAGTGGAGACAGCATGATGGGTAAACTACTTAAGCTACTGATACCACTGAGGAAGATGGCCTTTTATACTGTTGTCCCTAACGAAGGAGCCACTTTTTCACTCTTTGAGAGTTGAGGAGAGTGACGTGGAATTGGCGTCAAGTAAAACAGCGTCCTACTTTGTCCTTAATTGGACTCCCAAGTTACCAAAGGGTAGTAGCAAATCAGCGCTAATTTCCTCGCCCTGGTTGACAGTATAAACAATTTTCAATTGTTTGAAGTATAGTTATCGAATTGATTATGGAACATATTTCACAACTGGCGGCACAAGTTAGAGACGAAACTGCACTTCCAGATATTCTCGTAATATCCCGTAGCTTCCTACCGCAAGAGCCTGTAATTGGGGAATATATTTATAATCGCTGTCTCCAAGATCCAGAGCGAGTAATTGTTTTAGCTGCTAGTTGCTCAGGTGATAAAGTATTTGACCAAGCTCAAAAATTTCCTATATATCGCTGGCCAGTTCCTAAATTCTGGAGTTTTCTGAATCCTCTGCTCAATCTGATCTGTTCATTTGTACTAGCAATCAAACTTTATTTTCGCTATCACTACCGTTATATTGAGTGGGGTCACTGCTACGAGTTTCCGTCACTGTTGCTATTGAGCTATTTCTTACCTATTCGCTTTTTTATATATCTTCACGGTAATGATATTCGTTGTGCTTTACGCAATGCTGTATGGCGATCGCTATTTAAATTAACTCTTAAACGAGCTGAAGGAATTGTTTGTAACAGTTCCTATACACAAGATTACCTCAGAGCTACTTTTCGATTGAGTACCCCTACTCATGTAATTAACCCGATGGTTAGACCGGAAAAATTTAGCTTAGTAGCGAGTCAAGGTAATCTTATCGATTTACGCGCTGGTGTGCGTCAGCAGTACAACATTCCCGAAACAGCAGTAGTTATTCTTTCAGTGGGACAACTTGTAAAACATAAAAGCTTTAACCGCGTAATTGATAACTTACCATTACTGCTGACTGTTGGAGTGGATGTCCACTATATACTCTGCGGCCAAGGGCCTTGTGAAGCGGAACTTAGATCTCTAGCCCAACGCTTGCGGGTGGAACAAAGAGTACACTTTGCTGGATATGTACCCGATCGCGAATTAGCTGGCTATTATGCAGCCTGTGATATATTCGCAATGCTGAATTTATTGGAAACTAAAGCTAACAATGTAGAAGGTTTTGGCATCGTTTACTTAGAAGCGAGTTACTTTGGTAAACCCGTGATTGCTTCTCGTTTAGGTAGTGTTATCGATGCAATTCACCATGAAGAGAACGGTATCTTGGTTAATCCCAATTCTGGCTATGAAGTTTTTCAAGCTTTTAATCGCTTGTGTAAAGACCAGCAGTTACGTGAACAACTCGGTCACAAAGGTAGAGAATTAGCTAAACGTAAAACCCTTCACCGTTTGCTATACAAGCCTGAGTCTTATCCCAATATTTTATTAAATTAACCACCACCAACAATGGTGACAACTTCTAAGCGATCGCCTTGTTGTATTGTGGTTTGATCCCAAAATTGACGATGTAAAATTTCGCCATTATATTCTACTGCCACCAAGCGGGGATTAAAACCAAGCTGCTGAAGTAATTCGGGTAAAGGCGTTGGGGATAAACAGCTATGAATTTCCCCATTGACATGAAGCGTAATTTGATTAGACATAATCTGTCATAAACTTGTTAAAAACAATTGGCAATTTTGAGAAAATTCTGAGTAGTAAAAGTTTCTACCCAGAACTTCATAAATGTTAAATTTTAGCTTTTGATTTTTAAATTTTCAATTTTGAATTCGGGAAGGTTCTGGCTTAATCCGATTCAGTTGGGAGAGGAAATATTGTGTAACTAAAGTAGGTTGTTCCGCTTGCATGAGCGATCGCACCACCGCCACACGTTCTGCTCCAGCATCGAGTACGTCATTGATATTATTTGCATCTATTCCCCCAATCGCAAACCAGGGAATTGGGCAATTTTTGGCAGCATAGCTGACATATTCTAAGCCTGCTGCTGCCTTACCTACTTTGGTAGGAGTTTCATAAACTGGCCCAACACCGATATAATCTGCACCTTCGGCAATCGCTGCTTGCATTTCTTCCGAATTTGTGGTAGAACGGCCTATCAAGCGCTGCGAACCGAGTAATTGTCGAGCAATAGCAATAGGCATATCTTGCTGTCCTAGATGTACTCCATCTGCATCTACCGCTAAAGCCAAATCTACACGGTCATTCATGATGAAAAGAGCGCCATAGGTGTGGCAGATCTGCCGTAATTTTTTAGCTTGTTCTAGACGTAAAGCGTCATCGGCAGTTTTTTCACGGTACTGCAACAGAGTTAATCCGCCTTTGAGAGCAGCTTCAACCGTTGTAAACAAAGTTTCTGACGGGGAGGTGACAAGATATAGACGCGATCGCCACAGCTGTTGATGGCGCTGATAACCCATCAAATTGCTTTCTAGAGTATAAACCTGATATCGCATCTGCTTAAATGCTTTTCCCATATTGGGGTGAGAAAGCTTGCCGTATTCTTCTAACACCCGCAGTGCTTCTTGTACACGACAAAAGTTAGCTTGCAATAAGGATTTAATGCTAGCGCGTTTTTCCTCTTGAGAATGAGTTAAATCTGTACCAGGATCGCCCGGTGTATCTCGCGCCGCTCTGATTTCAGCGGTATGCCAGTTAGCTATCTCTTGGCGTAAGTGCTTGCATTCCCCAGAGAACTGGGCATTATTCAAGCCAAAGCGACACCATTCTTCGATAATTCGCAAGCCCTCACGGGCGCGATCCAAGTTGGCGTCTAAAATGCGGTAAACAACTTGCTGTGTCTGTTCTACTTGGCTGTATGGCTCGACCATTACAACAACCCCATTATTGCCTTCATCGTACCAGCCAGCCTCTCTCATATTCGCAATGTTTTTCGCATCGTTGATAATTTACAAGGTACAAGATATTGGGTACTAGGTTTCAGGTATTTAATGTTGGTAAAATTTTTCCTAGTTTTCAACCCCTATTTTCTATTCCGTATACCCCATAGCCAGTTGGTCAATATGTTGAGTAACATTATTGACATACTTATGTCTCAGAGTATGAAATATCTCAGAGTATGAAAATTTATTATTTTTTTTAGGAGTGTTGTAAGTTGATACCCCCTGTTGTGTTTCCTAAGTACCGTAAAACAGAAATATTGCCAACAAAGTTGATTGCCAAGGTTGAGCAACCATATTCTTTTTTGGAATTAGCCCTGTTTTCAGTTTCTCATTCCCCCGTGTTGTGTTTTAGCGTTGGCGTAGGTGTAGCCGGGATGACGTTACTAGGCTCAAGCCTTGGCAGCGCCGTTGCTCAGATGCCACCCGCTCCTGGGCAAACGCCCTTGGGTGAAAGAACAATGTCTCAGGTTAACGTCCTGTTTGTCAACCCAAGTATTGGAAATGACATTGCGGGCAATGGTGGTGAAAGCACCCCTTTAAAAACAATTACCCAAGCTTTGCAAAAAGCCACTCCCAATACTGTCATTACGCTCTCTACAGGCACTTACAGTGCTGAGACTGGAGAGGTATTTCCCTTGATACTGCGGCCAGGTGTATCAATTCAAGGAGATGCTAAAACTCAAGGCAAAGATATTACTATTCAGGGAGGTGGTAGCTACCTCAGCCGTAGTTTTGGTGGTCAAAATGTGACCATTGTAGGGGCAAACCAAGCAGGTGTGACTGGCGTAACAGTAACAAACTCCAATCCTCGTGGTTATGGTTTGTGGCTTGAATCCGGCAAGATGGTAATTTCACAAAATACATTTACTGGCAGTACCCAAGATGGGGTTTTTGTCACTGGCAATGCAGCACCGACTATTAGCCAGAATAACTTTAATCGCAATCGAGCCAATGGAATCACACTTGCTGGGAATTCTCAAGCCCAGGTGCGAGAAAATGTTTTTTACCAAACTGGTTTTGGGATTAATATTGCCCAAAATGCTGCACCAGTGATTACAAGCAATCAAATTCAGCAAAATAGATCGGGAATTTTAGTGCAAGCCAATGCTCACCCAGTTTTGCGGAATAATGCCATCGAGGGCAGTCAAGAAGATGGTGTAGTAGCGATCGCTCAAGCAATGCCAGATTTAGGCAATGCTTTTGAACCAGGCAATAATCAATTTCGTAACAATGCACGCTACGACATTAACGCCAACGCTGCCAAACAAATGATTAGCGCCTCTGGTAACACCCTTGCCAGCAATCGCGTCACTGGTAAGGTTGATATCAAGGCTCAATCAACCCTCGTAACCCAAAGATTTTCACCAACCTCTGTACGTAGCGGTGGCCCAGAGGAAATGCCTGTAAATGGGGAAATTGTCTTCTCTGCGCCTGGATTATCTGAAACTCCTAACGGTCTGAGTCCATCATTTCCCGGCAACAACAATTCCCCACATAACATCACCACTGGCAAATTGAACACTCAATTAATGCCACTGCACCCAGCTAATACATCACGTTTGGCTCCCAGGTTGAATCCACCGCCACCACCCACCTCTACACCTACCTCTAGCGTTGCTGGATTTCCTGTCCCTAGCAGCTTACCAGGTAGAGCAATACGAGTGGGCAATCCTGTTCCCCCACAGCCGAGACTTGCTCCAGCGCCAGGAAATCTGCCTGATCTACCACAATTGAATTACGTGCAGGTTGAAACTCGTACAATTGAGTTTGCCTCACCCCAGCCTCCATTCAACTCTGTACCAAAGCCCCCTGCAAGCAGTGCTAGGGGTAAACGGCAGCCATCATCAAGGCGACAAGCTGCTCCCGTGGCGAACTCAAATCTTTTGCCCGTTCCCAATACCATCATTCCTATGGGCAATACTCGCAATATGCGAAAAGTGCCAGTAGCTCAAAGTTATTCTACTAGAGCCTATGGCGGTTCATCGCCTTATGCTGGTGCAACTCCGATGGGTGTACGTTACCGCGTACTAATAGAAGTAGTATCTCCAAGGGATCAAGAGTTAGTGCGATACCTTGTCCCTGGTTCTTTTTCCACAGTTGCGCGGGGACGAAGCTTCATGCAAGCGGGAGTTTTTAACAGTCGTGATAACGCTGATGCTATGTTGAGAACACTCAATAGCAACGGTTTTAGAGGCATAGTTGAGCCGTTGAATTGATTTGGGGATTGGATAAAGAAGACAAGGAGCATGGGGGATGGGGGGACAAGGAGCAAGAGTTAATCATGGTTCTTTCCCCTTGTCCCCTTGTCCCCTTATCCCCTTGTCGCCTTATCCCCCAATCCCCAGCCCCCGATTCCCCTGCAAACCACCAGTGTGTACCAAGAGCAGGCGATCGCCTTTACGAAAAAATCCCTGTTTGAGCAAATCCATCACGCCGTAAAACATTTTGGCAGTGTATACGTAATCCAGAGGTATACCGTGTTCTTGTGTGAACTGCTGGCTAAACATTAATAGTTCATCGTTTACCTTGGCATAACCACCAGCGTGGTAATCACACATCAGTTCCCAGGATGCGCTCGCGCGATCGGGAGCGGGTAAATCAGAGGCTAAATAATTCGTCAGTAAACTATCTATTTCCTCTGCCAGAAATTCTCCCTTTTTCAGGACAGGAAAACCAATAGCTCGCTGCCCTGGGTGCAATGAAAGGACAATTCCGGCTAGGGTAGTACCTGTACCACAAGCCACGCAGATAATATCAAATTCCGTCCAATTGCTAACTATTTCCATACAGCCGCGCACACCGTTGAGGTTGCTGCCACCTTCAGGAATAATGAACACTTCACCGAAGCGTTGCTGTAAGTCTGCTTGTAATTCTGTTGTGTGCCGTTGGCGATAGGTTTGGCGATCAAGATAAATCAACTGCATACCCTGCTGTACAGCGAAACTCAGTGTGGGGTTTAGTGGTAACCTCTCCTCCCCACGGATAACTCCGATGGCATGAAATCCGAAAAGATTGCCGGCTGCTGCGGTAGCAAAGATGTGGTTAGAATAAGCACCGCCAAAGGTCAACAGGGTTGTCAAGTTTTTCTGTTTAGCCTCTAAGAGGTTGTACTTTAGCTTGAACCATTTATTGCCGTTAACCCACGGGTGCATACAATCAAGACGCAACACATACAAATCAACTCCTGCACGACAGGTAATTTCGCTGTGGATCTGTTGTATGGGAGAGTCAAAAGAAAAATCAAGCATTTCAAAATTCAAAATTCGCTCATTAAGAAAGCCAGATTACACAACGGTTTCTGAGTTTGGTTCTGTTACTAAATTTTGGAGAATTAATATTATGAAAGCAAGAATAATTAATCATTGTTCCCTATTCCCCAATGCCCCATGCCCAATCTCCATCCCAGCACGATCTTGAGACACAAGAGTGGCGATCGCTTCTATGGCTGCTTCAGGGTCTACAGGCTTAGAGAGGTGCATTTTAAATCCTGCTTTTAGTGCCTGTTGCTTGTCTATTTCGGCGGCGTAGGCGGTCAGCGCGATCGCTGGTATTTGTCCTATAGGTTCTGATGACATCATCCTGATTTGACGGATTAGAGCATAACCATCTTCTTCTGGCATAGCAATATCGCTAACTATGATGTTTGGTTGAACGCAATTGAGTATTTCTAGGGCTGCTTTAACTGAGTTGGCCGTCACAACTTCTGCTCCGCACTGTTTCAGCACTGTTTGGAGTAATTCTCGCCCATCTGCCTCATCATCTACGACTAATACCGTTACTCCACTTAGTATTGCCGATTGCTCAGATATGAGCGTATGCGGATGCTCTACTTTTACTACAGTCAAATCAGGGGCGGATAACAGAGGAAGTGTCACCGTAAAGGTTGCTCCTTGCCCTTTGCCTTGACTATGAGCTGTAACGTTGCCACCATGTAGTTCGATCAGATAACGAACAATGGCTAACCCCAACCCCAAACCACTATGAGAGCGAGTTGTACTGCTTTCAGCTTGTCTGAAGCGATCAAAAATATAGGGCAAAAAATCAGGCTCAATTCCTTGACCGTTATCACTAACGGTAATTACTGCTTTGTCCTGAATACGCTCTAGCCGCAGGTCAATTCTGCCGCCGTTAGGGGTGAACTTAATCGCATTGGAAAGCAAGTTCCAAAATACCTGTTGTAAGCGATTTGGGTCTCCGAAGACGGGGCTAACAGTCGTGTCAACAACAGAGTGTAGCTGAATGCCTTTATCTTGAGCAGCCGAATGTACAGTATCTAAAGCTGCTGTAATTACACAATGCAGTGGGATGGGATGAGCATCCAAGCGGACTTTGCCAGTGATAATGCGCGATACATCTAATAAGTCTTCAATCAGTTGTGCCTGTAACTTACCGTTGCGTGCGATCGCTTGCAAAGCTTTGGTTGCACTTTCTCCCTTGAGTTTACCTTTTAATAGCAAATCGCTAAAGCCAATGATCGAATTGAGGGGTGTGCGTAATTCATGCCCTAAGACTGCTAAAAACTCATCTTTGGCTCGGTTGGCTTGTTCTGCTTCTGCCCGTGCTGTTTGCTCTCGCAACAATTGTAACTGCTGTACGTTCGCTTGTTTGCGCTCAGTAATATCAAGCACAATACCACTCATCCGAGTTGCTGCACCCTCCTCATCAAAAAAGGCTCGACCCCGAGAAGCAATGTGACGGATACTGCCATCGTTCCAAATTATCCGATACTCCATATCATGCTCGACGCCTTCGTTAATCGCTCGGCTCAATGATTGCACGAGCAATTCGCGATCGTCGGGATGCAAGCGTGCCAAAACTGCTGCTGATGTGCCACTAAAAGTTCCGGGTGTAACTCCAAACAGTTGATAAATTTGCTCATCCCAGTAAAATTTGTCGTTGATAATATCCCAACTCCAGACACCGATTTGAGCAGATTTTAATGCTAAGTTCAGTCGTTCTTGACTTTCTTTCAGCCCCTGATACAGTCGAGCATTTTCTAAAGAAATCGCAATTTGTGCCGCTAAAATTTCTAGAACTGCCAGCTTTTCGTGGGTAAAAGCGCCTGTAATTAAGTTATTTTCTAAGTAGATAATTCCCAAAAATTGGGATTGACGGGTAATCGGCAAGCAAAGTACTGATTTCGGCTGCTTTTGGATTACATACTCATCTTCACAAAATAAATTGTCCTCAGCAGCATTATTTAAAATCACAGCTTCTTGAGTGCGCTGAACATAATTCAAAATTGATTGCGGCATCAGCTGTGAAAGTTCACTATTAGAGAACGGCTGAGAAATATTAAGTATGTTCTCTTTCTTATTGACCTTGGCTTTTAAAGCTGTGGTCAAATTCTGTTGGTGATATAGCAGCAAATAGCCAATCTCTGAGACTGCTTGTTCAATTACAATGTGCATCAATGTCTTCAATAATTTAGAGAAGACAATTTCACTGGATATCGTTTGAGAAGCCTTAACAATGGATAAAAAATCTAGTTGTTCAGTAGTACTTAAAAATGTCCCGTTATCGGCTTGCTGCTGTCGTGGTAAGAAAATTGGATAATGCTCTTCTAACTGGGTTACTTTGGCGATCGCTCCCCAACGAAGATAAGCATTTTTCGCTTCTTGGAAATAGGTTTTGGCAATTTTATCAAACTCTCTAGCTAAATAAAACTTAGCGGCTAACTCATAAGCTAGAGCTTCGTTTTGGACAAAGCTATGTTCGTGGGCTGAGGAAATCGCCTGCTCATATAAACGCATCGCCACCAAATCTTGCCCTTCAATTCTAGCTATTTCCGCAGCTATCAATTGAGATTTGTGTAAGAAGTTAGCCGGACAGTGTTCCGCCCAATACTGTAGGCGAGATTGATGATTTTTCAGCTTTTCTAAAAACTGTTTTTGTTCTTGGGAAGATACTTTTGGGTAAAGTGCTGCTAAAATTAGCGAGTAATACAACACATAGTCTGTTTCAATTGGTAAAGCTAATGTTGTAACTGGCAAGGTGGAAATTTTTAAGGCAGACTGCAATGCTTCTGCCTCTTTACCATAAGTGAAAAGCACTATTAATTTGATAATGTGATAAAAGATAATTCCACTGACAAATCCAGCTTCAGTAATGATATTAAAGGCGATCGCTTCATCAAAGTTATCATCGCTGAGAGTTAGAGGATGATGAGTTAGTCCGCGCAGATTCATCAGCAATTGCTGTTGCAGCCTAATCGTTTGGTAGACAGCTTCGTGCTTGGATTGGTAAGCAAAACTAGCGTATTTATCGATTGAGTTATAAGTTTCTGCAAGTGGATTTCCTAGCATTATCAACTGCCAAGAGCCTTGAAAGCCATTGTAGTTAGCCATCGTCACATCTCCGGCTTCCACACAACCAATAAATCCTTGTTCTAGAAACGGGATATTGCTGGAAATATGGTTATACCAAACGTTGATATGACTGCCATGAATGTGTAATACTGTGCCTTTAAATTTCGGATCATTCAGTTTTTGATTTAACTGAATAGACATTTGGGAAAATGCATAACCAGCGGGAATATCGTCATAAATAGAGACTAACAGCATGGCATACATACTGTAAGCAAAACATGAATCTTCTGTATTCCCCAACTTTAAAGAATAGTTAATTGCTTTGAGAACGACAAATGGAAATAAGCTAGGTTTGCCGAGATAGCAAGGTGGGCCTAATGTGGTGAGTAGGCTGATTATGATTTTAAGAGTTGGGTCTTGAAGAACAGGGGCGTTGAGGATATCTGAAATTTGTCTTTTGCCTAAATTGATTGTTATTTGGCTTTTTTCAATTTCTGTGGCTACTTGTACTTGTTCGTCTGAATCTGGATCGGGAAGAATTATTTGGAATATTTTTAAAGCTTCTATTCCTAATGCCAGCGCTTCTTCATATCTGCCGAAAATTTGGTAGAGCCTAAGTTGTAGAATATAAATGTTGGCTTGCTCAACATGAGATTGAGCTTTACCTAATAAAATTTTAAATAACTCTTCTGCTTGCTCTAAATTTCCTGCTAGGTATTCGCACTCTGCCCGTTCTTGAAAGAGAGAAAATGTTTGTTCATACTGTAAATCCCACGCATCATCGGGTAGGAGTTGGGTAGCAAAATTGAAGTATTTTAAAGCGGGTACATAAGCGATCGCAGCTTTTGCTTTTTTTCCAGCAGTAAAGTTTAGTTTTACCAATTGAGCCTTTTCATCGGTATTGGTAATCTGTTCAATTCCCATATTGAGTTGGTTGACAATATCAAATAGTGAATCTTCTAAATTCTCTGGCTGCGTATTCTGAAGCATCATCTGTCCAATTCTTAGATGAATCGCTTTTCTCTGTGCTTCAGGAATTAAGGAGTAGGCAGCTTGCTGAATTCGGTCATGCTGAAATCGGTAAGTTTTCTTCACCACGTCGCTATTATCAACGCTCGCAATCAAGCCTTCTAAAATCGCTTCCCAAATATCTGCTATCGTTTCATTTGGTGATTTTTCGTTAATAACTGATAATGTAGTTAAATCAAATCGATTGCCAAAACAGGATGCTAATCTTAGTAGATGCTGGGTTGGTTGTGGCAGTTTTTGCATTCGTGCAATCATCAAACTAACCACATTATCTGTGATACCTTGAGCTTCAATTTGAGCTTGATCCCAATGCCAGCATCGATTTGTGCGATCAAATTTTAATAGGTTCTCTTTATATAATGTCTTAATAAACTCATTGGTAAAAAAAGGATTACCATTGGTTTTTCTGATAACTAATCGGGCAAGGCTAGCAGATTGTTCCCTCGAACAATGCAAAGTATCAGCAATCAATTGATTAATGTCAGCTAGCTTGAGCGGAGCAAGTAAAATTTCAGTCATCTTAGCTTTGCTTTGACGCAGCTTACTCAGCATTAAGCTGAAGGGATGCGCTGGGTCAACTTCGTTATCTCGAAAGGCAAATATCAAGCAGAGGAATCGTAGACTTGATCCGGTAATAATCGTTTGGAGCAAATTCAGAGTGCCGCTATCTGCCCATTGCATATCATCGAGAAATATTGTCAGGGGGTGTTGCTTGTGAGCAAATACACTCATGAAGCTTTGAAAAACCATGTTGAAACGGTTTTGGGATTCCGCTGGCCCTAATTCAGCAACAGAGGGCTGCTTTCCCACAATCAGTTCAACTTCTGGGATCACATCGGTAATCAGTTTGCCGCTGTTTCCTAATGCTGCCTGGATTCGCGTTTTCCAGGTAGTTAATTTGTCTTCGCTCTCTGTTAAAATCTGGCGCACGAGCGTTTGAAATGCTTGAACCAGGGTGAAGTAGGGAATATCCCGTTTATATTGATCAAACTTACCTGTAATAAAAATGCCCTTTGCTTTTACAATCGGCTTCTGTAGCTCATTAACTAATGAAGATTTTCCTACCCCAGAATAACCAGAAACGAGCATGATTTCCGGTGTTCCTTGAGCAACGACTCGCTCAAATGCTTCTAGTAGCTTGCTAATTTTTAACTCTCGACCATAGAGCTTTTGTGGAATCTGTAACCGCTCGGAAAAATCCTGCTGACCTAAAGCAAAAAAATCAATTTTCCCCTGACTTTGTAATTTTTCTAAGCAATATTCCAGGTCAAACCGCAATCCTAAAGCACTCTCATAACGCTGTTCTGCTACCTTCGCTAAAAGCTTCATGACGATATCAGAAAGTGGTTGGGGAATTTCTGGTATTACTTCTATTGGTGGTGGGGGAAATTTAGCAATGTGACAATGCACCCATTCTAGGGGATCGTTGCCCTGAAATGGTAATTGACCCGTCAGCATTTCGTAGAAAGTGACTCCCAAGGAATACAAATCGCTGCGGTAATCAATCCCTCGATTCATCCGCCCAGTTTGCTCTGGCGACATATAAGGTAGACTACCGACAATGAGATGGGAATTATTTGCTACTTGAGGTTCGTAAGGGATTGAGGATGCAATGCCAAAATCACCGACTTTCACCTGATTGCTTTCGAGGTTAACAATAATATTTTGAGGCTTAATATCTTTGTGGACTAAATTACACTTGTGAATTTGGGCGATCGCCTCTACTATTTGGATGGCAATCTTGAGAAACGAACTAGGCTCACGAAAGTTGCTCAAAAGTTGATCGAGCGATCGCCCCTCAAAATCTTCCAAAATCAAGTAAGGTATTCCCTGATGTAGCTCTAAGGAGTAGGCTTTGACAACTGCTGGCGTATTTAAGCGTTGAGCAATTACATACTCGTGTTTTAATTGTTCAATATTTCTCAAATTACAAGCTTCTGGACGCAAACCCTTGATAATTACCAAAGTTTGATCTTTATCTCTGATCCCACGGTAGAGAACTGCTTTTGATCCTTCTTTTAGTAAAGATGTAATGGTAAATCCAGCTAGTGTGAACATCGTGCGCCAAGCTCCTAAAGCCGTTGGTCAGATAGCACTGCGTGTAGATTATGTTTTATAAACACAGCCTCCACCCTAAAACCAGATATGTTGTGGAGTTGTGGATTCATCTTGAATGACTTATACTCCAGACTTTTAGGGGCTAATTAACAATCTAATAACAACAATTATTAATTATGCATGAGAATTTATCACTACTTCGTATTTTCGTGCAGTATTCAAATACTTCCGCATATACCTATATCAGACCAAAAGTCAAGGTCTGCTCTATTGCTAGGTAAGAAATAGGCTGATAACATGGAAAATTTGTAAATTTAATCATAATTAGGAATTTTATGGCTAAAGTTTTTGACTCTATAACTGAAGAATTGCAACAATTTATTGCAGCCCAGCACATTTTTTTCGTTGGTAGCGCACCTTTGAGTCCAACAGGGCACATTAACCTGTCTCCTAAAGGACTAGAAAGTTTTCGCGTCCTCTCTCCGAATCGGGTATGTTATTTAGATGTGACAGGTAGTGGTAACGAAACCTCAGCTCATCTCCAAGAAAATGGGCGGATTACGATTATGTTTTGTGCCTTTCAAGAACCTGCCAGCATCTTGCGTCTGTACGGTCGAGGATACACGCTTTTACCCAATTCCCCAGATTGGGACTCTATATACTCTGTGTTTCCTCATCTTCCTGGAACTCGTCAAATTATCGTAGCTGATATTGAACGAGTGCAAAGTTCTTGTGGCTTTGGTGTACCACTCTATGAATATCAAGGCCAGCGCCAAACTTTACTCAATTGGGCTGCTAAAAAAGGCGAACAAGGAATTCGAGAGTATCAACAGAAAAAAAATCTTGTCAGCATTGACGGTTTATTAAGTCCACTCAGCAATTTACCCTAACTTTGATCATAGCTAATATGGAGTATTCAATTCATCCACTTACACAAGAAGATGAGCCTTTTCTCTGGCAAATGCTGTATGAAGCGGCGCACATGGCAGAGGAAGGAAACCTGACAGTGCAAGATGCGATGAATCATCCTGATTTGGCTAAGTATGTCAAAAACTGGGGAAGTAAAAATGATATAGGCTTTGTTGCTACCTTGGTAAGCAGTAATCAGCCAGTAGGGGCTGCATGGCTGCGTTTACTGACAGATGAAAATCAGGGGTATGGTTATGTTGATAATCAAACCCCTGAACTAGCGATCGCTGTTCTACCCGAATATAGAAATCAAGGTATAGGAACACAATTACTCACTCATTTGTTGGCAGCAGCAAAAGCCTCTTACCCATCAGTATCACTCAGTATTAGAAGCTCAAATCCAGCCTGGCATTTATATAAACGATTTGGCTGGGAAGTAATTAATAATAGTGAGACAATCAACCGAGTTGGTGGTACATCTTTCACAATGAAACTTAATCTTAATTAATTGACAGCCATATTTGTAGGAATTTATAAACAGTGAAAATTACCGATTCATAAGTGTCCGAACAATATCAAAACATTAACGTTGGGATACTATGTGTTGAGTATTTTAATGAAGAATGTCTCTGTGCTTGTTCTTCGTAAGCACGATGAACTTTGCTTTTAGCACTAATTTGTTTCAACTTAAGTTTATTAAAACAAAAATAACTTTACTACTTTTATTTTTTTTTGAATTTTTGAGAGAAAATAAAGAAATATTGCATCCTCAAGTAATTTTAATATTGCAGAATACGAGTTAAGTTAAAATTAACTTATGAGACTTTGTAAACAGCTAAACATTTAATTATGGTTATTCGCTGTCCAGCAATCGCTACCACGTTTATAGTTGCAAGCCTTAGTATAGGTACGTTTTTTACTATGGCTCCCCCAGCTTCAGCTCAGCAGGTAATAACTTGTGAAAGCTACGATAATCGGGGCAGTAGTTGTTCGATACCTTCAACAGGCAGAGTGCGACTTGTCAGGCAATTATCCAACGCCAGTTGTCAAGATAATTGGGGCTATAGCAGAAATCGTATTTGGGTGCGAAATGGTTGCCGAGCTCAGTTTATAGTTGGCGATCGCACAAACAACAGAAACGACAGATACGAAAGAAACCGTAGATACGACAGATACGAAAGAAACGACAGATACGACCGAAACGACAGAAACCGTAGATACGACAGATACGAAAGAAACGATAGATACAACAGAAACCGTAGAGACGACAGATACGAAAGAAACGACAGATACGATAGAGACGACAGATACGAAAGAAACGACAGATACGATAGAGACGACAGATACGATAGAGACGGCAGATACGAAAGATAGGAGACTAAAGGGTAGCATCTGACGTTGGGCAATGTTCACCATATCCGGGTTTTGGTGGGCAATGCCCACCCTACGTAGAAACATTGCCGGACATGATGTTAACAATGAATCCAGGCTTGCAGGTAATCCCGCAGTGTTGTTGACTGGATTCTCTCAATTACTTGTTGGACTTTATCCGGTCGTTCCAAGGCGACATACAGCTTAACCAAGCGGGTGTATTGGTGAGCGCGATCGCTCTCATCAGGTACTTCCGTATACTCGCTGACTTGAATCATGCGGCTTTCTGGATCGGCAATTTGTTGAGCCACCTTAAAAGCACGATCAAGTAATACGAGCGCATCTTCATTGCGTTGGAGTTGAGCGTAGGTTTTGGCGATCGCTAGCAGTTTTGCTGCTTGTCTATCTGGTAACGATTCTAATTCCATTACTTGCAACGCGACATAAAAGCCGTAGGATAGGAGTGCTTGTTGGAAAATCAAATCGTAGCTGGATTCCCGCAAGTAGGAGACTGAATTAGCTTGCGCTATTGTTAGAGCAGCAGTATATTGTCTCTGTTGAATTAAATAATCGGTGATCTGCGTAAATAGACGACCGAGACTTTCCTCATCTTCTACTTGCTGCACCGTTTGGATGGCTTGCTGGAGAAAAGATTGTGTCTGTTCTTCATTCCCGGAACGCAGATATGCTTGAGCGATCGCAGCAAATGCCAAGGCTTTCTGGGCAATCGGTTCTAAAGCTTGTGCCTGTTCAATTGCAGGTTGAATCAGGGTAATGAATTGTTCTGGTGTCGGTGCGATTGCCGCGAGTTCCGCCCGTGCTAATACTTGATATGGGGTGAAAGTAGTATTTTCAATTTGTGTCAGCACTTCATTGGCTCGACTCCATTGTTGAGCATTGGCATAGGCGATCGCAACTTCTTGCAGGTGGGTGTTACGTTCCTCGGGCCAAAAATCATTGGGAATCTGTTTTGCCAGTTGCAGTGCTTTGTCGAAATTCTGCGAACGCAGCGGTGCTTGGACAATTTGTCGATACCAACCCGGTTTTGAGAGAAAATCTGCGTTATTTTGCACCGTATTTAAAACCATCATTGCAAAACTATACTGTTCTGCATTCACAGCAGCTTGCAGTATATTGTTTACGTAACCAACCGGATTCACGGCGGCTTCCGATTGAATTAAACCCGTGAGTTGGGCAAGAACCTGTTGCAGCTGCTGGAATTGATTGGCTTTTGCATAGCCAAGGGCAATTGCACCCAAAGCCAGCGCCTTTGGTTCATCCAGGGTGATTCGTTGGGCTGCATTCAGGGCAATGGTGAGTTGACCTGATGTTTGGTAAGTTTGAATCAGTGTTGATTGTATAGCTTCGGCGTGATCGTCTTTCGCAACGCGTTTCAAGGCTTGGGCAAACAGGCGATTACCACGTCGAACTTGATTATGAGTTGCCCAATAAACTGCCATTTCCACCAAAGCATTAGCTTGGTATTCGGCTATCTGAATTTTAGCAGTGACAGTTTGCGCTAACTGCAAATCTCCTCTTTTGACAGCATCGCGCACGACTTCTTGACGAATTGAGTTAGGGGAATAGTCATTGGCAATTTTTTCCGCTAATGCCAAGGCGCGTTGTGGTTCACTCGCTTGAATATACAGCAATGCAATAGAAAACAGATAATTCCACTGAGAGTAGGGATCGTCACTCTGAATTTGCTCAACAGCTGCCAAAGCTTGGGTGAGTGCTTGTTCCGCTTCCGCTTTATTTTGGAATTGCAGCCTCATAGTTGCCAGTTGAATGAATTCATTGGCACGATTGATGGGTTCAGAAATTTGCTGCGCTGCTTGGGTGGCTTGTTGAAGTGCGATCGCCGCGAGATCGGTTCTTCCCAGAGTTTGATAGCCTTTTGCAACTAGTTCTAAATGTTGTGCAATGGACAGACTTGCATCTTCACCCAAATTCAGCGCATACTCCTGCACCTTCCCCAGCCACTCAACCCACTTATCTTGTTCCTGGCGCGGGAGTTGAGTTAAGGGTTGAAAAGCAAAGCGTTCATCTCGGATGAGATTGACAATTACATATCCCTGTTGTTCAGCGTTGCTGAGGAGTGCAGCATTGTTGAGGATTTGATGGTATGTTTTCAGGGCTTGGTCATACAGCTGGGAATTCATTAATTGCTGTACATCAATGGCAGCATCATTAATTTTATCGTAGAGAACAGCTTCGCAAAGTTCAGGGGAAATTTGAACGCTGGATGTCATAGTTTAAAGTATTTGTGCGACTACTAGAAGAATTACTACAAGTAGCTCACAAGCTTTTCCTCAAAAGCTCATCTGTCTAATTTGCTGTGTTTAATGATACGCAACTTGTTATGCTGCGATCGCTGGTAGCTTAGAATTTGTTTCGGCTTACACTAAACAGATACAAAAAATCTGCCTTTGTGTTTCCTCTGCTTTGCAAAAGAAGATAGAGGTTACAATCAAGGTCATGAAGCCAATGGCTATAGGACTTAATGACCATGCGAATTCAGCAAATTTCCGTCAGTGGCTTATTTGGAATTTTTGACCATGTGATTCCATTGAATATGGATGAACGAATCACCATCATTCATGGCCCAAATGGTTTTGGTAAAACAGCAATATTAAGAATTTTAAATAGTTTATTCAACTCTCAATACTCAGAATTGATAGCTATCCCTTTTAGCAAGTTTCGAGTTGAATTTGATGATAACAGTAGTTTTGAAATAATAAAAGATGCCGATGATGTAGAAGAGTTGGAAAATCATGCTATTATTTTTACTTTTTATCAGCTTGATTCGGAGCCAGTTTCTTTTGATTTGCAACAAAGAAAGATTCGTGATGATAGACAACCTGCAATTAGTTATTCTGGTGATGTAATAGTAGAAAGAGAACGAACATTACCTAGGTTTTTCTCTGAAGAATTTATAGCGGTTTTAAAAACGTATACAAATGTCCAGTCAAAAGAAGAGCCTGAGTGGCTAGACAAGTTGAAGAGCAATATTCATATTCGCCTCATTGAATCACAACGTTTGCTTAACTTGGTTACTAACACTTCTTCCAGATCAGAGCGTGAAACACCATCAATATTGTCAACTGTGTCTGCTTACTCTAATGAACTTGCTAAACTGATGCAAGATAAATTTAAGGAATACGGTACAATATCTCAATCTCTTGACAGAACTTTTCCAGTTAGAGTGGTAAAGCAACAGCCATCCGCAGATTTAACAGATGAACAACTTCGTCATCAATTAAACGAACTTGAAGCGACACGTTCTCGTCTTATAGAAGTAGGTCTTTTAGATAAAGATGAGGATACAGAATTTCAAATCCAGCCTCAAGATATAGATGAAAGCACTAAAAATGCTTTGTCTGTATATGTTGAGGATGTGGAAAAGAAGCTGAGTGTTTTTGCTGAAATAGCAAGCAAAATCGAATTATTAAGAAAGATAATTAATAATAAGTTTGCCTACTCATATAAACAAATAAACTTCAGCAAAGATAAAGGATTTGTTATCACAACACGTTATAGCTTTCAACTATCTAATTCAAAAACTCTTTCACCAACAGATTTATCATCTGGCGAGCAACATGAATTAGTGCTTCTATATGAACTATTGTTTAAAGTTCAGCCTAACTCTCTCGTCTTAATTGATGAGCCTGAACTATCTCTTCATGTAGGATGGCAAATTCAATTTTTAAAGGACTTGCAAGAAATTACAAAGCTTGCAGACTTAGATGTTTTAATGGCGACTCATTCACCAGATATCATTCAAGACCGCTGGGATTTAACGGTTGAACTGAAAGGAATAGAAAAGTGAGAGATTTGCTTTCAGTTGACCGTGTTGCCAACTCCATTCGACTACAAAGAAGCACTTATTCAGGAACTTTTTTATTAGTAGAAGGTGGTTCAGATAAAACTTTCTACGAGCGCTTTGTTGATACATTAGCTTGTAAATTAATCACCGTTTCGGGAAAACCATCCAGTAAACTGCGTGTTATTGCTGTGCTGGAAATTTTAGAGAAATCAAGTTTTCAAGGCATTTTAGCGATTGTTGATGCAGATTTTGATCGCCTTGCAACTGTGTCATACAGTAGCCCTAATCTACTTCGCACTGACACCCATGACCTTGAAACTATGCTGATTAAATCACCAGCGTTTAACAAAGTAGTCGCTGAGTTTGGTTCTGAAGAGAAAATTAGCCAGTTTAATCGAGATATAAGATTAACATTACTTGAAACCGGGATGTCGTTGGGTTATTTTCTTTGGATATCTCAGAGTGACGGATTAAACCTGACTTTTGATGGTATTACATTCAGCAAATTCATTGACGAGCAAACTCTGCAAATTGATGAACTTAAACTGATTCGAGAAATAAAAAATAAATCACAAGCCTTCTCGTTAAGAGATGAAGACCTGCAACAACGGCTAATTAGCCGAAAGAATAATAGCCACGATCCTTGGCAAGTCTGTTGCGGTCATGACCTAGTAGAACTCTTGTCATTCAGCTTACGCAAAACAATCGGCTCAAATAAACCTTCTGATGTTGAACCAATCAGCCTTGAGCGTAATTTGCGGCTTGCTTATGAAGCAGTTTATTTTCGTGAAACACTTCTCTATTCAGAAATTCGTGTATGGGAAAGTAACAATCAGCCGTTTAAGGTTTTGCGAAATGACATATAGCTCTCGCATTATATCTTTCCTATCATCTTGCAATTATTTTGAAAAGCGATCGCTCTTACTACCGCCTGTTCCAGCACAATGCTAACCTGCTTTAGGCTGAGAGGGATATTATGCAGTCTGCAAACACCATGAGCGATCGCAATATTATTATCATTGAGCCAGATAAGCGAGGCGGTAAGCCGTGTATTCTACAATAATGATGAGAGTCCACGGACTTAGACAGAGAAAATTGTTGATATGTCCTACCCTAAAGTTAGTGATGAAGAAATTACCCAACGTGGCAAAGAACTTTATGAGAACAGTATCCGCACTCAAGTAGAAACACCAGAGAATATTGGCAAAATAATCTCAATAAATGTTGAGACAGGTGAATATGAGATTGGTGATGATTTTCTCCTCAAACTGTTTCACAACACTATTACAACTTTCACATGGCTGGAACTCAGTATAAAGATAGAGCTTACCCTCTACTTGAAGATCGTAAAACATCTCAAGGGTATCAGCAATTTCAGACAAAACTTTGTACTCAGCATCAGTGTCCATCAGGCGTTGAGTACGAGAGTCAGTCGCTGGTTCAAACTGCCCTCCTGCCGACTTGGGTTTGGGTATCTGAGGAATCGGGCTTTTGCTACCACCTCTAGAAGTTGCTCCTGCACAAAATGCTACATTCTCACTGAGGTACAGCACACCAATCGCAACATTGCTTTTACCAATGGGTTTTTTAAGGTATTGCTCTCGAATTAAAGCAGCACTGGTTTGCAAGTCCTCCTTTCTCAGAATTTAGTCTCCTCAATATAACTTCTCTGATTTTGCTGCAATAGCTACTGCTTATTCATTTTTGGAAATACAAAGACATTCCACGCTTATTTATGTACTAGACACCACTTTGCGCGGCGTTAGGAAGGCAAGGACAATTGCCACCAATAATAATGCTGGAACATCACCAAAGAGGTGTCCACGTTCAGCAGGATCAATTACTGCTTGTACCCCCATAATTAGCCCATGGGCTAAACTTGACCAGACAGTGAACCAGATTAAACTGAGGTTAGCTTCTGGTTGTCGAGAAGCTAATAGTAAAAAGACACCAAGCGTTGCATAAACACCAATGATCATTTGTTCATATTCGTACTGACCTGGTTGCCATAACCAGCCTGATGCCCAAATCTTCGTCAGTGGATAGATAAGTAGAAAGGCAATTCCGACAATAATCAGAGCGATTTGTAAGTAACGATGACGCTCATCCATTGCTCTAACCTCTGCTATTTTCTGTTGCAGCCTCTATCAAAAAAAACTGCATATTTTCTAATAGTATCCCCGCTAGTGACACTTCAGTTTTGAGGTGTTAGAAATTTTAATGCTTTATTCACTGCTTTAGCAAAGAACTCTAGCTCTATTAGGCAATAAATGCGTAGACGCAAAGCGGTGAGCCAGTCCGGTGGACGGGTTCCCCGGCATAAAGGAACTGGCGTTCGCGCAGCGTATCCGTAGGATTTACCCGTAGGGCTTGTCTCCGACATCGCCTTTTGTCGCGATCGCATTTATGTTTCTCTGCTTAGATTTTGAAGCACGTTGTTACTCCCCATTAAAAAGTGCATTTATGCCATTGCATCGGGTTGTTATGCCATTGCATCGAGTTGTTATGCCATTGCATCGGGTTGTTATGCCATTGCATCGGGCTGTTATGCCATTGCATCGGGTTGTTATGCCATTGCATCGGGTTGTTATGCCATTGCATCGAGTTGTTATGCCATTGCATCGAGTTGTTATGCCATTGCATCGGGTTGTTATGCCATTGCGTAAACTTGCAAATATTAACCTGCCCTTTCTCACCTTGTCCTATTTGAAAATTTTCTTTTACTGTTAAATTTTTTGTTTTAATGGGCACATTAAATATATAGTTTACCACGGATATATTTATGCCTCTTCAAAATACAACAAACCGTTTGCGCCCTCAACTGATTAGTCAAGATATTGATTCATTGCACGGTTTGCAAACCATCAGTACTTACGACACATCCCGTGCTGATGCCTCTGTTGCAAACATACAAAAAGCTTATCAAGCGATGTTGGCGCAGCAACAAGCTGAAACTGAGAAACTAACTTTATACCGTGCTGCTGCCGATGCTGCCCGATTAGCAGAGTGGGAATTCCACAATGCAATATTAGCGATGAAAGACGTTGTGCGTGGGCAATATGGCTCAGATAGCGATCAAGCCCAAGCAGTTGGACTGAAGAAAAAATCAGAGCGCAAGCGTCCTAGCCGCAAAAAGCCTGTTGTGGTTACAAGTTAATTAACTTAACTATTGAGTTTGTTTAGGGCGTAAACGCGGAGCGCAGCGCCGGAGGCAATCACGCTTGGAGCAAGGTAGGTAGCGATGTCTAACGACAAGCCGTTCTGCGTCTACGCCTATTTTCAATGTTCTACCTAAACCAAGCGATTATGACTTAGCAAACTCAAGTGGTGAGTGCGATCGCTTTTACTTGCGGTGTCTGGCCATAAGCTCTACACTTCCATATTCACCTTGCATTCTTTTATAATTGCTTTCCCGCATATAGCCGACACCAGATATCGCTTCAATGAAACCAAAAGTTGCTAATCGTTCGATGCAGGCGTTTTTTATGCTGCTTACTTTAATAACAGTACAAATGTACAAAAGCAAAATAATATTATAATTTAGCATTTTAACCCAATTATTGCTATTCTTAAAGCAGAAAATTGTTATTTTTTCACATTTATTTGTATTAAATCTAAACTTATTGCTATGCTGATCGAATTTAGTGTCGGCAACTACAGATCGTTTAAGGAGCAAGTCACCTTTAGTATGGTGACAGCTAACCTTGTAGCAAAAGACAAAAAGCTTGATGAAAACAATATTTTTGCAGTAGATGAAGAGCTTAAACTACTGAAGAGCGCTGCAATATATGGTGCAAATGCTAGCGGTAAAAGTAACCTAGCTAAAGCTTTAGGTTTCATGAGATGGTTCATGATTAATTCTTCTAAAGAAACTCAAAGCACGGAAAAAATAAGTGTAGAGCGATTTAAGCTCAGTACTGAAACCGAAACTAAACCATCTTTTTTTGAAATAGTATTTTTAATTAATGGCAAGAGACATAGATATGGATTTGAGGCAACTCCTGAAAAAGTTGTATCCGAATGGTTATATTACGTCCCTAAATCAAGAGAAACTAAACTTTTTGATCGCCAACTAGACAATATTAGCGTTTCTAAGACATATAAAGCTAATGGTATTCAGCAAAAAACAAGACATAATGCCCTTTTCTTGTCTGTATCTGCACAATTCAATGTAAAGATTGCAGAAAAAATTTTAGATTGGCTAACAAACAAAGTAAAAATAGTTTCTGGTTTAGATGATATAGGCTATAGAGGATACACGGTTAATTGTTTAAGGGATAATGAAAATAAAGATGAAATTATTCAGTTGCTCAAAAAATTAGATTTAGGACTTGGCGATATCAAAGTAAAAGAAATTGAAATTAATCTTGATTCTTTACCTAGAGAATTTCCAAATGGAATACAGAACTTCATTCACAAAAATGGGCGAGGAAAAGCAACCTCAGTTCAAACAATTCATCAAAAATTTGATGAAAAAGGAAATCTAGCATCTACAGAAATATTTGATTTAGATGAGCAAGAGTCTGAAGGAACTCAGAAAGTTTTTGCTTTGGCAGGCCCTCTTGTTGACACACTAAAAGATGGAAAAGTTCTCATAATTGACGAATTTGATGCTAGAATTCATCCTTTAATTAGTCGTGCGATTGTTGAATTATTTAATTCCAACGAAACGAATCCATATAATGCTCAATTAATATTCATGACTCACGATACTAATTTGCTTAGTAATAAGCTGTTTCGTAGAGATCAGATTTGGTTTACTGAAAAGAATAGATACGGTGCAACAGATCTGTACTCTCTAGCAGAATACAAAATACTTGACGATGCACCATTTGAAAGTGATTATATTAAAGGAAAATATGGTGCAATTCCATATATCAGAAATTTGAATCATCTTATCGACTCTCATGCCTAAACGAAAGGTAAACTCTCGTGGATATTCACCAAGAAAAGTTAATAAGAGGGAAGTTAGGCAGAGATTTTTAATCGTATGTGAAGGAGAGAGAACAGAACCTAACTACTTTAGGAGCTTTCGTGTTCCCAAGAATGTTTTTGAAATAGACGTGCAGGGTGTAGGAGAAAATCCGAGTAGACTAGTTCAAAGAGCAAGGGAACTGAATCAACAAGAGGAGTACGATCAAGTTTGGTGTGTTTTTGATCGTGATGCTTGGACTATAGAAGATTTTAATAACGCCATTAGAAATGCTGAGGAGCAAGGATTTAAAGTAGCTTATTCTAATGAAGCATTTGAACTGTGGTATGTCCTGCATTTTGAATTTCTCAATACTGGTATTCCTCGAAGTGATTATATTAAAAAGTTAAATTATTTACTGAAGAAGACATATAAAAAGAATAGCGAAACTATTTATGATGAGCTATTTGTAAAGCAATCTCTCGCTATCAAGAATGCTGAAAATCTTCTAAGACAATATGATCCTCACGTTCCCGCTAAAGACAATCCATCAACAAAAGTGCATCTGTTAGTGCAGGAACTCAACAAGTTTATTCCAGAAACAAAATCTGAGTAATCTCTAGAAATAGCTTTATTGCGTCGATTGCATCTACAAGTTAATCAATTTAATTATTGAATTTGTGTCAGGTAAACGCTATCTTTCTCGAAGTGCGATCGCTCTTACTACCGCTTAATCACTACTACGCTCGCTGATGTAGTCTACAAGCACCATGAGCGATCGCAGGCTGGAGGATTTGAGCATATACGCCTTGCCGTGCAACGAGATCGGCATGAGTGCCAGACTCGGCAATAAAGCCATGCTGAAGAACAAAGATGCGATCGCAAGACTGGACAGTTTCCAGACGATGGGTGACGATAATCACCGTCCGCGTCCCTCGGATTCGCTGGAGTGTTTCCATGACCCATTGCTCGTGGGCAGGATCGAGAGCGCTTGTTGGCTCATCAAGAACTAGAATAGGTGCATCCGTGAGGAGCGCACGGGCAATTGCTAGCCGTTGGCGCTGACCGCCTGAAAGATTCTGCCCTCCTTCAATAATCTCAGTTTCGTAGCCATTGGGGAGCATTTCAATGAACTCCGACGCACCCGCCTCCCGGACAGCAGCTTCAATTTTTTCAAAGGAAATCTCTTCGCAACCATACCTCAAGTTTTCCAGAATAGTATCCGGGAAGAGCGTACTCTCCTGTGAGACAAGAGCTATATGTTTGCGAAGGTCAGATAGCCGCACAGAACGGATATTATAGTTGTCAAGCTGAATTACTCCCCCGGTAGGGTCGTAAAAACGTGGAATAAGATTAAGGAGTGTACTTTTTCCCGTACCACTCGCTCCCAAGAAGGCGACCATTTCACCTGGCTCAATTCTAGCCGAGATACCACGCAGAATCATAGTCTCTGGGCGATATCCGAAGCTTACTTCTGTGAGGGTGAGAGTACGAGGTTTCACAGGCAAGAGTGCCGCAGACGGTTCATCAACTACGGACGGTTTCTCGGCGATAATTTCCAAAACTCGTTCGCAGGAAGCAACGTAAGTTTGGATCTTCGTGGTAAATCCGAGTACCCATCCAAGGGGTTCCCAGAGTTGCCCAAGGTAAGTCATGAACACGATGAGGTCACCGCAAGTCACTCCCCCTGCTACAGGGTGCAAAAACTGGTCATGATACACCAGCCAACCGCCATAGCCGAATATCACCGCTTTGCCGAGTGCAAAGATGACTTGAATGGCAAGCGGATATAAATTCTCTTGCCAACTGAGTTGCATTGAGGCTGTGACACTTTGAGTAACAGCATTTTTAAATCGATCTGCTTCCTGTTCTTGGCGTCCAAATGCTTGAATTAAGGGCATTGCGGCGAGCGCGTGTTGGGCAGTTGTCGTGAAATTGGCATCGGTACGCTTCGATTCGGCGGCGCGATCGCGAATTTTGGGACTAAAGTATAAGTTGGCAGCAATCAGAAAGGGAGTGATGGACAGTGCGAACAGCGTGAGTGGAACGCTCCGAAGCAGCATAATCACTAGCATCCCCACGAGAGTCACCGTAGCTGCCACTGAGCCGATAAAAGTATCGAGGATTCCCCAAGGGCCAAGGCTATCGTAGCTCAAACGATAAATGGTATCGCCCTGCGAACGGGTACGATACCACGAGAGGCTAAGGTTCTGAAGCTTTTCGTACAGTTCAGTGCGGACTCGCGCCGTCCCATTACACTTGATCTGGCTACTGAGCATCAGCCGCACCATCCATACGGTTTCCTGGAGAATTTTGATCAGCATTTCCAGAAACGCCATGCCCAGCACTTGTGCTATTTTGCTCTCACCAAAAGGGGCAAGCAAAAGCTTATGAATCCAGTTTTCGTGCGGCGTCACGTTCAGCACCGTATCGACGAGAATCGCTATGGGCCAAGCATAGAGAAGATTCAGAATTACCGAAACTCCTATCATCAGGAACAGGAAGCCGATGAGTGCTGCATCACGACGAAAATAGGAGATAGCCCAACAAATCAACCCCAAAATTCTATCCTCACCTAAATAACCGCTCTCCAACGAAATAGCAGGTTGCTTGTTTGGAGATGTCAATTGCTAAGGTGATAACACACTAAATGCAGATTTTTTGGAGTCTACTGTACATTGAGCCTTGATATATAGGACTCATATTTGATTTTTGAACAAAATTCAGTACACCTTTATTCCTTCTTCCCAGTCCCCAATCCCCAGTCCCTTACCTCTACGAGTGATTCAGAAATCAAATCGGATTGCTATATATGCTGTTGGTAAACTCATTCCACCACTAAAAGGAGTACAGATAACACTAAGGGCACAACAATGTTGTGCCCCTACCCATGTCAAATTGGTATTACATTACCACTTGTGTTTTATCCAGTCGTAAATTTCTAAATATTGCGCTCCTGGAACATTCCACGAGTAGTCGTATTTCATCCCCTGAATAGCTAGTTTGCGAAACTCTTCAGGATACTCATACCACAAAGCGATCGCCCGCTCCATCGCGGACTCAAGAGCATGATAATCAGTATCGTAAAATACATAGCCATTGCGTTTTTCTGGGGGTAAGTTCTGGTCGTAGTCTCGGTCAAATACCGTATTTACCAATCCACCTACACCGCGAACAATAGGTACAGTGCCGTACTTAAAGCCGATCATCTGAGTTAACCCACAAGGCTCATAATTACTAGGGACAATAATCATATCTGCCCCAGCATAAATTAGATGAGATAACTCTTCGTTAAAGCCCAGTTCTAAATGCACATCAGCATTATTATTTAAAAATTCTTTTTCATGCCGGAAATGAGCATTTATTCCTGCTTCTGTGGCTGAACCCAGTAATACAAATTGCGCTCCTTTTTCTAGGGCGTAATAAATTGCGTGATGAACAAGATGTACACCTTTTTGATTATCTAAGCGACCGATATAAGCCACAAGTGGTTTATCGGTATGGCGTAACATCAGCCGCTCTTGCAGGGCTTTTTTGTTATATGCTTTTTGTTCAAAATCATCTCGGCTGTAGTTGTAGGGGATGTAACGGTCGGTTTCGGGATTCCAAAAATCGTAATCAATACCGTTGAGAACCCCAGTGAATTTATCTTGCTGCAAATATAAGGTATGACCTAAACCGCAGCCAACATCTGTATTTTGGGCTTCCCAAGCGTGGTGAGGTGAAACTGTGGTGACAGCGTTGGAGTAAACAATACCCCCTTTCATAAAGTTCAAGGCAAAGGGGTTAAAGTTGTCACGTAGCTTATCGTACTGGAAATAATAAGCTTCTTGATTTAATCCTGTTGCTTTCAGAGTCTCAACACCACCTATTCCCTGATGCTTAAAGTTGTGGATGGTGTAGCAAACTCGCTGATACTCCATGCCATGATATTTGTAAATTTCATAGAGCATGACTGGTACTAAACCTGTCTGCCAATCATGACAATGGATGATATCAGGTCGCTTATTGCTTCTGAGCAGAAATTCTAAAGCTGCTTTGCTGAAGAACGCAAAACGCATATTGTCATCATCGCAACCGTAATAACAGCCGCGATTAAAGAAATTGTCCTCACTGTGGGGTTCAATGAAGAAACACACCCGTCCATGTACCCAACCGCAGTACACAGAACAGTGAATTGCACCACCATACCAAGGCACCCACAAATTCATGTAGGCATCATGAAGTCCCCAAATATGGTCGTAGCGCATACAATCATACTTGGGTAGAATTAGCTCAACGCAATTTCCGCGAATCTCTAATTCCCGACTTAGCCCGTAAACGACATCTCCTAAACCTCCCGCTTTAATTACAGGAGCGCATTCCGAGGCAATCTGTACAATGTACATACCTAGCCCTCGCTTCACAAAACTTTATTTTAACTATTCTTTTATCAGTACATGAAATATGTACTCATTGACAAGCGAGTGCGCGGCTGATATTTGGAAAATTTTGCACACATACTACTAGACTGCCGAGTAATGACAAGAAAGGTAGGGGGCAGGGAGCAGGGAGCAGGGAGCAGGGGAAAGAGGCTTTTACGATTTTTGTACAGATGCGGTAATTATAAGTGATTAACCGGGCTTGATATTACACCTTTACATCCAGCCTCAAGGCATAAACTCGCTCGTGTGTAGGCTGCTAATTTGGCGCAGGAGTTACTGAAATCTTTTGCTTGCAAATCTTATGCTGCTGTTCAAAGGGATTGGTTTATTGGCAATCCATTGATTTGATTGGAGAAGCCTGCCATGCTATTTCGTCAAATATTCGATAAAGAATCGAGTACCTACACCTATTTAATTGCCGATCAATTAACCAAAGCGGCTATCCTGGTTGATCCTGTGTTAGAGCAAGTTGAACGTGACCTTCAGATGTTGCGAGAATTGGGGCTAACCCTGCAATACTGCCTAGAAACACACATTCATGCTGATCACATCACCGGAACCGACAAGCTGAGGGAATCAACTGGTTGCTTGGGTATTTTGCCTCAAAATGCTCAGGCTATATGTGCAGACCGCTACATTAGCGATGGTAAAACTTTGCAATTGGGTAGCATAGTGATTCAGGCGATCGCCACTCCAGGTCATACTGATAGCCACATGGCTTACCTAGTCAACGGTACTCACCTATTAACCGGGGATGCACTATTTATTCGGGGTTGCGGTCGTACTGACTTCCAAAATGGCGATGCTGGAGCATTGTATGATGCCGTCACGCAAAAACTATTCACGCTACCAGATGATATCTTGGTGTATCCTGCTCACGACTATCAAGGGCGAACAGTGTCTACCATTGGCGAAGAAAAACTCTGGAATCCCCGATTTACCGGACGCAGTCGTAGCCAGTTTATTGAAGTGATGAACAACCTCAACCTGCCCATGCCTAAAAAGATTCTAGAAGCTGTACCTGCTAATCAAAATTGCGGTAAAGTTGCTGAATGCTGAGTACGAATTTCTCCCCTAGTCCCCAAGTCCCCCAAGGAGACTTGGGACTGTCTTCTGCCTAAACTAAGAGGTTTTGTCTTTTGAGTTATTTACAATCACCAAACAGTCGTTTTGCACCTTGGCAAGCATATCTTTGAAGGCGGGAGTGTAGTTACCATCTTCATCTACAATCCTACGCAGTGTATACTCGCCAATTCGTGGAATTCCGCCGAACCAAACGTTTCTTCGTTTCCAAATATCTCCATTTTTAGAGTTTTCGTCTTGACTCATTGTAAGATTTACAATCCACCTGGGAATCTTCAGCCCAAAAGTAAAGGGTATAATTTGCGCTTGCTGCAACATTTCATCTTCAAACTGAATTTTGTAAGCGAAGCGAGATAATTGGGCAGCACGAAGCAATAACCATCCTAGAATCGAGTTATGGAAAGTCCACTGTACTGGGGCAAAGACAGGTAAAACCAAGGATTGGTTCTGAGCATCCCATTCTAAGTTGTACATTGTGATGCAATCGTCTGGAAGCGGATTGCCATCCATAAAGAAAACGCCCTTGAGGGCAGGTGGTAAGTTTGTTTCTTGGATGGGAATCATCCAGGTTGCAATATTTTCGAGTTGCTTTTTCTCGATCGCTTCAGCCATATTATTTCGTAATTTGTAATTGAGGCAGTGATTGTTGCCAATCTGTGAATATGTGGGAGGAAAACAAGATATGCTTTCCCAGTTTGGACATTACTTATTTAGTGCGTTAAGTGCGATCCGCCCTTGGTGCGATCGCACTTAACTCAAACTTGTTGAGCAAAGCCTTGTAGCACTAAATCATTAGGAGTAACGGCTGTCACGTTTGCAAAATCCCACTTGACTTCTGTAATTGAGTTCCATTGATATTTTTTGAACAAATACAAACAGAAAATCTGGATTAAGCCAATTGATAAAGATTTGCCAGGACAAGCCCGCTCATGTCCCTCGCCGTTCCAAGATAAGATATCTGAAAAATCCCGCGTCACGTCAAAATCATCTGGATTTTTGTATCGGTTTGAGTCCCGATTAGCCGTGAAGATTGAGCCAAGTAAACGAGTGCCTTTTTGAAATGGACATCGCTGATTTGCGATCGCCACTTCACCCGACTCAGTGGTAAGTTGGCTGACAAATCGCACAGGTGGATAAAGACGCGCTGTTTCTAGAATTACTTTAGTAATTAAGGTTGACTGTTCTAGGGCGTTGGCGTTAGGAGTTCCCTGTCCATTCCAAACTGCATTAACTTCTGATACTACGTCATTTCTTAAAGCATTATCCAGGCACAAAACACCAATTACAGATCCTAATAACGCACTTGTTCCAGCAGTTCCGGCGATATGAATCATATCAAACAGGCTGTTTGCAATTTGGTGTTCGTTCAAGCCATACCGGGCACCTGTTTCCATGTATGATGCCCATTTTGGAGATTGTTTGTATCGCTCGATTAAACGCTTGCGATGTCGAGTATTTGGCGCTGTTCTAATCGCCAGCAGATATTTGCTAAAGAAATTTGGCAAGGATGCAAGAGGCAAACCTTTAATATAAGCACGCGATGCCGTGATTTCTTCTTCAGATAATGAGATTTGGAAAACAACTTGGTGCAAAATTGCCAGCATCATTCCTGGCAAATCATCTCCAATATGTAATTTGCCTCCTTGGGCAGCTTTTAAGAGCGATTGATCAACTAAATGTCCTAAAACGTCTACCTGTTCAGATGGTTCTGGCAAGGCTTGCAAAAAAACAGCACGAACTCCTGTGTGTTCATTACCGTTCATTCCCAAACTTAGGGGATTGTTCAGCAAATAGCTAGGAGCCAATATTCTAATGATGCCTAAATCATTTCCCCGTAATTGCGGCTCGACCTGCATTAGTTCTTTCACTTGGGAGTGAGAAGTATGCATAATCGCTTGGTCTACAGCAAAATATTTGTCTCCAATATTTTCCTTACGGATGTAGAGAAAGTCCCTCCAGGCTCTGAGCATGATCAAAGCATCGGCATAGTAGGCACGTAAGCGGAGCAGTCTGCCAATTGTACTGTTATAACCGACTTTAGCCAGGCGATATGAAAGCTCGATTTGGCGATCGTGGCCTTTAAGGACTTTATCTTTGAGTTCCATAATCTTTAAATAAAAGGGTTAGGAAGAAGCAGGGGAGCAGGGTGCAGGGTGCAGGGGAGAAAACTATATTCAGCACTCAGCACTCATGACTTACCACTCATTAACTTCAGATATTAATGCTTTGAGGAATTCTGGAAGGAAGGAGATACTCATAGGCTGGGCGGTGCAAATTGCGTTGATTGATGGTAGCTTCCACTTGCTGGAGATTGCTTTGGAATGCTTGCAACAACGGTTTTACTTGCGGGTTTGTGAAGTGTTGCTCTGGATAATCACCGAGCTTGTTGTAATATACAGAACCCAGCAACCCAAGCAGGTTATATTGCCGTTGCGCCTGATCTAGGGGGGAAAGCAAATTGAGGTAATCTTGCTCAGTTACTTCTCCTTTAAGAATTGAGGCTGGTACATAACCTGCCAATGGTAAGGCTGCTGCATAACCCATTAAGTCTTTCTGCGGAAAGTTAACCGCAGCGTGTTGGGCGCTGGCGGTAAAAATAATCAGCGTCGCGGCATCAACTAGATAGTCCCGCGTCTGGATGCCTCCATTTTGCCCAAAATCAGACATACGCCCACCATCAAAAGCCTGAATTTCGTCTGCCCAAGCTTGGAGAGCTTTGTCCTTCTGAATGTCTGCATCTGTAGCGTAGTAAAGGTTTAAGTAATCTGATACCCATTGATGAATCGCATCCCAAACCAACAGCGCATCATCCCGGTAAGGATAAACAGGCAGCAGGTTGGAATCATCAACGCCACGCTGCTGAAATTGCTTTGGTAACATGGCACTATTGAAGCCATAGCTTTGTAACCCGTATACTGCTAAAACCCGCGAGTTATCAATTGTGGGTGAGAGTAATCGATCAACTCCACCGCCGCGAGCGATCAGGCTGCGTTGGGCGGCATCATTAATTGCTAAAGTGCCCTCAAAATGAGGGCGGAGCAACAGACTAAGGGGATGGCTGGCGGGTAGTTGCCGATGAGTCGCCATTACAAAAGGGCCAACGAATAGGTGCGTTCTGGCTAGGTGGGTAACGGCTTCGTGGAAATTGGCATCTGCTATTTGGACAACGGTTTTGGCAAATAGCCAGGCGTACTTATCAGAGTTAGGGGTAATGATTGGGTAATCTGGGCCTGGGGTTTGCCCACATTGAATGGCTACAGGGCGCAGTAAACGGTTAGGGTCTGAGCCTTGAGGTAATGCAAACAGTGCTATGGGTGCATAAACATACTTTTGATAGTGTGGGTATGTACCGTTGATAGCACCGTCTAAAATTTTATAGTCTGTTAAGTACAGCCTTCCTTCTTGTCCGGCTGCTGCTAAGGAATCGTCATTCCCCATCACCGCCTGGTAATGCTCGTCTGTGACTGGGAAGTTATTCCCAGGACTGGTTACCTGCTTAATCATGACGGGATTGTAGCCAGCTACGCGCATATAGGCAAACACTTCATCTTCTTGAAAAGTGTAAGCGATCGCCGGCGCACCAATCACCGGAAACAACTTTTCATAGTCCTGGAGGCTGGTTGCGTGTCCTGTAGGCTGTCCTTCATACAAAAGCTTAATAACCCGATTGAGTGAATCTCTGAGGATCAAAACTCCGTTTTCCTTGAGCAGCGAAAACAACAGATCATCGAGTTCGTGTAAATCTTTGGATAGTCCTTGAATTAGAAACTGGGGGGCAATTTGCAGCAGCCTAGCAATAATGCTGATTCGCGCTGGTATCGCGCCCTTAACCAACGCTTCGAGAATAAACAATTTGACATCATCACGAATCGACCCGGAACCGCGATTGCCTCGGTTGGTGATTAGGGTATTAACGAAAAGAACCCGTAACTGCTGGGCTAATAAAAAATACCAGTTAGTGGTGAACCGTTCCGCAGGAGGAAGCTGATCCACCATTGGTATAGGTGGGATATGGCTGTAATTGTATTGATATGTCTGCCTAGCTACGTCCAGGCTCTCAGTGATGGAAGAATTTATCGAATTATTTTGTGATGAAGCAGTCATGGGCCCTCCTCCCGTGTAGTGACTCGAAGAGAACTTTAAAAATCTAGCGAAAAGATACCTCCTTTAACTTTGTTGCCGATCTGAAAACTTTGAGCAATTCAACAGTCTATAGTTACACAGCTTTGAGCTAGCTAAAAGAATTATCGCAACCGAGTTTAGAGTTCTCGTTTTTCTAAAAGAAATTTGAAGGAATTCCTGCAACGCTTGCAGTTGGCTGAATCATATTGGCAAATACGTTTACGGTCAACTAGATGAGATAGAAAATATTAATTAAGTTTTATTAAAAGTAAGGCAAAATTAAGTATTAGATATTCCTATTGATCTAGAAACAATTATTTTTGGCGATCGCCACACGACTTACCTAGTTAAGGATATTCATAGCGATCGCTTTATTGTTCACAGTGCAGTAATATACCAGCAGGCTTAAGAATTTTAGCTTGTAGTCTTAGCATCTAAGCGAGGCGTATGTAAAAATCAGACCCGCAAACCTGATGCTAATACTGGTTGACGAGTATCAAAGACTCGTTCATGAGTATCAAAGACTCGTTCATGAGTATCAAAGACTCGTTCATGAGTATCAAAGACTCGTTCACGAGTATCAAAGGCTCATTGACGAGTATCAAAGACTCATTAACGGAGTTCAAAGGCTCATTCACGAGTATCAAAGACTCGTTCACGAGTATCAAAGGCTCGTTCACGAGTATCAAAGACTCATTGACGAGTATCAAAGACTCGTTCACGAGTATTAAAGGCTCATTAATGAAGTTCAAAGACTCGTGCGCGAGTATCAAAGACTCGTTCACAATTTAAGTTTCTGGCGGCAAACTTAGGCTGTAGAGAGTTTCCCCTGCTAAGTTACGCAGTGTTACCGTCATCACTTTTGTATAACCATCAATTTTGACTCCGCCAAAGAATTGCAAACCTTCGCTTGGGGGTCGATTTGCTTGCGTACCTGGAGGAATGCTTTGAAATTTTACTTCTGGGCCAAAGGTATTTTCTAATTGGTTAGGCCCAAATGTGCCAGAGTTCAAAGGCCCGGCGACAAACTCCCAAAAAGGCTTGAAATCGGTAAACTGCGCTTTACTAGGATTGTAATAGTGGGCTGCTGCGTAATGTACATCAGCAGTTAACCAAACAACATTCTTGATATTTTCGTTTTTGATAAATCGTAGTAAGTCGGCAAGTTCTAGTTCTCTTCCTAGTGGTGGGCCGTCTCCATTAGCCCAAGCTTCAAAGTCAGTGCTGCCATCTCTAATTATCAGTCCCAAGGGCATATCACTGGCAATTACTTTCCATGTTGCTTTTGATGAGAGCAATTGCCTTTTGAGCCATTGCACTTGTGTTCTGCCCAGCATTTCTGTTTCTTGACTTAGTACTGGCTGACGATTGAAGGTGTTTGGCCCCCGGTAGGTACGCTCATCAAGCATGAAAATGTCTAGCAAGGGGCCGTAATTAAAGGAGCGATAAATTCGCGCTTTATCTAGATTATTGGTTGTATACGCAATAGGCATATATTCCAAAAACGCTTGCCTTGCCCTTTCTGCTAGCAAAGAAACATCTTTGACTGTATAGCGGTTATCGTTGAGGAGAATTTCACCAGGATACCAGTTATTTGTAGTTTCGTGGTCGTCCCACTGTGCCAACATGGGAACTTCAGCGTTGAAACGCTTAATGTTGTTATCCATTAAGTTGTATTTATAGTTACCACGAAACTCTGGTAATGTTTCTGCTACTTTTGATTTTTCTGGCGTGGTGATGTTTCTCCAGATTGTGCCATCATCTAGGGTTACTTGTGGTTGAATGGGGTTATCAGCGTAAATATTATCGCCAGAATGGATGAAAAAGTCGGGATTAAGTTGACGCATGGTTTCGTAAATTTTCATCCCACCGAAATCAGGATTAATACCCCATCCTTGACCGGCAGTGTCTCCACCCCAAACAAAGAATATATCTCGCCCAGCTATCGGAGGAGTTCGGAAAGTACCGTTAACAGGAGCGCTATAAATATTTCGATTATCTAAATCTTGAAAAATAACTCGATAAAATATTTGTTGGTCTGGTGGCAGATTCCTCAGATTCAGCCGTGTTGTAAAGTCGCTATTTTCTAAAGCATTGGGGCCGAAAACACGCTGCACATCGCGGAAAGAGTCGCTGGTAGCATATTCCACAATCATTTTAGCGGGGCGATCGCTGCGGCTCCAAATGATAACGTTATTATCGGTGATATCTCCGCTAGCTACACCATAAGGTATGGTGGGACGCATTTTCTCGGAGGTGATAATTGCAGGTGCTTGGGCAAAAACTCGTGACTTGAAAACAAGATTTGTGGAAATAACTCCACCAGCTGCGATCGCTGAACGTAGCAAAAACTGGCGACGGTTCAGCTTCAATGGGTGATTTGATTCCATACTAATTAATGGCAAGCTCAAGCGAAAGTATTACCGGATAAATGTTTACCACATACTGTTATGCAATAAGTAAAGATTGCGTTATCCAAGGGTTAACAAAAAAATACTTTAATTCATATCCAATAATGTAAATGAAAAAATATGATTTTTACCTTGAATTAAAGTCTGCTTAAACCCCTGGCTGCAAAATGATGTGACTCCAACTTTTGGCAACTTATTCCTTTTCCTTGAGCAAAGGTCATCACAACGATTACTGTTTTAATTGGTGAGTAAACCTTTACAGACAAGCAAGAAGAGACAAAAATTAGACTGAGCTTATTTCTCCACTTTTCGAGTGCATTGTTCGCAAAAGTTGATCGTGAGGAAAATTGAGATGAAATTGCTACCAAAATTAATGCTTGCTACTGCTAGTCTTGCCCTTAGCTTTACTAATTTAGATGTAAAATCTGCATCTGCCGCAATTGTTAATTATGCTTTTACGATTGATAGTCCTATAAATAAGGGCAACGGCTTTTTTAGCTTTGATGACTCAAATTTTAGTAATGATAACATTCCTGTAACGGTAGTTAAGTCGCTCTCTTTCCAATTCAATGGTGACTCCACAGTTTACACTGAACAAGATGATGTCAACTACCCAAGCTTCCCCCTTGTATTTTCAACCACATTCTTAACAGGACAGAACGCCGTGGGATTAGATTATTTATTTGACGATAAAACTAATCCTTCTAGCTCCATAAGTTACGAAATCGTCGGTGAGGATTTTACGATTTTCTCTAGAAATTCTCCAAATACTGAGATTGTCTCTGGTACAGTTTCTTATAGAAAAGTACCTGAGCCTACAACTTTAGGTGGTACTCTCTTAGCTTGTAGCCTTGGCTGGATCATAAAGAGACAAACAAGATTAATAAAAAAGGTTAAACTCTAACCTTTTTTGATAGCGGTTAATATAGTTATGTAATAACCCGCTAAAAACAATAGATAATTGCTCGAATATAAAGCAATCCGGTTCAGTTAAAGATAATTTGGATGAGAAGAAACCACATCAGTTGATTAAACATCTTAATTCATCGGCGTGCATCGATGGTTAATTATTCTTATCTAAACCGTATTGCAATATAAAGAATGAAGTATGCTTAAATGTACTTCATTCTTTATTTTTCGGTAAATAGACCACGCTGTAAAGTTACAGCTATGCTGTGACCCTACAACAGATGTGATTCAAATACATGAAAACTGTTGAACTATACTAGGTTAAAATTTACTACGCTCATCACCTAAGACTTGTATAAGTGATTAAGTCTCATCATTTTTCCGCCATTTTGCCAGCTTCACAGATTGTTTTCAGTTGGGAAGCAGCCGATTTTATTCGGGTTTTAAAAAATGCCGCTAAGACAGCTAAACTAACCGTTATAGGTGAACTGGCTTATGCGTTTCAGCCACAGGGAGTTTCAGCAGTTATCTTGTTGGCGGAATCTCATGTAGCATTACACTTTTGGCCTGAAGAAGCAAAAGTTACAATTGATATCCATATATGTGATTATCAAGAAGAGAATCAAGAAAAAGCTAGACTATTAGCCAAAATATTGACAATGGAAATTTCTAAATCTGACAGAATATCTAATTGGAATTATCTATATATTGTTGGTTAACATAAAATAAATTCTAAATTTATTTTATAAACTTAAAAGCACCAAGCAATTAAAAAAGAAGCTGCGATATAGGCGAAAGATTCAATTAAACCTGCACCCATATTAGGAATTTCTTGATTAACGATTTCGTCAGAAATTTTTACGCCAGGTACTAAAATCAAATCAGCTAACCAGCGAATTGCTACCAGCGAACCTAAGCAAAATAATAGTACCAAACCATACTGAGTGAAACTGACAATCCAGTTTTCAAACTCGGCGGAAAATGCAACTCGCACAATGTTACCTGTAGCAATTAGTAACCCTGCTAAAGCCACACCAGCAGCAGGGTTATTTCGTTTTTCGATTTCTGCAAATACATTGTATTTTGTAATTCGGGGATATACGACACTCACAATCACGAGTAATCCTAACCCAATTAACCAACACACCAACCCTACCAACCAGCCACCGCTTTCACCAGCTAAAGCTGCATTCAAAATTAATCCGTTAGCGATGTGGTTTCCTGCTTCTACAGTAGCAGCACCAACATTACGGTCTTGAATAATTTCCCGTTCACAATTAAAGTGGCGCAAAATTAATCTATCGCCTATCCATGCACCCGCTAACATGAATACAATCACAGTTGCGCCATAGGTTAATAAATTTAATATTTTATCTTGCCAATTAACTGCACTTTGTCCAAGAACACCACCTAGAGCAATTACAATACCAAAGTAGTAACCGACTAAGGCAATAGCCACAGCTGGGTTATCCTTAACAAACAGTTCCAGATTCAACTCCATGCGCCGCCGAAACAGCTTTTGGTAAGCTAACTGTCCTAGCCAAAATAAGCCAAAACCCACTACTAACTCTAGTAAAATCACTCCTGATTGAGTGAGTCCATTAATCAATTTTTCGTTCATTTACTACCTCCGACTATATTTCGGAATAAACTAATTAACGTATCAGCTAACTGGTCATAAAAAAAGTAATCATGAGCGCCTATTGTAGTTATAGGCGTACCACCAAACTGACTTTTAAATTGGGAAAATTTAGCATAAGCGTGATTTGGGTTACGGGTAAAGCCATAAAAATCATAAACCTGACAACCTCGTGATTTTGCTCTTTGCAACGCCTCCCAATGTAAGCTGTAATTTGCCATTACTTCTGGATGGTCAAAACTGCGTCCACCATATAAATAAGTCGCAATATCGCCGCAGTATACTAATAAAATGGCTGCGAGTATTTCTCCACGCCAAGTAGCTAAACCAATTTCTGCCATATTAGCTGCAAATAAAGTCTGGCAAAGATTGATAAAAAACCCGTAAGGTTCACCAAAAAACTGCTGACGCTGTACTGTTTCCCAAAATAAATCATAAAATACCGGAATTTTTTGGGAATCGCTGCTAAATTCTGTTTTAACACCATGACGTTGACTTAGCCGGATATTGTAGCGTCCTTTTGGCTTCATCGCTGCTAATATTTGGCCAGTATCTGGACGTAAATCTATTAATAAAGTCTCACATGGTAGTAAATCAGCAGGTGCGCGAACAAAATCTTTAAGATAATCAGGTTTTTCTATCCATAACGGTTCAATACGAAGTGCGATCGCCCCTATTTTTTGCGCTAAATCACCAGCTTGATTTAACAATAATTGCATTCCTTGATTTGCAAAATTATCTGGTAATATTGGCCCACCAGGAACAATCAACAAATTTGCTTTGTTAGGATGTGGATATAAATAGTAAATACATCCTCCTACTAATTCACCATTTAAAAATAAACCATAACGAAATGTTTTATATCCTTCTATCTCTTTAAAGTATGCCCAACTAGAAGTTTGCATAAAGCAGCCATGAGGAACAGTTTTCACCAGTAAGTCCCAATCATGTTGCTCTGCTGTAGTTAATTCTCTAATAATTAGCTCTAATGCTTGTTTATTTAAGTTAGTTTCTATTTTCTCAATTATCGTCATGAATCATAGTTTTCCTAATAAATCTAGTATTTATTCATCTTTTGAAGGCGTAAATATATTAGATAACCAAATTCCTCCTATTACAGTCAATACAAAACCTGTCATTTTTGTACCAAAGCTACCACCATCATCAATATAGCTACCACTACTACTGCTACTGCTACCACTAGAATAATAACCTTTAGCAAATACAGCATCTGGTGCTACTAGATTTGCCATTAATAGTGTTACTGATAACATTGCAATCAACTCAGCCGTCTGGGGGGGTAGGTTTGTCAGGGCTTGATTAGAATTAATTTTATCAGCTAAGATTTTTAAGTCACTAGCAATTTGTGGTGGTAGTTCTTGCGCTCTTGTTAACAGACTATTCAATAAATGTTTAGCGTCTATCTCTGCTAGTAATTCTTTAAGATGTGCTAGCCATGAGGATGTCATTTTTCGGCTATGGTAACGATGGCGCACAGGTATTAATTCTTTACTATTTGGTAAATTAATCTCAACTTCTTGTAAAGAATAAATATTTTCTATCCAAAACTTAGCTACTGATTCTAAATTCAGTGAATCACCCTCGCCTATTTGGGCTGTTAACGTTTCTTCAATATCTAAAAAATTAACAACTGCGTCAGATTGTGGTAAAAAGCTTTCTTCTTCAGATGGGTGATTTAGTAGATAATAAAAGAATTGAGGACTGTCTAAAGTGTGAATCTTTACCTCATGACGAGATTGGGCGATCGCACTCTTAAATAAAAAAGCTTTTTGTAGCTGGCTAGGAGTTAGAAAATTTAAATTATCTGGTAAATCGGCTATTTCTATCTCACTTCGTGTAATTGGCTGTGATGATGATAAAAAGAAACCCCAATTCCCATAACCATGCTCACAAAATGAGGGAATTGTTAACTGTAAAGGTTTTGCCATCAAATCAGCTGATAGTAGCGTTTGATATAAACACCAAAAACCCATTGTCTCTTTTTCTGGAGAAACACCATTAGTGCAAATTACCCCAGCAGGTATAAGAATACGTTTTAGTTCTTGAAACCATTCACGGCTGTAGATTCTTGTCTCTTCCGAAGAATGAGGATAGGTAAAGTCACAAATTACAACGTGATAGTAACTATCTGGGAACTGAGCAACATATTCAAACGCTTCTTGGGTATAAACCGTGACGTTATCTTGCTCTAAACTTCCCAAATTATAAGGCTTAAATACAGTTGTTGCGAGTTCTAAAACTTCTGGATTGTAATCTACTAAATCAATTTCTTTAACTTGCTCAAATCGTAAGACATCCCTAGCAGCTAAACCATCCCCACCACCACAAATTAAAACACGCAAATCTGTTTGCGGAAATCGTTGTTTAGCCAACGCTATGGCAGGAACTACTAAATATTCGTGATATATTGCCTCATCAGCAGTATCAAACTGCAAATCTCCGTTTATATAAAAAGCGATGCCGTTATCATGCTGTTCAATAAATAATGATGTTGCCATTCCCCGTTTATCCAAATATCATTAATGTAAGTCCCAAAAACAAGAGGATTAATGCTACTAAAGTTTGAAATATTTTAGATGCATAACCAATAATATTTATATGATTTTTCTCTATTGTCTTTTGAATATGAGAAAATTCTTCAGGCTTGACTATTTTAGTAGAGTAAATATTTAGTTGACCATGAGAAAAAGCTTCAATCGCTAAATTCATTTGATGCTCTTGATCCCAATAATCCCAAGTAATACGAGATTGTGTGTCCCCTTCTGTCTCATAGTTTCCTTCGGTTTGAGACTCGAAGTAATAAGACTTGTAAAAAAGTTGCAATTCTGGATATGGCTCTGCTTGGGATTGCATATCTTGCCATAGCCTGGGTACTATATTTTCTTGGGAGTTTGGCAACGCTAGGCGAGCATTTTGCAATGGGTGAGCAAGATACCACGTTACAGAGATTGATTGGTTGTTGGGGTCAAATTCTCGCAACAAATAATATTGTGACCCACCAGGGGAATTCAGCAACCACTCATCAGTTAAATACCCTTGGGGGTCTTGATATGTGCTGTATTCTTCTATATTCCAATCGACACCGTGATATCTCAGGCGATCGCCTGAGCGCAACTCCTCTAGTTGAATTGCAGTAATAGTTGTGGACATATAAGTTCAAATATAAGCAAATGTAATTTTAACAACATGGCAAAGGAATTCCTAGAGAAATCAATATTAATTAAATACTCACCCACAACTCTGGTTAGCAACTACATTCCTTAGAGGTTTGCCGTTAGACATCGCTCAACAGTATCCTACGCAGTATCTTGGAAATAGAGCATTGATACTGTTGGAGTAGGGATAATGATTTTAACCGAATTCCAAAAGTTGGTCGAAACACAGCGTTTATGTCCTGAAACTTTACCAAAAGCACTGCAAGCCTTGTTTTATGACAAGCAAGGTGATTGGCACAAAGCTCATGAAATAGTGCAAAATGCTAGCGATGCTGACAGTGCTTGGGTTCATGCTTATTTACATCGCAAAGAAGGCGACTTGAGTAATGCTCGTTATTGGTATCGGCGTAGTAGTCAGCCAGAGTTTACAGGACAACTAAACCAGGAATGGGAAGAAATAACTTCTTGCTTACTGAACAAGGTTAATGAACTATGGACGCGGAAGAACTGAGGCGGCGTTATGCTGTAGGCGAGAGATATTTTCCCGCAGCGAACTTAAGTAGAGCCAGACTGATTGCAGCCTACTTACCTGGAGTTAATTTATGGGGTTCGGACTTGAGTGAAGCTAACTTAGCCAAAGCCAAACTTTGGGGAGCAGACTTAAGTAGAACTAATCTAGCCAAAGCGAATTTAACCAGAGCAAATTTGAGCGGTGTGAAGCTGAACGAAGCAAATCTCCGAGGCGCAAAACTTAACTATGCCAAGATGTATGCAGCGGATTTAAGTGGAGCTTACTATGATGAAAGCACCCGATTTCCTAGAGGTTTTGACCCGATTAGTAGAAATATGCGGAAATTTTAAACTGTGTCAACTTAAGCAAACAGAATTAGCGGTTAGACAAACAAAGTCCGTTCTATGTAGTTGCGGTTTCTAACCGCCGATTTCATTTTAAGTGGATACCAATGAACAATGTTGTGCCTCTATCACGTGTTGCATCCAAATGAGAACCGCTATATTTGCTTCTGGGTATCTTGGTAGTGATTTTGATCCAGTTCTTATCAAAATAGTTTTTGGAGTATTCCCATAGGCATAAGAATTTTGAACCCAATTTTTTCTTTAATAAACTCATGATAAGAAGAAAAACACGGCGGAATTTCTTGCTTACTAGCGTTGCTGTAGCTAGCGGCATTGTTAGAGCTGATGCTTTATCTAGCAATAGTTCTAACACTGCGACACCATCAGCAACAATGCCAGAAAGAGTCCTGGGAAACACCGGAGTAAAAGTGCCCATCTTTGGCTTGGGAGGCGCAAGTACAAACACGCCGCTTGATAAACCGGATAAAGAAGATGAAGCATTGGCGATTATTGAAAGAGCGATCGCACTTGGTATTCGTTACTTTGATACAGCCCGCAGCTACGGAGCAAGTGAAATTCATTTAGGAAAAGTGCTGCCAAGTCATCGTGCAAAAGTGTTTTTAGCCAGTAAAACAGATAAAAGAGACCGCGATGGAGCATGGCGAGAATTAGAGAGTTCGCTAAAACGTCTCAATACTGATTATCTCGATTTATGGCAGTTGCATCACGTCTCTTATTCTCAAGAACTTGACACTATATTTAGTGCATCTGGCGCTATCAAAGCTTTAGAAGAAGCGATGCAGCAAAAAATTGTGCGGTTTGTTGGTATTACCGGACACCGCGATCCACAGGTAATAGTTGAAGGATTACGTCGCTTTCAATTCCACACAACTTTAATTCCTGTCAATGCAGTTGAAAAACATCATTCAAACTCATTTATTCCTACAGTTTTGCCATTAGCACAGCAAAAAAACTTAGGTGTAATTGCGATGAAAGTTCCTGCTTATGGGAAGTTATTTCAAGCAGGTGGATTAAAAAATATCCAGCAAGCTTTAGGATACAGCCTGTCTCAGCCAGGAGTTCATTGTTGCATAATTTCTGTTGATAGCTTGCAACAGCTAGAAGAAAATGTTCAGGCAGCAATTTCCTATCAACCTCTAACTAATCAAGACTTAGCAGCAATTGAACAACGCACTGCTCCTTTTTGGAAAGAAAGTACATTCTATCATTCTTGGAGTTAGTACAAAATTGACAGCTTGCTTCTTTATATTTCAATACGGTTCAGATAATAATTGATCCTCCCTAACCCTCCAAAAAGGAGGAAATTAAGCTCCCCTTAGAAAAGGGTGGTTGGGGGGATCTTCCAAAACCGAATACCACTAACTCAGCCGTATTGCTTTATATTCTCTAAATTAAAAGCTTGGCAAATTTACGGTGTTAAGTACTGTAGTGCAATGGGCATTATAAAAGTGACAGTTTAAGAAATTTTAAATACCATTGCGCGAATGTTAATACCTTCCACTGCTTTGACAGAAGCTGAACTGGAGTCAGCAATTGTTCGCAACCCGCTGATAGTTTCGCCAAATACATCTGTGATGGCAGCGATCGCCCTGATGAGTGGTATTCGTGCTATGTGTTCATCTTCAAAACAGGCAGATAGCGAAATTGCAGCCCTGCACCTTGAGGCTCGTTCGAGTTGTGTGTTGATAGTTGAAAACAATCAGTTATTAGGCATTTTTACAGAACGAGACGTGGTTCGCCTCAGTTATCAGAAGCGATTGCTAGAGAATTTAGCAATCGCTGAGGTGATGACACATCCAGTTATTAGCTTGCAACAATCTGCATTTACCAATCTCTTCTTTGCCGTCAATTTCCTCCAGCAGTATCACATTCGCCACTTACCTCTGCTTAATGAGCAAAACCAAATTGTGGGGCTACTGACTCATGAGAGCTTGCAACAATTGTCACGTCCAATAGACTTGCTGCAACTACGCCTTGTAACAGACGTGATGACTCCTCAAGTGATTTCTGCTGCTCCCAATATTTCTATGCTAGCTATCACTCGTCTGATGGCAGAACATCAGGTAAGTTCGGTTGTCCTTGTGGAAGAACGAGTTCACGAACCACAAGGACAAACTCTACAAATACCGATTGGCATTGTCACAGAGCGAGACATTGTACAGTTTCAAGCATTGGAACTCGATTTTGAACATCTGCAAGCGCAGGTTGTCATGAGTACACCGGTTTTCTCAGCCAGCCCTGGGGATTCTCTGTGGATTGTGCAACAAATAATGCAGCAATATTTAGTCAAGCGAATAGTGGTAGTTGGAACCCAAGGAGAGTTGTTAGGGATTGTTACTCAGACCAGTATTCTTAAAGTACTCAACCCACTGGAGTTAACTTACTTAGTTGAAGTATTAGAACATCAAGTTTCTCGGTTAGAGGCGGAGAAACTAGAACTGCTGCAAAATCGCAACGCCGAATTAGAGCAGCAAGTCCTTGAGCGTACAGCTATACTCAAGACAAAAGCAGAGCGGGAGCAATTAATTACAACCATTGCTACTCAAATCCGTTCTTCGCTCAACCTACAGGATATCCTCGACACAACAGTTCAACAAGTGCGATCGCTCTTAGACTGCGATCGCGCTACAATCTGGCAGTTCCAACCCGACTGGAGCATAGTTGGGGTTGCAGAATCTGTAGCTAATGGTTATGTTTCTTACCTGGGTAAACAAGTTTACGATTCTTGTTATGCGCCTAATTGGACAGTAAGCTATCGCATAGAACGAGCACGAGTTGTCTGTGATATCTACACCACACAGATGAGTGATTGCCACCGCCAGCAACTAGAAACATTGCAAATTCGAGCAAAAATTTTGGTTCCAATTATTGAAGGTGACAATCTGTGGGGACTGCTGAACGTTGTTGAGAGCCAAACTCCTCGACAGTGGCTAGCTGAAGAAATCTCTCTAATGCAACAGCTTTCGACTCAGCTAGCGATCGCCATCCACCAAGCTACTGCTTACCAGCAACTGCAAACAGAACTAGCAGAACGACAACGAACAGAAGCACATTTACGACAAAGCGAACAACGGTATGCTTCTTTGGCAGCCGCAGCTCCAGTTGGCATTTTCCGAACCGATGCTCAAGGAAACTGTATTTACGTTAATGAACGCTGGTGCAATATCACCGGGATAACTTCTGAAGAAGCCGCCGAAACAGGATGGGTTAAAGCACTTCACCCCGATGACCGAGAAAAAGTTTCAACTGAGTGGTATTCTGCTGCTTTGGAGACTCGTCCGTTCCAACTAGAGTACCGATTTAAACAGCCTAATGGCACAGTAACTTGGGTATTTGGACAAGCTGTTGCAGAGTACGATTTAGCAGGGCAAATCACAGGCTATGTAGGTACAATCACTGATATTAGCGATCGCAAACAAGCAGAAGAACAACTAATTTATAACGCACTGCATGATGCTCTAACTGGCTTACCCAACCGTAATTTTTTTATGGAACGGCTGGAATTAGCTATTAACCGAGCCAAGCAAATTGAAACTTATCAATTTGTAGTTTTGTATCTTGATATGGATCGCTTCAAAATCATCAATGATAGCTTAGGACACTTAGCCGGAGATCAACTACTAACTATCATTGGTCAAAAGTTAAAATCCAACATTCGACCAATAGACCTAGCGGCTCGCTTTGGAGGTGATGAATTTGTTATTTTGCTGGAAAACCTGCAAGGTATTCAAGAAGCAGTTGTGGTTGCCGAGCGGATATTAGCAGAGTTTCAAGCTCCATTAATGCTTAACGGATATGAAGTCTTTATTACCACAAGCATCGGTATTGTTTTAGGAAAAGAAAACTATCATCAAGCCTCCGATTTGCTTCGAGATTCAGATATTGCAATGTATCAAGCAAAGGCTCAAGGGAAAAGCTGCTATAAAATATTTGATGCCCAGATGCACACTCAAGCACTCATCCGACTTAATTTAGAGAATGACCTGCGTAAGGCTCTAGAACGACAGGAATTTATCGTCTACTATCAGCCTATTTTTGATATCAATAGTAAGCATTTGATTGGGTTTGAGGCACTGGTGCGCTGGCAACACCCGATTCGGGGATTCGTTCCTCCTGGAGAATTTATTTCCATAGCTGAAGAAACAGGACTGATAGTTACTCTAGATAGCTGGATACTCTACACTGCTTGTCAGCAACTTGCTATTTGGCAAACTCAATTATCTAGCCAATTTCCGTTAAAGGTTAGTGTTAATCTCTCGGTTCAAGATTTGCGTAAAGCCACTTTAGTTAAAGATGTAGAACGCATTCTGAATCAGACTGGTTTAGATGGTCACTGCCTAACTTTAGAAATTACCGAAAGTATGCTTATTGATAATATCACTGAAACCCTCATCATATTAAAGCAGTTAAAAACACTAGGCATTCAAATTAGCATTGATGATTTTGGTACTGGATATTCATCGCTTAATTATCTTCATCGATTACCTGCTGACACCTTAAAAATTGACCGTTCATTTATCAATCAAATGCAAGAAGGAAGCCGGAACTATCAAGTTGTCAAAACTATAATTACACTCAGTAATCAACTCGGATTAGCAGTTGTGGCAGAAGGTATCGAAACACAACAGCAACTTCAATGGTTGCAAGAACTCGGATGTGAATTTGGTCAAGGATACTTGTTTTCTCCTCCTATAGCTGCTCATCAAATTGAAACACAATTTATCAATAATCAAGCGTATTAACAATCAAAAATAATTTTTCAAAGGCAATTGTGGATGAGAAAGTTTAATAAACTCAAATTTCTGCAAAGACCAACGGTATAGGTATAGATAATACAAATCTATTGAAAATATTCGATCCATTCTTCACTACTAAATCTGTTGGCAAAGGTATCGGTTTAGGTTTAACTATTTCCTATCAAATTATCCAAAAACATCAAGGAGATATTAAAGTCGTTTCGCACTTAAATAAAGAAACAGAAGTGACTATTCAATTACCATACCTGCTCCAAAAATATTAATCTTTGGTAGGAGCCGTCTGCAATTCTCTGATGAAAAGCGGTATAGACAGCGGTTATGCGCTACCTCCCAGAGTAACGCATCGGCTAAGTTTGCTTCTCAAATCACACTTTACAATTCTTCTGCTGCTGGTAGCGGAAAGGTTTCGCCAGCCAAATAAGCATCAAAATTTTGTTGAAAGTATAACCAAGAGGTCATATCTTCGACATCAAGCAATGATTTCGGGGCATTTTTATATAAAGGAACGCGAGTATTAATTTCATTTTGCAACAACTGAGGTAACTCTAAAAAGCCACCGACTTTACTTCCATAAGCACTATAGATCAAATGACCGGGGCGATCGCCCATTTTCATCCAGGGTAGCCACTGACCAATTCGATCCCAACTCAGTTTAAGTTGCGTAACTGAAGAAAGTTCTGAGTTGAATAAGTCTGCGGTTGGCACGGTTAGTTTAAATAATTCCGCTGCCTGATAAATTTGATGTGGGCTATATTCAGTAAATTTCGAGTCTGCTGCTAGGGGATTGGGGTAAGTAGGAAAAATGTCAAAAACGAAAGTTGTACTGTCGCCTTCTACTTGTGCAGGAAATTTGCCTTTAAATTCACCCTGCACAGGATTATTAGCCACATGCATCACTGGTACTGTCTCTTCTGTCCAAGGATTCTCCCATTTAGGCAAAATCTCATCTGTTTGTGGGTCAAGATAGTAAGTCAGTTCCCTGGAAGTAAAATCCCAGATTCCCGCTTCTTTAGGAATACATCTACTAACGCTCATCCCCACTATTTTAAACAGAAGTTTTCTCTTCTCCCCAGGCATAAATGCGTAAATTTTACCTGTCCAGATGAGGAAGGTCGATTGGCTATGATCTAGAGAAGAACGAGTTTTTACCCATTGTTGGGCATCTAATTCTTGAATTTGGGCAACCATCTACAGTATCCTTATTAAAAAGTTTGTAGTACTTACATTTTGCACCAGTTGCTTTATAGCAATTTTTGTTGGTGGGTACTGCCCATCCTACAACTACTATTTTTTACGAATAATTTATGGTTGCATAAAACCAGCATTTTAGACTAGTTGCGGTAGTAGTTGATGAGTTGGTTTATAAGTTTCGGTCAAACGTTTTTAGCTTTTGTTAAAGCGTTTGTTGCTAAGATTAGTCCATTCATAAGTTTTGTTTAAGGGTTAGCAACAAATGTATAAGTATTTGTTGCTAACGTTAGTTTGTTAGTTAGTTGCATTAAAGCGTTTACAACAAATGTTTAAATGTTTGTTGTTAACGTTAGTCTATCTATAGGTTTTATTTAAGTGTTTGTAGTAAATGTATAAGTGTTTGTTGCTAACGTTAGTTAGTTGCATTAAAGTGATAGCAACAAATATTTAAATGTTTGTTGCAAATGTCATCTTGTTTATGACTTGCGTTATGGTAATAATTCAAAAAATTTTTGCAACATATCAATCATCTTTCAACTGCTGGAAAAAGCGCTGAAGTTTGCTTTCATCTAATTTGCCGTTGCTACGAACCCCATTACACAAATCCAGCCCAAAAGGAGCGACTTGCTTGACGGCAATAGCCACATTATCAGGATTTAGTCCGCCTGCCAAGAAAATCGGTACATCCAACTGCTCGCGGATTTTGGCACTGAGTCGCCAATCGTGTATACGTCCTGTGCCTCCCAATTCTTTTACCAGCAATGATTGATTGCCAGAGTCAAGCAGAATAGCATTTACATAGGGGGCAATTCTGACTGCTTCTTGTAAAGATTCTTCTGTAGTGACGTGGATTACTTGGACAATAGAAATTCCAGGCAAGGCAGATTTTATATCTTCATAGCTTCCTGATTCTAGGCGATCGCATATTTGTATAGTATTAGTACGGCAGCGTCTGTGCTGCTCGATAATCTCTTGAGCATCTTGGCTGGAAGTAAGTAAAAAGGTAGCAATTGGGGGCGGTACACAAGCAGCAATTTTTGCTATTAAATCTTCACTGATGACACCAGGCCCACTCGGCATATTAGAAACTAAACCAAGAGCAGAAGCACCATAACGAATTGCAGTCCATGCTTCTTCTAAGCTACTGATGCAGCAAATTTTGACTCTTGGGTTTGCTGTTTTTTCCATTTTTATCCTAATTCCTAAAGTAGCAATCATTTTCAAATTTGTATAATAGCAATTTTGCAAAATATAGCTACAGATACTACAAATTAGGAATTAGTATAAACTAGATTTTTTGAGCAACGTGAAAAGCTGAAAGGTATGAAATCTGAATACTTCCTGCAAAGTTATTCTCTATCACTTGCCTCAAATCTTCAAATAAAGAATTTCTCTTTTGTGGGTTTAGCGCTAGGTACGGCGAATAAGTACTTAAAAGCGAAAGATAATCATCGGTGCGGTAGGTGACGCTACACATTAAATGTTCGGAAACTAATCCTTTGAATAGACCTGAATCAATGACAGCTTGTCCAAACCCTTGAAGAATCTTTGCCTGAGTTTCGCTTGTTTCATATCGGGCAACAGACGGAGCATGAATTTGATAAACCTCATTTAAAACTTGATAAACTTCATACTGGGGTTGAGGTGTCATGTTCCACAATAAAATTAGAGAACCGTTATCTTGCAAGGCAGCAGCAGTTTTTGGATATCCAATTTCAGGTGGAACCCAATGAAAAGCCGTTGCCGCAAGAACAGCATTAAATCTCTCAGCCTCTAACTCCCATTCTTCAAATAAGGTATTCTTAATTTCTACATTTGCATACTGGGCACAATTATTACGTGCAAGTTGGCAAGCTTCTTGGCTTGGTTCAAGGCAGATCATTGAAAAGCCTAGTTCAGCAAATGCTGTAGTTGCAATCCCAGGGCCACATCCCACTTCCAAAATGATTGCATCCGCAGGAAGTTGGGCTAACTCCACAGCACGACCAATTAACTTTTGAGGATAACGCGGTCTTAAGCGATTGTAGGCATTTGCAACTTCGCTATACCAGTTTTTTCTTTGTTCTAAAGTATAAGTATCTGCAACTTGGCTGTACCAATTTTTGCTTTGTTTAGAATCTTTCATGTTATGTAACGGGAGAAGTCAAGCCGCAGCTTGCGATCGCCTTTTACACCACAGCCACGCAATTAATGCACCAAAACCAAAAATATTTACCACTGACAATACCAATCCTCCCAGTACGGGAATCAAACCAATTAAACCCAAAATTAGCATCCCAACGAGAAATTGTTGCATCTGTGTTCGCTCTGAAGATGCCATAGCCCTTTCTCCAAGCCAAAACGCAACTCCCAGATTTCCTATGTGTAATCGCTTGTTGAGTAGAGTACATATTTGAACATTAATTATTTAATGCACAGCAGCGGATAGAGATGGGTGCAACTGTGCTACAAATGTTTAATGCTCAGGTTGCAAGACTGCTGTCGCCGCCTTCTAAAATAGTACCGTCTAAATTAGTATCTTTTAGGTTAGCTCCGCTAAGATTGGCTTTTTCTAATGCTGCTTGATGCAGATTTGCTTGGTACAAGTCCGTAAATGCCAAATCTGCCCCACTCAAATCTGCGGCTTCTAGATTAGCTTGACTCAGTGAAGCCTCACGGATGTCAGCCTCAGTCAGAGTCGCTTGTTCCAAGTTAGCAGCTTTGAGATCAGCCTGATTCAAAACGGCTTCATTAAGAAACGCACCTTCTAATATTGCATTATCAAGAATTGCATCGCTCAAATCGGCTCCGCTTAAATTAGCCCCTTTTAAATTTGCACCATTGAGCGTGGCCCCGCTCAAGTCAGCCCGATTAAGGTTAGCTCTTTGCAAATTTGCTCGATCCAGCATTGCTCCATGAAGAATTGCACCACTGAGATTGATGTCTTGCAAAACTGCATCCCTGAGGTCAGCAATGCTAAAGTCTCTCTCCCCTGCGGCATATCGTTGCCTCAGTTCTTCTACGTTCATCGGCTAAAACTCCGTTTTTCTTCAAATAAAAGACTTGAGCCTTTTGTTGCAATGATTAATTACTGAAAATACTTCCAAATCAGAACACTTATTTAGCTCAAAAATAACAAGCATTCAGAAAGTGCCCAGCCTAATAGTGACAAAACTATCAGGCAGAAAGTGATGTAATTTAGCATTGAAAAAAACTTAAATTCAAAATACTTTTTTGCAAAGAGTATTAAAGACAATTTAAAATATATTTTTAACAATAACTTCTATCAAAAGTCAAAATATAAACAAAATAATTACCTCGAAAGAGTTAAAAACGTATACTCTAATTAACTCTGTAGAAAGATGTTTTATAACTTAGTGTTTGCTCATTTAGTTAATATGTGTAAGTTAATGATTTTTAAAATATTTTAATTAAACTTCATAACTTGAGTTTGAGATATATTACAGTAGCCACTCAATTAGCCAACTATTCTAACTATTTGCGGGTTAACTGCATCAAGGTACTTAGCACCTATCTCCGGTGTTAGCAATTACAACATCAGACGATTTTAAATCCAAAATTCTACAACATCGAAAGCGCCATTATGGTTACAGGTAAGCACACGCTATCCCTCCCGTGTGCCAATTTTCATATTAAATTCTAAGTTATGATTCCACTAACCGATGCTACGTAAAACTATAAGCGATCGCCCAACCGCGGGTATAGTTTGATAACCTGAAACAAACTTCTTGTCTTGAATGAAACGAGGTTCATTGGTATCAATTACTATTTGCCATGCTCTATTCTTAAGGGTACTAGGCAGAGCAAATTCAATTGGCTCATAATGAGCGTTAAAAAATAGCAAAAAACTTTCATCTATGATCCGCTCACCCTGTGGGCCAGGAGTAGCAATTCCCTCACCATTTAAGAAAATTTCTAATACTTTGGCATAACTCACCAGCCATTGCCGTTCACTCATTTCACTGCCATCGGCATTAAACCAACCGATATCACTAATGCCAACACCATGAATGGGACGACCTTGAAACCACTTGCGCCGCCGAAATACTGGATGCTGATGACGCAAATAAATCAGTTCTCGTGTAAAGTCCAATAAATCTTTATTTGATTTTTCCAACTCCCAGTCTTGCCAGGAAATTTCATTGTCTTGGCAGTAGGCATTATTATTACCCTTCTGAGTACTGCCAAATTCATCTCCACCCAGCAGCATTGGTACACCTTGAGACAACATTAGGGTAGTGAGAAAGTTCCGTCGCTGGCGTTCCCGCAAGCGTAATACCTCTGGGTCATCGGTTTCTCCTTCTACACCACAATTCCAGGAATTATTATGATTGTTACCATCCCGGTTATCTTCGCCGTTAGCTTCGTTGTGCTTTTCGTTGTAGCTGACTAAATCATTGAGTGTAAAACCATCGTGGGCAGTTATGAAATTAATACTTGCATTCGGACTGCGCCCGTTTGCTTGATACAAATCAGGACTACCGGTGAAACAGTAAGCAAAACTTCCCAAATTATGATCCGCACTACGCCAAAAATCCCGTACAGTATCCCGATATCTACCATTCCACTCAGTCCAACGGAGGGGAAAGTTACCTACCTGATAGCCACCTGGCCCCAAGTCCCAAGGTTCAGCAATCAGCTTCACATCTGCCAAAACTGGGTCTTGATGGATAATGTCAAAGAAAGCTGCTAGGCTATCTACCTCGTATAATTCTCGTGCCAACGCTGAAGCCAAATCAAAGCGAAAACCATCTACGTGCATTTCCGTTACCCAATAGCGCAGGCTATCCATGATTAACTTCAGAACTTGGGCATGGCTCACATTCAAAGAATTACCGCAACCTGTAAAATCCATGTAGTAACGGGGGTCATCTTTGACTAAGCGGTAATACACGCTATTATCAATCCCTCGTAGTGACAGCGTTGGCCCTAAGTGATTCCCTTCAGCTGTGTGGTTGTAGACCACATCTAAAATCACCTCAATCCCCGCAGAGTGCAGATCCTTTACCATCTGCTTAAACTCGGTAACTTGTTGCCCTAAACTACCACTTGCACTGTAAGCGGCATGGGGAGCCAGATAATTAACGGAATCGTAGCCCCAATAATTCCTCAGTCCTTTATCTATTAGATGCCCTGGATGGGTTAAAAAGTGATGTACAGGCATCAACTCAACGGCTGTAACTCCTAGTTTTTGCAAGTGGGAAATTACGGCAGGATGTGCCAGTCCAGCATAAGTACCACGCAATTGTTCTGGAACCTTTGGATGTAGCTTGGTCAGACCCTTAACATGAGTTTCATAAATCACGGTTTTATGCCACGGTGTATAGAGTAGTTTGTCATCTCCCCAATCAAATGATTGATCGACAACAACACACTTGGGCATGATGTGGGCATTATCTAAATCAGAAAAGGCTAAGTCTGGCTCAGGAGCATCCCAAGAGTAGCCAAAAATAGCTGGCTCGTGAATAATATCGCCATCAATTGCCTTGGCATAGGGGTCAATCAACAATTTATTGGGATTAAAACGATGACCCACCTCTGGGGCCCAAGAACCATGCACTCTAAATCCATATCTATCTCCTGGCCCCACTCCAGGGACATAACCATGCCAAACAAAATTGGTCTTTTCTTTCAAAGGTAGGCGAATTTCTTCATTATCATCATCGAATAAACAAAGCTCTACACCGGTTGCATTCTCTGAAAACAAGGCAAAGTTTGTTCCTTTTCCATCCCAACTAGCGCCCAAAGGATAAACATTCCCTGGCCAAAGTGCTACATACATAAATAAAATTCCAAAATTCAGTTTTTATGACAACCAACAAACATAATTGAACTCAGCAATGTCAAAAAAATTAAAAAATTCATTTTCTTTTGATAAACGCTGAGAATAAAGTGAGCGCTTCATGGATTGATATCAGTAGAAGCGATCGCGTGAGGTTTGTTAATTCTGATAGAAGAATTTTATGCATAATCAAAATTTTTTTAACCTACCTAAGGCGGAGATAACATATATATCACTAGGTTGAAATCTCTAATACTTAGTCGCAAAAAGCCAGAATTAAAAGAAATTACTTCATTTACTGAGGTTTGTCAAATAATTATTACAAGCTAATGTGTTCTAGGTAACAAAATAAGCTGATACTAGTTAAAATATTTACTATTTTAATACTTAAAAATGGTCGATTATATGTAATTAAGTGATAAAGATGGTATTAGCTAACAAATTAATGTAATACATAAACTGTATTTAATAAGCTTTAGACATTTGATATAGTCTTTTATATTTAACTGCCTTATCTTATTGAAAACGAGTTTTAATATTTATATATTAAGAAAATTATTATACCTAAGAGATAGTACAATAAATAGTTTAATATTTATTTAGATAGATAATAAAGTTAGATAAATAGAGTAGTATTGTTCACAATACTACTAAATATTAATTGGATTAATCAAAATAAAAATACATCAAACTATAAATTGGTTTGAATCTACGTTGAAAGCTTTGGTATAAAAGTGAGTTTGGCCCTGCCTTGAAAAGATAAGGTATTAGTGATTGGCTAGCAGAATTAATAAAGCTTAAGTCATGAGAGCTTTTATGTCCTGACTTTTCCCGTTATTTTATTTGGCAGGGCGATCGCCTTTGGTACTGCGCTCCGTGCAATCGCTTATTATGCCCTTATCTTAAAGTCCTATTTTTTCGTGATTGATTGTCATTGAATTTCATTTTTTGAGAATATATATATTAGGGCGCGAAACCCTTGCTATTTCGATGGTTTCGGACTTAACGAGAAAAGTCAGGTGTTAATTAGGTTCAAATTTAACTCCAAGAATTCAAGCATCAGCTATCAGCTTCAAAATGAAACAGAGGTGATGAAAAAATGAGTTCAACTCTTGATGACAGCAAGCGCCTTGCAATTGCAGCACAATTAGCAGATATGAAATTACTCCAAAATCTGCTGATTAATAATGAGCAGCAATTCATCGAAGATTGCACTGATGATGATATTTGCGATCGCCTACAAGATATGCTCGAAGATGATCAAAAAAACCTGGGTGTTATCGATACTGTAATTGTTCAGTACGGTGTAAAAGGAGAACCTAACAAAACAACCCAGAAAATGATTGAGCAAGTTCAAAAGCTCATGGAAGATTCCGAACTAACTTTGTTTGAGAAAGTACGAGAGCATGAATTGCTCAAGCATAAACAAACGATGGCTGGACTACTAATCCACAAAGCTGCCCAAGTTGTTGGTGCTGATATTGAAGCTGCCATCACTCCTTTAAATACAGTTAACTTTGAAAACCGCACTCATCAAGAGCAGCTCAAAGGAATTCTAGAGATTTTGGGTGTTCGTGAACTAACAGGAAAAGAGGCAAAGCAAGGGCTGTGGGCAAGAGTTCAAGATGCTGTTGCAGCCTTAACTGGTGTGGTGGGTAGTGTAGTAACACGTACCGATGACGAAATGAGCATCCGTGACTTGCTTCTCATGGATCATACTAAGTCCGATACTTTGTTTGTAGAAATTTTCAGTACTGACGATCCTCAAAAAATTCAAGAGTATTTTGGGCAACTCTACAAAGATATAAAAGTTCATGGGATGGCCGAAGAAGAAGTAATTTACCCAGCAGTTCGTCCATATTACGAACACACACAGGAGATATACGCTCAGACCGACGAAGTGATACAGATGTTAGATGAAATTAAACCTCTCAACCCTTCCTCATCTGAGTTCAAAGCAAAAGTTGAGCAGCTAAGAACTGCGGTGCGAACTCATATTAATCAAGAAGAGAAAGATATATTTCCTCAACTCCGTCACAACTTTAGCCATGAACAGCAAAAGCAAATGGCTACTGAGTTTAAAACAGTTAAAAGCAAGCTCCAAGACCAGATGGCTGCTTCACTTAACCCAACTGCAACCTAAACATGAACTCTTCCACCTTTCAAGCGAAACTTTCTAATAAAAATAATTATTGCGCTGTTTACAATGTCCCGCTTCGCTAACGTAAACGAGTAAAAGTACTTGCGGCTGACAAAGGTTACGATTTTAAGGATAATTTCCTCAATCTGGAGGACGAACACCCGTTGTGATAGCGCCTTCCGTTAGCCAGAGGAAAGGTAGTATTTAACAGCTTAAGATATCAAACAGAAGGAGACAGAAGGAGAATTCTACACAAAAACGATGAGCCTATTATTGATAGACTTAGACGGCACAATTCGAGAACCACTCAGCGGTGAACAATACTTTCAACATCCTCAAGACCAAAAAATTATTATGGGTGCTGAAGTTGCTATTGGTACTTACAAAGATGATTGGATTATTGTTGGCATCACCAATCAAGGCGGAGTTGCCGCAGGGTACAAGTCTATTCAAGAGTGTGTCAGGGAACAGCAGTACACGCTTGAGCTATTTCCAGAATTAAGGGAAATTTACTTCTGTCCTGACTTTGAAGGCAAAAAATGCTTCCGCGTCACTCGCCACAATGTCCACAACCACAGTAAAACTAAATGGTCTGGACAATATCGCAAACCCGGAGCTGGAATGTTGCAGTTGGCAATGATTCGGCACAAACATACTCCGCAAAATAGCTGTTATGTGGGCGATCGCCCGGAAGATGAAGCTGCTGCCCGTCGTGCAGGGGTACACTTCCAATGGGCAAAGGATTGGATTGAGCAACATCAGGCGACGATTATCTCTCAACTTGCAGAAATCTAAATAGTAAACAATTAATTCAGAAACCAAAAAATTAAGTCAGAACATTAATGAATAATTAATAGCTAAACATGACACTAATTTTCCTACTACTAATATTGAGGATAACAATATGAGCGAGAACGACCCATCTTTATCAAATCCAGCTATTACTCCAGATCAATCTACTGTTGCATCCCAACAAGCTCAACCTCATACACCTACTAATGTTGCAGGAAGTGCAATGCTAGATGCACAAGCCGCAGCAGGAGGAAACGAACCAGAGGGAGATCCAACTAACTTTCCTATTGCCACCAACTTTCCAAAAGCTGGTGTAAGTGGCGATCCTAAAACTGCTGGAGCTTCTACTATCATGGGGCCTGATTCTACAGATGAGCAGAACTCAGAAAAGGGTTCTGTCAACCTCCAGAATAATCCAGATATTCCAAGCGATGAGATGCAAGGAACTTTGCCTAATACTGACCCTGTTGGGATGCCGATTGATCCTGAAACTAATTTTCCAGAATAATCTAGATAAAGGTTATTTTCTCTAAAATCTCAAGCTTGTATTTGAAGCTGAGGTAGGAACACCACAGCTTCAAAAGCTTTCCCCGCTTCCTTTGTTCTCTTCGCTGACAACTGATATTGTTGCCACAGTTCCAAGCTGAGAATACAGGCAATTAACCACACTAAACCTAGAGCATAGCCAGCCGCCACATCAGTAGGCCAATGTACGCCAAGATAAAGCCGACTAAAACCTATCGCCACAATTAAGGCCATGGTTAAGGAAAATATTCGTCCTTGCCATTGAGGAAATTGCTTTGCCAAAGTGTAACTAATGAAACCATAAATCGCTATTGACGCCATTGCGTGACCGCTAGGAAAGCTGTAGTGAGCAACATCAATAATCCAATCCCAAAGTGCTGGACGTGCCCTACCAAACCGCGCTTTCAACAAATAATTTAAGCCCATTGCGCCAACTGCGGTTATACCTAAGGTAGTTGCTTCCCAAAGACGCTTATTATATGTTGACCAAATTCCCAATCCCAAACAAATTAACAGCAAGGGTAGCGGCTCGCCAAGGAAAGTAACACCGAGCATAATGCGATCGCCTATTGGCGTGTGTAGCTTTTGAATAGCTAGCAAAATCCTTTCGTCAAGACCAGATATGTGCAACAGTCCGAGGCCGCATACCAGAGCGCAAACAGCCCCCGATACCAGTACAAGTTGTTGGCTACCTGCTCTGCCTAATTTTTGCATAGGCGTTTGGGGGAATATGGCTGAGATGTTTATAGGTAATTTTTTTGCTGCTGGTGTTGTGCTGATAACATTCTTAGTTACAGGTAATTTTATGAACTTTTTTCTGTAATCTAAGACAATATCGTAGATCAGCCAGGCGATCGCACTTGGACTCTGATCTCGGTGGAAAATAACAAGAATATTTCCTGTCAAATTGTTAGCGCTAACTTGTGCGATTCCTTCTTCCTTTGACAATCTTAATTCCAGGTATTGCTTGAGAGCTTGCGAACCATAAAGTCCATCGACTTTATACCTAGCTCTTCCTTTGACAGCGGTATGTATTGCTCGAACTAAAAGATTATCACCGACGAATTTCTCGAAATTAGAAGTGCCCATTTTTCAGTTTACTAGATAACTGCTGTTAGATAACTTCCTTATGCAAGGAAGTATTGTGAACTCTTTATACATTACTGATTTTTTTAGTTCCCGAAACAGTCCTGAGTAGCATAACACTCAGCATCATCGGTAGTAGATAAGCTAATGCACATTTAACTTGCATATTTTTGATTTTAAGGACAGATATCGTATTTGTCCTTCATTTTGGTTTTCGTAGTAATAATTATACTTCTGCAAACTATCGAGGTTTGAAATAATTTATTGTTACATATTCTACAAAGATTAAATGCTGTTATTGGAATCAAAGTAAACTTGCCAATCAAATGCAAAATTCAAACAAGTAAAAAAATAAACGTTTTTCAATGTGATTACTGTAATTACGTATAAAAATCGTTGAATTTTAATAGTAAGAATATCTGAAGATATTTTTAATTTGTTCATAAATTACAGCAATCATAGGTAAGCTGTAAACACATTGTAAATATGAAAGCTTAAAAAGCTTTGCACTCACAAAGGTATTTAGGTCTCGTTCACAAGTGGATCAACAGCAAGGAAAGCGCGATATCTGGGAATTCCAGAAACACGAACATCCTAGCGAAAATCTTAGCTATCCGAATTTTGATGGTCATAGCAGTGATGGCATTAAGGAGACATAAATAAATTAGTTCAAAATTAGCTCAGTAGTTAGTATGATATTGATGATTATGTTTATTTACGCCAAGTTATTTAGCTAGTATTGAAGTTTTAAATCAATACTAAAGAAGAGCGCTCTAACTACTGATAACTGGGGAGTATGGCAGTGAAATGGTATTTATACTGTCTGATTCTTCCTACTGGTTGTGGCTGCATCGCTGACCGCAATTAGCTCAGGAGAACATCTACAGATGTTTAAGCCAATGTGAGACTTTTGTGCAACTCTGTCGTAATTTCTTTTACCTACCAAGAAAAGGAATCAATACTAATGGCACACCTGTTTGAAACATTCAGGATTCGTCAAGTTACCTTTCGTAACCGCATCGCCCTTTCACCTATGTGTCAATATTCGAGTACAAATGGATATGCTAATGACTGGCATAAAATTCATCTAGCTTCTCGTGCAGTTGGCGGTTGCGGGTTAGTAATGACAGAGGCAGCAGCTGTAGAACCAGGGGGGCGCATTAGTCCACAAGATTTAGGCATCTGGACAGATGAACACATAGAAAATTTAGCCAAGATTGTGCAATTAATTCATAACTTTGGTGCGGTTGCTGGTATTCAACTCGCTCATGCAGGCAGAAAAGCAAGTACTGCCAAACCAAGTAAGGGAGGAAAAGCACTGGATGAATCTCAAGAAGGGTGGCGTCCTCTAGTTTCAAGCAGTGCGATCGCCTTTAGTAAAGATAGCCCTGTACCAGAAGCCCTAAGCATCGAAGGAATTCAGCAAGTTATTAATGCTTTTGTTCAAGCTGCCAAACGTTCTTTAAAAGCAGGTTTCAAAGTCATTGAAATCCATGCTGCTCATGGCTACTTATTGCACCAGTTTCTCTCACCACTGGTTAACACTCGAACAGATGATTATGGTGGTAACTTTGAAAACCGTACCCGACTACTGAGGGAGATTGTTCAGGGAGTGCGAGAAGTTTGGCCAGAAACATATCCGCTATTTGTACGTATCTCTGCGACTGATTGGGTAGATAAAGGTTGGGACGTAGAGCAGAGTATCGCCTTAAGCGACAAACTCAAATTTTTAGGCGTGGATCTAATCGACTGCTCCTCAGGGGGCATTATACCAGGCATCAATATACCATTAAAACCAGGTTATCAGACTCAGTTTGCTGAACGTATTCGCCGTGAAGCCGATATCTATACAGGAGCCGTAGGCTTGATTACATCTCCTCAACAAGCTGACCAAATTATTCGTACACAAGGGGCTGATCTAGTGCTGTTAGGGCGCGAACTACTTCGCAATCCTTACTGGCCACACCTAGCAGCCAAACAACTAGGACATGATAAACTCTGGCCTGTTCAATATGACCGAGCCTGGCTTTAAAGCTGGGTTTTTTGACATTGGGTTTTGCGATCGCTACGCCTAGATAAATTATGGCGATCGCAAGAAAACGCAATGAATCGAAAGAATTAGTTGGGTGGTTGTTTGCGATCGCCCGTATATGCTTCAATGCAAACGGAGTTTGCATTACCCCAAGCGCAGCTTGGGGGAGCGCAATCCTAGCGCTCAGGCATAGGGCGCGCTTCGCGATCGCGTTCCCAATTGATTGGATTATTGATAATATATTGTCTAATTCGATCAAGGGCGAATTCATTACGAATTATGTTGTCATGAAACCTTTCTTGCCATCCAAAACCTTCATATATTTGATTAATTTCAAATGAACATCGTCCTTTGTACCATCTAATAATTTTAGAAAGGGAATTTTTAGACAACATCGGATTAAATAACCCAGTAACCCCGCCCCGTTCCCCATCCCCCCGTTGACTTGTAGAGACGCGATTCATCGCGTCTTCTTGTGTTTGATTAATAATCACAATCCCATGAATATGATTAGGCATGACGCAAAACGAATCTATCTGGCAATTAGAAAAATTATTAGGAATCTCATACCACAATTTATGAGCGATTTCTCCAATTGGTGACAGCTGCATTTCACCCTGTACAACCTCACCAAAAAAGCATTTTTTACCATCCGTGCAAATAGTAACAAAATATCCACCATTACTAGCATAATTCCATCCTGGTAAACGTGTTGAATCAATTCGATATTTACCTTTGTATTTCGGTTTGTTGTCTTTTGGTTGAGGATCGTAATGATTCATGATTACATGATTAATTTATACAAAGATTTATGCAATTATTGCTTTGCATTGATGTAATTGCCAACCCAAAAAACTCGGAATTATTATCATACCAATTCAAATAATGTTTGCGACACATAAATTCTTCGTAGGGGCACGGCACTGCCCCTACCCATATGTTGCATTCTTTTTTCAAATTGGTATCAGTATGTAAATACGGGATGAATCACCGGAAAATAGACGCGATGAATCGAGTCTCTACAAATGGTCTATTTGTTACATTCTTTTTTCAAATTGGTATAAATATGACGTTTCTCAATTGCGTGCAATCCGGTTCGGATTAGGCTTTTTGATAAAAATTATAATAGATGACAAAAACGCATTGTAGAGACGGCGATTTATCGCGTCTCTCTATTCGTCCACAACACAAGTCCGTTCATCCACAACACAAGTCCATTCGTCCACAACGCAAGTCCATTCGTCCACAACGCAAGTCCGTTCATCCACAACACAAATCCGTTTATCCACAACGCAAGTCCATTCTCAACGATTTGTTGTTTATTGTCGTGCAATTACTGAGCTAAAAATCAAATCTTATTACAAAAAACACCTTATTTTGCAAGCTTTACTGAACCGCTACATTGTCCTATTGAGACACTCTAGAAAGATAGAGTTTAGTAAAAAGTATCCATTGATGCCACGCAAAACAAGAAGCTCTACCGTGCTAGAAAAAACCGAAAAGAGATTAATTGGACTTAAATCGATTAATTCCAACCTTGACTTTGGTGATTCCATCAGTTTAAACCATTTAACCGAGTTAACTGGGCAACTCCGCAACCAGATTGACCAGTATAATATGATGCTAACTGACCTTGACACAGCAAAGGGAGAAATAGAAATCCTTGAAAAGACCATTCGGGAAACTTCAGAACGCTTAGTCAATGGCGTGGCGTCGAGGTATGGTAAAAACAGCCGGGAATACGAGATGACAGGCGGAGTACGCAAAAGCGATGCCTGCGGCGGGCTACGCCTACGCATTCGTAAAGCCACTATTACCCGGTTAAAATCTACCGCAGACTCAAAAGCGGCTTCTACACAGACGGCGTAACGAGCAACGGGCATCATTCACGGTGTAATGATGCCCGTTGCTTATCGTATTCGATTAAAGATTTATCATTAAGACCGCAAGAGAGCAGGGGGAGAAAGGGTTTTTACCTTATGTCCTTGTGGCTCAGGATTTTGGCTAGAAGAGAAACGCAACGTCAGGCTGTTGCTGAAGTGTAGATATTCCCTCCCCTTACAGTGAAGGGGTAGGGTGAGGCTGAGAAAAAGGTAACTGAATTAGCGATTAGCGGCGTCTGCCACCAAAAGAAGGTGCGCGACGACCACTAGAACGTCCGCCACTACCAAAGCTACTGCCGCTAGGATTGCGTCTAGGTGATCTAGAACTATTGGAAGGTCTTAGTTCACTACTACCAAAACCAGAACCACTAGGACGGTTACGTGTATTGGTGCGTGGTGCAGTGCGTATAGTTGAGCTATTGGGATATGACCTTCTAATTGTCCCCGTACTGCGGAAAGCAGTGCGATTTCTCACAGCTGCTGGTGGCGCGTTGTAGCGACTGCGGTAGCTTTGAACCGCTTGATCATAGTTTCTGCCATAACCACCATAGCCAGTCATCACTTGTCCAGGTTGATAGACAGGGGGTACATAATACTGCGGTCTAAACAACAGGCTACCAAGCGCCTGACCCGCTACGCCACCAGCCACAGCCCCAGCAAAGGGTGCCCAGAAGCCACTTTGTTGACGGACTACGACCGTTTCTTGTTGCCCTGTTTGGGGATTTGTTCTGTTTTCAGTGACGTTGTGGACGTACTCAATTTTAAAATCTTCTGTCAAGTATAAACTGGGCTGTCCGTTTTCTACTTTTAAGTAACTTTTCTTACCCTCTTTAATTTCTTCATCTGTCAGCCGTGCCATTTGCAAATTTTCAGTTACAAAGGTCGGGGGTTTACTGCCAATTAAAAACAGGGTATATTCCCCAGTGGCATCGTCATAAGTTGCTTGTTGTACTTGATACTGACCATCACTGAGTTTGGTGGCAGCCGACGAGCTTTGGCTAACATTCTGGGCTGGGGGTGTAGTTTGGTTACCACCTCCACAACCAACAGTTGTCAAGCATAAACTCATCGCTAAAAAAACTACTGTAAACTTACGTAGTATGTTCATGAGCATTGCATTAGTATCCTATCTTCGAGCTTAACAAGTTCACAGTACACGTTGTAAGTACGGACTACCCAACAACTTACAATGGAATCAATTCGGGATAGTATTGTAATACTTGATCGTTAGTGAGTTCATCGCCTAACTGCGCTGGCGAGAAATGCACCTGTATGGCCTTGAGTTTATTGTTATAGTGCAAATTAATTAAAGCTTTCAAAGCTTGTTTCAAAGCCTGAATGTTAGACAAGTCGGTTTCTAAATCTGGTACTTCTCCTTCATAAGCAACTGTAATCATTACAATTACGTTGCGCGTCACAGGTATAGATAAAGGGTCATCAAGTCCAGAATCAGAACTCAAATCTGGTTCACTCAGATATCTTTGGGCGGAGTCAGTAAATAATTCATTTACATAATCTCCTGCTTCACCCTCATTCCAAAATACGTCACCTTCATTAGCAGCAGACAGCCAAGAATCATCATATTGCAGCAGTGTTTGGCAGATTTCTACCAGTTCTTCTCCCATAACTTGCAAGTCGCCATCTGTATCGATCGCTTCCCGTGCAGCATGATTTAATACGCCCAAAATTGGTGCTACCTCTGTTCCTCCTAAATGCAAGAATAGGCGAAAGACAACATAGCGAGTCCGGCCAACCATCCTATTAAATGTATCGCGCATCTGTTTCCTCCATAAATTTTTTAGTTGTTAAGTTCCTAATTCCTCTTGCACAAAAACCCTGAATAACTATTGTTCAATGTAATAAAAACTTTTAACAAAATCTACAACCATATTTAACGAAGGCAGCATATATTGAGCAGATTCACTGGTTATATTATCAAAAAACGTAGCATTAGCATCAAGGGGATTAATAAATCGTTTACCGAAGTAGGGATTATCATACAAAATCAAAGTTTGAGCGCTAGAATTTGTTAATATTGTCTGGGTAGGAGCTTTAAAAAAATTTAATTTTGCTGCTAGTTCTAAATTTTTTCGCATATCTCTAATGATCTGAGCCTGATTTCTAGCTTCCTCGATCAAAGTCCTTAATTGCCTCACCCGATGGGGTGTTTTTAGCCCCAAGAGAGATATATCTTCGCCCCTGATCATTTCCAGCAGCCTGTCAATGTTTTGTTGTGTGTTGGTGGCATCAATAAAGGGAAGAATCGCAATATAAGCTGTGGCAAACAAATCTTGGTCACTATCTACCCGAAAAGTCAAAATAGTCCGACGACGCCCGATTTCTATAGTTGGAGGCTGTTTTAATTTCCGATATTCTCGATAAATTTCGTAATAAGAGCCAGCTAGGGCAAAATTTGCGTCGTGTTCTAAGGCTGCATCGACGATAATGCGAATTGTTGGCGGTGTTTCATTAAAAAAGTCTCCTGAATCTTCAGAGTTGAACTTTTGGATGATAGAGCGATCGCCCGTAGGGCTGAGGTCAACCCATTCACAAGTTATACCTTCGGTTTTTAAACCAAACCTGGAGGTGGCGTAAAGTTTGGCCCCGGTTAACACTGCTCCTGTTAAGTCGGCTCCTATCCATTCCGCCTTAATTAATTTGGCCTGAGTTAAATCAGTATGTACTAAACTAGCATTTGTTAAATTGGCATTGCTTAAGTCTGCCCCAATTAAGCTAGCTCCACTTAACTTGGCATTGCTTAAATCTGCCCAACGAAGATTTGCGCCGCTTAAATCTGCCCAACGGAGATTTGCACCGCTTAAATCTGCGCCGCTGAGGTTAGCACGGCTGAGATTTGCTTGTCTAAGTTCTGCATCTCGCAAATTTGCACCACTGAGATCCGCACGACCCATATCTGTAGCGTTGAGATTCGCCGTCTCTAAGTTTGCTCCCGTTAGAGAACAGCCTCTTAAGGTTGCTTCACTCAAGTTGGCACGGCGTAGATTTGCTTGTCGGAGTGTGGCTTCTCGCAGATCAGCACTGGTGAGGTTGGCCTCGAATAAATCTGTGCGGCTGAGGTCTGCCCGAATTAACTCGGCGCGGATCAATGTAGCCTCCCTGAGTTGGGCGCGGCTGAGATCGGCTCTAATCAAATTAGCTACGTTAAGGCTGGAGTTGTTGAGGATGGCGCTAGTAAGATTCGCGCCACTGAGTCTGGCTACATTAAGTTTGGCATGGCTCAAATTAGCTTCACTGAGATTCGCACCACTGAGATTGACCACACTGAGATTAGCATGGCTGAGATTTACACCATTAAGTTTGACACCGCTCAAGTTAGCTTCACAGAGGTCAACACCAGTAAAGTCTAGAACTCCTGCCGCGTATTTTTCCAGCAATTCTTCTACAGTCATGAATGCTACCTCTGGGATGCCAACTTTGATAATAGGTAAAGTATGCAGAAAATATTTAAAAGAAGGACTATCAAAATTAAAAATGAAAATTGGTATTTTAGGACTTGGACTGATAGGTGGGTCTTTGGGATTTGATTTGCGATCGCAAGGACATCATGTCTTAGGAGTTAGCCGTCGTCAATCAACTTGTGAAAAAGCGATCGCTTTAGGTAGCGTTGATCGAGCATCAGTTGATATGAGCCTCTTGGCTACCGCAGAAGTTGTATTTATTTGTACACCTATAGGGCTTATTGTTCCCCAAGTTGAACAGTTGATTGAGCATTTGTCTCCCACTACGATAGTCACCGATGTTGGTTCGGTCAAAGCACCAATCGTTAAAGCCATATCCCCCCTTTGGGATCATTTTATCGGTGGTCACCCGATGGCGGGAACAGCAGATAGTGGAATAGAAGCCGCACAACGGCATTTATTTGTGAATCGGCCTTATGTACTGACACCAATACATACAACACCAAGGACGGCAATTTCGGTGGTTGAGGAAATTGTGCGATCGCTTGGGTCTAACATTTACCATTGTCAACCAGAGCAACATGACCGCGCTGTGAGTTGGATTTCTCATTTACCCGTGATGGTAAGTGCTTCATTAATAGCTGCTTGTCTGAGCGAAACTGACCCCGATGTTTTGCAATTAGCTCAAAACTTAGCTAGTTCAGGTTTCCGAGATACCAGCCGTGTAGGTGGCGGAAATCCAGAGTTAGGGGTGATGATGGCGCAATTTAATCGACAAGCATTGTTGGGGTCATTGCAACAATATCGCCACAACCTCGACGAATTGATTAATTTAATTGAGCAAGAAAATTGGCTGAAATTAGAAGAGAAGCTGCAATTAACTCAAAAAGCAAGACGAGAATTTGTTGAGTAATACAGCATTTTTCAGCTAAATGAAGTACACAGGTAGCGGGTAGGGGCACAACAATGTTGTGCCCTTATGATCGCGGTTGTTGGGATTGATGCAAGTATTGCAACTGCTCGTAATCTTTTGGTGTATCAATATCAATTGCGCCTAATGGAAAAGGAACGCAGAAGACTTCATTGAAATGTTGCTTAATCAAATGTTTTGCACCGACAGTCTCTTTTAAGGCTGCTAGTTCTGAGAAAAATTGATAGCTAAATAAAGCTGGTACGCCAAAAGTCTGTGCATATTGAGAAGCGATGATCGGTTTCCCTGTAGAGTGATATGCCGCAACTAGCTGATTAATAATTTCAGCAGAAATAAATGGCTGATCGCAAACAGTAATAACTGCTGCATCTATGCTTTCATAACAGTTTGATAATGATGAAATTCCGCAACGAATTGAAGAACTCATACCCAAATTCCATTGCAAGTTTTCAACCACCTGTACAGAAGGTAAGCTGACTTCAGAACGTATTTGTTCGGCATTTGCTCCTAAAACCACCACTACTGGTTTGCAAACTGAGGCTATTGCACTTTCAAGTGTATGGCGAAGTAAGCTACCTCCTTGATAAGGTAAAAGTTGCTTAGATGTACCCATGCGGGTTGATGCACCTGCTGCCAGAATAATGATGGCAACATTTGATTTAGTATTCTCTAATTTGGGATTTAAAAAGTTACAAATCAAGCTGGTTTCTGCTCTGCTCGGTTAGAACCTTCCACAAACTGTTTACCACAGTCTTTACAACGATAGCACTGCTTTCCTCTGCGATACCCATTTTTAGATAGCCGCTGTGATTGACAATATAGACATTTCATTACTTTCATTACATTGCCGAACAGATGATCTCCGACATACGGCTCTAAATATGACACAAGCAAGTCTTCAATTTGCTGCGTCAGTCGTTGCCGATGTTGTTGATCTCGGCTGCGAAGTGCCGATAATAATACAGCATTGCTGCTGTGAACACAAACTTCTGCAAGCAGGCTGCACTCTAGTTCACTCAATTTTGGGTTTCGCTGCTTCAAGATACTTGTCATAAAGTTAATCGCTTCAGTGGTCATGCTTTCATCAATCGATTGGAAAATCTGACGTGCGATAAAAAACTGCACAAATACCACCCGTGATACTGGCTGTTCAAATAGTTGCGAGACAGAAGTTACAAGAGCATGAATCATTTCACGCAGTGATAACTGGACAATTTCTGGTATATTCACCTGCGCCCACATACTTTTGACCCGCTCGACGTGGCGTAACTCCATCGCCTGAAAAATTGCGGCTTTATCAGGAAAAAACTGATATACAGAACCAATCGCCGTCCCTGCTTTTGCAGCAATCAGATGGGTGGTAGCAGCTTCATAGCCCACCTCATCAAACACTGCTGCTGCTGCATCCAAAATTTTTTCAACTCGTTGTTTTCCTCGCTGTTGTTTAGGTTGACGACGTAGATTTCTTGACGAATGTGAATATTCTGTCATATATTAAAAGGCGACGGATTTTTCACAATTTTATATCTAGCGGAGAACATCATGGAGTCTATGCTTCCTGGTGCGCCTTGGTTGTTGGCGCACAAATCGATGCTGGCAGTAAACCAACCTCGGAAAATTTCCTTGTATGGAACTGACTATGTAATGTGGAAAGATTCTACCGGAGCTATATATGCGCTTCCCAATGCTTGTCCACACATGGGAGCAATGTTGTCAGAAGGATGGTGCGAAGCACAAAGTGATGGCAGAAGTACTGTAGTTTGCCCGTTTCATGCTCTAGAGTTTGATGGTTCAGGCTGCACTGTTTTACCTGGAACTAACAAGAAAACATTGTCACAACTCAAACCCTTAGAGCTAATAATTAAAGGAGATTTTATTTGGTCTTATGGTGGATACGAGCCAAAAATACCTATCCCCACAATACTGAATGAGATTGCCGAAACATATTACTTTATTGGGCATACAGCAGATAGAAGTGTAGAGACGGACTTGCTAACCATGCTGCTGAATATGCACGACTACAATCATCAAAATGGTACTCACCGAGACTTGTTTCGCATTACAAATGTAGAATTTCACCAATTTATTGATCAGGGGCATCATTCTCATGCGTTTTATGATCTGCCTACAGCACCTTACACCTTAGGAGAAAAGCTGAAGAAACCCGATTTGCTTTTATTGCCCAACACCATTAAAGCGCACCTAGAAAATCACTTCCCAGCCTTGGTGATTTTTCATGGAGAAATGCCATTAGGTAAAGCCGCGCAGTGCCATATATTTGTCCCAGAAACTTCTAATCGGACACGGACTTATATTTTGTTATTTGGTCAAGCCAAGCATCCTATATTTAAGATATTTGGCAGTACATATCTCAAGTTTGGTGAGGTTATAGTGAATCAAGATGCAGATATTTTAGGAAAAATTTATCCGAATACGTCTCAGAAAATTAAACTTAACAATGAGGTAGGTATGGATTGGGTGCGACGTAATTTTGAGAATTTCCCCAACATTGTAGAACCTAATCTTTCAAAGTAAACAGTGAGGGTTAAAACCTGTAGCAAAACTTTCGTTCAATAATGAAAAATATCTAGGAGTCTTTATATTTTTATATTCCTTTTTATTTGCCACCCAACTCAGAAAGAACCTATTCCCAACATTTCGATAGGGTGCGGATTCTGCCTCTGGGGTTGCACCTGTGTGGACACTATGGCATAACGTCGTCGAGTTTGAGTTGTAAGTCGGGGAATATAAAAGAAGAAATGGCATATCCTAAGCGATATTGTTGCTGTTGATATACACCATTAATGAGTTGGCAGATTGTAAAGGTAGGTTGTTTAGGATTACCGATGAATTGTAACCCGCCTAAACTGCAAAAATCTACAATCCAATATTCTGGTATTTGTAGGAAAGCATATTCTTCTACTTTTCTAGCATAATCGTCTTGCCAATTCTTACTAACAACTTCGGCAACGAGCTTAATTGTATTGCCATTACAGATAATCGGTCTTTTTTGCCAAAGCGCTTCGTTGTTAAGTTTTGCTTTATCTAGAACAATTACATCTGGACGTAGCACTGTTGCTTCAGCGTTAGGTGGCTTAATTAAACAAGTTTTTGGAACCAGCAAGTTAAGATTAGAACGAAGAATTTCAGCATAAATTCTACCAGCAATATTTCCTGAAACTTCTTCATGAGGGCCTGTCGCTTCCATATCACGTAGTTCTCCGTCAATGAGTTCGTAACGGGGGTTATCCCCGTATTCGGCTAAAAACTGCTCGAAAGTGAAGAGTTGGGGTGGAGTGTAGGTCATAGTTTATGTTTCGGGTGGAGATGGTTTTATATTAACGAAGTCATATTTTCAACTCCTCTAATTGCTCAATTTTGGTGGTCTTGACTTCATTTCTGTGGTGAATTGGGTCTGTGCGGTCTTTCAAAAAACCAGCACAACGGTTTGTTAGTACGGCTTGAATTTCAGCAATAATAGATAAGGCGATCGCTTCTGGTGTATCAGCCCCAATATCAATACCAATGGGGCCATGCAACCTTTGTAGCTGTTCTGATGTGTAATTAATTTCTTCTGCACGTAAATCTTGAAGTAATTTTTCAGTGCGATGCTTCGGCCCCAAAAAACCTAAGTAACGTGCAGGAGATGGCAATAATATTTTTAGGATTTCTAAATCGTCGAGGTAATTATGAGTCATCACTACAGCTATAGTGCGTTCATCTACACTTATTTGTTTGTGTAAAATATCTCTGCGGCTAAGAATTACCTCATCAGCCATTGCAAAACGCTCTTTGGTTGCTTCACTTGCTCGACAATCAACAATAGTGACGTGCCAACCCAAGTTTTTAGCAAACTGAGCTACTGGTACAGCGTCATGACCTGCACCAAAAATTATCAGTTGTATAGGTGGTTGAATTAGTTCGATTAAGACATCAACACTACCTGATAAAAGTTGGTATTTGTTAACACTTAAACGTTGATTTTGCAGAGCGACTTGAGCATCTTTAATCAGGGCAGCAGTTAATGCAGGTTCTGCGATATTACTGGTAACATTACTGTCTGTATTAAGTAACAAGCGTTCCCCAACCTTGACGTTAGCTATACCCTCCACAGCAAAAACAGTGGCAATAATACCAGGTTGCTGATTGCAAAAACATTGATTAATCACAGCCAAGGGGTTAAGTGGATCATTAGTATCTAAACGTTCAATCAGGACTTGCACTACTCCGTTACAGCCCAGCCCAAACCCCCAAACAATATCTTCATCGGCTGTAGTGTCGTAGGTGACAACTATTGGTTGTCCATCTAGCATTGAGCAGCGAGTATGCTCAAATACATCATTTTCCAAGCAACCACCACTAATCATTCCTAACATATGGCCTGCTTGTGTCATCAACATTCGGGCCCCAGGTCGCCGATAGGTAGAGCCTTTAACATTAACAATAGTGGCAAGAAATGCAGGTTCAGCATTGTGCTGACATTCTTTAAATGCTTTCAAAATAGCATTTAGCTCATTCATATTGTTATGTGTGCTGACAGTAGTAGCTTAAATTTACTAGATTAGACTCAAAGTCCAATAGTGCTAACTAAAATGTAACCCTTAAATACTAAAGGGTTGGAAGAATAGTGAGTTAAAAATTTTGAGGCTGTCTCTCTTACATTATTATAAATACTTTTGCATCTACACTAGGTTATAGAATTATTAGATATTAAGTATGATGTTTTGTATTGATTTAATTTATACTTTAGATAGATGTATAAGTGCAGCTGTTAAAGGTCGTTCTAAGTTTTAACGAGAAATCAAAAATTGCAGCAATTTATGGGGAAGAGTAAACCCCTAAATCATCACATCCTTACACCCTGCCTCAACAAAAAGTATTTCTGCATAAGTCTTGGGTGGGTAAGCATAAACTTCTATCATGCCTAATAAGTCAAGGAATTATAACATTTAAGTTATTACACTTATTGAGTTAGTATTCTATAACCTCAGCATTTAAAGATTTTATGACATCAACTTGAAGTTTAAACAAAACAGAGTATAAAGGTTTTGTGCCAGCACGTATACTGCAATGTTTAAAGTTTATACAATTTTAGTAAAGAAAATTGACTAAGCAAATCTTAATATCTAATACAAAAATGAGCTAAATGTATAAAAATGCTGAATATTTTTATACATTGTATAAAATAATTAATTTGTCATAAATTAATTAAGTATATTCCCTATCACATTTTCTTCAAATTTATTTAACAATCATTGCAGTCACAGAGATTTTGACTAGATACAAAGTAATTTAAAACACCACAAAAAGTAGAGGTAGGGCAATTTATAGACTCTATATATAGTAAGTCGGAGGGGTAAAGCTCCGGCTTAGTTCAGTGTGGTGACAGTCAAGTTTGTCTAAAAATTAGTCTTTCTATCAGGTGTAGTCATGAATAATATTCTGCGTGAGCATCGCGTGCTAGTAACCGGAGCATCTGGTTTTATGGGTTCGTGGTTGGCTAAGTATCTGCTAGACCAAGGAGCAACGGTAACAACAATACTGGCAGACTGGAACCCAAACAGTTATTTTATGCGTAGTGGGATATTTCAACGTGTTCAAAATGTGATCGGCTCAATAGAGGATTACAATTTGCTGGAAAAGCTGATTGGCGATCGCGGTATTGATACAGTATTTCACCTAGCGGCGGTATCAGTTGAAGGCCTAGCATTTGAAAAGCCCCGATTAGCATTTGAAATTAACATTCGCGGCACATATAACGTTTTAGAAGCCTGTCGTGTACATTCTGATGTAGTCAAACGGATAGTTGTAGCGTCCAGTGACAAAGCCTATGGTGATAGCCCTGTTTTACCTTATACAGAAGACCTCCCTACAGTGGGTAAAAATCCTTACGATGCTTCTAAAAGCTGCGCTGATATGATTGCTCGTACTTATTCTCACAGCTATGGATTACCAGTAGCAGTAGGTAGGTTTGGCAATATTTACGGCGGTGGGGACTTGAACTTGAATCGATTAATACCAAATACCATTCGTCGCTTGCTAAAAAATGAACCACCTATTGTTCGTGTCCCTACTCAAGGAAGTTTTATGCGGGACTTTCTATATGTAAAAGACGCTGTAAATTCCTATGTAGCAATGTTTAAAGGTCTGGAGAATCCAGATGTGCATGGAGAGGCGTTTAACTTTGCAATGGGCGGTAGTTGGACAGTGCTGGAGATAGTACAGAAGATTCAGCGCATTATGAATCGTGAGGATATAGAGCCGATGCTTGTACCTCAAACTCATGGAGAAATCTGGCATCAGCACGTCTCAACACAGAAAGCACAAAAAGTTCTTGGTTGGACTCCCTATTATTCTTTTGATGAAGGACTCAGAGAAACTGTTGAGTGGTATGTGGAGTTTTTATGCGGTTCAGTTCTTGCCAATGGTCGAACTCCATTAGTAGCGGGTGTCTAGTTTCTTGGCTATCTGCTAGTCCTACTTGGCTCAAGTCTTTTGAAATTTCATGCTGAAATGCCTCAACCATGATTTAATCGCAAATTTCATTAGCGGAATGCAGACATCTACAAAATCAATAACTGGTAAAAATTCGGCGATTTCTCCAGATTACAGGGATAACTTAAGATTTCAATCAAGCTTGGATTGATGAGAATTGCTATCTACATCAAATACTAACTCTAAGGTTTGTAACTTATGTTACTAAACAATCAACAAACAAATGTGTCTCTACCGACTTGTGATGATCGATTGCTTTGGGATACATGGATGTCCATGTTCCATTTTCCTACGCTAACTGTTGCAGATGAGGTAGGGCTGTTTCCTCTTTTAGATAAATTTCCAGCGACGGCTGCTGAAGTAGCCCAAAGCCTTTCTTTAAGCCACCGTTCTACTGAAGCGCTATTGGGAGTAATGACATCACTCGGTTATCTAGTTCAGCAAAGTGGGAAGTTTCATATCACCGAGGTGTCTCGAAATTTTCTCCTTCCTAACAGTCCTTACTACTGGGGCGGAATATTGCATTTAATGCGAAGTACTCCACTATCCCACTCATCACTACTAGAGGCATTGCAAACAGATAAGTCTACTATCTATGATGACCAAGATATTTGGGAAACTCATGAGCTAGAACCGGAACAAGCCAAAGCCTTTACTCGGCATATGCACAGTCAAACTGTCTCTCCTGCCGCAGGTGCTGCAATTAGGGGTGACTTTACAGATGTCAAACGTCTTCTTGATGTGGGTGGTGGTTCTGGTGCTTTTTCTTTTGCATTAGCTCGACGCTATCCTGAAATTTGTTGCACAATTTTAGAACTGCCAGTGGTGTGTAAGATAGCAGAAGAATATATTGCTTCTGCTGGACTGCAAGAACAAATAGATACCAAAGCAGCAGATTTCTTTAAAGATCCTTTTCCTGAAGGTTACGATGCAATTGTCTTCGGTAATATCTTTCATGATTGGGGAAGAGAAAAATGTCTTCTTTTAGCGCGTCGTAGCTTTGAAGCTTTGCCAAAAGGAGGTCGTATTTATCTTCACGAAATCTTACTATCTGATACCAAAGATAATCCTTTGGTGGCAACTTCATTTTCAATGTGCATGGTTTGGGTTACTGAAGGTAAGCAATTTACAGCAGGCGAACTTCATCAGCTTCTTACAGAATGCGGATTTGCAGATATATTAATAACTCCAACCTACGGTTATTATTCTCTAATTAGTGGTACAAAGCCATGATTATTTAACAGCAACAAACTGTTGAATTTATCTAATTCACATCTTGCACGAGTTGCTCTATTGCTATTTTTGTAGGGTGGGCAGTGCCCACCCTACGGATATCAGTTAAAGAATTTAGACAGCTTGCTTGGTCTGTTAAAAAGCTTAATTGTTCGGGCATCTTATAATCAAGCGATCACCTCAAATAACGACTTCTATTTAGAACTGTATCGCTCCTTAAGCTTACAAAAGTGAGAGAAATAAAATGGTTCAACAAATTGATAAACCTATCTTTAGTACTATTGACAATCCACAAACAAACGGTAGGCAAGTTTGGGATGTCATCATAGGTTTACACGCTTATCCAACCCTTCTAGTAGCTCATGAACTAAAATTGTTTCCGCTGTTAGCTGAAGCCCCCCGTACTCTTCAGGATATTTGTCAAAGCCTTAACCTTGCAAACCGTTCGGCTAGCGCGGTTGTTTCTATATGCACTTCTTTAGGCTTGGTTGAATTTAAAGATAACTATTATACCCTCACCACTGTAGCTCGTGAGTACTTGCTGGAAACTAGCCCAACTTCTTTTTGTGGTTATTTCGATTTAATGATTGCCAATTCTGCTTCCTACTCTTATGAAGCAATTAAAAAAGCGGTTTTGACCGATGCAACGCAGATTTACAATGGCGAGGATGTCTTTGAAGTTCACGAACAAAAAGATGAAATGGCACGGAAATTTACACGAGCAATGCACTCTGCTAGCATTTCTGCTGCTCTAGCGTGGCCAGAAACAATTAACCTTTCTAGCTATAAACAAATGCTAGATGTTGCTGGTGGTTCTGGCGCTCATTGCATTGGTGCAACCTTAAAGTGCCCGAGTTTACAAGCTACCATTTTTGACTTAGCACCTGTATGCGAAGTAGCACAAGAGTTTATTCATCAACATGGGTTACAAAATCGCATCAGCACCCATGTTGGCAATATGTGGCAAGACAATTTTCCTTCAGCTGATTTACATTTTTATTCCCTGATTTACCATGATTGGACACCAGAGCAATGCTTCTTACTGACAAAAAAAAGCTTTGACAGTTTAGAGCCTGGTGGACGCTTGATTATTCATGAATGGCTGTTTAATGACGAGCGAACCGAACCGCTTTCAACAGCAGCATATAACCTAATCATGCTCCTTTGGTGTGCTGGAGGACAGCAATATTCTGGGTTAGAACTGTCTACTATGCTGGCAGAGGTTGGTTTTGTTGATATTGAAGTTAAATCAACTTTTGGTTATTGGAGTATTGTTACTGGCCAAAAGCCGAAATAAATTTTTGGGTTTTTAGGCTCGCTTCTGGGGTAGTTTTCTTTGAAAGCGCCAGCCACCTTCCCTGCTTTCTCTGAAAGCAGGGAACGAAGCATTATTACAACAACTTTTCGGGTGTAATCGGTAAATCACGGATGCGCTTACCTGTGGCATGGTAAACTGCGTTGGCGATCGCAGCTGAAACACCTGTGATGCCAATCTCACCTACACCCCTTGCACCTGCTGGGTTAAAGTTCAGATCAGGTTCGCCAACGAAAGCTACCTGAATGCGAGGAATGTCTGCGTGGGCTGGGAAGTGATAGGTAGCAAGGTCATAAACTACGGGATAGCCAATATTTGGATCAAGGTGGCACTCTTCCATGAGAGCTTGCCCAATACCCATGATCACACCGCCACGTACTTGGCTAGCTGCTGTTTTAGAATTGATGACTCGTCCGATATCCATTACCGATACCCAGCGCGTCACTCGCAAGCGTCCGATTTCTTCATCAATGCTGACTTCGCAAAAATGTGCGCCCCAAGATTGGAATGCCCATTTCTTCGCCTCAGCACCGGGAGCGGAGGATGCTGTAGCCTCAAAAGCTGCTCTTTTGGATTGACGCAAACTTGCAAAAGCTTCCTGTGCAGTCTTAGCGTTAGCAGTTTTGAGGACTTCTTTACAAGCTGACATCACCGCAGGTACAAGGCTTGCTGTCATTTGAGAACCACCCGCCAAGCCGCCATCCGGTAGCAAAGAGTCGCCTATTTCCACCCGTACTTGCTCTACAGGTAGTCCTAATATCTCTGCTGCTGTGGCCGCAACAACTGTATATGAGCCAGTACCCATATCATTGGCAGCTGTGAGGACATGGGCACTACCGTCTGGTAAAAGCCGCACCTTGGCTGATGCTGAACTCCTCATACCAGGGAAAGTTGCTGCTGCCATTCCCCAACCGATCAGTTTACCGTCACGGGTGAGCGATCGCGGTTGTTTTGGTCTATCTTTCCAACCAAATTGCTCTGCACCAACTTGCAAACAATCAGCAAAATGCTTGGCTGAGAATGGCTGACCTTTGCGTTGATGCTCTTTGGTTTCGTTTTTTAAGCGCAGTGCTACTGGATCAATCTTGAGCGCCCAAGCGAGTTCGTCCATCGCCGACTCCATTGCCCACATACCCGGATTCTCTCCTGGTGCGCGCATGAATGTTGGTGTGCCGACGTTCATCACTGCCAATTCCTGCTTTAGCCGTATATTCGGCGCGCTGTACATAACTGGTGTGATACCTGTACAAGGTTCTGGAAAAACTTCTACAGGCGAGGTACAGGATTTCGCCTCGTGGTCAATCATAATCAGACCGCCATCAGCATTTGCTCCCAAACGAATCGTCTGCTCAGTTTCGGAACGGTGTCCGGCATTCATCGTCATTTGCCGCCGACTGAGAACAACTCTCAGAGGACGCTGGAGTTTCCGCGCCGCCGCCGCACAAAGAACACCGTGGGGCCAGGGGAAGGCTTTGGAACCGAAAGCTCCGCCAAGAAAGGGTGTAACAATACGAACTCGCTCAGTTGGCAATCCAAAGAGTTCTGCATAAGTGCGCTGAGTTGCCAATATCCACTGAGATGGCTCGTAGACAGTGAGCGAGTCTGGCCCTTGCCAGTGGGCAATGATGGCGTGGGGTTCCATCGGTGCGTGTAGTTCGGTGGCAGTCTTATAGGTGGCTTCAATCTTTGCTATGGCGGAGTTAGCAGCCGTCACATTCCCCTTCTCGAACTTCAGTTCTTCTCCAAATAAAGGAGGAGCTTCCTTGAAGTTGGCTTTTTTGGCGTCTACAACTGGCTGTTGGCTAGCGTATTCGACCTTTACCAAATGCGCCGCATCACGTGCCCGCTCGAAGGTGTCTGCTACTACTAAGCCGATAATTTGCCCGGCGTAGTAAATTTTGTCATCCGACAACGGCAAACGAGACTCGTAGATTTTCGAGGTCATAAAGTTGTTGGTTGGCATAAACACCTTGGGCGCGTTTTTATGCGTAAAAACCGCAACTACGCCTACTGCCTTTTCTGCTGCGCCGGTGTCAATGCTTTTGATTTGCCCATTGGCAATGCTGGCGGTGACGAGATAACCATGAATTAAATTTGGAATTTGATGTTCGGCTGCATAGGTTGCTGTACCCGTGACCTTTGCTCGTCCATCCTTACGGCTGACGTCAGTTCCAATTATTTTGTTCATGCTACGCCTCCTCCTTTAGCTGAAACCGTAAGCGCACGACGAATTGCCCGCTTTGCCAAGTCAACTTTGTAACCGTTTTGAGTTAAGGGTTTGGCTCCCTGAAGTGCAATTTCTGCCGCTTGTTGAAATGTTTGCGCGTTGGCAGGCTTGCCAATCAAAAACTTCTCAGCTTCCTTTGGTCGCCAAGGTTTATGAGCTACACCGCCCATTGCTAAACGTACATCTTTGATGCTGTCGCCTGTCAAATCAACCGCCGCCGCTATCGAAATTAAAGCAAAAGCATAAGAAGCGCGATCGCGTAATTTCAAGTAAACTCCTGACTTAGCAAACGATACTGGTGGCAAGATAATAGCGGTAATCAATTCACCCGGCTCTAAATTCGTGTCTCGTTGGGGTGTATTTCCTGGTAAGCGATGAAAATCTATAAAAGGTATCTGCCGCTTGCCTTTAGGACTTTCTACCTCAACCACAGCATCTAACGCCGCCAGAGGTACGCACATATCCGATGGGTGAACTGCGATACACTGGTCGCTAGCACCCAGGATGGCGTGTATACGGTTGATGCCCGTTGCTGCTGGGCAACCAGTTCCAGGCTGCCGTTTATTGCAGGGGAAGGCTGTATCGTAGTAGTAGGGGCAACGGGTACGTTGCAGTAAGTTACCGCCGACAGTCGCCATGTTGCGAATTTGCTGAGACGCACCAGAGAGAATCGCACGGGCTAGCATGGGATAGTCGCGGCGGACATCGGGATGGTCTGCCATTGCCGTATTTGATACCAGCGCGCCAATCCGCAAACCGCCGCCATTGATTTTCTCAATGCGCTGCATTTGCAACCTGGAGATGTCAATCAGTTGCGATGGCTCATCCAGGAAGACTTTGAGACGGTCAACCAAGTTTGTACCACCTGCAATGAACATGGCCTTTTGGTCGGTAGTTGCCCGTTTAGTCGCATCGTTCACCGAAGTAGCGCGAATGTAGGTGAAGTTGTTCATACAGGTGTCTCCTTAGGTTCACTGACCATCACATTTGCCGCCGGAGAGGGCGGTTTTTGTCCTGCTGCTTGCTGTACTGCTGCCACAATGCCGTTATAAGCACTACATCGGCAGAGGTTACCACTCAAACGCTCCTTAATTTCAGCTTCAGAAAGGTCAGCTAGTTGGGGAGGAGTTGTTAAATCTGGTGTAATAGAACTGGCGCAACCTCTTTTAACTTCATCAAGTAGAGCAACAGAGGCGCAAATCTGCCCTGGTGTGCAATAGCCGCACTGAAAGCCATCGTTGTCGATAAACGCCGCTTGCACTGGATGGAGAGTATCGCCCTTTGCCAGCCCTTCAATGGTGACAATTTCTCTACCTTCTTGCATTACTGCCAAAGTCAGGCAAGAATAAACTCGCTGTCCATCGATTAGAACAGTACAAGCTCCACATTGACCATGATCGCACCCTTTTTTGCTGCCTTCCAATCCCAGGCGATCGCGCAGAGTATCCAGAAGTGTCACGCGCGGCTCAATGTTTAAGGTTTTCTGCTCACCATTAATCTTAAGTGTTACGTTCATTTCCCCTTCCGAACCTTGAACAGTATCTTTTGCTGCGGTTGCTTGATTAACTAATGAAGGAGCAGCTATAGCGGTTCCAGCTACAGTCAGTGCTTGTCCCAAAAAACTGCGCCGGGACGTTTTCCCCGCCTTCTTTTTATTTTGCATGATTTGTACCTTTAAATTGTCAAATGCGACCTTCTGAAAATATCAGGGCATAAATCTTTCAAACATGGTTTTAATCCTTATCTAAGAAAGAATTTTGCAGAAAAATGTATCCTCATTCGATTTATCTACGCTTTCTTTAATGATTCTTTTCGTGAATGAAGCGTGATACATCCCCTAAAAAAAATTGCAATCTATCTATGGTCTTATATTCTAAAAGTTTATGACACAGTAAGCTTTTCAAAGGTTTTGGTTAAATGATGATTTTTCAATTAGATGACACAAACTGTAAGAAACTTAATATATTTACCAAGTTATTAATTACAAAATAGCTTTAGATAGAATAACTCTATATTCTTAAGTAAAGATTAAGAAAATTTATTTTATCGCCTCACAGTGCAATAGGATAAACAGCGATCGCTACATACTTCTTTTTTGCTTTAATGACTAAATTGCTTTTGTCTTGTAGAGCGATCGCCTCATCAAATTTTAGACCTTGCTGCTTGGCTACCTTACAAGCTGCGCTCATTGCGTTTTGTAGACGAGACTTGTCAGGTTTACTAGTCATGTTTCAAGAGGGAAGGAAGTTTCAGCGAGCTTGACGCTATTTCAGTATTTCGTCTAGCAAGTTTCTTGCAGGTTGTGCTTTAGCCAGTGCTGCTTGGTGGTCATTGTAAGCACGAACCAAGCGCAAAAGACCGCTTACACCTGACTTGAGTTGTTCAAGCTCTTCACCAGCAACTAATTCTCCATCAAGCATCCGTCCGATTAAAGGTTTGATGTCGCCCACTTCCTGGCGAACTTTTTGGAGCTTCTCCACGCTACTAAGTAAACTTTTTAGAGAGTTCAAGATGTCGTCAATATCTTGGGTATCTTCTACTGATTCAGGTGAATCTTGAATTGTTACCGTATCTTCAGTATCTGAAACCACAGGTGATTCCTGTGCCGATGTTTCACTTTTAGCTCCGTTTGACCGTGCCATTAACCCTTCCTCAAAGAAATTTTTTCCAGTGTACCGTTTATCTCAACTTAGCTTCATTTTTTTTCATCAAACTCATCATTTCTATTCCTCTTTTTGGGATCACGCAGAGGCGCAAAGTCACAGAGTCGCACAGAAGAACGCAAGAGTGTGGTCGAAATAACTGAAAACTGCGTAATGTGGCCGTTCCGGTTGTCAGGTGCGTTAAAGCACAGCGCAACGCATTATTCATCTAAAGTGCATTACGGCAAAAATATTTGTTGGGACTATATTTATCACCTTGCGCCATAACATAACAGTAATAAAGCGAGAATTTCTCAAATTTTTAAAATTTTTCAATAATCGGACAAATTGCTTGTTCAACATTTTCAGGAGTTGTTTCCCAATCAACAAGCAAATCTTCTAAATCTCGTCTTAGCATCAGTAATTGCTGAATCTGTTCATCAATAGCTGTTAGCTTATCTTGCAGCTTAATTTTGATATGGTCACAAGGTAATTCACCGCCATCATGAACATTCAAAAATTCTTTAATTTCTGATAATGTCAAACCTAAACTTTGAGCGCGTTTGATAAAGTTTAGACGTGCGAAAACATCAGCATGAAATATTCTAAATCCACCTTCGGTTCTACCTGATGCTTTGAGTAGACCAAGCTCTTCATAGTAGCGAATAGTTTTAATTGGGACACCGCTTTCTTTGGCAACTGAACCAATGAGTTTTGGAGCTTCTTGGGTTAACATACTTACTTGCCCCTCTGCTAAATATCAATGTCTACTCAATTTTAAACTCTCCAGCCCACTGGAGAGTCAAGAATAAACAAAGCATCTGGCTAACTATTTACTAGTTAATGGCATAACAGGTTTCACTTCTACAACACCACGGTACATATTCATCCCACAGGTGAAAGTATAAGTACCTGGTTGAGCGGGTGTCAAAGTAATGGCTGTAACTTTGTTTAGCGGTAAGTCTTGGGCGATACGGAAATCAGGTAGCCGTATTTCTTCAAGACAACTACTAGGATCGCGCCGCAGAAAGTTAAGGCGAACAGGTTGACCAGCATTGACTACAACTCGGCTAGGTTCGTACCCGCCATCTACAGTAATGTTTACTTCTTGAATACCGTTATGGGCTTCGGCTTTTTGGGATTTGGGTTTACTCAGAAGAAACCACCATAACTCTAATCCAATTAACGCCAAGCCTCCAATTGTGACTGCACCTTTAATTAATAGCGGTTGTTGAATGGGTTTAAAAGCTGTCGTTTGTAAGTTCTCAGAAACTGGCATTTCGTGGTTGCTGTTTGCGAATGCTGTACTTGAGGTTACACCAAACAGAAATCCCAAGCTAGCTATACTGCCGATAATTGCCTTTTTACTCAACATTTTTGTCTCCTAATTTATACAATTGCTTTAGCTTGGAATTTACGCAGACGTAGAGCGTTTGTGACAACCGAAACAGAGCTAAATGCCATTGCTGCACCTGCGATCATTGGATTAAGCAACCAACCAAAGAAGGGGAAGAGAACACCAGCAGCTATGGGAATTCCAACAACGTTGTAAATGAAGGCGAAGAATAGATTTTGCCGAATGTTGCGAATCGTGGCGCGACTGAGTTGAATGGCAGTGACAATACCTTGCAAATCACCAGATATGAGTGTAATGTCACTAGCTGCGATCGCCACATCTGTTCCAGTACCAATTGCTATGCCAACATCGGCTTGAGCCAAGGCTGGTGCATCATTGATACCATCACCAACCATTGCAACAATCGAGTGCTGAGTGCCCAGTTGTGAGTGCTGAGTGCTGAGTTCTGAGTCAGAAAGTCTCTTTCTACCTCCCCTGCTCCCCTGCTCCCCTGCTCCCTGCCCCCTTCTCCTCTGCCCCTCTGCTTGCAAAGACTTAATCACCGCCGCTTTTTGGTCGGGGCGTACTTCTGCTAAGACGCGTTCTATACCAACTTCACGGGCGATGGATTCTGCGGTGCGGCGATTATCTCCTGTGAGCATCACTACTTCTAAACCGAGTTTTTGCAATGCTTTTATTGCTTGAGTGGAGGTGGGTTTAATAGCATCAGAAATCCCCATCAATCCCTTGATTTCTCCGTCAACTGCAATCCAAATTGCAGTTTTACCTAAGTATTCTAAGCGCTCTTTGTCGTTTTGCAAGCTTTGGGTGTCAATTCCTAATTCTGTCATCCAACGTTGTGTACCAATTTGTACAAGACGGTGAGAAACAAAGCCTTGTACACCACTACCTGCAATTGCCTCAAAGTCTTTAACATCAGCTAGTCCTACTTCTTGGGATTGGGCGTATCTGACAACCGCTTCTGCAAGTGGATGTTCGGAATTGCGTTCTACTGATGCTGCAAGTTGTAGCAGCTTGATTTCATTGCCATTATAAGTGCCGTTTACTGCCACAAAATCTGTAACTGTTGGTTTACCTTGCGTAATTGTTCCTGTTTTGTCCAATACTATTGTTTGAATCTTGTGTGCCAATTCTAGGCTTTCGGCTCCCTTAATTAAAATACCGTTTTCGGCTCCTTTACCTGTTCCTACCATGACAGAAGTTGGTGTGGCTAAACCCAAAGCACAAGGACAGGCGATAATCAGTACCCCAACTGTTGCGATTAAAGCTAAAGTGAGGTTGCCCATGAAGTTGAACCATAAGATAAAAGTAAGGATAGCGATCGCAATTACCACAGGCACAAACCATCCGGTAACTTGGTCTGCTAAACGTTGAATTGGGGCTTTACTTCCTTGAGCCTGCTGCACTAATTGCACAATCTGCGCTAACACCGTATCCTTGCCAACTCGTGTTGTGCGGAACTTAAAACTCCCAGTTTTGTTAATCGTGGCTCCAATAACTTCATTTCCTGGTTGCTTTTTCACAGGTAGACTTTCCCCAGTTACCATCGCTTCATCAACTGTGGATGCTCCTTCAATTACTTCCCCATCTACGGGAATCTTCTCACCAGGACGAACAAGCACTACATCACCAATTTGTACTTCTGCAATGGGAACATCTACTTCACGTCCGTTGCGAATCAGACGTGCAGTCTTGGCTTGTAAGCCAATGAGTTGCCGAATTGCTTCCGAAGTTTGTCCTTTAGCGCGATTTTCTAACCACCGTCCCAAAAGAAGTAAAGCAATAATTACAACTGCTGCCTCATAATAAACATCCGGCGTTAATCCTTGAGCTACAAACAAACCAGGAAAAACTGTGACAAAAATCGAATAGATATATGCTGCCCCTGTACCAAGAGCAACTAAAGTATCCATAGTTGCAGTGTGTCGTTTCAAAGCTTTCCAGGCATTTTTAAAGAAATCAGCACCGCACCAGAACAGCACCGGGGTTGTCAGTACGAACTGTACCCAAGGATTATGCAACCATGCTGGAATTAAGGGTAAATGCAACCCAATCATCATCGGTAACGAACCAACTACTAACAGAACCCCAATCACCCCACCCACAACAACTTTCCGCAGTAGGTAGCGCGACTCTCGCAAACGAGCCGTTTTCTCGGCGTCATCTTCTCCCGCCATCAAGTTTTCTTGGAGTGGATGAGCAGAATAACCAGCTGCATCTACTGCATCTTGAATAGCTTGTAAATCAGTTTTTTTGGGATCATAGTTTACTGTTGCCTGCTCTGCCCCAAAATTCACGCTACATTCATTAACGCCAGAAACCGAAAGAATTGCATCTTCAACACTTCTGGCGCAGGAGGCACAACTCATCCCGCGCAGTTTCAGTGTGGCATTCTCCATTTCATTACTCCATTTACCAAGCGGTGCTAACAACTGATTTCATTTTGAATGCTCCAGTTTACTGGAGAGTCAAGGGGTCTTGATGAATAAGGCAGAGGAGAAGAGGGCAGAGAGCAGGGGAGCAGGGGAGGTAGAAAGAAACTTTCTAACTCAGGACTTAGCATTCAGCACTTTCAAGACAGAATGATTGTGGCGATTAGGTTCTTTTGTACTTAAATGTTAAAAGAGCAAATTATAAATTGCTGATATGCCCCAAAGGTGGCTTTTTGTAGAGTATTTTGAATTTTGAATTTCGCGCAACTGTACTAGGCTGTTCTAGAAATCTCCAACGGTGGCTCAAGACTTCTCGTTTATTACCTTAAGTTAACTTCAAATTGAATTAGGCTATCTCTAATACTGATTCCTAAAATCTCACTGCACATCAATCTCCGTGTCTTTCGTCTTTGAGCTTCACTCCTTTGGGGGTGAAATTTTTTTATTGGGCAAGCCACAGACGGCGTTATAGATTAATTAATGTATCTGCAATACCGGACTTGTACTAGCTCGGTCTCAAAAGCGAAGGTTTGGAGATGTTTACTTTATCAGAAACTTCTATCGTTGCAACAATTGTGCTGGTAGCTTTCGGCATTTTGGGTTGGGGCTTTTATCGCGCCAGACCTTTTGGGAAACTGGGAATTTTAGCCTGGTTACAGTCGGTGGTGCTGATGACTCCTTGGCTGTTGTTCTTTGGTTTGTTTGCAGCAGGGATTTACATCAATATAGTAGGTATATTGTTCTTGGTGGTAGCTTCCGCTGGACTTTATATCTTTTTGGGAAAGCAGTTACGTTCAGCTGGACAAGATGAGTTACTCAAACAAAGGGCAACAGAAAGGCTGGCTAATAATTCTTCACCTGAACTGAATTCTACACAAAGCTCCAACGCCCCCACAGAAGGTGCAGAGCTAAAACTTGAGTTAATGCCTATTCCAGAAGATGACTTGAATGCAATTAAAGGCATTTTCGGAATTGATACATTTTTTGCCACAGAAACAATCCCTTACCAGGAAGGAGCGATTTTCAAAGGTAATCTGCGGGGAGAACCACAGGAGATTCACAACCGTTTGAGCAGGAGTTTGCAGGAACGTCTGGGCGATCGCTATCGCCTGTTTTTGGTAGAGAATACAGACGGAAAACCTGTGGTGATTGTTCTACCCAGCCGCAATGACCCGCGCCGGATGTCGTTAGCCCAAAAAGCGTTTGCGGGCATCTTATTCCTGGCAGCTCTTGCTACTAGTTTGGAAGCTGCGGGAATACTGCTGAATTTTGATTTATTTGACCACCTAGAACGGTTGTCAGAAACTTTACCCATAGCCATTGGGTTATGGTCAATTTTGATAGCGCACGAAATCGGTCATTGGTTACTTGCCCGACGCCACCAAGTCCGTCTGAGTTTACCTTTCTTTCTACCTGCTATACAAATTGGCTCTTTCGGTGCCATTACCCGCTTTGAATCTTTACTACCTAACCGTAAGGTATTATTTGATATCGCTCTGGCAGGGCCAGCCGCTGGCGGTATCGTTTCTTTGTTAATGCTGATAATTGGGTTGTTGCTTTCCCATCCAGGCAGTTTATTTCAACTGCCAAATCAGTTTTTCCAAGGTTCTATTTTGGTGGGTAGCTTGGCACGGGTTGTCCTGGGTTCCGCTTTACAGTCACCCCTGGTGAGTGTTCATCCCCTAGTAGTGATTGGTTGGCTAGGGTTAGTCATCACTGCCTTAAACTTGATGCCAGCCGGACAATTAGATGGTGGCCGCATTGTCCAAGCGATTTATGGACGCAAAACCGCAGGAAGGACGACCTTGGCAACTTTAATTGTCCTGGGGCTAGTGTCACTTTTTAATCCTTTGGCTATGTACTGGGCAATTTTGATTCTGTTCTTACAACGAGATTTAGAACGTCCCAGCTTGAATGAAATTAGCGAACCTGATGATGCTAGAGCCGCTTTAGGTCTTTTAGCTTTGTTCTTAATGATTGCTACGCTCCTGCCCTTGACTCCAGCCTTGGCTGGACGTTTGGGAATCGGGGGTTAATACCGTTTCATATCGTGTCCGGTTAAAGACTTATCATTAAGAACGCAGGGGGCAGGGGGCAGGGAGCAGGGAGCAGGGAACAGGTTTGAAAGTCGCTTATTGTCCATGTTTGATGATTAATCCTTGTCCTAATCTATCCGGCAACTGCTATAAATCGTTACTTGGAACTAAACACTCAGCATTCAGCGCTCAAAACTCGGAACTTCGAGCTTGGAACTCGGAATTTCGTGTTCAAAACTTGGAATGTCGAGCTTTTGACTCGGAACTTCAAGCTTGGAACTTGGAATGTCGAGCTTTTGACTCGAAACACCGAGATTGGAACTCGAAACGTCGTGTTTGGAACTCGGAACGATTAGCTCTTTACTCAAAGCTTTGTGTTCGGAACTCAGAACTCAGCACTCAGCACTCAGCACTCATACTATGTTGCGATCAGACAGATTCGGATTTCCTCCCCTCTGCTCCCCTGCTCCCCTGCTTCTTTTAAGGTTTCCAACCCGCGAGCAAATTAGGATATGCCGTTGGTGTGGGGAAGATCTTCTGGAAGGCTGTCTGACGGTCTATGGGCTTTTCTTGGCTCATGTTCCATAGAGTTTCATAGAAAAAGAATGCTACCCCGGCAAAATTGCGATCGCGTACTTTTTGTACTTGTGTCTGAATCTGTTCCATAGATACAGATCTGTTTTTCAGCCCAGTCAAAATACCAATACTTACAGGAATATGACTTTGTGCTGCTTTGACTTCTGGATATTCTAATTCGCTGATAAAGACATTCAAGTCATTGCGATACACCTGGATAACCAAGTCTTCTACGATTCCCATACGTTCCCATCTTTGCCAGTCTGCTAAAAAGTACTCATAGGAAAAACGTTGGGGATTGGGCGCAACGGAAACGATACAGCCTTTTTTAGTGGCTTTGATGGCTGTAAATACCCGTTTCATAAAGTCGGTAATTTTATTAGCTCTCCACCTCACCCATTCTGGATCTCGTGGGTTACTGGGGGGCTTTTTGCCTTTGTGTTCTTTTGCATACAAGGCAACAGTGTAAGCATCGTAACCTAAATCTGATGGCAAACCAAAATGGTCATCAAATTGAATGCCGTCGATATTGTAATTTTTGACGATTTCAACTATTAAATCTTGAATAAATTTTTGCACATCTGGGCGAAAGGGATTTAGCCAAACCCGGTCATGAGTACCTTCTTTGACGATTCGCTTACCGTTCCTAAAACTAGTCAGCCATTGGGGGTGACGTTTGGCTAATTGGGAATCAGCAGGAGCCATAAAGCCAAATTCAAACCAGGGAATGACTTTTAAATTTTTTTTGTGTCCTTCTTCGACAACTTCTTTGAGCATATCTCGCTTTTGCAACCCCGGTGTGGGATCGAGCGATCGCCCGATAACTTTGGCTGCGACTTTGCTAGGATACAGCGTATAGCCCCAATTCCAAACTGTAGGATACACAGTATTAAAGTTGAGTTCACTTAGCCGTTGCAAAGATTTTTTCAGGCGATCGCGCTCAAACAGCACATCACTATCTATATTTGTTAACCATACGCCCCTCAACTCAGATGCTGGCGATCGTAAAGGAACATTTTGAGCATTTAAGGGCAACGATAGCATTGCAGTAGCTATCAAGCTTAAGGCGGTCATCATCGCAAATAGTGCCCGCTTTCGGCTAGGGTAAACATTCCAGCGTGAAAAATTCATAAACCACTTTACAAGTTTTTTCATTATTGACTACAGGCATTCTTAAATTAAGAATCATGACTAGGATAGATGACAGAAGTTGCGTTATTGCCTGTTGAATAGCTACTTATACTAAATTATTGTTGTGAATTTACGCTTCTTAATAAATTTATGAACTTGTATGAGAGACTTATTAATATTATTTAAAGTTTTTCAAGTACTAATAACTGAGCAAAAATCGTTATTTTACTTGCATTTGTGGCAAGACACGAACCGCGCCTTTACGGTAACGCCTTTGGCAACCTAAAAGCCCTGTAGAAGGTAGTTAAGCGACTATTATTGAAACTAAGATTTATTTTTTGTTGTGACTTACATCACATAGCCAACGGTTAATTTCCCGTAAATGTGGGGTTGCACACCACATCCTTGCTTATGAAATAATGCGTAGTATTACTGTAAGCACATCAATAAATTTTATCGAATTTTACCTAAAAATACTTTGGATAAAGAGTTGATGAGCGAATTAAACTAAAAAGGCTAAGGTACTTTTAAAGACCAAAGGCAGGATTTGATCATGATTAGCAGCTTAAATAATTCACAAGACGGTATGGGGAACACCGTCGCTGCTACTAAGAGGCTGGCCAGAGCGATGATGGTTTCTGCTGGTGCATTTTCATTAATATTGGCGTCTTGTAACTCTAGTAACAAGCAACAGCAGGTGCTGAACTTGTTAACAGAGATTTCATCAGCAGATATTCGAGAAATTATGCTCTCGCCTGGAGACGACACACTGTATACAACCATCACAAGTTCAGTTGGTGTTAGCCAACCTGATGCTTTGATAATCAGAGGTCTGGAATCTGTAGTAGATATTAATGAACTCATCATTAGTACCAATCTCATGCGAGATGAGTTCCGTAAACAGTTTCATTGCCCCTTGGTGTTGTGGGTTAATGATGAAATTCTCCGCAAACTAATCTGGCTGGCACCTGATTTAAAAGACTGGGCAGCTAGTACTATTAGATTTGATGCGCCGAATAATCAGTCAGTTGAGCAACAACCCCTTACGGCTTTCAGCTATTGCCCCCTAGTGATATAGGACTCATATTTGATTTTTGAACAAAATTCAGTACACCTTTATTCCTTCTTCCCAGTCCCCAGTCCCTAATCCCCAGTCCCTTACCTCTACGAGTGATTCAGAAATCAAATCGGATTGCTATATAGGTGGCTAGCGTTAGTAGATTTTAATTATTAAGTGCTTAATATTATTTTGGATTTTATTTATATTTGCTGATGTTGTAAGTCTGGTTTGGTTAAAGCCACTCAGATGACTAAGCCAGTAGGGTGAAGTATCTTCACCTTGTATAAATCATATTGTAAGATTCAGGAACAAATCAAAAATATATCAGCGTCTATCTTCACATCTAGCTCAGAAGACAGACGCTTGTTTAGTTGCAAGTAGTTAAGTTTTGGGATTATATGCTCTATTTCTAATTAGTTGCTAGCCAATTATGACTAGCAACTAATCAGTACTGGCTAAATGTTAATTTTGTGATTTTACTATGAAAAATTCATTAACTAATTATCGTAGCAGCAATCAAGCGCGAATTTTTACTGCCTTAGTTTTAACTGGAATTTTAGCTGTTGGTAGTGGCTTAACACTAATCAAAAGTAGTATTGCAGCTTCTGCACAACTTTCAGCACAGACAACAAATGAAGTCATCAAAGGCGATCGCAGACAAAACCAATTACCACGTCCAGTAGCTAACGCAGTGCTACGAGATTTAGCGCGCAGAGAGGGAATCTCAAGAAAAAAATTGCAAATTATTGATTACAGCCAACAGACTTGGCGCGATGGTTGCTTAGAACTACCGCAGCCGAATGAACTTTGTACCCAAGCGTTAGTTCCTGGTTTGCGAGTTGTAGTCTCTGATGGTAAACAAAACTGGGTTTATCACACCAATAGCAACGGGCGGTCTTTACGCTTGGCTTCTGCAAAAATTCCCACAAACAACCTATCAAGTAAATTTCCTCAATCTGTCAAAACTGCGGTTTTGCAAGCTGCATCTGCACGTTTACAACAACCAAGTTCTCGGCTAAATATCATTCAAGCTCAACAACGAACTTGGAGAGATGGCTGTTTAGAATTGGCTGATGCTAATCAAGGTTGTACACAAGCTTTAGTACCGGGCTGGCGGGTAGTTGTGGGATCAGTTGGTCAAACCTTGGTTTATCACACTAATCAAACGGGTTCCGCAGTTAGGTTAAATGAAACAGCCAGCGAAATTTCGGGGCAGAAATTGCCTGAACGAGTTGGAAATGCTGTTTTGAGTCAAGCTTCCCAGGTGTCAGGGCTACCGATAAGAGTGCTGAAAATCGTAGGATATAAACAAACAAAAATAGCTCAAGGTTGTGAGCGCTCAACTTTTCCCTATCCTTGCGATCAAATATTAGTATCTGGCTGGGAAGTATCTGTACAATCATCTAACAGACAAAGCTCTTGGGTCTTTTTGAGTGATGAAACTGGTTCCCAAATTAAGCTTGCCAACAACAATAGCTCAAGTGGTAATTCTGGCAAACTGACACCGCTACCAATTCCCGCTAGTGAGTTACCAGCACCTTTAGATAGAGGTGTGGTGTTTCGGCAAATCTCTAGTGGTGGTTTTGCTGGTAGAACCTATGAAACTGTTTTACTCAATGATGGGAGTTTGATTCGGGTGCGAATTGGTGATGCTAACGATTCTGAGCGTAGTGTTCACCGCCTTTCTCCTCAGCAGGTGCAACAATTTTTGCAATTAGTGAAACAATCCAGATTCGGTAAATTCAAAAATTTGAATTACCCCGCACCGCAAGGAGCTGCTGATTATATTACCTACACTCTCACCAACCAAGAGGGGACGATTCAGTATAACGATATTTCGCAAAATTCTCTGCCGAAGAATTTACAGGAAGTAGTCAATGCCTGGAATCAGCTTGTTACCAGTGCCCAAACTTGACAGCGATTTGCAGGACAAAACTTGTAAACCAGATTGTACACACATAATGAGCGATCGCCCCACCAAGACTAAGGCGATCGCTCATTCCATTTGTAGCTAATAACTATGTCAACAATTAATAATATTTTTACAGTCAACATTAAGAAAACTTATCATCATTATGGAAGTTATAGCTGATATTCATCTCGCACGAGCGAGACAATAAAAATGAGTCTTACCATCGCCGATTACCACTTCCTCGCAGTCCTTTATGACAGCACCACAAGCTGGATTTATCGTGCTTTGAAAAAGCCAGAGCAAACTTTGGTGATGATTAAAACTCTCAAAGCTGAGTATCCCACAATAGAACAACTCGCTCGATTAAGACACGAATATAAAATACTCCAAGAACTGGAATTACCAGGAATTGTGAAGCCCCTAGCTTTAGAAAGCTATCAAAATGGTTTGGCACTCATATTGTCAGATTTTGGGGGAGAACCTCTGACAAATTTTATTAATTCACGAAACTTTGAGTTAAACAATTTTTTGCAGATTGCTATTCAATTAGCTTCAACGCTTGCAGAGCTACATCAAAATAATATTATTCATAAAGATATTAAAACACAAAATATTTTTATAAATGCAAAAACAGGTTTAGTTAAAATTATAGACTTTAGCATTTCATCACGCCTATCAAGAGAAAATTTAACCGTTAGTAATCCCAATTTACTTGAAGGTACCCTCGCCTATATTTCACCAGAACAAACTGGAAGAATGAACCGCTCGATTGACTATCGAACTGACTTCTACTCACTAGGCGTCACCTTTTATGAATTGCTAACAGGACAGCTACCTTTTCAAGCTACCGACCCATTGGAATTAGTTTATTGCCATATTGCTAAAACACCAGTATCACCAGAGGAAATAGAAGAAAAGGCAGCAGGAGTGCAGGGAAAAATTCCGAAAGCGGTGTCGGATATTGTCATGAAATTATTAGCCAAGACCGCTGAAGAGAGATATCAAAGCGCCTTGGGGCTAAAAGCCGATTTAGAAGAATGCCTAATAAAATTACAGACAACTGAGAGAATTGACAACTTCATTGTTGGTCAGCTTGATTTATACAGTCAATTTCTGATTCCGCAAAAACTTTATGGTCGTGAACAAGAAGTTACCAATTTAATGGATGCCTTTGAGCGGGTGAGTCTAGGTGCCACTGAAATGATCTTAGTAAGTGGTTATTCAGGAATAGGCAAATCTTCTTTAGTTAATGAAGTTCATAAACCAATCGTGCGGCAACGGGGGTATTTTATTTCCGGTAAATTTGACCAATTTAAACAAAATATTCCTTACGCTTCTTTGATTCAAGCTTTTCAAGAATTGATACGACAATTATTAACAGAAAGTTATGAAAAGATAGCAATTTGGAAAGCGAAAATTTTAGAAGCTCTTGGTTCCAATAGCCAGATCATGATTGATGTTATTCCCGAAGTCGAACTGATTATTGGTTCTCAGCCAACTGTTCCTCAATTGGGGCCAACCGAATACCAAAACAGATTTAATCGGGTATTTCAACAATTCATTCATGTATTTTGTCAAAGAGAACATCCGCTGGTAGTGTTTTTGGATGACTTGCAGTGGGCAGATTCTGCTTCTCTAAAATTAATTCAATTGCTCTTAAGCAACATAGAGAGTCAATATCTATTACTAATTGGAGCGTATCGTGATAACGAAGTTAACGCGACGCATCCGTTGATGTTGACCTTAAAAGCAATTCAAGAATTGGATGCAGTTATCAATAATATTGTTCTCCAGCCTTTGCAGATTGCTCATGTCAACCAGTTAGTCAGCGATACTCTACGGACTGATCAAGAAAAGTCAAAACCTCTAGCTAAGTTAATATTTAACAAAACTCAGGGAAATCCCTTTTTTTTAACTCAACTGCTTAAATCTCTCTATCAGGAAAACCTGTTAACATTTAATTTTGATGCAGGTTACTGGCAATGGGATAATGAACTACTTAAAGACATTGATATCACCGATAATGTCGTTGAATTAATGGTCAATCAAATTCAAAAGCTGTCACCCAAAACGCAGAATGTCTTAAAGTTAGCTGCTTGTATAGGAGATAAATTTACTTTAGATATTCTAAGTATTGTTAATCAAAAATCTTTATCAGAAACAGCGGCAGATTTGTGGGAATCTCTACAGGTAGGTTTGGTTATACCCTTAACTCAATCCTATAAAATTCCCTTAATTGTGACTGTTGAGCAAAGCGAACAATTTACTATTGCTTACAAATTTTTACATGACCGTGTACAGCAAGCTTCTTATGTTCTTATTCCAGATTATCAAAAAAAAGCAACTCACCTCCAGATTGGTCAATTGCTACTACAAAATACTACGCTTACCGAACGAAAAGAAAATATTTTCGCTTTAGTTAACCAACTTAACTGTGGAATCGAATTACTTGCGTTTGAACCAGAAAAATATGAGTTGGCTGAACTCAATTTGATCGCGGGTCAAAAAGCGAAAGCAGCAACTGCGTATGAGTCTGCTATCCGTTATCTTAAAGTTGGTTTGAGCCTGTTGGCAACTTCTAGCTGGCAACAACAATATGAACTTACATTAGCTCTACATCAGGAAGCAGCAGAAGCAGCATTTCTTTGCGGTGATTTTGAACAAATGAAGCAACTGGCTGAGAGAGTACTGCAACAAGCCAAAACGCAACTGGACAAAGTAAAAGTTTATGAGATACAAATCAAAACTTATCAAGTGCAAAGAAAGCTACTTGAAGCAGTGAAGCTTGGTTTACAAGTTTTAGAAATATTAGGAGTAAAACTGACTGAATCACCAACTTTATTAGATACTAACAAAGCTATCGAGGAAACAACAGCAAATTTAGCAGGCAAAGGAATAGATGATTTAATTAATCTGCCAAAAATGACAGATCAGAATAAGTTAGCAGCCCTACGACTTATAGTAAGTTTAGTTCCTGCTGCATATCAATCTGCACCTGCTTTATTTATCCTAATGGCTTGCCAGCAAGTCAATTCATCTATTCTACATGGGAACACTCCTTTGTCAGCTTGCGGGTTTGCTGATTATGGAATAGTTTTTAGCGGATTGTTACAAGATATTGAAGCTGCTGATAAATTCGGACAATTAGCGTTAAGCCTATTAGAACGGTTAGATGCTCATGAGGCTAGAAGTCAGACTTTATTTAAAGTTTCAACCTTTATACTACATTGGAAACATCATGTTAAAGAAACCTTGCCACTTTTAGAAGCTGCTTACTATAGCGGACTAGAATATGGAGATTTAATACATACTGGATATTCAGCAAGTCTGAAGTGTCAATATTCATATTGGAGCGGTTGGGAGTTAAATAGCCTGGAACAGGAAATGGCTCGGTATAGTAAAGCGATCGCTCAAATTAATCAAGAAGTTGCCTTAAAGTGGCATCAAATATTTCATCAGGTAGTCTTGAATTTAATAGGATTAGCTGAAACCCCTTGGATTTTAATTGGTGACGCTTACAATGAAGAGCAATTATTATCACTTCATATTCAATTTAATGAGCGAACTCTAGTTCATTATGTATTTCTGAATAAATTAATCCTTTGTTACCTGTTTGGTGAGTTTTCTCAAGCGGTAGAAAATGCAGTAAAAGCCGAACAATATTTAGACGGTGTAAGAGGGTGGCTGATTGTACCATTGTTTTATTTCTATGATTCTTTAGCACAACTAGCAATATATCTATCAGTGCCACACTCACGCCAAGAAAGCCTCTTGAGCAGGGTGATGAATAATCAGAAAAAGATGCAAGAGTGGGCTGGCCATGCCCCCATGAATTTTCAGCATAAGTATGAGCTTGTAGAGGCAGAGAAAGCACGGGTTTTGGGGCAAATTGTAGAAGCAATGGAGTTGTATGACCGTGCGATCGCAGGAGCAAGGGAGCATGGATATATCCAAGAAGAAGCACTATCTGCGGAACTGGCAGCAGAATTTTATTTCTCCCTTGGCAAAGAAAAGTTTGCTCAGATTTATCTTACTGAATCCTATTATGGATATATTCGCTGGGGAGCTATTGCCAAGGTCAAATATTTAGAAGCAAAATATCCTCAATTTCTTTCCCAGATACTGCAAGATAACCATAAAAAAATAGAGGTAAATCGCACAATTAGCTCTACGGATAAAGGCAGTTTAGGAGTTTTTGATTTAGATGCAATAATGAAAGCTTCACAAGCTATTTCTAGGGAAATCTTGCTAGGCAATTTACTAAATAAGCTGATGAAAATTGTACTAGAAAATGCTGGAGCAGAAACTGGATTTTTGATTTTAGAAAAAGCTGGAAACCTATTAATAGAAGCTTTTGGAAGCGTGGCTCAAGACGAGATAACTGTACAGCAATCAACACCTGTTGAAAGTAGTCAACAGCTACCGTTATCTATCATTAACTATGTACGTCGCACTCAGGAGAATGTAGTACTAAACGATGCTAACCTTGAGGGCGTTTTTGCCACGGATACATATATTATCAACTACAAACCAAAATCTGTTTTATGTATGCCAATTGTCCATCAAGGTAAACTCATTGGCATTCTTTACTTAGAAAATAATTTGACAACAGGTGCTTTTACACCAGAGCGATTGGAAGTTTTACAACTTTTATCTTCACAAGCAGCAATTTCAATTGAGAATGCCCGTCTCTACAACGATTTAGAGGATTATAATCGGACTTTAGAAGCAAAAGTACAAGAGCGAACGCTAGAGCTAGAAGCGATAAATTTGCAACTCAAGCAAGAAATTCACGAACGCCAACGAGCAGAAGAAGCGGCTGAAGCCGCCAACCGCGCTAAGAGCGAATTCTTGGCTAACATGAGCCACGAACTCCGTACTCCGCTCAATGGTATATTGGGTTATGCTCAAATTTTTCAAAAAGATAAGACTTTCACAGAGAAGCAAAAGAATGGTATAAACATCATTCACGAGTGTGGCGAACATTTACTGACACTTATTAACGATATTTTAGACCTTTCCAAAATTGAAGCTCGGAGAATGGAGCTTTATTCTAAAAGTTTTCAATTTTCAGAATTTCTAGAGAGTATTGTCCAAATCTGCCATATCCATGCCGAACAAAAGGGAATTTCATTAATTTACACAACGCTTTCCCCATTACCACAATTCATTTGCGCCGATGAAAAACGGTTACGTCAGGTTTTGATTAATTTACTTAGTAATGCTGTCAAGTTTACAGAAAAAGGTGGCGTAACTTTCAAAGTAGGTTATTTGATGGAACCTGGAGAGATTTCTTCCCAATCTCTAATTCCCAAAATTCGGTTTCAAGTCGAAGATACAGGTATTGGCATTGCACCAGAGCAATTAGAAGAGATATTTTTACCATTTAAGCAAGTGGGTGAAGATAGCCGTAAGACTGAAGGAACAGGATTGGGATTGGCAATTAGTCGTCAGTTAGTTCAAATGATGGGTGGCGAACTAAAGGTAAAGAGTACTTTAGGTAAAGGCAGCATTTTTTGGCTAGATTTAGAATTACCTGAAGTGATTCCTCAACTTGATATCAAAAATTACGAAAAACGCAACATCATTGGTTTTTTAGACCCTAAACGAAAAGTCTTGGTAGTAGATGATAAATCGACAAATCGCTCTGTTTTAGTCAATTTACTAGAGCCTTTAGGGTTTGAAGTTTTGGAAGCGTCAGATGGCTTAGATGGTATTAATAAAGCGCGCGAATTTAAACCTGATGTCATTTTTATGGATTTGGTCATGACTGTGATGGACGGTTTTGAAGCTACCCGTCGCCTCAAAATGTTACCAGATCTCAAGCACGTAGTAGTAATTGCTGTGTCTGCTAGTGTTTTTGAATTTGATAAGCAGCAGAGCCGCCAGGTCGGTTGTAATGATTTTCTCGCTAAACCAATTCAAAAAGTAGAGCTTTTAGAAATATTACAAGTTCACTTGGGGTTGGAATGGATTTATGAACAACCAACAAGCAATAGGCAAGAGGCAGAAGATGCTCATCCAACATCCGAAATTCAAAATCTACAATTGATTGCTCCACCAGCAGAAGAAATTGCAATTTTGCTCGATTTGGCAATGAGAGGCGATCTTACAGGCATTACAAAACGAGCAGCAGAATTAGAGAAATTGAATAAGCAGTTTATACCTTTTGCCGCTAATTTGCGCCAACTTGCTAAAGGTTTTAAAAGCAAACAAATTCGGGATTTTATCAGAAGATATCAAAATTTTTGACGTAATTGACTACTGCGATCGCTATTTAGGTATTTACAATAGCTTTTACAACTGAAATATATAGTTTTCATCCAAATACAGTAGCGTGGGCATCGCCCACCCTACTTGATTTTTGATAGTAAAATTTGATTTTTAGAGTATACTTCCAGGGATAGATGACATATTAGAGTATACGCTTAGAGAACAGTTGGGTGAAATCTCATAATTTTGCAAGTTTGGAGTTGAAATTACAACATCGGCCCCAAAAAGAGCCAATGTTCTACTATTTTGCTTATGGCTCGTGTATGTGTCCAGTAGATCTGAAGCGATCGCTTGGAGAAAGTACCTACCGTTATGTCGTTGGGGCTGGAATGCTGAAGGGCTATCGGCTAGGTTTTTATCTTTATTCTGCCACTCGCCAATCTGGTGTTTTGGATGTAGTCAAAGACCCTAACACGAGTGTAAAAGGTGTACTGTATCAATTACCCTGGCGATTAAGTCATTATTTAGATAAAAGAGAAGGCATATTTCAAAGCGTTTATAAGCATGAATTAGTAGATATTAATTGTCAAAACCAAATATACAAAAACGTTCGCACCTATGTTGTCGTGAACAAGCTTGCAGAAGAAGCCGCACCGAATGATTGGTACTTTAATATTGTTTTGCGGGGCGCTATCACTTGCGGACTCCCGGAAGAATATTGCTGGAATTTATTTAATCATATGTACCGATTACAACAGCATCATAAAGAACAGCAAATAATACGATCAGCTTGACCGCAACTTAGTATCAGTCTTTAAACTCTCAAGCACGCCAGCGAAGTAACTGACTTTTGACAGGGTTTACAAATGGTCGCTCTTCTGCCAGAGAGCGAGCATACTCACGCTTTAACTGGTAGTACCACTGCGCTTGCATATCTGAGTCCTTAATTAGTCGCAGCACTGGATTGTGCTTGAGGCCTATCTGCTGCTTTTCGACTACTGCACGGTCTTGATTAAGGAATGCTCGTGTTAGTAAATGCATCACAGGTTTGGCCCATTTTGCCCAAGAGGGTGTCCAGTAAAGAGCAAAGGTAACTTCGGTTTCTGTGTCAGAAATGGGTGTAATTGCTGTTAAATTACAAACCCGATGCTTTGTAGTCGTTGTCTCTTCTACTCTCACTCCAGGTAATCGAAAAGAAATCTCGGTTTCGGGAATACCGCCAAGCAGCCAGTATAGTTTGCCTGTATTCGCTGGCAGTTGGTGTCGTCGCATCGTGAACCCGAAGGGAGAGGGGTCGAATTGCTTTACTTCTTCGTGGAGTTCTCCAGATCGCCACCACCATACACGATGAACGTAAGGTGAATGTGCAGGGTCCATCAGTCCTAACACTGCATGATCCACAAAACAGGGAAACCGCATGACCTCCACAAGCTGCGGTGGGCGATCGCCAAAACCAGGAACCTCTGGAATCTCTGGAATCTCCATCCTAGAAGAAGATTGAGATTTACCCGGTTGTGCCATATATATCCAAATATTTCCCTGAGTTTCGCGCACCTCGTAGGACTGGACATTGAAGCGACTCAAATCCTGATCCTGTTCTTCCAGCAGAGATGGAATTGCAACACAGCGTCCAGCATGATCAAAGCGCCAACCGTGGTAGCAGCATTCTACTTCTTGCCCATCGAATCGACCACAACTCAAAGGCACAGCACGGTGAGGGCAAATGTCCCGCACGGCAAATATCTTTCCTTCCTGACTGCGACACAGCAGTACTGGTTCTCCCAAGAAGGTGCGGGCAACCATTGTACCGGGTTTGAGCCGAGCGCTGGGCAGAGCATAGTACCAAACGTTACGCAAAAAGAAGTTGTGGTTATCTGTCATAACTAACTGGACAGTCTGTAGTTGTAATGCAAAAACTGCTTGAGAACAAAGGATTCATTAGAGTCGGATATGTTCCTGCTGCTTTGAACAATCAAAAAATTTAGAAGTGTTGGTGAGGTCTGCAATGATGCCAAATTTGTCAATATCTTGGAGGTTGATTAGTGAGTTGCTAAAGATGTGTTACGAGTAAAAATACCATGACCTGTGAAATTTAGGGCGATCGCAGTTCATGAGCGCTACTTAGCTATCCCAAATTTGGTATTAGAGGCAAAAGTTGTATCTCTCAACATTAAATTTTTTAATTCTGCATAGCGGTACTAGCTTTCTTTAAAAGCTAAAAATTGCTCCTCATTAATTCGTCCTGCTTGATAGAGAGTTTCTGTAATTTCTGAAATAGTTAAAACTGCATAACTGCGGTAACCATTTTCTTTTAACCTATTTTTTACTCCTTGTTCATGGTCAATAAATACCACAATATCATTAACATTTAATCCTGCTGACTTCAATTTTTCAGAGCCTTCCATGACACTTTTACCACTGATGAGAATATCATCAACCACCACAACCGTTTCACCAGGATGAAAATCACCTTCAATTACCCTGCGAGTTCCGTGTGCTTTTACTTCTTTACGTGGAAAAATCATTGGGCAATGAAGGCGTAAAGCTAAACCAGTAGCTGTAGGTAATGAACCGTAGGGAATACCTGCTATCCTATCAAAATTCAGGTTTTGCAAAATTTCTTCATAAGCACTCAGAACTTGATTGAAGACTTGAGGCTCGGAAATTATTTTGCGTAAATCGATGTAATAAGGAAATATCGCTCCCGATGCTTGGACAAAATTACCAAACATAATGCAGCCAATATCGTACAGTTGTAAAATTAAATCTTGCTGGGGATGTTGATTTAAAAAACATACATCAGGCAACCACACAGAACAAGTAGAATTCTCATCAATTATGTTAGTTTTAGCTTGATTAATTTCAGCACGTAAACTTTGAATTGCTGAAGATAATTCTAAGTTCCCTAACATATCTTGGGGCACAGGAATTAGCAAACCATCACCATTATCATTCAAGCCTGCTGCTAAAATTTCGTTAAGATTGCTACCTTCTGCCCAAATGCTACGTGCCATGATCATTCGTTCGGGTGCAACCGCCCGAATCAGCGCCAAAACTTCAGGATTTGTAGTTCCTACTTCCAAACCCAATTGTTCTGGAGTACCCCAGGTTTTTGATTCTTTAACTACCTGCAAATATAGTGGTGATTCGTTTGTCGGATATTGCTGTAAACTTTGCGCTCCAAGATTAGATGTACAACACAAAATAAATACAGCCTTATCAGGATAAACCAAAAATGGTGCTACATGGTCTTGCCCTGCATAGGGGCTGAGAGTAATCGCATCTACCTGCCATTCTGTAAACACAGTACGGGCAAAAATTGTACTAGTATTTAAGTCACTGTGTTTAGCATCTAAAATGATGGGAATGTGTTTTGGAATAGCTGCTAAAGTTTTGTGTAGCAGTTCTAAACCTGGAATATCCAACGCTTCATAAAAGCCCAGCGTTGGTTTATATGCACAGACAAAATTAGAAGTTTCATTAATAATAAATTGCAACCAATTCCATAACCCAGCGATCATATCTTGAGATTGATAGCGGCTAGGCATCATCTCTGGATTCGGATCAAGCCCTACAAATAGTAAACTTTGATTTTGTGCAATATTATTATGTAGCTTATCAAAAAAGTTCATATTTAATTTAAATAAATGATTGTTAGTATTTTACAGCTATTAATATATAATTTGTATCTATTTTTTGACATATACTAGGTGGGCAATGCCGACGCTACACAAATAAATATTCTTTACAAATCATGTAGAGTTACTATATTAATAATAAAAACAACTAACAGAGTCAATTTATCAAATATTTAAATTCCTGCAAACCATTCATAACCTTGGTCTTCCCAATAGCCCTTAAAAGGTGATAAGTAACTAGTCAGCGTAATTCGAGTTACCCACTTACTTTGTTTATAACCAAGTTTAATCGGTGAGGCTAAACGCAAGGGTGCGCCGTTATCAACTGGTAAAGGTTCACCGTTTTTCTGATAGGCTAATAAAGTCTGAGGATGCAAGGCTGATGCTATATCCCAACTTTCATAATAGCCATCAGCTGATTTAAAATAAGCATACTTGACATTAGCTTTAGGTCTAGCAAGAGTAATAATTTCTTGTAAAGTTATGCCTCCCCATTGTACGATCGCAGCCCAACCTTCCACACAAACATGACGAATAATCATGGAAGTTAAGGGCAAAGCTTGAATTTCTGCCATACTGAGACTCAAAGGATTATTGACCTCACCATCAACAATTAACCGATATTTTTCCTGGTCAATAATTGGAGTACCTCTAAAGGTGTTAACTATTAAAGCCTCTGGTTGAATGTCACTGGGTAAAAATTCTGGTACTGGCTTTTGTGGGTTAAATATTAACTCTTCTACCTTCTGATTTAATGGTTCAGAAAGTTTACCCACCAAATCTTCAAAGCCCTGTGTGCCACAACCACTAAGCAGAAAACCTACGCCAGACAATCCAGAAATTTGGAAAAATTGGCGGCGTGTAAATTGATTTCTCCTAATTAAACCCATATTAAAAAATCTCGAATTTATTTGCAGCAACAGCAGTAAGTTTACCAAAACATAGATTCTGTAAGTTGCTGACCTCCAGCTTTACGTCCTAATAAAGAGTGGATGATTACAAATACAATAACTATTGGCACCGAAGCAAAATGAACAATACGCAATGCTTGCCAATTACCAAATATATTTACAATCCAAGGAAATTGAGCAGGTTTATACATTCCTATACCAGTAATTAAAGCTAAGAGCAAAATAGGAATAATCGCTGTATAGACAATGCGATGCCAAGCATAAATTAGGCGCTGCGAGTTATGGCTTTTCTGTAATGCTTTCAAATCATTAGCGCCCACAAACCGATGTCGCCAGCGTTTGGTAATTAAAACGTAAATTCCGTACCACAAGAGATTCAGCGAAAATAACCACATGGCAAAAAAATGCCAATGTCTACCTCCAGCCAGCCAACCTCCTAATGTAAATATGGGGGGAATATGGAAACCTGCACGCCCGCCAAAAACAGGATTAGCATTGTAAATTTGTAATCCACTGGTAAGCATAATAAACAAGCTGACAATATTACCAGAGTGGAAAATCTTAGCTGGAATTGCTTGAGTTGGTAGCTTCCGCATTTTCGGGGGAATTGTCGAAGTCATAGTTTAGTTACTTTGCTGTTTTATCCTCAAGTGCAATTGCAATTGTATTGTTGATTATTTTTCTAGCTATTGCAATAAGCATTGCTTGTGAGTATTGAAGGGGTACTACTGAACTAGCATATGCTTTTTTGCGATCGCCTCATCAATTATTAATGACTGTTTTTGATTGCCTATTCATCCTTATGCTAACTATACATTCAGCATTACCGTAAAATTACTGAATAAAAATTAGTAAAAAATTATTAATATCGTTTATTAGTTTGTTATGGGATCAGAGATTGTAAATCTCAGTCCTTGATTGCTCGTAGTTACAGTCAAAACATAGTAAGCCAGTAATAGCTCTATTAATTAACAATATTTTGTTTACTTTTAAATTAAAAATGAACGCGCCATTACCTGATAACGAAGCACAGAGACTTGAAGCACTTTCGTAGTATCAAATTCTTGGCTCAAATGCTGAAGCTGCCTTTGATGACCTCACTCGTTTAGCATCATATATTTGTGGTACTCCTATTGCTTTAGTCACCTTGGTTGATGCCAATCGTCAGTGGTTCAAATCCAAAATCGGTTTGGAGGCGTTAGAAACACCCCGTAATGTTGCATTTTGCGCTCATGCTATTGTCAAACCAAACATTTTTATTGTTCCTGATGCCACAACTGACGAAAGATTTGCTGCTAATCCCTTAGTCACATCAGATCCTCATGTACGTTTTTATGCAGGTGTACCTCTAATTAACGCAGAGGGGTATGGGTTGGGAACACTATGTGTCATTGACAATGTACCGCGGGATCTCGCTAGAAAGAGAACGGCGACAACTCCAAGAAATTATCACTTGTGCTATACCTATTAGTGGAGATGCTTTGTTATCCCTAATCAACGAGATTTTGGATTTATCCAAACTTGAGGCTGGGGAAATGATGCTCGAAACTCTAGACTTTGACTTATCAACCTGTGTTGAGGAAGTTTTGGATTTGTTGGCTCCCCAAGCCCACAATAAAGGATTAGAAATTGCGGCATTAATTTATCGCAACGTTCCCACCCACCTGCAAGGAGATGCTACACGCTTACGGCAAATTCTGATGAACTTGATTAGCAATGCGATTAAGTTTACTAGCACAGGGGAGATATTAATCCGAGTAGAATTACGTTCGCAAACTCCAAATACAGCTACATTAACTTTGCTATCACAGATACGGGTCTTGGCATTACCCCAGAAAATCAAAGCAGACTCTTTCAGCCATTTACCCAAGTTGATGCTTTTACTACCCGCAAATATGGCGGTACAGGTTTAGGATTAGCTATTTGCAAACAATTAGTAACTTTGATGGGAGGAGAAATTGGCGTAGAAAGTCAGCTGGGGCAAGGCTCGCAGTTTTGGTTTGAGGTGACTTTTGCCAAGCAACTCCAGCCTGCTTCTACAATAAGCGATCGCGGGCTGCTGAACAATCGCCGCTTGTTAGTAGTAGATGACAACGCTACTAATCGCAAAATTATTTACCATCAAGCTACCCGTTGGGGAATGCAAGTAGATCAAGCTGAGAGTGCTGCTGTGGCTCTGGGTGTAATTCAAGAAGCTTGTGAGCAAAACCAGCCTTATGATGTCATCTTAATTAATATGCAAATGCCCGAAACAGATGGCATGGCTTTAGGAGCGCAGATTAAAGCAACTTCTACTATTGCTGAGATATTGCTATGACTGCTAATGCAATGAAAGAAGATAGACAAATGTGTTTAGATGCAGGCATGGATGACTATCTCAGCAAGCCAGTGATGAAAGAAAAATTGGCAGTAACGCTAGAGCATTGGACAAGTATAATTTTCAAAACACAAAATACAGATACAACTGAGCAGATAGAATCTCTGACAAATACTGATGCACTCGGCCTACCCCTTGATTGAGAACATCTACATCAACTTTCCGAAAATAACGCAGAATTTGAATTGGAATTACTACAATTATTTGTTGAAGATAGCCAGTCTCATTTAGAAGCAGCCAAAACTGCGATCGCGACTAATGATTTTCAGCAACTTCTTAAGGAATCGCACCATCTCAAAGGCGCTAGTGCCAATGTCGGAGCTACAACTATGCAGCAAGCCGCAGAACAACTAGAAAAATTAGGCCATACCCAAGAGCTTCAAGATACAGCTAAATTAGTCCAAGATTTGGAAGATTTTCTACACCTGATTCAAGTTTATTTAACTGATAAATTGCCAAATTAACAGTATGGAAGAAAAAAGAGGGTACAAGGAAAAGAAGTCATGATTATAGCTTTTTAATAAGAGCAATAATCATTCAACTCTCCTATCCAATGATCGCGTAACATAAATTTTACTAAATGCCATTTCCTAATTATAAGAGTTTTACTTATGCAATGGGACAGAAGTAAGCAAAAAGTAAAACATAATATTCTCCGAGTAGCTATAAGGATTAATTGACGCAGTTTTCATGTATTTAGACCACACTCTTATATTTCTCTCTGCGTCTCTGCGTGAGATAAAAAAATGTGGTTTATTTATCTGAAAATAGCTGTAAACACTATCTGAACTTAAGGAGTTTAGACCTGGGAATTTTTTCAATACCTTTGTTCGACAAGCATCTCCTAAATTACCCTTATTCAAGATACCGTATTTTTAAAAGAGCCGCACCCAATTCTTTTGTTGAAAAGAAACGTAAAAATAGGGGTTTGAGATTATTCTTTGCCGAAGGTAACAAAAGAGGGATAATAAATAGTTATTCCACGATTTTTACCTACATAAGTTTTCAGCCGAGTGAGGTACAACACGATGCCTGAAAACCTTACATGGCAAAGTCTCTGATGTACTTCATCCATGTCGAAACCTAATTATTAGTTTTTCAATTTTTTGGAGGAGAGGAAAATGAAGAAGTTCACCTGTTTCATTATTGTCGGGGCAGTATTGTCGATTAATGCGCCGGCCTTTGCTGAAAATCGTGCGGTTAATATCAGTATTGGCAGTATTGGTGGTTCCTTAGATAATGCCGCTTTGCGAACAATTCGCCAAGTTATCGGGTTTGCAGTCGGCACTAGCACCGTCGATAAATTCATTGTATATAGTCCCAGGGTCGGATCTCCTATTCCCATCGAAGGAGGTTTATCTGCTTGTGCTGAAGCTGGCTTCGGCACAAGCAATACAAGATTTAATGCTTTTATTCAGGAGTTGCGTTCAATTAATCCCAAACCAGGGACTTTCTACAATGTAGAACTTACCGCAAGCTGCAAACAGAGATAAGAATGTCGTTTGCACTTAAGTGCGGTGGATGGGCTGAGGTACAAGCCCATCCATCGAGTTACACGTAAGCTTAATATGTTGCTCAACCGGAGCGCGGGCTTTTGGCGCTTGAGTATTTTTTTATCAAAAATTGAGCGACTCCAAGTCGATGGATGGCAGACAGTTGGAACAATTTTATATTGTATTTTAAAGTACTTCGCGCTTAAGCATGAAGATTGGCGATCGCCCTAATTTTGGAAACACCTCACAAAATCGCATTGCTTCCCAATTAATTTTGTCTAAGATTCTTCCCTTGATCGGGTAAAAAATGTCTCAGACAAGTCCCATAGACATCCGCCTACAAACTTTGTCATGGCTGGTAGCGATGGCGCATTTATCTGTTCGCCAATTGCTCGACAAAATTACCATGTTCAGAGGAATTTAATCCCAGCTGCAACACCTGTAACACCCGCACCATCTGATTGTCTAGCAATGCTTCCACAGCTAACCACAACCCTGGAAAAACTTGAGAGCGAATGATCCCATCTTCACCAGGAGATAGCAATTGATAGTCGCCATCACTGAGGTAAAACCATTCTATTTGATTCTCGTAAGATTGCCAGATTATGTATTCCAACACCCCGTTACGGCGGTAAACCTGTTTTTTGCTGCCCCTATCGATCGCGGCACTACTTGCGGCTATTTCTACAATTAACTCAGGCGCACCTTCAATATAACCATCGCTACTCAATTTTGTCTGTCCACCCGCAGCTGTTTCAACAAACAGCACTGCATCCGGTTGTGGTTCGTTATCTAAATCGAGTCTGACAGTTGGAGCATCACTTAAGTCAATACCAGGAGTTAATGATTGGTAAACTCCTAACCAAGTTATCATCCGGCTGTGAGGTTTACCATGCTGTTCATGTCTTAATGGAGATGCCACGTAAACGATTCCTTCAATCAGTTCTGCTTTTTTGATATGAGGAGCAGCCGCGTAACGTCGTTCAAATTCGGGGCGAGTCAGGCGATCGCCACTTTGAAGCGGGGGCAGATTTTCTAGAGGCGAATTGGATTGTGTTTGGGGTGAGTATTCTCTAACCATTTGCCAATTCTCGTAATTTATTGTATGTACCTTTGAGTGTAATTTCTGTTTTTGTTTTATTTACTATTTGCACATTCGATAGGATTTGAAGTATTTTTCCTGATCAATTGCTATCGCTATTACTAATAATATACATAGTTGAAACCTTACTGGCATTTGCCAGCACAATTCATAACTCAGATTCTAGGTATGCTACCAAGCTAATAATTATTAGTGGTTCCAAAAAAATGGTATCCCTGGCTGTGTAGATTATAAATGATCAGCACGTTACACAAGATTGTGGCAAAGATTGTTTCACCCAAGTTGATGAGTATCGTCACAAAATCTCAGTTACAATATAATTCAAAACAATGACCCAGAAGATTGAATCATACACCGAATTTGAAGCCAGATTAGATAAGATGATTCAAGCAGGAAAACTAGAACCTAAGTATAAATCTCTAATTTTAGAAATAGCTGAACTTGGAGATAAAGCTTATGCTAATGGTCTTATTCTTGGACTGGGATGGGGTGAAGATGCTAAGAACCTATCCCACTAATAAAATTCTATTAATCCAAATGTGAATTCTAGCTAGAGAAAGAAAAGCGTTGAAGCAGGCAGAAATCCGCTCCCATCGAACCACAAGCCTGCGATATTTTCTTTGGAACCAGGCGAAACAACGCTCTTGTTGAAAACGTGGAACTGAGATTTTAATTGGTCTGCCGCGATTCTTCTTGCTCTTCCAAACACGCTTGGGTAATTGTGGTCTGATACCGCGTCTACGCAAAGCAGCACGTTTATCTTTGGAATCGTAACCTTTATCTGCCGCCAACACTTTTACTCGTTTACGCGGTCTACCGGGTTTGTTCGTGTTGACTTTGACACTATCTAACAGTGGTATAACTTGATCTCTTTCGCTACCGTTGGCTGGAGTTGTGCGATTGGCCAAAGGCATACCATTACCATCAGTTAGCGTATGTATCAAAATCCCTTTGCCTTTATGGCCATACTTAACACCCTCACCGCCACCTTTTCCAGGGGGAAAAAGACCCGTCAACGGCACCGTAACTCCAGTTAATTAAACCCTTCTCTTGAGCAATTCCTAGTAGACTTGTCCGAAATATTAACTTAGGAAAAGAAAAATGGTAAAACGTTTAAATGAGTGTCTACCATTTTCAATATTAGTTATGGTTTTTGATTATATCCAAAAGTATCCACTACGAACAAAACAAATTTTAGGGATTAGTTACGAACAATTACAATCGCTGCTAAATTGTGCCAGAAATCGTCACAACGAAATTAAAACTAAACAGTCAAGCCATAAAATCAGAATCAATGCGGCTGGCGGGGGGCGCAAAGAATTACTATTAATCCAAGAGCCAGTATGTTTATGCTTATTTTATTTACGGCAGATGCCGACATTTCAAGTATTAGGAATGTTGTTTGGAGTTTCTAAGACAGAAGCTAATGATACATTCCATTATTGGGTACCAATCCTTCGAGATATCTTACCATCTAGTTTATTAGAACAAGTCTCAGATAATGAAAGCAATTTACTATTTTTTCAAGAAGTGTTAACGAATTTTAGGCTATTAGTCGATAGCCTGGAACAGTTAATATATAGACCTTCCGGCCAAAAAGAGCAACAAGAATATTTTTCTGGAAAGAAGAGACAACATACTTTAAAAAGTCAAGTAATTGGGCTACCAGAAGCCAAAGATATTGTCAGGCAGAAGTAGGCGCTCGTGGGCCAACAGCAGATATAAAGTTGTTTCGTAAATCTCAAGAGAAATTTGATAAATCTCAGCCATTTTCAGGAAATAAAGCGTATCAAGGTGGTGAGAATATTATTACTCCTCATAAAAGAAAACCGAAACAAGAACTAACCCAACAACAAAAAGATGAAAACAAAGCTTTATCTAGTAATCGGATATTTATTGAGCATTTGATTCGTTTACTCAAAATATTTCGCATAGTCTCACAAAGATTCCGCTTAAAAATTGATAGTTATGAGCAGATTATTTTAACAGTTTGTGGGTTGGTTAGGTTGAGAATAGGCAGTTTAATTTTACCAACTTAATTAGTAACAATAATCATAAATTTTTAGAAACTAGGAGTTTATTTTTATGCCTCTAAACTATCACTAACTATATCAAACCCTTGTAACTGCGTTTTCGCAAAAATCTCAAAGTTTTGTCTCAAAGCTTTGAACACTCTGGCGCAAGGAGTTTTCGGACAAGTCTATTTAGATTCAAGTTGTGATCGCCCATTACCGTGATGCACTAAGGCTGCCATTCCGTGTTCTGAAGCACGTAACTCCTTGTCAGAGATTTCTGGCTCCTTGGTATAGACTGAACTCAGTAAGATATTCAGAACTCCACTTTCTTCAGCCTGACGGACGGCGCGATGGGTAATTAGTTCACCCACATTGAGAATTACGTTGTCTTCTGGGTCAAGAATGACACGGGTAACTGGACGACCCAATGCTTGTTCAATTCGTTGCTTCTTCATTGCCCGTGTGCTGCGTCCTTGTAGCTTTTCAGACTGCTTTTTCAAGGCTTGCCAGAAACTGTTGAGGTTCTTTTGGGCGATGCTTGCTCCGTCGCGCAGTTGAACTTTGGTTTCTAACCAAGTGTCATTAGCGCTAGAACGGGCTACGGTTGCCAAATCTAGACCGACAGCATTGAGTAATTCTGCTTCTTTACCGTAAGTCTGGGTACGATCGAGAACGGATTCGGTCACAATTTGCCCAGATGCTGCAATAATTAAGCCTTCGTTAGCACGCACTGTTTGCAAGACTCTGCGCCCTTTTGTTTGTTGGATCGCTACATGTGCAGCCAGCCCATCAACTGAGTGACGCAGATTAGCGACGCTACTGTGAGTTGCGCTCCCAATTCGATTGCTAGTAGATTCGATTGCTGCTTGCATATTGCGGCTGATGTTTGCAGTTAGACTGCCATTGGTGGCTCGATAGAGTTCATCAAGGATACCCAGGCGATCAGCCGCTTCTGCATCGACTAGGGTGACTTCCTGCCCTTGCAGTAGCAATACATTTCCGTCTGGAGTCAGCACATCCTGCTCAACGTGCTTGCCAATCACATATACCTTTTGCTCCGCAGGGTCAACCAAATTATTAGTCAGCGAAGCAGTCGCATCTCGATTCAGGTCTTGCAGTTTGCTGCTAGTAGCATCAGTTGCCGTCTGCAATTGCTCACTTGCATTCTGCCTTGCTTCCTGTAGACTACGGTTCACGTTCTCTACCGAGCTTTGCAGTTGCTCATTTACGGTTTGAACTGCTGTTTGCAGTCTGCGGTTAGCAGTCTCAGCCGAGTCTTGGAATCTATCTTCAGTTGCGTTAACGGCTCCTCGGATACCACCGACCTGTTCTGCCATCATTTGAGCAGTTTCTGGAGGCACAAAAGCAACATCGTCACCAATTTTCAGCGTTTCGGGAGCAGGAACGAATGATCGCCCAGAGTAAGCATCGGCAAACACACCACCGGAAACTTCGTATCCTTCCACCAGTCCACTGTGCTCATCAAAGAACAAATCAACCAGTCCGCCAAGATCGAGTCCTTGAGTAGTCAGAATTCTCGTGCCTCTGAGCACGATATTCTGGTGCAAAATCTCTTTAATTGCCGGAACACGATGTGCCTCAACAACAGATTCTTTAGAGTTAACTACGATCGCATCTAATCCTATAGCTTGCACCTCTTGCAAAGGAATCACTTTTGCATCCCGAAACAGTCCCTTCTCTTTTACCAAGAAGCCCAAAAGTTGATTGCGTTTTTGATCGAAAATTAAATCTCGAATTCGCTCAATTTTCTTACCAGCGTCGTATGTGACGACCACTTTATCGATAATATCACTACCTTTACGCATTTATTCCTCGCAGTTTTTATTGATTGGGTTGTTCAGTGACTTGTTCGTTAGTTAGCTGACTTTTTAGCTGAAAATATCGTCCCTCTCGACCAAAACCAGGAACAATGTCAACCACGCCAAAGTATTCGAGGAGTACCCCAAACGTGGCGATCAGGATGATGATAATGGTGATGTTTGCTCCAGCATGAGAGCGATTTCCTACGAGTCTTGGCATTTTTTCCTTTTATTTATTGTTGTTTTTATAGCTAAACTTGCTGTCAATATTAGACAAGATTATTTACAAAAAGAGTATAATTTATCTATTTCTCGGAATATACCTTCGCTCACTTTTTTTTGAAAATAAATTCAAAAGATATATTTCTCAATATAGATTTTTGATTTAGTTGATTTCAAGCTGTTGAATCTATATTCAAAATTAATATTTTTAGCCATAACTCTATTGTAGTACTTAAAAGATTATTTTAGTTAATTTACTGGTATGCTCTTGTTAAAAATTTAATTTTTTAGTACACGATATACATCTTTTAGGCTATTCATACTTTCCTTAAACCTAATTCAAACAGCAGGGTTTGCTTAGAAGCAAAAACTGACCAAAAAGGTGTAAAAGTAGCGAAGATATTGTGGCTTAAAGTAAAAAATTCCCGAATTCAGGGACAGAGTGGCTTTATTGTTTTGCCTTCAAATAGAAAAAGAAAAAATATGTCACCCACTTACTCGATTGGTTTTCATCCTCTATAAAAGAATCATCGATGGGGCATTCCCCGCCCTTTCTTTTCTGGCTCCTTGGGGAATATATCTTCAAACAACTGTAATGACTGGTCGCTTAATCCTTCAAATCGCCCAGCCATACCCTAATACAACTTACCTTCATCAACAGCAGATTATCATATTGCTGGTATTAGTGGGATAGATTCTAATAATGTTATTCTTGATCAATAGACCTGTCCGAAAATTTACAAGCGTGTCTGTGCAAAGCTTTGAAAGCCAGCTTTGATATCTTCATAGAAACGTAGTAATCACGGTTAAAGATAGTTAGTGATAGTTTAGACCAAAAAATATGCCCCCCCTTTATCTTGTGTGAGCATGTAATTATCACTTTTGATTAAGTTGGTAAAACTAAACTACCAATTCTTAATCTAACTAAACCACAAACAGTAAAAATTATTTGCTCGTACACCGGAGAATGAAGTCGAAATCGTCAAGAGGCAATGCGGAAAATCTTGATAAGCCGAATTATGTGTTCAATGAAGATTCGATTACTAGAAAAAATCTGATTTTCTGCTTTTTGGGGAGCATCTCAGCTTTGTAAGAACAGATGAACTAGTAAGTGGAGGTGAAAATCAGCAAAAATAAAGGAAGAAATTAATCTTCCCTCAATCAATAATGGAACCAGCTAATCAGAAAAAACTCCAGGA
>JAHHHN010000070.1 GCA_019359325.1 Mojavia pulchra JT2-VF2 | reverse complement strand
TTGCCCAACTTTACGAATTTGCTGTATTACAACAAACTGACCACATAACGGGTGGATGGGATTGATGATGGTGACACAACTTCCCACAAGTGACTTGAAGTTATGTGCAGTCTTACTGTACTGTTCCCACCTGGAATGATAAATTGGTTCAGGAAGTAATACGTTTGATATTAGAAGCGTACTATGAACCTCAATTTTCCAACAGCAGTCATGGTTTTCGACCCAAGCGCGGATGCCATACGGCACTAACAGTAATAGACCGAACTTGGCAAGGAACTAAATGGTTTGTCGAAGGAGATATTCGCGGTTGTTTTGACAATATAGATCATAAAATCTTAATGTCAATCTTACGTGAGAAAATCCAAGATAACCGCTTTTTAAGATTGATTGAAAATTTACTCAAGGCAGGTTACTGCGAGCAACGGAAATATTATTCGACCCTTAGCGGAACCCCGCAAGGCTCGATTCTATCACCCACACTTGCCAACATCTATCTTGACAAATTCGATAAATTTATCGAACAAATACTGATTCCAGAATATACACGCGGCAAATGTCGGGCAGAAAATCCAGAGTATTCAAAACTCGTAAAGCTGGCTTGGTACTACAGGCAGAACGGACAATTTGATAAAGCACGTCAACTGGAAATTAAATACCAGAAAATGCCCTCGAAAAATGTTCGTGACCCTGGGTACAGAAGATTAAATTACGTCCGCTATGCAGACGATTTCCTACTTGGGTTTATTGGCTCATTTCAAGAAGCTAAAGCAATTAAGGAGAAAATCAAGACCTTTTTAGCTGCAAATCTTCAGTTAGAACTGTCATCAGAAAAGACCTTAATTACTAATGCTAGAAATGAAGCAGCAAGCTTTTTAGGTTACAAAGTTCTAGTCCAATATTCTGACGATAAGCATACCAATGGTAAACGCTCAATCAACGGAATTGTTGCACTCAGAATCCCAGCAAGAGTTATAGAAGAAAAATGTGCCTTATACATGAGGAATGGTAAACCCATTCATCGCCCTGAATTAATAAATGATGATGATTTTACTATTATCAACATTTACCAATCAGAATTTCGAGGGTACGTACAATTCTATAGTCTGGCTCAAAATATTGCATGGCTGCGAAAACTCCAATGGGTTATGTCGAGTTCGCTGATGAAAACCCTTGCCTGTAAATACAGAACTAGCGTAGCAAAAATCTGCGCCAAGTATAAGAAGACCGTTAAGCTTCCACAAGGAAGAAGAAAATGTGTGGAAATAACCGTCCCTGTAGAAGGTAAGAAATCCTTAGTGGCTCGCTTTGGCGGCATACAATTAAAACGTAACCAAAAAGCCACCATTTTAGACCTGCCAACAAGTAGAAAGCCCGCGTTCAGAAATGAACTAATCAAGCGTCTGCTTGCTGACGAATGCGAGATTTGCGGTGCAAAAGGTAACATTGAGGTTCACCATATTCGCGCCCTTAAAGACCTCAAAACCAAGGGCAGAAAAGAAAAACCGCAATGGATGCAAGTTATGTCCGCACGTAGAAGGAAAACTCTCATGGTTTGCCCTCAATGCCATGATGCAATACATGCTGGTAAACCAATGTCTCAACGAGTCTTGCGATAACAGAGTACTGGAGAGCCGTGTACCTGGAAATCTTGTAAGCACGGTTCGGAGGGGGCTAGTTAGAAAAGGAGCCAAACCGTGGAAACCTCGCTAGCTAGCTACCCACTTTTGACAGGATAAACCACACAACCATAATGGATAACCTTATTGCTCCCAGAGCATTAAAGGAGGGAATATTCCGAGCATTAAAGGCAGGAGTAAACCCAGAATTCCCCGAACAAGGTACACCTCAAGGTGGTGTGGTTAGCCCACTTCTGGCAAATATAGCCCTAAATAATATTGAAGAGTTACATCAATATCACGGCATCAAGGGACGCAGGGTGACACCTGACACACCAAAGAAGGACATCAAAAAAGCCTGTGTACGCTACGCAGACGATATGGTGTTCTTCCTAAGACCAGAAGACGACGCAGAAGAGTTACTGAATAAAATAAGCCAATTCCTAGCAAAAAGAGGATTAAAGGTAAGCGAGAAAAAGACCAAACTGACCGCTTCGACAGATGGATTTGACTTTCTAGGTTGGAATTTCAAAGTACAACAAAACAGAAAGCTCAAATGTGTTCCCTCAGTGGAAAACTACAAAGCATTCCGTAAGAAAGTCAAGAAAATCGTCAATCACTCGAATTATGGTGCTAAGGTGAAAGCCCAAAAGCTTGCACCTATTGTTAGAGGATGGAGACAATACCACAAGTTCTGCAAAATGGACGGGTCACGGTTCTCACTGTGGTACATGAGTCACAGAGCATTCAGGGTATTTAACAAAGAAACCAAGCAGGATAAAAAATCAGCCGTAAAGCTGGCTAAACAAGCCTTTCCTGCCGTTCCTTACTCCGAATTTGCCCATGTCAAAGTAAAAGGGAATAAATCACCCTTTGATGGAGACTTAGTTTATTGGACTGAAAGGAACAGTAAACTATACGATGGGGCAACCTCAAAACAATTAAAACAACAAAACCATACTTGTGGATACTGCGGTCATAAATTGACCTCAGAAGAAAGGGTACATCTACATCACATAGATGGCAATCATGGAAACTGGAAGACTTCTAATCTAATGGTAGTACATGAAAGCTGTCATGATTATATCCACATGAGCAAAAGATAAAGGGGAATTAACCGATACCTTCATGCGCGAAAACCCGTTAACCAGTTAAAACTAAAGTCACTTTAGTTTGGGGATGATGGAGCAGGTTAAGGAACTTATTATCTAAGAATATCGGAAGCTGGATGAAATGAAAGTTTCACGTCCAGATTTAACAGAGAGGTGCGGAGGGTAATACCTCCCATCGACTCTACCAAAGATCCTCAGCAAGCCAAGCATGAGTTTGAAGATGCTCGACAGTATACTCTGGGTACAAAACCCTCTGGAAACATCGATTTGACAGTCGCACTCTGGGGCGATTATAAGCGTGCCGGTATGAAAGAGCGCCACACAGGGGGAGCGATCGCACTATTTTTCTGGGTGCTAGACATCACCACCACATTCGTTGGTCGTAATCCTTTCCGTTACACTAACCCAGCCGCAATTTTGGGTTGTTTTGCTTATAACTGTGCCTCAATGATGGCTGGTGAGATTGGTTACAACATTTGGAAATTAACTAAGTAAGAAGAAAGAACATGCAGCAACAAATACCAATGCTAGGAACAAAAGAAACGGCACTGCTACGTGGCGATTATCCCAGTATTGAGTATTTGGAAGCTGGCAACATCGCCTCTTGGCTGCAAGAACGCCAAGACCAGTTATTGGTTCGCGCCAGGGACGAACGTAACGGTATGAATTTGGCTAAGTTCATCACACTGGCCACATCTGCGGTTGGTGCGGTTTGTTATGCCACCTCTCCCCTTGCCCCAATTGGTGCGGTTGTTGCCTCCTTTGGTTATCTTTGGTCAGTGGTACAAGACTTAAACGATACTCATCAATTTGCACCCATTCCTTTTATTCGTGGCGACTTCTTCAGTTTCCTTTCAGCTATGGGTGATAGCGTTGCCAGGGAGGAATATTTTGCTAATCACAACGAACTTGCCGAGTTGATGCTGCATTTAGAGCCGATGGAGAAATATGAATTCGCCATGCTCAAGCAATGTTCTCATGTTGTGTGTGAATACCTGAATGCCGTTGAGCCTGGGAAAAGATTTTACGCTTACCGTTGGTTGCTTGATTGGTTTATTCAACTTCAAGGCTATTTCCCTACTCAAGAACAGCTATCCGGTCATTTGGCACAAGTGAGTGTTGACCCTAGAGTAAACTATCAACAAGTTACAGCCATTCAGCAAGCAATTCAGCCGCAGAATTTGGGGATTCCTCCTGCGCGGTTTACGCACTTACCAACTCCAGTCTCACAAACAACCCAAACATCAGCACCACAGATTCATTCTCATGAGGTTTATCCCCCGCCTCCTACTTCACAGCCATTGCCCACAGAAACTCCGATTATTAATACCGCAATTTCCACTTACACAAAATCTCCTCATACTGAATATGACTTAATTGGTCACATCGCCAAAAAAGTCACCAATATGCTGTGGGTTGGTGTCCCTGGTTCTGGCAAGGGGATCACCATTAGCAACGCCATAGATGCCATCAAGCGACTGCATCCTGACATACATATCTTTTATATTGACCCCAAAGGTGACGAGAAAGAAACTGGTTATTTCAATGGTCGTGTTGACACCCTCAAACGCGCCAAGATTGTTGAAATGTCGCCAACCGAAGCAGTCAGTTGGGTCAAAGAATGCTTTAGCGAGTTCCAGAAAATCTCTGGATCTAAGCTCATCATTCTGGATGAAGGTACGGCTGTTTGTTCCAAGTTCAAAAATGCCAAGGGTGAGATTGGCTGGCTCAAGGACAAAATCATTTCTTACTGTTCTTGCGGTGATAGCTCTGGTTGGCATTTCTGGATTGTCGTTCAAAATCCTCACACTGACGACTTGGGCATTTCTGGCGGTCTGCGATCGCAGTTAACCTCAGTAGCATTGGTTTCTCCAGATAATGTCCCGGCTTACAGTGCCATGATTGCCACACAGTTAATTCCGGGCGATCGCAAGATTACCTCAACCCAAGTTATGGAGATTGCCGCACAATCAGCAGTTGGTCGAGCAGTGTATTACGGCGGCATCAATGAATGGTTTCCCATGCCACAGCTAAAAAACTTTTCTGGCTACGATCGAGATACCAACAAGTTTATTAATTCTGTACCAAGCGATCAACAATCTTCTCACACCGAAGCTAATTCATCAGTGGATGCGCCCCTTACTCAAGCTCAACAAATGTTAGCACTGTTAGAGAAAACAAAAGCCAATTCAATCGATGAGTTTATCCAGAACGAGTTGAAATTAGACGGAGTTCCGCCAGAGCTAATTCGTTTGGGAATCGAAAGGCTACTCCAGAATTCTCATCTCAAATATAAGTTTGATGGCTGGAATAGTAATCAAAATTAAAAACTTATAGTTAGAGAAAAATATGCCAGACAAAAATCAAAGTAACTCTTCTATATCAGTCTCCAGCCCTTTAGAAAAGATAAGGGTTAGTATCGCTACTTTTTTTAACAGACTTTCTCAAAGTTTTCAACTTCAAGAGTGTGAACAGGTAGTTAAAATACAACAAATAAGTATGCCGTCTAATTGCTTGCATCGGTTGTGCTAACTATCACGGAGTTGAGGATGAAGATAATATGTTAGCATATAAGATTCACGCACATGCTTAGGAGGCTCGTAATTTTCCTGATTTTTGCAGGATCTGAAGTTCGGTAAGGCTAAAATAAATAAACCCTAATTTCAAACAATAATAAAAAACTGATATTTGAAAACTGAAAAATTCATTAACCTTAACCAGAAGTAGGGACATTACAATGGTTCAATTCGCGCCAAAACTTTTAACTGTTGAGGAGTTTATTGTTCATTATGGCGATAATGAACGCTGTGAATTAATTGATGGTGAATTAATTGAAATGGAACCAACAGGGCCGCACGAGCAAGTATCTGCTTTCATTGGGCGAAAATTGAATGTAGAAATTGACCGTCAAGAAATCTCATATTTTATTCCCCATCGGTGTTTAATTAAACTTTTAGGAACGAATACAGCTTTCCGTCCTGATGTAATTGTATTAGACCAAACTCAACTATTTAATGAACCACTATGGCAGCAAGAACCTGTAATTACATCAGGAAATTCCATTAAGTGGATTGCTGAAGTTGTTAGTACAAACTGGCAAAATGACTATGCTCGTAAAGTTGAAGATTATGCTCTGTTAGGAATACCTGAGTATTGGATTGTTGATTATCTGGGTATTGGTGGCAGAGAGTATATCGGCAAACCCAAACAACCAACAATCACAATTTGCACATTAGTAGAAGATGAATATCACAAACAATTGTTTCAAAATGATGAGCAACTCATTTCTTCAGTCTTTCCTAACTTGCAATTAACAGCGCAACAAATATTTGCAGCCGGACAGCCTACTATTTAATTGTTTGAGCTTGTAACAACCTCTGCCATAATCTTGTGTAACGCTGCTAGTCATCTGTAGTCCGCACAGCCAGAAATATCGCTTTCTGACATTTGCTGATCGAAGCAGAGTTTACAAGTAATGTTTGTGGGAGAACTCTCAACACAGATTTCAAAAAACCTCATGTAATACTGATCTGTTAGAACAAACTCAACAGTTAATTTAGATAATGCTATGAGAGAAATAGCAAAGCCATTCGTCCATGAAGAAACTGCTTAAACGGATTTTAAAACTAATCAAGCAAATTTTTCAGCAGTTCTCAGATGATGAGCAACCCAGTGTTCCTTCCAGGAATCGCCCGTTAAAAACTCCTACCCCCATTCCTTCCATTCCCACTTTCGCTCCCCAGTGGCAGAATGGTTTGATACTAGTATGTTCCCAGTGTACAGTCGAGCAATTTTCTGGCAGTTATCACCGAGTTAGTTCAGGTACAACAGCTTCCGAAGAGCTACAGAAATGGCTGAAGTCTCGTCTCAAATTAGATGGATTGTGGGGAAAATATCGAGTTGTTGGTACAAGTTGTTTAGGAGTTTGCCCAAAGGAACGGGTTGTCGTTGTTCTGTATCATAATGCAGTAGGACAACAATGCTTTATTATCTCTTATAAAAGCGAGTGTGAAATTCTTTACTCTTATCTCAAACACATTAATCAGTAATACTTAAGTGAAATTTCTCCATCAATTTCAAAGTTTCCTACCGCACCTGTAACAAAACCATCATCAAGTGAATGCTACAACAGACCTGAAAAGTCTAATCAGTAAAGAAGCTATGCTCATTTTTTCTCATTTGTATTTTTTTTATCAAAAATTAATTTGAATATATTGTCAACTAGTATTTTAACTAGTCTAATAAATCATTCATTGAGCAGCTTTTGAATAATGAGTTTTGAACTTGTTTCTTTAAGACTACAGGTACGTCCAAATGATCTCGATAGTCTAGGTCATGTTAATAATGCTACCGTTTTGGAGTATTTAGAAACAGGGCGTTGGGATTGGCTGAAGCATCACAACCTACAAATTAAACAGAAAATTGTTCCAGTTGTTGCTCGGATTGAAGTTAATTATCGTAAGGTAATTATTCTAGAAGACGTGATAATTAACACCAAGTTAGAAGCCGCAAATAAAACATCTCTTTATCAAGCAAACTTTTGGCAATCAATTGAAATTTTTAAAGAAGGTAATCCACTAGTTGCCGTTGAAGCTCGTATCCAATTAGTATTTATTGATTCAACAGAGCGGACTTTACGAACACTACAAGAATTTTTAGCAGCAAGCAATAATAGTAATTCTATTAATTGACTTTTAGCAAAACTTTCGGTCAATTTAGCACCCAATAAAACTAACTTTGTAATCCTCACATCGGCTGCAACAACCTCTGCCACAACCTTGTGTAACACTGCTGCTCTGTAGCCCGTACAGCTAGGTATCTCATTTTTTGGAGCAAATTTGGCTCCCAATTTTGAGAACACCTGTAACCATTTGGCTAAAACTATTCGTTGACTTGTTCTGAATCTGCAATCAATTTCTTCAGGTAATCTCTCGTTTCCGCTAAACTTAAATATATAGGATTACCGTCTTTATCGGTTATTTCGTATTCATCCAGAATGAAGTTATTAGCATCTACACCCCATCCCAGCCCAGAAATAAGTCTGGCAGCACAAGCTTTTGTTCCAAGTTCATCTATTTCTAACAGTAGAGATTTGTATTGAGCTTTCAATAGACCTGTTTTAATCATTTCATCTAATCTTTCTTCAAATTCGGCGCGTGATTCATATTTATGGGTCATTGTCTTAAATTATCTTTTAACTGAAATTCAGCGATAATTTTCATTAACTTGGCTGCAACAGTCTCTGCCACAACCTTGTGTAACGCTGCTGATCGTTTGTAGTCCGCACAGCCAATGATATTGCTTTCTTAGAACCAATCACGATCGCCAATTTTCTAGCACGGGTTAACCCTGTATAAAATAAGTTACGCGACAGCATCATGTAGTGTTACATGTAAAGTGGCAGGATAACCACCGGATACTCTGAACCCTGGCTTTTATGTACTGAGACAGCGAACGCCAGAGTAATTTCATTCAGGTCAGCATAATCGTAAACTACAGCCCGACCACCATAATCAACTGTGATTTCTTGCTCTATGGTGTCAATACTCAGGATAGTTCCCAAATCACCATTAAATACTTCGCGGTCATAATCGTTAGTCTGCTGGATGACCCGATCTCCCACCCGCAGAGTCATCCCACCCCTGACAATCTCTGCTTTATCGGGGCTGGGCGGATTAATCAACTGCTGCAATACCATATTCAGGTTACGAGTTCCCACCAAACCCCGCGACATTGGGCAAAGTACCTGAACATCAGATGATGGATTGAAACCCAGCCGGGGAATAAAATCGCTAATCAACTCACAAATTGCCTGTACTCCGTGTTCTGGCTCATGTCCTCCACCATGCCACAAGCAATCTGACACGGGATTGTCACTAATTGGTTCTATGTTTGGATAATCGCCCTGGTTAATTTGGTGTGCGGCAGTAACGATTGCACTCTGCTGGGCTTGGCGGAAGACTTGCGTTAGCTTCACTACTGGTACTTGAAGCGAATTGATCAGGTCTGCCAACACTTTGCCAGGGCCAACTGAAGGTAATTGGTCGATGTCACCTACTAATAATAGTTGCGCTCCCTCGGCTACAGCTTTAAACAGTGAGTGTGCCAAGAACAGGTCGAGCATCGATGCTTCATCTGCAATTATCGCCCTGTATGGCAATGGATTCGAGTTGTCGCGCTTGAAACCCATTGTCTTGGGGTCGAACTCCAGCAAGCGATGTATGGTCTTAGCCTCAAGTTGGGTCATTTCTGATAACCGTTGTGCTGCCCTTCCCGTTGGTGCTGCCAGGGCTATTGTTTTGCCCATTGCCTTCCACAAGCTAACTATGGTGTGCGTGGTAAAAGTTTTCCCAACTCCCGGCCCACCGGTGAGTACCATAACTGGAGAATACGCTGCCTTCTCTACCGCTTGCTGCTGTTGTGGCGACAACTGGATTTTGCGGCTAGTTGTAAAACGCTCTATCCAAGCACGAACACGCGGCATATCCTGGACAATCGGCAGGTTTAACCTTCGAGATATCATCTGTGCTAAGTTCATCTCTGTATGGAAGAACGTTGGTCTGTAGCACAGTAGCAGTTTCTCGCCATTATTGCCCCGCACGATTTCTCTAATCAATTCTTCTTTTGCACCCATCTGTTTAATAATGTCGGCAATTGCATCCTCCGTCGGCTGGTGGTCTTCTGTTGCCAGCAATTTGATAACTTTCTCGATGAGTTCTGGCTGGGGCAGGTAGCAATGGCCGTCTTCTGCGGCTTCACTTAATGCGTGGATGATTCCGGCACAGTACCTAAATTCGGAGTCCGTTGGTACACCCAAATTCCGCGCAATCTTGTCGGCTGTGAGAAATCCTATGCCGTAGATGTCAGTTGCAAGCTGATATGGATTCTCGGTGACTGTAGCGATCGCCTTATCTTGGTATTGTTTGTAAATTTTGACCGCATAAGTTGTTGACACCTCGTGGCTTTGCAGAAATACCATCACTTCTTTGATGGCTTTCTGAGTTGACCAAGCATTCTTGATTAGCTTGATCCGCTTTTTGGCAATACCCTGAACTTCGATGAGTCTGTCAATCTGGTTTTCAATTATGTCGAGCGTTTCTAAACCAAAGTGTGCGACTATACGTTTGGCTGTGACCGGGCCAACTCCTTTAATTAGCCCACTGCCCAAGTACTTCTCAATTCCGGTCAGGGTTGCTGGTTTGGTTTCTTTGTAATTCGTGACTTGAAATTGTGGCCCGTACTGCGGATGGTCTCGCCAGAAACCTGTCAATTGTAATGTTTGTCCTGGCTGGATATTTGCGAAACTACCAACGATTGTGGTGAGGTCAGTGGTGCGGGGGCGTATTAGACGTGCGACTGTATACCCAGATTCCTCTGAGTGGAAGGTCAGGCGTTCGACTACGCCAGTGATGGTTTCGTAATGCAGTGTGGCGTTTACTTGTTGAGTCGTAGGAGTTGGAGAAGTAGACATTGCTTTGTGCAAAAATGCCTTGTGCTGTAGTTACGGCAAAATATTTAAAGAAGTATAAGTATTAAAGAGCAATTATTATAGTACATAAATACTAAAATAGAATTACCTGCTGTCACGAACAACCTAATATAAGGTATACAAAGCACATCTGCCATGCCCAAACGCCTTCTTGTCGTCGAATCTCCTGGTAAAGTTAAAAAACTTAGTCAAATCCTCGGTGCAGATTGGATTGTAAAGGCTAGTTGTGGTCATATACGGGAACTGAGTGATAAGGGTGATGATTCACTCGGATTTAGCATCGAGGGCGGTAGTGTACGATGCGATTATGTTCCACGGGACGAGCGCGCCAAACAAACTATTGGGCAACTTAAAGCAGCGGTTAAAGGGGTAGACGAGGTAGTTCTGGCAACTGACCCAGACCGTGAAGGTGAAACTATTGCTTGGCATTTGGCGCAGGTTTTGGGATTGAAAGACCCCAAACGGGTTGTCTACACCGAAATTACAGCATCGGCAGTCAAAAGCGCACTCGCTAATTCCAGAAAACTCGATTTCAATTTAGTCGGTGCAGGGCTGTGCCGAGATTGCCTAGACAAGCTTGTGGGTTACAAAGGTAGCCCTCTGGTCTGGGCATTAAACAACGGAGCTAAAAGCGTTGGTAGAGTCCAAAGTGCTACATTGCACCTCATCTGCCAGCGAGAAAGAGAAATTCAAACTTTTGTCCCTCAAGACTATTGGAATGTTTGGGTTGATTATGCTGAAGGTTTTCGAGCTTTTTATAACGGCACAACCGACTCAAGGCTTGAAACTCAACAATCAGAAGCCCAAACTAATGATGATGCTGCTGCATCTTTAGAAAAAGTAACAGAGAGTAAGCGTGTTTTGTCCGAAACAGAAGCAACAAGGTTAGTCCAAGGGGTGCGGCAGTATCCGCATCAGGTTGTCCAAGTGGAGGGAAAAACAGTTTATCGCCAGCCACCACCACCATTTACTACTTCAACGCTTCAGCAAGCCGCAGGTTCTAAGCTGAGATTTTCTCCTGATAAAACTATGCTTCTGGCTCAAAAGTTATATGAGGCTGGCTTAATCACCTATATGCGTACAGACTCAGTAATGTTAAGTTCTGAATTTTGTGCAACTGCGCGTCGGTGGTTAGAGCAAAACGATCCAGCTAATGTACCACAGCAGTTAGCCAAACACCGCAGCAGCAAAACGGCGCAGGAGGCTCATGAAGCTATCCGCCCTACAGATGTTTTTCGACCGAGCGCACAGTTACGTCAAGAAATCCCAAATGATGAATTTAACCTGTACGTCATGGTTTGGAAACGTGCAATCGCATCTCAATGTAAGTCTGCACAACTGCGGAAAACGCAAGTAATCACTTGTTCGGGTAATCTGTCATGGCTTGCCAGAGGACAAATAATCGAGTTTTACGGTTATGCGCGGTATTGGAATAATCTCAGCAAAGATTCTGTTTTACCTGCTCTACAACAAGGGCAATCGCTAACTTTGGATAATGCAGCGCATGAGAAAAAACAAACCCAACCACCACCGCGTTACAGCGAACCTAAGCTAGTACAGCTAATGGAACGAAAAGGCATTGGTCGCCCCAGTACTTATGCTCCCACTGTTGCTACTCTCAAAAAGCGCGATTATGTACAGTTAACCAAAGACAGTCTACAACCATCCGCTTTGGGGTTGGAGGTTGATGCTTTTTTGCAGAAGGCATTACCTGATTTACTCCAGGCAGAGTTTACCGCGAAAATGGAGGATGCCCTGGATGCGATAGCGGAAGGTAAACACTCTTGGCAGCAATATCTAAGCGCTTGGAATCAGGATTACTTTGTCCCGGCGCTTTCCTTCGCCAAGACTTTAGTTGCAGGAGCAGCATCTAATGATAAAGCTTCTGTTGAGCGCAAATTTGAAACTTCCAGAACTAAATGCCCTGTGTGCAGTAGTTTGATGTCCAAAATCCCTAGCACTAAAGTCAAGAAGAAATATTTTCTTAAGTGTACTAGTGGCTGTGATCATGTCGTGCTGTTTTGGAGCGATCTCACCAAATCCTGGTCAGCACCTCAAAATAAACAAAGTGGGGCAGAACAAAAACCTCCAACTAAAGTCAGTTCACATCCCTGCCCGGTCTGCAAAAAGCCTTTAGAGGAGTACAGTTATACAAAAGATGGGCAACGAAAGACGATGCTCCGGTGTTCTGATTCACAATCTCGCCAGGATAAAAAACACAAGGATGTAGCTTACTTTAGCACAGCTAAAGGTTGGTGGAGTCCAAGATTTGGGGAGTTAGAGAATAAATAACAAACAGATTTTTATATTAAATATCACTTTCTGTGAATCTACTAAATTATTTTCAATAATTGGTAAACGACCCCTAGCGGAAACTTTCCTTAGCCAGGGGTCGTTAATGCAGCAATTGCAAAAAAAAGCCACGCGTTTTAGGTGACGTTTCTACGCCGCTCTAAGCGTCTGCCGTTGGGCGTAGTCCAAAGTAGAACTCGCATAGTAGCTGCTTCCGCAAGGTAGCTATGCCGTACTTTTACGATGAAGCAAGCAGGAGCGAGCATAGCGTCTAGTTAGGAGAAGGCCTTATGTTGCCCTAACACAGCTGGTTGCGAAGGAAAATCAGGATAATCACACTGATTCATCATTAAGGGTATTGTTGTTAGATAAGCTTCCAATATTGACCCAAAACGTTTTGGGTCAATGCTTTTTTAGAAACTCTTCTATTTGAAATAATAGGTTTTCAGCTTGCTGAAGTTGTTCTGGATTCTTTTCTATGTTCTTTAATGATTTTTTGAATTGTTTATAAGTTATATCTAAACGACCTTGAATTGAATTCTGTGAACTTGGCTTCTGAGATTGAATACGCTTCTTGATTTCTGCCAGGGAAAGATTGTTAACGATTGCTTCTTCTAAAAGTTTTTGTCTAATCTTAGGTTCTTTAATTTTTGCAATTTCTAGCGCTTTAGTATATTCAATCTTTCCTTGACGTACAGACTCTAAAATTTCATTAGGTTTTTTCAACAATGGTAATCTGCTTTTAACAAAAGATTCCCACGTGATTCCATTGAAAAAGTCAAATACACTTTGAATAATCTCGTACTGGGGATGAGCTAAAACGTTTTCCATACCTGAGCGACGTTTGAGATTATCCATTTGATATAGCAAACTTACAGCTTCTTCAATAGTTCCTTCAATACTTATGGCAAGGAGTTTAAGAATTGCATCTAAATCTTCTAATGCGCTAAAGTCTCGACGGTTTTTGTTTTCTGCAAGCGAGGCTTTAAAGGCCTCAAGGTCATTCCAGTGAAATATTCGGACAGGTAATGGATCAATTTCTGCGAACTCAGAGCCATGATAGCGACGTTTACCTGCAACAAGCTCGTATTCATCAGGTTTACCATTTTTAAGCGGACGAACCCATAATGGAGAATGAATCCCATTTGGTTTTAAGTCATTTAACGCCCAAGTTCTTAACTCTTCTGGATCGTAGTAGTAGCGCACAGGTTGTCCATCTGGCGCAAATGGCACAAAACTAAAAGTCAAATGAATTTGACTGCGTTTTACCCATACCACAGAGGAATTTTGGTTTGATTCATCTTGATTTATTTGGTTCTCTTCTAATTCCGGCGTAAAGTTTAGAATTTGCTTTAAGTTAGCAATTCTTTGATTGGTTGTAGTTTTGCTAGTGCTTTCCAATCTTCCCATGCTTTTTTGCCTCCTCTTTTGATTTCATAAACTGGTTTTCCCTCAGCAGATGCGTGTTCATAAACTTTTAATCGCTGGATTCCTTGTTCTAAAACAGGTAATCCTTGCTCCTTCAACGTATGAAAAGCTATTTCGCCATCAGGCTCTGATGATGGAGGTACAACAGTCAGTAAAACATAAAATTTCGTTTTTGCTGGAAAACTTTGAACCATCATATTCAAAGCACTAATTGAAAGAGCAGACGGGGTTGTAATAGCAAGAAGTAGATCGCATCCATCAACCAACTCTTTGATCTCTTCAGAAGTTGGTCGCGCTGGGGTATCAATGACAATAAAATCGAATTTTTCTTTCGCCATTAACCGATTGGCCGTGTTCTCCGTAGCGACTCTAAAGGGAAGCTGATCCCTAGAGCTCCAAACTGATGCTGAACGGTTAGGGTCATAGTCGATCAATAAAACCTTATGGCCTTCTTGAGCGAACAGGCAAGACAGACAAATTGCTGAGGTAGTTTTGCCTACACCTCCTTTAAAGGAAGTCAGCGTTACAAATTTGGTTGCCAAAGTTCTGTTCCCGTGACTTGTTAGTTGTAATTGAAGAAAAATTTTACCCTGCTCTGGTCTGATTATTTACTGAATTAGAATTTTTTTCTAATATTCTTCACACTGACCCAAAATGTTTTGGGTCAAACAAAAAACATAAGCATATTCAATTCAGTTCTATAGCAAAGTTTTTATTATTGCCAGGGATAAGCTCACTATATCAAGCCAAATATTCCCTTATCTGTATCAATCGGAAAAATAGGCGAACTAAGTTGAAAACTAAAATTGCTAATAGGGTATACATAGCCCCCATATATACCCTATAAATAAATTGGAAAAATTATGAAATTTTAACCCCTATATAGGGTATATATGAGAGTTACTTAGGAGATATCTCCCTGCTATGCGCTCTATACCCTACTTGACCCCTATGTCTAACATTCACACCTTGCAAAAAATTTTTCCGGCGGGCTTTGATAACGGTTACGGCAGCCTGAAACTTTTAGTCGATGGTTTTGATGTCGTTCGCGTCCCCAGCTATATTTCTTCTGTTGAGATGGAGGATGTCCCAGGACGAGTAGTTTTTAATGGGACTGCTTACACAGTTGGTGAATCTGCTTTTCGTACAGGTTATCACTTCAAGGGGCGACAATCGCCTGTAAACCAAGCCAGCTAAAGGTTTTGGGCTTACAGACCCCTTAAAAAATTTGGGTGTTTATTGAGAATGAACTGTATAGGGATAGTAGACTTTTCTGTGGAGAG
>JAHHHN010000069.1 GCA_019359325.1 Mojavia pulchra JT2-VF2 | reverse complement strand
CTGCCCCAGAGTTAGCAGAACTAGCACATCAAGCTGTGTCGCGCTATGATTTAGTATTCCTTTGTGATATAGATATACCCTATGATAATACTTGGGATCGCTCTGGAGAGACAAATCGTATTGTATTCCAAAAACAAATTAAGAGCGATCTAATTGTTAGGAAAATTCCCTTTTTTATTCTAAGCGGCGATTTAAATACACGTATTAATTTTGTAAAAAAAATATTGAAACGATACCAAAAGTATCATAATTTATTAGATTTATTTTTTTAAAAATTAACATAATATGCTGGAATTTTGGAGTGTTAATAGTATTGCTTTCAACATCTTGGGTTATCCCATGAGTTATGTTGAATTTTTAGGAACAATTTTTTACTTATGGTCAGTATGGCTAATTTCTCAAAGGAATATACTAACTTGGGCTGTAGGGATAGTTAGCGTATTACTGTACATGGTGCTTTTCTACCAAATCCGCTTGTACTCAGATATGATAGAGCAGATTTATTACTTGGGAGTGAGTGTTTATGGCTGGTGGCGATGGAGTACGACCAAGCTAAATGGTGGAGAAGTTTTAAATGTTCGATATAGCCCAAAACGTAAAATTATTATGGCAGCTTCAATAACAATAGCTCTAACTTTTGTTATAGGAGCATTGATGAGTCAGATTCATATAATACTACCTGCAATATTTCCAGAGAAAGCTTCTTTTCCTTACTTAGATGCACTCACAACAATTATGAGCTTTACCGCCATGTGGCTAATGACCCACAAGCGAATTGAAAGTTGGTATTACTGGATTATAGTTGATGTTATTGGCATCTGGTTATATTACGTTAAAGAAGTAAGATTTATTGCTTTACTTTATGTAATTCTGTTATTTATGGCAATTAACGGCTTAATATCTTGGCTAAATGCAGTTAAGTTACGTGAGAGTTCAAGCTAAAATGCCAGGGCTTGCGAATTGCTCCCTTAGCAGAGTTGATTTCTTAGGCTTGATCCGTATCACAGGGTGAGAAATAAACATAAGTTACCCTTGATACAGAATCAGCAAGAAATTTACATAGATGAACAAAGCCAGCGTTCTCGCCGCAGCCCTACTGTTGCTCTTTGGAGTCCCAACTGTAGGGCAAACGAATCTCCCAAAGATGACAGTAGTGAGTGTGGGTGATGGCGATACCTTGAGATTTCGCAATCAACAAGGACAACTAGTGACTATCCGCTTGGGTTGTGTTGACGCACCTGAACTCAAACAAAATCCGTGGGGTCAGCAATCTAAAACTCGTCTTCAACAAGTACTGCCAGTAGACCAGTCAGTACAAGTTCGACAGATTGAACGTGATAAGTACAAAAGGCTTGTAGCTGAGGTATTTGTGAATAACCGTTCTGTTAACCTTGCTATGGTGCAAGAGGGGCAATATGAAAGTTTATCGGCAGTATCTCAAAGGATGCGATCGCACCAAACAACAATTGCTCCAAGCTGAGGCTGATGCTAAAAGTAAGAAGTTAGGATTTTGGAATCAATCGCAGCCGATGATGCCTTGGGATTTTAGGCGAGGTAAGAAAAACACTCAGCCTGCCAACACGCGATCGCAAACACAACAATGCGACGGGGCTTACCCAGATATTTGCATACCACCCAATTCGGCAGACTTGGATTGTTCTAATATTCCCTACCGCAGATTTAGAGTTGTTCCACCAGATCCGCACGGGTTTGATAGAGATGGAGATGGTGTGGGTTGCGAGCGGATTTCCGCTTGCTTCAACGCTTTTCTTTTATGCCGTGTACACAGAACCACAAGTCGGACGAGTTGGTATGACGCTAGAGCAGGCACAGTCTGGCACGACTAAAGTATTTTCAACAATGACAAATCACGAGCAAAGCCAAAACTTTGGGAATAATTTAGTTACTGAAGCTTAAAGTACACATTTATGCCTCAATTGCCGTTAAAGAAATTGCTGCTCGGAGAATTTAGTTGGAAAAGACTAGTGCGATCAATACTGTTGATTTACACTTTTTTCGGACTGTATGTCTTTTTTCGAGCAGACAGTATGATTTTTTTGCCTCAGCCTGCGAGCTATCAAGACAGTGAAAGTATTCTCAAACTACCTGTCACTGATAATGAACAGATTTCAGCAATATACTTGCCCAACCCTCAATCTGCGTATACTTTGCTCTACATTCACGGTAATGCAGAAGATATTGGTAATATTCGTCCTGCGTTAGATCGCTTACATAGTTGGGGATTTAGTGTTTTTGCTTTTGACTACCGTGGTTACGGAACAAGCGATGGTAAGCCAAGTGAACATAATGCATATCAAGATGCTGATACTGCCTACAAATACTTGACACAACAACTTAAAATTCCTCCTAAGCAAATTATCATCTACGGTCGGTCAGTAGGAGGAGGATCAGCAACTGAACTAGCAACTCGTTATTGGGTTGCTGGTTTAATCTTGGAGAGTACATTTATCTCTGCTTTCCAAGTCGTTGTACCTTTTGCCTTACTTCCTTTCGACAAATTCTCTAACCTTGACAAACTGCGAAAAATTCGTTGCCCTGTGCTAGTTATGCATGGTCAAGCTGACCAAACAATTACTTTTAAACACGGTCAAGCACTTTTTGAAGCTGCACCAGAACCTAAAATGTCTCTTTGGATAGCACAAGCAGGACATGATGATTTTACTTGGATAGCAGGTGAACGCCATCAACAAACTTTACTATCCTTTCAACAACTTGTAGAAAAATACAATTAAAACTCTAGTAAAACTATTGCGCTGACTGCAAAACCTTCATGCCGATGAAGATAACAAATTTTTATTATTTTGCCTGGAACAGTTTAACTCGGTAGCAATACTATCCCAATGAAGGGTGGAATGCGGCTATTTATGAAATATGCACTATTAGTTTGAAATTTGTATATGTCTGGTGTAAATAAGCCAAGTAACCATAGCGACAATATCTTGAAAAAAATCTTGTTAATTATTGGAACTGGAGGATTATTACTTGGGATTCCGATTATGTTCATTCGAGTTCCACCAAGCTGTGGCTGTGGTGATAGCAGTAAAGCTACAGTTGGAAGATTTATTAAGGCACAACAAGCATATTTCTCGGAGAAATCAGCTTTTGCTCAATCGTATAGGTTGTTAGAGCTTGGAGATGGAGATGCACCAGCAGCTACAAGCCGCTATCGATATACCGTAGACATGAGTAAGGATAAGTCATTTATATATGCAACTCCGATAAAAGAATTTCCAACTGATGTATTTCAATTAGGACTGACCAAACAGGGCTTCAACAGCCTGATAGGTGCAGTTGCTTACGAGCAAAAAAATAAAACTACTATTTCAATAATGTGCCGCTCCGAAAAACAGACTTTAGCTTATCCTCCCCGACCTATTTTTAAACAAGGTAATTTTAGCTGCCCTATCGGTTTTGAAACTATCAAATAGGATAGTCTGCAAACAATGAATGACATTTTTCGTTTTTAGAAGGATTTTTCGGATTTACAATTATACTACTACATTTGGATTTTATTCTCAGTAAACACTCCAAAGCACAATAAAAATACTAGCAATTGATACAGTAAAATTTTTGACACCTGAGCATTTTTTGAACTCAAAATGTACGCATTAAGAAGAAATAAAAGTTTTTAATTTGTTCATCTTTCCTCTACCAGATGCTATGCGAACGCGTCAAAGCTCCCACTGATTGTAATGCATGAATTAATAATGCGCGAAAGTTGATTTGAGCATGGTTGACTACTTAATTAATCTCTTGATTATGTCAGAAAATTTACAAGTGATTAAGTGAGAAATCAATTGCCGTTTAAACCACAACCTAAACAACGCATACAAACAGAGAAAGTCGCTAAAAGTAAGACAATTTCAATCAGTAATTCAAACTAGCAATTGAGCAACTAATTCTAACAAGCGATCGCCCTTCAGAATTTACCAGTCGTTTAGAGATGGCATTAGGTAAAGTGGCAGCAGAGTAATTTAATAGGTAGTCAAGCGATGGCGCAGAGTGTCTACCATAAACGGTTTTGATGGTTGCCCTAAGATAACGTGCGTAACGTTCCAATCCAAACATCTCCTATTTTAATAGCAAAGTATCTATCACCATTCTGGAGAAAACCTGACCTGTAAGCTTTCTGTTTGATTTTGTGAATTTCTGCTTCACTTAGTTGGTCAATCTTTTCATAAAAATAATTCTCTTGGGCGTAGAGTTCCCACTGAAAATTTTCCAGACTGAAGTTATGAATTTTATATTTCTCAAATGGAAACGTTCTAGCTTCGTTGCTCTTTGTAAAAGTATTGTTATATCCAACAATCCAATCTCCAGTCGCCGCTACAACTTGAGAGTTTATAAAATTATGGTCAAACAACCATATCTTCAAGTAAAAAGGCTCTCCCGACTCCTGAAGTGTTTTATGCCAATTTAAATAAATCTCTATTAAAGCCTCTAGTATTAATCGATTGTACCAAATCGGAGGATTTCTTCTTACTAAGCGATACCAGGGGTCAATAGTGACCTTGACATAATATCGTTGAGACTTGTGCAATTTTGCTATATCTAAAGTAAGATTGTAATTTTTCCAATAGTTAATTTTTCTAATCTGTTTTTTCCAACCTCGAATCTTTTTCTTGTTACTGTACGGGTTTGACATTGCCTTATTACAGGAGTTAACTAATCTACTACTGTAGTATGTATATATTTGGCTTTAAGTTACTTACTTTGTATAAACCCGAAAGCTAGCGCAAAAACACAAACCACTAAATGTGCGCTCGCCCCAATTCTTAGAGTAAACCCCAAGCAATGGTCTACATACACCCCACGCCCAGGCGAACGCTCAAACTTAGATTGAACCGCTTGTTTTGCTAAGACTAATTACCCCAATTATTAAGGGAAGACTAGCAGTAGGAGCGATCACTCTTAAGGCGGGGCGTAGCCCATCGCTCCTCCCAGACTTAAAAAATTGTAATATATTAAAGTAATCACTTCCAGCGGCCGTTACATTAGCGCTCACCCGCTTTTCAAAAAATCTACCAAGTTATAAAACTCAATTTTGGAAACAATTTAAACTATTGTTAATCTGATAATAAGTTTGTTAAATTCATACCATATATATAATAAGGGTTTCGGTATTCTTTTGAAATATCATTCATTGATTCACTATTTTCTTGAAGATATTTACTATTACTCTCTTGAAGCCTTTTAAGTTTTTGATATATGGGAGAAGATTTATCTTTTTTACCACTATTAATATAGTTTAAAACATCTTCCCTTAACTTATTCAATCTATTATGAGTAGCTAAAGGATTATCTGAAGATAGAGTATAAGCTGTTCTATAGTCATGCCCAGCCTCTCTCAATCTCTTCCATTCTTCCCATCTGGACTTTTGATTTAATGGTTCCATTGGATTAAATCTATCGCTATAATTAACAGTATATTTAAATTAGTTTAATTATTATATATTACCTACCTAAATAATCCCTTATTTTGCTACAGCAGACATTGAGACATACATCGAGCGCATAACAGCATTCGAGAGCATGAAAACCACCGACGCGATCACCCCCAACCATGACCAACATCCACAACATCGGCATCACCGATACTGAGTATGCCAAGCTACTAGCCCAAGGCTACGACCCCAACCTAGAATACCAGTTGGTTGAGCTTGGCGAGAGCTTAGACCAAGCTTGTTGCTAGCGCGAATAGTGGGACTGACACAAGACAAAGCACCCCAGACAGACGAGGAGTGGGAAGAGTTCATGGCAGTGTGGGAGGATAGTTACGATGGTTCTCTTGGAAAGTGAGCGATTGCCCTTACTCGATTTTTAGAGGAAAAGTTAAGGATGCGTAGTTTACCAATCGTACTCAAGGCTAAAAATAAGCAATTTAACCAAGATAAGGATATTGTGGCGGTTTGATTTTCAATAATTCTGTCCAGTATCGTATAGCATTATATTTGGTGATTTCGATGTCACGCGATTTGTGAACTCTGCCTATTTCCATTAGAAAATACAGCAGATTGCGGGTAAGTGTAGTACATTAAAATCAGTGCATCAGGCTGAAAATGAAACCTTACTCCATCGATTTTCGAGAAAAAATAGTCCGAGCTTACGAACAAGGAAACACCTCAATCAGACAAGTGGCATCTCGATTTGATGTAAGCAAAGCTTTTGTACAAAAACTGCTCAAACAGAAGAAGACTAAAGGTCATGTGGAACCAGGAAAACAGGGTGGAAGTGTCAAGAGTGAGTTGGATGGGTATAAAAGTCAGCTTGCTTTAATGGTAGAAGAATATCCAGATGCAACCTTGAATGAATACTGTGAGTATTTGGGGGAAACTCACAATCAATGGGTAAGTAGCACTACGATGTGCCGTGCTTTACAAAGACTGCAACTGACTCGAAAAAAAAACATTACGCAGTAGCCAAGGAGCAACCGAGAGAGTTCAAAAACTTAGGAGCGATTATTGGGAACAAGTCAAACACATAGATCCTGACAATCTCGTATTTTTGGATGAGATGGGGGTGTTGTTAGGGTTGACTCGCACTCATGCCAGAAGCCCATTAGGACAAAGAGTATATGACTTAAAACCCTTTTATCGTGGAACAAAAGTTACTGTTATTGGTGCAATCAGCCTCAAAAATGTCTTGGCGGTAATGACTTTAAATGGGTCAATGGGTGGAAATGCTTTTGAGGTTTTTGTCGAAAAATGTTTACTTCCTGTGTTGTGGCCAGGCGCAGTCGTTGTTATGGATAACCTTCCTGCTCACAAAGTAGCTGCAATTGAAGGGTTGATTAAATCCAAGGGTGCTAGTGTTCAATATCTTTCACCGTACTCACCGGATTTTAATCCCATTGAACATTGGTGGTCACAACTAAAAGCTTTTCTACGCTCCTTTTCTCCAACCACCACGAAAATGATTGATATTCTCATTGCTACTGCACTCGATTTGGTTAACCCCAAACATTTAAACAACTGGTTTACAAACTGCTGTTACTGTACTTCATAAACCTGCAATCTGCTGTATGTAAGTTTAAGAGCAGTAAGTAAGTTAATCAACCCTACCGCTTTAAAATTCTGTAAAAATAAGTGGAGCAGAATTTGTAATTTTTGTTTATGACGAAAATACATCCACCATTTCATTTGATGTATGGCGATACTGGTTTGATAAACTAATGTATTTTCTACTTGGGTTAATTTATCTTTAGCTTGATAATAAAACTGCATTTCTCTGTCAAAATCACCTGCTTTCTGGGCTAAAGCTGCATCATCCGCTAATTGATAAGCCTGACTAATTAAGTTACCTGCTGTTTCTGCCTGCTGTTGAGTGTAACCAAGTTTCATATATATAGTAGCTGCTGCTGATGCCAATTCTGCAAACTCCTCAGCATCATGTAACCAATATATTTGTGCTTGTAATTCCCCTAGTGTGGCTGCTAAAGTCTCATTCATATTCAATCTAACTTTTTCTATAAGGCAATCTGGTAGTGATGCGTTCAGGGTTTCCTCTAAGAAAATGAAAAGAGCGATCGCTGAAACGATAATGCGTTTTTTACTCTTTGAGATTAGCGGATGCTCCCCTTGTAGTAAGCTACAGCTAATATTCCAAGGGTGATGCAACGGGAGCTTGATGATAACGAAGAAGACCATTCAGTGTAGGGTTTGTGAATTGTGTTGAGGATTGAAAGCCGATGTGCGCCTAATTCCCCAGTGACCAGTGTATAGCGGTCATCTTGCTTCATTTTTATCCCCAAAATGTCATTTGGAATAATTGTAAAGCAATCACCTCTAGCATCGTCAGGCGATCGCATTTTCACGGAAATAACTGTTGAAGTGCGCCGTTCTTAGAGGATGCATGGCGATCGCTCCCCCTCACAACCCTCAAACCCTGCTAAAATCCCTGTATCAAATATACCAACTACCATGTCTGGCAAAGGATTTGGTCAAGGTAAACCCACAAAAATAGTACAAAAAGCATCCTGCAATTATTGCTAGTAGGGACTCGGAGCAGGTTCTCCCACACTGTTAGTCCAGATGTCGTCTGGCAGCGATCGATCGCGGTGACACACTCGATCTAGGAACTGGGTTGTCATTCGTTTTAGTGAGGAACAATTTGTTTGTTATCCCCATAGCTGCTGCAAGACCGTAGCTCAGGTTATCACTCAAATTACAGGGGACACTTCGGCACTAAATCAGTTTCTTAACGTTCCAGACTTACAGCAACAACAGCAGTGGACAGAACAAGAAGCTGTAGAGATGGCAGCAAGCAGAAAGAGAGACAATTATCAATGTCAAAACGGTAACTTTCATAATAATTCTTCTACATTAATGACATCGCTGATTGAAAAAAAAGAAGGTAGTCGCGCTACGAAGAGGAAGAATGCCTACAGAAAAAAAATGAGGGCTATCAAGGCGGCTAAATCAATTGATGAGACTAGTTAAAATATTTGGGCAATTATTTCCAATCCTCAACTTCCCATTGCTCCAACGCCTGAAAATCCAGTACCCGACAAGGGCAAACAATTACTGTTCGGCTCGGCTGTGTGGATGCACCCGAACTCAAACAAAATCCTTGGGGGCAGCAATCCAAGTCTCGTCTCCAGCAACTACTGCCAGTGGGTCAGTCTGTGCAAGTTCGGTCAATTGAGCGTGATAAGTATAAAAGGCTTGTAGCTGAGATTTTCGTGAATAACCGCTCAGTGAACCTCACGATGGTACAAGAGGGGCAATATGAAAGTTTATCGGCAGTATCTCAAAGGATGCGATAAGCGAAGCTTAAGCCTTCGGCTATCGCACTAAAGACCAGTTTCTTCAGGCTGAAGCTGATGCTAAAGGTAAGAAGTTAGGATTTTGGAATCAATCGCAGCCGGTGATGCCTTGGGATTTCCGGCGAGGTCAAAAGCTAACTCAAGACACGACGACGCGATCGCAAACACAACAGTGCGTTCCCTCTTAGGGTTGCCGAAGGCATCCATCCTACCCAGATATTTGCATTCCGCCCAATTCGGCAGATTTAGATTGTCCTGATATTCCTTACCGCAGATTTAGGGTAATTCCACCCGATCCGCACGGGTTTGATAGAGATGGGGATGGTGTGGGTTGCGAAAGATAACTATTAGATTTGTAGGTTTAATCCAGTGGGAGAGTATATTTAGACAGCATCAGTACGAGCGCCAATTTTCTGATTAATCAAGTAAATTTATAGAAACATATGCTTGAAAATTTCTAAAATCTTGATCAGTTGTCAATATATACCAACTACGACGATAAGCTACTGCACATAGTAACAAATCAGTGTTAGCTCCTTGGATACCATTTGAACGACACGTATTATAAAACTCAGCAGCTAATTCATAGTCTTCGATGGTTAACGACAAATCAGGAAAAGCACGAAGCGAGTCTTTAAGCCTAGTAAACTGTTCAGTAGAACGAACACCTGAAAGAACTTCTTGTCTGACAACACCTAGTAAAACGACTTGCTCATCTGCAATTAACTCACGTAAGCGTTGAACCACAGATAAAGCTTGTTGTTGGGTATTACGCCGTAACGCTAACGACCACACAGAGGTATCTACAACAACTTTCATTGTTTTTGTCGCTGCTGTTTGTAATTATAATCATCGTCATAATCAATTGTTCCAAATAAATCAAGTATTTTCATCTGCTGACGACGTTGTACATATTCACGTAGGGCTTGTTCGACCACATCGCGTTCGTTTCGTTGGTTACTTAGAGCTAGAGCTTCTTGAATTAAAGCTTCGTCGATTTGGAGATTAACTGTCATGCAATTCAATATTAATTGGTTCTTTTATGTATTATATAGATGAAGCAGAAAACCCCACGTTGTGAAAAATGGGTTGAGAGATTTCTACACAGTATCATCCATCCACCCACAGTTTGCACAATCCCAATGTACCCGTGCCCTGTAATCAAATTCATATTTGGCACCACACCCTGGACACCTACCAGTAAACAACGGATGGCAATCAAGCAACTCTAACTGTTGCTGTTGTGTCCAGCGTGGGCGGGGCTGTAGAATCAACTCGCCGTTGTAATAACTTGCCCCCTCTGGCTGCCATAGTTCCTCAACTGGGGCATTTGGGTCTTCTCGAAAGTCGATGCAGCTATCCCCGTCTACTCCCGTTGGATGAACGGCACAAACTATGTGAGGGTTATGTGAATATAGGAGACAGTGATTGCACTGTGGTATTTTTGGCATATTACCAGTTATACATCGGGCTTTTGTTTTTGAGAATATTGAGCGATCGCCGCTGTTAAGGCTGGTGATTATCCTATCAACACTTGAACAGTCAAATTGTACCTTGTGCCATACCTGCTTCAAGATTTTTGTAATTTGTCCGGAAAGTGGAGAACTCTCGCTGTATCTGACTACATACCAAAATTACTATACGTAAACTAGGAGACAACAGCCTATTCGTCTCCCATATATGTAGGACTGTAAAGCTCTTCTTTCAAGGTACTGCTGTGGACTTGCTCCAGGGCAGTTTTTTATTGCACCGACTGCGGGAGTATTGTTCATTGAACGAGTGCTGGAATGTACCGACAGTTGAAGTGCGCTGGGATGGTTTTGATTGCCTCTAATTTTTAGTTTCTTTTAACAAATAAAACCCGATATCTTGATGAAGCCAAAGTTTCAGAATTATGCTTCGATTATTCTTTTACCAGAGTGACAAAATAGAGATAAACATGATGTTAGAAAACAGAATCAATATAAGAGCTATCCTTCACTATGCCAGCACCTTAGCAGGAACATTGGCAACCTTCCAACTTGGCTTTGCCAAGAAAACGCAGGCGCAGTCTACTTCATTAAGCCAACGTAAAGCGATTTTGTTAGCGGTAGATTTACAAAATGGCTTTTTAAGCGCACCTGAATGTGAAGCGGTTATACCAAAGGTGGTTGATAATGCTAGGGCGTTTCATCAGATTTGGGCAACTCGCTTTTTTAACGGAAATCCTAACTTTTCTCATCAACTCAACTGGAACGAGATGGTGTCTGGACAGGAAACAGAGCTTTCTAAAACCTTAATTAAGGTTGTCAGCAAAACGTTTGATAAGCCTTCATATTCTCCGATTTCACCGACTTTGCTCCAAGTAAATACTATACCTCGTTTCTTTTTTTCTCATGCTCCAACTTCTTTTGTGATTTCACCTGCTCTCCTCCAAGCCCTGCAAAATAATGCTATTACTACAGTCGCAGTGTGTGGAGTTGATACAGACGCTTGTGTGATGGCTACAGCTTTAGGACTCTTTGATGCTGGATTTGAGACGTTCGTAGTATCAGATGGTTGTGCTTCTAGTGGTGGGCAAGAATATCATGAAGCAGCGATTAAGATATTGAAACGTAATATTGGAGAGAAATATGTGATTTCTTTTAGCGAATTATCGGCAATGTTGTTTTAGTGTATAAGAGAGTGTTTGAAAATTTTGAGCGGTAAAAATTTATGCCAAATCCTTTACTTAAACTTCCAATACCCTGTTGATGAAAGATTTGTTCACATTTTTGAGAGTAGAATGTGGCACTAAAATTCTGGCTGCAAAACACAGAACTCCAGACAACGAAAAGATGTGGACACAGAACTCAGGGTGCGCGGTACATCAGGACTGCGTGTAATTGACCCTTCCGTGTTTCCGCTGTCAATCACCGCAAATACAGCAGCAGCAACTATGATGATTGCTGATAAAGGAACTGACGCGATCATTAGATCGCTATTTGGAGGGTAGTAATTTCAATACTAATTAAATCAAACGAAAGCACATAGAACTTGCGGAAATTGACAGATGCTCCCAGATGGCATTGCTCTTTTGCTGCTTGATTGTTGGTCGTTTCCCCCTTTCTTGATAACAGGTAGTAATGGTAAATTTCCTTTACTTACAACATTTTAGGGTGATTTATGAACAAAGGCGAATTAGTGGATGCTGTAGCAGCAAAGACCAACATCACAAAAAAGCAAGCATTGCAAGTGATCAGTGCCTTTTTAGAAGTCGTGACCGAAGCTGTAGCCAATGGTGAGAAGGTAACGCTCGTAGGGTTTGGGTCATTCGAGCGACGTGAGCGCTCTTCTCGCGAGGGGCGTAATCCCAAAACCAATGAGCCAATGACTATTCGGGCGACAAAAGTGCCTGCGTTTTCTGCTGGCAAGCAGTTTAAAGAAAAAGTAGCACCAGCACTATAAGTCGTAACTGTCAAATCGTAGATGTTACAGATGGCAATCGCCACTTGCGACACTGTGCGCTTGTTGTGAGCGCGCTTATCCAGATTTTTGCATACCACCCAACTCGGCAGATTTGAATTGCCCTGATATTCCCTACCGCAGATTTAGAGTTGTCCCACCAGATCCGCACGGGTTTGATAGAGATGGGGATGGGGTGGTTTGCGAACGGTGATTATGCCAAAATGCGGATTCTAGTGATTTTTGTTTCAGTCGCGTTAATTAATGACTGATAAAGGTTGTAGTAATTATTGTTCTACAAATGGTACTACAACTGCGTCACCGTCTTGTAATTCAATATCTTGGCTTAAATCTTCTGCTGATAAGTATTTGTACAGGTTTACATCAATTGTTTGCTTAGTTTCATTAAATACTTGTCGGCGGATTTGAACTCGACGAATATCAGCATATTGAGTAATTCCACCTGCCGCCTGGATCGCTTGAGTTACAGTAGCTAATGAGCAAGGCTTTGCCAAATGTTGGCTCTGTGGTGCAGTTTTCAGCAGAAAATAAGCTCCAGGATATTGGACTTCTCCAATCACGGCAATATGAACCTGATGTTGTGTATGGCTTTGAGTACTAGGCTGTACTTGATTAGGTTTGTTGGCACACAAGCTAGTTCTATCATCAGGCAACGGTGTAGCTAATACTGGTAAACAAGCTATTTGTAGAGGTAAAACAGTCATCAAAAGGCTGATGGAAGTTAAATTTTTCATAAAAACAACTTTAAGATCGGATTACAAAGCTCTAAGTAGTTTGGTGAGCAAAGTTTGTGTCCATCAATTCTGTGCGTGAGTTCATCCGGACAGCGCGGAACATTCCAAATCGGCACAGCCCTGTACCAAATGCCAAACGCATCAGCAATAACGTCGGCACCTCGCGCACAGACTTGACAAAACCAGATACCCCAAAACGCACCAATCCGCTCGGTCGAGCTATACCTTGCCAGATTGAATCTAACCAAGAAGGAAGCGTTTGTTTTGTCCAGTTTGCTGTAATTACTTCTCCCTCGACTAATTTCGTCTCTGTTAAAAGCTCACTAAAGCCTTCTATGCTGGAAAAAGCTGGATGAGACCACTGTTCGAGGAGTTGTTTGATCACTGCTTTCTCCCAGAAATTTAGGGGTTTCTTGCGGTCATCCCTTTGATTCCAGTCAGCTACAACCAAAACTCCACCAGGCTTTAGCACCCGCATTAGTTCAAGCGCAAAAACGGCTTTATCAGGCATATGGGGGCCTGCTTCAATCGACCAGACAACATCAAAACTGGCATCTGGAAACGATAATGCCATTGCATCATCGACCGCAAACTGGGCGTTTATCCCTTGGGGCGTTAACTCTTGGGCGCGTTTTACCTGAATAGGGCTGATTGTAATCCCTGTAACAGCAAACCCATAATCTCGCGCTAAAATCCGGCTACTACCCCCAATACCACAGCCAACATCTAAGACAGTAGTACCAGGAGGTAATTTTTCTATTCCACCCCATTTAACCATTTCATGTACAAAGTCAGATTTAGCAACCAAAAAATCCTTCCGTCGTGGCGGCGAACCGTAGTGGCCGAGGTGAATGTGTTCTCCCCAATAAAACTCTAGGATGCCGTCAGCAGTCCATTGATCGTAGGAATTAGCGACTGTGGCAGAAGATTCATACTTGCGAGCAGTCAGGAAATAAACCAAAATTCCCATCGCTAAAAGCAGAAGAACACCAATTACAAAATATAGTAAGTTTGACATTGTTTTGAAAGCTCCCTATACAGTTAATGTAGCTGGTAAATTGGCAAAAAGCTTGATTATTAAAAGTTAATGCTTAATTATCTATAATTCTATTTATGCCAGAGTGATTCTTAGAAAGATTAGGTTATACAATATTGGAAAAATCCTCAAAGTTGCGTCGTAACCAATTTATTCCCACTTTATTGTTCAACTTTATCTTGTGTAGTATATTAGTGTACATATTAATTAAAATCTTTGCGCCATGCTCTCTGATTACATCAATCAACTTTATAAAATTGCTTTTAATTAAATATGCAATTGGAGAATGTGCTTTCATGAAGATCAATACAAACACGCGAGATTGATGCTCTGTTTATAGAAGATATAAGTGACATTCTTTCAAGCTCAACAGCTTATTGTTACCGTGCATCACCCCGCTCATGAAATAACTGCGCTCCGCACTCATTGCAGAATATATTTTTGACTTCACGTCCGCTGTCAGCTTTGCGAATCCAGGCTTTTGGCTGTCCTTGAGTAATAACTAAAGCATCCCGTGGTATGGTCAGTGACATTCCAAAGGCACTCTTATGATTGTTTTTGACATTCTTTGCAATGGCGCAGGTAGAGAGTTAAAGGTTGGGAGCGGATTTCGTAACGGAACTCTCCGCATTGACAACCCCCTGTATATGGAAAATTCACAATTTTACTCTCCTTTTTGTTTCTCTGCTCTAATAGTTTGGTCAGCTTGTTGTCTTAAACTGGTAATACCTGCTTGGTTTAACGTCATAGCTGTAATGTTGCCTGTGTCATCTTGTGCAAAACAAATATTTGTATTTACAGCTTTGGCAAAAAATTCTAGCTCCGAGGTAGGAAAGAACTGCAATGGTGGTTGCTGCTGACATTGTACAAATAAATTTCCGTCGTGAGTTATTACTTGAAACTGCAACCCTGCCTTAGTTGAATACAATCCACAATATCTATCAGCTTGTACCACAGGAACAATTGTTTTTTCTTTTGCAAAGGCATCAGGCCAGTCATACTCAAGTGCAAGCGCTCGCATGACTTCTGGTATCAATTGGCTTTGATTCGAGTTAAGCATGACAATAGCACCTTTGCCAATATGAGCGTAAACACGCATTAGTGATACAAATCCTTCATTGTGACCACTATGAAAAAAGTAGAAACCATCGCCAATTCCACCACCTGCAAAGAATCCTAATCCGACAAATAATCCATTGCCTAATCCGATAAACTGCTCATTAGCTCCTTGTATCTGCTCTGGCTGTTGAGGACGCAACATTTGTTCTAGTGTCTGTTTATTCCATACAGTAGGAGGAAAACCATGTAATACTCGCATCACTTCAACTGCAAGTTTGGCCAAATTTGATGGAGTTGTCCATAAACCTGCGGCTGCCATCTCAGGATAAATGTGGTGTTTACCTTCAATTGGGATACCAGAGCAGAAGTGAGCAGTTGCAGCTTTAATTAACCAATCGTCCAACAGTGGCTGTTGATAAGTGCTATTTGTCATCCCCAAAGGCTCAAGCACTAATTCGTGCATGATTTTGGGAAAAGGTTGCCCTAGTAAATCAACCAAAACCTGTTGAGCAACTGTCATGCCACCACCGGAATAGCGAAAATGCAACCCAGGAATTATATTTATTTCTACT
>JAHHHN010000068.1 GCA_019359325.1 Mojavia pulchra JT2-VF2 | reverse complement strand
GAGTGCCAAGCATGGGTTGAGGAACTGGTCGGTTCCATTCGCAATAAGCAGGCATATTATCAGCGAGGTTTAAGAGCTATGAAGCTTATACAGCAAGCACTTTAGCTCTCTTGTCGCCCCTTGAAGTGCTTCGGCTACTTCTAGTTCGATAGTTGCCTTAGCCAAGGGTTTAGAAGTGCTGGCGCAAGTTCCAGAAGCCGATATTGGCAGAATCAAAGTAGGGCAGCCAGTAGAAATTACTACTGATGCCTATCCCGATCGAGTATTTAAAGGCCGTGTTCGCCTCATTGCTCCTGAAGCTGTTAAGGAAGAAGGCGTGACATTATTTCAAGTTCGTGTAGTTATAAATACTGGTATAGAAGTATTGCGCTCTGGTTTCAATGTGGATTTGACCTTTTTGGGCGACAAAGTTCATGGTGCGCTACTAGTACAAACAGTAGCGATTGTTACAGAAAAAGGAGAAACAGGGGTTTTAGTGCCCGATGCCAAAAATAAACCTTTGTTTCGTCCTGTCACAATTGGAGCGCAAGTCAAAGACCAAACGCAGATTTTATCAGGAGTCAACGTAGGCGATCGCGTATTTTTAAGTCCACCCCAAGACTATCAACGGGAACAGGCAAAAAAACAACAATGAATTTCTTAGAAAGTATGCAAATGGCAGGACAAACCCTGTTAGCTAATAAATTACGTAGTGCCTTGACAATGTTAGGTATTGTTATTGGCAATGCTTCAGTAATTGCCATGATTGGTGTTGGTGAAGCAGGACAAAAGTTTGTTAATCAGCAATTAGAGTCTTTAGGCCCCAACATTCTATTTATTATTCCAGGTAATCAAGAAACTCGACGCATCAGTACCGATATATCCAAGAATTTAGTATTAGCAGATGCCCAAGCGATCGTTACTCAAGTGCCATCAATAGCGGGAGTTGCTCCGGAACTGAATGGCAGACAGTCAGTTAATTACCTAAATCGCAACACTAATGCCAGCATCATTGGAACAACTCCTAGCTTTCCCGAAGTGCGAGACTTTAAAATTGCCCAAGGGCGATTTTTTACAGACATAGATATCAAGCGTCAAAACCAAGTCACTGTTCTGGGTGAAGATTTAGCACAACGATTATTTGGTAATCTCAACCCAATTGGCGAACAATTGCGAATTAAAAATAGTAGTTTTCAAGTCATTGGCGTATTCAAAGGCAAAGGCTCTAGTATCGGAACCAACTATGATGAGGCGGCTTTGATACCAGTAACTACCGCAGCCAACCGCATTATCGGTAGAAATTCTCCCTATGGTATATCTCTCGATTACATTGCTGCTTCAGCTCGTAACGCCCAGAGTGTAGATGCTGCCCAGTTTCAAATTACTAATTTACTACGCTTACGGCACAAAATCACTGGTGAAGATGATTTTACTATCAACTCTCAAAAAGAGGCCTTGCAAACTGTTGGTCAGATTACTGGTGCATTAAAAATTATGTTGGCAGCGATCGCGGCTATCTCTTTGATTGTGGGCGGTATTGGTATTATGAATATCATGCTTGTCTCCGTAACTGAACGCACCCAAGAAATTGGATTACGAAAAGCGATCGGTGCAATAGAGCAAGATATCCTTCTCCAGTTCATGATTGAGGCAATCATTCTATCCGCTGCCGGTGGTTTAATTGGTACTGCTATTGGTGGCGGTGGAATTCTACTGGTTGGTGCTTTGACACCATTAGAAGCAGGAATTTCTCCTGTGGCAATTGCCCTGACAGTGGGGGTTTCTGGCGGTATAGGTTTATTCTTTGGCGTTGTGCCAGCTCGTCGTGCTGCCAAACTCGATCCAATTGTGGCTTTAAGAAGTGCTTAAGTAAGCAGAAGGTAGAATGGATACTCAATTTAAAATCCAAAATATTCAATGCAATATTGAACAGCCAGAAATAATTCGCTTAGAAAATATGTTTAAAGTTTATGGGAGTGGCGAAACAGAAGTAAAAGCCCAAAATCATGTCAATTTAACCATTTATCGGAGTGAATATTGCTCAATTATGGGGCCATCTGGTTCTGGTAAATCTACAGCTATGAATATTATTGGCTGTCTAGATCGTCCTACATCAGGAAATTATTACTTAGATAACATTAATGTGGCACAGATAGATGATGCTCAATTAGCACATATTCGGAACAAAAAAATTGGCTTTGTCTTCCAACAATTCCACCTTTTACGCCAATTAACGGCACTAGAAAATGTCATGTTGCCGATGGTATATGCTGGTGTCAAAGATAATGAAAGACACCAAAGAGCCACCGAAGCCTTGAAGCGGGTAGGTTTGGAAAAACGTTTGAATAACAAACCCACTCAATTATCTGGCGGACAACAGCAACGAGTAGCGATCGCTCGCGCTATTGTTAACCGTCCTGTATTACTGTTAGCAGATGAACCAACGGGTGCCCTTGATTCGCATACAACTCAAGAAGTATTAAATATCTTTGGCGAACTCAATGCTACTGGTATCACAGTAATAATGGTAACTCATGAGCCTGAAGTTGCCCGCCAAACCCAACGCATCGTCTGGTTTCGTGATGGGGAAGTGTTGCACTCTCACCTTACCCCTGCTGACTTGAGCCAGATGGTAGTTTCTTGAGCAGAATTAAACCTGATTCACTTGGGAGGTAACTTATGTTTTGACATTTATAGAGGCATTGAGAGCCGATGGATACTTTACTTGCTCATCCTAAATTCAGACTAGACTTCTCTTAGTTTTAGCTGTTTTAAAATTGAGAAATCACTCTGCTACAAGTTAATTAGATGACCACAATGTATCGAATTTTAATATTTGGCAATTCCGGTTCTGGAAAAAGTACTCTTGCAAATAGACTTGGTAAAGACTTCAGTATTCCAATTCTTGACCTCGATACTATCGTTTGGGAACCAAACCAAATTGCCATACGCCGTCCTCAAGAAGATTCAGCAAAGGATCTACTAGACTTTATAGAAAATAATATTTCTTGGGTAATTGAAGGCTGCTACAGTACGCTAATCAAAGCTGCTATCGAATTCTCAACTGAAATCTATTTCCTAAATCCTGGCATTAGTAAGTGTCTTGAAAATAACCGCAATCGTCCTTGGGAGCCGCACAAATTTAAATCAACTCAGGAGCAGGCACAAACATTCGAGTTTCTACAGAATTGGATTCAACAATATGAAGAACGCGATGATGAATTCGGTTATTCATCCCATCGCTCAATATTTCATCAATACAATGGCAAAAAACATGAAATTATTGCATAACTCAATCATTTCAAATTAGCTGTTGGTGAGTATTATGCGATTGAGCCAAAAAGTTTACTGAATAAGCCTGTGGACTACAAATTAGGACAATTCGGAGCTTAATTTCTTACTTTTGGAAAAACCATACTCATGATGCTACAGTTATATTACAAGCAAGCATTGAGGATTTAATCATGCACGACTGGGACCTGTAACGCCGGGTCAGTTCGATCCGGCCAATCCTATTTTGCCTTCTTCTACTTACGACCACCGCACGGTAGAAGCCCGATGGCAATCCATCTGGCAGCAGATCCAACTGCATGAGGTCGATTTAGGAACAAATGCTCAGCCTTTTTACAATTTGATGATGTTCCCCTATCCTTCTGCTGAGGGTTTGCACGTTGGGAATGTCTATGCTTTTACCGGAGCAGACATCTACGGCCGCTTCATGGCGATGCAGGGTAAAGCGGTATTTGAGCCAATGGGCTTTGATGCCTTTGGCATTCACAGCGAGAATTTTGCGATTAAGCAAGGCGTTCATCCCCGTGAATTGACAGCACGTAATGTGAAGCGATTTCGAGAAACGCAGTTGCAAAGAATTGGCAATCGTTTCTGCTGGAATCATGAAATTCAAACCACCGATCCCGCGTATTATAAATGGACGCAGTGGATTTTCTTGCAGTTGTTCAAAGCTGGGTTAGCCGTTCGTAAAAAAGCGGCGGTGAACTGGTGCCCTTCTTGCAAGACAGTACTTGCTGATGAGCAGGTGATTAACGGCGAATGCGAACGGTGCAGCGCGATCGCCATTCAACGGGAATTGGAACAGTGGTTTTTCAAAATCACCCAGTATGCTCAACGGTTGTTGGACAATTTGGATCGATTGGACTGGTCAGAAAAAGTCAAAACGGCTCAACGCAACTGGATTGGGCGTGACGAAATAGATGGCACAGTGCAGTATCACTTGCGAGATTGGTTAATCTCACGGCAACGCTATTGGGGCCCGCCGATTCCGATTATTTATTGCGATCACTGCGGTATAGTGCCCGTGCCAGAGGAGCAATTGCCAGTGCAGTTGCCGGAAACTGAGAATTGGTTGCCTCAAGGAACTGGAAATTCGCCTTTGGCGGACATTCCAGAATTCGTCAATACAACCTGTAATAGCTGTGGTGGTGCAGCACGGCGAGAAACGGATGTGTCTGATAACTTTTTGGATTCTGCTTGGTATTTTTTGCGCTATCCCTGTTGCGATCGCGCTGATGTTCCATTTGATCCAGCAATTACAGCTAAATGGTTGCCTGTGGATATGTATATTGGTGGCGCAGAACATTCTGTGCTTCATCTGTTGTACAGTCGATTCATCACAATGGTGTTGCACGATTTGGGGCATATCCCCTTTGAGGAACCCTTTCAACGATTCCGCGCCCACGGATTGCTGACTAAACAGGGTGCCAAAATGAGTAAGTCGAAGGGTAATGTGGTGAATCCCGATCGCTACATCGAGTTTTATGGTGCAGATACATTGCGGACTTACCTGATGTTTTTGGGCCCATACGACCAAGGTGGCGATTTTTCCGATCGCGGGATTGTTGGTATCCGGCGATTCTTGGATAGAGTGTATCAATGGGCGAGCAAACACAAAAATAGTTTGCAACCAAATCCGCCTGATTTGGTATCACAGCGGCGTTTACATCAAACAATCCACAAGATTTCCGAAGATATTCAATCGCTGAAATACAATACAGCGATCGCCGCCTTGATGAGTTACTTCAATATGTTGCAAGCAAAGTCGAGTATTGCTGAGGTGGAATTGAAGTCGTATCTGTTGATGTTGGCTCCCTTTGCACCCCATGTCACAGAAGAACTCTGGCAGCAATTGGGTGAATCAGGCTCGATTCATCAGCAAACTTTTCCCCAGTTCGATCCAGAATTCTTGATTACCGAGCAGGTGACAGTCGCAGTGCAGATCAATGGACGTACTCGAACGACAATTACCATTTCACCGGAAGCTTCAAAAGAGGAAGCGATGGCGATCGCCAGACAAACCAAAGCAGTTCAATGGTATCTCAAAAATCAGGAGGTTCAGCGTGTTGTTTACGTTCCCGGTCGAGTGATTAACTTTGTCACCTGAACACAACTTACTGGCGTGGAGCTAGCGAGGATACCGTTGGCGAAATATATCTTAATACTCAAAAGCCTTATTATTCCGTAGGTTGGATAGAATGCAGTGAAAGCCAAAGTTTCTAAAACAGTGATTTCTCTACGTTTAAAATATTAAGTAATGTTTCGCCAACGGTATCGTATCTCGGCGGCCATCCAAATTAAAGAATTGCTCTATCCGAGCCACAGCTTCGCAAGAACGGTGCGAAACAGTGGCGACCAAAAGCATTGATATCGCTGAGTTGTGACCATTAAAGTAAGAAATTCAATCAAAACGTTTCTTAATTCGTGGTTTTTGAAAGCATTTTTTCTCTTTTCTTTGGCAGCGATCGCTCTCTTACTCAAAAGCCCAGTCGGGATGACAGGGCTTTTGTTGGGGTAATTTTCCCCTGGTTATTTATAGAAGTTATTTATAAGTTGCTTTACTAATAAGGACTACAAAAGCTAGATTGCAAATTCCAGAAATTAGTAGACACGAAACTTTCAATTACCCTGTTCAATCCACTCACGCCCTGCTTTCTCCGCAGCTTCGGGCGTATAGTAAAGCTTGCCCTTACCAAACACTGCACCACCAGCACTAATTAGCCGGAACTGCCAGCAATCAGCCTCTGTGTAAAATACCAACAGAGTAAAGTTATGAATGCCAACAATTGAATGAATTTTGGTAGTAATCATTAGGTGGTAGGTAGCCCAAACGCTACCTAAGTTTTATCAAACTATCTTCTTTGAAGAAGTAATTGGTGAACAGGCAAGTCCCCAGATACGTAAAACGTTTTCCGTATAGCATCAATGAGCTTTGAGCAAGCGAAAAACCAAGCTTAACTGGATTTCACTTTGGCGTAGACTATAACAAAACGCAAGCACTGCAATCACAGATAGATGAAGAAAGTTGTTCTTTGGATTGGAGCCAATGCGGGAGGAGTTTCCAAAACTACGCTTGCCGTTCACATTGGCTATGAAATGGCAAAGCGCGGCTTTGACGTAGCACTTCTCGATCTAGATACTAATGTTTCCATGAGCCAGTTTTGTGGATTAGATAAAGATCCACCCGTGGAGCAAACGCTCGCCGCCGTATTTGACGAAAATTTTAACGGCAACTGGCCTCTGTTAACACCAGAATGGGGTCAGCCCAAAGGGAAATTTCAAGTATGCTTGGGTGGCCCAGTAATGATTCAAGTTGGTTTGGAATTAGCAGTCCGTAATCGCCGGGAGTACCTTTTAGCAGATAGGTTTGAAGATTTTCCTCTGCCGCATCAACTAGTGATACTAGATTGTCCTGCAACACTTGGCCATCTCAATGACCTGGCGTTGGCAGTAGCTACACATCTTTTAATTCCTGTCGAACTTAGTCCAAAATCTCTAACAGGAGCGAATGCTTTGTTATCTTGGCATCGAGGAGCTTGCAAAAACTTGCGTCTCAATCCTCCACCCCAAATCTTAGGATTTGTACCCACCAAATACGACAGTAACGAAGCAGCGCAACGGGATTTGTTGAGTCAACTGCCAGAAATGCTTGCTCCTTTGAAGATTAAATGCTATCCGCACATCCGCTATTCCTGCGAATTTAGTAATGCTTCTGGAAAAGGCATTCCTCTACACTTGCATCGTCCTACTCATAGAGCTATTAAAGACTTACATCCTATTTGTCAGGAACTGTCAGCTATTTTGACGGAGAGTAAAAATGCCAAGAAAGACGCAAAATAAAAATTATGATTATTTTTCAGCTAATGTACACGCAGCAGAAGTTGAGTCACAGTTAGTAGAATCACAACAGCGTATTGCCGAACTAGAATCTCTAAACGCTCAATTGCAAGCACTCTTCGCCAGCAACAACGCCAAGAGCGATGCTGCTCAATTGACTGTGCCACTTGATAGAATTATCTGTAATACTGAACAAGTACGCCGCTACTTTGACCCTGCTAAACTCGCTACTCTGACCGCTTCTATCAAAGACTGGGGAGTAAAAACACCATTATGGGTGCGTCCCTATAGCGATGACAAGTACTTATTAATTGCAGGTGAACGCCGCTACCGCGCAGCACAAGATGCTGGTTTGGCTGAAGTTCCTATCATAATCATCGAAGTTGATGAAGCCTCGGCTTTTAAGCTGTCTTTACTGGAGAATTTGCAGCGCGAAGATTTAAATCCAGTAGAAGAAACAGAAGGGATATTACACTTATTGTCTTGCCAACTAGATTGCACTACTAAAGAAGTGATTGCTTTGCTGAACCGCAAAGCGCATCTAGATAAGAAAAAAGTTGAATCCTCAAATGAGGATACGGAAAACGTATTCCGTAAGCAGTGGTCAGTGGTTGAAAATGTATTTACAACAGTAGGTAGGTTGTCACCAGAGAGTTTTCGCGTCAGTCGGCTACCATTACTAAATATGCCAGCAGATGTTTTAGAGGTATTGCGCTCTGGACAAATGGAATACACCAAGGCCAGGGTCATCGCACGGCTAAAAGACGAGGAAATCAGAATCGAACTTTTGCAAACAGCAATTGACCATAACCTGTCACTGAGCGAAATTAAACAGAAAGTCAAAGAAATTGAGCAACAGTCATCTTCACAGTTATCTGAGCCAACTGGGTCAACATCTCTAAAAGAACGTGTAGACGATACTTTGCAACGTTTTAAAAAAGCTAAAGTGTGGGACGATCCCAAGAAAAAAGCGCGAATAGAAAAGGTACTAGCTCAACTGGAAGCTTTAATGAAAGATAATTGACTATCGGGGATTTACCACTCACTTAACCGTGAATTGGCATAGCCGGAGGGCATTTTCTCTTATTCTTGGCGTGGATCTAATTGAGGGGGATGCCAACCCGCTTCTACCCAAAAACGACGAGCCACTTGAATCGAAGGCTCATCCCGACGTTCATCATTGAAGTCAAAGCGTTCGCTAGTAGCTCTCCCTGTAGGAGTTGTACCTAAAATTTTTATGCCGTCTTTTGTCCAGATAAAATGGTCAGACCATTCTTGCTGACGGGGATGAAATAGAGGGACTTGTTCTTTGGTTTTTGGATCAGTAGCCACTGTAAAATTATAGTGACGCTCATTACAGCGATGACAAGCTAAAGCCAAATTATCAAGTTCATCAGAGCCTCCCAAAGACTGAGGCATAATGTGGTCAATGGTAAAACGGTCTGGACTTAAGTATTCTGGAGAGTGGCAGTATTCGCAAAGATATTTAGCCCGTTGTCTTACAAATTTTCGAGTTGGTTCGGACACCATTTACTTTTCGCCGCTAGTTGAGCGTTAATCAAGGTAAAGATTCGCTCTAATTCAGATATGCCTATATATTCGGCTTCTTCTTCAGAAGTGAGCGCCGAAGCTTTTTTCTTCTCTAACAGTTCTTCAAAGCGAGACTGTAGCTCATCGGTAAATTTAAACAGATAAATGTCACCGAATTCGCTCATCCTGATACCAGAAGATATTAAGGATGAAGGTTGAACCATCAATTGAGTAGTCATTGTGTGTTCATAGCGTCTTTGATTCTATTGTGCCTCAATTAATTGATGATCTTAGTTTATTCGACCAGCTTACCCTGAATGGGTTCTATAGCGGAGAGCGCCCAGGTGAATGAATGCTCTTTTACTGGAGTGATGATTTACAGTATTAAGAAACATAGGAATTAATTTCTTACCAATAGTCGTCACAATCCTTGTATAGCAAGGTGATTGAGAGCCAATGCTGTGTATGCTCATTGCTCGGTCGTACCAGGGAAGTGACTTGCGCTGTAATGGCTCCTAGAATGCTTGTAAAATAATGTTTTCTTAGTGAAAAGTAAGAAATACTGCTCAATAACCGCATTTTGATGATTACTTATCCGAAAAACAGTTTTCACAGTAATCGCTTTGGTCAGTTTAAGTGTTTTTGCTGCACTGCTATTACAAGCAGCAATGTTATAAGTAAGAATCAGTTTGTAAAACCAAAAAAAAATTTACTTTAACTATTATTAATTATAAGTAAAATGATTAATTTGGCTTAATATGGTAATACATAATTAACATTTTTTTGGATTTAAAATAGTGTTAAAACTAATAGCTTTATTCTCTGGATTACTTGTATTAGGAGGAACCTGTGGATATTTTGCAGCAGAATATCAAAAAGGTAATATTAAAGCTGTTAACCCAAATAAAACTGATGTTAAATTAGAAAAAACTGATAATATTAACAATTCATCTAATAATAATACTACTATTGTTACGCCAAAAAATACTGATAATAAAGTATTAGAGCAAAAAATAGACAATCAAAAATATATTCGTGAACAAGTAAAAGCGGATGTTTTAGCTGAATTAGAAAATCAGCGTGTAGCAATTGCAAAACAAAAAGAAGTAGAAAGACAAGCTATTCTACAGCAACAAAGAGAGCTTTATCTAAAGCATCAGTTAGAACAAGCTAGAATTACAAGTCTACAAAATAAATGTCTAGAAAATAAATTAGAAGCAACTAAAGAGGTCAACAAAATCAAGGAATCTTTAGTTGATAGTGGAGATAATATGTTTACTCAATTTGCTGATGCACAGATTGAAGCAGCCGAAAGCAAGCGAGATACTGAATATATGCAATGTTTACAAAATATTAAATAAGTGTTTGGGTTCCGCCAGAGAAGCAGGAGAAAGCGACGGTGACGGTGCTGCAACAAGCAGAGTTTTATATAATTAAAATCATTACAAAATATTATTTATGGCTATAACAGTTTTCTCTCAAAGATTTAAACGAGAATTAGATATTGAGCAAATCTTATCTTTGCGTGGTCATGATTGCCGTCTTGACATAAATAGCAGAATAAAAAATTTATCGAATGAAGAAAAAGGTGAAATCTATAATGATGTTATTTGTCCTATATGTCGTTCTCAAGGAGGTAAAATAGTTTTAGCATCAACTTCAAAGCAAGCGCACTTTAGATTTGATACTCATAATTATTTTTGTGACTACAACAATTCTAAAGATAATAAAAGTCAAAAAGGTAAATTGGTAGATTTTGGTAGTGAGCGCAGTCATGAAACAAAGATTATTCGTGAGTTAGTTGCCAAAGGAATTGAGCAAAAAATTATATCTCAGCACCTTATTAGTGAAATGAGAAAATATTTTTATGATACAAAAATTCATAATCAACATAAAATGGATGTTTCTGTTGATGCTTTAAAATGGTGGATTAAATTAAAATCTCTTAAACGTTTGAGCTTAACAACTATACATCACATCAAATTTAATCCAATTTATGCCCAATTACCTAATTTTAATTGGAAATTAGCTGCTGAAAGCTTATTTATACAAGAAAATATTAATTTAATTGAAATAGCCAATAACTGTGATTGGGAAATTACTCAAAAAATATATGATAAAACAATAAGAACAATTCAAAATACTCAAGGTAGTATTGTTTTTGATGTTACAAAGTTACAGATTCCTTATCAAAATACTATTACATTAGCTCAATTTATCGCAAATAACCTTTCTATAAAGGATAGCAAAAAAGGAAATTATCTAATTAGCTCTGACATAGTTTTAGCTTTTTCAGCATTATTGTTATACATTGTCGATTGGGATATTAAAGCTGCTATTTTAAAGTTAATAAAACTAGTAGAATCTCCTGCCCCTACTGACATAAACTCTGGAAATGTTATTGGATTAAACCCTTTTTATGATTTTGAAGTTTGGGCTATTATTGCAAAAGTTAGAGAAGTTTCTAATTCCAGTACAAACGGTTTTGATTATAAGGCGCATATAGAGGCTATTGAAACACGGTTAAAAAATGAATATGAACTATGGAAGTCATTACATAAATAAAATAGTCAACCATTGCCCTACATTACTCAACAATCCAAAGCAGAGATAGCGTTTTGCTTCTGCTTCTGGGTTACATCCAGATATCGCTCCCTAGCTGCCAAAGTGCGATGTCCCGCGCTGGGTGGACTCAGAAGCTACAAGGAAGGTTGTAGAATTAAAAAAACCTTCTTTTATTAGCTGAAGCAAAACCTCACTTAAATCAACCACAGTCAAGAATTAATGGTTGCTAAAAGTTCTTCTTTTCTTTTTGATAATTCAGATAGTTTTCGGTTCAAACTTCGGATTTCTGTATTGATTTTTGATAATTCAGCTTTGCACTTTTGAGTTTTTAAATAATCCAACCCATATTTTTCAATTACAAAATTTTCTACCTCATTCCTTAAGAGTTTAAAGCAGGGATTTCCATATAAAGTGTTGTGCCGATATTGCAATTTTCCTGATTTGATAGCCTCAAGAATTTCTGCTTGCTTCAGGTTGAATTCTTTTTGGGCTGTTTTATCGCTCAGAGTAGCCCCCTTTTGCCCCCAAGGGGAATTGTCTTCTTCATGATTCATATAGGACTTAGTTTAAAGAACATTGAACGAGATGCTCTCATGACAACAGGTACTAAGTGTATTAAAACATCTATGTGGCGCAACGGTATCCCGGTATTCCGAGGGAGGGAGAAATCCACGCGAACAGTATGTATCAGCATAAGTACCTTTCTTGCTAAATTGAGCGTATGTCTGCTCAACCTCAAGGAGCAAAACTATGCCATTTAACATCAATCAACTCAATAATCTCGACTACGACTCAGCTGAACCCCTTCTTGCCGACTACATAGATGGTGTAGTCGAGCAGTTCGCCAAGTCTCCTGAAGGAGAAGCTTATGCCCAAGAACACCCTGACTTCGGTGGATGGATTGCCACTTTCACAGAAATGTCCTACATCTACGAAGGATTCACCCTGCCCAAGATGACTAAGGCAGACGCACAAATCGTTATGGAACATATTCTTCCGCGCAAGCTCACGCTAATGCACCGGGAGGAAGCCGAAGATGCCATTCCAGAACTGGTCGCTTTTTGGAACTTCTTGAAGCGGGAGTATAACTTTCGTAGTGCCGGGGCAATCGCCACCTACCTTGCCAAAATCGAAGGCAAGTTCACAGACTGGATGTTTGATCCAGCAAAAGGGGGTATGGCAAAAAGTTTTATTATGAGTGGGATGCAAGCCGGGTTTGACATGACGAGCGAAGATGGGATAGCAGCCTTTCAAAAAGCTTATAACCAGCAATTACTTTCAGAAAAACCAAACAACTCTTTTCTTCAACAATTAGGCAGTCTGTTCACAGGCTCAGAAAGAGAAGCACAGTTTCCTGTGTCTAGCTCTAAATCCTCTAAAGAAAAACCGAAGACCAACACAAAAGGATTTGATTCACAAGATTTAGGCAAGAAATCTAATGGCAAGAAAAAGTAATTAATTTGAAGTTAACACCATACTTTCTTCCTCATTTTTAAGCCTTTCCTAAATCAATTCTGATATCGAGTCGCTCATCTGCTTTTGCAAACGCTGGCGGTTATCATCGTATTTCAACACCGTCTGCACTTGGGCGTGTCTGCTGAATCGCTGAGTAGCTCGGTAGTTACCGTTATTGAGATCTAATACTGTAGTAATCGCACTGTGGCGAACACGATGCGGCGACATCTTCTTAGTAATTCCGGCTTGTTTGCATAGCCCATCCACCAATCGCCTCATTGCCTCCCCGGTTAATCTCGCTCCATTCTTGTGATAAGCCAGCACAGTAAAAAGCGGATCATCGCCACGTTTCTTCTTACTAGCTTTTATCCAACTGGCGATCGCCGTTGCGGTTTTGTCAGATAGGTCAAGCACTTCCTTTTGGCTACCCTTGCCTTTACCTAAAATAGAGAGCGTTTTTTCTTTGGCGTTAAAGTCATGCACATTTAAATTAACAATCTCATTGCGACGCAAGCCATTATCCCAAAGTAACCGCAGAATGGCATAATCGCGTTTGCCCTTTTGGGTGTTCTGGTCAACTAGTGCGATAACTTGAGCATAGTCAGTAGCGGCAATACCTGTAGTGTCGCGGTAGGTTTCGACCCTTTCACCTTTGACATCATCTAAGGAGAAATTGCACACACCCAGCCGCCGCCCCATTGCAACCATTGACTTGATAGCACTGAGCCGACGATTCACCGTAGCTTCAGCCAGTTTTTTCTTGATGAGGTGTGCCTTGTACTTGAGAACTACAGCGACAGCGTGACGTTGTTCCAGGTGCAGAAACTCCAAAACTAAATCCCGGCTTGGTTCTTTCTTGGCAACAAATAAGAAGAAATCTTTCAAGTCTTTCTGGTATTCGCGTTTGGTGTTGGGCGATCGCTTGTCGCCAATCAGCTGCTGAATCACGTCGGGGTCATTTTCTAAAGAAAAGTCCTCACCGATCGCTAACGCCAAGGAATTTTCTAGAACACTCAGATTCTCCGGGTGAATGGGTGTCATTGTTTTGGCCAGGGTGGGCGGGTTAATGCTCAAGCTATATCTTAATTGTTTATTGTATTTATTACTCTAAGTAGTGTGAAAACCTCTATTGTCGCACTATCTCGTGACACAGTGGGGGGAGGGGTTTGGAAAGTATTTGGACTTTGATTTACACTTCAAGGGGTGAATCAGAGAAATTTTCTTCGATAAAAGTGTAAGGATTGACGAAGAAGTACGTGATCTGACGGTCAAAGAACATGATGTCTCTCATACCCTTGATTTAGACGAGAGTGCGCTTTGCTTTGGGCTTATAATTTGGAGTAGGGGACGTGACCCCAGTAGTTTGGGTTGGAGGTATAACCGAAATTTAGGGCTTTACCATCCGGTGAGATGGCTATTTTATGATTCACAATTCTGGACATTTTATGGTCAAAGCCACAGTTATTTCTGTTCTAAAAGTTAAAATTACAAATACATCAGAGCTTGGTGCTGTAAAGATGATGGCATCATTTATAAAACAAGAGCCAGATAAAATTCATATCATCTTCATTGCCAACGCTCACACTCTCAATCTTGCAACTGATAACCCTGAGTACCGAGATATTTTAAACAGTAGCAACGTGGTTTTTGCAGACGGTATAGGGGTTCGTTGGGCAGCCAAACTCCGCGGGAAAATTTTACAGGGCAATCTCGTTGGTACTGATCTAATTCCTAGTTTTCTTAGTAAGACAAGCAACTGTGGTTACCGATATTACTTACTTGGTGCAGATCCTACTACTATAGAATATGCAGCAGAGTTTGCTTCTAGGCAATTTCAAGGTTGGACGTTAGCTGGATTCCATCATGGCTACTTAGAAGAGGATAAGACTATCAAAGTAATCGAAAAGATTAACTCCTTACAACCTCACCTGCTCTTAGTTGGGATGGGAAATCCTTTACAAGAATACTGGCTCCACAACAATCAGAGCAGACTGAAAGTCCCTCTATGTGTTGGTGTAGGAGGACTCTTTGATCATTGGGGTGGAAATCTAAAACGTGCCCCACTATGGATAAGACGACTAGGATTTGAGTGGCTGCAAATTTTACTTCAGCAACCAGGCAAAAAGTGGCAGCGTTATCTTATTGGTAATCCAAAATTTATTATCCGAATGGTTTTCTGTAGTGACTGAGAAATACTAGGCAATGACATCGAACTCAATTAAACCTTTTCGTTGGTATTTAAAAAAAACCGCACGAGGCGGTATGTGTTTGGCGACGCTGCCATCAAAACGATTACTTTTAAGTAACAATCAGTCTAATTATTCATTACTACGTGTTCTCACTTACCATCGCTTTGGTAATGTTTATCGCGATCCGTTTTGTATTGAACTGAAAGAGTTTCAAGCACAAATGGACTGGATTGCACGCCAGAATCTGGCTGTATCCCTTACCGATATAGAGAGTTTTTTAGCAGGAAAAAAAGATCTTCCCAGGAATGCAGTTTTGGTCAGTGTAGATGACGGTTATCGGAGCCTTTACCTTAATGCACTGCCGATTTTAAAGCAATACTCAATACCAGCAGTTGCGTTTATCACTACAAGCAATATTGATAGTTCCAGCCCAAATAATTACAGTAAAAATAATGAAACTATAGAACCTTATTTGACATGGAAAGAAGTTGAAGCTCTTGCCGAAGCAGGTATTGCCATTGGTTCTCATGCCTTAACCCACCGTTCCCTTGGCAAAATGAGTCTGGATGAAGCTTATCAAGAAGCTGTAATGTCACGTGAAAGCATAGAGAAAAACTTGGGAATCAACGTAACAGCTTTTGCATATCCCTTTGGCACATTTCCTGATTTTAACAATTCAACAACCCTTATCCTTAAAGAAAGTGGTTACAAATTGGCTTTTACTTCCCAACACGGTGCTATTGTACCAAAACTTGATCCCTTAACTTTGCCGCGTATCAAGGTTGAAGGAGGTGAACCAATGTGGATGTTTCGTCTGCTTGTATATGGTGGGTTAGATGAATGGCGATTGATAGATAGAATGCTCTGGCGATTGCAGCAAAGTCCATAGATTTTCACCTCCAAAGGGGTTTCCAAAGAATAAAATGCCCGGATGAGGTTTCGACTAGGATGACAAGGACTTACACATACCTTTTAATGCTGACATGAGACGGTAGCGAACCAAAGAAGACATGATCGTCTTTATAACCTTAATAGGCTGCGTGTGCACAACTGGTTTGGATGAACAGATCATCCAGCATTGAGCGCACTGGCGCGCAGCATTCCATACCTCTTCCTGCTCGCAAAAAATTTCCTGCCACTTCTGCTCCAGCAGATTTCCCATTTTGAGGTCACCGCGCATAAGACAACCAAAAACATTGCCGTAAGGATCGAGGTAAAAAAACTGCTCACCTGCTCGACACGACAGCAATCTGGACTGTTTTTCCATTAACTCAACTAAACCAATATGGAATAGCCCACGACCCCACTCGCGGGGACTATTGGAGTTAAAGTTATCGTGGATGATGGCCTCAACTTGCGGTTTAATGGTGGCAACGCTAGCTCTAATAGCAGGATGATCACCGTAATAAGAGGGAGAGTCATGAGCCACTTGAACATTAAATTTCAGGTCGTGGCGTTTGGCATAATCTTGCACAGCGAGAATCTGTTCGCTGTTATAAGAAGAGCACGTAATACCTATCCCTAAATCTTTGATTCCAATCCTGCGTAAACGCTCAAGCGTCTCCACACATTTATCAAAGCCAGAAGGAATCCCGCGAACAAGATCGTGAGCTTCACCCACTCCGTCAATTGAAACACGGATACTTACCCCAAGCCACATTCTCTTGACTTGCTCCTCAATACGTTTCGGCAAAAAACCATTCGTCGAAATGCCAATACGAGCGCGGGGATTGTGATCGTGTATCTCGTTGACAATTTCGTCAACATCTTCTCGCAAAAAGGGTTCTCCCCCACTGATGTTGATATCTTGAAGGGTTAAAGGCAATCGTCTATAGTCTTTGGGCTGCATAATCTCACGCTCTTTAGTTTTCCAAAGATCGCACATTACACACCGAGAATTGCATCGCAGGGTTACCGCAACTACAGCACTGTTAGGTTTAGCCTGGGAATGGAAGTGTGGCATTTTAATTTTTCCTAACGATGGGTTTAGATGGATGATTAGACTTGACTGAAAATATTAACTAAGAAAAAGAAAAATAGTAAAACGTGTAATTGATTACACAATTTTTCAGGATCAGTTATGGTTTTTGATTATATCGAAAAATATCTAGTACGAACAAAACAAATTTTAGCAAATTTTTTACCAATAAATAATAGACGTAAACAGCGTTTACCATTATAAATTATAATTAGATACTCAAAAACATTAAAGTCAAAGCATTTTTTAATTTTGCTCAATTCAATAATGAATTGTAAAATTAGCCTACGTTTTATGCAAAAAACTATTTTTTTTAAATAGTTTATGATGCGTAATGGTAATGTTTTGTAAGAGCATTTTTGATACATAAGAGCGTGAATAATTAGTGATTAATGATTACTATTAACACAATGATACGTATTAATTTTCTAATAATAAATGGCTATTTATCGGCTGATTTATTATTGGTGTCTGTGCCTTCTGTGTCTGTGCTGCCGTAGCCATGCCGTAGGCTACGACCTATACCGGGTATAGATTGCCGTGATTGAGCCTCCTTCCGTAGACACCCAGAAAAGCCCCTTAAACACCCCTTTCTATTACCACGGCATCACGGCAGGACTTTCACCAATCAGGCAAGGAGTAGCTATCATTGTCGTCAGAATTTATCTTATCCCTTTCAACTAATTCAGATAAGCCATCCATTAATTCAGAGTCTGAATAGCCAGATAACCTGTCAGCCTTCTTCAAATCACGTAATGTTTTTGGCGTTTTATTCTTCACGTTCTGGAAGTATTCATAAATCTTTTTAGCTACCTCAGATAATGGTTTCGTTTGGGTAGGTTGAGCAGCATTTAAATTAAATTCAAGCTCAAATACTCTATCCAAATACTCCTGTTCCGAAGCAATTAAATGGGCTTGATTAGATAGATTCGGCATTAATGCAACTACAAAACCACCAACAGAAGCAATCATGACTGGGCGTAAATTTTGATAGGAGACTGTTTTAACTTCCAGATATTTAGATTTAATTTGTTCTCTTTCTTGCTTACCTGGGATAATGTCACCTCTATTTAAAATTAGTTCCAATACCCCATAAGATTCTTGTTCCCTTCCATTCTTAATGTACTTGTTACCTAACAGCAATAAATTCAGGCACATTCTTGTTTGAGCATCCATCTTTTCAATGCCCAGGGCAAACGCATCTAAATTTAGTACAGGTATACTAAGGAACAAAGAAAGGTAGCGATTGCGCTAAAGCGCAGTGCCGGAGGCAATCGCACTCTGGGATGGAGGTTGAGCAATGAGGCTTTGAT
>JAHHHN010000067.1 GCA_019359325.1 Mojavia pulchra JT2-VF2 | reverse complement strand
CTTCACAGCCTTTGCCGAATAGCACGCTTGTTAAGCTGAAGGGTATGAATAATTCCATCCAATTTGAACTACAAAATTCTGAGTACATAGCAAAAAAACTAAATCCAAGCGATGCAACAATTCTTCAACATCTTTACGAACAATGTACTGACTACACCTTGTTGTCAGATGGGCACCCGCCTGTTGCGTCTGCTGCCGCTGATGAGTTTCTCGCTTTACCTTTAGGTAAAAATATAGAAGATAAATTTATTTTTGGTTTGTTTAATTCACCTAATTTCCTTATCGGAGTTCTCGAAACTATTCGGCATTATCCTGATGAGAAAAGTTGGTGGATAGGGTTAATGATGTTGGCTCCAGAATACAGAGCCAAAGGTAATGGCTCTCAATTTTATAAAGCATACGAAAAATGGCTGGCTCAACAAAAAGCCCAATTCGTATTTTTAGCTGTTCTGGAAGAAAATCAGTTGGGTTTTGCTTTTTGGCAGAAGTTGGGTTTTGAAGTGGTACGCATCGCACCACCTCAACAATTTGGAAACAAAGTTCATCAGCGTTATGTGATGCAGCGACAGATTATTGACGGCTGAGGCTACTGGAGTTTTACTGGCTCAACAGAACTATCGAGGCTCAATAACTTAATTACTTCACCCTGTAATCGAGTAACACTACTGAGTTTTCATAGATATTGCTGTTGACAAGTTCTAAAGCAGTTTGCCCTATTACTCCAGAAAACAGTGGGATGCCTGAACCCATCAAAAATGGGTTGACTTTCAGGATTAACCGATCAATTAATTTGTGAGCAAAAAGCGTTGTGGCTAAATCCCCCCCACCACACAGCCAAATGCCTTTAAGAGTTTCGTTCTTCAAACTTGTGACTAACTCAACAGCATTTTCCCTAACAAGTTCAACATTCTCATCTGGGCTAGAGAGCATACTGCGTGAAAAGACATACTGTTTCATGTGTGAGTAAGGATTTGTGATGCCATCCTTCAATCCTACCTCGTAGGTCTTTCGCCCCATGAGAACAACATCAAACCACTTGTTCTCAGCATGGATACCCATTACCTCACGAAACTCTGATGGAAAGGTTTCAGGAAAGTCGGCAGATAAAGAAGCAAAATATTTAGCATCTGGGGAAAAGCCGTTATGTGAACCGTCGATCTGAGCAATATATCCATCAACGCTGCAAGCCACAAAATACGTCAGTTCTCGCATATTGACATCCTTTGTGAAAAATTTCTAGCAACACTATTAAACAAACTAATAAACCTGTATTTCACATGGACACTCTCTGCTGGTCATTAGAAAACCATCCTTACCAAACGAGCTTGATTTTCACCACTGCCTCATCCGCTCTTTGAGTTTTGTTAATGAATCACTGCAAAATCTTTACAGCTTAAGTATGCGCTATTCTTATCCCCACAGGTAGACAATTGAGAACTATTGTCCCTCAAGTGGGCTGCTGTTGGGGGCGAGGGCACTGAGAATCAAAAGTTGAGTTTGATTTAGGTTTTAATATTTAAAATCAATGTACCGTTTCTGTTAGACTTCTTGAGACAGTTGACTCAAAAGAATAAATTGATGAAACGTATTTGTGTCTACTGCGGCTCTAATTTTGGTAATCGCAACAGCTATCTTGAGGCAGCACAAAGTCTAGGTGTTGAAATGGCACAGCGTGGAATTACCCTTGTTTATGGTGGGGGAAAAGTAGGACTCATGGGTGCTGTAGCTGATTCTGTGCTAGCTGCTGGTGGAAAAGTTATTGGTGTAATGCCACAAGCTTTAGTTGATAAAGAGATTGCACACACTGGTTTAAGCGACCTTCGAGTTGTAGGATCAATGCACGAGCGGAAATCGCTCATGGCTTCGCTGGCTGATGCTTTTATTGCCCTACCAGGTGGGCTAGGAACATTAGAAGAATTTTGTGAAGTTGCCACTTGGACTCAACTGGGATTTCATCGCAAAGCTTGTGGACTGTTAAACATTGACGGGTTTTATAATCGATTGATTTCTTTCCTTAACCACGCAACAAAAGAGCAGTTTATTCGCTCTGAACACAGAAGTATTGTTTTAGTAGGGGAAACTCCTGTGGAATTAATTGAAAAGTTGAGTCAATTTGAAATTCCCAACGTACATAAGTGGATTGACCGGGATCAACAATAGTCTAGTCATTATCAACACATTAGCCTGTCAATCGCGCTTTTCATTACCTTAAAAATAGCGATCGCGACAGAAGGATGAAAGGCTAGATTAGTTAAATTTACTACTTGGTATGATGGTCTGGTGCAGTTTTTTGGATTGATTAATGTTCTTTGTGCCTCGGTTAATCACATTTCGCATCAGCCACTACTGCGAGAAAGTCCGATGGGCATTGGATCGCATCCGCTTTCCTTACATTGAAGAGTGTCATTTACCGCCGTTACATCGACTGAAGACAACTCCTGTTGGTGGCAGCAGCGTTCCTGTTTTAGTGACCCAAGCTCAAGTGTTTAAAGATTCAGCAGATATCTTAAATTACTTAGATACCCTAACACCCCTTCATCTCAAACTATATCCAACCTCGTCAGTGTTACGCCATGAAGTTGACGAATTAGAAGCGCAATTTAATTGCCAACTTGGTGTTTTAACAAGACAGTGGGGCTATTTTTATGCACTTGCGAATCGCACTTTGATGCAACAACTTTGGTGTCAAGGAATACCATCATGGGAGAAATTACTATTTCCTGTTGTGTTTCCCTTGACTTGCCGTTTAGCGTATTCCAGTTACAACGTTAATCGTCAAAGCGCGCTCACTGCCTATCATCAAATTCAACAGATTTTTGAAGCCGTTAGCCATCGTCTTTCAGATGGACGTAGATATTTAGTGGGAGACTGCTTTTCGGCAGCAGATTTAGCATTTGCCAGTTTATCGGCTCCCGCATTATTGCCACCTGAGTATGGTGGGCTTTTTCCCTCCCTTCTTCAACTTCCTCATGAAATGGTAGAACAGGTTCACACCCTACGCGATACAGTTGCAGGCAGATACGTTCTGCGTCTTTATCAACAGGAACGTTATATGGCAAATATTTAACAACATAATGCTGAAGAGCAAGATATTAATATCCGAATATGCAATTATTTAGCACTTATTCTCAGCTTTTGGATTCTTTAAACGCTTTGTAGAAGACATATATGACGAATGGCACGAAGAGCGCGCGTTATTTGTTGAGGCAAGCTGTTCTTGATCTGGGGATGCGCTCTTGTACTGGGGAGACAAATAAATAAGTGAATTCTAGGGCGTTTTAGTATTTAAAAATACAATTATTTTCTCTTTACTCCCCCAGCCTCCCCAGCTTACTCAACCTCAAGAGCTTTTCAAGCGTGACATTCGCATATATGACTGGATTTTGAGGTGTACAACGAATTCTATCCCGATTGGCGCGTCAGCCAGCTTCATGCGGTAGAAGAAGTCTGTGCAGCAACAGATACAAAAGTGTGGGTGGCCATCGACGACTCTGGTTCAACCGTAGGCTTTGTAGCTGTGAAACTCCATTCGCAATCTTGTATGGGAGAAATCTACATGATTGCCGTCGATCCTGATTATCAACGTCAGGGCATTGGCACTGATGAAGGCGGAATTTGCTCTTGAGCAGATGAAACTTGCCGGAATGAGCGTTGCTATGGTCGAAACCGGAGGCGACCCTGGCCATAAGGGCGCTCGTTGTACTTATGAAAAGCTGGGGTTCGGACTGTTACTAATCGCTAGATATTTTAAGAAGTTATAGGAGCAAAACGATTTTTTGATACAGTGATGCTTTGTTAAACGCTCTTGGTTTTATGTCTCAGGTATCACTTCCCCAATCGCTCCACAAGGATTTACCTCTCACCGCTCTCGCACCGATGCAAGATGTGACCAACCTAGAGTTTATGAAGGTCATTGCTGATTACGGCAGCCCTGACTACTTCTTCACCGAATATTTCCGAGTTAATCAGACCTCGCGGCTGAATCGGAGTATTCTGGCAGCAATCACCCAAAACGATACTGGTCGCCCCGTTTTTGCTCAAATGATTGGCGAAAGTATTCCCGATTTAGTCAGAACAGCAAAGGAACTCTGTGGCTATAATATTGCTGGAATTGACCTGAATATGGGCTGTCCAGCACCAAGAATTTATCGCAAAAAAGCTGGGGGTGGATTGCTGCTCTCACCAGAAAAAGTAGATCGGATTTTGGCACAACTGCGTTCTGCTGTCAATGCTCGGCCTTTAACCGTCAAAATGCGCTTAGGCTTTGAAAATACAGATAACTTTTACCAAATTCTAGATATCATCAATCGCCACAGCGTTGATTTACTGAGTTTGCATGGTCGCACAGTTCTAGATCGCTATCACGGGCCAGTGAAATATGATTTGATTGCCGAAGCGGTCAAACACGTCAATTGTCCAGTACTTGCTAATGGCAATATCAACTCAGCTGCACAAGCACTATCGGTGCTTTCTCATACAGGTGCGGCTGGTGTGATGGTAGGACGGTGGGCTATTGGCAATCCTTGGATTTTTGCTCAAATTCGGCAAGCTTTACGATGTGAACCGATTACGCCCGTTCCTCTGACAGAAGTACGCAACTATATTGAGCGTTTATGCCAAACCCTAAAAGCACCCAATATCCCAGAACGAGCGCGTGTAGGCTACCTCAAACTGTTTCTTAACTACATTGCCCTCAGTGTTGACAGCCAAGGTCATTTCCTGCGGCTGATGCGGCAAGCGCAGGCTGAAGTTGAACTTTTTCAGATATGCGATCGCTTTCTCTTAGCTGACACTACGCAAACTTTAGCTTTAGCTCCTTACTCTGGTATTTAACTATGGTCTGCTTGAACTGCTAAGAATTTACTCTTTGAGTGCGTAAACGCTCAAGGTGTTTGAAAAGTTTTGAATGGTCAAATTTTATGCTAATCGTAAAACCTCTGAAGTCGTTTCTGGAACCAAGATTGAACTAGAATTAATCATCCCTGCTTCTTGAATTGTTGAAAAAGCAGTTTCTCCTATAATCCGATGAGCCGCAGTCGTGGGATGAATGCCATCCCAGAACAGAAAATCGTCTGGATTACTACAGATGCCAGAGCCAGATAGACACGAACTGATGACATTTGTAAAACCAAACGCCGCCGGATTTGCCATCGCATCTCGATATAAGCTATTCACATCTAAAGTTGCAATCATTAACTGGGAATTTTGTTGAGTCAATATTTTGATTGAACGCCTTAAACTTTGATTATGTGCTTGTGTTAATTTACTCAAAGTTACAGAATTCGTCGCACTTCTAATTGCCTGGAGTTTAGACTAAATGGCAGGCAGTCAAAGAAAAAATAGGGGGTGTGCTTGAACACAGGCCCCCTATTAGCAGAATCTGAGAAAAGAACCACCAATTCTCATCTGCCAATATGAAACGTGCCAAATTAGAAGAATTTCGTCAAGCAGCGTATAACTATTTAGGTAGAGCGCATGATGCAACTTTTGAACTGATGGATGCAATATTGCTGACGCGAAACGCTTACAGTTTGGCAGATTTATCGCTATCACCAGCATTTAGACGTAAGTGGTCAAGCATCTACGAAGCACTACAAGATAGCAGACCACAGCGACAAAAATTGATGCAGTTATACATCAAAGAGATGCCAGCAGAGGGTCGTCCGTTATTGGCTGGCGACCACACAGCTTGGTCGCGCCCAAATGCAGTAACTTTGCAGGAAAGGACGATTGAACACAGCAGTGTCTCAATGGGGGGAGACAAACCAATTACTGTTGGTCAGGGGTATAGTACGATTGCATGGATACCGGAAGATTCGGGTAGTTGGGCATTACCCTTGCGACATGAGAGAATTACTAGTTGGGAAAGCCCAATACAAAAGGCGGCTTGGCAACTACAACAAGTCTGTGAACATTTACCTACAAGACCAATTTCAGTTTGGGATAGTGAGTATGGCTGCGCCCCTTTCGTGTTGAAGACGACTGATATCAAAGCAGATATTTTTGTGCGTTTACGTTCAAACTTATGTTTATGGGGCGCACCGCCACCATATTCCGGGAAGGGAAGACCCAGAAAACATGGTGATAAATTTAAATTGAATGATACTTCTACATGGAGTGAAGTTGCTCAAAGTATAGAAGTAAATCATGCCAAACTAGGCCGAGTCAAGGTGAGCCTGTGGTTAAATTTACACTTTCGTAAAGCCGCTATACGCCCGATGTCTCTGATTCGGGTTGAGCGTCTTGATGCGGAAGGCAACTTGCGGGTGTCAAAACCTTTGTGGTTGGCTTGGTTTGGAGAACAAATGCCGACCTTAGAAGAAGTTTGGCAACTTTATTTGCGGCGCTTTACTGTTGACCACTGGTATCGATTTTTGAAGCAACGTCTACACTGGACTCTTCCGAAACTAAGTACCCCGAAGCAATGTGAGCGTTGGAGTGATCTGATGCCAATCATGACTTGGGAATTATGGTTAGCGCGTGATCTCGTTGCAGATAGCCCTCTACCTTGGCAAAAGTTATTGGTTAGTTTGACCCCTGGAAGAGTTGCCCAAGCAATGGAGAGCATTTTAACGACGATTGGTACTCCTGCCCGTCCGCCCAAACCTCGCGGAAAGTCTCCAGGTTGGAAATTAGGACAACCACGACAACGTAGAATCCGTTATCCAGTTGTCAGAAAAACTACAACTAAGCCACGTAAACAACAACCAAAATCTGCTTAATATTGCCGATTTTCATGCCTGAAGCCTGCTTGTTTTAAACTCAGCGTTCCTGGGTCGTTTTTTGCTGCTTAGTCTAAACTCCAGTTGGGTTGAATTATCAGGTTCCCGCCTGGTGCAGTTCCTGTCGTCCCAGCTTCTAAGCTACTGCCATCTGTTAGGTTTAATTGCGAGGTTTGCACGGTCAGATTGCCACCACTAGCTGCGGGGTTAGTAGAATTAGTAGCAGATGAAACGCGCATTCCATTGCTGATAGTTAGTTTTTCAGTACCAAGAAGCACATCTCCGGCTCGTCCACTACCAACATCTTCCGATGTAGCCGCCAAGATACCATTACCATTGAGGGCGATTGACTCAGGGGCGGTGATAGTGAGGTTTCCTCCCTTACCGCTACCAGAGGTGGATGCTGAAATCTGCGCTTTATGAAAAAAGTTTACTGTCAAGGTTTGTCCATTCAAAGGTTGAAGCGTCAGCTTTCCAGCTGGCCCTGTACTGCTTGTCTGAGCAAAAACACCACTAGTCGAACCAGATAACTGTATTTCTGGAATATTTAGTGTGATGTCACCTGCTTGTCCACTACCAAAGGTAGATGTACGCAGTTGCCCATCATTTAAACGGGTGGAGTGGATGGGGTGAATTTTAGGTTATGAGCAATCACATCCTTTTGATGCAACGCTATTTCTCTGTACCGGATTCGATGTTCACAAATAACTATTGAACATTTCTTGGATAAAAAACAGGCACAAATCAAGAACACTGGTCAAGGCTTTTATTAGTAGCTGTTCAGAAAGTTAAGGTACAGGATCAAAATCATAGCCAGATTTAGAACGAGATTTAGGATTAGCTTGAATCTTAACAAGTTGGATTCCCTGATTATGCTCACCCTTAGCATCAAACTTAACCTCGCCTGTTGCACCCTTAGCTATAAACTTTTGCGAGCGAAGAATTTGAGCTAATCCTTCACGAGTAGGGGGTGTGGGGGTATTTTTCAGTCCTTCGATTAGCGCAACGGTAGCATCATAAGACATGGCAGTTCGCCAATTAACATCTGCTTTCCATAGCTTTCTTGAAGTGTTTGGAAAATTATTCTGAGAAGTTAAAATGTGCCAGGGAACTGCAACAACCATCTCAACTGCATTATCTTTACCTTCTTCCAAAATTTTAGGTGTATAAACATCATCTCCGCTCAAAAGAGGAAGTTGCCTATTATTAGCTTGCACTACTTGGAGAGCATCATCTAATTCTTTTGTATCTGGAAGTAATACTAGCACTTCAGCTCCTTCCTGAATGGCTCGTTCTACACTTTTATTTGCATCTAAATCAGAATTAGACAAGTCAAATACCAACTTGTTTGTTAGCTGACCTTTTGTTGAAGCAATTGCGCTTACAAACTCTTTCTTGAGAGACTGGCTAGACTCACTTTGAGAACTATAGAAAACGGCGGCTTTTTTCTTTCCTAACCGATTCAGCATATAATCTGCCAATGCCCTTGCTGTTACAGCATCACTGGGGACAGTACTGAAAATGTAGTTACTGAAGCCCTTTAGTTTCATAGTGGTACTGACCGGAGAAATGGCTACTAGTTTTCCACTGTTATAAATCTCGCTTGCTGCCAAGGTGGCATCACTGGAATAGTGACCCACTACTCCCAGTACCTTAGAATCTTGGATAAATTTTTTCGCAATCTGTTTAGCCAGATTGGGACTGTTATTATCATCGGCAATTAGTACCCGCAACGGTACACTATTGATACCCTTCGCTTTGTTAATTTCATCTTGAGCTTGGGCAACTCCCCGCAACATCTCTAAAGCACTATTCACATCGCTACTAATAGGAACAGATGTAGCGATCGTATAAGACTTATGATTACCAATTATAGCGTTGTTCAAGTAAATTAAAGCTTCTGGATCGTTAGGTTGTTTGTCCAGGTATTCTTTTAAGGACTTTACAGCTTTATCAAAATTACCAGTAGCGATCGCCTGCACCCCAGCCTGTTTTAACCAAGTTAATTGGTCAGGGCTTGTGAGGATTTCTTCACCACTGCTGATTTCCCCATCCCGTTCCAATTTAGGTGTACTTGATAGAGTAGGTACAGGTGAAACTTTAACTGATGGGGTTGGGTAATTAGAGTTTTTCCCAAAGCTTGAAAAAATCCCAAAAACTAGTGTTGCTAGGAGGATAAATGAAGATCCTCGTAAAATACGCCATTTCATCAGATCAGAGCGTTTTTTCTCAATACTTTTGTTTACAAACTCGTTTTCTAATTGGTTGAGCCAGTTATCATCTGATTTGACTACTTGTTCTAGCCAATCAAGGTGTCGATTACGAGACCAAAGAAAACTTTGCTCCTTATTGTTGTCTTGCCAAGACACAGCTTCTGGTGTCAACCATCTTAATAAAATTAAATGTTCTTTCTGGTTTTGTGTCCATATCCTTAGCCTGTCCCATGCTTGCACTAAGTCAGAGTTTGGTTCGACATAAATCTTCTCGCCTTGTGGTGTTTTCAAAAGCAAGTTTGCCCTTACAAATGCCTCAACTACCTGATTCACCCGCTCATTTTCTTCTGGGTTTGGATATACTAATTCCGACTCTGGCACACGTCGCCGAGCCAACTCAACCCCATCTACTACTACCATCCGTAGCATCACATTGCGGATAGTTTTCTCCCTCGAACTTTGTAATTCCCGATTTAATTGCTCTGAATTAATAAAATGCTCATATTCTCGTTCCGCTTGTCTATAAATAGCCGCTTGTCTAGAAATAGAACGAGATTCTATCTCAAGAGATAGTTCTTCCTCTTCCTGAATTTGCCTTTGTTGCACGCTTTTCTTGACAAACTCATCTTCTAATTTGTTGAGCCAATTGTCATCGGAATTAGATACCTTTTCTAGTAACACGAGGCGATAGTCTTTATTCCAAAGATACTTTTTATCCTTCCCATTGTTATGCCAATACACAGTATCCTGTGTTAGTCGTTGTCGTAGACTTAAAGGCACATTTTCATTTGCATCTTTTGTCCACGTAATTAACCTATCCCATTTAAGTACTAAAACGTCGTGTATAGGCTCAACTATATTTTGATATTGTACGAGAAGGTGTGCATCTACAAATGCCTTAATTACTTTTTTTACCCGCTCATTTTCTTCTGGTTGTGGATACTCCAGTTCAGATATTAACACCCGTCGGCGAGCCAACTGACTGTCTACAGCCACCATACGTAGCATTACATTGCGAATTGTTTTATCCCATTTTTGGTAAGACTCCTTGTGTTGCTCGTATTGGTTGCTGAACTCCTCGTATTTCTTGCAAGAGTCTTCAAATTTATGGAAGTAATCCTCTACTTTCTGAAAAGAATCTTCTAATATCAGAGTTTTAGAAAGTAGAGGTAAAATCAAAATTGAATAATGAAATGTCTTTAAACTAAGAACTGAATAATGAAATTTCCCTGCTAACAGACAAGTGACACTGAGCTTAGGCTGGAAAATTTGCGAAGTTAAAGTTTCATCAGTTACAGGAATCGTGCCAGAGGTCAATAATTGTTCTAGCAATTCTTCTAAATAAAAACCTGGGAAAATGTTTTGTAAGTGTTCGCCTAAACTTTGGAAATTTAAACATATATCCTTAAATAATTCATTTAAGCGATTTGGCGGAACAAATTCCTCATATTGTGATTCCAATGTTTTAGTTAGTACTTCTGTCACCCCACCTAGTTCTTGATAATCTTCTAGGGTAAGAGTGCGACTTTCATATTCATTTTTCTCTGAAAGCTTATAGTAAAGCTGATGTAAGATAAAAGAGACTAAAGGCAGTGTTCCTTGTATTTGCCCTACCTCATCCAGCAACTTATCTACTAAGTAGTTATACTCCTTGTCTAATTCAAAATTTATCGCCTTTACTATAGCGGGTTTTTCTATCGCCTGTTGTAATTCTGATCGAGTTATGTCTAGGTCAACAAACTTAGCTTCTGTCCAATATTGCTTGAGGACAGAGTTTTGAAATTGCGGTTCAAAATCTGAACGTACTGTCAATACAATCCGTAACCATTCTGAATTTTTCTCAATTGTCTGTGCAAGCCAATTAAGAAAATTTTCTCGCTCTTCCTCATTTTGACAAAGGGTAATTAGTTCTTCAAACTGATCAATTACTAACAGCCGCTTATCACCAAGCCACTTAAGACTATGATTTTTCCATTCAACTAATTTGTCGTCAAGTTTCTTGGTTTGTTTTTGACTCGTACCCGATGTATTAGGCTCCCCAAACAACCAGTTAAGTATTTTGTTGAACCAAGTAGTTTTATTTTCCTCTGGTTGCTCATAAGTTTGCTTAGAAGTAGTAAAACGAAGTATCTGATTTAAGCTATTATTCAACGCCTTAATTGGAGATTCCCCAATGCGGATTTTAATATACCACTGCTTCTTCGAGTCATCTAACTGTGTTTCTAACTGCTTTTGTAAATCCTTTAACTGCGCTCTTGACTGATCTTGTAAGTCCTTCAAGTGGTTTGTTAACTTTTTGTTTTTTTCATTTAATTTTAGTTTTAGTTGATTTTTTATTTCTATCGTTATTTCTTTTACCTTTGCTTCTAAATCTAAAACATTTTGCAAGTTTGCTTGATTTTTTATTTCTTGTAAAACTTCTAAAGTTCGTAGAATATCACTTGATTTTATTCTTAATTTTCTCTGTAAATACGCTAAATTTTGAATTGTTTCTGCTTCTTCTATTTGATTATCAAATTCTTTGATAATATTCTGCTCTTGCTTTATATTCTCTATGCTTTTCTCCGTTTCAGATAGAGCTTTTATAAGTTCACTTAAATCTCCTAAATTTTGACTTGATGCTATTTTTAGTTTCTTTTGCCAATCTATTAATTTCTGACTTGTGTTTGCTTTTTTTAATTGTTCTATTAAGTGTTTTTCTTGTTTATCTAACTCTTTAAAATTTACTAATTGCTCTTCTATATCCTGCGATACCTCCAACTTTAATTGTTCTTCTAAGTACTTTAACTGCTCCCTTCTCCAATTAGGAATTAATCCTGCCTTGACTAAGCTGGATTTACCCGTTCCAGGAACACCTACAACTACTGTGAAAGTATGTTGATAGACTTTCTCATAAAGCTTTTTGATCTGTCTGTCTCTCCCAAAAAATAAGTGACTGTGTTCTTCTTCATAGGACTCCAATCCTCGGTAAGGATTATTTTCTGCGTTTAGGGCTGGTGCATTCTCCAGTTTATCTGGATCAAACCCAGGCAAGAGAAAAATATATTCCCCTTTACCGTGTTTCTTCAAATGCCAAATTTCTGGGGTTTGTTGTTTGTATCGCTCTTCGCTTTGTGGCTCAACTTCATCACGCAAATATGAATAAAGTTTAGTTGCTGTAATAATGTTATTGCTAAAGAAATCTTTGGGTTTTTCTTTTAATGCCTCTAAAAGTGCCGCAGCAAATGGAGAGTGTTGTCCATTGTCTTTTTGCCCTCGCTGTCCTAATAAATCCGAGGCTGTCTGATTTTGAGCGGCTGAAGTAATAACTTGCCATGCAGGATCTTTAATGAAGCGATCGTAGCGTTGTTTATAGAGTGTGACATTTTCAGGAGTAGCTTTTCGCGTAAGGCTTGCCCATCGGAATGAGCCAGCAAAGCAACAGTCTAAAATTGCCAACATATGACGACATTGGAGTTTGATTAGGGCATCATGACACTCTTGCATTGTTATGTAAGTTTCTGTATCATCAATGACGGCATCTTGAGGTAATAAGAAACCTGCCAGTTCTTCCCTGTCGTCGTAAGGATCTTTACCAATTCCATGCCCAGCGAAGTAGAAGAGAAGACAGTCTTTGTTCGTAATATTTTCTTTGTTATCGTCAATAGTTATTTGGCTATTTTTTAAGTCTTTTAACAGTTCTGTTAGCTTTTCTTTAGTGGCTTGTTCATTTCTAAGCAATTGAACTTTATAGCCATACGTATCTTTGAGAATTTCACAAAGTTTTTCAGCATCGTTAACAGCCGTATTTAAAGGCTTTTCTTTATAGTTATTAATTCCAATAACGATTGCAAAACTATTCTCAAATTCATGACTCGATTTAGATGTTGATGAAACTGGGCTGCTCTGTTGAGTAGGGGTTAATTGCTCTTGAAAGGTTGAATTTAGTTCAATAACAGAGGGAGGTTGGGACGGGATGCTCTCTTTTTGCTCACTTGTATGTATTACTGCATCTTCCTTTAAAGCGGTCGAAATATACTGCTCAATTTTTTTTTTCGGCGCTAGTGCTTCACTTAATGCTATCAAACCTTCTGAATGCTCTATAAAGTAAGTTAAATGGTCGCAAGCTACTTCTTTGTTGATAAGAATATTTCTTCCTTCTGGAAGTTTCTTAATGCTATTAACTTCCACAGCAATATCATTTGGTTGACCAAGGAAAGGAAATTCTACAACTTGAGTACCTAACTTTTGTATCAATCGCTTTAATTTACTAGCTTGTTTTCCTTCTTGCTCTGTAGCCGCTCGGATAATAGAGGTATTACCAGCAATCACTGAATAAGGAATACCTGGATCGAGGCTTGTAGCTAAATCTTTGAGAAAATCAGAATTAGGCTTCATTTGGTCTAGAGTGACATCTACTGCTTCTATCGCACTAACTAGACACCCTAAAATTTTCACTGGCCAAGCAACGCTAGAAAGGCTATTAAGTCCAATCCCCAAAGCTAATGTTGCTAAATCTTGAACCGTTGGCCAAGGCGAACCTGCGTTGGGAGTACCTAACATTACTAGGTGTTGAACAATCTGATTACCTCCTTCTCGCTCAATAAACCAACGAGAAACTAACCCTCCCATTGAATGAGCGACAATATGTAAAGTTTTACTGTGATTAGCTGTTAAACCCACTTTTGCCAGTTTTTCTTTAAAAAGACGAGCAATCTCTGAGATTGACGTATTAATGTTCTCGTAGTCAAAGATTAGGATTAAGTCATAGTATTCATTGAGGGCAAGTTGTTGTCCATCTACAGTGATTTTAGCTCGTTGAACACTCTTGACCATATCTTTGGTATCACCCAGAATGCCATGAACATAGAGCAAAATTTTTGTTGCTTTTTTGACCTTTGCTGGGATATCTTCTATAAAAGTTAAAGTTTGATTTTCAGCGACTTTAACTGCTTTTAAAAAATAATCTTGAGACTTCCGACCCAGTTTTTCATTAACCACTTTTACAAAACACATCCAAATAGAGCCTTGTACACTTCTATCTGTAGTGTATGGATTTGGTAATCGTTCTATATTAATTTCCGTTTTGCCTTCTTCTGTGCTTTTTCCTAAACCTAAAGGAAGGTAGAGTTCTCCGTCATAGGCTATAGATAAAAGGTATTCACTTTCTCCTAAAGAAATATCAGCTAACAATCTTAAAGGGTTTTCTTTAGTAACAGATTCAGGGTTCTCCACATCAGTAAGTTCCAACACACTTAACCCTGGATCTGTACCCCGACTATTAGTAAATTGGACAGTTTGAGTTATTTGAGAATCTTCCCTCAGAATGGAGGGTAAAACCACATTTCCTAGACCACGACTAGCTTGAGGTTCAGTAGTTAAGCGAGCATTAGCATTTAATTTAGAATGAGGTTGTAACCTAACCCCTGAACCTAAATCCTTCGAGTCTCTGTTAGAAACTTGGGTAGTATTCAAAGGACGCACAGTGCTAATTTTGACTTGCTTAGTAATCCAATCTTCGAGCAACTCTGGACTTTCAGCCTTGGCTACGCGATCTTGAATCCGATTCATCAAACGATTTAAAGTACTTTTATTGAAAATCCCTCGATCTATATCTCTTATGCAAGGTACATCAAGTTCTTCCTGATTTAGTAAACTGGCATCAAACTCGGAGGTACTAACAATCAATTTAAATATATCTGCGTACTCCGTAACTTTTTGCTCCCATAATTTATCTGGCACTTCCGTTATTATGTGATTTTGATTTAAAGCCCAAGCTGTCTCATGTGGTTCCAGCTTTACAACACCTGCTCCAAAAAAATTGTTAGTGAGGTTCGAGATATCAAAAAGCTCTCCCAGGTCGAGCAAAGCACAATAAAGCGTCTGGTTACTATTATTAGTGAGTTTAAGTTGAAATCCACGATCCTTTATTTCTCCATCTGTCTCCTTATACTCCACACGCATATCCTTTAATTGTTGAAATAATTCGTTATATTTCTCATTTCTAAAAATAAATTCCATCTGCACATCGTCTAATTTAATCAGACCATTACCCGAACTTCCGAGTTCAGCAATTACCTCCCAACGAGCAATATGTTCTAAGCGTCGAATTGCTTTTTGGCTATTCTCTAGGGTGTAACCATCAATCTGGGCAACTAGAGGGCGGTCATCTTGAAATCGGGCAATTACATATTGATTATTACGGCACAGCAGGCGATACCTTATATTTTTGCTATCTTTGTTCTGCTCTTCACGAACATAGATTGAGGGATTGTTGTCAGGAGGCATACACTGAATTGCAATCCGTGCAAAATTTACCCCCTCTTCATCTCCTTCTAAGTAAATCCCTAAAGGTGGTAATGGTAGACTAGTGATAACGGCTTTAAAGGTTGACTGATGAGCCAAGTCTTCAATACCAGTAATCTCAACCTTACTTACAGATGGCAATACTTGAGTTACTTTAGCTGTACCAATAGATTTAGATGAGTGACGTAGGTCTTCAGTATGACTATCAAAGGGAAAGAGTGCTAGTGAAGTTGTTTCTTCCCCAGAAGGAATTTGTATTCCATGAATAGAACCACCATCAATGACCCAACCATATTGTTTGTCATGGCTAACCATAAAATAGGGAGTACGTTCTGCGAGCGCACCATTCAGGAAAAATTGATTTTCATCGTTTAAACTATTTACTTCAAGTTGAGGTGACTGATCGATAACTTGGCTACTTACTATGGCTTTTGCCCGTCCTAACAAATCTCGATAGGTGAGATTTCCTTTAGCTTGATGCAATGTATCTAATAAATAGTAAGAAAAAGCTCCCCGTCTTTGACGATCTCTATCAATTTCCTTTGCCTTCTGAGTAGCTTGACAAGCGCTAAGAAGAATATGACGACCTCTGGGTATTTTCCAGCCAGAGGGATGAGCTTCGCTGTTACCAGAGACAGATAGTGTATTTAATTCTTCAAGTTTAAAGATAAAACTATTTACAGGACGCTTTCGCTTATCTATAGCTGCAAGGCGTACACCTGTTTCTTGTAATGTATCTCTAGTACCAGAACCCGAATGGCAGCAATCCAGAATAATAGATATATGTGGTTGGTTTTCTGAAAGTTCAGCAATAAGTTTTGCCAATTCCTTATCGGCTAAATCCCAACTCTCAGCAGTGCGGCTATCATAACAGACTAGGGTTTCATTGAGCGGATTTAGCCCTAAATTCACAAACTCTTCTGGTGACTGCTCTTGAGATCCATGCCCACTAAAGTAGAACAGAACTGTATCACTGCTCTTAGCTTGACGCAAGTGATTCTGAAACTCATGAATAATAGCTGCACGAGTTGCTTCTTGATTTTTAAGTGTCTTCAAATATAATTTATAACCTTCCTGTGTAACTCTTGCTTTTAAATATTGTTCCATTGCTGAAATATCATTAACACATCCTTTTAAAAGTGGTGGTAAACTAATTGAATTTGAATCATATTCATCAATTCCAACTAGTAGCGCATAAATCTTATTAGTCATAATTAATCACATTAGGTTAATCTAAAAATCTTGGTATTTCTATAAACCAACTCTGACATGGATTTGATGCCTTGAATCCGTATTTTTCACTCTGCGATTACAAGGGAGCAAGTATCACAATTCAAATATTGACACTATTCTCAATAACTTTAGCCTGTTTGAGACTAAAAACTTCGCTTACCACCATAGGTTAAAGAAAGCGTGGATTGATTATCAAAACTGAGTTTTAGCCGTTTTATCAAAATTCAGCCCTTGATAAAACAACCTGCGGAGAACAAAATTTTGAGTACTTTTAATCATGAGGAATTACTACTTGATTCATCTTCAACTACGTAAAGCACAAGCTGCGTGAAACCGTTTTTTAATGTCGTCTGCAATACTAATGTGCATAGCGGTTATTCCAACTAGTGTCTATACAAAGCTACAAATGCACAAAACCTGATTCCAGATTGATATTAACAGTATTCAGTAAATTTACGATAGTAGCTCAGATTAAGCGAATATCAAAATCTTAGCCTAAAACTCCCTATAGCTTACCCATCTTTAATTACAGCAATTATTAACGATTATTTAACTACTAGCAAAGAGAAATATTTATTTACGTTTAACCTTAAGTTTGTGCTTTTGGAGCATGTAATTGTTAACAAATGCTGCATCAGCACCAGTCTTTCACCAATCCTCCATATCTGCAATACCCAAAAGTTCCCTAAAAGTTCTCATAATAAATATTCACCCACTCTACATTTGCAAAACTAAAGACTTACAATAGTTATTCTGAGCCTATAAAATAAGCTCCAGCTTGTCACTAGCCAAACGTTGGGTTTTAAACCTATCAAAATGTGAGGAACAAAAGATATAACTAGAGTCTGACATTACTCCGATTTTTCTAGAATTGCCGCACAGATACAGTTTGCGTACTTTCTCTTACTTACACAAGGCAAGTTTAGCAAGTTAACTCCAATTTAAGGCTTGCGTAAATACACCAGAGCGATCGCTCTTCCTGGGATTTGGAATGGTCGAGTTGGCAAGTCAGATTTCGAGCGACTGCATCCTGACTTAGTGCCAATGACCCAACAGGGGCGAAAGTTCATCATTCTGTTTGATTACGAAACCAAGCCTAAAGCCAAACAACACGTTTTTCAAGCAACTCGCCGCACCTGTCAAGTTATTCTCGAACTTGATTGTCAATGTGAAGTTGCAATTTTGCCAGGGCCAGAGAAAGGCATTGATGACTGGGTTGTGGCTCTGGGCAACAAAGCAGAAAAAGCAGTATCAACGATGATTGCTGATGCTCTTACCCTGCAAGAATATCGGCAAAGATTTTTCGTCAATCGCTCAAGAGGACTCAACAAGTATAAGCCGAATATTACCGTCAATACTCGTTATCTATCCCAAGTCATCCATACATTACCAAAATCAGGAGTAGTTTGTTTAGCCTCTGATATGGGGACTGGTAAAACTGAACTCTTGGCTATTCTCAGAAAAGAAAACCCCGAACTCAGTTTCTTGAACAACGGGCATCGGGTTAATCTGCTCAAAAACCTCAGCGATCGCCTGCAAACTGCGATGTATTCTGCCATATCCTGCAGCGACTGGTCAAAAGCCAAAGCCCTCAGCATCACCGTAGATTCTTTGTATAAAATGGCAAATGATTTGCAGGCTTATGACATTTTATTCATAGACGAAGCTTGTCAATATGTGGCTCACCTGCTCAAATCTAAAACCTGTAAAGAACACCGGGGGGCTATTCTGGAAGTGTTGGAGTATCTGGTCTATAACGCCAAATTAGTAGTATTAGCAGATGCTCACCTTGATGATTTGACGATTGATTTCTTCATGAAAATGCGATCAGAGGGCGAAAAGCCATACATCATCAAAAACGAGTATCGCTCAGGTGGTCGTCAAGTTCATTGGTATGAGGGGCCTAATAGTAGCGCAATAGTCGCTGTGTTTCACGCTCAACTGATGTTAGGTCAGAAGTTGATGCTGGTGAGCGATTCTAAACGCTTTATCAAAAAGTTGGAACGTGCTTTGAATGGACTTGAGCCATTGCTTGATGATGATACACCAGAGCCAGAATCAGACCAACAGATAAAAGTCTGGGCTATTCATTCAGACAATAGCGGTAGTGAGGAGAATGTTATCTTCATCAGGGAGATTAACGTTGCAATTAAAGATATTGATGCACTGTTGACCACTCCCAGTCTCGGCACAGGTGTTGACATTTCCACGTATCATTTTGATGCCGTGTTTGGTGTGTTTCACGCTGTGTCCCAATCAGCCACAGAATGCGCTCAACAGTTATGGCGCTATCGTCATAATGTAGCATTGCACGTTTGGGTTGCACCTCGTCCTCCCTTTGGTTATGCCGAAACCAATGCTCGTCATATCAAGGAAAAGATTCTTCAGAAGAATGAAATGACCGCGTTTTTAATCCGCATCGACAAAGAAACGGGTAAACGTGGAGCAGAGAAGGATTGGGCACTGGATACTTCATGCCAGATTGAAGCACAGCGCAATTGGTCAATCAATAATTTACGGGCTGACCTGCGATCGCTGTTGGAAGAAATGGGCAATACCATTGTGTCAGCAGGTGATGGTGTTGATGATGGGGCGCACAAGTGGATAAAAGCAGCAGGGGTTGCCATCGATGAGGAGCATTATCGCAAAGTTGCCAATGCTAAAAATATTGACAGGAGAACTTACACCGCGAGGCAACACCAAGATTACCTCAAGCCAGAGGAGGCATTAGAGTGCGAGAAATTCCGCATTCATGACACCTACGGGATGAGCGTAACCCCTGAACTGGTTGAGCAAGATGATGGGGGGCGGTTAATTAAAAAGATTGTTGCATTGGAAGCAATCTTAGCAGCACCAGGGGAGGCTATAACCGATGACCAGGGACGAGAATTTGTCACGCCGC
>JAHHHN010000066.1 GCA_019359325.1 Mojavia pulchra JT2-VF2 | reverse complement strand
CCGGGGATTGAGAAAGTATAAACCAGATGCAATTGTTGATACAAAATATCTCACTGATGCAGTTAGGGTTAAAGATGAAGCCCCGGTGCTGACACCACAAGAACCACCTCTTAAACTTTTTGCCCTGCTAGATCAGCCAGAGCAACCAGAACAAATCCCCCCAGGTCATTGCGGAAAAATCAGGTACAAGCTCAAAAAATTGAGACAAAATAAACAACCCAACTATGTTGTCTTCCCGAAAACTGGGTTAGTGGTACTTATCTCTGACATGGGAACAGGGAAAACCGAACTGATGCGAACTTGGCGAGATGCTCACCCTGACCAAAAATTTCTCAACAACGGGCATCGGGTGAATCTGCTGAAGAATTTGGCAGAGCGTTTGAAAACCTTGATGTATTCTGACCTTGGTTACACCAGTATGGCTCTAGCACAAGCATTGAGCATCACTATCGACAGTTTATATAAGTTAAATACCCAGGCACTAACTTATGGCTGCATCTTCATCGATGAGGCTTGCCAATACCTGACTCATTTACTGCACAGTAATACTTGCAAGGAACATCGTGCCATCATACTGGAAGTATTACAACATATTGTCTACAATGCGCCTTTGGTTGTCATCGCTGACGCACACATGGACGATATCACCATCGACTTTTTCTTGTCCATGCGACCACCAACAGAACAACCATACATTATTAAGAATGAATGGAAGAATGGAGAGCGCACTATCTATTGGTATGAGGGGATGGATTCGTCGGCGTTGGTTGCTCAAATTTCTGCGGCAATCATGCTCGGTCAAAAAGTCATGGTGGTTTCAGACTCGAAGCGGTTCATCAAAAAACTTGAGAAATCCTTGAGTGTCAGGATTGATAATGAAGTCGGAAGTACTAAGTCGGAGGTCGCAAGTAGAGACTTTACCTCCGACTTGCGACCTCCGACTTGCGACTTCAATTCTCGTTTACGAATTTGGTCTGTACATTCTGATAATTCCGGCAGTGATGAGAATGTGGCCTTCATCAAAGATATTACCAACGCTGTCAAAAATCTAGATGTGCTGTTGACCAGTCCCAGTTTAGGTACTGGTGTAGACATCTGTGAATATCATTTCGACTTAGTATTTGGTGTATTTCATGCCGTCAGTCAAACCGCTACTGAATGCGCTCAACAACTGTGGCGTTATCGTCCAAAAGTGCCGATTCATGTTTGGGTGGCCCCCCTCCCTCCCTTCGGCTACAAAGAAACCAACCCCACCAAAATTAAGGAACGCTTACTCCAAACCAACGAAATCACTGCTTTCTTAATCAAAATTGACCGTGAAACAGGCAAGCGCGGGGTTGAGAAGGACTGGGCAATGGACGCTTACTGTCAAATTCAAGCTTCTCGTCATCAATCAATTAATAACTTACGTGCTGACCTGCGCTCGCTGTTGTCCGACATGGGCAATACTATTGTTTCAGCCGGAGATCATATTGATGTCGCAGCCTGGGAATATCTCAAAAATGCTGCTGATGCACTCGATACTGCTCACCATCATGCCGTCGCCAGTGCCAAAAACATTACTAAAACAGAATACCGCACACGACAAACTAAGGATTATCTTTCACCTGACCAGATGAACGAGTGTGAGAAGTTCCGCATTCATGATTCTTACGGCATGGAAGTTACACCCCGATTGGTCGAGCAAGACAATGGCGGTCGATTGATTAGTGCGCTCGCATCCTTAGAGGCCATCTTATCTCCATCTCTTGAGATGATTGTGGATCTTCGTACTAACAAACAGTACCCCGCACCACCAGAATTTGTCAGTGCCAAAGATCTAGCTGAACGTAACAAGTTACCCTTTTGTATGGACTGGGGTAATTATTCTGCCAAGTGGTTAGCCCGTTTCAACTTAGGACTGCATGACATTCTCAAACGATTAGTCACAGGAGAAGAAATTACATCTGCCGACGAACATCTATTAAATATGACCAAGAACGCGCGAGTCTGCGCTGCTCACATTAAAGCAATTTTGGGGTTTACAATCCCACCGGATTGTCAACCGATTTGGTTACTCGCCACCCTTGTTGAACAGTTGGGGCTAAAGTTATGCTGTCGCAAGCAGGGCAAACGTGGTCAACAAGTAAAATTGTTCTCGCTGTCGAAGTCGGAATTGGACTTTGCATTACAAGTTATCGCTCATCGACAAAACAAACGTGCCGAAACGCAATCAGCATCAGGAACAGAGCCGATTTCTTCTTCCGTATCCACCCCCCCCCATAATGGTATAGGAAACTCCCTAGCTGGGGGGGTGGATACTACGCCTTCTTTAGAAGCAGGGGGGCTTCGGGGCTTCGGGGCTTCGGGGCAAGACTCTTTCTCCCCTGCTCCCCCTCCCCCCTGCCCCGAAGCCTATGAGTGCGATCGCACTACACTACTTCATTGCGTGGAAACCCTTCGCTCTGGCATTGCCCAAGGAGTAGACGCGATTAAAGCCATCCTTAAGCGATGGACAACTGATTTGCGCTGGGACGTTGTGCTGGAGTTGGAAGAGATCGCGGCTCCGGAGCTACGTAAGCTGGAACAATCCGTGCCTCATTTTTATCAGTTGCTTGATGAATCAATCTTGCCAATAGTCAGGTAATCGCCATTTTTCAAAAATCGCTATAGTCTATCCGGCGCAGTGTTTCTGTCTAGATCAGCTAATAAGCATTTCCTGATCTATTACTCCGCTGATAGCTTCGGATTATCCCAATCAACGCTATCAATTTTGCTACCCTTATCTTTAGGCGGTGTTAGCATCGACAATGCCGCGATCGCACCCCTGACTTGTGATGGTTCAACCTCCAGGTAATTTTGCAATTGCTCCAGGCTGCGGTGTCCGCTGATTTCTTGGATGATACGCAACGGAATTCCGGCATTGCTCATCAGGGTGAGTGCCGTGCGGCGGCAGCTATGAGTACTGGCTCCTTCAATGTCTACTCGTTTGCACCCTTCTCTGAAAATTAAACTGGCATATTCTGAGTGCAAGTGACCATGCCCCCACCGACCGGGAAAAAGGTATTGCTCCTGTGAGTGCTTGGGCTGATACAGTTTTAAGTAATGTCTGAGGTCATCGAGTACAGGAATAGTACGAGTTGCCAGCTTCCTTTTTGTGTTGCCTTTGCGGATGATCAGTTCTGGTCTAATCCGTCCTTTGCTGTCGTACACATCTTTAATTTTCAGGGTGACGCATTCACTGACACGACAGGCTGTGTATAACATCACCGCGCACAAAGTTTGATCCCGAATACTGAGCAATCCTTCACTAAACAGACGTTCAATCTCGTCTGGTGTAAGGATTTTGGCCTTGCCGTGTCGGTCGATTTTCACTTTTGATGATTACTTCCGATAGTTAATCATCCTACCAACTAAAAGCGGGAGCAACGCGATTTTTTGAAATTGGGTTTTATTCTCAATACCTCCGCCAAATTATCAATAACCCCAGGTATTTGGGTGGCGATCGCCGACTGTAGGAGGAGCATCATGACTCGTTTTTGCCCGACTTCAGAAAATCGCGTTGCTCCCATAGACTACTGACTTTTAGGGTTATCTCATAGAGCGATCGCTGTTTGAGCTATCAAAGAACAAAGGCGTTGTACTTGCCATACGTAGGCTAAACGACACAGGCTTTTCGCATCATGATGACATCTAGAGAAATTAGCTATAAGCTTTGAGGGCAACAGTTTAAATTACCTAGATAGCATCTAGATATAACCAAGTGCTAGATTACGGAGTTAATCACTATACCTGACAAAAATGAGTCAGCACGCTTGTTCGATATTTTTGACCTCATTGACTCTCAGGAGAATGCCACGCTTGAAAAGGTAAACCCTTGCCACGACTGGGTGTAAGGGTGTAGGTGAAAACTCTTTCCTCGGATTGACTTAAGTCTCTGGAGAAGATTTTGGAGCTTGCGGGGGGACAAATACCAAGCTGCAACGCGTTGAAAGAAGGTTATGAACAGACCCAAATCAGAGACGACGACGGTAAAAATTTGCTGTTGAAAACGCGATTTCAAACAACTGAGTCTGCATTACACGAATTAGCCCATACGTGTAGCAGTTTATGACTTATGAGTTGAAACTTAATCTATAACCGAATGGCACTAAAAAAAGGCTTGCAGCGTAAAGCTCTAACCTGTTTTTAGTATAGTTATTGGAAGAAGCGGCGTTAGGATCTGGGCGCATATATTGCTCAATATCGCCTCCTTCACTGTGGCGTGGACTGGTGAATTCTTCCGTAATCATTAAATTTAGTTTTGAAGTACCATCTATCCCTTGCCAATCTGGTAAGTTTTAACACATCTATCAAGGGTGGAAGATGGTTAACAGACAAGCTACTCAGCCACAAAAAATCTTGATTTTGGCAGCCAGCCCTGTAGACCAAGCAAAACTACGTTTGGATGTAGAAGTGCGTGAAATTGATGAAGGTCTACGACGTTCTCAGCATCGTGACCAGTTCCAACTACAAAAGCAAGGAGCAGTGCGAACTGATGATCTGCGTCGAGCTTTGTTAGATACTAAACCCCAAATTGTTCACTTTTGCGGTCATGGCGCTGGGTCAGATGGATTAGTATTTGAAGACCAACAAGGCAATACTCAACTAGTCAGTACAGAGGCTTTGGCGAATCTGTTCGAGTTATTTGCAGGAATAATTGAGTGTGTTGTACTTAATGCCTGTTATTCAGAAGTCCAAGCGGGGGCGATTGTTCAGCACGTTGGCTATGTGATTGGCATGAACAAAGCTATTGGGGATAAAGCCGCGATCAAATTTTCCATTGGCTTTTATGATGCTTTGGGTGGTGGATGCTCTGTAGAAGATGCTTACAAGTTTGGTTGTAATGCAATTCAATCTGAAGGTATTGCAGAACATCTTATCCCTGCCCTCAAAATCAATACTGCATGGAAGTCTGTATTCGAGAAATCCTCAAAGCCATCCAATGCCTCTCCAATAGAAGATTCATCAACAGAGACTTCAAATACACCCAAAATTTCACCAACCAAAAGCATCCACCAACAAGCAGGAGATAATGCTAAACAAATTGGGGAGATTGGGTCAGTAGGAACAATCAATTTTTAGTGAATGAAGAAGATAATGGTGGATCAGAGAGCTGGTAATGATGCTGTTCAAATTGGGCAGATTGGGTCAGTAGGAACAATCAACATTAACACTCACCCTACACCTGCCGGCAAACCTTTCCAAGCACCACCTCTACCTACTTATTATGTAGATCGTCCCGAATACAGCCAAGATTTTAAAAATCGTCTGCTGAAAGAGTCAAATGATGTCCGTACTTTGGTAGTGACAGCTATTCACGGCTTGGGTAGTGTAGGTAAATCAACCTTAGCAGCAGCTTTAGCACATGATCCAGAGGTGCAAGCTCATTTTTGTGACGGTATCCTCTGGGCAACTTTAGGTCAACAGCCTAATCTTCTATCCCTGCTTAGTAGCTGGGTACAGGCATTGGGGGACTACAACTTTAAAGCCACTAGCACAGAAGCAGCTTCCAATCAACTGCGTACACTGCTGTATGACAAAGCTGTGCTGCTAGTAGTAGACGATGCTTGGAATCCAGAGGATGCACAACCATTTAATATTGGTGGAGCGCGTTGTCAAGTTTTGGTAACAACCCGCGAAGCTGCGATCGCCCAAGTTCTCGGAGCCAGCACATATTCTCTGGATGTGATGCAGCCATCCCAAGCCATTGAACTGCTGACTAAGAAATTAGGACGTAACCTCACTGACACAGAAACTCAGTCCGCTGAAGTTTTAGCCAAAGAGCTTGGTTACTTGCCTTTGGCATTGGAACTAGCAGCTGCCCAAGTTGCTGGTGGTATTTTTTGGACAGTTCTTGTGCAGGATATGCAGAAAGAGGTAGCCCGCTTAAGAACAGTCGATGATAAAGCAGCCAGAGATGCGGCGGATGAAGCTTGCTTAAAAAGACTCAGTTTAACTGCTTCATTAAATTTGAGCATACAGCGATTATCAAAGGAAACGCAAGAAAAATTTATCTGGCTGGGAATATTACCAGAGGATGTAACTATTACTGGGCAAATGGTTGTAACGCTGTGGGATATGGATGATGAGCGGGATGCAGCAGATGAGTTGGGCTACCTGCACTCTAAAGCACTGTTGTTGTCTGGTGTCCCTTTGGTAGATGGAACACCAACCTATCGTTTACACGACTTATTCCACGATTTAGCACGCAATTTATTGACTTCTCCTCCAACACCTAAGCGTCGAGGTGATTTCCAAGGGCTAGGTATAACTCTTGCTCATGCTCACGCCACCTTTGTGGAGAAATACCGACAAAAAACCCAAGATGGTTTGTGGCATACCTTGCCCAATGATGGTTATATCCATCAGCATTTAGTTTGGCATTTGGAAAAGGCTCAAAGGGTAGAAGATATTCACCAGTTATTACGAGAAGAATCTGAAACAGGATGCAATGACTGGTACAAAGTACGAAAACACTTAGGACAAATAGATGGCTACTTAAATGATATTGATCGTGCTTGGAAACTTATAGATGCTTCTTGCACCGAAACAATATTACCAAAAACCATAGGACGGCAATTTTACTATGCGTTTATCACTAATTCATTCAACAGGTTTGCTAGTAAAATTCCTCCTAATTTATTAGTAGAACTTGTCCAACAAGAGATATGGAGTCCGCAACAAAGTCTAGCTTATGCTAAAAATATTCCAGATCCAAAACAAAAAACGGCGACAATTTTAAGATTAGTTGCTTTTTTATCACAACCACTTGCAGAACAGGCAATTTTATTAGCTTTCAATGCAGCAAAAATAATTAAATATGAATTAGATTTTGCTGAATCGCTAATTGCCTTGGCTCCTCATCTACCGGAGTCTTTGTTGTCAGAAGCCCTCACAACTGCAAGGAATATTGAGACTGAAGAGTATCGAGTTAAAGTTTTAATTGCCTTGATTCCACATCTATCGGAGTCTTTGTTATCAGAAGCCCTTACAATTGCAAAGAATGTCGAGACTGCGGAGCATCAACTTGAAGCTCTAATTGCTTTAGCTTCTTATCTGCCAGAAATTTTGCCAGAAGCTCTCAAAACCGCAAGATCAACACAATTAATTAATCGCACTAAATATTTAAGTTACCTGCTTCCATATTTCCCAGAAATTTTGCCAGAGGCTCTCAATATAGCATGGAATTTTTACGAAAGAAATCAATCAAGGGGACATCTAGCAGTAGATTTAAGTACCTTGGCTTCATATTGCCACGATATCGTACCACAAGCCCTTAATGCAATAAGAAATATTGTTAATGAAAAAAATAATAAGATATTAAATTATGAGGAAGAAATTAGTAATAAAATATATGTTATTAAAGCTTTGAAAATTTTGGCACCCCATCTATCACACTCTTCGTTATCAGAAGCTTTGATAGAAGTCTGGAGAATTAGAAATACAAAATATCAAGCCCAAGGACTATGTATTCTTGTTCCCTATTTGCCAAAAAATTTCCTGTCAGAAATTTTAAAAAAGATACTGACGCTTTTAAATAAAGAGGATTATGTACAAGTATTATGCGTACTAGTTCCTCATTTACCACAGGATTTGTTTTTAGAAGCTCTTAAAGTAGTCAGAGAAACTGACAATAACAAGCTTTATGTTCAAGCTGTAAGTGCCTTTTATCCTGATTTATCAAAAGATTTACAAAAAGAAATATTTTGGAAAGTGCGAGCTATTAAAGATCATGCACTTCGTGTGCAAGCTTTAATTAAATTAGCTCCTCATTTGCCAGAAACTTTGTTCTCAGAAGCTCTAAATAGCGCACGAGCCTTCTCAGATGAGAAGCATTGTAAGCAACTTTTGATTGTTCTGATTCCTCGTATACCAAAGGATTTATTGCTAGAAGCTTTAAGATTAGCAAGGTCACTCACATCTCATCATAAAATCCAAGCACTGTGTACTCTGGCTCCTTATTTACCAACGATTTTGCCAGAAGTTCTCCAATTAGTGCAAGTAATTAGAGATGACTTGGAAGTTGCCCAAGCTTTTAGCACTTTAGTTCGTTATTCTCCGTCAAATATTTTGCCGAAAACCCTGCAATTATTACAGGTAATTAGAGATGACTTGGAAGTTGCCAAAATACTATCTAGTCTATTACCATATTTAGCAGAATATAAAACAGAAACGTTTAAAACAATAAAGACTATTAAAAATGAAAATTATCGCGCTCAAGTCCTAATAGATATTATTTCGCACCTACCACAAAACTTTTTACCAGAAGTTATCAAAGCAGCGGATGAATTTAAGGATAAATATTATTGTACTCAAATTTTAAGTGCTTTGGTTAGTTATATTCCAGATATTTTACCAAAAATTATTAATCTTTTACCGTCACTCCCTGATGATCACTATCGTATTCAAATCTTAAATATTCTAAGTCCTCATCTACCGAATATTTTACCGAAAGCTCTTAAGGCAGCAGAGGAAATCGAAAATAAGAGGGAGTATGCTAAAATTTTAGCTACTTTAACTCTATATTTTACTGAAAATGGCGTTGCATATTTGCGGGATGAATTAGAGGCTGGAAACATTGAAACTTTGTTCCATATTGAACAAAATTATCTTATGATTCAACAACGCCAAGAAAATTTATCAAAAATGCTAGAAATAGCAAAGAGAATTACATCGGCGAGATTACGCGTTCAATACTTTATAAGTATATCATCATTACTACCAGAAGCTTTTCTTGAAGCTCTTAAAACTCTACAGTTAATTTCAGATGAACAGAACCGTGTTCAAAGTTTAAGAAACTTAGTTCCTAAACTACCAAAAAACTTGTTGTCAGAAGCACTAAATATAGCTTTAAGATTTGAGGATAAAGAATACTATACTCAAGCTTTGATTGCCTTGTTCTCTTATCTCCCAGATGAATTGTTGCCAAAAGCTTTACAAGCAACGCAAGCAATTAAAGGTAGCTTTCGCTTTCAGGGAACACAAATAATTCAAAACAACAGCTTACAAGTGCAAGCTTTAACTGCTTTAATTCCCCATCTACCAGAAAGTTTGTTACTACAAACTTTACAGATAGCGGAGGAAATTAAAGATTATAATGAGCGTGTCCAATTGCTGATTGCCTTGGCTCAAAAACTGCCAAATATTTTACCAGAAACCTTTAAAGCAGTTCTAGCTATTCAGGAAGAAAATGAGCGCGTCCAAGCTTTAAGTAATTTGGCTCCTTACTTACCAGAAACTTTGTTACCAGAAGCCTTTAAAGCAGTTCTAGCTATTCAGGGAGAAAATGAACGCGTCCAAGCTTTAATTGCTTTGGCTGATAAACTGCCACCTGAATTGTTACGAGAGACACTGGCTGCTACTAAGGAGATTCAGGATGAGTCAAGTCGCGCCGAAGTCCTAAGTAGTTTGGCTGTCAAACTTTCACAGCTACCAAAAAATCAGCTTTTTTCTCTCTGGAGAGATAACCTTTATATCTTATCTCTTCGCACTCGCCGAGATTTACTCAGTCAGATGGGAACATTAACTCCAGTTATATTTGCTTTAGGTGGTGAGCAAGCAGTAAAAGATACAGCTTCTGCCATCCAAGATGTGTCACGCTGGTGGAGCTAAAGAACAATATAGAGATTTACCGATCAAATTACACCTATGAGCCAAAAGGTGTAATTACTGGCTATACATATTGATGTGGCGTTGAGCCGACAATCGTGTAATTTCTGTTTAGATGGTAGAGAGTAGAGCATATACTCTGTGGTTGATCTCGGCACACTCCCCTGAAAATCAAATCTATTAATGTTCAAATCTCGAAATTTTTGGGAATACTTAGTTGACGTTTTTACGTGCCATAAATAGATGCTTTACAACCCTGGATAAATTGCAATCTCGATAGAGTTGGCATCTATCCAGGTTTTTTATATGCAATAGGTTCTCAACTTCCTTGCGCGGTTGTGGCAATGCCCTTGCTATTATTGCAAAAAACCTAAGCGATTTACTTCTCTAATTGGATTGTGTAATCATCTTAAAAAACTTCAGGTTGTTGGCAATAGCTTAACCAGTATACCGAGAGAAATTGGACAACTTAGCAATTTGCTCCCGACTGAACCTCGACTTTAATCAACTGAGCAGTCTGCCAAGAGAAATTAGACAACTCCCCAATTTATATTGGCTCTATCTGGGCAATAATCCACGGATGCCCACCACTTAAACTACGTTTGGTTTGTTTGAGTGTACTTGATCGCCCAATTAATCCAAAAGGATTCATTAGCACCAAGTTGCCAGTAATGCTGAAAATCTATATTTTGAGGAACTGACCATGAATTTTTTTGCATAGTCAAGATGAATTCATCAGGTAGGTAAATATCATGTTTTTCAATGTAGTGGGCCAGCCTTATAGGCCAAATCCATTCTCCGTCACTTAGTAGATCACAGGTTCCCATCTTCAACATCTCATATGTTAATTTACGCTCTTCTATTTGATTAAGTTTTTCAAAGCGATCTCTACTAAAACAATCGAAATTACAAAATGAAGATCTGCTGTCGTGCCGAGCTCCACAGATATGTCCTGCTTTTAAGTAATCAATAATTTGATTGCGTTCGCTCTTTCGCCATCTTTGTTTCAGTAAATGTTTAGGATGAGGATAGTATGGTCGATTTGAGTCTGACTGCCAATAACCAACCTCTTTGAGGCGTTTATCATCTTCTGGTATATCTTCTTGCAAATAGGTTGGTAAGGGAACTGATCCAGGTACGGTTTCATTATGTATGAAGCAGTTCTGAGTCACATTCCATTCTAAACTTATAAAACAACAGGATTGTTCATTCCAGTAGTAAAGATTGGTTAAATCAATATCATTTAGAGGAATCAGAATAAAGTCAATGTCTTCATCTTCATCATCTTCATCCCGTAAAAACTGTTTTTCATATCCACAATGTTGCCACTCTTGTGAATAATACCAGGGATAAAACTGTAAATATTTTTCGTGAATTGCTTCAATATCTCCATCACATTCCTGCCCATTTTTCAATTTAAAAAAGCATTCGTATTGTTTGGATGATGGGTTGTACTGCCCAAGTATTTGCATAAAATCAATTAAAATTTCTCGCTCAGATTTCATTACTTATAATGTCCCTAATATTCTCAAAATCAATTTTAATCAAAAACCCTCGCTAGCGTAACAAATGAAGTATAACTGTCGCTATAAGCCTATAAAAATTGTTATGGCAAAATTTGCTGTTTACTTATATCCACATACTTGTTACACATCTAAACCAAGTCAGACAATTTCCTGGACAGGTTATTCATTTCCTCACTACAGTCAAGTCAGGCTGGAACTAGCAAAAATCTTAACTAATTACCCGATTTTACCAATACGAAAAGCTCATCTGACTGATTATCTCCGAGTTCATAAAAATATTTATTTGAAAAATCTTGTTTTCAAAGCTTTAAATAAACATGATGAGATTAATAATTCATTACCGACAAACGGTGGTGAATGTGAAGGTTTAGAATTTTGCCTCCCTAGTTACTTGTACGGCTTGGGAGGTTTACTAGAAGCAATAGATCACATGAAAAAGGGAGTATTAGAGCGTGCTTACTGTTTTACTCTACCAGGGCATCATGCACATACAGATTGGGGACATGGTTACTGTTTACTCAATCCTCTAGCAGCCGCAGCCAGATACGCCCAAACTCAAGGCTTTCAAAAAATCTTAATTGTCGATTGGGATATTCATCACGGTGATGGAACACAATCAATCTTTGTTAATGAGCAAAATATCTGCTGTATCAGTATACATAGTGCTGCTGACCTTTATATGGCTAAAGCTTCTGACTTAAAAGCGGGTACAACTACGCTTGGACTTGCAGTTGGTCACCGTAATATTCCTCTACTTCCTAAAAACTTTCCAGTAGAAGTATTATCTAAGTTGGGGATAGATGGCGAATTTTATACAAGTCATGAAAGCTTAAATGCTTTTCAGGAAGCTCTAGCCCAAATACCTTGGACACCAGATTTAATTTTGATATTTTCTGGTTATGATTCACATCAAGAAGATTGTGGACAAGGAATAACAGATTGGAATAATCAAGAATTTCAATTGTTGACTTTGAAGGTATTAGAGTTAGCTAAAAAATCATCAATCCCTGTTCTATCTAGTCATGGAGGTGGATATAAACTGCCTGTCACTGTATCGGCCGCATTAAGTCATGTAGAAATTTTAGCCAGTTGTTAAGCCATTTTTTATGCGTCTTTAACAAAGAATTTTAAACACTGTTTGACTGTTTCAAGCACAGATAAAGAAAGGCTATCTAATTCATAACCACCCTCCAAACCGAAAAGGATACGCGGTGAAATCTTGAGGCAATAATCAGTCAGCATGGCGTAATCTTGGGGCTGTAAATTGATTTTAGAAAGTAAATCCGCTTGGTTAGCATCGTATCCTGCACTAACAATCAAAATATCTGGTTGAAAATCTTTGAAAAAGGGTAATACCTTCTGCTCAAATAACTGACAGTAATCTTGTATTAAGCTACCTGGAGCAATTGGAAGATTCAAGACATTGTTAAACTTGCCATGCTCATCAGATTTTCCTGTGTGTGGATAGCCTGGTGATTGATGAATTGAACAAAAAGCAATGTTGGGAACATTTTCCACTGCTGCCTGCGTTCCGTTACCGTGATGTACATCCCAATCAAGAATTCCAACTCGCTTAATTTGTCCTGTCGCTAGAGCATAAAGGGCAGCGATCGCAGCATTACAGAAAATGCTCCCATCCCATCCCTTCATCTAGTAGTGCATGGTGTCCTGGTGGTCAAGCCAAAACAAAGCTCGGTGTACCCTTGTGCCAAACATTATCAATCCCATCTAGCCAAGCATTCACAGCAAGGCAGGCAACCTCAAAGCTTTCGGGAGAAATCTGCGTGGATTCAAAACAACCCCAGCCTCTTGCAGAATAGGCGCGAACTTCTTCAATGTATTTGGTGGAATGAACTCGTTCAATCTCTTTGATGACATTTCTAGAAGTGTCAGGATTTAACCATTGGATTTGGTCTGCTACTGTTGAGCTTCTTAAGCTATCCACAATTGCAGTCAGTCGTTCTGGCTGTTCAGGGTGCATATACCCTGTTTCATGTTGAAGAAATTTCTCTGAGTAGATGATGTCCATCATTTAATCTACAGACTTCCTAGCAATTCAAAGTTTATAACTGTACGCATCATGTCTTGGGGGGCTATTCAATAATGGTTTCACTTTTAAAGTTCCCAAGCAGTAACGTTTTCTAACAGAAGAAATACCAATATTTACTTTCTTTTAGTTGATTCTGCCCATTCGTACTGAAATATCCCACAGTTGATAAAAGCCCCAAAGGTATATGGTGGGTTTTGTGGGGCTTACGTGCTGTTGAGTTGATGTTACGTAAAGCTGTGCAAAGACAAACTCGCTTTTATTTTGTGGAGCGGTAGCGATCGCCAGCTTGCTCATCTGTAACTCAAAGCTTTTCCCATCTGTTAGCCCCGACCGCGCAACAGCGACAGCATTGGCTCTCAAATCGCTTTATCTGTCTAGATTTAACGTTGGCTTTGAGCGAAGGAGGATTGCGATCGCTTCTAGTGGATACTGAAATTAGTGTATAATATTATACAAAACAATTAATAGTATTTCTAAGTATATTGATATCGGAGTTTATGTCGTAGATAAGATAAGGGAATCTTATTTTGTGTTGGGGGCGATCGTGTATGATGGTTTGAGGTCGCAGGTCGCAGGTCGCAGGTCGCAAGTAAGAGTATGGAAGTGGAATAGGTGCTGTTGTGGATAAAAATGTTGGGATTGTTGATAGAAGTAAGGTGTTTGCAATCAGAATCATTAAGGCTTGTAGCTTTCTTGATGAAAAGCCAGGTGTTTGCCGCACGCTATCAAAGCAACTATTGCGTTCTGGTACGAGTATTGGTGCAAATGTACGCGAGTCACGCTCGGCTCAGTCTGATAGAGATTTTTTGCACAAGATGGAAATTGCTTTGAAGGAAGCGCGCGAAACTGAGTATTGGCTGGAAATTTTAATTGAATCTGAGGTTGTTGAAAAACCTAAGTTCGATCAATTGCTAAAAGAAGCCAATGAAATAGTGAAAATACTCATTGCTTCTACCCGCACAGTTAAAGAGAAATTGAATGGGAAAACGAAGTTGTCAGCTGCAATTGAGAAGCAGTGATTAAAACTGAACTAAATTCAAGTTCACAGCTTTACTTGGAGCGCAATTATACCAAGTTACCAAAGTTAGTCTTGTTTAGAATCAATTTGGTATTACTTGCGACCTGCGACCTGCGACCTGCGACTTGTGAAGACCTCCGACTTTTAAAATGGTTCCCAGTTGTGAATAGTCCTGAATTAAACAACTTACCTCCAATTAAGCTGATTCCCTTAAATGATGAAAGTTTACCTGTCGGGCATGATAGACAGCGCAAAGCTAGTACAAGACCACCAACCGATATCCGGTGGGTGAAAGTATTGGAATTTTTACGCAGCAATAATCTTGCGCCCAACAGCCGCAAGCTATATGAACGCGAACTGAAGCGTTTTTTGGGATGGACGCAATTGCATTATCATGAACTGCGTCTGCGCCATTTCGGGCAGTACAAAGAGTATCTGATGGAAGCCTGCTGTACGGATGGTGGAAAACCCTTATCAAAAAGCAGTGTTAATGCAGGGCTTGCTGCAATCAAAAGTTTCTTCAAATGGTTTACTCTGGCTTACCCAGAGTTGTTGACTACGAATCCGACATTGGGAGTCAAGCTAGAAAAAATTCCTTTGCCAGCAGCACAAAGCTTAACCCCGGAACAGATGGAACGGGTGTGGTCAGCTTTAGAATTGCTAGGAGAAACAAAGCAAAGGGATACTGCACTTGTTCACATTCTTAGTCACGGGTTGAGGGCAGGAGAAGTAGTGAATTTAAATGTCGGAGCATTTGATGGCAAGCTGTTGTTTTTAGGCGATACCAAAAATGATCAACCGCGTTTAGTACCGTTACGTCAACAAAGTCGGGACGTTTTGGCAGATTATTTGCGCTCGCGCTCTGTTGGGGGTGAAGAATTAAACAGCGGCTCCCCGTTGATGATTTCCCACCATGCTTCATATAAAGGTGAACGCTTGAGTTACCACGGCATTTACTTTGCAATTGAGAAAATCGGGGAATTAGCTCAAATTGAAGATTTGCATCCCCATCAATTCCGGCATACTTATGCGACTGATTTATTGTTACTCGGCGTTGACCCATTTCATGCGCGTAAGCTGACAGGACATACTAGCGAGAAGGCATTTCGGCGTTATACACTCCGCAGTGAGCAAGAAGCGGCGATCGCTGCTTACTACCGTGCAATTGGCGAAGAAGAAGCCCAGTAGAGTATGCCAAAGCCGTTAGATCCCAAATGTCAGTTATGTTCCAAACTGCCAACCGCCAAAGCTAAGGTGTTGCATGGAAACGAAGGTGACGGGTGTTGGAATCCCGAAGTGTGTCATAATCGCCGCTCCTTCTACCGCCGTCGCACACTAGATGATTCGGCACAAATTGATGCGATTACAGTTGAACCACCAGCAACGTATTTTGCAGTACTGTATTTATACAAAGAGCCGGGAGATAAACCATTACACGCACTCGGTGCAGAGCTGTGGCTGGGACAAAAACCGATTTGTCGCCTGCAACCAATTCACTGTTTTGGGCTAACGGCGGGCAAAATACGTGCCTATACAGACATGGTATTGCAGGCATTTGCTAAACAATATGCTATCTCGTTATACCAATATAAGGATATGTTTGAGGTGAGTCCAACCCATTGCCCAGTGCGTCCTTGTCCGCTACATCCGGAGTCATAAAGATGGCTGTATATCGGCAATTAACGATTTGGGATGTGCTTGATGAGATATCAGAAGCGCCACCGACATCAACGCTAGCTGTGGTGTGGGAATGTTTGGATACTGAGCTTGAAAATTTACCAACAGAATTACAGTTATCAACCGCAGCAGCAGCGTTTTATCAAATTGCAAATATTATCAAATCTCGTGCCGAGTTATTATTGCAGGACGTGCGCGCTCAAACTGATACTGAGGGGCCAGTTGTCAGCACGGATATCTTTGCTGGGTTAGTACGGACAACGATGCAGCTAGACTTGGACGATTTAATCGAACAGCCAGCCCCGCAAACGTTTAGACCACACGGGCCACACCAGTTTTCTCATTCTGCCCACAACAGCGATTCAATAGCAGCCCCTGTCGAGAAACAGAACGTTTTGGCAATGTTAGAAATTCAGACTGTAGAAGATGTTCATCGGTTAGCGGGTGATGAAGATGTACAAAAATGGCAAACTGCGATCGCTCAGTATCTAGTAAATATTAAAGGTGAAATTTCTTTAACGAAACTGCAATGTAGATTGCGGATGCCAATGGTAGAGGTATGGTTGGGATTGCTACTGGGTGGTTTTCCTTTGGAGCAACGGGGAGATTTTTATAACAGCGAGGATATCTGGGTAACGGGAGATATTGAGCGAGATTTTGTCGGCTAATCATGATACTGTCAAGGTAATTATCAAGATAGAGAACACGCTTAATGGGTTGTGGGCAGTCCGGTATTACCTAGACATGAGCAATACAGGCAGAAAAAAGAAACTGGCGTCTTTCAACTGTGACCAAAAGATGTGGGAGCAGTTTATCGCTCGTTGCAACTCGAAAGGCACAACAGCAACAGCCACGCTCATCAGTTTTATCGAACTATACCTAGACGATTCGCAAGATGACCTTGATGCAATCGCTGGTCATGATTTAAATAAAAATCTGGACTTTAGGATAAAAGCAAACATTGAGGAGTACTTATCTAAGTATCTTGCATCGCAAGTAGACAAGTACTTGGCTACCAGTCACAGCAGCGGCAGCACAGATTCAGAAACGATATTAGCTATTTGCTCTCGGCTAGAGCAGTTGGAATTAAGCACAGAAGAATTCAATAGCAAGCAAACACCCTCAACCGAATATTCCACCAGCGATTTAGAACAAAAAATTGAGTCGATGACAGCGAGAATGACGCAGTTGTCCGAGGCGATTGTGAAAATTCAAAATTATCTCAACAAGCAACCAAAGCGCTCGAACAAATCATACAACAAGTCATACTCTCAAGGATATACGCAAAGAATCCAACCATTAACCGAAGAAGGTTTAGCTTCAAGGCTGGGCGTGAATGTGGAAACTTTGCGTGAGCAGCGAGTGAATCTACCACCACCGCTTTTTGTGTCATGGTGCAAGGGCAAGGATAGATCGGGTATCGGTTGGGAATTTATTGATAATACGGGACTATATTATCCTGTAAGTTAGGCTGCAAGGAATGCCTCAGATAGCAGACTTTTAAAATTTGCCTTTTATCTTCTAGTAGCTTTTCCAAAGCATCAAAGCGAGCACTCCAGATTTTTTCATACTCGCCTAGATACGCTGCGGCTACTTCGAGAGTTGTCGGCTGAATCTGAATAACTTTCTCCTTACCACTTCGACGCTTGGTAATGAGTCCGGCTTTCTCCAACACACTGACGTGCTTTGCTCTCGCTGCCAAAGATATCGCATAGGGTTGTGCTAATTCGCTGATAGTATATTCTGCTAAAGTCACTCATGAAAAAGCAGCTTGTGCAGGGAGTAGGGAGCAGGGGGAAAAATCCTTGCGGGTGAGGTTTCAACCAACGCTTATAGGAGCAAAGGAGCTTTCACACCACTTGCGGGTGAGGTTTGTACCTTTAGTTCTCCCTGCCCCCTGCCCCCCTGCCTCTTATCAAACCTAACAAAAAGTAGGGATGAGAGTGCAAATATGCAGAGAAAGTTTAGCAGTTTGTCAGTTGAAATCCGCTTGTGGGGAATGAATACTAGGGGAATACTTTCTCATGATTCGAGCAAGGGTATGCAAACATACTATCTAGATAGAGAAAAAGAGCAGTCAGAATATGGGTCAGCACCAGTAATTAAGCCCAAGAATCAAGTAGGGGAGAGGGGAACAATCGCATTAATGTGGGTGGATGGTGTATTGATGATATCAGAGATGAGCTTGCATGGAGTGATGTTAGGAGGGCTAATCTTATCAGCATCAATGGCAGTAATGTTCCAAAAGCAAATAAATGAATTAATGAGCAAATGGGACAAGAAAGGGCGCAAATATAGGATAAATATTTACGGCATACTATTCGCGTTATTGTCATTAGTGTTCATGTTAGACTTTGCGGCAGCCCCAGCCAACGCACAGTTCTTTCAACAAGCTCAAGACTGGATAACCAATACAGGCTTCGGAGGTGCGCTCAACCCGGATACTTCTGCAACGGTGGTAAGCATTTTCAATATTCTGCGGATCTTGTTTTTGTTGTATATAGCAGTGTCTGTGGTGAACGTGATTCAAGCAGTCAGAAGAGATGAAGACTGGGCGAGTGCAGCCAGAACACCATTGATTATTCTAGTTGGTGTATTTGGAGCCGACTTCTTAACAACATTAATTACCTAAAATCAATTCGCAGTTCGCAATGAAGTTGTTCACTACGTGAACTAATTAATAATTAATCATTGTTGCTAACTGCGAATTCATAATTGGCTTGCTATGTAAGCCAATCAATTGCGAATTGCGCGCTTGGGAAAGAGAATGCAGCCAGAAAAAAAATTCCGTGTAGTGAATCAGAGCTTAGGAACGCAACCAAAAATAGGGCCGTTACCAGCAGAGCAAATATTTCCGTGGTTAGTAATAACAATCGGGTGCATATTTGGATTTTACTATATGTTGAACTGGGGATGGTTAGCGACGCTATTTGCATCATTATGGGGATGTGCAACATGGTGGTTTGTATCGAGCAATAAAAGCTTTTTAGGAAAATTTGTAGGTACGCCACGCATCAGTAGAGGATATATGCAATTCATCTCATTAATTAATTATTCGGCTCAACCAAACCAAATAAATCATCAAAACAAAGTTAAGAGAACTAAGAAAATAAAAAGGTAAATTAAATATTTTGAGAGATTCAAAATTTTAATAATAGCAATTTTTCCAATAAAGGTAATGATTAAACAATCAGATAAGTTAGGGAAGAAAACATTAACGTTGACCCCATTTGAAGATGTGGTAAACCTAGCAGGGATATGTGAAATGGAGCTAGGAGGGAGAAAAGGAATAGGAGCATTAATCATCCAAAAAAAAGGAAATATACAAATAAAATTCGCTTTTGATTGCTTAGGAATTCACCCAAACTTAGCAGCAGAACAAATAGTGCCAATATTTGAAGGAATAGAAGGGGGATTAAAAGAAATACCATCAGGAGAAAGACTGACAATACATTTTGGCTCATTTACATCTGATGAAACAAGACAAAGGGAAATATCTTTAATAGAGGTACAATGTCCCCTGGAGCCAATAAAATTACTGTTACGTTCGGAAAGAATGCGTATTAGAAAACTCACACAGATGGGAGTGAGAAAAAACAAATTTCTGAGGCTATGGTGTACATATACAGTAGAGTCGGATGAAAAATTAGAAGACTTTGCGGAAATAGGACTCAAGAAACTACAAAAAATTTGGTACTCATTTACAGGAGAGATTCATGACTTAAATAAAAATCGAATTGAAAATATATTAAGGAATTCATTTGGAGATGGATTCCAAAGTTGGGAGCAAATAATCTCAAATAAAATGGGGTTGTCAGTAACGCCGTTAAGCGGTGAAGAAATATGGGGGACAGTATGGGAAATATTTAATAATTCTCTGCCAACGCCTGTTCCCAATCCTTTGAAAA
>JAHHHN010000008.1 GCA_019359325.1 Mojavia pulchra JT2-VF2 | reverse complement strand
AATCCCCAATCCCCAATCCCCAGTCCCCAATCCCCAATCCCCAATCCCCACTCCCCAATCCCCAATCCCCAATCCCCAATCCCCAATCCCCAATCCCCAATCCCCAATCCCCATTTATATGTTCAAACCTGTTGCCGAAGATAGCCCAATTTCTGTTTACGAAATTAATCGGGGTCGCATTGTTCGCACCTTGGAGTTTATTCAAGATGTGATTGTGATTTCCCTATGTATCGGTTTATTTAGCTTTATGGCAATTCAGGTGTGGGATATGTTTCTCTCCCTGCTTCCTCCTTTAGATTTTCACGTTGTTACTGCCGATATCTTGTTTTTGCTGATTTTAGTTGAGTTATTTCGGCTGTTGATTATCTACCTGCAAGAACAACGCATTTCTATAGGTGTAGCAGTGGAAGTCTCCATCGTCTCTGCTTTACGAGAGGTCATTGTCAAAGGCGTACTAGAAACCAATTGGAGTCAAGTTTTAGCCACTTGTGCCTTCTTATTAGTGCTGGGAATCCTGTTAATTGTGCGAGTTTGGCTACCCCCCACTTTTGAAGGTATTGACCCAGAACAACGGATACTTAAACGCTATCAAAATCGCACTCAGCAAGAATTAGCACAAACAAATGGACGTTAGTTAACAGGCTAGGGGCTAGAAACAAACAAAGATAAGCTTACCCCGACCTGAAGGTGCGGGGCTTTAGCCTCAGATTTGAATTATCGGAAAGAGAGACAATTGCCCCCCTAATTGACAACTAAAACCCGGACTTTCAGGAAGGCTTACAGACTTCCCCAAAGCAGCATTCCCACCTTAAGGAGATGATTATGACCGTTGCCACATTCAGCCGCCCCAGAGATGTACAAGTTGCAGATATTGGCGAACATACGCTGATTTTGCGATCGCGCACTTGGGAGCGCCTAAAATTTGAAGTTGAGTATTCGCGTCAACGGGGAACTACAGCCAATTCTTACCTTATCCAGGCTGACAAAAAAGCTTTAATTGACCCTCCTGGTGAATCTTTCACGGCAATTTATCTAGAGCAACTAGCCCAACATCTCGACTTGGCAACCCTTGATTACATTATTCTTGGTCACGTCAACCCCAACCGCCGAGTTACTCTGGAAAAGTTATTTTCCCTCGCACCGCAAGCTACCTTGATTTGCTCCCGCCCGGCGGCTAATGCCCTGAAAACTGCTTTTCCTGAGTGGGAATCACGTATTCAAGCTGTCCGTTTTGAGGATACTTTGGACTTAGGACAAGGCCACCAGCTAACATTTATCACAGTGCCTACTCCTCGTTGGCCTGATGGACTTTGTACCTACGACCCTGCACCCAAAATTCTCTACACAGACAAATTTTTTGGCGCTCATATTTGCGAAGATACGTTATTTGACGAAGACTGGAAAAAATTAGACGCGGAACGTCGTTATTACTTCGACTGTCTTCATGCACCCCAAGCCAAACAAGTGGAAGCCGCTTTAGATAAATTGGCAGTGTTGGGAGCTAGATGTTATGCCGCTGGACATGGGCCAGTCGTGCGTTACAGCCTGAGTCGTTTTACCTATGATTACCGCCAGTGGTGTCAAGGGCAGAAATCTCAAGATTTAAGCGTTGCCTTGCTTTATACTTCTGCTTATGGGAATACAGGAATTTTAGCTCAGGCGATCGCTCAAGGTTTAATTGAAAATGATATCAATGTCGAGTCCATCAATTGTGAACTCGCAGAACCCGCAGAGATTACCCGTATTGTCGAAGCGTGCGATGGATTAATTATCGGTTCTCCCACCTTAGGCGGTCATGCACCAACACAAATCCAAACTGCTTTAGGTATAGTCCTTTCAACGGCGGCGAAAACTAAGTTAGCCGGAGTTTTTGGTTCCTATGGTTGGAGTGGGGAAGCCATAGATTTAATCGAAAGTAAGCTCAAAGATGCCAACTACCGTTTAGGCTTTGAAACAATTAGAGTACGCTTTAGTCCTACACCAGAAATTCTCCAACAGTGTCAAGCCGCAGGAGCTACCTTTGCCCAAACCTTAAAGAAAACTAAGAAACTGCGTACTCCCCGCCAAGTAGTTCCCGAAGCTAAAATAGACCGTACCGAACAAGCAGTAGGACGGATAATTGGTTCCTTGTGTGTAGTCACCACCCGCGACCAAGAAAGCCACAAAGGTATTTTAACTTCATGGATATCTCAAGCAACATTTAACCCACCAGGAATTATGATTGCGATCGCCCAAGAGCAAAATGCCGATTTGATGCGTCATCCTGGCGATAAATTTGTGCTGAATATCCTCAAAGAAGGCAGAAATGTCCGCCGCTATTTCTCCCGCCAAAGCACATTAGAAGATAATCCCTTTACCCATCTGGAGACAAAAACAGCTGATAATGGCTGTTTAATTCTAACTGAGGCATTAGCCTATTTAGAATGCACCGTCACAAACCAACTTGAATGCGGTGACAGATGGTTAATTTATGCCGTAATTGATAAAGGAGAAGTATTAGAAAATGATGGGGTGACTGCCGTTGAACATCGCAAATCAGGCACTCATTATTAACATCTGTTCGGTGATCTTTGTACCGTAGACATCTTCAAAGCTGTCGTATCAAGATAATGAATGGTTGTCCATCATCTCGTGTAAGAAATGTTTGTAGCTGGTGGAAACCTGCTTTTTTCTATGCTTTTAGGGCGCGTTCATTGAATGCTGCCACTGTAATGCGATCATTGTGTGAGAACTTGTAAAGCAAGCAATTAAACTGTTACTTGCATAATACTAGGTAATCACTGGCAAACAAGTTGACCAGAAAAGGACGAGGGGAGTGGGGGAATTAGGGACAACGAGCAAGAATTGTTTATAGTTCTTTCAGCTTGTCCCCTTGTCTCCTTGACCGCCCCATCCTCTTCTTTAGGACTTACGCACTGAAGTCTGAAACCCTGATCCCCCCTAACCCCCCTTAAAAAAGGGGGAACGTCTAAAGCCCCCGGGAGGGGGTTGGGGGATCTGAGTGCGTAAATTCTGTTCTTGACTAAACACGAGGGCTGAGGCCAATACGGTTCGGTTTAGAAAGTTATGTGTTGAGCCAAACAATATGCTTTAAATCGCTTGGCTCTTTAGTATGTAATCCCATCCAGGTACTGGAGCAACATGGCGAAGAGTACATAGTTTGTAACTAACAGACTAGCTATTACTATGTGTTGCGTGTTCATCAATGTAACTTTCATAAGCAATGTGATTGATTGTATTGGTTGTTATTCACTAGCGTTATGTCTGAGCATCGAATGGCAATAAATAACTTCATCAGTACCAACGCAAGCCAAGAATTAGCAATTGGCATTGATGTTAGAGACAAACCTTATGTTGGAACAACCTAACTATGTTTATGGATGTTCACATTAGAAACTCAGACAGAGCAATTGTTAACAGCGTGAGAAAAGCATTAAGTTCTTCACTCAGCTTTGATAAACAATTACCTCACAAGTTGTACATTCAAGTTTGAGGAATTAAAGCAGTAAAATTACGGAAAAAGTTAACTCATGCTCTATAAAATTTAAAGGATTGCCCAGTTAAGAAAATCGTAGATATTTGAAGCGCAACTGAGTAAACAGTAACTAGACAAAGAAAAGGGGTGGGTCATATACTCACCTCCAATGAAGAATCACTGCAAGCTATTAGTTTATCTAAATCAAACAAGGCAATTCATTGAATAAATCAATGAAAGCTATAGAAAGGCTGCAACAATCCAATTATGACTATTGTTCAGCCATTTAAATGATAGGAGCTAGCTAATTGTGAAGAAGCAAACTCAACAATAAAAAGGCCTAAACGGAATCTAATGCCTTATCCGGGTGGAACTATGAATTTCGTGAAGCAGTTTGTTGAAGTCAAGTTACATCTGGAGCTAGAACTATGAAACTTTATGCTAATAAGGTTCCCCAAAACCTACCACATTGGGCAACTGTTATATCGAAGAATGCGGATTTGATTGAACTGGAAATAAATGATGAAGACCCTAGTTTTCAATCCCTATTAGAGAAAATAGCAACGGAAATTGAGCCAGGGATTATTGGTGTTAAAGCTATTGACCTATGCTCCACGCTCAGCATTGCAATCTGGGATATTGATTAAAACGCGTACAAGCGATATTTAAATTGATAACTTACTTAAAGTCGAACTATGAACAGTTTTCAGCAGAAGGTATTGGAGTTACAAGAGCAGCTTTACCCTGATAGATACGACTTGCAGAACGGCTTCTCAAAGCATCTCAGCATTTAATAGATATCGAAAAACTCTGGTTTCACTTGGCAATTAATAGTCATTTTCAAATGAATTCTGCTTTTGTTTGAGATATTCGTTGACTTCTTCAGAATCTAACCTTCTAATTCTTGTTTGCGGACGAATTCGTTTTAAAACACCGTTCTGACTATAATAGTCAGCATTTATTTTTCTATAGATGTAAGGTGTAGTTATCCCAGAAAAAGAAAAATGTTCTCCTGTATGGAGTTGTTGAAATATCATAAAAAAGATTTGAGTGAGCAAAACATCCTACAATTGCCTTAAATTTGGGATTTTGTCAAGCTCTTTAACTTGAGTAAAAGCCCAAAAGTTACACTTGTTCTAGGGATTACTCGTTCTAGCAATTATTTAAAGAGTTACTTGACGTAAAAAATATTGATTCTATACTCACTGATATAACTGCTAACATTGATAAAAGTGATTACTGATATTAGCTAAGTTAATCAACTACTCTGTTCACAGAGCGCATGATTTTGGTGTGTTGAGGCTGATTTGAATGGTGGAATTAGCTTTAGTTAATCAATTAATTAACCATAAAACTTTTTTGCAAAAGGTCTATTGAAGATATGTTTCAGTCCCCGTGAGAGGTAATGGTTAGTTGAAACTTGTATAATAATAAGTCTTTAACCCAGACACGATATTAATCTAGGACTTACGCACCCAAGCCTGAAACCCCGATCCCCCCTAGCCCCCCTTAAAAAGGGGGAAACGTCTAAAGCCACGCCACTGAGGGAGTCGGGGAACCCGCAAGGGCGCAGGGCTGCCCCTTTGGAAGGGGGTTGGGGGATCTGAGTGCGTAAGTTCTGTAATCATATATTTGACTTGCCATAATTCGATTTAGTCTGCCAGAAAAAGGGCACAAGCAAAACAAATCACAAGCAGCTACGCCATTTGCCGAGCCATTAACTGAGCGAATAGCCCTTCAACAGCAGCTAACTCTTGAAAAGTTCCTTTTTGTACAACCCGGCCTGCTTGGAGTACATAGATGCGATGAGCATTGCGAATTGTGCTTAGTCGGTGAGCGATCGCTATTCTGGTAACTTGTAACTTATCTAAACTTTCACTGACAATTGCCTGGGTTCTGTTATCGAGCGCACTAGTAGCCTCATCGAATAACAAAATACGGGGTTTTAATGCCAAAGCACGAGCAATCAGCAACCGCTGTCGTTGTCCTCCAGAAAGATTGCCACCCCCTTCACTAATCACTGTATGCATTTCCATTGGCATCGTTGCAATATCATCAGCAAACCCAGACATTCGCGCAGCTTCCCAGGCTTCATCTAGGGTAATCTGAGCGCCACCAGCAATATTATCGAAAATCGAAGCGGCTGTTAGTTGCCCACCCTGCAAAACCACACCCAACTGTCGGCGTACAGCGTCTACATCTAAACCAGATAAGTCTTGCCCATCGTAGTAAACAGTACCAGCTTCAGGAGTTTCAAACCCTAGTAATAAGCGGAATATTGTCGATTTCCCACTTCCAGATCCCCCGACAAAAGCAATGAACTCCCCAGGTTCTGCAGAGATACTCACATCATCCAACGTTAGCGCTCCATCACTGCGGTAGCGAAATGTCACATGATCCACAACAATTCTGCCGATGAGCTTGCCTGGATCAGCTTTACTGAGATTCACTTCCGGTATGGTTGCCAAAATGGGCTGGGTGCGTTGCCACTGAGGGACAACTTGCAAAACATCAGTAACTGTATTGCTCAGGTCTGTGGCTCCCCTAATAAAGTTGCCAAAAGCTGCGTTGAAAGCTAGGAAAGTGCCAAGAGATAATCCGATCGCTCCTGAAGTCTGAGCTTCTTCAAACAAACTAATGGTAAACCAAAAAAGTATTCCAGAAGTTAGCGTGGGCATCAATGTATTGAAAAGTGCCACAAAGTCTTCAAGTTGCTGTGTACTGAGTTCAAGTTTGACTTGCCGAGAGTACTTTTTACTCCAAGAAGCAAAGGCGCGATCCTCAGCGCCAGCAACATGCAGTTTAGAAATTCCGTTGATTAACTGCACCGTCTGTCCAAAAATATCTCCCTGCAATTCCAGCAGTGGACGCACCTTACGGAGAAGGAGTATACCAGAGAGGCTAGTAACAGCGATCGCAACTACTGCTACAGCAACAGCAACTAAGGCTAATTTGAAGTTATAGTAAAACAACTGTCCCAAGTAAAATAGTGCGAACAGACTGGTAATCAAATTTATTAGAGTTTTGCCACTGAGTTGACGACGAATCGTAGTAATCGATGATACGCGAGACTGAAGGTCACCTGTCGTGTACTGACGAAAAAAGGATACAGGCTCCTTAAGCAACCGATCCCAGACAGCTGCTTGAGTGGCAGCGTCAGAAGCCGTTTCCATTCGCAGGATAGCAAAACCTTGAGTTAGCTGAAATAAAGCTATTCCCAAAGCAGCAACTAACAAGCCTAATCCAACTTGCAGCAATAGTCCCCTGTCGCTATCTGGAATTGCGTTGTCCATGATAATTGCAGTTGCTTGGGGTGTGAGCATCCCTAGTAATGTTACGGTAACGCCAGTCAATAAAATAGCAACTAGTTCCCTACTACGTCCTTGAAATGCGAACCGGAGTAAATCCCAAGCTTTGAGCGCCTTATCCGGCAAAGACCGATAAAACATATAAGCAACAGGAGCCAGTGCTGCGGCTCTACTTTCATTTACTCTCAGGCGAGTTTGCTCAACTGGGTCAAATATTTCATAGCTAGTTGCAGATATCGGTAACAGTGCAACTGGCCGGTTGTCCTGCTTGGTGTAGGCTACTAAAGGGCCAGAATCCTTCTCCCACCAGTTGTCCCGCAACAACACCCGTCGCATCCGAATGCGTGAAGCCCGGACAATTGCCTCCAATGGTTCTTTAACCCGCTTGAGGTTCTCCGAGCGAGCCGGAGGGCAGATTTTCACCCCCGAAGCCCTTCCTACCGCACCAGCAGCAACTAACAAAGGTGTGCCTTCGAGGAAAAAGTGCTCGTCTTGATAATTTAGAGTAGATGCTAGCTCCCCTAGAGCCTCCGCTGTGACTTGGCGGTTGAGGCGTTGGCGATCGCGTAAACGTTGTAGTTCATCCTCCGCTTCTTGCCGATCTAAAAGGTCAATAGAGTGTAGAAATTGAGTATGAAATTGTGACAGTCCCAAGAGTAAAGTATCCGAGTTGGAGATTTCGGAAGTAGCAACAGTGGTAAATTGAACTTCCTCTACAGCTTCTAGCCAGATTTGATCGCCCAGACAAAAAGTACCTGCTGCACTTGTCAAAGTCAAATCCTCAAACCCCAAAAAGCGGACAGTCCCTTGCTGAAGCTGTACCCAACAAACAACACCCGCTTCTGGTTGGAAAGTCTGACCAGCGATCAGAGAAAATCGTGCTTGTTCAGCCGCTTTCACCTGAATTATGGGTGTAGCGAACTGAGGTACACTACCAAGTTGCTCTAACCAATTTTCCACCCAAGCGATCGCTCTTGCATCTGCATTTGTTACTAACTCACTGAAGCATTCCTGATGTACTTGTAGCAGTTCTGTCTCTCCAACTGGTACTGCCAAAATCTGGCGGTGCTGATTGCCAGAACTAGCAGCGGTTCCAAAAAGTGCCTCCCCTGTACTACAACTGCATAAATAACGGCGAGTACCTTCGATAACACCATTTTTAACTGTGACAGCAAACAATGCGATCGAGCCAGATTGAATTACCCAAACCTTGTAGGGATCGTCCAGCAGTATCGGCTCATTGCCTGTAATTTGGTAAAGTTGCCCTTGTATCACCATAATTATTTAGTCAATTGTCAGTTGTTAGGTGAGCATCCTAATTTTTCAAAAATCCACGGTACTGACGCAAAAACTCTTTACAACTCTCTTCTATTAGCGCTCTTTGTGTTCTTCGTGGTTCGTTTCTTCATTCTCTGATTCCTGTCGTAACGCAGAATAATAGTAAATTTCAAAATTTGTCCTGTTGTCAGTTGTTACTTATCGCCATGTCTCCCCCTGCTCCCTTACCCTTCCTGCAAAGCTTCCCCTTCAGTGCAGATTAACCGCGAGTACACGCCCTCAACTTCCCACAATTGTTTATGAGTACCTCGTTGCACTACCTTTCCGCGTTCTAGGACGATGATTTCATCACAGTCTCGAATTGTGCTTAATCGGTGTGCGACAATAATGCATGTACATCCGCGCCGCCGGAGATTCTCGTCAATGTTTTTTTCCGTCTCTACATCTAGGGCACTCGTAGCTTCATCCATGACGAGTATTGAAGGGTTATTCACGAAGGCACGGGCAATTTCTAACCTTTGTCGCTGACCTCCGCTTAAATTAGCAGCCCCTTCCATCAGTTCTGCGTCGTATCCCCCAGACATTGAAAGAATTACATCGTCAATAGCCGCATCCTCACAAGCACGGATCAAATTTTTATCTGCGATCGTGGCATCCCAGAGGGTCAAATTTTCCCTTACCGTGCCGCTAAATAGCAAGATATCTTGTTCCACCATTGCGACAGAATTAGTGAGTAATTCGTGGGGAATTTGCTCTCTGGGTTTACCATCAAAGAGAATTTCTCCTGTCCAAGGTTCGTAAAGCCCACTGATGATTTTGGCAACGGTAGACTTACCAGAACCGCTTCCACCTACCAAGGCTACTCGCTGTCCAGGTTTAATTGAGAGATTAAAGTTTTCAATCAGAGGAGGTTCAAGGGGACTATAGCCAAATGAGATGTTCCGCAACTCGACATACCCCTGTAATCTTGGCAGAAGAGATGAGGAAGAATTTACTTCCCCTGCTCCCCTGCTCCCCTCAAGCTCTGCCCCTCTGCTCCCCTGCTCCCCTGCTCCCCATTTTCTCTTCTCCAATTGCGGATCTGTCGGGTTGTCTAGCACATCATCCAGACGGATCAAGTTGCCCTCTAGTTCTTGCAGGGTACTGCCGAAGTTGACAAGATTGTTCACAGGTTCCTCGAAACTCTGCATTAAACCTTGAAAGGCTATAAGCATTCCAATACTGAGGTGTCCATCCATTACCCGTAAACCACCTACAACCAACAGAAGCATCGAAGAAAGGGCAGATAGAAGCGAGGGTAATACTGAGAATGTTTGATTTGTTACGCCCAGTTCTTGCTGAGAATTGAGAGCTTTGGTGTAGTAACCTGACCACCGAGAAAAGAAATCTGACTCTAAGCCTGATGCTTTGAGGGTTTCTATATTTTGCAGAGCAGCAATCGATGCACCAGCAGCTTTACCATATTCTTGTATCAATCGCTGATTAGCATCTACGCGCTGCCGAGAAATCCACTGCAAAGTTAAAACGTTGATAGCAGCAAAGCTAACCACAACCAAGGTTAGTACCCAGTCATACTGAAACATGACCAGTGCGTAAAAAATCACCATCACCGCATCAATGACAGTAGTTGCCAAACTTCCAGAAAGGACATCGGCAACTTGGTCATTGAGACTGGTACGGTTACTGATTTCTCCCGCAAAGCGTTGGGCATAAAAGCTAACAGGTAAACGCAGAATATGCCAGAGAAAGCGGCTCGACATCCCTACAGCCAACTTAGTCTTCAAGCGACGCAGATATCGTAACCGTAGTAGCGTTAGCCACCCCTGAAGTACGGCGGCGATCGCCATTGCTAACAGCAGTGGTCGCAGCCAATCATGCCGTTGCTGTACCAAAATGTCATCTACAAACACTTGGCTAAAGACTGGTACTGCCAAACCGACTAAAGTTAAGAAAAATCCAGCAATTAAACAGTAAACTAAAGCACCAACAGCATTACCTAGCCGTGACAAAAGAGAGAGTATCATGCTAGGTTTGCGACCACCTTTGGTGAACGTTGAACCTGGTTCCAAAACCAGTACTACTCCGGTATATCCTTCGTCAAATTCCTGTAAGGATACATATCGTGGCCCTGTAGCAGGGTCATTTAGATAAACTCGCTGGTGGCGAAACCCCTCTACAACAAGGAAATGGTTAAAGTTCCAAAAGACAATATAAGGAGGACGTAGTTCTTGGAGTTGCTTTAGTTCTTTTTTAAAGCCTTTAGCCTGGAATCCATAATTTCTTGCAGCCTTCAGCATATTTGATGCCTTAGAGCCATCACGGGAAACTCCACAGTCCTGCCGCAGTTTTGGGAGTGGTACTATCCGACCATAGTAACCGAGAATAATTCCCAAAGCAGCAGCACCACATTCCACTGCCTCCATTTGCAGTAGAGTGGGTGTCTTGACGCGCATACTTCTACCTGTAAAGAGTGCTTGCAAGTCCTGTAAAGGATTAGTCGGGATTATTAGGTTAGTAGATACCACTCAAAGACCTCAAAATAAAGAATATATAAATGATGGGAGCGCGTTTTTCGACCTTAACTCGCGCTACAGTACTATCGTTCAGGTTGGAAAAGTATTGTTGTCTGACTTCTATACCGCCGCAGCATTTGCACAGTTGCAGAGTAAAGAGGAAAACTTTTGAGGCAGTTTTTCCCATGTCACCATACTACTGGCAACTTCTCGCCTGACTAATTCTGAGTCAGGTAGAGCAAACTCATCGCACAGGGTAATTAAATCAATAAGAGTTGCATACCAGAGTACGGGTGTATCAGCACGTCCAAAAGCTAGGAAGTTGGATGCACGTCCTAGAAAAGTAGCAAAATCGTTATTTAAGAATGCTTGTTTAATCAGCAACCAGAAATACGCTTGCGGGTGACAGTGGCGGTAATCATCAGTTTCTAAGTGAAAATAAGCGAAACTAACTGCAAACAAGTGACGCGCCAACTGACGGTTTTGCCCTGCTAAGATAATAGCAACTTCACTAGTGATTTCTGCAAACATAACAGCGACCAGCTCTGGGGATTGACGCGCTACAAGCTCATAGCCCCAAATACCTGGAATTGGTAATAGCTCCGATACTCCTTCAAGATAGCTGAGAATCTGACAAGCTAGTTCAAGAGCGCCTTGAAAGCACTTGCGTTGTGCATCGATTCGCACAAGATTATGAGCGAGGTGGATACGATGTAGGAAAAGAATCTCGTAGCCATATTTTTCCTCCAACACCACATCATTGGCGATCGCCTTAAATATTCGGTTACGAGCCTTGTCAAAATCACCACGGCGATAATCAAGGTAAGATTGTGACTGTTCTAGTAAAGACTCATAAAGTAAACTACCCTCCAAAGAAAATTTATTTAATTGCAAAGGTATACGCGCCTCGATAAATGCACACTCAGCCGCCATTAAGTTTCCTTGGCGTGCAGCATTCAAACCTCGCAACCGAGCATTTACAAACTTACTTATCAGCTTTTGGTCTGTTAGTGGCAAGCGAGTTGTAATTAGCTTTACTAAGTGTTCTTCTACTAAATTGTTAGCACTATTTGTTGTATTTTTTATATGTTTTTCATTGCTTCGTCGGCAAGACTCTAGTGTAGTCCGAAGGAGTTCACTGTAGAAATTAGCTCGAAAATTATATGACATACTGCACACTCTTTTTAGTTGAAAATAAGATTTTCATAAAAGCTTATTCAAGAAAGTATAGCTATTCAAAAAAATAAAATTTAAATTATTTAGTTTTTTACAATATTATTTGAATTTACTGTTATTACAAAAAATTAGATGTAACAAAATACAAAGGCTTAAACAAGTATGTCAAACTGTTATAAATTTTTTTTACTCATAATCAGACTTATCCGCAAATTAGTTTCTTAACCTTTATTTATAAGGTTTATAACTTAATTCGCGGATAAATCTCTTGTGAATTGCTTTGCTCAAGATTTAACCTTTAGCACTTACTACCCCAACAGCTGCTAATAAACACACAAAATGTGAATCTAGTATCCATTGGGCATGAACGTCCACCAGCCACAGCCTCTAGATTTTGGTCGCTAAGTTCGGCATTACCTTGCTGAACTCTTTGATTAGTAAAATCTTCAGCTTCTTGAGCCGTGAAAGAATAGCCATTTTCTTGACCTAAACGCGCAGCCATATCATAAAAGCTTTGCGGGTTATCAGCTTGTCCTAACTGCTCTTGCAATTGTTGATTATTTTCAACAACAATGTAAAATTGTTCAACGTTTTGCTTACTCATGATTGTCAATTCCTTTTGGTCAAATATTAATTTACAAAGCGGAAAAACGAAATATTTTTAAGTAGACTTTATACTTCTTTTCTGTTTTTCTGCTCATATTTTTATATTAAATACTCAATCTAATTAAAACAATCGCATTTTTTTAGTTGTTCTCAAATTGTTTTGGTTAAAAAACATAACATCTAAAAAAAGATGCCATGAAAAATTTATGTCTTTTTAAAAATCAAATAATTACATATATGTAGCTGTTCTTATCTAAAAACAAAAAAGTTTTTTTATTTTTTAGATAAGAACAAAATGCTGGATTTCAAAAATTAATCAGGAGGAAGTTGTTGCAATATCTGAGCCGCTAACTAGCGCGACGATGCAAAGCGCAAAATATGAAAGAAATAGTATTTCTTCCCTTACACCCTCACCCCTGTGTTCCTTAGTCCCAAAGCAGTACAGAAGGTAAGGCTTCTGGGAAAGCTAACCGCAACAATTGATAACCAATACCAGTAGAGCCTTGGAAGAAACAAGGGCTAAATACAGGTTTAGGCAAGTTGTCAAATAACTTATAATTTCCTGTTTGTATTGCTCGCCGCACTGTCATAGCTGCGAGTTGTTGAGCTGATTCATACCATTGAGGGTTATTAAGTTTTTGGGCTGCCACTAACATTATTTCTGCACGTCCCAAATTGCCGCAGCAGAGTTGATCTATATTCTGCCAGGCATTCTTCTGAGTAGTTTGCAAGGCCACTTCTATATCATGGAGAATTTCTGGTGTCTGATAAATCGATAAACCTCCTAATCGTCCCAAAGCAATACCAGGAGAGCCATGACACCAAGTTGTCCAAAAAACAGGTGGCGAGGCAGGGTTATAGATGGGAATGATTTCCCGCCAGTTACCAGCAGTAGGGTAGAAAAATTTGTTTTCATAGGCGATCGCACTACGAGCCGCATCTAAATAAGCACTGTCTTGTGTAACTGCATAAAGTCGCAACAGTGAATAGGCGATACCAGCCGCACCATGAGAGAAACCAGTCAAGGGTTTGGAAATTACATTTTTCAGGGTGTAGGCTTTGTGACAATACTCAAGCAAGTGCTGACCGCAGGCGATCGCTCGTTGCAAAACTTCTGGATTTTCTGTTTTTTGCTCAAGTGCTAACAGCCCTAAAATTGCTCCTGCTGCTCCTGAAATGATGTCATACTTGCGATCAAGGGCGATCGTACTAGGTGTTATCAATTTAGCAACTTGTTCAGCATCTTCACATAGATGAGGCAAGTCTAAGAATTGACTGACTTTGACCAAACAATAGATGATAGAACCAAGTCCTGTTGCGCCACCAATTCCCATATCCAAAGCAAAGTTTTGGATAGTCTGGGCATCAGATGTTTGCAAAACTTTTTGTAAAGGCTGTATAGCTTTTAAGGCTAAGTCGCCAAACTGGGTATGCTCTGTACAATGAGTTAAAGCTGCTAAAAACAAAGCAATACCACAATTACCATCGTAGAAACTATACCCCAAAGGCTGAAGTTGAAACCGCTCGGCGTTAGGAACATAGCTCAAACTAATCCAAGTGAGACTACCATCTGTACCTCTGATAGCCCGTTGCTGAATTTCGCTGGCAATGTCGAATGCCTGCCTTTCCAATTGTTCTGGTGTCAAGATTAATGGAACCGAGTTGATTAACTTCTCTGTTACAGAGCTATTGGTTTCAGCTTGCAAAGTCCGCGCTTCTCTAGCATAAAAAGCTAACTGAATAATTTCTATTTGTTGTGCTAGGTCGGTTTCATCGAGCTTTTGCAACCTAGTCAAAACCTGGGATAAACACGGTTCCTGAAAATACTCAGCTATACTTCGCTTTGACCCAAAGGTGAGGTGAGCAGAACCAGCAGAGGCACTAAAGTAAGGAACATCTAACTGCCCTATTGCTTTTAGTTCTTCTGACAAAATTGGCCAGGCTTGTGGCTTGTTATTGTTGCTCAGAAAAGACCTACTCAGGATATCTACTTGTATGCTCCAGTCCAACCCATGTCGGAGAAATTCTGGAGTCATAACTTTACTGAGAGCAATACCATAAATTCTTGTAGGGCGAAAAATGAATCGTACTTCCTGAGAGGCAAATGCAGCAAGGGGGCTATTAGGGGCTAGTAGTGCTTCTCTTTGTCTGATCAAAAAGCGATACATTTGCTCAAAACCGCTAACTAATTCATCAATATAGTTATTAGGCGACAGTGGAACCCCATTTAAAGTAGGAATATTTGCCTCAACAGGTCTGTCAATCTTTTCGTACCCTTGGTACATATTATCCGTGTTGATGTTTCTCCAGACTGGCATCGGTATTGGTACTGGCTGAACATCAACACTACCCAAACCACTAAAATCGTTGGCAATAGAGCTATCTTCATTAAATTGCCACATTGGCAATAGCCCTGTGGTCAATACTGAATCAAACAGTTGATTTGTTGCCGCTGAAGTAGCTGTTTTAGCTAAAAAACTTTCCATCAATTTTGCTTCATGGTGCATCACGGTTTCCATATCAACCAGCACCAAATGTTCAGTACAGGCAATTAAGTTTTCATTGTGACAGTCAGTTGCTCCTAGAACATATAACAGGCAAAGTAACATTCCTGCCCGTGTATAAAAACGTTTTACTGCTGTTTCATCTGCACAGGGAAGTTGTTCTATATACTCTACCCAACCATAATTTTTTTTATTTAAAACTTTGAGAGTTTTGAAGGTTAAATTAGGATAATCAAATTCCTGTTCATCCGTTGAAGTTAATTGTTGATTGCACCATTCTAAAAGTTGGCAAAATATAGCTTCTAATCCTAGATTTTTCGGTTTATATATAAGCTTAAATCCAGATTCAAATGTGAGGCAAATCACAGAGCGATTTTGATTATGTAGGTCAGACAAGCTAGATTTAATTGCTATTACTTTATTAATTGGTAATGTGCTAGATGTATTTTGAGCAAAGAAAAGCTGAATTTCTGGTAAATCAACATTCAGCCTCTCTAAAAATTCGCTAGTTGCTTCTACCCAAAAGTCAATAGTTATTGATATTAGCCTGCCTAATACAGGGTACTTTTGAAAGAATTTCAGCAGCCCGTCAGACAGCAATTTCTCAACAAAACTATGATATCTAACTTGACTAGACGTGCTTTTTGCCTTGTCTATTACTAGATTTAGTAAGTTCTGTCCCAAAGTACGAGAATGAGAAAATTCAAACTCCAAAGTTTTCCCAGTGAGATTAAACAATCTTGCGAGTAAAGCCCGTTCTAAACTCAGATAAGCGGATTCATCCAAAATTCTCAATGGTAAATCTTCTTGAGATAACGAAGTTGAACCTAACCGCTTAAGTAATTTTTGTCTCGCCACCAAAATCAGAGGTAGTAGTATATCTTCAAATGGATAAGGATCTTCTGTAATAAGTGGGTTTAGAGATATTTTTTTTAATTTAAATTCTGAAGCTGTGTGAATGATTTCAGCCAAAGTATTTGTCCAACTTGGCAAGTTTTGATTATTTAAGATAAGCTCTGTTCCTAGTATTTCACGTACTCTTTCAATATTCCATCCATCCCATTCCAAGCGTTTATTGTATTCTTCTTGATTTCCCGAACTCACAACTTTACACCAATTGATAAGGCGTGTATTAGCTTCTTTTATATTAATTGTATTAACATTTATCTCGATACGCTTATCGTTGAGACGTTCCCATATAAATGTGGCTTTACTAACAATTTGCTCTAGGTCAGATTTAGTTGCTATTGTCTGTGCTTGATCTAAGATCACGTTATGAATCCTCCAGTCTATATTTTGTCAACATTATCAATATCTAGTATTCTTATACTTATTAATGTTTCACGCATTAAAAGCTATAGATGAAAATGTGCTTCAGTTACATTTACTTTAGCTTCGTTGAGCCTTTCTCCAATTTTGAGGAGTCGTCCCGTGGTACTGACGAAACTGTCGGAAAAAATGACTTACATATTGATACCCTATTGCTTCAGCAATCTGATTCACAGATTGATCAGTTTCTAGGAGTAAAGCTCGTGCTGCTAGCATTCGACGTTCGACAATCCAATCATTGACTGTTTTTCCTGTATTACGTCGTACTAAGTCAGTTAAATAAGCTGCACAGTAATCAACAGCAACAGCAACGTCATGCAAGCTAATCGGTTGATTGTAATTTGCTTCAATAAATTGAAAGACTTGGCTAAGTTGAGGATGATTAGAAAACCGCCACAGTGGATTGGTTAGTGATTTGGCAGCATCAGTAAGGGCTTGTTCTGGAAATGCCTGAAACTGAGCAGTACAATGCTTGTTCATAAATAAGTACGTATGCTTAAAAAGTAGCCATTTTTCAATTTTTGTAAATACTGCCAGGGCTGAATCGGTGTGATTTAGGTAGAGTTAATATATACCGCTGACAGACCTCAATATTGGTAAAACAAAAGTAATAGGAGCGCGTTCTTCTACTTTGATTCGGACAACAGTTGTAGTTCCAGGAGAGATTTTCATGTGTGGCCCGGTGGAAGAAGACCACTTATAGCCGCTAGGTGTGTTGGTTTTTTTGAGGTCAGAGAATACTTGTATTACACCTTCTTGTTTGTCAGATATCAAAGCTTCCAGCACTTCTGAATTACCCACTTCTAAGGCAGCTGCTTCCTTGGTAATGGGAAAGCGTGAGATGTTGGTAACATTACCCACAATGCCACCAAAGCGTTCTCGCTTGACGGTTTGGGGAGTAACTTGTATTGTCATACCAGGTTGAATTTTTTTGCCATCTGCTACGGGAAAATAGCTAACACTAACTAACTTGCTGTTAGGATTCTCTGCTTCTATAGTTGCCAAGCGAGTACCAGCGTTAATCACCTGGCCTGGTATCAACGTAATTTCTAAAATGCGTCCACTATATTGGCTAATAATCTGGCTATTGTCGCCTAATTGCAGTTGAAGTTTGGCAATTTCTCGCTTAACCTCTTGAATTTCTTTTTTTCGGCTAGTGGCATTTTCTAAATCTTGTTGAGCCGCAGCAGCTTGTTTACTATCTAATTCTTTTATTTGAGCTTGCAAGTCAGAAATGCTGCTGAGGTTTTGACGATAATCTTTTTCTGTTTGGGTCTCCTTCAAATCTAGTTCTTTTAACTGATTTTGGATATCAGCGATTTTTTCTAAGTTCTGTAGGTATTCTTGTTCTGCCTTGAGAGCCTCATCACCGGAAATTGCTCCTTCTTTTTTGAATAACTGTTGGCGGATTTCCATTCTTTGCCGGAAAACAGGAGCCAAAGCTTGGGCTTGCCGTATACGTTCTTGTAAGCCTTGGCGTTGTTGCTCAATAGAAGTATTACCTTTAGTTTTTAAAAGAGGTGTTATGGCTCGCAGTTCCATTATCCGTTGCTGAAGATAATCACGTTGTTGTTGTTGCGATCGCTGCTCTTGTTTAAGTCTCTCTCCTTGCAATGAACCAACAGCTTTATCTTGTGACTCTAGTTCTGCAAGTTTAACTTGCTGCTGTTGTAGTTGCTTGCGTAGTTCAGCTTGGTCAATGGTTGCTAATACTTGCCCTTTTTTAATTACATCCCCAACTTTTACATTGAGAGACATTAACTGTCCTGCACTTTTTGATTGCAAGGGTACAACTTTGCTTGGGTAAATCAGTACCCCTCGACCCTCGACGGTGATCGGAATGCGCCCATAAATACTCCAGATAACAGCTACTCCAACCATTGAACCCAAGGCGACTAGTGGTAGCCAGTTTCTAGGACTGACAACTTGCATCAATTGGTCTAACTTGTCTGGAGAAGATAGTCGCTCTAGTGACTCTTTGCGGAATAGGCTGCGTTTTTGGTCTAACATTTACCTTCACCTTAATCTTCTATAAAGCTGGAAATAAATGCACTAAAAAATAAAAATTACAGTTCCCTGAATTAATACTAAAGTTATAAATAGTATTCCTAAGTTATTTGCAGAGAACCTCTTGGTTCTTCTGGCTGCACCCTCTGAGCCATAGATACAAAGCTGCTTTCGAGGAGCATTTAAGTTATTTAAAATAATATTTTATTGTTGCTGAATGATATGTAAAAATCTCACGCAGATGTATATAGCTAGAGAATTTTTATAGTCTACTCTTATTAGAATAGCCAACTATATATTTAAATACAATGCTAAAATTTTCTCTAGAACTATTAATCTTTTCTGTTTTTGTGATAAATTTACAGCTTAAGTGAAACTGGCGGCAGTCATGATTGCTAAAGCAAAGCATCGCTTGCAGCCGCCTTGAGTTGAGTCTTTGTAAAGCTATTTACAGAAAAATTCAACCACCTCTCAACTGTTCCTGTATCCATGCAAATCTTTGGCCAGCCAACGCCATACGATCTAAAGAATTAGCATCAAGTTCATCTTCATACTCAATATTTTCATTGAGTGATTGACCTTGACTATAAACGCGTCTGCCATAACCAAGGCGACTGAGCATTCCTTGAAATCTGTTTGCAAGTAAAGTGGCAATCACTTGATAAAAACGAGATGCAAATCCGACATCTTGCTGCAACTTTGTGGCCAATTGTTGTCGGGAAATAGACAAAACAATTGAGTCTTCAATTGCCTTTATGCTTGTAGCAGGTAAGCGACCATCAATGAAGGGTGTTTCTCCCATGATTTCACCTTTCGATAATTTCGCTATCTCTCGATTTGCAACTTCATTGTCCTCTATAGCAGCAAAAGCACGAGCTAAAGGATTGCGTTCATCCTCAGAAATAGAGAGTGACATTGTTCCGCTGAGTAGGATATAAAGTGCATCCACAGGCCCCTGTTCATGGATGAGTACGGTATTAGCAGCAACTTTGTGCTGAGTCCCACAAGCCATCATCCAATCGATGTCACTATCATGCAATTTTCCTAATACAAACAACACATCCTTTAGTGGTTGCCCTTGGGCTATGTTGCTACGGCCCAGTTGATTAATGATGCTTTGTATTCTATCTGAAAGCATAATCGCGATCGCTCGATAAAAGCGCGAAGCAAAACCAACATCCCGCTGCAATTTTGTTGCCAATTCTTGCTGGGAAATTGACAATACCAAGGATTTTTCTACAGCCTTAACAGTTGTAGCTGTTAAGCGAGTGTTGACGGAAGGTATTTCTCCAACAACCTCACCACTAGATAATCTCGCAATTTCTCGACTGGGAGCTTCAATACCTTCTAGAGCAGCAAAAGCACGAGTTAGAGGATTGTTGTCTGGTTCAGAAGCAGTAACTGTTAACATCCCATCTAGTAGGATATGTAAGGAATTCACAGCTTTTCCTTCTTGAATAAGTACAGTACCAGCGGCTATTTCTCTTTTATGGCCTGTAGCAATCATCCAATTAATGTCACTGTTAGTTAATTCTTTAAGTAGGACTTCTGTCATCGCTTGATTACCCTACGTTTTTTAAATGTAAATTTGTAAAAAAAACTGCCTTTCTGGTGAATCATACGGATACGCTACGCGATCGCCAGTCCCCCAAACGCTCGTTCGCGTAGCGTGTCGCAGACAAGACTCGCTAACGCTGCGCTATCGTGACGGCAAGGGAACCGCCAAGACGGGGGCTGGACTCACCAAGGCGCAGAGAACGCAGAGGAATGAGATTCTTTATACAGAAAGAAATGTCTGCAATTTTTCTAAGGTTTGTTGGATGCGGAATTTTGCTTCTTGAGAAGCCAATTCTTCTAATGTCAAATGAGTTAAGCTCATCAACATTAGAGGTTGCATATTAGCGTCTGTTAAATCTTCTGGGTAGTCAACGTGAAAGCACTGCAAATTTTCCGCGGCTGCTTTCACCAATGCCTGTAAAATCGCAAAAGCCCCATCGGAAAGTGGAGGTTGACCACGGTAGTTTTGCAGTCTACCTCCTTCTCGATAATTAGGAAATGATTCCAACCCCAGAAAGCGTAAGCACCAATCGGCTCGATAAAAGCCTGTAGCAGCAACAATACCTCTGTAGTCTGCAATTAGCTCATCGAGGATATTGTTCCGCATGGAGTTAAATAAGCGGCGTGTGAAGTAGTGCGTACATTCATGTTCTAGTCGAATTGTCAGGGATAAACGCTGCCATTGGCATTCCTCTAATTCCATGTCGCTAGCTGAAACATTGCTATAAGAACCGCCACTCAAAATAATGAACTTATCCTGATAAAGTTCTTTTTGCGGAATTAGACGCTGGAATTCTGCTTGCCAGTTATTTTGGCAGCGATTAGCAAAACTTTCAGCTTCCCATTTTTGGCGATACTTACGAATCCTGTCCCAGTTATTAAACCCGCTAACTATACAGGCTCCCATAGATGCAGGAACTGGCTGGGGTTCATTTCGCTTTGTTAAAGCTTGTACCAGAGAAACAAAGTCCTCTCGGTTGTCAGTGAACAATACTGGGATGGTTCCAGCCAAGCTTTGATGTAGTATTAATTGGAGTTTCTGAGGTTGCTGTAAAACTAAACCAGTCGCCTCTGTCATCCCATCCACTACAACACCTCTGCGAGTGGCAGCTCGATAAGTTTCCATTTGGCTGATACCCTCAACTATGGGAAATCTCAACTGAACCAGTACCCGCTTTAGTGCTTCAAATGTCCCTACAACTCTTGCAGCCACAGCGTATTCTTCCCAAACAGCCACATGAGCTTCGGGAGGAAGAGGAAACTTGATGGTATGAGCTAATGTGTTGTGATTAAAAACGTTTTGGTTGTATACCAATAGTTCCTCCGCCTGTGCAGCAGTAGCTCCAAAGTAGGCGAGGACATGAGAACGGAATGATTGTTGATCAATCATAAGCGTAGGTGTAACCCATTGTAGACATCGCCTCCAGAAATAGATGAGAGAGAATAATAACTCCTAACTCTTGTACAGACGCGATTAATTGCGTCTAAATCCTATCTCCTGTCTTTCGACGACACCAGCAATCTGCTCAGTCATCTCTTTAATTGTTTGAGTGATGGGATGCTGAGGGTAACGTAGAGAGAAAATACCATTGCTTGCTAACTGCACCACCTCTTCCGAAAGAGGCAAAATTCCAGCCACTGAGACGTTGTAAATTTTCTCTACCTGTTGTTCCAAGTCGGTAAAATTCAAGGATGGTAAAGCCTTATTAATTACCAACAACATTTTTGGTACTCTCAGTTTCCGAGCTACATCCACTGTTACAGCAGTGCCTTGGAAGTCTTGATTATCTGGACGGAGGAGGATCACTAGAACATTAGAAATACCGATGGAAAGTAAGGTTTCTTCATTCAAGCCGGGATGTGTGTCAATTAATAGGTAATCCAGTTTCAGAGTGCGGATAAGTTCTTGAAAGCCATCGTTGAGGCGGACTACATCGTAACCCTCACGTAGAACTCTGGCGATTTCACCCGCCTTAATACTAGAAGGAACTAAATAAAGGCTACCCTTGACTGTACCTGTATTTCCCTGGTCTGCAATTAGAGCATCAGTAACATCGTAAGCAGCATCTTTAATATTACAACGACCCCATAAGTAGTCATTAAGGGCGAGTTCCATTTTGTTTTCGTTAAGCCGGAAAATAACGTGAATTCCAGGCGATTGGATATCAGTATCGATAATACCTACACGTTGCCCTTGAAGCGTCATAGTAGATGCTATGTTAGCAATCAAGTTTGATTTGCCAGTGCCGCCACGGAATGAATGAACTGCGATAATTTGTGCCATAAGTTACCTCGTAGTAATTGGTCAGAGACGCGATTAATCGCGTCTGTACAATAATCTCCCCATCTCCCTCATCTCCCAGAAAATGATGGCTCTGGAAAAGTAAACTTCAACCAGCATCCATCACTAATGAGAGGAAGCAAAACTCGTCCACTAGATAAGAGTAAGTCAAACTGCATATTCTTGTTTCCACTCTGGACTTCCACAAGTGCAGGCAAACTTTTGGAGTCAATATTATTGGAATTGCTCCTGTGTGCCCATACTCTCAATTCCTGTTTGCGCTTGGTTGGTAGGCGGAAAGTAGCATACTGTAAGGATGAGAGCGATGGGATCTCGACAGTGGCAGCTTGGTGGTGTTGTTCACCCTCGGCATATCCCAATAACACTTCTGCTATTTTTGGTTGTCCGCCAGCAGTGATTGTGAATACGGATCGTCCTCCTTGGTGTTGCTCTCGCAGCTCGACTACCACACGAGAAGTGAACGCACCATAGTACTTCATTACCAAAGTTGCTCCTAAAGATAAGACAGCAATAGACAATGCACTGATACGCGCCACAGAATTTTGCCAAATGAACAGACCGTGGACGAGTAGGATAGCTAAAAATAGGCTGTATACACCGACGCTAAAAAACGGATGGTTGAGAATCTTGAAGACTACTCCGGGCACAAGCTCTCCTTTGCGTCGGCTAGAAACCAATAGTAAAACTGGGAAAATACCGCCAACAAGGGAGTTGCCAAGTACACCAGCAAAGGCGAGTACGCTGGTAAAGGATTGCGTACCAGCCAGGAACAGCCACTCAGTTAGTAAGAAGACTAGAAGTAACGGGCTGATGGATAGGAAAAAACGACGTTGGTTTAGTAGGGTTTTCCAAAATCTTTGTGTTTGACTCTGATGCTCGGAAGTAGCATTGCTAAAATCAGCTTTCAACCCTCCTTCGTAAGCCAAGAGCATGGGTGAAATGGCTTGTACACAAGCATTATCATGATTAGCCGATCGCACTTCTAAAGTCAGGCGAGTATCCCACTTACGTAAGTCTGGGAATTGATGGAGTAACTCTTTAATATTCCAACGTTCAGCGAAGGCAATTTCTACATGATGTACATTGCCACTCATCTGAATATCTAAACGAAACTTAGACTTAGCCTCTTCTAGTCCCAGGTAGGTTACACCAATATGAGGAACACAGTTAGGATCGCCACAGGGATGCAAGATTAATATTCCCTGCTGGCGGGGCAGCTTTAAAATCGGTTGGGGACGGGCAGGTAACCACTCTCTAGCTAGGTTGACTAAAAGACTGGAACTGCGGAGCCAAGCCATTCCTAACAACAAGGTGACTAACACTGCTCCCAAGACTGTGACGATCGCACCGACTTGCAGCGCCAATGGCTCTAAGGCAGTGCCTGACTGTCCAGTGAGCAAATCTGGCGAGACGGCTCCGTTAACTGCAAGCACCCAAATACAAAACAGAAGAGTTAAAAAAGCAGTTCCCGCCACGCTTCCCCAGATTAAAGATACAGCGCTAGAGTCACGGGGAAGTATTAGTTTGGCACATTCTCCTACATAGACATGACCGAAGTAAAGCATCAAGCTGACACCTAAAATCCGTTGTAGCATCCAGGGCTGGAAAGGTTGACCATCGAGAAAGGGCAAGTTTACATATAAAAGGTTTTCTATTTGGATGTGGCGGAATGCTAACAGTGAAAGAATGAGAAGCAAACTCACGTTAATGCCTGCTAGTAATACCATCAAGGCAACGGTAAAGTTTAAAGATTTACGAGATACCAAATATAATCCGGCGCAGAACAGCAACACCGCCCACAGTGCTGCTGGTATCTGGGTGAAGTTTGCCATAGTCACCGACAAACCGATATAGCAAGCTAAGGCTATGAGGAAAACACGGATGCCTACTGCTATAGAAAGTATAAATGAACCTGTATTTCCTAAATAATTAGATACTAATTGTTTGATAAAAGCATTGCCATAACGGAAATCACCGCTGCGACCAACGGCTTCTGCCATGCAAGCCATAGTTAGGATATTGATTATACCGATGATGACTATGAAAGCAATTGTAGCTAACGGGCCTATATCGGCTACGGCAATCGGCAAAGCTAAGAAGGCTTGGGGAAGACCCAAAGCTACGGTAAGAATGGAGGCTAGCCAGAAGGGTGGAAGAGACTCTAGACGCTGGGCGATCGCTGCTGTCATCCAGCGCCACTGTTCAATGAGTGGTAACTTGGATGCAAAAATAGTCAACAGTTTTTTTCTATACAAACGCAAGTAAGCCACTTGCACTGCCTTCTCATCCAAACCCAAAGTTGTGCGGATGTTAGGTACTGTTTGATAGATGAAGGTATATTTCTGGCTAAGGGCATGGGCGATCGCAGCTTTGAGTCTAGGGTTTTCCGGTACGAGAGTTGCCCACTGCTCGGCGTAACGTTCTAAGTGCTGAATGGTAGGGTGGAGTGGCGGCGCGTTTCCTAGAGCAAAGGCTTCCAGGAAAGCCAAATCGCGTTCTGATGCAGCTTGCTCTGTAAGAGAAAACTCCATCCGCGATCGCGCCACTATTTGTGCTGTCCGGCTCTCAAGCAAAAACAAAACTGTATTCGCTCGTTTCGCTGGTAAACCCGCTAGCACTTCCTCTCGTGATATCAGTTCGTCATCATCGAATGACATATCTATGCCTCACAGTTTAGCGATCGCTCTTTGAGAGATTGCACCTTAGTCTGCAATCTCTGGTAGTAATCTGTCTCCGTTTCGTTAACAGTTACTTTCTTTTCTTTGAGCTTTTGAATCTTTTGTTGTAACTGCCGAAAATGTTCGTTTTCCGTAATTTCCGCCACATTGTTGGCTCTTTTAGTCTCGTCAATCTCAATGTGCAGTTCCCGGACTTGCATTTTGAGCTTTTGATGTCGCATCCTCACTTGTTCAGCCATCCCCAAGAAAACTCGCACTAATTGGCCCATGTCATCTTGGCTACCAGCTAATTTCTCCAATTTTGGACGTAATTCCAATACCTGAGAATCAAAATCGTCCTGTTCTAATGCCTGCGCTGCGGCTGTGAGCGCATAAATTGGTCGAGAAATTCTCCGTGCTAAAAGTAGTGCAATGATGGCTGTGATTCCTCCCACAATTAGCACACTGCCGCCATGTAGCCAGATCAGGCGCTTCAATGGCTTGGTAAAATCTTTTTTCGGCTGGCTGACACCTAATACCCAAGGTTGTTCTTGCAAAGGTGCAAAGCCCACGATCCGGGGCATTTGCTGAGGTGGAAAGCGATAGGTAGCGTGACCTGCGTGTTTAGCTCTCACCATCACCTGTAACTCTGGAATGCCTAAACTCTGAATCTGATTTAGAGCGTAACGTCTATCCTGGACAACTTGTTTTAACGTCTCAGGCGGTAGGGGGACGAGGCTATGGTAGAGGAGAGATTTATTAAAATGACTGATGATCACTCCTTGTTGGTCAATCAGAAAGGTATAGCTTTGGGAACCTACTTGTAACCCATCTGCGATCGCCCAGATACCTTCTCCTTTAATTTTAAGTACTGTAACTCCTACAATTTCGCCACTAGGCGATCGCACTGGCTGGGAGAAAAACATACCTGGTCGTTTTGTCGTTTCGCCTACCAAGATGCTAGATATATAGGATTTCCCTTGAATGCTGGAACGGAAGTATTCACGGAAAGCGTAGTTTTGACCAAGGAATTTCGGATCGCTGGCAGCAACAGCACGGCCCTGTTTATCCATGACAAAGACAGCATCAAAGTCTGGGTTAGAACGGAAGACGTTTTGTAGAGTTTGTTGCAAGTCAGGGCGGAGGGCTGCTTGCTTTGAAGATGTGGAGGCTGTTAGGAAATTTACGACATTGCGATCGCTGCTAACTTGCACCACAACTCGTTGAATATCAATAATTAACTGGTCGAGGCGACTAGCGGTACTTGTGGCTAACAGTTCTAGTTTGCGGTATTCGCCAGCCTCCACACTATCTAAGCTCTGCCGCAGGTTGTAATAGGTGGTGAAGCTCATCGGTATGAGTGCAACTGACACCAACGCTGCTGATATTTTGGCAGCTATAGACCAGCCAGGCGGGTAAAGTAACCGATGTAAGCGTTTCATTTAATCCAGTGTGATAATTTAGTTGCAAAAATCTTAATTCGTGGCGAATTCTTTGTCTTGAAAAGTTGAGCCACTTGCTTGCGGGGGTTCCCCCCGTTGTGCAAAGTGGCGTTTCCTACGCCGGGAAACCCGACTCCCTTGTAACTTTTCGCTGCGTACCTTTGCGCTTACCTCTTCGCCCCTCTGCGTTAAAATTTCAACCCTCGATTGCAAAGCCGCACTAAGTTCACTCCCACAGCAAGGCCGAAGGAAGTAATTCTGGATATGCTAACCTCAGTAATTCATAACCAATTCCAGCAGTGCCTTGAAAGAAGCCAGGATTATAAACATCTGCGGAAAGTTCGGGAAATAAATAAAAAGCACCGACTTGCTTTGCTCTTGCTACAACTGTTGCTGCTTGTTTTTGGACAGTTTGTAGTAGTTCCGCACTCGACAACTTGGTTGCTCCTACTAGTAGCACTTCCATTCTGCCAAAGTTACCGCAGCAGAGATGATCGAGATTCTGTAAACCAAACTGTTGAGTTGTATTTAATGCTACTGCAATCTCTTGCCGAATTTCTGGAGTATCGAGAATTTCTAAACTCCCCAAACGACCTAAACCAATACCAGGAGCGCCATGACACCAACTGGTCATAAAAGAAGGTTTCTTCTCTCTTCCGTCTTGCCAATTTCCGGCGCTGGGAGAAAATACACTGCGTTCGTAGGCGATCGCTTCTTCTGCCGCTTCCAAGAAATTTGGATCTTGCGTGATTTTATACAATCGCAGTAAGGCGTAAGCAATACCCGCCGCACCATGAGAAAATCCCGTGACTAGCTTGCCTTCTAAGGTTGCCCAAACTCTAAATCCAGAATCGCTGTTAGTGCGGTTATTTAGTAGGTGATAACCTAAGGCTTCGGCTTGATTCAATACTGCTGAATCTGATGAAGCTTGGTACAAACTTAGTAATCCTAGTATTGTGCCAGCAGAACCGGATATTGTGTCAAAAGAGCGATCGCTTGCAATGCTTTCTTGAGTGATTAACGAGGCTGCAAGGCTGGCAATATCCAGAAGTTCCGGTTCATCAATAAACTGGCTAACCCTTACCAATGTGTAAACAATCGATCCTAATCCAGTGGCTCCACCAATACCAATTTGCTTGGTAAATTTACGCTGAAAGTTTGGGTCTATATCCTGCAAGGATTTTCTTAGGTCTTGTAATGCACTGAGTGTTAAATCTCGAAATCCCCCATCGGCTGTCATTTTTGCTAACGCTGCTAAAAATAAAGCGACACCGCAAACACCGTCGTACAAGCCATCGCTCAATGGTTGAAGTTGCATCCGTCCTGCATCAGGTAAGTATCCCATACCAATCCAGGTAATACTGCGATCGGCGGCTTGAATTGCTCGTTGTTGCAGTTCTTTGGCAATCTCAACTGCCTCCTGCACCAGTTGTGTTTGTGTTAAAGGAATTATTGCATCTAAATCTAAATCAATACTAGTAGGTGCTGCACTGGTTATTCCGCGAGTGACCCGCGAATAAAAGGAACCCCGAATTATAGAAATTTGTTGAGCTAAATCTGCATCATTAAGTTGCTTGAGACAAGAAATCATTCGGTCATAGCTAGGTTCTTTAAAATAACCCTCAATAATTAAGTCATTGACTCTCAGAGCATCACTGCTTGAATCAGCAACAAAGTAAGGAATATCCATTTGCTCTAAAGCTTGTAACTCTGCTGTTAGCAGTGGCCAGATAGAAGGTTTTGTATCAGCTTTCAAAAATGCCCGGCTTAAAACATCTAGCTGAATACTGCGGTCTACACCATACCGCAAGAATTTTGGGTTCAGAGCTTTATCCAGAACATCAGCATAGACTTGGCTATTACGAAACAAAAATCGTACTCTCTGATGGGCTAGGACTGCTAGAGGGCTATCGGTTGCCAACAGCGCTTCTTGCCGCTCTGAGAAAAACTGATACATCTGCCGGAAACCAGTTACAAGTTCATTAACGTAATTATTTGGTGATAAAGGAACATCATTAAGAAAAAGCGTATTGGCTTGAGTTGGCATAATGCCAAGTTCATACTCCAGTTTCATGCCGTCAGTATTGATGTTCTGCCACTTTTGCCTTTTAACAGGAATTTCCTCGCCAACTCCCCCCAAACCACTAATGTCTTCAGCCTTCCCTCCTGGTGCAAAGTCCCACCTCGGCAGTAGTCCAGTCCGCAGCACCGAATCGAAAAATTGTTGATTCGCTTGGTATTGCGCTCCTCCTAGTTCTTCTATTTTGGGATCAATCTCCTGGGCTATAGGCTGTAAGAGGGTTTCCAGGTCTACCAGCACCGGATGTTCGCCACTGGCAATCAGATTTTCCTGATGGCAGTCATTTCCTTGCAACAGATACAGTAGACACAAAAGCATTCCAGCACGCTGGTAGTATCGCTGGGCTGCTGCTTCGTCTTCACAAGGTAAATGTTCTACATACTCCATCCAACCATGAGTCTTGCAGTCAATAACTTTAACTAACTTGAACGGTAGTAGAACAAACTGCTGATTAAACCAAGCGAGTAACTGAAAATATGCAGTTTCTAAGCTTAAACACCTGGGTTTGTATATCAGTTTCAATCCAGAAGCAAAAGCCAAAGCTATCACTGATCGCCCTCGATTGTGAAGATCTGAGAGATTCAATTGAATGGCAACAACCTGACCTGTATTTTCCTGGAAGGTTTGCTGGATATTTCCTAAATCTAATGCTAATCGCTGGAGAAATTCCGTTTTTTCTTCTACCCATATATCTATTGCTGTTGCCATTAACCTAGCTAAGACGCTGTATTTCTGGAAAAATGACAGTAGCTTGCCTGTTTTCAAGTCTTTGACAAAAGCTTGGTACTGCTCATTAGAACCTATATCTAATCCTCGTCCCCATAAGAAGGTGAAAGCTGATTGCTTGAGCGCTTTAAATAGTGAAAATTCCACTTCTAAAGACTGGGCGCAAACAAAGGCCAACTTTAATAACAGTTGACGTTGCAAATGTATGTGAACTACTTCCGAGAGTAGTTGCCAACTAGCACCAACCTGTGTAGCAAGTTTTTGCCGCGCTACATAAACAAAGGGTAGATAAACTTCTTCAAAGGGAATTGGCTTTTCAGCATCCAGACAGTGATAGACACTTGCATAAGCTGTTTCCCAGTTAGTTTGCAAAGCTGACTGCAAAGTTTCTGCCCAAAGAGGGAGTTTTTTTGTTTCGCCAAGGCAGACAGATCCGAGAATGCTACTAACAGCGTTAAAATCGCGATCGCCCCAAGCGAGGCGTTTAGCAAATTTTTCTGAGTTACCTTGTGCCACAACCTGACACCACGCTTTCCACCGCAAACTAATCAGCTTTTCATCAACTAATGTTTTATTAGGAATAAAGTGTGCCCTCAGCCTTTCGGCTAGAGTACTAGCTTCCTCGACTATTGTGATTAAATCTTCTTGTGAAACTTCCATCTATGTGTTTGTTTAATTCATACGTAGACTTGTAGCTTAGAGGATAGCAACCTAGAATTACAATTCAATTTTTTTCGATAAAACTAATAACTTTTTAGCTTCTGTTTGTGATTGAATGCGATAATTTTCTACTTCCGGCAAGTTACTGATTGTTTATAGTTTTATTTTTTATAATTAAATGCTTGCACTTTGATTTTTATAAATTTTCTAAAAAAACCTCATTCTTATTTAAATTCTGTGTTCAAATATTCTATTTTTTTTGATTGAACGCCAAAAGAATTCAAATTGACGGTTTAGTTTTTAAATCGCTATTCTGGTTAGTGTCAATCAAAGATTGATAGAACCAATTCAGGAGAAAATCAAATGCACGAAGAAATAAAACAAGTGATTACTGAATCAATGAACGCTCGGTTCGAGATCGAGCATAAGCTAATTCAGCGAGCTTGGGAAGATGAAACATTCAAGCAAGAATTACTCAGCAATCCCAGAGCAGTTTTTGAGAGAGAGTCGGGGCAAGAAATTCCAAAATCTCTGGAAATTGAAGTAATTCAAGAAACTGCAAATAAAGTCTACTTGGTGCTTCCAACTAACCCTGCTCCAGACATTACAAATGAATTATCTGAGGAAGCTCTAGAGTCAGTTGCAGGGGGTGTATCAGGCTGTACACTTTGGAGTCGGATTAGAAAGGTTTGCATTGGCTGGAGTGCTGTTAGCAACGCTAACAGTTTAACCTAAGCTTAACAAACCAATAACTGTAACTACTTGGAACTCAAAAACATTCTAACCCAGTGAGCTTTTACAGAGAACTTTACTGTACTCGCTGGGTTTACTTTCATCAAGGTTTAAAGGATGTATTGATTTTATTTTTCTAAAAGCTTTAGATACTTTGTCTTTTTTAGTTTGTTTTTTAATAATTTAAAAAAATGTTGTTAATTATTTAGTTTGTAATCAGATATTATCATTAGCAATAATCAAGATTAATACAAGAAAGGATAAACAGTACTCCTAATTTTTATGAAATTTTCCTAAAGAATTCAAATTGACAGTTAGGTTCTGCATCAATATTCTGTTGTGACAGGCGGTATTACAGTAAATCCAATCTGCTCTAACAAGAGTGAATATTGAAAAGGTCTTTAAATGCTATGAGAGATTTGAGGTTTATCCAAAGAGTAGTTACCTCAGGGGTAATAGCCACCACTGCTGCATTTGGGAGTTTTGTTGCTGAAGTCCAGGCAGCTACATTTACCCTACCAATTGAAGCAGCAGCCAAAGCTACAGGGGTTGATGTTTTGCGCGATCGCTACGGTTTAGATGGTACAGGAATTACTATCGGAGTGATATCTGATAGCTTTAGCACAGCAACAACCTTTGACACCTCTGGCAAACTGGATACTTATGCGACCAACATAGCCAATGGCTACTTACCATCTGGCGTTAACGTACTCAAAGACTTCTCTGATCCTAATGCCAGCGATGAAGGTCGTGCCATAGCGCAGCTCATCCATGCTGTGGCTCCAGGGGCTAAGTTGATGTTTCACACAGGTGTGGGCAGTGTGAATGTCTTTGGTGAAAGCATTCAGGCTCTAACCGCTGCTGGGGCAAATATTATCGTAGATGATGTCCGCTACAATCCCCAAGATATCCCTGATGTACCTTTAGACTTCATAGATCAGGAGCCTCCAAATGGGCCTATTAACCAAGCAATTAATACAGTATTTAACCAAGGGATTTCTTACTTCACTGACGCTGGTAATAATTTTCCTGAGATCCCAATATATGGACACGCGAATAACGCAAATGCACTAACCGTTGGAGCTGTGTACTACGGGAACGCCGAATCTTACTCAAATAATGCCTACGGCGTTGTGGTAGAGCAGGGGGAACTCGAACCCTTCTCTTCAGAAGGCAACCCAAATTCTCTAAAGACTGATGTTGTGGCTCCAGACGGGCTGCCAATTTCCTTCAATTTAGGTGGAAATGCTCCTAATATTGGCGATCCTGAATTCTTCGACTTTTTTGGTACGTCTGCTGCGGCACCATACACAGCAGCAGTAGCAGCGCTTTTACTGCAAGCAGACCCAAGCGCAACACCCACTGAGGTATATAACGCATTGAGAGAAACAGCTGACAGCCCTGCATCTGGTTTTAACTCCAGACTTGGCTTTGGTTTGATTCGGGGAGATAAAGCGATCGCGTCGCTGAACCTGCAACCCGAACCAGTACCCGAACCTTCGGCAGTTCCTGTCTTTCTGGTCGCCAGTGTTCTGATTGTTGGCTTAACATTGAAACGCACTCAGCGGAAGTCTAAGATCATAGTTCAGCCCAGCAGGAGCCTCGCACTGGTTCATTCAGGATGTACACAATTGTCCGAAGAACCATTGCCCGATGTCTAAGGGCGGGGCTACTCGAACAAAGGCTGCTTGAGTAGCCTCAACTTATTTTTCTAGACGAGTCGCGATCGCACTTAACTAAGCGTCGAGTATATGCGATCGCGAGTAATATTTTCCCTTATCCACAGCAACGCTTGGTGGCGGTCACAGTTCTGACATTCGTGAGATCGAATCTAACTCGCGCTCGACTGAATGCGTTGCGCTTTTCGCCAGACTTGAGGAGTCATTCCAAAGCTGATGCGAAACTGACGAAAGAAACATCCCGCATAACGATAACCCACTGCCTCAGCAATTTGCTCAATTGATTGGTTAGTTTCTAAAAGCAAGGAACACGCTGCTGCCATCCGGCGCTTGGCAATCCATTGATGCACAGTCTGCCCCGTTTGGCGTCGTACTAGGTCAGTTAGGTAGGCTGCTGAGTAACCAACGGCTTGAGCTACGTCAGTTAAGCCCACTGGTTGATGGTAATTTGCTTCAATGAACTGGAAAACCTCACGAAAATGAGGGTCAGAAGGCAAGAGTGACTGGGGGTTTAGCGATTTTGCAGTCTTAGCACTCTTTGGCTTTGGAACTTGCTGGGACTCAACAGTGTACAACTGCTTTTGGGTTGCTCGTTTTTCCAGTTGAGCAGCGATCGCTTCTAATAATTCCTCTACTGTAGAGGGCTTAGTAAGATAGTCATCCGCTCCCAGATTCATACCTTGCCTAACCTCAGTTTTAGTAGACTTGGCACTAAGAAAAATGAAGGGAATCGTTGCTGTCACAGAGTTTTGGCGCAACGTGGTGAGGACACTGTAACCATCAAGTTCCGGCATTATAATGTCGCAAAGTACCAAATCAGGCAAGTGTTCTTGTGCCTGCTGAATGCCGACAAGACCGTTTTGGGCAGCGATCGCTTCAAACCCTTCTGCCTCTAAACTGTCTAGAAAGATATCTCGGCTTTCTGCCTCATCTTCAATCACTAAAATCTTTGTCATAGTGTCCTCTTGAAGTTTAGTTATTTGTCAGGTGAATGCTAAATTTTTATCGTCTGTCCGGCTGTGCTGTTGCAGAAATTGTCATACCAGCGGAAGAGAAATTGTAAAGGTAGTACCCACCCCAACTTCACTAGCGACGGTGATTTGGCCTCCATGTAGATCTACAAGCTTTTTGACAAGTGCTAAACCCAATCCATTACCTGGGATGTTGCTGACATTCGCACCCCGATGAAATGGCTTAAACAAGCGTTGTTGATCTGCTACCGAAATGCCAATTCCCCGATCCTTTATCTGGAAAATCACTTCTTTAGCCTGGCAAGAAACTACTAAATCAATCGTGCTGTCACTCGGAGAATACTTGACCGCATTCGAGAGCAAATTCTTGAGAATGGGCTGTAACAATGTTTTATCTACGCAGACTGTACAATCATCTCCACTAGATGAACTGCCGAAAGGGTCTCCTAGCATAGAGCAAGTAACAATGCTTTCGTTCAAATTCATTTGTGCCAATATTTCACGGCAGAATTGAATTATGTTAAGTGGTTTTGGCTCAAACTTGAGCTTTTCTGCTTCTGCTCTACTGTTGATAAAAATTTCATCCATCAATTGGCTGATTTGTTCAACTCCTGTTTGCAGGCGCTGCAAATACTGTAGTTTTTTCTCGTCATTCCAACGGTGAAGATGACGTTTAAGTAAACTAGTGGAGAGTGAAATAATGTTCAGGGGAGTACGAAATTCATGAGAGATTATAGAGAAAAAGTGCGCTTTGTGTTTAGTGAATAGTTTTTCTTGTTCTAAAGCCGTTTCTGCGCGCTGGCGCAAAACTTTTTCGCAGCATAATTGTTTATTAGCGTCCCTTAATTCAGCCAAAAGTTGTTGCACTTTGCACTCTAGTTCTTGATTAACCTTTTGTAAGGCGGTAGATAGTTGCTGACGTTGGCTGATATCGCGGATCAAGATACAGCCATACTCCCTAGAGTTGTATTCTAAATAGGTCATAGTGATTTCCACCGGAAAGCTCTGACCTTCATTAGTTCTATGTATAGTTTCAAAGTATAAATAGCCCTGCTGTTTAATAGTTCTCCAATACTTTGACCAATCTTTTGGCAAAAAGTCTGGTTTGACGTCATGCATACTCATAGAGAGTAATTCCTGACGGGAATACCTAAGCAAACTGCACGCTGCATCATTGGCGTAGAGAAAATGCGCGTCTGGCTTGACCCAGAAAACTGCATCTGCCATACAATCGATCACGGGTTTAGTATGCTGCAACTTTTCTTCTTGCAAAAGTTTGATTTTAAAGTTACATTGCTCTAAAATGCGGTTGCCAAAAACCATAGTTATACTCATTGCAATTACTGAATGGGCTTCTAAAAATTACTCATCATCACTAAGTTGTTTGTTCCGTCTGGTATCATGCAACTTTTGCCGACTTTAATCAGGAATTGCCACTTTCTGCAAAGCTATGAAACCATGTAAATCCTCTAAGCCACACTTTTCTATCTCGAAGTTATCGCAATCTTTATTTTGCTGAAACACTTAGATACAGCACTTCTCATACTCTGTTGACCCACATCACAAATTGATTGGGTTCATACTTATATTCATCTCATATTGATACAATCCCCAAAGCAACTAATGCGTTGCTCTACTTATTTCTCTTGCTACTACAACTTTTTTTATGCAAAATTTCGGATTATTATTACAAAACTTTACTTACAATTTTAAGTAACAGTCGGCTTGTTCTTTGTTGTCGCCTGTATAACGGTTCTTCCTTAACTTCAACCTCTAAATATAAACATTCGTAACGAAAATAATTGTTTGGCATAAAATTTCGCTCAGGAGAGCGAGAGAAAAATAGAGATTCACTTGCGCTTATTAATCAGGTTTGGAGTCTCAGATGAATCATCCTGAACAAGATGAACTAGATTCACATTTACTACAGTTGGCTTTTTTAGCTCAACAACACCCACCGCGATCGCCAGGAAGACAGATCGCTTTAACAAAGTTAGTTAATGGCATTATGCGCTCTGGTAGACTTTGCCATCCGCAAAAAAGTCAATATCCAGTAGCTGTATATGAAAATATTTATGATGAGGCACGCCAAGAACTTTTGCTTTATATTTGTGAAAAGATTGATAAGTACGATGCAGAACGCGGTAGCGTCATGGCATGGGTTAATGTACTTTTTGAGCGGCGATTTTTTAAAGATGCTATTAGGAAAATACAGACTCAGCAAGGAATACAAAGAATAAATGTTGCTGACCTGGATAATGTTATCGCCTTACCTCAAGAGCCAAAAACCCTCACAGATATTTTGAAAGAATGTATAGAATCAGATCCAGAAGATATCTTCAAAAATGAACATATAGAAAAATGTCCTCAAGCTAACTTTCAAGCATTAGCAACGCGACGAATGTTGGGAAAATCCTGGAAAGAGATTTCTGCGGAATTTGAAATAAAAATTCCCACAGTCAGTAGCTTTTATTACCGCTGTGTAAATAAGTTTTCCTCAAAGTTAAAAGAGTACTGTGTAAACGATGTAAATTAAGCAAGAGAGTAAAAAATGATGAAAAATTTGTCAGAATCTTTAACTTTTACCGTACCGATAAGCTTATCAGATCGCGTACTGGCAGAAGAGTTTTGCTCTCAGCATAGCAATTTAGTAAAAGCTAAACAGGTTTATCTCAATACTCTAGCGGTGTCTGCGGTAAAATTCTACCTACGTTGCATGGGAATTGAAACGAAGTGGTCAGCAAGTTTAAGTTGGAACCCGGTGATTCAAACAGTAATGGATATCGCTGATTTAGAAGTAATAGGTAAAGGTAGGCTAGAGTGTCTTCCGGTGTTACCAAACGAAAAGATAATTCATATTTCGCCAGAAGTTTGCTCAGATAGAATTGCTTATGTAGCTGTACAGTTTGACGAATCGCTAAGACAAGCAACTTTGTTAGGATTTGTGAAAACTGTGAGCGAATCTAATTCGGTACTCATAAGCGAATTGCGATCGCTTGAAGAATTCATCTTACAACTAAGCGAAACCCCTGAAAAAGTCAAACAACCAATTCACCTGAGTAAGTGGTTAATGAATGTTGTTGATGTCGGTTGGCAAACGGTTGAATCGCTTTTGAGTCCGCAATCAGCTGAACTAGCTTTTAGATTTAGATCTGCTGAACAAACGTTAGCTCAAAACCCAGATAATTTAACTATTAGTGTGCAAAAAGGTACACTCCTGAACTTAGGACGACAATCAGAAAGTAAACCCATTGCTTTAGTGGTTGGAATTATACCTGTTTCCGAACAAGAAATAAACATCTGTGTGAAAGTATGCCCAGTTGATGGTCAAAAGTATCTGCCAGAAGAGCTTGAAATAATGGTGTTAGATGATTTAGGCACCGTAGTTATGCAAGCTACTGCAAGAGATACCAAGAGTATTCAACTAACCTTTAGTACTGAACTTGGAGAGCATTTTAGCATTAAAATTGTTTTGGGGGATGTCAACTTTACAGAGTTTTTTACAGTTTAAAGTTTAGTACACGAAAATGCTGTTACTTCTTATAACGAACAGTCAATAAATATTATCATAAATAATCAGCGTTGTAAAAAAGTTTCAGTATTTGCTAGTGTTAATTTGATTATCCAAAATCCCTAATTTGAAATAGGTATATGGCAAAGTTAGTTGTTCTGAAGCTGGATGGTAATTTATCAGAACACGGGTGCCGGGTGACATTAGAAATTGGAGCAGAAAATGCTCGCCCAAAAATAGAAGTTTCTGGCAATTTACCTGTATCCCCCGAATTAGCTACTTATTTCAACCAGTGGCAGGATAAATATCGCAGTTTAGGAATACCTAGCCGCATCAAACCTCAAGAAATTATTTATGATGGCTCTATCAAAAGTAGAATTGAAAAATGTAGCCAGTCTGGTAAATTATTGAGCGATCGCCTGCAAACATGGCTTGATTCTCAGGAATTTCGTCACATTAATAATACACTACGCGAAGAATTAAACCGAGATGAAACAATTCGAGTATTAATTCGCACAGATAATAGTCAATTACAAAGGCTTCCTTGGCATTTGTGGGATTTTTTTAAGAGATACTCACAAGCAGAATTTGCCTTAAGTGCAACAGTATCAGAAACACCACCGACGCCACCGCATAAACCCAAGGTAAGAATTTTAGCAATTTTGGGAAATAGTGCTGGAATTAATATTCAACTAGACCGTCAGTTATTAACAAATTTACCAAATGCCGAAACAGTTTTTCTAGTGGAGCCGCAACGCGACGAGCTAAATAATTATTTGTGGCAGCAATGGGATATTTTGTTTTTTGCGGGGCATAGTGAAACTTCTAATGGTACTGGCCGTATTTACATTAATAAAAGTGATAGCCTAACAATTGACGAGTTAAATAATGGTTTAAAAAGTGCGATCTCCCAAGGTTTGCAACTAGCAATTTTTAACTCTTGTGATGGTTTGGGATTAGCATGGCAACTAGCAACTTTAAACATTCCGCAAATGATTGTGATGCGGGAACCAGTCCCAGATGAGGTAGCACAGGAATTTTTAAAACATTTTCTAGTAGCTTTTTCGAGAGGTAAATCTCTTTATTTAGCATCGCGGGAAGCGAGGGAAAAGCTGCAAGGCTTGGAGAATAAATTTCCCAATGCCACTTGGTTGCCAGTAATTTTTCAGAACCCTGGAGTTTTACCGCCCACTTGGAAACAGTTATGCTCTCCAAAGATTGAGTTGAAACGTATTTTTCTAACTGTGTTGCTGGTGAGTGTACTGATTACAACCTTAGTCATGGGAGTGCGCTATTTGGGGATGTTGCAACAAAGTGAATTGCAGGCTTACGACCATTTGATGCAAATGCGATCGCCTTTGGAAAGGTCAGATCCACGCCTGTTAATAGTTACTGTTGGGGAGGCTGATATACATTATCAAAACCAGAAGCGGATGAATGGCATAGGGTCGCTTTCAGATCAGGCACTCGCTCAACTCTTGCAAAAATTAGAGCAGTATCAACCAACAACAATCGGTATAGATATTTATCGAGATTTCCCTGTAGACCCAGATTATCCAGATTTAACCACTCGCTTACAGCAGGATCACCGCATTTTTACAGTGTGCAAAGTTTCTGCTAATTTAGATGGCGAACCTGATGGTATTCACTCCCCCGATGAAGTCCCAAAAGAACGCCAAAGTTTTAGCGATTTTGTGATAGACAACGATGAAATTCCTCGCCGCCAATTGTTGCATTTAACTCCTCCCATAGAATCGCCGTGTGCCGCCGAAGATGCTTTCAGCCTTCAGCTTGCACGTCACTACTTACTTTCCAAAAATATCAACGCAGACATCACAACCGAAGGAGACTTGCAAATTGGCAACGTTGTATTTAAGCCATTAAAAGAACACTCTAGCGGCTACCAAAAAATTGATGCATCGGGTTATCAAGTGTTGCTCAATTATCGTTCTCTGCGGCTTGGAGAAAAAATTGCCGAGACCGTATCTCTCAAAGATGTTTTAAACGACAAAATCAATCGAGAGTTAGTAGAATCATTAAAGAATCGTATCGTTCTCATTGGCGTTACCGCCCCCAGCACTAAAGCTGACTATTGGAAAATCCCCACCAAAGAAAAGAAAATACAAGGATTGCTCGTGCAGGCGCACATGGTGAGCCAGATTCTTAGTGCTGTTCTGGATCGTAGACCTTTGTTGTGGTGGTGGTCTGGATGGATTGAAGCTGTTTGGATTTGGGGATGGTCATTAGTGGGAGGTATCATAGCATGGCGCTGCTTAAAGCCGTTATACCTTGGGCTAGCAATAGCAACGACGCTGTTGACACTATTTGGGATTTGCTTTGGCATTTTTACACAGGCGGGGTGGATACCACTTATCCCGCCTGTATTGGCATTGGTATTGACGGCTATGGTTGTTATGTGGATGTTACGCAGGGAAAATTTTGTTTCGCAGGCTTCCCGTTTCTAATTCAGAAATAGCAAAAATATTTTGACATTGACACTGAATTATGACCAGGAATAAACTACCTCAAAACCTAATGAAACAAGTAATTCATCAACCAAAAACTGAAGTTGGAGAATTGTGGGCGCAGCCTGATGACGGTTTTGTAGCCATTGGTTCAGGGCTAAAGCATTTACTACAAACTTGCTTTATCCCTTTAATATTGCTCAATATTGTAAGTTATCCGCTACAAGTACACGCACAAGTTACTACCCAACCTGTCAAAAAAGCTGTATCTAACACACAAAACCGCCTTGCCCAATTAAAATTTCCACGTAACGGCGCACCCATTGGTCGCCGCCAAGGAGGGGCAAGGCGTACTGGAACTCAATGTCCAGACCTAAAAACGCCTATTACTGCCTTGGTGCCTGGTGAAGAAACTTTAAATGAATCGGAATCTTTCTTAGCATTAACAGTCTCCGAGTATCCCACCTTTTGGGTTTATGTACCACACCTACCCACAAACTTACGCACTGGAGAGTTTGTATTTCAGGATGAAAAAGGCAAAGACATCTACCGTACACCTTTAACGCTGGCTGACAAGCCTGGTGTTATTGGCATCAGCCTACCGCCAAGTCCGCAATATGCTCTCAAGCAAGGCTCTAAGTATCAATGGTACTTCAAAGTTTATTGTGGCGCTCCGCAAACCACATCTGAGTATTTTTACGTTAAAGCATGGGTGCAACGGATAGCGCTAACGAGCGAACTGAAAACTCAGTTGAATACGTCAAAACCAGGAGAGTACGTTGCCTATGCTGTCAATTATATTTGGCAGGATGCTGTAACTAATTTAGCCCAGATGCACCGCACTAATTCAAGTTCCCGCGTAGTTGCTGAGGATTGGACTAATTTATTAACAAGCGTTGGCTTGTCAGAATTTGCCTCTGCGCCGATTGTTGCGCGTTATGGCTCAGAAAAATTGTGATTTAACCATTAAGTGGCCGCCAAAGGATTGCGGGAATGCTTATTATTGCGTTGTTCAGAATTTTAAAGCGATCGCCCCTACGGTGGCAAAAGCGATCGCATTCAAATATCTCAAACTTCTTTAAGTATTAAGTTCTGCCCTGCGGCCACTAATGGTTAAAAAACGACCACATTATGCTTGACGTTACAAAAGGATTTGTGTTTTTTGAATATGACAGGGAGGACAAGGAGGGTCAGGCAGAGGCTCTATATCTGAGCAATTGATGTCTTTTATACCAAGTGGTTTTAAGGACTTATTAAGGCTGGCGCTGAGAGATGATATTACACTTCCACTTGATTTTCCTCCTACAATTTTTGCAGCCTCGACATCTGTAATGTCCTGCTCAAAAATTGATTGATTATGGTTTAAATCCAGGATTTTTATTTTAAAGGAATAATGCATTGTAATCACCCAATTGATTGTTTTTCCTTAGGTATAAAGCCACCTCTGTTTAGTAATCATTTTGCCGCATCAATTTTTCTGCCAAGTGTGCGATTTATTCACAAAAGTTTATAACTTATAGCCCTGATCATTTCTGTTGTTAAGGGAAATTCATCAAATGACTGGAAACTTAAGCGGTTCGTGCTGGTTATTAAGGTTAATGATTTCCTTAGCTATTAACAGCTATTTTTAAAGCTTCAGCCGCAGTTTTTACATGGGAGGGCAATAAGGGTCATCCATAGGAGGTATACATGAGTCAGTGCCTTTTTTATTCTTTTCAATAATCACTACTTTTGAGACTTCTTCTATTTCTACATTTTTTTTAGCCTTTATAATACCCACTACTGGTGAGATTTTATTTCCTCCTACAATTTTTTCAGCTTCCACATCTGTGATGTCCTGCTCAAAAATTGATTCATTCCGGTCTAAATCTAAGATGTTTATTTGAAAGGAATGATGCATAGCAATACCCAATTGATTGTTTTTCCTTAGGTGTAAAGTCACCTCTGTTTAGTAATCATTTTGCGGCATAAATTTTTCTAGCAATTATGTAATTTGTTCATAAAGATTTACATTTTGTACTGGCAGCACAAAAAGCCCCACTCATTACTGTTGTTAAAGGAAATTCATCAAATGACTGAAAATTTACGCGGTTCGTGCTGGCTTTTAAGGCTAATGATTTCTTTAGCTATTAATGGTGCATATGCATTCTCTTTTAATTATGCTGTTGCCCAAATTACGCCTGATGGAACTCTACCGAATAATTCTGTCGTTACTCAACAGGGGAACACTTTTGACATCACTGGCGGAACCCAAGCTGGCGGTAACTTGTTCCACAGCTTCCAACAGTTTTCTGTGCCGAATGGCACAGAGGCAAACTTTAATAATGCTCTTGATATTCAAAACATTATCAGTCGGGTAACAGGTGGCTCAGTTTCTGACATTAATGGATTAATCAAAGCCAACGGTACAGCTAACCTGTTTGTGATTAATCCATCAGGAATTATTTTTGGGCCTAATGCCCAATTGGACATCAAGGGTTCGTTCATCGCAACTACAGCAAACCGCCTCAAATTTGCAGATGGCGCTCTATTTAGCGCGACAACTCCCCAAAACCCACCTCTACTAACGATAAGTGTTCCCATTGGCTTGCAATTTGAGGGAACAGCAGGAGATATTCGTGTAGAAGGATCTGCCCTAAAAGTGCAACCTGGTAAAACTTTAGCACTGGTGGGTGGTAATGTGACGTTGCAGGGAGGTGAGCGAGCAGCTTTAAAACAACCGAATTTGGCAGTTCCAGGAGGACGTATTGAGCTAGGTAGTGTGGCTGGTGCTGGAGAAGTGAGCTTGAACCAGCAAGATAACGATTGGGTATTGGGGTACAGTTCTGTCAATAATTTTGGCGATATTCGGCTGCAAGACAAAGCATACGTTGATGTTAGTGGTGCCAGCGGTGGTGATGTTCAAATCCAGAGCAATAATTTGGCTTTAATTCAAGGCTCACGGATTTATGCCGACACACAAGGTATAGAGGCTGGTGGACAGGTGCTTGTCCGCACAACAAAGACGGTGACTCTCACTGAGGAGTCACGGATTACAGCCGATGTTTTACCAGAAGCGACTGGAACCGGGGGAAACGTGACGATTGAAACTGGACAGTTGAGTATCCAAGGCCGCTCATTGATTAGAGCTGGCACCTTTGGCAAGGGACGGGGCGGAGACCTTACTATTCGCGCCTCCGAGTTTGTAGAACTAGCAGGAACAACAAATAGCGGCTTGTTCACTCAAACTTCAGGTGCTGGAGATGCTGGCAACTTAACAATTACAACTCGACGGTTAAGTTCTCAAAATGGAGCGCGAGTATCAGCTTCTACTTTGGGCAAGGGACAGGGGGGGGATTTGACTGTAACTGCCACCGATGCTGTGGAACTAATTGGTACTGGTAGCGGCTTATCTACTCAAACTCTAGGTGCTAAAGCTGCTGGTAACTTGACAATTAATACCAAACGCTTGAGTGTCCAGGATGGAGCGCAAATATTAAGTCGTACTCTTGGTGAGGGAAAGGGGGGAAATTTGTTTGTGGCTGCTAGCGATTTGGTGGAATTGAGGGGAACAGGAATATCATCCAATGGGCAGCAAATCCCTAGCATTTTATCTACTCAAACAGAAAGTTTTGGCAATGCCGGAGACTTAACGATTATTACTAGGCAGTTAATTGTCGGAAATGGGGCACAGATATCTACTGCCTCTTTTGGTCAAGGAAAAGGTGGAAATATAGAAGTTAATGCTTCTGATGCTGTTAATGTTTTTGGAGTTGCCATTAATAGAACAGCAAGTGGAATATTTTCACGCACTACTCAAGGGGGGCAGGGAGGAAACATCATTATTAATACGAATGCTTTGCGGGTAGCAGATAATGGGGTTGTAGATGCCCGCACTCTAGGATCGGGAAATGCTGGCAATATCACGGTCAACGTGAATACTTTGGAAGCGGTTAATGGTGGACAAATTCTTGCCAATGCTTTCAGAGACAGCAGTGGGTTTGCAGGTAATATCACAGTTAATGCTACTGATAGGGTGACTATATCTGGTAGTGCTAACTTCAAACGGCTTGTCCGAAGTGTTGAGGGTTTGGTTGAGGATGAGTCGGCTAATAGTGGCTTGTTTGTTCGCTCTCAAGGATCAGGGAGTGCAGGCAAGCTTCAGGTAGGATCTCGTTTCATTCGCTTAGACAATCAAGGAGCAATCACTGCTGAAACTGCATCCGGTAATGGTGGTGATATTACACTCCACGACATAGATTTATTGTTACTAAGCGGCAACAGCCAAATATCTGCTACCGCAGGCACTAATCAACAGGGTGGAAACGGCGGCAATATTACCATCAATGCTTCTAATGGCTTCATCGTCGCCAAACCAAATGAAAATAGCGACATTACCGCTAATGCCTACAATGGTCAAGGAGGAACAGTCACAATCAACGCTACTGAGATTTTTGAAATTGCACCATTAACTCGTGAAGACCTTAAGAAGTTGTTGCGTTTTAGAGATTTAGATCCACGTCAACTTGCAACAAATGACATTACGGCAATTTCCCGAATCAGTCCTAATTTAAGTGGCACTGTCGAAATTAACACGCTAGATGTTGATCTAAATCGAGGACTAATTAACTTACCAGCTATACCAGTTGACACCGAAGTGTCTCAAGTTTGTCAAGTGCGTCCTGGTCAAAATCAAAGCAGTTTTACCATTACCGGACGCGGTGGTTTACCCCGTAACCCCAAAACCGAACCCCTCAGCAGCGATGCAGTTCAAGTAGATTGGGTAACTCTCAACCCAATGAGAGAGAACCGTGCTATTACAAATGTTTCTCCTCAAGCAACTAACCCCACGCCAGCGCCCATTATAGAAGCACAACGGTGGATAAAAAATGCTAAAGGTGAGGTAGTACTCACAGCTAATGTGCCTACAGCCACACCCCATATTTCCTGGCTTACTCCTGCTTCTTGCCCCTAAAAAATCGGGTTTTTCCTATACGTTACAGCCAATTCCCTACTAAAACATAGGGTGCCCAGAAATATGGAGCTTTCTCTTGGGCAAAAAGTGCTAGTTGGGCACGCTGGAGGGCTTCGGCTTTATTCACTCCAGTATTTAACTGTCGGTAGAATTCACTCATCACATCGGCAGTAAAGCGATCATCTACTGACCACAATGTTGCTAGTGTACTGCGTGCCCCCGCTCGCACAGCTATCCCAGCCAGCCCCAAAGCTGCTCGTTTGTCTCCCTCAGCAGTTTTACAAGCGCTGAGGACAAGTAATTCAATACTGCTAGACCTACTAGAATCGTTAACTCGCAGTAAATTATCAAAATCCTTGGCCTTAACTAATTTATTCCAGGTGAGAATAAAAGTGTTTTCTGGATCGGAACTGAATTCGCCGTGCGTTGCTAGGTGAACCACCGAGAAGGGAGTTGCCTGCAACTGATTTTGCAGGTTCGGTTCGGTAAACTTTTGATTTAACAGTTCTTCACTCTTAGGTATCTCAGACTGGACTTCTTTTAATTCTCGTGGTACATTTTCCAACTGGGGAAATTCTCTGCCTTCGATTGGGCGTTTTTCGCTGACTCCAGCAGTTAAAGCGTTTAACTGTACCTTTTGCAGAGGCTTGGGATCGAGGAGTTGTAAACCTGGGGCCAAGGCGATCGCATATTTCTCTACTAAATATTTCTGCTGCTGTTTGTCGTAGAGAACCCCCATCGGGATATTCCGCAACTCACCATCAAGAACAAACACTAAGGTTTTGATCCCACTTTTGGCTAACTCTGCTTCCGCAGGTCGAATTAACCAGTCATATATCTGTTGGGATTGCTGCTGAACCCGAACAATCCCAGTGACATCTAGTAAATTTTTTCTCAGGTCTGCTACAATCCCTTCAACTTGATCTTGGGCTATTACAGCCCTGTAGTGGCGCAATTGTTCTTGATTAGGCAATTTGAGGATAATATCTAGGCTGTTTGGCAAAATAATCGGATAGATAACTGCTGCTTGTTGGTCTTTTTTGTCAACCACTGGGTCAAGTTCCTGCGTTGGGCTTAAACAGGCTGACCGAAAGAAGTTATCCAGTTCTGCTAATTGCAGAGATTCAATTACATAACGAGCTTGCTTGAGATTGTTTTTATTGAGTGCGGGATTTTCTTCAGTTCCCAACAGCAAATCAACGAACTCTCGATACACTGGTTCGACATTTTCCCGGAAGGAAAACTGAACATCTGGATTAATCGCAACCAAATCGCTGCGGAGCGAGTTTAGCGTCTTAAACGCTACATCATAGGATGCGATCGCGCTTTTAATATCTCCCTTCTTTTTAAGTATGCGTCCTAGCTGCCATTGCCACTGATAAGCAATATCTGATGCATTAATAGTTTGCGCTATAAACAAAGATTTCTCGGTAAGGTCTTGAGCTTCAGAGAATTGCCCGGTTTTTTCATACAACTCGCCGAGAGTACCTGTAGCATAAGATTCTGCTCGCTGGTCTTGCAAGCTCTGCGCCTGTTTGATAGCGGTGGACAACTGTTGGGCAATATCCAGCCATGAAGGGGTGTCTGTGCTGGTATTTTTTAGTTGTGTGAGAATTTGGGCAAATTTAATCCGAGCATATACTGAGGTTCGGCTGGGAGGCAAGTTGCTAATTTCCGATTGAATTTGGGACGACAATGCCAATGCATCTTTCAACCCATTTTTATCTTTATTTTTCTCCAAGTTCTCCAAAAGTATGCTGAGTAGGTTTAGGTGAGCCTGGATGCGTGTTATGGCAAAAACAGATGCCGCCGCCTGCTGGTAGTACTCTGAAGCAGCTTTAATATCTTGTTGAGCGCGGGCGGTGTTGCCTAGACTCAGTTGAGCTTCAGCGATCGCACTAGAAGATTGTACTCGCTGTGCCACTGCTAGACTTTTCTCCAACACCTGCCGCGATCCGCTTAAATCACCAACGACTCGGCGGACGTTGCCAAGGCTACGCAGTCCTGTCGCTACAAGAGGTGAGTCTGGAAGGCTTGTAAGGGTTAGCTGCACCTCGTTTAAAATCTTGTTAGCCTGAAGGTAAAGCCCTAGAGCTTGCAAAGCTTGTGCAGAATTAATGCGGTTACGAGTTAACGTAGCGGTATTGCCTATTTTGTGATAAATATCAGCGGCTTTTTGCCAGGTTGTTAGTGCTGCTTCCGCTTGTCCTCGTGCTAATTGCCAGTGCCCTTGAACATCTAGAGTTTGAGCAAGGATTTGAGAACGCTCTGGAGAATTCTCTAACTTCTGTAATAAATTTAAACTTTGAGCGATCGCCTCTTGTGCTTCTGCCCACAAACCTAGCTGTTGATAGGCTAAAGACAGATTACTTAAGGTCATTGCTTGCCTTAGTCTATCTCCACTGGCATTGTAGGTTGTGACAGCTTGTTGCAATAACTTGACTGCATCATAAAACTGTTCAGCTTCGTACAAGGTTCTGCCTTGTGTTACCAAATTTTCGAGATTTTCTGAAACTTTAGTGTTTGAGTTGACTGTAACAATCTGGGCGGTACTGGGCAAAATAGCCGTCACTAAAAATAACGCCACAAGTATGATTGATCTGATGCGATATTGTAGAATCCTCTGCAAGTGCCCGGCTTTGCGTTGGACTCTTCGCCAAAATTTGTTGACTGTATTTATGTTCATTCACCAAATTAATGCTTAAGAGCAGATTCGGGCCACTACAAGTTTAATGATATAAAAGAATGTTTGAAAAGTTATCAGGTGGTTTATAACAAGCTAGATAAACAGCGATCGCTCAAGTATGTAATGTAATCGGTAAAGTCAGGGTGAATGCTGTTTGACCGGAAGAAGTTGAATCTAGGGTAAGGTCGCCACGATGTGCCCTAGCAATTTCACGAGCGAGGCTGAGTCCTAGTCCGATGCCTTCTACCTTACGGGTGCGGGCAGGATCGCTGCGATAAAAGCGGTCAAAAATGCGATCGCTTGCTGGAATATTTTTTGATGAGTTGGCGATCGTGACGTTGAGCTTTGTTTGGGTTTGATGAGCGTGAATTCTTATCCAGCCATTGGCGAGATTGTATTTGATGGCATTACTCAACAGATTTTGCAGAACTTGAATGAGGAGATCGCGATCGCCCTAATACGGCAAAATAGTTAAATCCTTGGGGCATAGGGCATGGCGCATAGAGAAAATTGCTCTTCCCAATGCCCACGAAATCAAGAGTGCTTCAGCCAGGAGATGAGCTTAATACCAATTTGAAAAAAGAATGCGACAGATACACACTCCCAAACCCTTGTTATGTCTAGCTTTTTTAATGAACAAATTTTGAATTGGTATCAGTTCCCAGTAGCATTGTAAAGACACTATGGAAAAAGATAATCGCCAACTCAGCCGGATTCTGAGCCGAAGACAGGCACTTGCTCTATTTAGAGCAGCCGGAGCTGCAATTGTTGTTGGATGTATACCTAGAAAGTCCAGTTCCACACAGGCACAATCGAGTGCAACCGTCCCAGGATCATCGTTGCCTGGGTGTGTCGTGAGACCGCAGCAGACCGAAGGGCCGTATTTTGTAGACGAGAAACTCAACCGTTCAGATATCCGTTTTGATCCCTCGGATGGTTCGGTGAAAGAAGGTGTACCACTGCAACTGACGCTGCGTGTTTCTAGGGTCAGTGGTACTAGCTGCACACCAATTGCAGGTGCGATCGCGGATATTTGGCATTGTGACGCACTTGGTGTCTATTCGGGCGTAAACGACCCAAGTTTCAGTACCGTGGGGAAAAAGTTCTTACGTGGATATCAAGTGACGGACGCGAATGGAACTGTCCAGTTCACAACCATTTATCCCGGTTGGTATCGAGGTAGAACAGTCCATATCCACTTTAAACTACGCGCAGATACCACATCAAAGCAGAGTTATGAGTTTACATCACAGCTGTACTTTGATGATGCAATTACCGATCAGGTACACGCACAGACACCATACGCCAGCAAGGGACAGCAGGCCCTAAAGAACGCACAAGATAGAATCTTTCAAGACGGTGGAGACCAATTGTTGCTCACACTTACCAAAACTAGCTTTGGTTACGCAGCAACGATTGATATTGGGCTTCAGACAGCTTGAGCAGCCCTACAATCAGGATTGCTCTGCTGTACAGGGGGTTAGCTTGAAAGTGCTGAGTGCTGAGTGCTGAGTTACAAGTAACGATTTATCCCCTTGTTTCCCCTACTCCCCATCTACCCTAGTCCCTTCTTCATGCATTAGTGATGTACAAAGTTCATAGGGAGTGCTTTTACTATCGAGCGTCAGTGAATAAAGTGAATTGCTTCAAAAGGGTGTAAATATAGCTTCTTTGGGGTCGTAATCAGCACCTTGACAAAACTCATCTACCCAAGAAGCTAAACTACGAGCATTAGTGCTGGGTGATAGCTTAACTTGATAACTCATATCTTGCAATTGTATCTTGGCTGTTTTAGCGTTGTTGGGAACCTTAATAGCCACAGCAAGTGATTGCAAATTTGTGCCATTTGCAGGAACTTTATTAGTTATTGCTAGGGATGGTAGAGTTTTGCCCATACTTGAAACTTCGGTAGCCTTTGTTAGCGATCGCTCAGGCTGGTGTAGACGTAGAAGCCCAGAGGACAATTTCTTTGCGATTAGTATTTTCTCTGAGGATTCATGCTTAACTTGGGTAGCTATTGCCACTGATGACACGGGCTGGCGATCGCGATTTACCCCGTTAGTTACAGTCAGCGATGTCACAGGTTTTACTGTGTATGTCAGAGCAGTTGGTGGCTGTTTAGAACTTGACCTGTTAATAGAAGCATCGGAAGTCATCTCCGTATGAGCAGCAACCAATGGCGCAGGCTGATCTCTATAATCAGTTTCTTCTAGAGACTCATTAGAAAAATGGTTTACAGCTATCAAATCCTCTGCGGTTATTAAATCTAACTCTTTATCAGGATTAAAGTTAAGACCCAAAGCGGCAACTATCTTATCCGGATTATTATTCAAATCGAGAATAAAAGTTAGTATCTGATCAAATTCTGGCTCTAAAACAGACAAAGTAGCCAAAATAAAACCAGATGAAGGACGACGTAGCCCTTCATAAGTACCCCAAATTCGCATTTTCACCAACCAGGGGCGATTTTGCTCGTAGTAACTCAGCCACTTCATTTTCAATGATTGACGTAGCTGCTGAATGTTCATCGGATGCCTCGCTTCAGTCAACAAAGAGTGCAGACTTATATATTTTTAAACAGCTTTATCCCTGGGGATGAAACCGATAATAAAGCATCTGCCTGACTCTTTGATCACCTAATAAGTGCTGTTCTACCAATAGAGGTACTTCGCTAGGGTGAACGCGGCTATACCAGACTGTCTCTGGCAATACCAGCACCATCGGCCCGTTACCACATTGTCCTAAACAGCCGCTAGCCGTTACCATCACACCAGGAACTGGCAAAGCGGCAAAAGCTGCTAGGACATTTGCTGCACCCTGTTTTTTACAAGTGCGATTTTGGCAAACTCGCACGCATCTCAAAGAAGCAGGTGGGTCTGTTGTTGGAGATTGTGATGGTTGAGCTGTATTTGACATTTTTTACAAACCGCAGAGGTGCTGAGAACGCACAGAAGAAGAAAAGATATAAGGAACTAATAACTAGTCTACTGAAAGTCCTTTTGAGGCTAGCCATTCACGGTTGAATATCCGCGATTGATACCGGGAACCGCTATCGCACAAGATGGTAACAATAGTATGTCCTGGGCCCAACTGCTTGGCTAGAGCAACAGCTGCACCAACATTAATACCTGTCGAACCACCCATTAACAATCCGTCTTTCCTTAGCAGTTGATAAACTACTCGCAAAGCTTCCTTGTCATCTATTTGGATAGCATCATCAGCAGGTGCGCCTTCCATATTGGCTGTAATGCGACTGTTACCAATACCTTCGGTGATCGAATTGCCTTCTGTCGTGATTTCACCTGTTTTGATGTAGCTGTAAAGTCCACTACCTAGAGGGTCAGCAACAACACATTTAATTGCTGGATTCTTTTCTTTCAGATACAGCGCTACACCAGCAAATGTACCACCAGTACCAGTCGCAGTTACCCAGCCATCAATTTTACCATCTGTTTGTGTCCAAATTTCTGGGCCTGTGGTTTCGTAATGGGCGTGGCGGTTGGCTAAATTATCAAACTGATTCGCCCAAATAGCGTTATCCAACTCAGCAGCTATTCTGCCAGAAAGCCTAACGTAGTTGTTGGGGTCTTTGTAAGGTACGGCGGGAACAGGACGAACTTCTGCACCTAGTGTTGTCAGTGCGTCTATTTTTTCTTGGGACTGGGTATCAGGAATAATAATCAGGCATTTGTAGCCTTTGGCATTGCAAATATGCGCCAATCCAATGCCAGTATTACCAGCTGTGCCTTCAACTACTGTACCACCAGGCTTAAGTAAACCTTTTTTTTCCGCATCTTCAATAATGTAAAGTGCGGCGCGGTCTTTGACGGAACCACCAGGATTGAGAAATTCTGCTTTACCAAGGATTTCGCACCCCGTTTCTTCACTAAAGCTGTTTAAGCGAATCAGAGGTGTGTTACCAACAGACCCTACAAAGCCATTTTTAATATCCATTTCTTTTCTGTACCTAAGTTCTTCTCTATAAAAATTTTGGCTTATAACGGTGGCAGTATTACTGTATTTTGTAACCGCGATCGCATTAAATAATGATGACTCCTATGGCCTCAATCACGCATCTATTACCAAACTTTGCTCATATTCAGCACGAAACCAGACATAACTAGGTCACCCTTATAGTAGCGGGATTTTCTAGATATTCCACTGGTAAACCAGGACGATAAATATAGACTTTGCACTGTTTGCGGTCAATTAACCAGCCTAGCTTTACTCCAGGCTCCCTCATGTATTCTGCCATTTTTTCCTGCAACACAATAGGTGATGAAAACATAATACCTACCTGACTGACTCTTACTTTTATTCTCACGCAACCTGTTAATTTCGTGCAGATAAATAGCGAGGATCATCAGCTAAGAGTCATTTTGACGCAAAATTACGGTTTCCTAGTTAAGGTGAATAGATAATACCCAGTAAAGTAGCGATTTTACTGAGGCATTTATAATACTAGTAAAATATAATACATTAAATATTTTGGTACTGACAAACTTTTCTTTGAATCTGCAAAAAATAATCCTTAATTAGGGTATAAATTTTATGAGTAATCAAGTTGCATCTGACAGATTTATCAATGATTTAGAGCGTGTTGCTCAAGTGCGGTCAAAAATTTCTGATTGTTTGAGCAAAATCGCTGAAACTATAAATCAAGCGGAATTAGCTGGAGAATCTTCATCAGGAAAACTCAGCCTAGAACGAGATATTGAAGATATTACAGTAGCTAGTAAAAATCTCAAGCAAGGTGTGTTCCGCCTGTTAGTTTTGGGCGATATGAAACGGGGAAAAAGCACGTTTTTAAATGCTTTAATTGGAGAAAATTTACTGCCAAGCGACGTTAATCCATGTACCGCACTATTAACAGTTTTACGCTATGGCGTCGACAAGAAAGTCACAATTCATTTTAATGATGGTAAAAATCCACAACAGTTAGATTTTCAATCTTTTAAATATAAATATACCATTGACCCTGCTGAAGCTAAAAAACTAGAGCAAGTAAAAAAGCAAGCATTTCCTGATGTTGACTATGCAGTAGTTGAGTATCCATTAACGCTATTAGAGAAAGGTATTGAAATAGTTGATAGTCCAGGATTAAATGACACGGAGGCACGGAACGAATTATCTTTAGGCTATGTTAACAATTGTCATGCAATTTTATTTGTGATGAGAGCCTCACAACCTTGCACCCTGGGTGAACGTCGCTATTTAGAAAATTACATTAAAGGTCGTGGTTTGGCAGTTTTCTTCTTAATTAATGCTTGGGATCAGGTGCGGGAATCATTGATTGATCCTGATGATACAGAAGAATTAAATGCAGCTGAAGACAGATTGCGGCAAGTATTTAAAGCTAATTTAGCAGAGTATTGTTATGTAGATGGTCAGAATGTTTATGATGAGCGCGTGTTTGAGCTTTCATCAATTCAAGCACTTAGAAAAAGGTTAAAAAATCCTCAAGCTGATTTAGAGGGAACTGGCTTTCCAAAGTTTATGGAAGCGTTAAATACTTTTCTGACTAGAGAACGTGCGATCGCAGAACTTCGGCAAGTTAGAACATTGGCCAGACAAGCCTGCAATCACACCCGCGAAGCAATTGAAAGACGCCTACCATTACTTGACCAAGATGTAAATGAGTTGAAAAACCGCATTGATTCTGTGGAACCGGAGTTTAACAAACTTACGAGTATCCGCAATCAGTTTCAAAAAGAAATTATTAGCACTAGAGATACTCAAGCAAGAACAATTTCTGAATCCTTCCGCAGCTACGTTTTAAACTTAGACAATGCCTTTGAAAACGATTTCTTACGCTATCAGCCAGAGCTAAATTTATTTGATTTTCTCAGTAGTGGAAAAAGAGATGCATTTAATGCCGCACTGCAAAAAGCCTTTGAGCAATATATCACAGATAAATTCTCTGCTTGGACTTTAAATGCTGAAAAAGATATTAATGCAGCTTTCAGAGAACTTTCACGTAGTGCTGCACAGTATGGGGCATCTTATAGCCAAGTAACAGACCAAATTACCGAAAACTTAACTGGACAGCAAGTTAAAGTCAATCCCACAACTACCACAGAAGATGATAACTCTCCTGGTTGGGCAAAATGGGCAATGGGATTGTTATCTCTGTCTAGAGGAAACTTAGCTGGTGTAGCATTAGCTAGTGCAGGATTTGATTGGAAAAATATTTTATTAAACTACTTTACTGTAATTGGTATTGGCGGCATAATTACAGCAGTAACAGGTATTTTTCTAGGGCCAATTGGATTTGCACTACTTGGTTTAGGAGTAGGCTTTTTACAAGCCGATCAAGCACGCAAAGAGTTGGTAAAAACGGCTAAGAAAGAGCTAGTAAAATACTTGCCACAAGTAGCGCATGAGCAATCTCAAACTGTATATGATGCAGTGAAAGAATGTTTCGACTCTTACGAAAGAGAAGTAAGTAAGCGGATTAACGACGATATTGCATCTCGCAAATCTGAATTAGATAATCTGCTGAAGCAGAAAGAAACACGCGAGATAAATCGTGAGAGTGAGTTAAAGCGGCTAAAAAATTTACAGGAGGATGTTATAACGCAGATGCAAAAAATTGAGGCTGCATATACTAATTTGTTAGCTTACTACAGCTAATCTATATCCATACAATCTTGTTAAATTAATCTAGAAATTACCCACAATTTTTGAAATGAATACTAATGTATTTATAATTTATTTATACTACCTTAGTATTTATAAATCACACAATCACCGCTTTAAAGCCTTAATTATTTATACTTCTTGTGGTAACCAGTGGTTTTCCGTTACGCGTCTACGCTTTTTGTGATGCGTAATTACTAATTATTTATGGATTCCTTTGTTAATTATGAGTGAAATTTAGTAATTTATAAATTTTCTTATTCTGTAACTTTTAATATTTAATTGGGAACAATAATTATAGGTTTTTATAAATAACGACGAATTTATCAAATGGAATGGACAAACTTACTCAAAGCACAGCAATTTGATTTTATTCAAAGGTTGCAATCTAAATACTTACTTAATTGTGAGATAAAAGGTCAACATAGCGAATTGACAGTTATTGGTGGTGACAGTTTAAGCCATTTACGAGACTTCTGCTGGGAAATGGTTAAAAAATATAGACCAAACGACCCTAAAAATTACTTCATTAACAATATGAAAGGAAAGTTAGGAGAGGAAGTTATAAAAACTCGTTTAGCTGAATTTGTTACTGAAGTTGACTATGAAACAAAAGTAAATGGTGACGGCAAAGTAGATTTTACACTAACATCTGATTCATCTATCGGTATCCAAGTTAAAGCAAGATATGGTAGATTTGATACTGTAAAATGGTCAATTACTCAAGAAGAAATTAGTAAAAATGCTATTTTAGTCTGTATTTTGATACAAGAAGAGATTAGTGAAGCACAACCTATATATAATCTGATATTAGCTGGTTTTATTCCGACTAATATGATTGTATTAACGGATGCTAAAGCTAGTCTAAATATAGAAAACTTGTTATATGCTGGTGGATTATATAGCTATTTAGAAAATTTAATCTCATGTAAAAAAAATTCAAAATTAGAACAAGGAGTTGAATGTCATCCTAACAAAGAAGTAGCAACCCAGGATGCTAACAGCTTTGTAAATAATTATACAAACAATCAATTTGCTAAATTAGCTATTGAATATTTCAATCTTGCTAATTCTTATCACAAACAAAAGCAATACCAAACTGCTACTACTTACTATAATCAAGCATTGGAATTGAATCCATATTTTGTAGATGGTTATTTTTGGAGAGGGCTTTCATTTTATGAAAATCAAGATTATCAATTGGCAATTCAGGATTTTGATACTGTTATTTTGATGAAACCAGATGAATATAAAGCATATAACAATAGAGGTCTTACTCTTTATGCACTAAATGACAAACAGAAAGCCATTGAAGATTTCAAATATTCTATAAGCATTCTTAAAAAAAGTTCTGCTTTAACTTATTATTATAGTGGTATTACTCGTGATGCCCTTGGAGAAATTCAAGAAGCAATTAAAGATTATACTGAGTCTATAAAATTAAATCCTCATTTTTATATATTTTACTTGGAGCGAGGTACTTCTCGTTCTAATCTTGGAGATACACAAGGAGGAATTGATGACTACAGTGAAGCGATTAGAATTCATCCAAACTGTGATAATGCTTATTATTTACGTGGTATAAAACATTTTAAAATTGGAGATAAAAATAAAGCAATTTACGACTACACTCAAGCTATTAATATAAATAACAAGAATTATGAATATTACCTTAACCGTGCTTATGCTCGTTATGCTATAGGAGATAAAGAGGGTTCCATTGCAGATTATACAGATGCTATTAGCCTAAATCCTCATCTAGCAGTAGCTTTTGCAAAGCGTGGTACAGCCCGTTACAAACTTAGAGACATCAAGGGTGCAATTAAAGATTATACTTCAGCAATAAACATTGATTATAAAGACAGCATAACATATTTTAATCGAAGTTTTGCATATTATAAAATAGGTGATATGCAAAGAGCGGTTAATGATTATAATCAAGCATTAAAACTTAATCCAAAGCTCGCTGCATCTAAACAAGCTAGGAAATTGAAAAAATTGTTATATTCATCGAATAATTTAGAGAAGATCAATAATCATCAATTAGAATCGATGATTAATCATTCCGATGAAGAAGATGAAGATGACTATGATAATTTATCAATTAATACAAATAGTTATACAGAATACTATGATAGAGACTTAGATTATGGCTATTTAGAAGATTTGGATAATGACGATTATTACTATTATTTTAAAGGTTGTAGAGAATTATAAATATTAAAAAGCTATTCAAAAAACAAAGCACAGCCACGATAATAAGTAAATATGCAGCAAGTAAATGAGAGTTACAGAGAATTAGCAGATGCACTTAAATCTGCATCTACATTATTAAATTTAGACAGCAAATCACAACTGCATCAAGATATCACTACTATCTTTAAGTATTTAGCTAATCCCAACTTTCAGATTGCAGTATTTGGGCCTTTTAATCATGGCAAGTCTACGTTGCTGAATGCCATACTGGGAAATCGTACTTTACCTATTGATTTGATTCCGACTACAGGTGCTGCGATTACTGTCAAGTATGGTACTGATATACGAACTCGCATCATGTTGGTAGATGGTACAGAAATTTATCACAGTGGCACAGAAATTTTACAACAATTTGCCATTCTTGATGGTAACAGGCAGATGCGGAAAGATGTAGCATCTGTAGAAGTTTTTTGTCCACATCCTTTTTTAGACACGGGTGTAGAATTTTTGGATTTACCAGGTACAAATGATAGAGAAGAACAAGATAGTTTAGTACGCGATCGCCTTTTAAGTGCAGATTTAGTAGTGCAATTGCTAGATTCACGCAAGTTAATGACTTTGGGTGAGCGAGAAAACTTGCGAGATTGGCTATTAGATCGGGATATTAAAACAGTTATTCTTGTTGCTAATTTTATTAACTTACTCGAATCAGAAGAACAACAGCAAGTTCATAATCGGCTGCGGTTTGTTGCTGAAAGTTTTCGCGCCGAATTACCACCGGGTTTTAGTAATTTGTATCGCGTTGATGCTTTACCTGCGTTAAGAGCAAGACTCAAAGGTGATACGGCTACAGCCACTAGTAGCGGTTTAGCTGCTTTTGAAGCAGCTTTGCAAAATATTGTGGGTATTTTACAACAAAATCGTGGGAGTGTAAGGTTGCCTAGAGTGCAGGCGATCGCCTCTCAAATTCAATTATCATTAAAAGCTAAAATTGACCCTCTCGCTAACGAAATTAATTCTTTTGATCAGAAACACAACGCCAAAATTGAAATCAAACAAAAAGCTGTCAACTTAATTCAACAAGGCTTTACTAATAGTGTTGCAGATTTACGCAATTGGCTAGATTTATCTAAACTACTTAAAAAATATCAAACTGATGCCACAGTAGCACTCGCAGAAAATAATTTTAAATCTTGGCAAACAGATACTTTAAAAAAAGACTTCATAGAGTTACATCTAGCCGTGATGAAATGGCTTTATCAAGCATACGAGTTTTTTCGAGAAGAACTACCTGAAGATTTAATAATTCCCTGGCCTAGCGAACCACAAATAACGCTACCTCCCAAGCCAAGCAATAGCAATGATTTGAGTGAAACTAGTGCAGTAGCAGTTGGTGGTGGTATTGGTTGGTTATTGGGTGGCCCTGTCGGAGCAGCTGTTGTTGGTAGTATTTCTTATTTATTGAACAAAAATATTCAAAATTCAGAAGAAAAATCAGCGAACGAATCTTATGATCAACAAGTTGCTAAAATTTGTATAGCCGCAACTGAAGATTATTTTTCTCGCTTGAGCAGTCAAGGATTATCAATTCTAGCTGAATATGAGCAAAAATCAAAAAGAATAATCCGTTTTGAAGTCAGTAAAGAGCCAATCGAAATTGCTCAAAAACGGGAATCTTTACAGCAATTACAAAGTAGTTTTAACCAATTGCTGCAAGAATTAGAAAAAGCAAAGATATCTTCAAATTATCAACCTTATCAAGAAACACCAAAATATACAGAATATTCCCCGCCAGGAAACAAAGAACAAAAAAGTTATTCAAAAGTAGAAGAGAAGGTGAATGTTTCAGGCTCATCGACATATCGCACTTCTACCAGTTCCCAAACTTCTTCCACTCACCGTGTCAACACATCTCCACCACCACCTCCCAAAGCTTCCTCTACTCCCAGCCCAGAAGAGTTGGAGGCAAAATTTCGTAATTGGGAACTTGATGAAGAAATAGCGCGGATGAAAACAGAAATGCGTTCTCCTGGTTCTCAAGCTAGTAAAAATACTACAAACCAAAACAACAAACCACCTCACCAACCCAAAAGCCAAGCAGAAAAAGACAAGATTGCTCGCGCTTATAGCTTTTTAGGATTGCAACCAAATGTGTCATTTGCTGAGATAAAACAGGCTTATCGAAATTTGGTAAAAAAATGGCATCCAGATTTATTTGTTAATCAGCCGCAATTACAAAAACAAGCTCAAGATAAAATGCGGTTGGTAAATGAAGCTTATAAGATTTTGACAGATAAATTCAATTCTTGAATGCTGGATAGGTTTATATATAGCGTTTTACAGCTCAGTGAGGTACAAATTTATAAATCACGATTAACCTGACAGAACTCAAAGAATTGTTCGTCTGTCATTTGCATTGATGGCGGAAGTTGCAACACCAAAGGGGATGAAAGCATAATCCTACCAGATTGACTTTTACTTTTATTCTGACGCTAAGAAAAAAAAGACGCGAAGATATAACTTTGCGCCTTTGCGTCTAATGTATAAAATATTTTAATCAAACTTACTTGTTGGGTTGAGGAGTTAACCGCAAGTAGGGTTTTACTTCCTCGTAACCTTTGGGGAATTTCTCCTTCAGCACTTCTGGATCTTTGAGTGAGGGGACAATTACAACCTTATCCCCATCTTTCCAGTCAGCTGGTGTAGCCACGCTGTAGTTATCAGTCAGTTGCAGAGAATCAATTACCCGCAACAGTTCATCAAAGTTGCGTCCGGTGCTAGGGGGGTAGGTGAAAGAGAGGCGGAGTTTCTTATTGGGGTCGATAACGAAAACCGATCGCACTGTTACCGCTGCGTTGGCGTTGGGGTGGATCATATCATAAAGGTCAGAGACTTTACGATCTGCATCTGCCAAAATTGGGTAGTTGAGAGTAGTACTTTGTGTTTCTTCGATATCGCCCACCCATCCTTTATGGGATTCTACATCATCAACGCTGAGGGCGATCGCTTTGACATTGCGCTTGTCAAATTCTGGTTTGAGCTTGGCAACTGCGCCTAATTCAGTGGTGCAAACAGGTGTAAAATCGGCAGGGTGTGAAAACAGCACTACCCAGCTGTCACCTGCCCATTCGTAAAAATTTATGTCGCCGTGTGTTGAGGCTTGCGTAAAGTTGGGTACTGTATCACCAAGACGGAGAGTCATGAGGGATTCCCTGTAGTTAGAAAAGCATTATGTATCTTACTACCAATCATGACATAAAGCTCCGGTTCGCCTATCGGATTAAGCGGCTTGTCATAAAATTTTAAACTATGTAATTTCTCCTAAAGTAGCTAAATTAATTACTCAATTACAGTTAAGATTTGCTTGTATGCAGAGATAGTTTGACGAGCGATCGCATTCCAGCTGTAATGTTGCAATGCGTATTTTTGGGCATTTAATCCCCGTCGCTGGCGTTCTTGGGGATTTTGTAAAGCTTCTTGCAATAAATTTACTAGTGCTTGCACATCTGTTGCGCCTACCCACCCCGACTGGCTTTCACTCACCTGATGACAAATATGCACCTGGTCAGAAATCACCACAGGTGTTCCTGCTACCATTGCCTCAGCTACAGCAATACCAAAATTTTCATAGTAGGAAGGCAAGACAAATAAATCAGCAGCTTGTAATAAACTAGTTTTTAATTCACCTGTAACAAAGCCTGTAATTGTAGTGTGCGATCGCAATGGTGAATTTTGGATCTGGAATGTAATTTTTTGTTCATAATCTGGATCTTGGGGATTTGTCCCAGCCAACACAAAGTGAAAATTACAACCCATCAATAACAACTTTTCTAATGCTGGAATCAACAAATTCAACCCTTTTTTTGGGTCAATCCGCGACATAAATAATACTATAGGCACATCGCTTGAAATTCCCCGCTGGCTTTGTAACATACTTCTTGTTTCTGTAACAGAAGATTGTTGGGGAATCACACCCAAAGGAATCACCAAATCCTGCGTAGCTACACCAAAACGGTTTGATATTTTTGCCTCTTGAACACTGGTAAAATGAATCGCCGCCGCACCTGCTAAATTTCGCCGTTCCAGCATTGCAACATAAAGCTGTTTCAATTGCTTTTTCTTGCATAAATCAGCTGGATCGAGAGTTCCCAAAGGACGCAAAATATAAGGTAGCTTTTGCTGACGACACACAATTGCAGCGGCACTACTTACAGGAGAGAATAAAGCATGAATATGGGCTAGATCAAACTCACAAGCGTGACGTTTTAGCCACTGGATTAACTCCAGCGAAAACTTGTAACGGCGAAATGGAGCGCAACGGAAATAAATTATTTCATAACCATCTTGTTTCACTGGTTCATTTAACGGCACATCCAAGGATTTTTGTCCAGTATCGCCATTACTATCGGTTGTGATAACAGTAACTTCTACTCCCTCTTTTGCTAAAGCGGGAGCTAGTCCTAATACCATTTGACTGGGGCCGCCATAAATTAAAGAAATTGAAGGAACTATGTGCAAAATTCGCATATTTTTTAGTTGTCAGTATATGTTATTTTTATTGATGATTAAATTTTAATTACTGATTACTAACAACTTTTTGGTAAAACTCTAATTGTTGTTGAGCTAATGCTTTATTTGTATATTCATTCAGCGCTTTTTGATAACCACTTTCACCAATATTATTTGCAAAATCTGGTTTTTCTATTAGTTGAGTTAAGCAATTAGCAAGAGCTTTAACATCACCTTCAGGAAATACTAAACCAGCATCGCCAATTACATAAGGAATTTCACCAGAGTTAGAACCAATCACTGGCACTTTACAAGCCATTGCCTCAATTAATACGTGCCCAAATTGCTCCTTCCAACCAACGGCAGTCAAAGTTTTAAAATTATAAGTTGTTTCTGATGGCAGTACTAAAGTACTCATTAAATTTATATATTTAGGAACTACATCATGAGGTACACTTTCAATAATTATTACTCGTTGTTTAATATTGTTTTGCGCTACAATTTTAATTAGTTCTTCATGCAAAGGGCCACGCCCAAGCAGTAGTAATTTCCAAGGTTTATCTTGCAAAGCTACTAATGCCTGTAAAAGTGTTAGTAACCCCTTCTCTTGGACAAATCTACCGACAAATCCCACTACAAAATCGCTTGGTTTAATTCCTAGTTGAGTAGCTAATTCAGGTTGAGGTTGAGGAGCAAATAGGCGTTCATCCACACCCAATTGTGGCATTACCTTAATAGGGCCTCGATATCCTCGTTGTTGTAATATTTCTGCTCCATCCTGATTGCCGCAAATAATACCGTGGCTATGCTTTAGGTTATATTTTTCTAATAAAGCAACTGGGAATTTTAGCTCGTATGGTAAATTCCACCAAGTAAAAAATATATTTTTTGCCTTTAATCTCAATAGTTGATTTAAAAAAATCATCTGAGTATAAGCCAGCGCTCTAGAACCTTGCTCCACCTGGATAATTTCTGGGCGAAACTGTTGCAATAAAGATATTAAATCGCTACCAAAAGTTAAAAGCCCTTGATGATTTTGGCTAAAATTATAAATTGGAACTATTCTAAATGCTCCCTCATCGCAGTATTCAGTTTCAATAACTTTATTTTGCACGCCACCAGGTTTCCAGCGTTTGGGAACAACAACCGTCACTTCAATTCCTGGTTCTAGTTGAGATAAAGCGCGTAGCTTTTCACAGTTTAGGTCTACAATATAAGTATGGCTAGCAACTAAAATTTTCATTATTAGAAGTAATTAGTAATAGATACATTAAAAATAAAATAGGAATTAGCAGCTAATGACTAACTCCTCATTTTCCATTAAAACGTATTGGCATTTAAGCTTTAAAATTGCTCATCTAAACGGCTATAAATTTGACCATCATTCCATCTAGATTGAATGACAGTCCCCAAAGCTTTGAGAAAACCCAAGCTGTAGAAAAAGCCGCGAGTCAGAATTTTGAGAGGAGAACCGCTTTTATGGCAAGGTGGTCTTCCCAAAACGTGACAGTCGAATAAACGGGCATATAGCTGTAAAGCTTGGGTAGCAGTGAGGTTTTTTAATGCCATTAAGAAATGATTGTGGTAAAAGGTAATTTGATATTCTAGTGATCGCATACTAATATCATGGCAACCTCCTGTCTCTTCACCTAAATGCACTAAATAAGCATCTGGGTCATACCAAATCTTATATCCCGTCTGCCGCAGCCGCAAACAAAAATCTGATTCTTCGCGCACCGCACTACCACCAAATCGTTCATCAAATCTCAACCCATACTTGGTAAAAATTTCACGGCGAAAGGACATATTACAACCCCTAGCTGTTAGCACTTGCTGTGGTTTGATAGTATGCACTAAATCAATGTGATACCAAGCAATTCCTGGGTTCATTGCTTGGGGAGGAAGATATTCAATTTCTAAATATCCTCCAGAATCACCTAATTTCATTCTGTCAAATACTCGTCCAGCAACAGCTCCTATCTCAGGATTGTACAAATAGTTTTTTGCATGGGCTGATACAAATTCAGGAGTTATTTTAACATCATCATCAATAAATAAAATGATTTCCCCATCTGCTCGACGCACACCATAATTACGCGCCCCTGGTAAACTAGCCCAATTTAAGCGAAACCATTTAATCTTCTTTGCTGTTGCTAATTCCTCCAAATAAGCTTGAATTTCTGGTTGGTGTTTTGGGGTTTGATCAACTACTAAAACTTCAAAATTCGGATAATCTTGGTTCAATAAATCTACAAGGCTATCCCGCAATGCTTCCTCCCGTCCATAGGTCGGGATCACTACGGAAATTGAAGGTAAAATACTCATAATTTCTTATATAAAAAATATTTGCTGTTTGGGAAATCAGATAATGTAAAATTGGTTAAATTTATATTTTTGAGCCTTTTTTCTTAGTTTGTTGCGTCAGACCAGCTTCTTGCTTCTCTTGTTTATCTAGTACTGGCAATTTAAAAATAACTCCTGCAAAAAACCAATAGTAGGCAGCAACTGGATCGACATCCAGAGGATAGTAGTAAGTGTTGTAGCTAATAAACAATATAAACACCCACAAAGCAGATCCGTAACTGCGGAAATTACGGTTTTTCACTGAGCGATAGGCTTTGAAGGCTGCTTTTATAAGGACGGTGACCAAAGCCAGAAAACCCAGTACTCCAAGAATTCCAACTTCATACAATACTTTGGGATAGTAGGTTTCTACCAGTTTGGTTGAACCCATCGCACGGGCAGAGTTAGTAGCTCGACCTAAGCCACTTCCTAAAGGCCCATCGACATTTTTCCAATTCTCCTCAAATTGCTGGATAATAAACTCTTCGGGCGGTGAAGCTTCCCAACGCCCCGTAAAACTCTCCATCCTTTCTTGCACGACAGTAGGGTTTGTTACCATCGCAATTCCGAGAATTACAGCAAGTCCTATACCGATGGGAATGAACCGTTTGAGGTTGGCAATTTGACCAGTAACAAATAGCAAAATTACAAAGCAAGCTGGTACTAAAGCTAAGGCAATTCTCTGCCCAGAAATTACAGCATTAATAAAAACTGACGCTAAAGAAGCTAAACTGATCAACCGCCAAATAATTGATGGATCAGTGAAGCCAGTACCAAAAGTAAAAAAGGTGCTGGAAATTAAGAACCATGCCCATTGCCAAGGAGCTACAAAAGTTCCTGGTAAACGAATAACACCTTCTTCTGGACTATATAGCAGCGAGCCACCAAAATAACATCGGGCCTCCAATGTTGCTCTAAATAAAGCATCTCCCTCTAAACCTCTAGTACCTTGGCATACACCGGTTAGCAGCAATAGATATTGAATAAATCCTAAGACACAGCAGATAAGTGTCAGGACAACCTGTAAGCGTGATAAAAAAAGAAAATCGCTCTTATTGCGAATTAGATAATAAGCACAACCTATTAAGGGTACATAGCCTAAAAATACTTTCAGCCCCAGAATACCCATGCCTATGGGAAATTCATTTGGTGGTTTTTCCAGCAATCCTACCTTAGGCGGGTTGAACTGCTGCCCTCCGTTAACAAACAGCAGCGTTAGCAAACACAAGCCCAATAAAATAAACAGTGGAGTTTTAATCTCTTTGGGAATAATGAAGGGTAGCCCCTGTTTACGGCAAGTTTGCCAAAGTCCAATCAAGGCTGGGACATAAAAAGCGTCTTTAGCTAATTGCAGTATAGGACTATTACCGATGTAGTAAGTGATTGTACCTCCCAAAGGAATGTAAATCATGAAGGCAACAAGGGCTTGGCGGGGATATTTGTACGATAGAGAAAAAATAAGAATTGCTAAGACACCTGGAATTGCTGCCTTAATTCCACCCACGAAAAAAAGAATAATGCCAAAGAAGACACCGCCAAAGGTGGCGGTGGTTAGTAAGCTAATAAATTCTTTGCGTGCTAGGGTTGCTTTGCGCTTTTGGGCTAACCGTTCTTTAACGCTAAGGGTAGGTTTTTCGCTTTGCGATCGCTTTTTTGATTGTTTGGATTTTCGCTTGGGTTTGGGCATGAATTTGAGTTATCAGCGCTGAGTTGTGAGTAGATCCACTCAGCACTTCAGCACTCTTTATCCTAAGTGTTGTTGGACTTGTGAAACTAGTTCATGTGTCCAGTAGTTGGCAAGTTCAGCGTTGGCCGCTTCCACCATAACCCTGATTACTGGTTCTGTGCCAGAGACGCGGACTAAAATTCTGCCAGAATCATTCATTGCTGCTTCGGCCAGGGCGATCGCTTTTTGTACAGGTTCACAATCTTTCCACCCCAAACGGCGATCGCGATCTACTACTCGTACATTCCGCAACAATTGGGGATATGTCTGAAAGCTTTGGTCTACCATTTCGTTGAGGGAAACACCAGCTTCTTTGATCAAAGCTGTTATGTGTAAGGCTGTTAACAAGCCATCTCCTGTAATACCATAATGACGGCAAAGAATGTGACCAGATTGTTCACCGCCTAGCATTCCTCCATGACGCAGCATTTCTGCTTGCACATACTGGTCACCTACTGCTGTGCGAATCAAATTACCACCAAGCTGTTTCCAAGCCTTTTCAAAGCCTAAGTTGGCCATAACAGTGGAAACTATCAGATTATCTGGTAGTTGTTGCTTTTGCTGTAAATGCCGTCCCCAAAGGTAGAGAATGTAATCGCCATCGACTGGTCTACCTGTATTGTCTACAGCTAACACCCGGTCAGCATCGCCATCAAAGGCAAAACCAACGTCAGCATGGTGCTGCTTAACTGCTGCTTGCAGAATTTCTAAGTGTGTGGAACCACAATTGACATTGATGCGCTCGCCATCTGCTTCATTATGCAAACAAATGACCTCTGCCCCCATATCTGTAAATACTGATGGGGCTAATCCTACTGCTGCTCCCCATGCTAAGTCCAAAACAATCTTCATTCCCTGAAAATTGATTGCGCTGTGCAATGGTTGTTTCAAAGAGTCGCCATAATGCTTGACTAACTCATTTCGCAAATAATGCCGTCCACAATTACCCACACTGGCAACTACTGACCGATTGCCGCGTAGCCCTGCCTCAATTTCTGCTTGCAAGGCTGGTGATAACTTAGCACCATCCGCACCAAAAATTTTAATTCCATTGTCCTCTGGTGGGTTATGGCTGGCAGAAATCATGACTCCGCCGATGGCATCACTAATGCTAGTAAGATAAGCGACACAGGGAGTCGGGCATAAACCCAAATACCAAACTTCAATTCCCGCTGCTGTTAACCCTGCACTCAATGCCATTGCCAGCATATCGCTGGAATTTCTAGAGTCTTGTCCGAGAATGATCGGCCCTGAATTAGAAGCATGGGTACGCAACACAATACCCGCCCAAAAGCCTATCTGTAATGCTAAAGGCGCACTTAGCAATTCTCCTACTCGTCCACGAATGCCATCTGTACCAAACAGAGGAGTTGTTGGCAATGATATTAAGTTGAGGGCAAAATTGCTTGTGATATTTTCTCTCGATCCATCAGATGCGGAAGCAGAACTTCCATGAACGCCGTCTTGAGTACGAGTTATAGATGAAACCATAATTTTAAACACTCCACACAGTCACACAGGACAATAGCACTTTACACTTTGTTCAACAATTTTGACTCAATAGTTCTAATTGGTGAAGTAACTAAGTGTAGATAAACATCAGCGTGAGATTTGCCAGTAGATATACCTGCTCTTCGCTTTTCATTGACAGTTATTAAGGGTTTTTTACGTTTATTTCTACCCACCAACTTCACTATAAACTTGTTTTTCAAGGCAGGCATTGATTCTAAGAAGACTGTTTTTGCGTAAAATTACTTATAAATATTTGTAGTTAATTGTAAAGATTGTCTAAGTTTGGCATTTTCTCAAAAGTCAGAAATCGTCTTTGCAAATATCGCTATCCATGAAGATGTTTATGACTTCGTTTGATGCTAACGGATAACTAATAGCACTTTACAATGTGTCCGAGAATGAATAAACTATAAAAAGTCATTAATTTTAGCTTTTTTAGCAAATTAATGAGTTATTTGGTCAAAAATAATCATCTAATCGCAAATTAGCTAATGCAAATAAAAATCCAAATTTAGGTTACAGAGATTTTATATTCTTAGGCGTTTTGCCATGTCAAAAATTACAACCCGTAAGAGCTTAAAAATTTTTAATATAAATTCTCATCAAATAGTTCTAATGTAACGTTTTAATGGCCTTTTTTAGCCGTTAGTAAATCAAAACTGCGGCAGTTGACCTTTTAAAGTAGAGAAATTTAGCATGAGTAGCAATTTAGCAAGCAAATTGCGTGTAGGCACTAAAAAAGCTCACACAATGGCAGAGAACGTCGGTTTTGTCAAGTGCTTTTTAAAAGGGGTAGTAGAAAAAAGCTCCTACCGAAAGCTAGTTGGTAACTTCTACTTCATCTACTCAGCTATGGAAGAGGAGATGGAAAAGCACCGTAACCATCCAATTCTTGCCAAAATTAACTTTCCTCAGCTGAACCGCAAGCATACCTTAGAAGAAGACTTGAGTTACTACTATGGTTTCAACTGGCGGGAGCAAGTTCAACTATCTCCTGCTGGGGAAGCTTATGTGCAGCGCATCCGAGAATTATCTGCAACCGAACCAGAGTTATTAATTGCACATTCTTACACCCGTTACTTAGGCGATTTATCTGGAGGACAAATTCTCAAAAACATTGCTGTAACGGCGATGAACCTTTCAGAAGGTCAAGGTACAGCCTTCTATGAATTTGCAGAGATTACCGACGAGAAGGAATTTAAAGCTAAATATCGTCAAGCTTTGGATGAATTGCCTATTGATGAAGCTACAGCCGATCGCATAGTTGATGAAGCTAACGCTGCTTTTGGCATGAACATGAAGATGTTCCAAGAATTAGAAGGTAATTTGATCAAAGCGATCGGTGTAATGCTGTACAACACCCTCACACGGCGGCGTACACGTGGTAGCACTGAACTCGCTACCGTCGAGTAAATTATTGTAAGTTAATTTTTTGTCAATTTTAGGGGCAATTTCCCTGGGGTCTCCTGAGTAAAATGAGGCGATCGCAAGGAAGTTGCCCCTACTGTTGCAGCTTGTTAAGAGCTTCTATTGCGTGCTATTTCAAAGTTTTAGCGAAACCAGTTGCGGCAATATCATAAATTGATTATAGAGTTACAAACAATTGCCTTAGTGCAAAATCTCGATTAAACAATGGCTACAAAAATTCCTGTCACAGTAATCACAGGCTTCTTAGGCAGTGGTAAAACCAGCCTAATTCGCCACCTGCTACAAAACAACCAAGGCCGCCGGATTGCGGTTTTAGTTAATGAATTTGGTGAACTTGGTATTGATGGCGAATTGCTGAAATCTTGTCAAATTTGTCCCGAAGATGGCGATAGCGGGGGTAATATTTTTGAGTTGACAAACGGTTGCTTATGCTGCACGGTGCAGGAAGAATTTTTCCCCACAATGCAAGAGTTACTGAAGCGGCGGGACAGCATCGATTGCATTGTGATTGAAACTTCGGGTTTAGCCTTACCAAAACCCCTAGTAAAAGCTTTTCGCTGGCAGGAAATTCGTGCTGGTGCAACCGTGGATGCTGTGATTACCGTTGTAGATTGTGCAGCGGTAGCAGCGGGGACATTTGCCAGCGATCTAGAAGCGATCGCAGCGCAGCGGCAAGCAGATGATAGCCTAGAACACGAAACACCCTTACAAGAACTTTTTGAAGACCAACTTGCTTGTGCAGACTTGGTGGTGTTGAATAAAACTGACTTGGTGGATGCCAAGACAAAAGCCCAAGTTGAGGAGTTAGTTAAGCAAGAGTTGCCCAGAGTTGTGAAGATTGTCGAGAGCGATCGCGGTCAACTTGACCCATCTATATTACTGGGATTTCAAGCCGCAGTTGAAGATAACTTAGATAGTCGTCCTAGCCATCATGATACCGAAGAAGACCACGACCACGACGAAGAGATTACCTCAACTCACCTCATTTTAGACCGTGCCTTTGACCCAGAAAAACTGCAACAACAGTTGCAAATACTGGCAAACCAACAAGAGATTTATCGAATTAAAGGCTTTGTAGTCGTACCAAATAAACCCATGCGCCTAGTAATGCAAGGTGTAGGAAACCGATTTGATAAATTTTATGATCGCCCCTGGCAACCAGAAGAAGCAAAGCTAACCCGTTTAGTTTTTATTGGTCGTGATTTGAAAACCGCGGAAATAGAATCACAACTGGTAGCTTTATGAGTAAATTATGAATGATAATATTTATCATTCATAATTTCACTATGACTCTTAGTCAACTGTTTAATGCTGCCAATCTTTTTGTTTTGCCCTTTTGGGCTTTGATGATTCTCCTGCCAAATTGGAAAGTAACAAGGCGGGTAATGGAATCCTATCTACCCTTTGTGCTTTTAGCTGGGGCATATTTGTATTTGTTCATTAACAGCATTACCCCAGAAAATGCCCAAGCTTTATCAAATCCCCAGTTAGCAGATATTGCACGATTTTTTGCAGATGAAAAAGCTGCTGCAACTGGTTGGATTCATTTTTTGGTAATGGATTTGTTTGTAGGTCGTTGGATATATTGGGAAGGGCAGAAAACAGGTATTTGGACAATTCATTCCCTTGCCCTATGTTTATTTGCTGGGCCGTTGGGAGTTTTGTCTCACATCTTGACTTACTGGATCACTAAGATATTTTTCCCCAACTTTCAGCAAGATGAAACAGCGAAGGTAGCAGAAAATTCTGCATCATCAACTAGTGCTTAGTTATATATAAATACAACCCTCGAACACATAGGTAAATATGTTCGAGGAAATTTGTAAGGGGTAATTGGAGAAATTGAATTACTCCTTATCTAATTTGAAAAACTCTAAAGTTAAGAGTTTCTGTAGTTGGCATCTAACCAACAACGTGGTAGCTTCTCTCCAGAAGGAAATACCAGATTTTCTTTTTTAAATGTATCAGATTCTTGTTCTTCTTGACCTTCTTGTTCTTTTCCGTGAACAACGTCGATATTGGGATCAATTAGTTCCTGAACATCGATAATTTTTACTAAATCATCACTATCTTTGAGTTGTAAAAGCATAAAGTTAACCTCCGTAAGTTTACATGGAAATTTGAAACGAGGTGAAGATAATCTCGCCTAAGCTTGAATTAATACAAATGGTTGAAGCACCTTAGTTTTGGTAAATACCCAATTTTTAGCGTTAACTATCAACCATTACTTAAATTCTCCATCCAACAAAGTAATCCTTACTTACCAGATTGTTGAACTAATTTTTTAAACCGCATATATGCTTCTTCTGGTGTCAGCGGTTCTGATTCATTTTCGTTCGGAATGTAGTATTGTCTGCTATCAGAAAAATAACGCACTACAAAACTTGGTATTAAACCCAACTTTAAAGCTTTTTTACCCAGTTGTTCTGCTGTTTCCGCTAGAGTATATTCATCATGAAACTGATACGTGGTCATGTTATTGACCTCCTAAAAGAACATCGCCCAAAAAGCAATTTTGAATACTTTAAAGTGGAGAAATTAAATTTGGCTTTGATATTTCTCTAAAATATCTACCAGATTAACCTGACATTGCAGAGGTAGTAAATCGATTAAAGGAAGTTCTTTTCTCCCACCACCAATCTTTACTGGAATAGATTCCAAAAGTTCTATAACTCGGTCTTCAGTTACACCATTAGAACTTATCAAAGGATAAACTTTTTCAGCAACGACTGTATGCAGCTTGGCATCAGATAAATAAAGATGCCACTTAGCAATGTCTATATAGACGTTTTCGCCTATTTCAGCTGCTAGGGCTTCCAGTAATTCTGTGGTGTTAGTCTTAGCCATAAAAATAACCCTATATCAACAAAGAGCGCGAACTCTCAGGCTATTTAACATTATGGCTCAATTAGCTAGGCTAACTCTACAGCCCCAGGTTACAATCGCCCCAGCATTAGTAGTCCCTCTTCAGGTGGATTCGGGTGGCGTCTCGGAGTAATTGGCGATCGCGGCAATATAAATAAAATGCACCAACAGTAATACTATCCAGCTTACTGTCAACCAAGGCAGCCACTCCCAGGTAGCTGCTTTCAGATTATGGAAAAACCACAGCCCAGAATTAATCGTAGCTGCGATCGCCACGTGCAAGGCAAAATTCATTCGGTCATCTATCTTGCGGTAAGCTGGGTCTTTGCGATCGGGTTTGGTAGGCCAACGAGGAGGCATAAATATTTGTTACAAATTTCAACACACTTAATTATTCTAAGATTGTTAGGGCTGTAGTTACTATTAGTCCAGACAATACGGCAAATAAATTTTCCTTGACACTGAACAGCATTGATCAGATGACTATCTTGCTCTACAAAACGCTCTGCATCTAAACTTGATAGTTTTTCGGCTTGTAGCGCGCAGGGGTTCGCTCCTTGAAGGTGCGATCGCTCCCATGCTTGATAAATTGGCGATCGCAACAGATTCATAGGAATTGCACCAGTAAATTTATATACGCGTCCTGCTCCAAATCCATCACTATATAGAGAGGACATGGCCTTAATCCCAATTCACAGTTATCAGTGTGGTCTAATAAATCTCGTCTTTTTTAAATCTTTTTATCTGTGACAGTTGTGACAGTATTTAAATCAGATACTATAACATTGAGTAACTGATTAGTTTTACTTAAAACTTAAAATTCCAGATTATTTTAATATTGTTAGTTAACAAACTATTGCTGATCTATAAATTGGTTTCTGCCATTATTTAATAGTAAATAAATTACAAAGGTTGTTAAAAATAGATTTTGAAAATGAATTTTTGATTATTAGAAAGTATCTAATATAAAAATTGTTACATCAATCGATTGGCTGACTCTAAATATTTATAAGTTAAAAATGTTTCCTCTGTTTGATCGAGGGATTCAAGAAATCCACTTGTGAAAATCGAAATGAACTTTGGAGGTGGATAAAATGGCTAAAGCTAACCCAATTTCAGTACAAAAATACTTGAAAGGTGTTGACTATCCCGCTACCACAGAAGAATTGATTCAACACGCTCAAGAGCAAGGCGCTGATGAGGAAGTGCTATCAATCTTAGAGCAATTACCCGAAGATGAAGAATTTGAAAGCCCAACCGAGCTCAGCGAAGCCATAGGCGAGCTTGAGTAGGCTATAGTTCAGGCGGGGAATAATCTCCTGATTTCCCGCCAGTTTTACTAATTAACCGAATCGATTCAATTTGAATCGACTTTTCCAAAGCTTTTGCCATATCGTAAAGAGTAAGAGCCGCAATAGAAACGGCGGTTAAGACTTCCATCTCTACACCAGTTTCGGCTTTGGTTTTGACGGTGGCCTGAATTTGATAGCCGGGTAGTTGCGGTTCGGGTATTACCTCGACTTCAACTTTTTGCAATGGTAGGGGATGACATAGAGGAATTAAAGAAGCTGTCTGTTTAGCTGCCATAATCCCAGCTATTCTAGCAGTTCCTAACACATCACCTTTTGGGGCATTTCCGGCTTGAATAGCAGCGAAGGTTTCTGGTAGCATTCGCACCTGTGCGGCGGCTACAGCTTGGCGAATCGTGGCGGCTTTCTCAGACACATCCACCATTTGGGCCTGTCCTTGCCGATCTAGATGAGTTAAGTTGGCAGAATTAGATTGAAAATTGTCTTGCATCATTTTGAGATAACGTGTTAATATAATTTTCTTGTAAGGGCGTGTAGCTCAGTGGACTAGAGCACGTGGCTACGGACCACGGTGTCGGGGGTTCGAATCCCTCCTCGCCCGTTAATGAAGAATATTGAGAGATATAAATAATTGTATCTCTCAATATCAAGATTTATTTAGGGCATAAGCATCTCGCCCACGGCCAAGAGCAAAACGCAGAGAATCTGACAGGTTTCTGCTGCACTGAGTCAGGAAAATCAGCAGTGCCAGAACAGTTAAACCAGCGCAGTAAGCAAACATATTACGGTAGCCGACTTGTTCAGCTACAGAACCCAGAACAGGGCCAGCGATCACAATTCCTACATCTAAACCCATAATACAGATAGAAAATACTCGTCCCCTTTCTTGCGGCAGTGCCCGATCCGCAACCACTGTAGAAACCATCGGCATCAGGATACCAGAACCAGCCCCCTCCAAAAATCCTGCTATTAAGAAAATATTCGCGCTGTTAGCTTTCCATAGCAAAATCATGGATACAGCATAAATCACGAGGCTGAGGGTAATAAACAAACCTCGACCGTAGCGATCGCTAGCTTTACCACTGAAAAATCGGACGCTAAAACTAGCAAGTGCGCCAACTGTATAAAACAAGCCTGGGTTTAAATTTACCTGAGCAGATTTGATAAATAAAGGCACAAAGGTGTGCAAAGTCCCAAAAACCAAGCCAATCAGTAACATGACTGTTGCTAGAACTCTCACTCTCGGACTAAATAACAGTTGCCAAAATTTGCGATCGTTACTGTTAACTCGGTGCTGCTTTTGGATTGGTGGATTGACAATCGGGACAAGACACAATAAACCGACCCCAGCCAATCCCGCAGCTAACAAAAATAACAGCGTGTAACCAGTCGCAGCTTGTAAATATCCTCCTAATGCTGGCCCAATGGCTGCACCAATCGGAGTTACCAAACTCATATAGCCAATGATTTCACCACGATTTTTTTCTGGGGCCAAGTCTGCTACCAGTGCTAAATAACCTGTGGTAAAAGCAGCGATACTGATACCATGAAAGGCACGCAGCACGATTAACTCAGGAATTGATTTGGCTACTAAGTAACCAAGCGGTGCGATCGCATTGACCAGCATCCCGATCAGCAAGACAATTTTACGTCCTCGGTTATCTGCCAACCGCCCAAATAAAGAACGAAATAGCAACATACCAATTGCAAAACTGCCTAGCACAATTCCAATTTGTTGGTTGGTTGCACCCAACTCTTCCATGTAGAGCGGTAGCGTTGGTAATAGAGAACCTAAACTAGACCAGAATAATAAACCTGCTGTGAATAACGCCAGCAGGTTACGTCGTAGTTGGGAACCAAAGAAGTGAAGGACTTTCAAGGCTGATGCAATTGAAGACTAATGTGTTTTATTCCTATTGTTACGTTAGTTAACACTTTTAGCTACCACCTCCCGCACTCGATAGATGGGTCTTCCTTGGGATTCATGGTAGGTACGCATCAATAACTCTGCCAAAAGGCCAAAGGAAAATAGCTGCACCCCGGTTACCAATAGCAGAACCGCTAAAATCAGCAATGGGCGATTGCCAATCATCTCGCCTAAAACTAATTTGACAAAAGTTAAGTAAATTCCGATGATTGTCCCTGTAACCATTGAAAATAAGCCCAAAAGCCCAAAAACGTGCATTGGGCGTGTGAGGAACTTTTTCATAAAGGAAATGGTTAACAAATCCATCATTACCCGGAAAGTCCGCGATAACCCATACTTACTTCGGCCAAAGCGCCGGGGATGGTGACGCACGGGTATTTCTGTAATTCTTGCTCCTTCGATATAAGCTAGGGCAGGTAAAAATCGATGCAGTTCCCCATATAAATTCATATCGGCCAACACTTCTGCACGATAGGCTTTTAGGGAACAGCCATAGTCATGTAATTTCACACCAGTGATGTTGCCAATCAGCCAGTTGGCAATTTTAGAAGGAAGTAACCGCGACAGTGCTGCATCTTGCCGTTTATGTCGCCAACCACTGACCAAATCGTAACCTTCCTCCAGTTTTGCCAATAATATGGGTATATCAGCAGGGTCATTTTGTAAGTCAGCATCTAAAGTGACGATCGCTTTACCTAAAGCATGGTTAAACCCGGCTGACATTGCCGCAGTTTGGCCGTAGTTACGCCGCAGAATCACCGCTTTTAAATCACTGCGGGTTTGTGCTTGTTGCTTGAGAAATTCGGCAGAACCATCAGTTGAACCGTCATCCACACAAATAATTTCGTAACTCAGCTGACTGGCGCTAATAGTAGAAGCGATCGCCTCCAGCAACAGCGGCAAACTTTCCACTTCATCACGCACCGGTACTACCACTGAAATATCTAGGACAGTTGATACAATTGCCCCATTTTCCCCAGCCGTTTTTTCAGGAACCAGCCCACTCCTCATATTCCTCCGCATCCTCAGCGTCTCTGTGGTTCGTAACTCTTCACAACTCTGCCAGCACCGCGCAGTTGCTGATAATATGACCGACTAACCTCATCTCCCTGTTCCGTGAGGCGGTCAATTCCAATACCGTTTCGTCCTTTATCTTTTCCAGAACTATGGATATAGTAACCATCTCCCAAATGCAAACCTACGTGAGTTGCTTTTTGGGGAGTTCCAAAAAATATTAGATCTCCAGGTTCTAATTGCGCGATGCCTTCGGCAACCCGAAACGGGAACGCAATTGGTTGAGTAAAAGCTTCCTGTTGATAGGCATCTCTAGGTAACCAAATACCCACCGAGACAAACGCAGCTTGCATCAATCCAGAACAGTCGTAATTTGGCCCGACCGTACCACCCCAAAGATAATAGTTAGATTGTTGCATCGCTTTGTGCGTGAAGGCGATTACCTTCGGTAGCAGTTTTTTAATTTCAGATTCAGAAAATATTGCAGCTCGATAAGGTAAAGTAGCTCTTTGTAATAAACTCACATCAGCAAGGGATAACCAACCAGGGTAATCATCTTCACACAAATACACCTCAACAGCCGCATCCTGATAATTTGATGTTACCCGTAGATGTCGCCCAACTGAGGCTTGAGTTGCCAAGCGCGTACATTCAGCAGAATCATATATGTTGAGGTCAGCGAGGCAATCGTACTCAGCCGCTTGGAGATTTTGAATTGGGGATTTTAGATTAGAGACCATTCTGCAAGGTTAATAACTAACAATGATTTTCTTTCACAAAGACGAACAACTCGAAAAACTTGGATCAGACATATTAAAGGCAACTTGGGCAGAATTTCCTACCTTAGCCCGTAATCAAATTGCTCTGACTTGGATTGTCTACGATCCGCCTGTACTAGTAAATACTGGTGGTGCTTTAACTCCCAATGCTTTTTGGAACCATGCTGTCCGTGGTTTTACTTATCGTGGTGTTGAGCGGATTTATCCTGCGAGTGTAGTGAAATTATTTTATCTAGTGGCAATCCACGAATGGCTAGAAAAAGGCATGACTCAAACTTCTAAGGAGTTGGAGAGAGCCATACGCGATATGATTGTGGACTCCAGCAATGATGCTACTAGCTTGGTTATGGATGTTCTCAGTGGAACCACCTCAGGGCCAGAGTTACCGCCAGGGCCATTTGAAACCTGGAAGTTTCAACGCCATATTGTTAACCGCTATTATCAGTCTTTAGGCTGGGAAGAAATGGAGACGATTAACGCCTGTCAAAAGGCTTGGGGTGATGGCCCTTATGGTAGGGAGAGGGCGTTTTATGGGGAAATGCTAGACAATCGCAATATGCTGACGACCAATGCGATCGCTAGATTATTACATAGTATTGTTGGTGGGGTGGCAGTTTCGAGTGGGCGATCGCAACAAATGATGGCTTTGCTCAAACGTAGCCTCAACCCTGATGATTTGCCCACTGATGTAGAAGAAGATCAGGTAACAGGCTTTTTGGGCGGTGGACTTCCCCAAAATGCCCAACTTTGGTCAAAAGCAGGTTGGACAAGTCAAGTGCGCCATGATGCAGCATACATTGAAATACCAGATCAACATCCCTACCTTTTAGTGGTATTTACTGAAGGCAAAGCAAATGCTAAAAATAGGGATATTTTGCCCTTGATTTCAAAGCTAGTTACTGAAGCAGTTGGTAGCCTCTAACGCTAACTGAAGTTATATTTTCTCCTGAGGCTTGCAGAAATCAGTTAGTTCCCTAAATTCAAAACATCAGCGTTAAAAAGCGATATTTATCTAGGCTGAAGCCAGGGCTTTGTTTTTGCGCGACTACTCAGGCTACGTTAGATATAGAGGCTTTTTATTATTACCAAGTAATATAACGCTATTTTTTGAAATTATTGCCATCCATCAACTTCAGGATATTTTGTATAGATTTTTGGTGTGGAATCTTAAGGAACTCCGTCAATTACAGGATGTGAGAATTAATTTTTTCGTGCTAAAAAATGGTTGAGTGTTGCCAAGATTTCTTGCTCAACACAAAAAATCGTTTATCTATGTGTGGTAATTTTCTGTTAGGAGTGAATGTGAATACTATTTTTCTTCGTAAAGCAGTTTTTTGTCTGCCAACTTTAGCAACTCTAGCAGTTCTAGGTAATGGCTTCTCCGCTGTTGCCCAAACAGTAGATACCTCAAGCAATCAGCAGATCAGCGAAACTTCTGCAACTGTAGTGTCTCCCAATCAATTAAGTACTGAAGTAGAGGCTACCAGCCAAAACCTTCCTGGTGGAATAAATCAATATTCGACACTAGAGAAGCAGTTCCCTAACGCTGCTCACCAGGAAACTGCTAGTCGAATAGTTACACCTATTCCAGGTACAGTAGCAACCTCATCTGTGGCATTTGATTCCCAATACTCAGAAGCTACATCACAACAACCTACTTCACAACCATCTGCACCCGAAGTGGCGCAAGCGGATATTGATTTAGGTAGAACTACCCGTGGTGGCAGAAGCTATCTTGGCCTTGCTGCCAACATTGGTTTGAGTGGTAGTGACTCAGGTTTAGCTGACGGGAACTTTGCGATCATCAGCAAAGTGGGGATAACAAATGCTTTATCAGTGCGGCCATCAGCAATACTGGGAGACAACACCGTAATTTTAGTTCCCCTTACCTATGACTTCTCTTTCCAACAGGTAGCAGATCCATTTAGCGAACCGTTACCGATTGCGCCTTATGTAGGAGTAGGTGCAGCCTTTAAAACTGGCGATAACTCTGAAGCAGCCTTTTTAGTATCTGGTGGTGTCGATTTCCCTCTCAATTCTCAATTTACGGCTACAGCTGCTGTAAATGCCGGATTCTTTAACAATACCGATATTGGTTTGTTGGTAGGAGTCGGTTACAACTTCACTGGCTTCTAAAAACTTAAAGGTTATAGGCTGGGGAGCTAAGTGCGGAGTAATGAAGTGCTGAGTGCTAAGTAACAATTTCTCTCCTTGTCCCCGTGTCTCCCAGTCCCCAATCCCCAGCCCCAGCCCTTAGTCCCTACTTGGGGCTAACTTTGTCAATCACCTTGATTTGTCCATCTTCTCCTACCGTCCAGACATCGTAGACACCCACAACATCGCCATTTGCGTCAACGTCTACGTTACCGCTGGCTCCTTGGTAGTTAATTTTTTTACCTTCTTTAAGTAACTTCAACCCCTCACAGACATCGGTAACTTCTGTACCAGTCCCACTGGAAACTTCACGAATTTTGTTGGCAATGCCAACGCCTGTATTTTCCTTAGCGGCTTGTGCAGCTAATACCAGCAGTGCAGCTGCGTCCCAAGCTTGAGGTGCATATTCACCAGGTGAACCGCCCTTTTTCTCTTTCCACAGCTTATTGAAACCTTCTAAAGCCTTACCATCAGAACCAGGGACTGTACCGATCGCTCCGGTTAAAATATATTTGCCGTCGCTACCTTTGCCAACTTGCTCAGGAAAAGTAGGTGCTTTCACGCCATCGGTAAGTAGAATTTGCACTCCCTTAGTTAAGCCTTGTTGATAGGCAGCTTTGAGGAACAAACTGCCAGTCTCGGCATATAGCACCGCCAGTACTGCATCTGGTTTACCAGCAAAAGCAGCAGCGGCTTCGGTGTCAAATGTCTGAGCTTTGGGGTCGTAGCGGACAGGTCTGTTTTTATTAACTACAGTTCCACCCAATTTTTCAAAAGTTTGTACAAATGCTTTTTCAAAACCAACGCCATAGTCGTTATTAATTACAACTGTAGAAACTCGCTTAAATCCTTTTTTATTAGCAAGTTGGGCTAAAGCTAGTGCTTGGTAGGTATCGGGGGGAGCAGTACGGGCCCAAAAGCCATTAAAGTCACCTTTTTGGGCTTTTTCGGTAAATACAGGGCTGGTGCTACCAGGGGAAACCAGCATTACTTTATTAGGTGTGGCTACTGAGACGGCGGCAGTAGAAACACTGCTAGCAAAGGAACCTACTACACCAGCAACCTTATCCAGAGTTGCCAGTTTGGTCATACCAGCTGCACCTGCTTTGGGATCGGTTTGATCGTCTACTGGCACTAAAGTTACTGGTTCACCATTGACTCCGCCACAGGCATTGACTGTCTCAACGAGCAAGGGAACTGAACCCACCATCTGCTGTCCGATGGAAGCCAAGTCGCCAGTTGTTGGAAGTAGGGAACCAATTTTTAACCCCTTGGCACTGCTAGTTGTGTTTGCTGCTGGGGCCGCAGAAACTCCAGTGCTACCTGTGGTATTGGTTGTAGTAGTATCACTGCAAGCGCCTAAAAAGACCCCTGTTGCTAGGGTAGCCACACTGAGGGCTAAGGCTGTACTAATTCTTTGCATAAATTACTTTCGCTCCTCTAATCTTCAGGAGCCTGAAAGTAAGACTCAAACTAGATTTTCAGGTTAGGTTGATCTTATACAGACTCCAAAGGATAAATAATAGCATCCTGCTGAAGATATAGATGTACAAGCCTCTATATTAATACCTATACCTAAAGACCTATTTTTTAAAGGGGTATACAAATTCTTTATCCACAATTGTAGAAACAATTGTAAAAAGGTTAGTTTTCGTCAGTGATGAGATCTACTTTCCATTATTCATCACTTAGCTAAATGCTTTGAAAAACGGAGAGGGAGGGATTCGAACCCTCGGTACGGAGTTGCCTGCCGTACAACAGATTAGCAATCTGCCGCTTTCGACCACTCAGCCACCTCTCCTGGGTCACGAATAACAATATTAGCTGATATGTTGTGAAAAGTCAAATACTTTTTAGTCAGCTGAGTAGTGAGTGCTGAGTAGTGAGTGCTGAGTGAATAGAGTAATGAATCTTTTGGTCAGTACTCGTCGTTACTCCTTACTCAACACTGTCTTAGCATCTGGTATATGCCCCGCTCCTTGTGGGCGCGGTTTTTTAACTCAGGACTCAGCACTTTTAACTCAGGACTCTTCATAGTACTTGCGATCGCATCCAAGCCAGTGGCAATGTGCGTATTTTTTTCCACTGAGGGACATAGGCACGCTGACTGAAAACATCATAATTGTTGCGTTCAATCACATCCAAAATTTGTCCATACAGCATCGAAGCCGCCCACACAGGCCAACGGGCATCAGTTGCTAGGCAAGTAATTCCCCTTTCTGCCTGTGTATAGAATTGGCGCGCTCGGTCTATTTGAAAGCGCATTAGTGCTTGCCAGCGATCGTCTACTACACCTTTGAAGAAGTCTTGCTCAGTGTAATTGAACCGCGTCAAGTCCTCTAGAGGAATGTAGATGCGTCCACGCTGGGCATCCTCCCCCACATCTCGCAGGATGTTGGTAAGTTGATTGGCTATTCCCAGAGCGATCGCTTCTTCGGTGGGAATATATGGTTGTTGTTTCTGATGCCAGGGAGCTGTGTTTTTGGAGGTATCCACGCCCATAACTGCTGTTGACATCAAGCCTACAGTGCCAGCGACGCGATAACAGTAAAGGTATAGCTCTTCAAAAGTTTCGTAGCGACTGCGATATAAGTCCATGCGCTGACCGGCAATCATATCCCGAAAGGGTTGAATGTCTATCGGGAACTGTTGCAAGGCATCAACTAAAGCCACATCGAAATTTTCTACTGGACGTCCTGCGAAAATTGATTCTAGGCGCTGCTCCCATAGGTCTAGGGTTTCTGGTGTGGTAATAGCAGCAGCAGGGCCGTCCACTAATTCATCTGTACGGCGACACCAAGCATAAATTGCCCAAATAGCTCGACGCTTTACAGCACTCATCAGTAAAGTGCCCAGATAAAAAGTCTTGGCATACTTTTGTGTGAGATGCCGACAAAGTTGATAGGACTCGTCCACAGAGACCAGCGTTTTCATGCGCGGGGGGGAATCAGGCAGTTGCAGCATTCGTTGCAGGCGATCGGGTTAGCGTTTGCAGGTTTGAGGCATTTGCCACTGGCAGTGATTCACAAATCGCCTGCGCTGTCAGCTTACCAGAAAGTACGGCCCCTTCCATACTGCCTAAGTAGCGTTGCATGGTGTAACTCCCACTGAGAAAAAAGTTGGCTATGGGAGTTTTTTGGGACGGACGATACTGTTGACGACCTGGGGTCGCTTTGTAAACTGAACGCGGCGTTTTCACCACATGAGATTTCAGCAATTTTGCGGGATTGTCTCCCCCAAAGTGGTCGGGGAAGAGTTTTTCCAACTCGGTCATAGTTGCAGCAACGATTTCCTCGTCGGATTTGTTAATCCAATCTTTGGCTGGAGCCAGAACTAGTTCCAGCATTGAGCGATTAGGATCAGCATATCCACGACAAGTATTGCTCATATCAGCATAAACGCTGAGGAGGGGCGATCGCGAAAATAGCAAATGATCAATATCTGTTAATTTCCGATCAAACCATAAATGCAGGTTAATTACTGGTACGCCTTCTAAACCTTCTAGCTTCTGGAAAAACTCCATTTGCTTCCAAGGTTCTGGCAACATGACTTTCAACGGGTCAACTGACATAGCTGACACGTAAAAATCTGCTGTAATAACTTCATCTGGTTCCTCATTTAACCCACGCAGCAAGAACCCTTTTACTGTACCATCCGGGTTGAGCAAAATCTCTTTCAAGGGAGCGTTGAGTCTTACTTCTCCACCACGTTCGGTGATGTAATCTACGATAGGTTGGCAAAGCCGTTCTGTGGGAGAACCATCTAAAAAGGCTATTTTGGAGCCATATCGTTCTTGCAGAAAGCGATTTAGTGCAGTTAATAAAATTGTTGACGAAACTTCATCAGGATTGATAAAAGTAAGCGCCTTAGAAGCAGCAATAAACACGTCACTTGCTACCCGTTCACCAACACCTTGCCTTTTCAACCACTCTAAGAAGCTGTACTTGTCCATCTCCTCGACATACTTCTGGCCGCGAACTATCGCTGGAAGTAGGCCAATCGCGAAGCGAATCTTCTGCTCCCAAGTCAACATATCGTTGTTGCGAAGAATCGACGCTATCACGTTGAAAGGAGATGGAATATCTGGAACATCAAAACGTGAGAGTGTTCCTGGCTTCTCCGGTTGATTAAAAATCAGTGTATGCTCTTTCCACTGGAGTCTGTCTTCAATGCCCAACTCTTTGAGCAACTGGAGCATATTGGGATATGCCCCAAAGAAGGCGTGTAACCCAGTTTCGTACCAGTCGCCGTCAGAGTCTTTCCACGCCGCAACAAGGCCACCCAATACGTCCCGACGCTCCAAGACAATGGGAGTATGACCTGCGTCTGTGAGATATTTCGCGCAGGAAAGTCCTGCTAGACCAGCGCCCGCGATCGCTACTCGCATTTAACCCTACTATTCTTCAATATTTCTTAATCGTTTTGCCGTTCTCATTATACGTTGCAATCTGTTACATTTAGCGGCCGATGTGCGATCGCTTCACGAAAAAACTTCTAAATTACCTGCAAAATCACTACTAGCACTCCTATTGGCAGCTTTTCCGGTATACCAAAATAAATACCTACAAGCTCAGATGTTTGATGATTTACAAGATTCTCAGTTTCCGCAGCCAAATTACACTAGCCAGAATTCACCTCTTCTCTCTCCAGGTTGAGGAATTCAGCAATTTTGTTTTCTGCCAACTAATATGCTGTTAGAGAGTCGGCGCTTTGTGTTGCATTCACAACTACCACAGTAAGTATTTGGTTTAAGCGATCGCTACAAATATTTAAACATACCCATTAATGCAATTTTGATTTAAAAGGTTAGCTAGATTTGCGTGCTTCTACATTTATTTTCAATCTTTTATTGTAAGAAACAAATTAATTATAAAAATTTTAAATTAAAAAACTAATATTTAAAAATAATATCAGAAAGTATTATTTACTTGTTTAAGTAGAAAAAATTCTCAACAAAATTACTATATAGCAATCCAATTTGATTCCCGAATTACTTGCGTGGGCAGGTAACAGGAAAAAAGGCATAGATGTGTACTAAGTATTGTTCAAAAGTCAAATAGGAGTCCTATAGTAGTGACTTTTTAGCAAGTAAATAGATTAACAATACTCGTAGAACAGCAAGAAACAATGTATAATTTGACTCTTTTCCAAAAGTATCACTGTTTCCTCATATCTAATTACTAATAACTAATTGCATAATTATCTGGTAACAATTACCATACTTTTGAGATCAAAAATTAATCGGTATTAAATTTTTAGTTTATAAAAATAGGTAAAATATTATGCCAGTAGGACAGCATCTACAAAACTTTGGGCATCATTTGATTCTCGGTGTTTCAGGAACTACATTAAGCGATGACGATAAACGTGTACTTAGTGAATTGCAACCAGTTGGGGTGATATTTTTTGCTAAAAACTTTCTAGATGGCACTTCCTATGAGATTTGGTTGCAAACCTTTAGGGAGTTGATTGACCAGATACGACAATATGCTGAACGTGATTCCATGTTTATTACTTTGGATCATGAAGGAGGCCGGGTTGTCCGCACACCATTACCAATTACTCGATTTCCTCATGCCTTTCTGTTGCAATCGCGATCGCGTCAGGTAGGAAGAGCTACAGGAGTTGAACTCAAATCGCTGGGCATAAATTTATCTTGGGCACCTGTAGCAGATATTTATTCCAATCCCCAAAATCCCGTTATTGGGCCTCGCGCTTTTGGTATAACTCCCGAAACCGTTGCCAAATGTGTCCGTGAATATTACTTCGGACTTCAAGAGTCAGGAGTTTTAGGATGTGGCAAGCATTTTCCTGGTCATGGAGATACCAGCAAGGACTCTCATATTGAGTTACCAATCCTCAATTTGACTACAGAAGACTTGCGAAATCGAGAACTTATCCCCTTCAAAGCACTAATTGAAGAACAAGTGCCTTTGATTATGACAGCCCATATCCTGTTTCCCAAAATAGATCCTGATGTACCTGCAACTCTTTCTCAGCCTATCCTCAATACCATACTGCGCCAGGAATTAGGCTATCAGGGAATAGTGGTGTCTGATGATTTGGATATGAAAGCGGTCTCAGATATGTTTATCCAGAAGGGAACTGTAGCGCGGTCATTTCAGGCTGGCTGCGATCTGTTTATTGTCTCGCGTAATATCAACTCATCATCTATCGAACGTATCTACCAGATTGCTGAAGATTTTGGCGATTCCCTTGGTAAGGGTAACCTCGATGAATCAGTAGTAGCAGCAGCTAGAAGCAGAATCGAGAAACTGCTGGCTGCAACTCCCCAATATCTCGTCCATACTCTGGATAAAGATACATTACGAGAACACGCTGAGTTGGCGATCGCTTGTTCTTTCCAAGAAGTTGGGTTTTAAATAAATAGCAGGCGTTGCAAGTTACAGCCAAGATTCTAAGGCAAAGGATTGAGCCTGATGAATTCGAGTAAAATCGCTTTTTGGCGAAGTTCTGGATGTGTCATCATATCATGTCCATTCAAATAACCGTCATTGCGACCGTAGGGAAGCAATCCCAAAAACATTGCGATTGCGTCGTTTGACTTCGTTCCACTCGCAATGACATTAAGGGTGATTTGCCGGACATGATATCAGTACTTGATTAACGTGAGTTCGGCAAACCTCTCTCTCCCAGCCTCCCTCTCCTACAAGGCGAGGGAGAAGCAAGGTAATAATCAGGTTTCAAAGCCTCTCTCCCTTTGGGGGAGAGGAATGGAAGCGGGGTTTTTTAGATCTGTCGAACTCACGTTGATTAATTGTCTATTTTTTCAACTTCTTAATTTTACAATCTTAGAGCTTATCTCAGTTTTGCTAAGAAAGTAAGCTTGACCAAAAAGTTCTAGTTTTGAAAGTCAAATACCGTGACTTTTACCAATTACCCAATTACGCCGGAAAAATCGCGCTAAAGCAGACTCTTCTAACGATAAATAAATTGGTCTTCCGTGGGGACAGGTGCGGGGGTTACGAGTGCGTTGCCAATCATCTAACAATTTCTGCATTTGTTGCAAATTCATCGGTGTACCATTACGAATGGCACTGCGACAAGCAACGGCTACTTGCGCTGCTTGTAAATCACCACCTAAACTGAGTTCTAAAATTGCGTCGGCACAGTCGTCTCGCTGCTGCAACATTGCAGGTACATTACGGACTGCCCAAAGTTGTTCACCAAAGGGTTCTATATCTAAACCGATGCGTTGCAGCTGCGAAACTTGGGCTGGAGACAATTGATAGAGAATTATTGCTGGTTCGACGGGGATAAGTTGCCAGTTATCGCATAATTGCTCATACAAAACTCGTTCATGGGCGATGTGCTGTTCTACTAACCACACTCCCTCAGGATGTTCTACCACCATGTAAGTATTACTAACTTGAGCAACAGCTTTTAATGAGTGCTGAGTGTTATCTCCTTCGTCGGTATTTTTAGGATTAAAATTGTAACCGCTTTTGGCTTCGGCAGCTTTGATTAATTTACTAACTCGCGTTGTATGAACTGCTTCTTTAAGATTGGCAGAATTGATGCGGAGTGCTTGATCAATTGCTTGGTTAATTTGCTCTTGCCAATAGTTGACTTCATTAAGGTAAATTTCTGTTTTTGCTGGATTGCGATTCCAGTTAATATGATCGGGGCAAATCGCAAGATGTAAGAAACAAATTGGATAGCGATCGCGTGGTAATGTTTTGTGAAATGCTACCAGAATTGTTTGCTCTAATTCCGGCGACTTTACCATCCGTCCGTTAATAGCCACCCGCACCCAATCTGGACGATGACGATGACAGCGATCAGGTAATCCTACCACCAATGTAAGTGCTGAGTTTTCAGTTTTGAGTTCTGAGTTAGGAGGATTGGATAATTTGAGTTTTACCTCCTGTAAATCAGCTTCTTTAACTTGAGGTAAAAACTGCGGCAGTAATTGTTTGATTGTAGTAGATGGACAGATGGTGAACCATTCACGGCCATTTTGCCAAACTTGCCAGGTAACATGGGGATGACACAGGGCAATTTGTTGAATTGCTGCTTGCACGGCTTTCATTTGCTGTGCGACTGTGGGTAAACCTTGACGACGCGCTGCACAATTAGCAAATAAGTTAGAGACTGTGACTACTGTACCAGGAGCGATCGCAGCTATTTCTACTTGACTAGCTTTCCCCGCTTCACCATAAACAACCCGCCATCCCAAATCCCCACCAGCCGGACGACTCAAAATCTCCAAATCTGCCAGATTAGTTAAGCTGTGCAACGCTTCACCGCGAAACCCCAAACTGGTGATTTTCCATAAATCTGCACAACTGTAAATCTTACTGGTGCTATGGGTTGCAGCGGCTTTTTGCAAGTCATCTAAGTCCATTCCACAACCGTTATCTGCCACGCGGACTCGCCACTGTTGCGGCCAGACGGAAACTACAATTCTTGTTGCGCCTGCATCGAGGGAATTTTCTACCAATTCTCGCACTACAGAAGCTAAAGAGTCGATAACCTCTCCAGCTGTAATTAGATATACGACTTCTGTTGGTAAAGCTTGAATAGTAGATGACATAAATTACAGTGTAGGCGAACAGCCAACCACTGAATAGGATAAGCAATTTTATTTATCGTTCAACAGAAATTTTGATTAATTGTAAAGAAACCTCGATAGAAATTAGATCTTTGATAGATTGCTTTTAAGGATAGAAGCGGTAAATGCTGATGTACACGATATAAAGTCTCGCCTAGAATGGGGTCAACCAGCTTTTACAATTGTTGATGTGCGCGATCGCTACACATACAATGATGGACATATCACTGGAGCGATTCAAATCTCATTAGATGAATTGGCACAAAGAGCTAAATCTGCTTTGCATACAGAACGCCACATTTATGTTTATGGCACAGATGAGTAGCAATCAGCCCATGCAGCCCAAATACTTCGAGAGGCGGTTTTACTCAGGTATCTGAAATCCAAGGTGGTCTTTGGGCTTGAAAAACTGTCGGTGGTGCAACAGAAGGTATTGGTGCTTAATATTGTCTAATTTTTTGTACTGCATACTAGTGGTCTATCGTATTAATTTTGATGGTTTGTAGTAAGCACTTTAGTACTGAAAATATTCTATAAGTGAAGTCGTAACTATGAACTAATTCACTCCTCATAATTAATGCGATGAACCACTATGCAGTACATTTTTTCAAAGTAAAAAGATTCACTGGCTGCGACATCAAGATTTTTTGCACTTACCTTTGTTAATTAATCCCTCATTGCCAGAAGTTTAGGGGGTTCAGGTTTTAGTAAACCGTTCAACAAAGATGCAGGACGTTTGTCATGGGGCCAAGCAAAAGCATGACGGAAAGCAGCATCTTGACAAGCTTGTAATTGTCCAAAACTAATAATGTCGTAAGTCAAGAGATTTTCATACTCAAATGGTAGACGTACATTGTGTAAGCCAGCATTATCAGTACAAATAGCAATGTCTACCCCAGCATCAAAACATCGGTCAAATACCAACTTGAGTTGACGTATATCTTGTAAAGTACCAGTTTTTAGATAGGTTGTAGGGCAAACCTCCAAACACTGCCCCTGTCTAGCTAAATCAGGAAGTAACTCAGGATACAACAAAGGTATCTGGATACCGTGACCAATGCGCTTCAAATAAGGTAAAAGTTGGGGATAACAACCAGCAGTGGTTTCGTAAACGTGTCCCGTTGTCTTAATGTTTAAAGAGCAGGCATAATTATACAGACTAATCCATTCTTCTAGGCGCTCGGCATAGTAGCTATCACCACCAGCTATGTCTACAGCACAGACATACTGTTTGTTTTGTGCTGCTAAATCAACAATTGCCTTGTTAACCTCATAGGGTAGGCGCGAGTGCATACAAAGAATTTGACTAGTCACAATTGGATATTCTTCCAGGTGACTGGCTTGTCCAACAACTTCCACAATTTCCGCCATCTTGTCAATTCTTTCAGATTGACTCAGATGCTCAGGAGTCCGCAAATACGGAGTATAGCGCAGTTCCAGATAAGCTAAATTTTCAAATATATAAGCACCCCGTAGCAAGCGATAGATAAAGTAAGGCAAAGTCTCTACAGTTTGTACACTTTCTACCAAGGTGTGCAATTCCAGATACTCATCTAAGGTATTGCGCGGTCGTGTATAAAAGTCTTCAAATTCTGGATAGTTCGCAAAACGGGAAATCAATTCGGATGAATGTCTCTCGAAATATCGCCACAAAACACGAGGTACAACCGAACCGCCCAGGTGTCGATGCAATTCAGCGTATAAAGCCATAGTGGTATTTTTTGAGAAAATTTTATTAATGTTAACAAAAACAAAGCCAAAAAAAATCTATACCAGAAACAATATCGGATAAAGCAATTGTTAAGTTCTGCCGTTGACTACACTAATAGTCTGCAATAAGTCTCTCGTAGTGCAGGGTTGAGCTAAAAATGCTCTTACCCTATGCTAATAAATTCCCCAAAATTTTGATTTGATAACCGTCAGCTAATGGCAATAATTTTTACATGAGGGGTAATTTTTTTAACGAGCGATCGCTATTCGCATCATCTATTGATGGCATATCATAATGATACAAAAATCACATTATAAATGCCTCTGTTGGTATACCAATTATACAGATGCTATTAATCACAACTTTATCGACTATCAAAATTATATTTTAAAATTCAACAATTTTCTTGACAAGGGTTACGTAATATGTTGATAATAGTTGTTTGTGGAAACTTTACCTCTATAAAATAAACGCTTGGCTAACGTCATTGTCATAGGTGCCCAGTGGGGCGATGAAGGAAAAGGTAAAATAACAGACTTACTCAGCCGCTCCGCAGATGTTGTTGTACGTTACCAAGGGGGCGTCAATGCTGGACATACAATTGTAGTTAAAGGTCAAACCTTTAAGCTACATTTGATTCCCTCTGGTATTTTGTATCCAGATACCAAGTGCATTATTGGCTGTGGTACAGTAATCGATCCAAAAGTTTTGATAGCAGAACTTGATCAACTAGAAAAATTAAATATTTCCACTGCTAATTTGCTGATTTCAGAAACAGCACACGTAACGATGCCTTACCATCGATTGATTGACCAGGCATCGGAAGAACGACGGGGAAGCCATAAAATCGGCACTACTGGCCGAGGGATTGGCCCTACGTATGCTGACAAATCCGAGCGTACAGGCATTAGGGTTTTAGACTTGATGAATCCGCAAGGGTTACGTGAGCAATTAGAGTGGACGATTAATTATAAAAACGACATTTTAGAAAAGCTTTATAACCTACCTCCCCTCGACCCAGAAGAAGTAATTAAAGAGTATCTGGGATATGCAGAACGCTTGCGGCCTTACGTCGTTGATACTTCGCTAAAAATATACGATGCAATTCAACGACGACGCAATATTTTGTTTGAAGGGGCACAAGGTACACTCCTTGACCTAGATCATGGTACTTATCCTTATGTCACCTCTTCTAACCCCGTAGCAGGGGGGGCTTGCGTTGGCACTGGGTTAGGGCCGACAATGATTGACCGGGTAATTGGAGTGTCGAAAGCGTACACAACGCGAGTCGGTGAAGGGCCGTTTCCCACCGAACTAGATGGAGAAGTGGGAGAATTGTTGTGCGATCGCGGTGCTGAATTTGGTACGACTACTGGCAGGAAGCGTCGCTGTGGCTGGTTTGATGCCGTTATCGGTCGCTATGCAGTTCGGATTAACGGCATGGACTGTTTAGCAATCACCAAACTAGATGTCCTCGATGAACTAGAGGAAATCAAAGTTTGTATCGCCTATGAAATAGATGGCGAACGCTGCGAACACTTCCCCACCAGCGCTCGTCAATTTGCCCGGTGTCGCCCCATCTACAAAACATTACCAGGATGGCAAGTATCAACAAGTAACTGCCGCACCTTGGAAGACTTGCCACAGCAAGCCCTAGACTATCTGAAATTCTTAGCAGAATTGATGGAAGTCCCGATCGCGATCGTCTCCTTAGGAGCTAGCCGCGATCAAACCATAATTGTAGAAGACCCCATCCACGGCCCCAAGCGTGCTTTGTTACACGCTGACGGCACTCCCGTTTCTTTGCTTAGTGCTTAAAGCTACTAATTAGTGATTAAGCAACTAACAACTGACAACTGATAATTGATAACTGACAACTAACAACTTGTATGGCTCTTACAGTCGAATGTCAAAAGCGACCAGAAGGTAGCAAGCCTAGAGCTTTGCGCCGTTCTGGGGAAATACCTGCAAATTTATACGGTCACAAGGGTACAGAATCAATTTCTTTGACCATTAGTGCCAAAACTGTAGAACGTTTGCTCAAAAAGGCTTCCGTTAACAACACCTTGATTGATTTAAACGTTACTGATATACCTTGGCGGGGCAAAGCGCTGCTGCGGGAACTTCAGATTCATCCAGCAAAAGGTACGCCTTACCACCTCAGCTTTTTTGCGGTTGCAGGCCATGGCGACACCAATGTAGAAGTACGCCTGCGTTTTGTAGGAGAAGCTATTGGTGTTAAACAAGAAGGTGGTTTGTTAGACACTGTAATCAACGAAGTGCAAGTGAGTTGTGCGCCTGAGAACATCCCAGATGTAATTGAAGTTGATGTCTCTAACCTGAATATTGGTGACAGCCTACATATCAGTGATATACCTTTCCCTGAAGGTGTGACAGCTCTAGCTGAACCAGAACGACTAGTTGTCAGCGTTTTGCCGCCCTCAATAAGCGCTGATACAGAGAGTGAGACAGCCTCTTAAGCTACATAAACTGTGTAATAATTTTTGATGATGCCAGGGGGGAACTCCTGGTTTTTGCATTTTAACCGCAGAGGCGCAAAGAGCGCAGAGGAAAGAGATGGCACAAGTGTCTATTCCGGCTTTAGTGCAGCAAATGTTGCAGCCTGGATTTTATCCCCATGCGGTAACAGAACCGATTCAACTGATGCAAACCCACGTTTCTTATGTACTGCTAACTGGCAATTACGCCTATAAGCTGAAAAAACCCGTAAATTTTGGCTTTTTAGATTACTCAACCTTAGAAAAGCGGCAGCATTTTTGTCAGGAAGAATTACGGTTGAATCAACGGGGAGCAGGCGAACTTTATTTGGAAGTGCTACCTGTAACTTTTATGGAGGAGCAATATCATCTCCAGGGAACAGGAGAGACTGTAGAATATTTGCTGAAAATGCGCCAGTTTCCCCAAGAGGCGCTGTTTAGCACACTGTTTGAACAAGAGAAATTGAATGAAACCCACTTAAAAGATTTGGGAGGGGTGGTGGCTCAATACCATGCTCAAGCCGAGACAAATGATTACATTCGTAGTTTTGGCGAAATCCCAAAAGTACGAGCAGCATTTGATGAGAATTACGAGCAAACCCAGAAGTATATTGGCGGCCCCCAGACACAAGTACAGTTTGAGGAAACAAAGCAATACACAGATAACTTTTTTGCGGAACATCCAGAATTATTTGCTAGCAGAATTCACAATCAATACATTCGTGAATGTCACGGGGATTTACACCTGAGAAATATTGCTCTGTGGCATGACAAAATCATGCTATTCGACTGCATTGAGTTTAATGAGCCGTTTCGCTTTGTTGATGTCATGTACGATGTGGCATTCACGGTGATGGATATTGAAGCGCGACAGCGAAAAGACTTAGCTAATGTGTTTTTGAATGCTTATGCGGAGCAAACTGGAGACTGGGAAGGTTTACAGGTGCTGCCTTTGTATTTAAGCCGTCAGGCTTACGTGCGGGCAAAGGTGACTTCGTTTTTGTTAGATGATCCTGGTGTACCCGTAACGGTAAAAGAAGAAGCGGCAAAAACAGCTTCTGATTATTACAAGCAGGCTTGGGAGTATACTCAGCCCAAGCAAGGGCAACTGATTTTGATGTCAGGGTTGTCTGGTTCTGGTAAAAGTACAACAGCGCGATATTTAGCCTCTCAGCTGGGAGGAATTCACATTCGCTCAGATGCAGTCAGAAAACATTTGTCAGGAATTCCCCTATTGGAGCGTGGTGGGAATGAAATTTATACATCAGAGATGAATCAAAAAACTTATACACGGCTGTTAGCATTGGGGATTATACTGGCTAATCAAGGATGGACAGTAATTTTAGATGCCAAGTATGATAAACAAGAGCTGCGACAAGAGGCGATCGCCCAAGCTGAAAAATATCAAATTCCCCTTGAGATTATCCAATGCACAGCACCTGTAGAAGTATTGCAAGAGCGTTTACTCAAGCGTACTGGGGATATCGCTGATGCTACTGCCGAATTATTGGAGTCACAACTCAAACAAATTGAACCATTCACTGACACAGAAAAACCTTACGTTAAGATTTTGGATACAACTGTGCCACTCCAGGCACAATTAAAAGCAGTAATTCGCCAATAGCCTTGTTTACCTCATGGCACAGAAAAACAACGACCTCTTCAATCTTTCGCCACAGTTCCTATCTCAACTGATATTTGGGTTAATTCTAACCCTCGTATTGTCCATGTCAGGGTCTTCGCTGGCTCTGAGTATATTCTTAGGCATCATCGGTGGTTTTTCTTTAGGCTGGATCACCGCAGCCAGTAATAATAGTCCCCAAGCCCAGTCTGTAGCCTCTTCGGATGGCATTGATGCAGCACTTAAATATTGGTTATTTTTCTTGGTTGGTTTTAGTTGGTTAGGGTATCCAGCACCCTCAAGTATCTTACTTGGGGCAGTAGGTGCTTTAGCTGCGGGCTTGATTTTCGCTTGGTGGGGTAGCAAAGAAGAAACTAGAACTCAGCTACCACTTGAAACCGCAGAAGATGGCGAAAGTGAACAATCTAGCAGCAGAATCACCAGACAGCAAAGAAGGAAACCTACCCGCCGATTCCGCCGCACTTCTAGAGGTATCAATTTTAGGTTTTGGGAACGGTAGCATTAGGGAAGAATCTTCGCCAATACCCAGCCCTTAGTATGTTTTTGTATCTATCCAAGTTGTTGCCGTTATTTTTCTATCCGTTAGGGCTTGCCTGTGTAAGTTTAGTAGTGGCATTAGTAACTTTACGGAAACGCCCACGCACGGCAGCGATCGCAATTGTGTCAGCACTAATTTTATTGCTATTTTGCAGCAATAGTTGGATCTCTCATTTGCTGGTGCGATCGCTAGAATGGCAAAATATCCCATCTGCCCAAATTCCTAATGCAGAAGCCATTGTGGTTTTGGGTGGTGCAACTAAATCAAATTTTTGGCCGCGACCTACTGTCGATTTAAGCGAACAGGGCGATCGCGTGATTTATGCTGCTCAACTATATCGTCAACAAAAAGCTCCGATAATTATTCTCAGTGGCGGTCGCATCGATTGGCGTGGCGGTGGTTCGCCAGAGTCGGCGGATATGGCAGCGGTTCTCACGTCTATTGGGATACCACCAGAGGCAATTGTTGAAGAGCCTAATTCTCTCAATACTTATGAAAATGCCGTGAATGTTCGTAAAATTCTCCAGTCTCAGAACATTCGTCAGGTATTATTAGTAACTTCGGCAATGCATATGCCGCGATCGCTCAAAATTTTTCAGCGTCAAGGAATTGAGGCTATCCCTGCACCTACTGATTTTCTCGTCAGCCAAGGCGAACTGCAAGAACTGGGCAGCACTCCTAAAGCCGCTATATTAAATTTGTTACCTGATACCGACAACCTACACCAGTTTACTAGCGCTTTAAAAGAGTACATTGGCTTTTTTGTCTATAGCTTGCGTGGTTGGCTATAGCAAATTCTGGGTAATGGAAATGAGGAACATCGCACTTTCCCATAAATACTAATATTTTTCTCATCATTACCTAATCTGTTGCAACTTGAAAGTGAAATTGTATTAGGTGTTGGATTGTCAATAGCTATAATTTCAATAGTCACAAATTTTTATTTTTAAATTCCTCAGGAATCAGCAATCCCTGATTTATGTCTAAAAATTTACCTTATATTATTCCCGCAACTCCAACCGAAGTTGAGGAAGCTTTTGCCACTTACCAAACAACTCACCAGTTTTACCATGAAGTTCGGGAGCGGTCAGAATTCCAACGCCATTGTGAGTGGTATCACAAAACAGCAAAAAGCCATCGTCAAGAACTAGAAAGAATGCGCGGCGAATTTAATATTTTGCAGTGGTTTCGCCGCTCCTGAAATATCTAGATGATTTCTAACTCATTTTCACGTAAGTGAGCTTTAAATTTTTTACTAAACTGGACTAAAATTGGCAGATTAGCGCTCACAGGTCTACCTTGCCACTGGTTAACAATAGCCACGACTTCGCCTTCTGAGCCTTGAAGGTCAAAAGCCTGACCACGATGTTCAGGATGATGGTAAACTACAACCGAATCTTTAATACGAACGCGATCGCCAACTTTCATAACAGCATTTACACCTAGCTTTTCCTTTTCCACAAGTATCTCCACAGCCATTCCTCACTGAACTTGCTTTTTTGAAAAATAGACTGCTTGCAACAGTCGCACTTCAGAGATCATCTGTACAGACTGGCTGTTGAATATCTTCGTACCTGCTATACGAACAAAGCCTGCCCGTGCAGGCTTTGAAGTTGATCAATCGGCGACATCACAGCCGCCTGGTGCTTTAGCAAGAGGTCTAATCCTTTTAATTGCAATTAACTTTTCAACTTCCCACAGTTCAACAAACTCTGACAATCAGTTTGTCACAAACAGTGGTTAACCAGAAAACCCTGGAGATTTTCTTTCTGTCTTAATGCGTCTTAACCAGCCTCAAACAAGCCAAAATTTAAAGATTAAAGCTAAAAGATTTTTCTTTTACTTTAGAAAGAAGCAATTAATTGCATCTTTACTTTCAAATTTTGCCTTGATGAAAAACCCGCCATTTGAACGAGCCAGGCTTTTTAGTTTTAAATCAACTCCGTACCTCAGAGTAGACAGAATGCATCGACAGGTTATGTGGGAAAAATTTATTTTTTCTTACTGACGGTAAGAAAGCGATGAACTCCAGCTGCGACTTCCGCCGAGCGGCAGATAGTGAGCAGGAAAATCCACGCCACCACTGCTTCCTCTTTGCACTTGTCCACTCCCACGGGTGTCTCAGAGGCGCTGATGTAGAGGATGGGCAGCTAGCTTCACGGGCAAAAGGATAACCCGCTTTAGCTCTTACTGGGCGCTTTAACGCCAAGTCTAATTCTACAACAAGATAGTTATTCTATCCCTAGATGCTGTGCCGAATAGAAATGCTATTAAGCAGCGAAACCAATTGTGATTGGGCATTAGGCATTAGCAGGAGAAAAATATAGTAGTCACGCTACTTACTTTTTCTGGGGACATAACTGCTGTACGTTGGCAGGAAGTTGACGACAAACTTCCTGAAATGTTTGGGGATGAAGTTGCGACCAAGCAAATAATCCCAAGCTCGTACCCCCCACAAATACTGCTAATAATCCTCCAAGTAGCACTACAAGCTTACCTCGGCTTGGTTTTTGGACTGGAGTTGAGATTTCTTCTGCTGTAATATCCAAATCTAGCAGTACTTGCGAACTTTCTGCCAAAGAGAATTCTTCTTTTTCTACTTCTACTTCTACAACCTCTACTTGCGGCTGTTGCTGTTTACGAACTACTGGCACTAAGTACTCTCTAGAGATACGGCAAAGAGTTAAAACAACTGATGTATTGTCATGGCCATTTTTTTGGTTGGCTAATTTAATCCAGTCTTGGACAGCATCTTCAAGGGCAAGTTTACCTGTTAACACTGGCACTGCGTAATTCTGCCAGGATTGTTCCACCCAGTTATTGTCACTTAAACCATCGGAACACAGCAGCAATATGCCATCTTCTTCCAAAATAAATCGCTTCATCAAAATTCTCAGAGATTCGGCATCTCTTGTTCCTAATGCTTGGGTTAATGCAGCCGCATCTGGTCTGAGGAGGGCTTGACGATATAAATTCCGGGCAAAGCGTAGTTCCCGTGCTACTACATCATCATCTACTGTCAGTAGCTGGCAATAGTTACGAGTAATCCAATAAGCACGGCTATCGCCAACGCTAGCTAAGTAAAGTTCATGAGCATTGTCTGAAACCTTACCAGAGATTGTCTGCACTCGTTGTGGCACTTGCACTGCCATCACAAGAGTTGTAGCCATGCGTTCTCTACCTTGGCGTTTTTGTTCGTCATTACGGGTACAAATCACGTTATTTACTACCCGTAAGCTTGCCTCTAGTTGTTCTGTTAATAAGTCTGGTGAAATCAGTTCAGTTTGTTGTGCTACCTCTGCTAATAAGGCAGGAATTTGCAACTTCATGGACTGCACTGCCAATTGGCTGGCAACCTCTCCGCCTTGATGCCCACCAATGCCATCACAAACAATCGACAAGCGTGGTAGTAATAAGTCGTCTAGATAACTAGAGCCGTTAGGGTAGCAACTATCTTCATTTCGTATCAGTTCTGGGCCAATATCCGTTGCCCCTGCCACTTCTAGGGTTAATGGTAATTCTGCCGCAGTTGATAGTAGTAAGGCGTTGAGTTGCTTGGTGATTGCTTCTAGCTCTACATCATCTCTACACATCTGCTCGATTATATTCTGTAACTCTTGGGCTATCGGTGCTTTTGCAGACGCTACCCAAGGCTGCCAAGATTGCCCTAAATCTTGCAAACTAGGTAAGTTTTCGTTTGTCTGCTGAAGTTCCAATAGACGTACACACCAACCTTGGACTCGTAAGTTGTCTGGCAACAGTAAACTACTGGCAACTTCCAATTCTGATAAAGGTTTCCAAAGTTGAAGAATCTGCCATAGCCAGTAGAGTTGTCTTACCGCCGTTGCTTGTTCCCATACATCAGCGATCGCCGGATATAAATTTCCATTTTCATCTATCGGCACATTTTCCAGTAAGAAAATATCATCTGCGTCTTCTTCCAAGGAGCGAGCTAATCCGTACACTTGGGGAAGATGTAATCGCTGTTGATATAACTTTAGGTAAGGAATAACTTGTGGTGGCAGTTCTTCGGGTATATCTGGCAATAGCCCTGGTTGAGTATCCAGCCAAATCTGGTATGTAATTACCTCATACCTATTTGTCACCATTGTTTCTGGTGGAATTTTAGTTGCCAATGAGCCGACAGCCCAGAGATAGCGGTGAACTAAAGGAGTTTGGCAATTTATACAAATTTGGCTTCCCAAAGAATTAATAGGGCTAGAACAGTCTGGATTTATGCAATAAATTATCCGTTGAGTAGAAATCATAAAGTTATAAATTTAAGAGATAAATCAACTTGTGAATTTCGTTTAAATATAGCTGTCAAATACTTGAAGGCTAGAATAGACTGGTTTCGTGTACATCTGGCTACACCTTGTTACTGAAATTAATCAAAATTGATGTTAAAAACACCATATTTTGCTTTCCGTAAATAGCCAAGTTCTGGGTGTATCTAGTAAAAGAAATACATTTACGTGAATGTAGTGTCTAGGATGGCGCTATGCCAAGTTATACCTTAATCTGGCTACTGGCAGGATCGGTTCTATGTTTAACAGAACTGTTCCTACCATCGGCTTTTGTTGCTTTCATGATGGGCATTAGCGCCTTTGTCGTGGCGCTGCTATCTCAAGTAGTTTTGGGAAGTTTATGGCTACAAGTTGTAGTTTGGCTGTTGCTTTCTACATTGCTAGTCGTACTTTCCCGCAGGTTGGTACAACCGCGACGACGCAAGTCAATCATTCAGGACGAAATTATAGCTGAAACCTTAACAGAGATTCCGGCTGGGAAAGCAGGGCGGGTGCTATACGAAGGAAATTCTTGGCAGGCCAGATGTGACGATGACAAACTCAGCGTTGCACCCCATCAAAGAGTTTATGTCGTCCGTAGGCAAGGCACTACGTTGATTGTGATGCCAGAAAACATTTTGCATTCTTAATCAATAGTCAATATTTAACAATAATTTTTCCTTTGTCCATCTCTCACCGCTCATATTTAATACTCCACAAAACGAGACAATCACTATGGAACAGTTCTTTTTGCTAGTCTTTTTGGCCCTTGGAGGTTCTGCCTTAGCTGGATCAGTTAAAGTTATTAATCAAGGTGATGAGGCCTTGGTTGAACGATTGGGTAGCTATAACAAAAAACTAGAACCGGGGCTGAACTTTGTTACCCCTTTTCTCGATAAAATTGTTTACAAACAAACTATCAGAGAAAAAGTTTTAGATATTCCGCCACAACAATGTATCACTCGTGACAATGTGTCTATTACCGCTGATGCAGTGGTTTACTGGCGGATCATGGATCTGGAGAAAGCTTATTACAAAGTAGAAAATCTCCAGTCAGCAATGGTGAATTTAGTGCTAACTCAAATTCGCTCGGAAATGGGGCAATTGGAGTTGGATGATACATTTACTGCCCGTTCTCAAATCAATGAACTTCTATTGCGAGATTTGGATATTGCTACCGATCCTTGGGGTGTAAAAGTCACACGCGTAGAATTGCGAGATATTATCCCCTCTAAGGCAGTGCAGGAATCGATGGAATTACAGATGTCAGCAGAACGGCGCAAACGCGCATCAATTCTTACTTCAGAAGGCGATCGCGAATCTGCTGTTAATAGCGCTAGAGGTAAGGCTGACGCTCAACTTCTGGACGCAGAAGCCCGTCAAAAATCTGTAATTATGCAGGCTGAAGCTGAACAAAAAGCTATTGTTCTTAGAGCACAAGCAGAACGTCAACAACAAGTTCTCAAAGCACAGGCTATTGCTGAGTCAGCAGAAATTATTGCTCAAAAAATCAAAAATAACCCCGACGGACAACAAGCACTGGAAGTTCTTCTGGCTTTAGGTTATTTAGATATGGGCACAACAATTGGTAAAAGCGATAGCAGTAAGGTTATGTTTATGGACCCGCGCACTATCCCTGCTACTTTAGAAGGCATACGCTCTATTGTCTCAGATACTCAGACTGACTCTAACGGACTTCTCAAAAGCGAGTTACCAGGGTTCAATAATAACCGCTCTTAGTTGAGAGTGAGACACGCAAGAGATACAAAGCAAATTCAAAATTAGAATCAATTTTCTAATTTTGAATTTTTCATTTTTAATTGGAGCGCAGCAACCTGCTATTGGCTAATCTCGTTAGCTTGATTGATTTGGCATTGACCACACAAACCAAAAAACTCTAGAGTGTGGTAAAAAATTTTAAATTTATGATTGTCTTGCAACTGGTCTTCTAAGTCATGGACTGGGCATTGATTAATTGGAATTGAAATGCCACATTGCAAGCAAGTTAGGTGGTGTTTGTCTTGTTGCGCTAAACTATAAAGGGCTTCGCCATTTGCTAACGTCCGTATTTGCACCAAGCCTTCAAGTTTTAAGGCTTCCAAGGAGCGGTAAACTGTTGCTAAACCCATACTTTGATTACGGCTACGTAATTCTACGTAAATATCCTGAGCAGAAATCCCTTGTTTGATGGTTTTTAACAGGTTCAAAATCCGCTCTTGACTGCGGGTGCGTATGGCTCTCATAAACTATTTTTTAAATTTGCCGCTGTAATTGAAGCTGTCATATTGGCTAACTGATAAATTAAGTGTAATCGGTTCGTAATCTTATTTTCGCTCAGTTGCGACAGAAAGTTATAGTATAGCGATCGCAGCATTCAGCAAAAAACCTGTGCAAAGCAAGTATTTAGCTAAAATTTTTGTAACGCTTCGCCCTTCGGTCTTAGACCCTGCTGGTGTGGCTGTACAATCTGGTCTCAAGCAGATGGGATACGACAACGTAGAACAGGTGCGAATTGGTAAATACATTGAATTAACCATCACCTCGTCTGACGAAAAGACAGCACGCCAAAATCTAGATAGCATCTGTGACCAAATGCTAGCAAATCCAGTAATTGAAAATTATCGCTTTGATTTGATTGAGGTCGAAACACAAACGGGAGTTTTTTAGGGACTGGGGACAAGGAATAAGAAAGGAATTTTTCTAGATACCCAGTTTCCGATACCTAATATTCAGTAGCCATTGGCTGATGACTAAGTAACTAGTTACTAAATGACTAATGACTAAATTCGGTGTTGTTGTTTTTCCAGGTTCTAATTGCGATCGCGATGTTGCTTATGTAACTAGAGACTTACTAAAGCAACCAACTCGCATGGTTTGGCATCAAGAGACGGATATTGCTGATTTGGATGTGATTGTCATTCCTGGTGGTTTTAGCTATGGGGATTACTTACGTTGCGGTGCGATCGCGCGGTTTTCGCCAGTAATGCAGCAGGTTGTCGAACACGTCCAAAAAGGTAAGTTTGTTCTCGGTATTTGTAATGGTTTTCAAGTATTAACTGAAGCAGGACTATTACCAGGGGCATTAGCAAGAAATCAGGATTTGCATTTTATATGCGATCGCCTGCCTCTAAAAGTCGAGCGTACCGATCTTCCTTGGACGCAAGTTTATGCAACCGATGAAATTATCACTGTACCTGTTGCCCATGGAGAAGGCCGATTTTATGCTGATGCAGATACTCTGGCAGAAATTGAAAATAACGGGCAAGTAGTGTTCCGTTATCAAGGGGAGAACCCCAACGGCTCATTAAACAACATTGCTGGCATTTGCAACCGCCAAGGCAATGTTTTGGGCATGATGCCCCACCCGGAAAGAGCTTCTGACCCCATATTAGGCGGTAGCGATGGTTTGAGGCTATTTCAGGGTTTATTGGAAAAGGTGGCGGCGATCGCTTAGGGTTCAAGAGACGCGGAATTTCGCGTCTCTAACCCATCTTTATGAAAAACTGTCATGTTCTAGTAATTATTACTGTATTAAAAAGTAAATAATTATACATTGTAACGAATTTTTTAAATTAAAGCTATAAATCATTCTCCCCTGCGCCTCTGCTCCCATCCTCCTGCTCCCACACAACGCTAGTATAAATCCGTAGCGAATTGACGCGTGAAAATACTCTGCGCTTATTTTGCGTCCCCTTGCGTTTAAAAAAGCTACGAACTTATGCAAAGCAGTACTTAGACAGAATTAATTACACTTGTTGTTCTGTTCCCTGTCTCCACTGATGAATTTATTTTTGTCCAACTACTTAACAAATGACTAAAAAGCAGAAATTTCCTTACCTTGTTGGTTCTAGATGGACAGCGCAGCAAAAAGTAGATGGTTGGCGACACTTCCAAGTCGTCAACCGTAAAAATCAGGGTAAGTGGGTTTATGCCGAAATGGTTGCAGCCTGTGATCCAAAAGTCCGCTTCTGGATTAATGCCAAATTATTACAAGACAACTCGCAGTGGCAAGCTGGCTGGCAACCATTAAAGGAAATAGAGCAACTCGAAGGAGACGTCTCCTAATTTACTAGGTGCTACAACGATAGACAATATGTAAAAAATTAATCATTTTTTACATAATAAAAATTCCTTGCTCAAAAACCATAATTCGAGATTCTTGGCAGTTGCCCAAAAACTGCCAGTTTATCAGTTATTGATAATTTATTTGGTATTTCTACTATCTGGCTGCGAATACCTATATCTACGTTTCAGCCTTAGTATCTATGACCTCTAATAAGCTGATATGAGGACAATCTAATTCTATGGAAAGTATTGAAAAAACTGGATTGCAAGCTTTTGTTTTTTGTAACTATTTTTATTTAAAACGCTAATAAAATTTATAAAAAAAAGATTTTAAAGCATATTTATGTTTTTTGATAAGATTAACATATAATAACAAAGCGACAATCGCTAAATATATTGTTATATGCTTCTAGCATATTCAAAGCTACTTTATTTCCCGTGTAATTTGGACAATAATGACACTCAAGAGACCTCACGCATCGCCATTTCAGGCTAGGTGAAGGCAAATGTTTCAGCCAAGAGTTTGACAAGAAACTATAAGAGGCAAACAACAGTGAAACTAGCAGTTTATGGAAAAGGTGGAATCGGGAAATCCACAACTAGCTGTAACATCTCAGTCGCCCTAGCCAAACGCGGCAAGAAGGTGCTGCAAATTGGCTGCGACCCCAAACATGACAGTACCTTTACTCTCACAGGGTTTTTGATTCCAACGATTATTGACACCCTCCAAGAAAAGGACTACCACTACGAAGATGTCTGGCCGGAAGATGTGATTTACAAAGGCTACGGTGGTGTCGATTGCGTCGAGGCAGGTGGCCCACCAGCGGGTGCTGGATGCGGTGGTTATGTAGTAGGCGAAACTGTAAAATTACTGAAAGAACTCAACGCCTTTGATGAGTACGATGTAATTCTGTTTGACGTACTAGGTGACGTTGTTTGTGGTGGTTTTGCAGCACCACTCAACTACGCAGATTATTGCTTGATTGTGACCGACAACGGCTTCGATGCTTTGTTTGCTGCCAATCGCATTGCTGCCTCAGTCAGGGAGAAATCACGCACTCATCCACTACGTTTAGCTGGTTTAATTGGTAATCGTACCTCCAAGCGCGATTTAATTGAGAAATATATAGAAGCAGTACCAATGCCAGTTTTGGAAGTTCTGCCTTTAATTGAAGACATCCGTGTTTCCCGCGTCAAGGGTAAAACTTTGTTTGAAATGGCAGAATCCGACCCATCTTTGAACTACGTTTGCGATTACTACCTCAATATCGCTGACCAAATTCTGGCACGCCCAGAAGGTGTAGTACCGAACGATGCCCCAGATCGTGAATTGTTCTCTTTGTTGTCGGATTTTTATCTAAATCCGAGTAAACCCCAGGTGCGGAATCCGGAAGAGGAATTAGACTTGATGATTGTATAAATCATCTAATTCTCAGGATGGGGGAAAATAATATGGCTTTCTTTCATAGCTTTACAGATTCGATAAGGCAAAAGTGGTTGCAGTTCTTCCAGACGAATCGTGACTGGATTACTCTACATATGGAAGTGGAATCAGTCTACACCCCCGATGGAGGGAAGCGACCATCTTCTTACCTCATCCTGGGAGTCGTGAATGCGCTGGAACCAAAGTTAGCGCAGTTAATGTTGCCCTTTTCAAAACTCAATCCTGACGCCGATACCCTAATTGAAGTACTAGATTTGCATTTCGACCCAGACATTGCTCTTGGTAACCGCTTACTTCCCAAAATGGAATTAGAGAATTTCCAGAGTGATTCAGCAGATGGCATTGAGGAAAACTCCGCAGGTGAGCCATTAAAAAATTCTCATCTAAATGGTTTTGCTGAAGTAGCAATTGCTCAAGAGTTCACAATTGTAGATTCTGCTCATCCAGCCCAGCCAGGAACTGAGGTGAAAGAAAACCACAATGGGCTGAACGGTCATAACTCAAACGATAATTCACATCAGGCATCCAGCGTAGATGCAGATGAGTTTGGTGAGATTACTTTTGATACAACAATTACATCAGAAAGAAATCTCGATGAAGAAGTACTTGATGAGCTGAATACACCAGACGAGAACGCTTTTAGTGACGTGTTATCAGATGTCTGGGGTGATGAAACAGCACTGCAAAAGGGTGAAGGAAATAATGACTTTTTAGGGGAAGAACTGCCATCTGGCGTTTTTGATGAATCGGAGATTGCCCGTCTCTTCCCCAACGCTTAATTATTAGCGTTCCTGTTGAATCTAGGGATTGCTGGCTGGTGCTATGTGCTATATATCACGAAAGCCTGGGGGAAGAATCAATCTTTCCCCATATGCCTACCCTATATTCACCTGCCTTGTTCGCTTTAAATATCAAGGGGAGAATAACCAAAATGACTGTCGCTCAACAACCAGAAGCTTTAAACTTTGAGTGTGAAACTGGTAATTACCACACCTTTTGCCCAATCAGCTGCGTGGCGTGGTTGTACCAAAAAATCGAAGATAGCTTCTTTTTGGTGATTGGAACCAAGACTTGTGGGTACTTCCTACAAAATGCGATGGGGGTGATGATTTTTGCTGAACCCCGTTATGCAATGGCAGAGTTGGAAGAGGGAGATATTTCGGCACAGTTGAATGACTATGAAGAGTTAAAGCGGTTGTGCTTGCAGATTAAACGCGATCGCAACCCCAGTGTTATTGTGTGGATTGGCACTTGTACCACTGAAATTATCAAAACAGACTTGGAAGGCTTGGCCCCTAAGCTAGAATCCGAAATTGGTATTCCTATCGTTGTAGCGCGTGCTAACGGGCTAGATTACGCCTTTACCCAAGGGGAAGACACCGTATTAGCTGCAATGGCTAATCGTTGCCCTGATAAGGCTCCTGTAGCAGAAACAGAGAAGAATGAGCGCAACGCTATTTCCAAACTGCTCAACTTCGGTAAGAAGAAAGAAGAAGTAGTCCAAGAAGAATCTGAGTATGTAGACCACCCGCCCTTGGTTCTCTTCGGCTCCCTTCCTGACCCCGTGGTTACTCAGTTAACCTTGGAACTGAAGAAGCAAGGCATCAAAGTTTCCGGCTGGCTCCCTGCGAAACGCTTCACTGAACTGCCAGTACTGGAAGAAGGCTATTATGTTGCTGGTGTCAATCCCTTCCTCAGCCGCACTGCTACTACCTTAATGCGTCGCCGCAAGTGCAAACTCATCGGCGCACCCTTCCCGATTGGCCCCGATGGTACTCGTGCTTGGATTGAAAAAATTTGCTCCGTGTTCGGCATTACTCCCAAGGGTTTGGATGAGCGCGAGGCCCAGATCTGGGCAGGCTTGGAAGACTACGTAAAACTTATTCGCGGCAAATCTGTATTCTTCATGGGTGACAACTTGCTGGAAATCTCCCAAGCAAGGTTTTTAGTGCGCTGTGGCATGATAGTTCACGAAATCGGCATTCCTTACATGGATAAGCGCTATCAGGCGGCTGAGTTGGCACTGCTGGAGAAAACTTGCCAGGAAATGGGCGTACCTCTGCCAAGGATTGTAGAGAAGCCGGATAATTACAACCAACTTCAGCGGATTTATGAGTTGAAGCCTGACTTAGTGATTACTGGTATGGCTCATGCCAACCCACTGGAAGCACGGGGTATTAATACTAAGTGGTCTGTGGAGTTCACCTTTGCTCAAATTCACGGCTTTGGTAACGCTCGTGACATTTTAGAACTGGTGACTCGTCCGCTACGTCGGAATAATAATTTAAAAGATTTAGGTTGGGATAAGTTGGTGAGAGAAGAAGCGAAGATTTAGGATTTGGGTTTTAATCGATCAACAGCATAACACTATAATTAATCAAGGCGAACTCGAAAGTTCGCTTTTTTTATGAACCGCAGAGGCACAGAGAACGCAGAGGAAGAGGATAAATTCGGATAATCAAAAATGTTAAAAATCTTATATTAAATCTTAGTTTTTCCTTCTTAACTTAATGGAAATTACAAAATTGCCTCCTCAAGGATTAGATGTAGCTCGAAAATTACTTTTAACTGACAGCAATAGCTAGTTTTTACATTTGTTAAAATACAAAAATAATTCTTGGGTGCACCCAAGAATTATTTTTGTATTTTCTGACTTACTGAAAAATTACAAATGAGGATAATTGGCTAAACTGCACCACTGTTTTTATTAAATAAAATGACTAGAGTTTTGAAGATTAGCTTGAAATCGTACAGTAAACTCCAGTTTTTTTGATACTGTAAATCCAGGCGAATGACATCTTCAAAACTACGTACTGTAGACCTTCCATTAACTTGCCATTCTCCAGTCATACCAGGTTTAACATCCAAACGTTGCCATTCTGGTACTTCATAGCGTTCCACTTCATCAGGCGTGGGTGGTCTAGTACCAACTAAACTCATATCTCCTTTGAGAACATTCCAAAATTGCGGCAATTCATCCAGACTGGTTCGCCGTAAAAAGCGCCCTATGCGTGTTACTCTGGGATCGCTCTCATTCTTGAAGAAAGCGCCTTGCACTTGGTTTTGGACTTGAGATTTTTTTGCTTCTGCATCCACACACATTGAGCGGAATTTCCAAATCTGAAAACGCCTACCCATCCAACCGCAGCGGGTTTGACTAAAGAAAATAGGGCCAGGATCATCGATTTGAATCGCAACTGCAATCGGAATCAACAAAACTCCTGTAATGACCAAACCTATGAGTGCGCCAAAAATATCGATTAACCGCTTCATCCACGATGCTACAGAAGGATGAGTACTGGGTAGCGGCTCAACTTTACGAGAAGAAAATCTCTGAGTATCTAGTGAATAAGTTGGTTCTTTTGGCGACAAAATACTCAAAGATTCGATTGGCAGTACTTGATCTAATCCTGTAAGATTAAGGACTGCCATTACTGGAGGGGTAACATTACGTAGTATAATTGTAATTCGTTTTTCCTTAGCAGTTTTAAAATTACTGACTAGGGCACCTAAACCACTACTATCCATAAAAGTTGTTTGGTGAAAGTCAATAAAAATTTGCTTGAGATGTGCATGAGATTGGATTAACTCTTGGCAAGTTCGCTTAAAGCCTACTGCCTCAAGTACACTCAACCGAGCAGGTACCTGCACTATTGCTATTTCATTTAGGGAAATAACTGGAAAATCGACCTCTTTGGATGGGCTAGTCATGAAGCTTTGCACTTTAGTTGCCGTGTAAATGTAAGCTGCCAAACGTTAATTTTGTCCTAATAAGTTATCTAACCTCATTTTGAATTAGTAGGAATCAGGACTAATCGCAAGTTACTTTGGGTGAGATTGGAGATTGCCAGCGACGATTCACAATAGAACAAGAAGCCAAAATAAACATACTTGTTTTTGTGACGACGCGGCGCGATCGCGTTGCTATCATCCCATGACTGCTAAAACTACGGTTAAACCTACTGCACGCCTGGTTGAGGTCTTTTCTGCTATTCAAGGGGAAGGACTGAATGTCGGGACACGTCAGATTTTTATTCGCTTTGCTTTTTGTGACTTACGTTGCCACTTTTGCGATAGTGCCCATACTTGGAGTGCATCCCCTACCTGTAGGATAGAGAAAACCCCAGGGTTACGAGACTTTGAAATTCATTCAAATCCTATCCCTCTGCCCATTTTATTAGAATGGGTTGAACGGCAAAATCTACCTTCTCTACACGATAGCATTAGCCTAACTGGGGGCGAGCCACTTCTTCATGCTCGATTTTTAGCACTTTTCCTACCGCAAGTGCGATCGCTAACTAATTTACCTATTTATCTAGAGACTGGAGGCCATCGCCCAGAACAACTGGCTATACTTCTGCCTTACTTAGACTCCGTGGGAATGGATCTCAAGCTGCCTAGTGTTAGCGGCGAAAGTTATTGGCAAGAACATGCGAAATGTCTGACACTATGCTACGAATCACACTTAAGCGTTTTTATCAAAATAATTGTTTCCCAAAATACAGACCCATCTGAGTTAGAACGTTCAGCTTTGTTGGTGGCAGCAGTTAGTCCTAATATCCCAGTATTTTTACAGCCAGTAACACCCTTGCCAGCGTCTGAAAAACTCAGCGCAATACCAGTGCTTGCCCCTTCTCCCGAACAAGTTTTAACGTGGCAAGCTTTGATGAAGCGATTTTTGGCACACGTCCGTGTCGTGCCTCAAACTCATAAAATGCTAAACCAGCTATGAGAAGTGCTGACTGAGTGTTGAGTTTTAAGTTAAGAGTTTTGAGTTGTGAATTAGAAACTTGATTTACATACTGGCTCTTAACTTCTTACTCAAAACTCCAGACTCAGCACTAATTATAGTCCGCTCTCATCTGTAGTCCTGGACTTAGCTTTTGCTTTATTAGCACTGCGTTTGAGGGCAGCCAGACGTGCTTCGTATCTGGATCGCTGGCGCTTGCTAGGAGTGTTATCAATCAGGGTTTTCAAGGCACTACCAAGACTCTTGTAGGCATTAGGAATACTATAGCCAAAGCGAGTTGCCAGAGCGATCGCTTTCTCGTCAGCATCAGCCAATTCTTTGAGTTGCTTGTCTCCGTTATTCTTTTGATACAGTCGCCAGCCTGACACGCCACACAGTGCCAATGCTAAAACTAGTAGCAATCCATCCTGTACCCACAATTCACCTACAGCACCACCTAAACCAATCGCCAGTGCTGCCATTTCCCAACCATCTTTGGGGATCGTGTCATTTTGAATGCGAGCGACTTCGTGCCAAAACAGCAGATTACGCTGATCCATTGCGAGGGAATCCCATTTCACCAGGTCAATTTGAATTTCTACCTGGTCTTTACCAATTTCTTCGCACCGGATCAGGGGTGGATTGACCTCAGTTGTGCCTTCAACCGTGACCCAGCTCTGCAATTCTGGCGGTAGTAAGCCTTTCAACCGCCGGAGTTCACTCATTTCCGCTTTGGCAGAGGAGGTTGCATAGGATGTCATAAAAATCCAGCCCTAGAAAAATTCAGTATATAGTGAGGTTATCACTTTGGAGTATAGCTATTTCAGTGATAATTCGCCTCACTCGTTGGGAAAGCTTCCTCGCTTTTTCCGGGCTTCCATTGCCTTTTCTAGAATTTCTAGTAATCCAGGAGCCTCTTCCTGGATACTAAGTAAAAGTCTTTCCCCAAGTTCTATATTCCCCGGATCTTGACCTGTTTCCATGACCTCTTGTAGACGTGGCATTGCGATGCTATCTACAATCTGAATTAAAGCGCTTAAACAACGGTTAAATTGTCTTTCTGTGAGAATCGAGTCTTCCAAGGGAAACTCGATAATGGCACGGATCTCTCCATCACATGGGTCATACTCCCATTGCAGCATTTTGGTTTCCCAGGAAATAGCAAGCATCGTCTGTAGGATAGCTCCTTTGTAGGGATGCTCTTGAACTCCCACCAGAACTTGCGGAGCAAATACTCGGAAAAACTTTCCCTCTTCATCTAGTTGAACAACTATCAGGAAGTCTTCTATGTTATCGGCTTCCACACCTGTGATAATACGATCTTCTTCACCATCAAAACGATAGTCCCAACCAAGGTTGTCTAAGTATTTGGCAATCTGTTTCAGATTAGCTCCCATAAAAGCCTCATAAGGAACGGTGGAGCAGTTCTTACCAGACTTAGTTTAACCTGCTAGCGGCAGATGCTTAAGTTGGTGTATTTACTTCTCCTCTATATAAAAGTATGCAATAAAGCATTGATTCATTAGCCTCAGCCTATACTGGTTTTGAATTTATCCAGTTTTGATGAATTTAGCAAAAAATGAGCAAAATTTGCTCTCAAAGACAAGTAGGATAACCAGCAATTATGGCAATTTATGTTTAATAAAAGCTCAACAATAATTAATTCTGCTGGTCAAAGTTTCAGAATTGAGTTGCCAGATATATACAACAGATTGATTGCAAAAGAGTGATACCGTTTCACTTTAAGGTTGATACAAATAGGCAGCAGGGGGAAAGAATTAGAGACAAATCATTTGTATCAGGCATTTCGTGAAATGGTATGAGGTAAAGATTATCGTAAGAGCACAACACTGTTGTGCCCCTATCCATGTACTTCATTCGCCTGAAAAACTCTATAGCTTTACTTGATGATTTTATTAGAAGAACAAGTTAGATTTGTTTTTGTGTGTTTTAAGCTTGGCTATTTTGTACTTTCACAGTTAATTAGTAAAAAAATATTAATTATTTGGAAAATTACTTTAAAAGCTAATAATGAAAAATCCTTACATTTTATTAAAATTTTAAAAAATTATAACTACTTTTGATTTAACAAACTGAACAAAACGCCAACTTATTCCTCATAATAAATAATAGTTGAAATGACAATCATCTATCGAAGCTAGTTTTAAAAATAAGTAAAAATCTCAAATAATTAGATGAATATAAATAAACATAAAACATGAAAAGTAGCTCAAAAACTTTATTCACTTATGCCTCCTGCCCCCTGCCTTGTGAAGAGATATACCTTTTTGAAGGTTGACCTACTTACCAATTTTCTGTAAGTAACTTTAACACAGGGTCTAAAAAAGTTTTATATTACAAGAATCTATCTGCTTTCACAAAAATATTGTAGTTGAAAAAACATTAATATTTATGGATAAATCAGCGTTAATTTTAGCGATCGCACCCCTAATCTTTGCCATCAGTGCTTGTAGTGGGGAATCAGGAAATACAGCGAACACAGCCAGCGCCCCAGGTAGTGCTTCAACAAGACAAGTAACTCAAAATCGCTGGGATACGATCAAAAACCGTGGTCAGTTAATTTGCGGTGTCAGCGGTGAAGTACCAGGGTTTAGCTTTGTGGGAACTGACGGTAAATACAGCGGTATCGACGTAGATATTTGTCGCGCCATAGCAGCTGCTTTATTTGACAACCCAGATGCAGTAGAATTTCGCAATCTCAATTCCAAAGAGCGATTTACAGCTTTGCAAACTGGAGAAGTAGACATTCTCAGCCGCAACACTACATGGACACTTAGCCGTGAAACTTCAGTTGGTTTGGAATTTGCGCCTGTAGTCTTTTACGACGGTCAAGCCATAATGGTTCGTAAAAATAGCGGGAGCAAGTCCCTTGCAGACCTGAAAGGCAAAGCTATCTGTGTTCAAACTGGTACTACTACAGAGCAGAACTTAGCAGACCAAATGCGGAAACGGGGGATCACTTACAAACCTGTTGTTTTTGAAGACGTTAACATTACCTTTGCCACTTATGCTGAGGGACGTTGCGACGGTATTACAGCTGATCGTTCAGCGTTGGTTTCTCGACGTAGTATTTTACCCAAACCAGAAGATAACGTAATTTTGGATGAAGCCATTTCTTCAGAACCGCTAGCGCCAGCAATTGCAAAAGGAGACAGTAGGTGGGCTGATATCGTCAAATGGGTGGTTTATTCTCTAGTTAAAGCCGAAGAGTTAGGGATTAATTCCCAAAATGTGGCACAATTTGCTACTAGTAATGACCCAGATATTAAACGATTTTTGGGAACAGAAGGTAACCTTGGTGAGAGTCTTGGCTTAACCAATGACTTCGCATCTAAGATAGTTAAGCACGTCGGTAACTATGGCGAAATTTACGATCGCAATCTCGGAGCAAAGACAAAACTCAATCTAACTCGCGGTCAAAATCAACTTTGGTCAAAGGGCGGATTACTTTATTCTCCACCGTTCCGGTAAAAGAAAGATGGGGGATACTATTGACCACTGACTAATGAATAATCTAAAGTCCAAAATCCAAAATCCAAAATTGTTGTTGTGGCGTAATTATCGCTTCTGGCGTATTGCTGGACAATTTATCAGCGTATTTTTAGTAGCAGTTGTCATCATAATCTTATGGGGCAACCTCAACCGTAATTTGCAGCAATTAGGCATTCAGTTCGGCTTTGATTTTCTCCAGCAGCAAGCGTCTTTTGACATTGGTGAAACTCCAATTGCTTACAAACCAACTGATGCTTACAGCCGCGCTTTATGGGTAGGGCTAATTAACTCGTTGCGGGTAGCGATTGTAGGAATTTTCTTCGCAACAATTGTGGGGTTAAGCGCAGGAATTGGTCGTTTGTCTGACAACTGGTTAGTACGTAATATCGCACAAGTTTATGTAGAAATTTTTCGTAATACACCTTTACTTTTACAATTGCTGTTTTGGTACTTTGCCGTTTTCCTCGGTTTTTTCAAAGTAGAAAATAAAATTTCCGTCTGGGGGTTGATTTCCTTTAGTCAAAATGGCATAGAACTTCCTTGGTTTACCTTATCTCCAGAGTTTTCGACTTTACTGCTGGGTTTGATTTTTTACACAGGTGCATTTATTGCTGAAATTGTCCGAGGCGGAATTCAATCAGTAGCAAAGGGACAATGGGAAGCCGCGCGATCGCTAGGGTTAAAACCAGGATTAGTGATGCGTCTAGTGGTTTTTCCCCAAGCATTGCGGGTGATCATACCACCGCTAACAAGCCAGTATCTCAATTTAACTAAAAATACCAGTTTAGCGATCGCCATTGGTTACCCTGATATTTATTTTGTCGCCTCCACCACCTTTAACCAAACGGGGAGAGCGGTAGAAGTCATGTTACTAATTATGCTTACCTATCTCACCCTCAGTTTAACTATTTCTATAATGATGAATTTGTTAAACCGCATGGTGCAGATTCAGGAGAGATAACTGGGAAGTTGGGTAAGACAAGGAGAACTAAATACTCTTGACTAATGACTAATGACTAATCCTCAATTATTGTGGCTGCGTAAAAACCTATTTAGTACTTGGTACAACAGCTTGTTAACTGTTGTCTGCTTAGTATTATTGTTTTGGGTAGTGCGGGGAATTTTAACTTGGGCAATTACCCAAGCACAATGGGCAGTAATTTTAGTTAATTTACGTTTATTTTTAGTTGGCAGATTTCCTCAAGCCTTGTACTGGCGAGTTTGGATAATACTGGCGATCGCTTCGACTTTAGGCGCGGTGACTTGGGGTGTATTTTCTGGTAGACAACATTTAACAAGGCGTAAGATTGCTTTGTTAGCTTCAATTTTTGGCGTGTTGTTGGTTGTTTTGCCATTGGATTTAATATCTCGCCTCTGGTTGCTGTTAATTGGTACTTTGCTATTTTTAGGTTTTTGGGTTGGCAGAAAATTCGCCAAATTAATAGCTCCTTGGCTTTCTTTAGTATGGTTGTTGTCTTTCCCCGTTATAGTGTGGTTAATTGGCGGTGGATTTGGCTTGCAATCTGTATCTACAAATTTGTGGAACGGTTTACTACTGACATTGTTGATGGCAACAATTAGTATTGTGCTTTCTTTTCCCATTGGAGTTTTACTCGCTTTAGGACGCACCAGTAATTTGCCAGTAGTACGTTGGTTTTGTATCTTGTACATTGAAATTATCAGGGGATTACCTCTGATTGGAATTTTATTCCTTGCACAGGTTATGTTGCCATTATTTCTACCAGCAGATGTACGTTTAGATCGGTTACTGCGAGGAATTGCTGGACTGGTGTTATTCAGTGCTGCTTACATGGCAGAAAATGTACGCGGTGGACTTCAGGCAATTCCACGTGGACAAATTGAAGCCGCCAAAGCATTAGGATTTAACTCTCTGTTTTTGGTTATATTAATTGTGCTACCGCAAGCCTTACGTGCCGTGATTCCTGCAATTGTAGGTCAGTTTATCGGCTTATTTAAAGACACTTCACTCTTATCTTTAGTGGGCTTGATAGAACTTACCGGTATTGCCCGTTCTATTTTGGCACAGCCGCAATTTCTCGGACGCTATGCAGAAGTATATCTATTTATTGGATTAATTTACTGGCTATTTTGTTACTCGATGTCCTTAGCTTCTCGACGGTTAGAAAGGCAGTTAAGTAATTAGTCATTAATCATTCGATGCAGGAATGTTTCCCTTGGTATATTTTTGAATTATGAATCTTTAATTTGAATTTTTTCTTCTGCTTTTATCACATCAACATTAAATACTGAGAGGTGAAATTCTATGTCAGAACAAAACCAGATAATTGTTGCTGAAGATGTTCACAAATGGTATGGAAAATTTCATGCTCTTCAAGGTGTGAGCTTAACAGTAAATCGCGGAGAAGTAGTGGTATTAATGGGGCCTTCTGGTTCAGGAAAATCCACTTTTATCCGTACATTTAATGCTTTAGAAGAATATCAACAAGGAAAAATTATCATTGACGGAATTACACTTAGCCACGACTTGCGAAATATTGAAGCAATCCGCAAAGAAGTAGGAATGGTATTTCAACAATTCAATTTATTTCCTCATTTAACAGTGCTGCAAAATATTACATTAGCACCAATTTGGGTGCGTCGTTGGACGAAGGCAAAAGCTGAAGAATTGGCGATGCAACTGCTAGAAAGAGTAGGAATATTAGAACAAGCACATAAATATCCAGGACAGTTATCTGGAGGACAGCAACAACGGGTGGCGATCGCTCGTGCATTAGCCATGCAGCCTAAAATTATGTTGTTTGATGAACCCACTTCAGCTTTAGATCCAGAAATGGTACGAGAAGTTTTGGATGTAATGCGAGGTCTTGCCCGTGACGGCATGACAATGGTAGTAGTTACTCATGAGGTTGGATTTGCTCGTGAAGTTGCTGACAGAGTAATTCTGATGGATAGCGGTTCCTTAGTAGAGTCAGCCACCCCCGAAGCATTTTTCACCAAACCCCAAGAAGAACGAACTCGCAAGTTTTTATCACAAATTCTCTAGAGAATTTTCGAGTGTGAATTCTTTTTTGAATTTTTTAGCCTTTATGCCCTACAACCTCACACCAAGTTTGAGCAAAAAATCCATCAGGATGCTGGCTCCATTCTCGTAAAGCATTACTCATCAGTTTCACGTCATAAGCTTCCTTCTCCACGCCTTGAGGGACATTCACAGCAACCTCAATTTGTAGTGCCAAATATTCTGCTGCTAAACTCAATGGTTCATAGCACTGATAAGAAGCTGAAGCTTTGATATTGATAAACCCGGCTTGTCGTAGCAACGCACGTAACTCTCTACCTACCTCAAGATTTCCACCATTCTGCTGCTGAAGCCACTTGTAATAAGACATTGCCTGATCTAATTCTGGAGTGCTTGGTGCAATTAAAAAACCACTCCAATCAGGACTGCGAAGACCAATAACTCCCTCTGGTTTTAAAACTCTGAATATTTCCTGCAAAGCCTTAGCTGGTTCTTGAAGATGCTCAAACAAAGCATGAGAAAAAACAGCATCAAACGATTCATTAGCAAAAGGTAAATCATAAATATTTGCCTGTCGGAAATTAGCATTAGCGATCGCTTGTTTCAAAGTATTTTCAGCAGCTATGCAAATTTGAGAAGCTTCTTGGTCAATACCTGTAACCGTACCGGGAGCTATTGCTCGTGCCAAACCCAAGGTAATCGTACCAGGGCCACAGCCGCAATCTAACAATTTCATTCCTGGACGCAGATAAGGCAGAAAAAATACAGCATGGCTATCTACAGTACGATTTGCCATGAAATTCGTCGCGTTGCTTGAATAGCCTGGAGTATACTTTTCCGGCATGACTTTAACTACTTCTGATGTCTATGTATGAGTATCATAGATAGGCAGTTTTTAGATGTCCAATATATATTTAAACTAAATTGACACTTATAAAATATCAAATTAATGGAATTGCGACACCTGCGCTACTTTATTGCTGTGGCTGAAGAACTGCACTTTAGTAGAGCTGCAGAACGACTGCATATTGCTCAACCTCCCTTAAGCCAGCAAATTCAGCAGCTAGAGGCGGAATTAGGGGTAGAACTATTTGATCGCAAAACTAAGCGACAGGTACAGCTAACAGCAGCCGGCCAAGTATTTTTGCAAGAGGCTTATCAACTCTTAGCTCAACTAGACAAGGCAATCGATTTAACTCAACGGACGGGACGAGGTGAGAGAGGACAGTTACGAATCGGGTTCACCAGTTTGGTGAGTTATGATGTACTTCCTGTAATTTTGCGGAGTTTTCGAGAGCAATTTCCAGAGGTTGAGTTAATTTTGCAAGAGTTAAGCACAACCCAACAAGAGCAGGCATTAGGTGATCGCTCCATTCATGTGGGTTTTGCCCATCCACCCTTGGAAAACAACACACTTTCTCAGGAGTGTATTCAGCAAGAACCCCTAATTGTAGCTTTGTCAGAAACGCATTCCTTAGCTAAACAAGAACGTATATCAGTGCGATCGCTGGCTGATGAGTCTTTTATTATGTTTCCTCGCCATTTAGGGCCGGGACTTTACGACCAAATTGTGAGTCTTTGTCAGCTAGGAAATTTCAGCCCCAAAGTGGCTCAAGAAGCCATCCAGATGCAAACAATTATTGGGCTAGTGTCAGCAGGAATAGGGATTGCAATCGTACCGTCTTCTTTGCAAAATTTTCAAAGGTCTGGCGTAGTCTATTGTCTAGTACAAGAAAAAACACCATTAGTAGAAACTTCTGTAGTATGGCAGCAAGAAAATATAACGCCAGTAATTAGAGAATTTTTACAGGTTGTGAGAAATATTTGTAGTCAATCCATTCAAGAATGAATGCAATAAAATCTGCACCTATAGCTAGCTTAATAAAGCTAAATTTTAATCAGTTTAATTAATTTAATTACCCATAAAAAATTTAAATATTATTCAATTTTTAGGCGTTATATTGAAATTAGATATAATTTGTCTCACGACTTAGTAAAGGATAAAATTCCGCCAGAGGCTTCTACTTAATTAAGTCTGATTACTAGAATTTAAACTTTTGATATTTTGCTCATGTCCACCTATAAATCTAATCTTTTAGTGTACAGGTTAATTAAACGTACTTTTATATAAGATCAGCTATAGCTAATACTCGTAATGCCACAGCATTACTGTGCCTCTAAAGCGTGGTCTATTTATCTAAAAATAGCTGTATTTATATATTAAATTTACATTTTTATAATTGCATAAATATCCATTAATATATTATTTAAAATCTTTTTCAGGTGTAGAGCGCTATAGTTTAACCTCATTAAGCAAGTATCAAATTTTACTAAATGTAATGACGCTCTAAGATAAAATCTGTATAATAAATTTATATTTTTTGTTGTTGGGCAGTAATTTCTAAAGTTGTCGATACTACAATAATTTTTATCTTTACTAAACGTTCTACTCTCTGTTTAGTCTTGGTTTTAAAAAAATTGAGAAAGTTATTTTGATTATTATTGGAAGCTTTATGAACTAAAATTTATAGTAATTATACTTAAGTAATACTTCGAGATACAAAAGTCAAAAAATATCTGATTAGTAATAAATACCTTACGTACTATTTACGGATTTTATATCAAATTTTACTCAATCTTCAAAAAATATTACTGACATAAAACCCATCTACATAGAGAATTAAGTATAGATGCTTTAGATCACTAACGATCCTTGATAAAAATATTGTTTTTTAATAAAAAGCCAGGGACTTCTGACTAATTTGTTATGCGGATTTTAATTTATTCCTACAACTACTATCCAGAACCAATTGGTATTGCCCCGCTGATGACGGAATTAGCAGAGGGTCTGGTTAAGCGTGGACACCAAGTGCGTGTAGTCACCGCTATGCCCAACTATCCTGAGCGTCAAATTTATCCAGGCTATCGAGGCAAGTGGTATATGACTGAATACAAAAATGGTGTTCAAATTCAACGCAGTTATGTTTGGATTCGCCCACAACCAAACCTACTAGACCGGGTATTACTAGATGCTAGTTTTGTCGTTACCAGCTTTTTGCCCGCACTCATGGGCTGGCGTCCAGATGTGATAATCTCAACGTCACCATCATTACCTGTTTGTTTACCAGCTGCTCTTTTAGGATGGTTGCGTGCTTGCCCGGTAGTTTTAAATCTTCAAGATATATTGCCGGAAGCAGCTATTCATGTAGGACTATTAAAAAATAAATGGCTTATCAAGCTATTTACGAACTTAGAAAAATTTGCTTATCACAGCGCCACTAAAATTAGCGTTATCACTGATGGATTTGTAGAGAATTTGCAAAATAAGGGCGTAGCGTCTCATAAAATTGTGCAAATTCCCAATTGGGTTGATGTGAATTTTATTCGTCCTTTACCTGTAGAAAATAATCCTTTTCGTGCGACACATAACCTGAAGGACAAATTCGTAGTTTTATATTCCGGTAATATTGCCCTGACTCAAGGCTTAGAAACTGTCGTCAAAGCCGCGGCTATGTTACGCCATATCCCAAACATTGCCTTCGTGATTGTTGGGGAAGCTAAAGGGTTAAATAGACTACAGCAGGAGTGTCTGAACTGCGGAGCAGATAACGTTTTACTACTGCCATTTCAAGCCCGCGAAAATCTGCCACAGATGTTGGCAGCAGCGGATGTTGGTTTGGTGGTGCAAAAGAAAAATGTTATCTCTTTTAATATGCCTTCAAAAATACAAGTTTTACTTGCCAGCGGACGGGCATTAGTTGCGTCTGTACCGGAAAATGGCACAGCAGCAAGAGCCATCAGGCAAAGTGGTGGCGGATTCATTGTTCCTCCAGAAGATCCCCAAGCTTTAGCAAATGCAATTTTAGACTTACATCAACATCCAGAAAAAGCCAAAAATCTAGGTTATAAAAGTCGCCAATATGCTGTTGAACAATATGCTTTTGAGCAAGCTTTAAATAGCTATGAGATGTTGTGTTACTCTCTAAAAGCAGATTTCACCGCAATGAAGCCCACAAGTGTTTCAGAACAGAAAGTTTAAGAAATCCGCATTGTGTTCCCACTCATGACTACAAAGTAGATGAATATCTGAAAGTGTGATTATACTAAGCGAGTTTATGAGGCATGACATCCCCAAGCTTGTAGATTTACGTCGGCATTAATAGACTCGAATCGCTGGGATAACCTAAAAAATTAGGTAATTGTCTGCCAGGACAACCTTAGTCAAGATGTATTACTCTCTTAATGGTTACTTGAAGAAGTATTACAACTGTTTGCCAATCAAACTTTAGATAGACCAAGTATGACTTCGCTATGGTGTATGTTATTTTCAACAGAACACGTGGATGCAAGATGCGGCAATATTTCTGAATAACAATACAATTTATGACTCCGGGAGCGATCTTATATTATATATCTCAAGTTGTTTGGTGATTCTGTAATTATTTCCTGAAATTACTGCTTGACAGCCATTGCTTGATATATTCCCGCGCAATATTCACTCACAATTAGTTTTTGCTCTCATAACATGCTCAATTAGCAAAAACCGTCTTTGGTCTAGGCAGTAGTCATGTAGAGCATTGAGCGCATCTGTTTAATAAACTAGTTCACCTAATATCTAAATTGCCAGCCAGATTACCGAAACTAGCGTCAGATGCTTTCTCGTTAATCTTGAAATTCAAACAGCCAATAGTATAACCAAGCCGCATCGACACCCTTTTTTTTGTTAGTATTCAAGAAAAACAATTTACATACTTACAGTTACAGTTCAATTGTTGGTTGTCAGTAATTGTAAAAAATTGTAACGAAAGGGATAAAGTACCTGAGGTTTAATGGCTGATTATTTCCAAGGAGATTTCCCAATACAGTCCGTTTCTTTGACAAAGAGTGCGGTCACAAGCGCACAAGCTGAAAACGAAGAAGCGAGTAGAAAAATAGCTTTAACTGTCGCTGAAGCAGCATCAGACCGCAAAGCTGGGGATATTTTATTGCTCAGGGTAGCAGATGTATCTTACTTGGCAGATTACTTCGTGATGATGACTGGCTACTCTAGGGTACAAGTAAGAGCGATCGCCGAAGCTATTGAAGAACAAGTAGAAAGTGAATGGCAACGGCGTCCCTTGCGGACAGCAGGCAAAGCAGAGGGAAGTTGGGTTCTGCAAGACTATGGCGAAGTGATTGTTCACATCATGATGCCTAGAGAGCGGGAGTTTTATAATTTAGAAGCGTTCTGGTCTCATGCAGAACGCTTAGAACTTCCAACATCCGATGACGGTGGGAGTAAACCAACATGATGAAATCCTCGGTTTCAAATTGCCCAGTTCCGACTGAACAACAACCACTCAATGAGTACGAAGAATTAAAAGCGTCCTGGCTGTTTCGTGATTGTGCCTCAAATTGGAGTGAGCAGATCACGAAAATGGTTTGGATTTGGGGTTTATCCTGGCTGGTGGCAGGGCCAGTGGCAGCAGCCAGTTTTCCCCCACATAAACATATTGCCCAATTTATTCTCTGTAGTGCAGCAGGAGCGAGTATAGGTGTAGTGCTGGCACTAGTGCGATTATATTTGGGCTGGTTCTATGTGCGCGATCGCCTCTTCAGCCCAACGGTATTTTATGAAGAGTCTGGGTGGTACGACGGTCAAACTTGGACGAAACCGCAGGAAGTGCTAACCCGCGATCGCCTGATTGCTACATACGAAATCAAACCTATTCTCCAGCGCTTGCAATTTACTTTTGCTGGCTTGGCAGTAATGTTCCTTGCTGGTACTATAGTTTGGCATTTGTTGTAAATAGTCATATCGTCAACAGTCAAATAGCTCTTAACTAGGGTCTTTTGGTTGTTGACAAATAAAAAATTGTAAATAACACAAAAGTGATAAATTTTAACCCATGACAATGGGAAAACGAACACAAGCCGCAGCACTGGAAGTCAGGTTGCTCCGGGAAGGAATCATTGAATCGAGGCATATAGTCCAGGCTGTTGTATGCGACGAGCGGGGACGGGTTTTGTCCGTTGCCGGAAACTCTGAAACTGCTGCATTTGTCCGGTCAGCACTCAAACCGTTTCAGGCACTTGCAGTTACATCCACAGGTACATTGGAACGCTACGACCTCAGCGATCGTGATTTAGCGATTATTACTAGTTCCCATAAAGGAACAGTAGAACAGGTAAGACAGGCATTTAACATTCTTTGGCGGGCCGATCTTGACCCGACTACTCTTCAATGTCCAATTCCTGAAGGAAAACGCAGTCCTCTAGAATACAATTGCTCTGGTAAACATGCGGGAATGTTAGCTGTTTGTCAGCAACGCCACTGGCCTTTGACTAACTACTTAGAACGCAAACACCCAGTGCAACAATTAATTCTCAGCAAGGTAGCAGAATTGCTCCGAATGCCATCTGAAGAATTTCTCAGCGCTCATGACGACTGTGGTGCACCGACTTATCTCATGCAACTCGGTCAGATGGCATCTCTGTATGCCTTACTAGCCTCTGGTAAAACTTTGGATATGGAGCGCATTGTCCGTGCCATGACTCATCACCCAACTATGGTAGCTGGAGATGGTGAATTTGATACGGAACTAATGCGCCTAGCCCCAGGAGAATTGGTCAGTAAAGCTGGCGCTGAAGGCGTTCAGTGTATTGGCAGGCTAGGGGAAGGTATGGGATTAGCGATTAAAGTCATGGATGGGGCAAAACGAGCAAAATATGCCGTTGCTATTTACTTGCTTCAACAAATGGGCTGGATTAGTCCCAGTGTGGCAGAAAGCCTGTCTGAAAAGTTTATGATCTTGGGAAAATACAAGCGTTTAGAAGTTGTTGGAGAATTATCACTTTTATAGTTGCCAAAGTTGGAACTTTGTGGTTATACTATAAAAGTAAAGAAAACGACGCGGGATAGAGCAGCCTGGTAGCTCGTCGGGCTCATAACCCGAAGGTCAGTGGTTCAAATCCACTTCCCGCCACCAAGTTAAAGATAAAACAAACCCCTGTAATCTGTTAAGGTTGCAGGGATTTGTTTTATTTTGATCTATCCTGGTAGAAGCCATCCAAAAAGCGCGGAGAGTCATGGTTGTGAAGTTGCAGCGACCAATTTTAGTGGGAGGATTGGGACTGTCCTTTTCCCTGTGGATGTTAGACAGTTGGCACGATTCAATAGTGCAAGTTGGTGAGTTTGGTTTATTGAGTGCCATAGCCGTCGGCGGTGGTTTGTGGTTATTGCGGCAAACTCGCCCTAAAAGCAACCTAGATTTTCTAGATGATGCAGTTGTAGATCGGGCAAGCGTAGAAAGTGCGATCGCCAAAACTGAAGCCGTAATTAATCAACTAGCACAAGAAGCGGAAAACCATACAGCCTTAGGGAACCTACGAGAACAAGTTACCCAATTACTCAAGGAATTAGATAGGCAAGACATTAAATTAGCTGTTACTGGCGGCAAATCAGTGGGTAAAACCACTTTGATTCAAGTTTTAGAGTCTAGTTGGCAGCAAGAAATACAGCGAAAGATTACCTATCAAGAAACAGCACCTTTATTTATAGAAGCGGGTGGCAAGTCAGATACAGCTGTTTTGGCAGAAGTACAAAAATCAGATTTTGTTCTGTTCCTCACCAACGGTGATTTAACAGATTCAGAATTTCAAACTCTACAGCAGCTAAAAGCAGCAAATCAGCCGATAATGCTGGTTTTCAACAAACAAGACCAATATTTGCCTGATGAACGCGCTAGCATTTTGCTGTCGTTGAAACAGCGGATGTCAGGTAATTTAGTTGCAACAGCAGCCTCTCCCCTTACCATCAAAGTGCGGAAACACGAGGCAGACGGTTCTGTGCAAGAGTGGATGGAACAACCAGCACCAGACATCGAGTCTTTGACACAGCAGTTGAGTGAAATTTTAGTTCAGCAAGCACAAAAGCTCGTATGGGCAACTACGATCAGAAAAGCTAGGTTGCTAAAAGCTGAGGCGAAAAATTGGCTGAATGCAACAAGACGCGATCGCGCTACCCCAACCATTGAACAATATCAGTGGATAGCTGCCGCTGCTGCCTTTGCCAACCCAGTCCCAGCACTTGATGTTTTGGCAACTGCGGCTATTAATGCCCAGATGGTAATGGATTTGGGTAATATTTATCAGCAGAAATTTTCTTTGGAACAAGCACAAACCGTAGCTGGAACAATGGGAAGTTTAATGCTGAAACTCGGTTTAGTAGAACTTTCTACCAAAGCTATTAGTACTGTTCTTAAAAGTAACGCCATCACCTTTGTGGCTGGCGGCGTCGTGCAGGGAGTAAGTGCAGCTTATCTCACCAGAGTAGCCGGGTTAAGTTTAGTTGAATATTTTGAGCAACAGGAAATAGCTACAGATTCGGGTACTGCTTTGAATCTCGATAAGTTACGCCAAACCTTGCAAAAAGTGTTTCAACAAAATCAACAGATGGCTTTCCTACAAGGTTTTGTTAAGCAGGGTGTGAAGCAGCTGTTGCCAGAAGCCCAGCAGGGTGAACTCATCGCTGTTGAGAAAGCTGTGGGATAATTTCGCGCAAAGGCGAGGCAGGGCGTTGCGGTGATTCCAGCACTGCCTCTTTTTTGTGATTCGTTTCTGATTTCTTGCGCTATGTCCTATAAATAATTGGGCGCATCTTCGTACAGAATTGGTATAAGGCGCAAAGATATTCTTAGCATCTTGGCGGCTTGGCGTGAAGTAAAACAGTAGTTTGGTAAAAGTCTATGGTGACGGCTGCGGCTCTTGCGGAACAGCGGGTGATTCTTAACAACATCAGCTGGCAAACTTTCACAGCTATTCTAAAAGAATTGGGTGAGAAACGAGCTGCGCGTTTGGCATATAACCAAGGAACTTTAGAAATTATGACTCCCTTGGGAGAGCATGAAAACACCAATAGATTTATTGATGATTTGATTCGGATATTAGCAGATGAATTAAATCTAAATTTGAAAAAGTTTGGTTCCTTAACCCTGAAGCGTGATGATATGCAGCGTGGAGTAGAACCTGACTCTTGCTACTATATTCAAAATGAGTCTCTTGCCAGAGGTAAAAGAGATATTGACTTAAACTTTGACCCACCGCCAGACTTAGTTATTGAAATTGATATTACTAGTACTTCTTTAGATAAACGCCCAATTTATGCAAATTTGGGTGTGCCAGAATTTTTGTTGTATGATGGGCGCACTCTAAAATTTTTTGTGCTATCTGAGCCAATCTTAATTTATACCCTAGTACAACAGAGTCCGACTTTTCCTTTGTTAATGCTAGATGTAATTCCTCGGTTTATTGAGCAAAGCCTAACTGAGGGAGAAACATTAACTTTGCGCTCGTTTCGTACTTGGGTGAGCCAAAGATTGAAGTATTAAAAAGGTTTTTATTATAATAAATAATCTCACTATAAATTTGATACGTGCATCTACAAAATTTAACTTGCTAATTAAATACCTTGATAATCTCATGCAAAGGTATAATTCTTAAATGTTGGGATACTTTCCTTATAAACCTGTGATTTTGATTGCAGACAAAATATTTATATAGTAATTTTTACAAGGATTATATGTTAATAGATGGCTAGTTTTCGCCCTTGTCTTTTCTCCTTTTTTGCTGGTTCAGGGTTTCTAGATTTAGGATTTGAAACTAGCGGTTTTAACATAGTCTACGTCAACGAGATATTTTCCCCATTTATGGCAGCATATCGCTATTCAAGGGAAGTTCTCAAACTGCCATTGCCAGAATATGAATATCATCACGGAGAAGCAGCAGACGTAAGTAAACTTATCGAAGGAATAGAAGCACAACACTTCTGGCAATTAGTCAAAGATTGTCGCAAATCCCATAATATTATTGGCTTTATCGGTGGGCCTCCCTGTCCTGATTTTTCTATTGGGGGAAAAAACAGAGGTTACTTAGGAGATAATGGTAAACTTTCATCTGCCTATATTGAATTAATTTGTCGAAATCTGCCAGACTTCTTTTTATTTGAGAATGTCAAGGGATTGTGGAAAACGAAAAAACACCGTTTATTTTTTGAGTCACTTAAGCACAAGTTAAAGCAAGCAGGCTATATATTAACAGAACGCCTGATTAATGCCATTGAATATGGTGTACCGCAGGATAGAGAAAGAATCATTCTGATTGGCTTCCAAAAAGATTTAATTCAGGATATGAGAATACAATTTCTAAGCGACCAAGTAATACCTGAAGAAGTTTTTCCTTGGAAGAATCAGATTCTCTATCCTAAAGAAAAAGTTTTTGCTTACCCTTGGGGTAAGTGTGAACCATTTCAAGTAGATTCTATAATTCCTTGTCCTGAAGGTATTCCTCAAGAACTAACAGTTGAATACTGGTTTAACAAAAATAATGTGTTGAACCATCCTAATACTGAACACCATTTTCAACCTAAGGCAGGTATTACAAAATTTGCTGCTGTTGATGAAGGAGATGATTCTAAGAAGTCTTTCAAACGTCTTCACAGATGGCGTTACTCTCCCACAGCTTGCTATGGAAATAATGAAGTTCACTTACATCCCTACAAACTAAGGCGAATTTCTGTAGCGGAAGCTTTAGCAATTCAATCTTTGCCTGCAAATTTTTACCTATCTGAGAATATGTCACTCACCAATATGTTTAAAACTATTGGTAATGGTGTACCGTATTTGGCATCAAAAGCATTAGCTCAAACTATTCTTAATTTTCTAATAACTGGGATCAAAAATCCTGTTGATCTTTCTCAGGTTACAACTGGCTAATGGTAACTCTAATACCGACAGTAATTCAGATGTACCTGCACAGCCTGCATCCAAGGCTAAATAAGTAGAGTGTTTTCGGGGAAACCCGTAATAAATGTGGTTTAATATATATATAAGAAATGATTTAATTTTTCATATAGATTAATAATCAAAGCAATCACTGGTAGAAGACACAATGGCAGCAGACTATCCAGACATTGATATTGCGCCATTTATCGATCATTCCCTGCTGATGCCAACGGCTACCCCAGAGCAGGTTGAGCAATGGTGTGAAGAAGCATACAGATTTAATTTTGCGGCGGTTTGCCTGCACCCTAGCTACGTGAAGAAGGCGGCAGAAATTCTGCATGGCAAGAATCCTAAAGTCTGTACAGTGATTGGTTTTCCCACTGGAGCAACCACTCCAGCAGTTAAGCTATATGAGGCTCAAGAAGCAGTAGAAAATGGAGCCACTGAACTCGATGTGGTTATCAACTTGGGCTGGTTAAAAGCTGGCAAAACTGAAGAAGTTCACCGAGAAATTGCCGAAATTTGTGAAGAGACTGGGCAAACTGTCAAAGTAATTCTGGAAACTAACCTGCTGACAGATGCAGAGAAAAAACTGGCAGCAGAAATATCTATGGAAGCAGGGGCAGCATTCTTAAAAACCAGTACAGGTTGGAATGGTGGTGCTACGGTGGCGGATGTACGCCTTTTGAAGGAAGTAGCAAAGGAAAGGGTGGGAATTAAGGCCTCAGGCGGTATTCGTACTATCAATCAAGCTTTAGACTTAATCTTGGCAGGTGCTACTAGATTAGGCACATCTCGCGGTATCGATTTGATCCGTCAGCGCGATAACCTGGAAAAGGTTGAATAGTCATTTGTGTTTTGTCCTTTGTCAGTTGTTTGTTGTCAGTTGTAGTTGTTTGTGTTTTGCCACTGACCACTGACCACTGGCTACTCACTAACGACTGATGGCTAACGACTAATGACTAATGGCTAATGACTAATGAGTAAAACCTATCAAGCAACTGGAATTAATCTTAAAACCCAGGTACTAGGAGAATCGGATCGAATAGTGACAATTTTGACACGTGAGTTCGGTCTGATTCGAGCAGTTGCTCCTGGGGCACGCAAGCATAACTCAAGCTTGGGTGGTAGGAGTGGGATGTTTGTAGTAAATGAACTACTGATTGCTAAAGGGCGATCGCTCGATAAAATTACACAAGCACAAACAATAAAAACTTATCCAGGTCTGGCTAAAAATTTAGGTAAACTGGCAGCCAGCCAGTATTTAGCTGAGGTAGTCCTATGCCAAGCTTTGAGCGAACAATCCCAAGAAGAACTTTATGAATTACTCAACGAACATCTTAATCGGTTAGAGGTGTTGCCTAATACAAAGGCATCAAGTATTCTCGCTAATCTAGCTCATGGGGTTTTTCATCTTTTAGCCTTTGCAGGACTAACGCCTCAGGTGCAAGTCTGTTGCTTAACTCAACGCCCTCTAACGCCAAACTTTATAGATCCCAATTGGCAGGTAGGATTTAGCGTCCCTATGGGTGGAATAATTTGCTTAAAGGCTTGGGAAGACTTGCGAAAACAGACACAAAGGGAGAAAAAAACAGATACTTCTGTCGCCCCATCACGCCATCCCCCAATCACTACAGCCACTCCAATTCCCAGCTACCAAACAGTTACCCATCGGCAAGAAATACCTGTGATTTCTACTCGTCTGAATGCCACACAACTGGCTATACTCCAGCAGCTGTCGCAACCAGAGATAATGCAAATTAATGCAGCCAGCGATGATGGCTGGTTATCCATTGAGCAAATTCTACGCCAGTATGCTCAATATCATTTAGGTCACCCGATTCGCTCCGCCACCTTAATAGATTCTTATTTTGCTGCCAACCAACCATGATGCAACCGTCTGATTTGGATACCAAAATTCTGCCTTTGTCGCCAAGCTACGCCAAAAAACAGAATAGAGCATCAGATTCTACAGCACCTAATCACCTAAGTGCTGTTCCTAAGTCTACACCCGATCAAATTAATAGCCAAGAAGTGTCTCCAAAAGACGTTTCTAAAATTGATAAAAATTGGACATCGGAAATACCAAAAGCCGATGTTACAGAAGCATCTGAAAAACACTCAAAAGAGCAATTAAGAACTACTGAGGCAAGCGGCAAAGGTACTTCCATCACGCAGATGCCAGCCGTTATTAACCCAGTAAAAGAACCGCCGAAATTAAAAGATGTTGATTCAAGCACAGAAGAAGAATCAAATGATGTACAACAGAAGGGTTTTTTGCCTGTATTAAAAAACCCTAATTTTCTAGCTCTTTGGGGTGGTCAAGTTTTCTGTCAATTGGCGGATAAAGTTTATCTAGTGCTGATGATTGCCTTGATTAACACTCAGTTTCAAGCAGGTAATCAGAGCATTAGCGCTTGGGTGTCAGCCTTAATGATGTCTTTTACAATTCCAGCAGTACTATTTGGTTCTGTAGCTGGTGTTTTTGTGGATCGCTGGCCAAAAAAGGCGGTACTGGTAGCAACAAATGTTTGGCGGGGTATCTTGGTTTTGGCTATTCCCCTACTGTTATGGTTGACTCATGATTGGAAACCATTAGGAATGTTACCAATTGGTTTTTTGATCATCTTGGGTGTGACATTTTTAGTGTCCACGCTGACGCAGTTTTTTGCACCAGCAGAACAGGCAGCAATTCCTTTAGTGGTGGAAGAACAGCATTTACTCTCGGCTAACTCTCTGTACACGACTACAATGATGGCATCGGTAATTGTAGGGTTTGCTGTAGGAGAGCCACTGTTGGCGATCGCAGATCAACTTTGGCTGCAACTTGGTGGTAGTGGTGAATTGGGTAAAGAAATTGTCGTGGGTGGCAGTTATGCGATCGCTGGGCTAATTTTGTTTTTCCTGGCTACGAAAGAAAAACCCCACGGGCCTGAAACAGAATTTCCCCACGTTTTCTCTGATCTGCACGATGGACTGCGCTATCTCAAAGACAATCATCGTGTCCGCAGTGCTTTATTGCAATTGATCATCTTGTTTTCCATCTTTGCGGCATTAACTGTTCTAGCCGTTCGCATGGCAGAAATAATTCCCAACTTGAAAGCCTCCCAATTCGGCTTTTTACTAGCAGCTGGTGGTGTTGGCATCGCGGCTGGAGCGACAATTCTAGGGCAGTTTGGTCAACGCTTCTCCTATACCAGCCTCAGTCTGTGCGGTTGTGTAGGTATGGCAACTTCCCTGATTGGTTTGTCGCTATTTACAACACAACTATGGATAGTCCTGCTTTTGATAGCACTATTGGGAATTTTTGGAGCGCTAGTGGGTATACCCATGCAAACTGCAATCCAAACAGAAACCCCGCCAGAAATGCGTGGCAAAGTTTTTGGTCTGCAAAACAATGTGATTAATATTGCCCTTTCCTTACCCTTGGCATTAGCAGGTTTAGCAGAAACCTTTATCGGATTACAAGCAGTCTTTTTATCATTAGCTGCGATTGTCTTTTTTGGAGGTATATTCACCTGGTATAACTCCCATAAATAGTTATCCGATAAATAAAGCTATTAATCATTACTTGGCATAGTTAATAATTTACTGAAAGCTTTTGTTTTCGTGGTAAACTGATTTCAGCAATCAATTAACCATAGTCTAAAGTAGGGATCATTATGAATATTGGCTTGAATAAGTTGTTATCGATGCATAACCATTAACAACTGACAATTAGAATAAATAAAATTATAAATTTACTGGGTAAATTAAGAGCAAAATGTGGCTTTTTTGCAAAATAAAAAGTGGAATTTAATAATACATAAAAAGCCAGCTAGTAGAACAGAATTAAAGAAAAACTACAAAGCAAACAAAACTGAAATATTACCCGCTGTTCTTATAACTGAATAAAGAATGCGTATAGCCTGGATTGGAAAAAAATCACCCTTTTGTGGCAATGTTACCTACAGTCGAGAAATTACAAATGCCTTGCTAGACCGAGGGCATCAAGTTAGCTTTCTCCACTTTGCCCAAGAAGAATCTGAACCCGACAAGTGGCCAAATTTCCAAGAAGTTTCCCTTCCCTTCATTTACAAGTCCCAGGTTTACACAATTCCCACTTTCAAAGCAACTAAGGTATTAACTGATTCGCTGCGGGAAATCAAACCAGATATCGTTCATGCTTCTCTAACTCTGTCTCCGCTTGACTTTGTTCTACCAGAAATTTGTGAGCAACTGAATTTGCCACTAATTGCTACTTTCCACACACCATTTGCAGGAAAGGGAGCAAAACTGATATCAGGAACTCAACTATTGGCATATCAACTATACGCACCTTTTTTGGGTAACTATGATCGCGTAATTGTCTTTTCCCAAATTCAGCGAGAATTATTGGCGCGTATGGGTGTGCAAGAAAAAAATATCGCCGTAATTCCCAATGGAGTTGATACTGCTAAGTATTCTCCGGGGCCTTCTAAAGTTAAAGTAGAATTTCAAGCCGAACGCTTATTTGTTTATCAAGGCCGCATAGCTCCTGAAAAAAATGTTGAACCTCTGCTAAAGGCTTGGAAGCAGTCGCAAATGGGGTCTGATAGCAAGTTGTTAATCGTTGGTGATGGCCCTTTGAAGCCTTCTTTACAGCCATTTTATGGTGCAGATGAGGGCATTATCTGGTTAGGATTTATTGCCGATGAAAACCGACGTATCGATATTCTGCGGGGAGCAGATGTATTCATTTTGCCTTCATTGGTAGAGGGATTATCCCTATCTCTGTTAGAAGCTATGGCATCTGGGCTGGCTTGTTTAGCAACCAACGTGGGTGCAGATGGAGAAGTTTTAGAAAAAGGGGCAGGGGTAGTTCTGAATACAAAGACAGTGCGATCGCAATTACGAACTCTCTTGCCACTATTTCAAGACCATCCTGAGTTAACCACTTTGCTGGGGCAAAAAGCCAGAAAGCGTGTATTAGACCGCTATACTCTCAGTAAAAATATTACTCTACTGGAAGAACTGTATCAGGAAGTATTAACACAGCGACCTGTACAGTTAAGTTGGGGAGCGTAGAAAAAAGTTCTTATCTGAATTTTGGTTAGTATTTTTAGTTTTTCGCTATCTGAAAACTTGCTTTTTGAAACACCTGCTAGAAAGGCGTTTTCAAAACTTTTTAGCAGTGGCGAAACTTTCGTAACAGTAGCAATTTCTTAGGCTGTGCCTTTTGTAGAAAACGCAGATGTTGAGAACATCTTGGATAAAGCGTTTTCAGCAAATTTAAATCATATAAATACGTTTCTAGTTGCGTTCTAAGTGTTGGGTGCGATCGCTCACTAGCGGTTTTTAGTGCTTAGTGATCAAGTTAACAATTTAGCACTGGTAAGTTAGGTAAAAATTAAGAAAAGCTTGTGATATTAAAGTTGCGAGGCTTGCACCACAAGCTTTTCTTTTCCACCAAGCTTGCTTCAGGATCATCCGTGAAAGGCAGTAGGAGGCAAGGTTTTGCCGAACTATGTCACAAATATTTTAAAAAACTTTACAAAACTTAAGTTTTATTGTTACACTTCTTTACATAAAAGATAAACCTCTGATGAGAGGGCTGCATGACTAAGTGCAGTTTTGTCATCCACCGCTAAGTGTGAATTAACACATTTGCAATCGCACTAAATATGTACCTGCAAGACAGTCCCCAGACTGGCTTGAGTTGGTATGCAAACAAACTTACTTTTTGCAAGTACTTTCGGGTTGGTTGTGTCTCACTTTTAGCGCTGAAAGTCTTGAATTGAGGAGAGTTGATAGGGTTTCTTGCTAGCTTGCCTCAGTTTTAAGATCCTTCGTTGAAATTTTGAAAGCAGCTAATTAACAAACAATACTGGAGATTGTGATCATGGCTTTGACTATCGAGTCCGCTCAAAGTATTTTCTCTAACACTCAAGTTCCTAGCCCGATTCCAGCCACTATAGCGCTGTTCGATCAACTCAGTGTTGATGATCAGTTGGCATATCTCTGGTATGCCTACACTGAAATGGGTCGTACAATTACCCCTGCTGCTCCTGGCGCAGCACGCCTGCAACTAGCAGAAAGTTTGCTAACCCAAATTAAGCTGATGTCTCAGGAAGAGCAAATGCAAGTCATGCGAGATCTTGCTAACCGTGCTGATACTCCTATTAGCCGTTCTTACGGATTCTTCAGCGTTAATACCAAGCTGGCTTTTTGGTATGAGTTGGGAGAGTTGATGAAACAGGGTATCGTCACTCCTGTCCCAACAGGTTATCAAATGTCCCCTGGTGTGAAAGTAGTGCTAGAAGCAACCCAGAAGCTTGATCCAGGTCAGCAAATTACAGTACTACGTAATACCGTAGTAAACATGGGATTCGATACTTCAGAGCTTGGCCCAAGTAGTTATCCCAAAGCCGTTGCAGAGCCTGCGTTCCCACGTACAGCTCCCGTTGCTACCTCAGTCAAGATAGATGGCATCACAGAACCTGCTGTACTCAGCTACATTGAAGCTATGAATGCAGACAACTTTGATGCTGCGATTAATCTGTTTACTCCTGACGGTGCGCTACAACCACCATTCCAAAAAGCGATTGTTGGTCGTGAGGCGATCGCCAAATATATGCGTGAAGAAGCCCAAGGACTTAACATGATGCCAAAGCAGGGCATTAGCGAAGTTCAACCAGATGGCTCTAAGCAGCTTAAAATTACAGGTGTAGTACAAACTCCTTGGTTTGGTGTCAACGTAGGGATGAATATTGCTTGGCGGTTCTTAATCAATCCGCAAGGCAAGATTTTCTTTGTGGCGATCGATATGCTGGCATCTCCTCAAGAATTACTTAGCCTGCGTCCTGTGTAGAAAGCATCTATTTAAGAAATAAGTGAAACCCAACAAACCCCCGGAAATGTTGGGTTTCACTACGTTCAACCCAACCTACGCACTATAAGGTTTTTGACTATACAAAAATAATCAAAGGATCGCGCAACAAAGTTAAGCAGCTTTGAGAACAGTAATTAGTGAGAATTAAATACACAGTTATGTCTGATGATTAAAGAGATATCTAGCCTAAATGTTTAATAATCTATATTTGTAAATCCTTCAGGATCTTGTAAGATAAATATGAATTTATGATGGTGAAAATAAATTTTAGTAAAAAGCAGTAATGGGCGTGATGAGCAATAAAAGTCATTTTCCATTACCGCTACAATTTTTTCAAAACTATATTTATTTTTGAACTATCATACTATCCGAGATAAAACTTTTTTAGCATTAAGGTAAAGTTCCACATGATTCGGATTACCAACTAATAGACGAAACATATCCCATTCATCTGGTGTAATTTGTACATAATCTTTGTAACCGTCTGCTGTAGCTCGGATTTGCCGTGAGCTATTTGTTTTTGAATTAATTTTTAAGTATCGCCCTCGGTCTCCTGTTCTACGCACCCTGATTCTCCATAAAGTACCAGAACTATCTTGTACATCTACTTCACCGTAATAATCTTTACTATCATGCATTACAAAGTTAAATGCTTTGTCAAATTCTGTACCAAAGTCTTTAACATCCTTGAATATATCGAATATTCCCATTGCTCTTAAACCAATAAAGGCTAATATTATGGTTCCCAGAAATTATTAGGAATTAACTAAAAAGCCACGACCGCGCAATAAAGGTACACAATATTGGTAGTTGTAAGCCTTGTTAAATATAGTTTTCGGGTGAGTTGGAAACTTGATATCTTACTTTTTTCTTACCCGCTGAAACTCAAGCGACTATCAAGGCCATCCTAAGCTGGTTGGCTGTTCATAAACCCGCTTCAAGGTATTCACATCTCTAGGAGAAATAGGCGGTGGATTACGAACTTGAGAAAAGTATAGGGCATCGGTTTGTAGCGGACTATGACCCCAAATTCCCAAGGCATGACCAAATTCATGGCGGGCTGCTGCGACGAGATAATTACCACTCTGGCTAGGACTCAGCAAAATAGTGAAGCGGTGCAATAAAACTTTGTTGTTGGTATATAACTCGTAGTTAGTTTGGGCGGAACGCGCACGGGGAATTTTGTTATTGGGTGAAATTTGAAGTGGTGGCGCTTTTCGCAAAATTTTAATATCTGCAACCTCTGGCTGTTCAACTACTGCTAAAGGCAAATAAGCATTCCACTCCTGCACAGCCTGCAAAACACTGTTAACCCATGCTTGAGCTTGCTGGCTACTAATTGCTTTTGGTGGTTGTACGTAAACCCGAACGGGAAACTGTGACCAAATGAGATAACCAACTTGGGTAGTTGTGATTTGAGAAAAGTAATCACCACTGTTGGTTTTATCTTGCCACTGCGCTAGTGTTGGCGGTAGAGGATGGGATTTTGGAGAAGGTATAGAGAGGGAGGTAGAGTCCTCGGTATACAGCGTTTTGGTAGGAACAGCAGTAGACTGAGTGTTGGTAAAAATGACTAACAGCCCTGTGCCAATAGCTAAGGCAAGGACTGCTAGTAACCGCCAGGTAATTAAATTTTTGAGGGTGTTGGGTGTTGGGTATTGGATTTTATTCCCCATTTCCCTATTTTCCTATTTTTATTTAGGCAGCCAACCAGCGCTCAAAACTACTGTTAAACCGAGGAAAATTACTGTCAATGCCCAAGTAACTCGGTTCAATGTATTTTCTGCACTCTTGGTGCTGCTAAACAGCTGAGCTTGTCCACCAATGGCTCCAATACCATCGCCTTTAGGACTATGCAGCAACACTAAGACAATTAAACCAGCGGCGGAAAGCGCCCAAATGCTTTGCACAATGTTAGAAACTGTCATAGTAACAATCTAAATAGATAGATAATAAATTTTAAAACAAATGAGTCAAGAGTCAGGTAACAGGTAACAGTTAAATGTTACCTGCTATTAATTTTACAGACCAACTTGCGCGGGAGTACGAGTGCGTTGTACATCATATTCTGCTGGTTTCAGCAGCGATCGCCCTGTCATTTCTGATGGCTGAGGTAGTTGTAAAATATCCAGAATTGTGGGGGCAATATCGGCTAGCTTACCATCGCTTCGCAATTCGACATTTGTACCATGTCCAGGGATTTTTACTTTTTCTCCTTCCACCACAATTAAGGGAACTGGGTTGGTAGTGTGAGCTGTCCAAGGATTACCCACATCATCTAGCATATGTTCAGCATTGCCGTGGTCGGCAGTAATAATTGTTGTGCCGCCAACTTTAATAATGCTAGTGAGTAGGCGACCCAAACAACGATCAACCTTTTCAATTGCCTCCATCGTAGCTTCTATCTGACCAGTATGCCCTACCATATCTGGGTTGGCATAATTAATCACAACTAGAGAGTAGACACACTTTTCAATCGCTGCGATCGCTACATCTGTAACTGCTGCTGCTGACATCGCTGGCGCTTTGTCATAAGTTGCTACCATTGGACTGCTTACCAGTTCCCGGTCTTCTCCAATAAAAGGTTCCTCTAAACCCCCATTAAAGAAATAAGTGACGTGGGCATATTTTTCGGTTTCCGCAGTGCGTAGCTGCTTCAGACCATGATTAGCTATAACTTCCCCCAGAATATTACTGAGATTCTGAGGTTCAAAAGCTACAGCTACTTCTAAGTCTGGATCATACTGAGTAAAAGTAGCAAAAGACAGCGGCTTAATTAGCTGTCTTTCAAAGCCTGTAAAGTTGGGGCTGACAAAAGCTTGAGTTAGTTGTCTAGCGCGGTCGGGGCGGAAGTTAAAAAATATTACCCCATCACCTGTTTCTATTGCGCCTGGAGCAATTCGTAATGGAAGGATGAACTCGTCCGTCACACCTTCGGCGTAAGATGCTTGCAAGATTTCTACAGCTTGGCGCTCATCATCTACGGTGTTTTGTGTCATCACGTCATAGGCACGTTTGACCCGATCCCAGCGGTGATCGCGATCCATCGCATAGTAGCGACCGCTAAGAGTGACTATGCGCCCAATTCCTATGCGGTCTAGGTAGTCTTGCAGCAACCCAATGCTTTTTATACCATTTGTCGGTTTAGTGTCACGGCCGTCGGTGATGGCGTGGATACAAACTTGGGAAATTCGCTCTTGCTTGGCTAAGTCAAGTAGTCCGAATAGATGGGTGAGATGCGAGTGTACCCCACCATCAGAACAAAGCCCTACTACATGAAGCTTGCCATGGCGATCGCGAACTTCCTGGCAAATTTTGACAAGTGCTGGGTTGCTCTTGATAGAACCGTCTTCGACAGCATCTGAGATGCGGACTAATTCTTGTGGTACCACTCGCCCAGCGCCAATGTTCAAATGACCAACTTCAGAGTTGCCCATTTGGCCCTCTGGCAACCCCACGGCTTTTCCTGATGTGTGGATGAGGGTGTGCGGATACGCTGCCCATAGGCTATCCATGACTGGAGTTTTAGCCGCAACAATAGCGTTTCCTCGCGTCTCCTCGCAGTAGCCCCATCCGTCTAAAATGACTAGCACCACAGGAGCAACAGGTGCTTTGGTCATAGTAAAATTGCCCTTTACTTTTTGTAATACCCGAATGATACCACTGCTACTCACCGCTGCAAGTGAATTTCTGCTTATTAACTTCTTTTATGAATGATTTACATTATTTTGATGCTTTTTTAAAATTTAGTAACTTTTGCGTGTTTTTTTGATAATTAGGTGGACATAATCATAGACAAAAAAGTTTTTGATTACCGTCAGTGAGCAGTAGTTCCTCATTAGTAGCACTTACGGCTTTTCAATATTCACTGACGAACCTGATACTTATATTTATTTATGCCCAGTAAATTATTTAAACAGAGGTTTATTTATTAGTAGTAAGCCATGAAATACCTACTACTAATAATTCCTTCATTTGCGCTTGGTAGAAGCTTTAGAGGCTTTGGCAGCTTTCTTAGCAGCTTTTTCGGCAGCTATTGCCGCTAACTTTGCTTGCTCTTTTTCTTCAGCAGTTTTTTCCAGATAGTAGTGATAATTGCCTAAATAAACACGGAATTCACCATCGCGGATTTCCACAATTTTATTGGCTACCTGAGAGATAAAATAACGGTCGTGAGAAACAACAATCGCTGTACCGTCGTAGTTCTGTAATGCTTCTTCCAACATTTCTTTGGCTGGAATATCTAGATGGTTTGTCGGCTCATCTAAAATTAGTAAATTTGCTGGGCGTAAGAGCATTTTTGCTAATGCTAGCCGTGCTTTTTCTCCCCCACTCAATGCCCCGACTGGCTTAAATACGGTGTCACCAGTAAATAAGAACCGTCCCAAAAGCGTCCGGACTTCTTCATTTTTCCAATCAGGAACTTCATCATGGATAGTTTCCATGACTGTTTTCTTCAAATCTAAAGCTTCTGCCTGGTTTTGCTCAAAGTAACCGGGAATAACATTGTGATCGCCTAATTGAACGCTACCTTCTGTAGGTTGTTCCATGCCCATAATCACGCGCAACAGCGTAGATTTTCCTGCACCGTTGGGGCCAAGAAAAGCAATGCGATCGCCTCTTTCAATCAGAAGATTCGTTCCTAAAAATAAGATTTTATCATCGTAGATGTGAGTTAAATCTTTAATGTTTACCACCTCTCGTCCGCTGCGAGGTGCAGGTGGAAAGCGGAAATGTAAAGTTCTTACCCCAGCCGTGGGTGCTTCAATGCGCTCAACTTTTTCTAGTTGTTTTTCGCGGCTTTTTGCCTGGGTGCTGCGGGTAGCACTAGCGCGAAATCTGTCAACAAAAGCTTGCTGTTTTTCTAGTTCTTTCTGCTGGCGTTCGTAAGCACTCAATTGTGCTGATTCATTTTCAGCTTTTTGGAGGAGGTATGCTGAGTAATTGCCAAGGTATGTAGTAGAAACTCCGCGTTCAGTTTCCACAATCTGGGTGCAGAGGCGGTCAAGGAACTCCCGGTCATGAGAGACTATTACCATTGGCGTAGTCAGACCTTTAAGGTAATTTTCTAACCACTCAATTGTTTCTAAGTCTAGGTGGTTAGTCGGCTCGTCCAGCAGCAATAAGTCAGGTTTTTGTAGCAGGATTTTACCCAAACTCATCCGCATCTGCCAACCACCAGAAAAGGCACTAACGAGGCGATCGCCATCTTCTGGTTCAAATCCCATTTCTGGTAAGATTTTCCCGATGCGTGCTTCTAAACCGTAGCCATCCAAAGCTTCAAATTGTCGCTGTAAGCGATCCAATTTGTTGATCAGTTGATCTAGTTCCTCTGGAGTAGCTGTTTCCATGTCTCTTGTCACCTGTGCCAGAGACAGCTGTACAGAGTTGGCTTCTTTGAAGACAGTCCAAAATTCTTCTCTAACGGTGCGACTGGGGTCTACTTCAAACTCTTGGTTAAGGTAAGCTATATGTAAACTGGCAGGACGAATGATTTCGCCAGCGGTGGGTTCAATTTCTCCAGATATAATTTTCAATTGGGTAGATTTTCCAGCACCGTTAACACCGACTAAGCCGATGCGATCGCCTGGTTTAACTTCCCAGTTGATATCTTTGAGAACTTCGCCTGTAGGATAAATTTTACTTATATGTTCTAATCGTAGCATCCAGTTTCTCTCAGGTAGGGAGTGGGTGGTTGGGGGAAGAAGTGCTAACGCCGTGTTAATCTTAACAAAATTTAACTAAAAATTCGTCGTGGGTAACTCTTGGCAGACACAGAGAAATTTGTCATATACCTAAGCATAAGTCTTAGCTGAGTGCTTCGGTCACACTCGTTATACTTCCAAAGCTGATACCTGTGCTGTACATCTCACGATCAACCTCAAAATTACGCTAGGGAAATAGCCTCCATATTTAGTTTTGCGTTTACCTGCAATTATTTATCACTTTTATCGTTTACACCATCTTGCATTCCAATTAACTGCTCTTTCGATACTCGTAATAACCATGACATAATTAAACATTTATATTGGAGTCCATTTTAATAAATTTTAGATATTAGCTAAAATTATCATTTTGAATGATATCAAAGACTATTTATACTTATTCATAAGAAAAAGTTCAAAACCAATAGCGCTGTCTCACTGCTACGCGTATAGGTTTATTAGCAGTTCAATTGGCTTTTGCTTCATCCCCAGATGCTTCAGCGACAGCAGCTAACCTATCTACCGCAGCTTGAACAATCTGAGCCACTTGGCTTAGAGGCATATGTTTTATTTGCCAGAGATGGAAGATGCACTCAACATTGCATTAGAAAACCGCTTGTGTGTATTGAATACAACAGCACAACAAGCGGTTTTTGGGTTTTTTAGAAGCAGTAATTAGCTATTAGCACCAGAAGTAGCCAACTCTGCCAATCTTTCCTGCTGGTCTTGAGAAATACAAGATTGAATAATCGTCTCCAATTCACCTTCTAATACTGGGTTAAGAGAATAGTTCTGTCCTAGACGGTGGTCAGTAACGCGGTTGTCTTTATAATTGTAAGTGCGAATTTTTTCTGATCGCGACCCTGTACCGACTTGCGATCGCCGCATAGAAGTTACAGCTTCTTGTTGTTCGCGTAACTTCATTTCATACAGCTTCGCCCGCAGAATTTGCATTGCCCGTTCTTTGTTTTGTAACTGGCTGCGTTCTTCCGTACAGAAAATCCGAATTCCTGTCGGTTTGTGCATTAAGTCAACGGCAGTTTCCACTTTGTTGACGTTTTGTCCACCAGCGCCACCAGAACGAGCCGTGGTCATTTCAATATCCTTGGGGTCAATGTGGATTTCCACATCATCGACCTCTGGCATGATTGCTACTGTAGCTGTCGAGGTGTGAACCCTTCCCCCCGCTTCAGTTGCAGGTACGCGTTGTACGCGATGCACCCCCGCTTCAAACTTCAGCTTGCTATAAACGCTGTCGCCTTGAATTTCCAGAATCACTTCTTTAAAACCGCCCATTTCACCTAGTGACTCGCTCACTAGTTTCACTCTCCAGCCTTGGCTATCAGCGTAGCGGGAGTACATCCGCAGTAAATCTCCTGCCCAAATACTCGCTTCATCACCACCAGTACCAGCACGAATTTCCAACATGATGTTTTTATCATCATTCGGATCGCGGGGTAGCAGCAATATCTTCAAGCGAGTCTCTAAATATTCTAGTTTTTGCTCTAGTTCATCTACTTCCAGGGCTGCCATTTCTTGCAACTCTGGGTCACCGTTTGCTTCTTTGAGTACCTGACGCGCCCCTGCCAATTCTTCTTGGGCAGTTTTCCAACTTTCATAGGTATTTACTACCTCTTCCAAAGAAGAACGAGCCTTGGCAATTTTTTGATACTCATCAGGGTTTTTGGCGGTATCAGGGTCGGCAAGGCGACGAGTCAATTCATTAAAGGTTTGTTCTACGGATTTTAATTTCTCCAGCAGGTATGATTCAGCCATGACGAGTGCGACGCTCCTTAAAATAACAAGTTGGCTCGAGCATTAAATGACAAGCGACCCAGCGGATGCAGGGTCGTCGTTAACAGCAGAGCCAACCCGCTACTTTTTGTTTTTGTCGTCAGAGCCTTGAGTGCTGCTCATGCCATACTTACGGAGGAAGCGCTCTACTCGACCCTCAGTATCAATCATCTTCTGAGTACCAGTGTAAAATGGGTGGTTCCCAGACCAAACATCTACGTGCAGTTCTGGCTTTGTAGAGCCAACAGTCATCACAACTTGACCGTTGCAGTAAACTTTAGCTTCTGGATACCACTTGGGATGAATATCAGGTTTAGCCATTGTTCCTTTTGTGGTGAATCTCTAAATAAATTATAACTTTCAGATGAATTCAAGGACTAGGGAATGGGGATCGGGGATTAGGGACTGGGAAAGTGCTTTTCCTATACCCAGTATCCACTGCCCAATCTCCAGACACTTATCTTTTGGAGTACTGAGGTGCTTTGCGGGCTTTGTGCAAACCGTATTTTTTCCGCTCTTTGGCTCGCGGATCACGAGTTAGGTAGCCTTCTGTTTTTAAAGGTGAGCGGTTATCTGGGTCTAGTTGGCACAAGGCGCGAGCAACTCCCAGGCGAATAGAATCTGCCTGTCCGGTCAAGCCGCCACCTTCAGCTTTCACCAAAATGTCATATTCGTTTTCCAATCCCAGAGTTTCTAAAGGTGCTTTGATGACACCAAGGTAGTTGGCGTTGAATTGAAAATATAACGTTCCATCCTTACCATTCACGGTCAGTTGACCGCTACCTGGAATCAGGCGTACTCTGGCTACTGCGGACTTACGACGACCAGTACCCCAGTAGACGGCGCGACCGCTAGTGGTTTCTGCTACTGCTATCATTAATTTTCTGCTCCAGGAATTGTATTAATTATTAGTTCTTTCGGTTTTTGAGCTTCATGAGGGTGAGTTGGCCCTGCGTAAACTTTCAGCTTGGTGAACAACTGCTTACCCAAGCTATTTTTAGGTAGCATACCTTTGACAGCGTGTTCTAAAATTCTTTCTGGTAAACGCTGTTGCAGCTTGGCAAAAGTTTCTGTCTTCATCCCACCAGGACGACCCGAGTGGCGACGGTAGACTTTTTGGGTACGCTTTTTCCCGGTGACTGCGACTTTTTCGGCATTGACAACAATGACAAAATCGCCTGTGTCTAGGTGGGGAGTATACTCGGCTTTCTTTTTGCCTCTTAGTACCTGGGCGATTTCACTAGCGAGGCGACCGAGGCGTTTGTCAGTGGCGTCTACTATGTACCACTCACGCTCAAGAGCTTCTTGAGGAGGAAGGTAAGTTTTACTCATTGGGGTTGTAATTTACTTGCTTGCGTGGAATTAAGATAAACGGTTTCCGTAGGGGTAGTTAGATCCTCTTTTTGGTGAGGATAATCCCCTGGAATATGCGTAGGGAAGACGAACTTAGGCAGGTTGTCATACCAAACATCTGGAGAAAAGGGAAAATCTGGATAGCCAACTCGCAACAAGCACAAGCCTTGGGGAGGTGCGGCGTGTTTCACTTCTTCCCGACGTTCTGCTTTCCAGAGTTCAGTAAAGCTAGCAAGACTGCGCTGCCCAGAACCTACTTGTACCAGCATCCCTACCAACAGCCGTACCATGCCATACAAAAATCCATCTGCCTGTATTTCAATATGAAGCAATGGCCCACTGCGATGACACTCTGCTGCTTGTACCTCTACCCAAGAATGCGATCGCTTAGAGCCTGCACGGTGAAAAGCAGCTAAGTGATGCTTTCCCAGCAAAGGTTTCAGGGCAGCTTTAATTAAGGATTCATCTAGGGGAGCATAATAATAATGCCAACTGAAGGGTCTAACGAACAAGTTCGGCTGATCTTCAGTGTATATCGTGTAGCGATACCTTCGATAGGCTGCACTAAAGCGAGCGTGCCAACGGTTACCTACACCTGCTGAAGCCCTGATTAATATATCGTTGGGCAAATAGCTATTAAGGATGGCTGACCACTTGTGAGCCGGAATTACACCTGTAGACTCAAAATGGGCTACTTGAGCTGCGGCATGAACGCCGGCATCGGTTCGTCCTGCACCATGTAGTGTCACATGATACCCAAGAATTTGAGCGATCGCTGTTTCTATCTCTTCTTGGACTGTACGCTGCTGCTTTTGTCGTTGCCAGCCATGAAAATGAGTGCCCAGGTATTGGATTACCAGGGCCACTCTGTGAGTCGTCATAGGCTGGTGGCTTTCTAACATAGAATCAACTCAAATTTGAAGTATGAAGGATAAAAATTTCATCCTTTATCCTTTAAACTTCATCCTTCTTAAACCAATTCAATTATTGCCATCTCAGCATTATCGCCTCGACGAGGCACAGTATGCAGGATGCGGGTATACCCTCCTTGACGGTTAGCATAGCGAGTGGGAGCTTGCTCAAATAGAGCATGAACTAGTTGTTTGTCGTAAATGTAGCCTAGAGCTTCTCGGCGTGCTGCTAAGGAGCCGTCTTTGGCTAAGGTAATCATTTTATCTACTTCACTTCGTACTACTTTAGCTCGGACTAAAGTGGTAGTAATCCGTCCATGACGAACTAGTTCGGTAGTCAGCGCGCGCAACAAAGCGCGACGCTGGTCTGCTGGTTTACTGAGTTTCTTGACTCGACAACGGTGACGCATAATAATGCACTATGAATTATTAACGGTTTTGCCTTAACTGTGTTTAGAGCTTCTTTCTTGAGGTAAAGTAATACCTAAGCGTCGCTGTAGAGCTTCAACTACTTCTTCTGCTGACTTTTGACCAAAGTTTTTAATTTCTAACAGGTCTTCTTGGGTGTAGTCCAACAAGTCGGCCACAGAGTTAACTTGTGCTCGCTTTAGACAGTTGTATGCTCGTACAGAAAGTTGTAACTCTTCGATGGGAATTTGGGCGGTTGGATCGTCTGGAATATCTGCGCCTGTATCGGTTGGTTCCAGGGATATATCTTTCAATGGGTTGAATAGATCTACCAAAATCCCAGCGGCGGATGATAATGCTTCTTGAGGAGAAACACTACCATTTGTCCAAACTTCCAATAGCAATCTGTCCTTGGTGATGGAGCCATCTCCACGGGCTTCTTCGACGCTATAGTTAACTTTTCGCACTGGCATAAATACTGAGTCGATTTGCAGAAAGTCCAAAGATGTGGCTTCTTCGCGTCCTCGCTCCACAGTGCGGTAACCTTTACCTTTCTCAATCCGAAATTCCATTTCCAGCTTGCCACCTTCCGCTAGGGTAGCTACATACTGGGTCGGATCGATGATTTCTACTTCACTGGGCAAATCAAAATGCGCCGCAGTGACTGTTGTTGGCCCGTTAACGAGCAAGCGCCCAATTTGAGGCTGAGAGGAATAGCTTTTGAGGATGACTTCCTTCATCCGCATGATAATTTCCAGCACATCTTCCCGTACACCTGGAACTGTGGCAAACTCGTGTGAAACGCCTGCAATTCGTACTGCTGTAACTGCTGTACCCTCTAGGTTGGACAGTAAAACCCGCCTCAGGGCGTTGCCAACTGTTGTTCCTTGACCACGTTCTAGAGGTTCTAGGACAAATTTACTGTAATGGCTTCGACTTTCCTCAGTATTAGACTCTACACATTCAATTTGAAACTGCGCCACGGAGTTGCCTCCCTTATTTTAAGGTGCTGCTAGTAGGCAAATCGATTGCCTCCTGAATTTAGTTTTTGCCCTAAAGCTTACTTCAGGTATATCAAGCTACTAACTTCAAATGCCGCTAGAGTTTGACGTCCCTGTTAAGCTTATGGGCGCTAATAATTAATTTTGGTTTTTTAAGTTGGGAAGTAGTTCAAAAGTCTCAATCCTGATACAGCAGTTTGCACGCTAGACGTCCAAGCGGCTATTACAGGTGGCTTTCCTATGCTCCAACTTTTTGCCTTCATTGCGCCAAAGAATCGGTTCTAAACTCGGCGGCGCTTAGGCGGGCGGCAACCATTGTGAGGAATCGGGGTAATATCCCGAATGAGTGTAATTTCCAGCCCTGCTCCTTGAAGTGCTCGGATAGCGGTTTCTCTACCTGCACCAGGGCCACTGACCATTACTTCAATTTGGCGCATTCCTTGATCGATGGCTCGACGAGCAGCACTTTCAGCTGCGGTTTGTGCTGCAAAGGGAGTTCCCTTTTTTGCCCCTTTAAAACCGCTAGAACCAGCACTTGCCCAGGAGATGACATCTCCGTTTTGATCGGTAATGGTGACAATGCTATTGTTGAAAGTAGACTGGATGTAAGCCATGCCGTTGGGTACGTTGCGTTTCTGCTTTTTGCTTCCAGTTTTTTTAGTTGGTTGTCGCGCCATAGTTGTGTAGTGAATTTAGGGTAAACTTTGCTCTGTTGAGCAAGCGTTGAAATCTTATTTGCCTGGTGCTTTCTTCTTACCAGCCACTGTCTGCCTTCTCCCACGACGGGTTCTGGCATTAGTGCGAGTTCTTTGTCCTCTTACCGGTAAGCCCATGCGATGACGCCGCCCCCTGTAAGTACCAATGTCAACTAAGCGCTTAATGTTCATCGCTTCCCAGCGCCGCAAGTCCCCTTCGACTTGATAGTTGCTTTCTACTTCTCCTCGCAGGGCTGCAACATCGGCATCACTGAGTTCTTTAACGCGGGTGTCTGGGTTTACACCTGTAGCCGCTAAAATTTCTTGCGATCTGGATAAACCAATTCCGTAGATGTAGGTTAGACCAATCTCAACACGCTTATCGCGTGGAAGGTCTACTCCGGCAATACGTGCCACAATGAATCTCTCCCTTTCGTTCTGACAATTGCTGTTAGAAAAACGCGATTAATCGCATCTTTAGCTGTTGATGGTGCTTTTGTGTAGCACTTCACTCTGTTTGTGGTTTGAAGTGCTATCCTTGACGTTGCTTATGCTTGGGGTTAACACAAATCACCATGACGCGACCACGGCGTTTGATCACGTTACACTTTTCACAAATCTTTTTGACTGAGGCTCTGACTTTCATGCCTTTTTTAATTAACTCCAAATAGTGAATTATAGCATTTTTAGGTAATTTAGTCAGTTAAATGACTAAGCAACACCCAAAAGGGTAATTTTATGGTAATATTCTCTACATAAACTTACTTCTTTCGCAGTCGATAGGTAATTCTACCCTTTGTCAAGTCGTAGGGAGTTAACTCCACTTTGACGCGATCGCCAGGTAAAATCTTGATGTAATTGCGGCGGATTTTGCCAGAAATGTGTGCCAGGACATTAAAGCCATTATCCAAGTCAACGCGAAACATCGCATTGGGCAATGACTCGGTGACCGTGCCTTCCATTTCAATCAAATCTTGCTTAGACAATTTGTGTTTTCCTCAACTCAACAATCTCCTGTTCTTTTGCCGTAGCTTCACCTGCACAAGAACACAATTTACGAAATATATCAACAGTTTATTAATATATCTTAGCTAAAAATGCCATATGCCTTATCTCCAGAGCCAACAGTGAGGTAGGGCATGGCTGAAAGTGAGGCTATGGGAGAAATTATGAATTTTAAATTGTCGATTCCTCCCTTCTACCCCTCCTCGGCTGTGATTAAAAAGCTATTACCTTTTGAAGTTCAGTCGTGACTTCTTCTTGGGACTGGTTACCATTGACCGTGAGGAGTTTTTGGCGATCGCGGTAATAATCAATTAAGGGTTCAGTTTCAGAACGATAAACTTCTAGACGACGACGAATCACTTCTTCGCTGTCATCTTTTCTACCTCGTGCTAGTAAACGTGCTACCACAACATCATCTGGCGCATCCAGGTTAACTACCCTTTCTCCACTCTGATGTATTGTTTCCAGCAACTCTTCCAAAAACACCGCTTGCGTTACTTTGCGGGGAAAGCCATCTAGAATCCAACCAGATTTGGCATCCGGTTGCCCTAAGCGTTCCTGTACCAATTCCTGTACTAGCTGGTCGGGAACTAACTCACCGCTATCAACATAGCTTTGAGCTTTTATCCCTAAAGGGGTTTGCTCTTTCATGGCTTGCCGTAATATATCACCGGTAGAAATATGGGGAATATGCAAGTGTTCAGCCAAGGTGTGAGCTTGAGTTCCTTTTCCAGCCCCAGGTGGTCCCAAGAAGATTAATCGCGTCACTATTGTTTCACCATTCCTTCATATCGCTGAGATATAACGTAGGTTTGAACTTGCTTAGCTGTATCAATCGCCACACCAACTAGAATTAATAAAGATGTAGCGCCCAGTCCTTTAAAAGTTGGTACTCCTAAAGCACTTTCGACAGCGGTGGGTATAATAGCAACGATGCCCAAAAATATCGCACCTAAAAAAGTTAGTCGATTGATTACCCGCTCAATATACTCACTCGTTGCCCTACCTGGACGAATTCCTGGAATACTAGAACCCATCTTCTTCAAGTTCTGCGCTACATCTACTGGGTTGACAATCAACGAAGAATAGAAATAGCTGAAGAAAATGATAGAAACTAAATAGACCAAGGCATATGCCCAAGCCTGAGATCCACCAGGGCTGAGATAAGTGTTAACGATATTTGCTAAGTCCGGATTTTTGGTGAAATTAGCAATCAGCAGTGGCAAACTCAAAATCGCAGCTGCAAAAATAATTGGCATAACACCACCGGAATTCAGCCGCAGTGGTAGGTAGCTACGTTGTTCAGCTAAAACTCGCCGCCCTACTTGACGACGTGCTGAAATAATTGGGATGCGACGAATTCCTTCCTGAACAAACACAATACCAACAATTGTTGCCAGGAATACTACTAACAGAACAATTACGCGACCCACGATTTCTCTACCACCAACTTGCACCAAGTCGATAGTGTCACCCAATGATTTTGGTAGTGATGCTACAATGTTGACAAAAATCAACAATGATGCGCCATTCCCTATACCGCGTTCTGTGATTAGTTCTGATGCCCACATCACGAACATTGAACCAGCAGTCAGAGCGATCGCGGTTTCGGCTACGAATACTGGGCCTGGGTTTAAGGCAAATTGCTGTAGGAATAAGGCAGAAAAAGCCACACTTTGAATAATTGCCCACCCTAAAGAGACGTAACGCGTAATCTGCGAAATTTTGCGCCGACCCGCTTCGCCTTCATTTTTCTGTAAATTTTCTAAAGATGGTAGAGCAGCAGTGAGCAATTGGATAATAATGGACGCATTAATGAAGGGTAAAATACCCAAGGCAAAGACTCCCAAAGTCGAAAGTCCCCGCCCAGAAAATATATCCAATAAACCAAATATGGAATTGTTGCTCGATATTGCTTCGCCAAACCGAGCTCTATCAATACCTGGTACAGGCAGAAAGATGCCCAGGCGAACCAAAATTAAAATACCGACAGTGACAAGCAGCCTACCTCTTAGCCCAGCTGCTTGTGCCATCTGCATAAAAGTTTCTTGAGCCGTTGGGGATTTGTCTCGACTGATCATAGAGTGCTACCTTTATCGTGAACCAGGCTCTGGAAGCGAGTTGGTTAGCATTGAAGTGCCCTATTGGGCTTCACTCTGGGACTTCACAACTTCCTCCAGCTGCCTCAATTTTGCTACGAGCTTGACCTGTGAAAGCCGCCGCTTGTACCTTGAGCGGAACGCTCAATTCCCCATTACCCAAAATTTTCAATGGGCCCTTAATAGAAGTAATGATCCCTGCCGCTTTTAAGGAATCTAAAGTTACTTCTGTATTAGCAGGGAGGGAGGCTAGCTTATCTACATTTATCGTAGTGTAAATTTTCCGATTCACTATCGGAAAGCCTTTTAACTTAGGTAGGCGGCGGTACAATGGCTGTTGACCGCCTTCAAAGCCCGGTCGAGTACCGCCACCAGAGCGAGAGTTTTGACCCCGCATACCTAGACCAGCACTTGCACCTTGACCAGCAGAAATACCTCTACCTACACGGCGACGGCGTTTTTTTGAGCCTTTTTGGGGCTTGGCATCGTTGAGTCTCATGATGTAAATAGTAATTTTTTACACTAATACTCTACAGGGGCGGCTCTACTAGATGTAGAGATTTTCAATAGGAATACCCCGATCTTCCGCAACTTCAGCAAAGGTACGCAGTGTAGATAGGGCGTTAACTGCGGCTCTAGCGTTATTAAGTGGATTATTGGAGCCGAGCTGCTTGGCTAAGATGTTGCGAACTCCGGCCAACTCCAGCACAGTCCGGACGGCTCCACCAGCAATTACTCCAGTACCTGGTGCGGCTGGTCGCATCATTACCTTGGCTCCACCACCTGTACCATCAATGGGGTGGGGGATAGAGTTAGATTTGGTGATTGGGATGTCAATCAGATGTTTTTTACCGTCGGCTACGCCTTTTTTAACGGCACCAATTACATCTGAGGCTTTGCCTACTCCTACACCGACTTGACCTCGTTCGTTACCAACGACAACGATCGCTCGGAAGCTGAGTTTTTTACCTCCTTTAACGACCTTACTTACACGTCGGATCTGAATTACCCGCTCTTGCCAGTTGGTTTCTTCTTTCTTTGCGCGGTTTGCTTTACGACGACCAGTTGCCATAATCATGCTCTCTCAACGTCAGTTGTCAGTTGTCATTTGTCTTTTGCCATTTGTCTTATGTCATTCGTTAAATGACTAATGACCAATGACTAATGACTAATGACTTTAGAAATCTAAACCAGCCTCACGTGCTGCATCAGCTAGTGCTTTGATGCGACCATGATAGAGGTTGCCACCGCGATCAAACACTACTTTGGTGATGCCTTTTTCTAGCGATCGCGCTGCTATCAATTTGCCAACTTGCACCGATGCTTCGCGGTTAGAGCCTGTATTTAAACTAGATTTCAAATCAGGTTCTACAGTTGAGGCTGCCACTAAAGTATGATGTTGAGTATCATCAATTACCTGAGCATAGATATGCTCATTAGAGCGAAATACGGCTAGACGTGGGCGTTCTGGAGAACCTTGAACTTTACCACGGATACGTCGATGACGACGCACTTTTGATTCTCTACGAGTAAGTTTCATTTTTACTTCTTACCACTCTTACCAGTCTTACCAGCTTTGCGTCTGACCACTTCACCGGCATAGCGAATGCCTTTACCTTTATAAGGTTCAGGTGGACGAACGGCACGAATTTTTGCTGCTGTGTTACCTACTATTTCTTTGTCATAGCCACTGACTATGACATTAGTAGTGCCTTCCACTGCAAACTGAATTCCATCTGGTGGAACAATTTGTACTTGATGGCTGTAACCCATGTTGAGGACTAGGTTACGGCCTTGGACTTGTGCCCGGTAACCGACACCTTGAATTTCCAGACGACGCTGGAAACCTTGGGAAACTCCCTCGACCATGTTGGCAACCAAAGTACGGCTTAAACCGTGCATTTGCCTAGAGGTACGGGAATCATCCCGACGGTTCACCAGTAATGTTTCCCCTTCTTGGGAAACTGTGACATGGGCAGGGAGATCGCGAGAAAGTTCTCCCTTGGGGCCTTTGATTACAACTTTTGCGCCGTCAATCGCCACTTGGACTTTGGCGGGAATAGTAATTGGACGTTTACCAATACGAGACATGACTTTTTGCCTTTTGTTATTTGTCCTTTGTCTATTAAGAAGACAAATGACTAATGACTAATGACTACCAGACGTAGCACAGCACTTCACCACCCAAGTTCTGACGCCGCGCTTCGCGGTCAGTCATGATGCCACTGGATGTAGAAATAATGGCAATGCCAATGCCGCCCAGTACTCTAGGTAATTCTTTTCTATTGGAGTAAACGCGCAAACCTGGCTTACTCACTCGCTTTAAGGCGGTAATGAGCGGCTGACGATTTTTACCCTTGTATTTCAAGGAAATCACCAGATTGCGCTTTACTCCCTCTTCTGCTTCTTCAAACTCAGAAATAAAACCTTCATCGCGTAGCACTTTAGCAATACTACGGGTGAGTTTTGTGGCTGGCACTTGTGTAGTTTGATGCCTTGCCAAATTGGCATTGCGGATGCGCGTCAGCATATCTGCAATTGTGTCGTTAGCCGCCATCGTTCCCTCTTTAGATGAACTTATTGATCACGAAAAGGCATTCCTAATTCTTTAAGTAAGGCGCGGCCCTCTTCGTCGTTTTTCGCTGTGGTAATGATGGAAATATCTAGACCACGGACTTGATCGATGCTGTCGTACTCGACTTCTGGAAAAATTAGCTGTTCTCTGACACCCAAGGTGTAGTTACCGCGACCGTCAAAGCTTTTGGGACTAATGCCGCGAAAATCTCGGATTCTGGGTAGTGTCAGGCTAACGAGTCGGTCGAGAAAGGCATACATCCGTTCGCCTCTCAGGGTCACCATGATACCAACAGGCATACCTTGACGAATTTTGAAGCCAGCGATCGCCTTTTTTGCCCTTGTTACTACTGGCTTTTGACCAGTGATCAAGGCAATTTCGTTTAAGGAAGCTTCCAGTGCCTTAGCGTTTTGAGCCGCTTCCCCCAAACCTCGGTTAACAGTAACCTTAACCAACTTCGGTACTTGATGAACGTTGGTATATTGAAACTGATTGGTCAGCTTGGGGACAATTGTCTCCAGGTATAAGTTTTTGAGTCTTGGTGTCGCCATAGTTTTTCGTTCTGTTTATCCCTGGGCTTGGTCAGGGAACCAAAAAAGCATCAAGTCTGAAGTCATTATTATTACTTTTAAATTTTTATCCTTCAGCTTTTATACTTTATCCTTCATCCCTATTTATCCAAAATTTCGCCGGTTTTCTTGAGCTTCCGTACTTTTTTACCTTCTGCGGTGAAGGTGTAGCATACACGACTAGCAACGTTTTGCTTAGTGGAATAGAGCATCACGTTGGAGCTATGAATTGGGAACTCTTGGGTGACTATTCTTCCCGATTCTCCTTCTTGCTGAGGCTTGACGTGTTTAGTTTTAATATTTACACCTTTGACAATGACTTTACTTAGCTGTGGAAGTGCTTGGATCACTTCACCAACTTTACCTTTGTCTTTGCCAGCAATTACTTGCACGGTGTCACCAGTTTTGACGTGCATTTTGTGGAATACTTTGGGCGTACCCTGTTTGGTTGCCATTACAGCACCTCCGGAGCCAGAGAAACAATTTTGGTGAAGTTCTTATCGCGCAGTTCCCGTGCGACTGGGCCAAAAACCCGTGTGCCTCTGGGGTTACCATCTTTGTTGATGATCACTGCGGCGTTATCGTCAAAACGAATGCTCATACCGCTGTCTCGATTTATGCTTTTACGAGTGCGGACAATTACTGCCTCCACAACATCAGACTTTTTCACAGCCATGTTGGGTTGGGCATCTTTAACAACGGCAATAATTTTATCACCTACGCCACCATAACGACGGTTGCCTGCGCCTAATACGCGAATGCACATTAGTTTTCGGGCACCACTATTATCTGCGACATTCAGGTAAGTCTGGGGTTGAATCACAATTTGTCTCCCTTGTTCAGTTGTTAGTTTTATAACAACTATTAAGTTGTAGCTTTGGCGTTGAGAATTTCTGTGACTTGCCAGCGCTTAGTTTTACTCAGGGGTCTGGTTTCCTGAATGCGAACGCGATCGCCCACTTTGCACTGATTGTCCTCATCGTGAGCTTTATAGCGCCGAGTTTGAACTACAATCTTGCCGTACTTGGGATGAGGAGCGCGGTTTTCAACGGCGACTACCACCGTTTTTTGCATTTTATCGCTCACTACCAAGCCAACTCGTTCTTTGACTGACATAATCTCCTACTTTTCTTCTTTAGACGGTTGACTTGCTGCGCGTTTGCGTTCCCCCTCTACCGTCAGTAATTGGGATAGCCGATGTCGGGCGTGCTTAAACTGATGAGGCTTGTCTAGTTGTCTGGTAGCTTTTTGCAAGCGCAACTGGAATAGTTGTCTTTTAACAGCAACAATTTCCTCAGCCAGTTTCTCGTCACTTAATTCTCTAGCTTCTGAAATCTTGGGAAGAGGCATAACCTACTCCTGCTCCTGTGGTTGAGGGCGCGTAATAAATTTAGTTTTAATCGGCAGCTTATATGCAGCCAAGCGCATAGCTTCACGAGCGACTTCCTCAGAAACGCCAGCGATTTCAAACAAAATTCGCCCAGGCTTGACTACAGCTACCCAAAACTCTGGGTTGCCTTTACCGGAACCCATCCGGGTTTCAGCGGCACGCATGGTTACAGGCTTGTCAGGAAAAATCCGAATCCAAATTTGTCCGCCCCGGCGAATATAACGGGTCATTGCCCGACGCGAAGCTTCGATTTGACGCGAGGTAATCCAAGCAGGTTCTTGAGCTTGGAGGGCAAAATCGCCAAAGTTAAGGGTACTGCCACGGGTGGCTAGACCTTCCATCCGTCCGCGCTGTTGTTTGCGGAATTTAGTTCTTCTAGGACTTAACATGATTGGGTACTAGGTACTATCTACTGGGGATTGGGGATTGGTGAGACAGCGCGGTCTTGGGGGTTTCCCCCATGAGCGACTGCGTACACGCGAAGCGGGTTCTCGAAGAGTACCCGAAGGGGCATTGGGCATTGGGCATTGACGACAATTCCCTGTGTCCCATGCGCCATGACCTATTCCCATTTATCCTTCATTTGAGCGGTCTTCAAATTGTTGGCGACGGCGTTGTTGTTGACGACGACGAGGTTCGCGCTCGCGGGTTGCAGGTGGGGGTGGAGTTTCTTCCTGTCCCGGGATGATTTCTCCTTTAAATACCCACACTTTAATGCCCAGAATGCCATAAACCGTTTTGGCTGTGCAGTAAGCGTAGTCAATATCAGCCCTTAAAGTATGTAAAGGTACTCTACCTTCACGAGTCCACTCTGTTCGGGCAATTTCTGCACCGTTGAGTCGACCGCTAACTTGAATTTTAATGCCTTGAATACCAGCACGTTGGGCACGCTGAATCGCTTGCCGTACCACTCTGCGGAAGGAAACGCGGCGTTCTAATTGTTGAGCAATGTATTCAGAAATTAAGTAGGCATCAGCATCAACTCGTTGCACTTCAACTACGTTAATGCGAATTTGACGATTGCTACCCAACAATGATTGAAGTCCGGTACGCAATGATTCGATACCTTGTCCACCACGACCTACTACTACACCTGGTCTAGCTGTGCGTACCTCTAAGTCGATTTGGTCTGCTTTACGCTCAATCCGCACCTCAGAAATGCCGGCGTTGTTTTGAGCCAGTCTACCCAGCTTTTGTTCTATGTATTTACGGAGTTTATGGTCTTCTTGTAAAAGTTCTGGATAGCGTTCAGGAACGGCAAACCAACGGGATTGATGCTCTTGTGTAATACCCAGGCGAAAACCAACTGGATGAATCTTCTGTCCCACAAATGCTTCCTCTAAAATTTCTTACTTTACGCAATTTTTCGGGTTTTAAGCTTATTCATCTGAGGAGCTAGCACCAACAGCCACAGTGATATGACACGTCGGCTTGCGAATTTGGTAAGCTCGTCCCTGTGCCCTAGGTTGGAACCGTTTCAGCACTGGACCTTGATCAGCGTATGCCTGAGTAATTACTAGTTGAGTTCGATCTAGACCAGCGTTATGCTCGGCATTGGCAGCGGCGCTTCTGAGAACCTGTAAAACTGGTTCACAGGCTCGATAGGGCATAAATTCCAGAATGATTAGCGCTTCTCTGTACGATCGCCCCCGAATTTGATCGAGTACACGACGGACTTTATAGGGAGAAATGCGTATAAAACGAGCGATCGCCTTAACTTCAGTAGTATCAGTAGCCATAATTTTCTCCAATTTTGTCAGTTGTCAGTTGTGATGCAGTACGGTCTTGGGGGTTTCCACGCCAGTTGCTTCAAGCCGGGAAACCCGTCCAACGCACTGGCTCCCCATGAGTAACTGGCGAACCCGTAAGGGTTAGTTGTCAGTTGTTTGCTACTACTGACTACTGACAACTAACCACTTACCTGCCTGATTTTTTGTCACTTTTTCCATGACCCCTGTAGGTGCGGGTAGGGGCAAATTCTCCCAACTTATGCCCTACCATTTGTTCACTGACAAAAACTGGAACGTGCTGGCGTCCGTTGTGGACAGCTATGGTATGACCTACCATTAGGGGCAAAATTGTCGAGGCTCTCGACCAAGTTTTAATAACTTGCTTTTCGTTTCTAGCGTTTAGCTTTTCGATCTTGCTAAGCAAATGATCGGCAACGAAAGGACCTTTTTTTAGAGAACGACCCATAATTAGAAAGTTTTGAGTTTCGAGTTTTGAGTTTCGAGTTTTGAGTTGTAAGTTTTGAGTTGTTTAATTTTGCTCAACGCTCACCACTCACAACTGGGCACTAATTAGGACTCACGACCACCACGACCGCGTTTAGAAGATTTGCGACGACGGCGTATAATGAATTTGCTACTGGCTTTCTTGCGTTTGCGTGTCTTCGCACCTAAAGTAGGTTTACCCCAAGGTGTAACTGGCCCTGATCTCCCAATGGGTGCCCGACCTTCACCACCACCGTGGGGGTGGTCAACTGGATTCATGACGCTACCCCTGACTTTGGGACGGCGACCCTTCCAACGATTTCGTCCTGCTTTACCAGCGCTGAGGTTTCTGGCGTCAGTATTGCCTACTTGTCCAATGGTGGCGTAACAATCACGCCGAATCAGGCGGACTTCCCCTGAAGGTAACTTGAGAGTTACGTAATTACCTTCTTTAGCGACCACTTGAGCTGTAGCACCAGCAGAACGGACAATTTGACCACCTTTACCAGGAGTCATTTCCACATTGTGAACGCTGGTACCCAAGGGGATATTGGCTAGCGGTAAGGCATTGCCATCTTCAATGGGAGATTCTGGCCCAGCAATAATTTTTGTCCCAACTTTCATGTTATTGGGTTGAAGAATATACCGCTTTTCGCCATCTTCATACAACACAAGGGCAATCCGCGCATTGCGATTGGGATCGTATTCAATTGCTATTACTTCAGCAGAAATGTTACGTTTATCCCTTTTAAAGTCGATGATGCGGTATAGCTGTTTATGTCCGCCACCGCGACGACGGCTGGTAATCCGCCCCTGATTATTCCGACCTTTGGGGCGATGGACGTATTCTGTTAGCGATTTTTCTGGTTCAGTTTTGGTAATTTCCGCAAAGTCAGAGATTGTAACTTGGCGAGTACTGGGGGTATAAGGGCGATAAGAACGAGTACCCATCTTTTTTAGACCTCTGGGAATAGAACTTGTCTAATCTTCTCTACATCCCCAGATGCGACTGTAACAATAGCTCGCTTGTATTGGGGCTTGTAACCAATAAATTTACCTACGCGCCTTTTTTTGCGCGGTGGAATAGCTGTATTGACTTGTACAATCTTGACCTGAAATAAGTCTTCAATTGCGGCTTTGATTTGTGGCTTGGTTGCCTTTGGAGTTACTTCAAAAGTATATTTATTTTGCTCCATCAGAATTGTCGCCTTCTCGGTGACAATAGGGCGACGCACTAAGTCCGGAAGGTTGCGGGGGTCAAACTTAGGCACTGTAGACCTCCTGAATTTTTTCTAGAGCTGATGCTGTAACTACAATTTTGTCAGCGTGCAGTAAATCAAAAACATTTAACTGGTCTGCTGCAATTACCTTTAAATTTTCTACGTTGCGGGCTGAAAAATGAATGTTATCCGCAATTTCAGACAAAATTAACAGTGTCTTATTTTCTGGTGCAGCTCCCCAACGAGCTAGTGCTGCCACTAAGTCTTTGGTTTTGGGGCGGGATAGCTGTTCGCTAAATTCTTCTACTACGATCAAATCGTCAATGCGGCTCACAAAAGCTGTTCGCAGTGCTAAACGTCGCTCTTTGCGGTTCAACTTGAGGTTAAAATCTCTGGGTTTTGGCCCAAAGATTACACCGCCACCACGCCACAAAGGTGAACGAATTGACCCTGCACGCGCACGACCTGTACCTTTTTGCCGCCAAGGTTTGCGGCCACCACCTCTTACTTCGGAACGTGTTTTTGTGCTGGCAGTTCCCTGACGGGCATTGGTCATTTGTCTTACCAAAGCCCGATGCACAATATGAGCCGCTGTTTCTTCTTTGGCAATGCGCAACTCGAAGGTCGTCTCCCCGACTTGTTCTCCTTGCCAATTTTTAACTATACTCTGAACCATCTTTGTCACTTGTCCTTTGTCATTTGTGAGCCAGTGCAGTCTTGAGGGTTTTTATGCCATGTGCTTCAAGTCTGACGACCGAATGCACTGGCTCCCTATGAGCAACTAACGTTCCCAGTAGGAGTTCCGCAGAGTACTCAAAGGATCTTTTGCCATTTGTCCTTAGCCATTTGTCCTTAGCCAGAAACTAATGACTAATGACCTTAACAAATGACTCTTGACTATCCCACTTGATTGGCAGGCACAATACTCACTAGAGCACCTGGTTTACCAGGAATAGCTCCCTTGATTAGTACTAAGTTGCGTTCTGCATCTACTCGCACTACAGTCAGCTTGCGAATTGTCACGCGTTTGCCACCCAACCGTCCTGCCATCCGCTTACCTGGATAGACACGACCTGGGGTTGTACCAGCACCAATAGAACCCGGTGCTCTATGGTTTTTAGAACCATGTGACATGGGCCCGCGACCAAAGTTGTTACGTTTCTGGTTGCCTGCAAAACCGCGACCAATACTTGTACCGGTTACATCTACAATTTGACCTGCACTAAAAATATCTGCTTTAATCTCTTGACCTAAAGCATAATCACTCGAAGTATCTGTGTGATACTCGCTTAAATGACGTAATGCTGGGGCAGATGATTTCGCCAAATGGCCCAACAATGGTTTGTTCAGCGCCTTTGGTTTGACTGAGCCAAAACCAACTTGAATGGCGGCATAACCGTCGGTCTGTTTCGTTTTTATTTGGGTAACAGTGCATGGCCCAGCTTGAATAACGGTGACAGGAATTGCTACTCCTGCATCGTCAAATATTTGGGTCATGCCCAGCTTGGTGCCGAGAATACCTACAGACACAGTTACTGGTTCTCCTTATCTACTTGCTAACCTTGGCATCGGACTCTAAAAGACAGGCTGTTTATCTACCGATCTAGGTTGGACGAGCCTCCGAAATTTAGAGCCGCGTCGGCTAATCCAACTTTTCTGGGATACAAAAATCCCTGTCTTTACTGTTTGGTGAATTCGTTTACTTTCACTCACTTGTTCACCAGAACAGCCATAAGCGCCTTCCTGTTAGGAAGGAGTAACTTCTGGAATCAAGGCAAGGCTTTAAAGCTTTGCGCTTTGTGCAGCAATGCTTTCATCCAAGCGATTGCTTAGGCACTTTCTGGAGGCAGGTCCTTAGAGGGGTTTCCTGACTTAAGGAGCCATTGCCTTGCTGGGGTTCTCCCCGTTAAAGCAAGTGGCGTGCGACTGCCGTGTTGTAGTGGGACTTAAGCAGCTTCTTGCCGCCCAGTATCCATTAACTGAGGCTGATGCAATGCCATCAAACCAACATTACTGCTCAGTTGCTACTTCACTAAATACCTTAAACCATTGTTCAAGATTTTGCCTGTTTTTTTCAGGGCTACAGGAGTGAACGTAGTCTAGAACTTAGTATGGGCTTTGATTTCCCAATTCTAAGCTCCACAGTAGTTGACCTGAAAGCTTTTTTAGTGTACTTGTCTCTTATGAGTCTTAGCTAGCTTATCCCTTTTGGAATCAAGCGATCAGCCCTTGATGCTCACACTAGCCCAGAATGCCAATAAGAGGGCAAACTAATTTGCGTGTTTGGTCACAATCTAACAATATAAATGATTTATTTAGATTTGTCCAGGAATTTTCAAAGCAGTGTTTGACTAAATAAGGGGAGGAGTGGCGTTAAGCTAATTTAACTTATAAGTTAGTTATCTAACTTAATCTAGCTCTTCACAGTAAATAATAGAGATATCTAAGTGGGATAGAACGAATATCTAACGAATATCTATGGCACTAATTACCACTGGCAACGCTTTTATTCGCGAACTGGAAAAAGTTGGCTCTCTTGGTGTTTATGTACCTCCGGAAGGGGGTTATGAAGGACGGTATCGACGCCGCCTACGTGCTTCTGGCTACATCACTCTCCACATTACTGCTAAGGGGTTGGGCGATGTAGCTGCTTATATGACAGGAGTTCATGGAGTCAGGCCGCCTCATTTGGGTAGAAAAAGTAATGGTAGTGGTGCGGCAGTAGGAGCTGTATACTATGTGCCACCCATTATCGGCTATAACTTAGAACAGTTACCGCCAAAGTCGAAGGGGCTGGTTGTGTGGATTATTGAGGGGCATATTCTTTCCAATCAGGAAATTGAGTTTTTAGCGACTTTGCCCAGCTTGGAACCAAAAGTAAAAGTAGTAATTGAGAGGGGTGGCGATCGCGCCTTCCGTTGGACTCCTCTAGAAAAAACACTTTTAGCTAGTTAGTTCTTAGTTCTGAGCCCTTAGTCAATAGTCATTAGTTTTATAACTACTGACTACTGACTAAATTCCATCAGCATTTCTATGGTGCTGATGCGAAAACCACAGGATGCAAATAACCGCCGCGCTGCTTCGTTCACAAATGCAGTATCTAGCCGTATTTGCTTCACCCCCATTTGATGAAAACGTTCAATGACGATGATCAGCATCTGTCTAGCTACTCCTTGTTGGCGATATTCTGACTCGACCCAAATATCATGAATAAAGGCAAATTCCTGTAATCGGTAAATTGGGATTTCTCGCTCAACTGTCGCTACGACAAACGCCACCAGATTTCTTTCAACTTCAGTAACTAAAAATACACTCCGCTCATTATTTGCTAACCGCGTCAACCATTGTTCATAACGCTGCTCAGGATGGGGAATAAAACCATATTTGGCAGAGTCCCAAGAATCATGCAAAGCACAAATCTTTGCAACCATGGGTAATACTGCGGGTACGTCGGCTGGTGTGGCGGATCGGATCAGCATAAGCTCTGGAAGCGCAAGAAATATTCTTAGCAGTAAGGTGAAGTTCTGAAAAAACCGACAGGTTAGATTAAATCAAATTTCGAGCGAAATCCCCTAATTTAAAGTTTAATCTTGTTGGTGAGCAAATTTATAACCACCCCAAAGTGAAAGGGCGATCGCCATCACTAATAAAATTGGCACGCTGTACCAAGGAAATTGAGACAATGGCAAATGGGCTGCTGCACGCAATCCGATGCTGGCATAGGTCAGTGGTAAAAAGTAAACTACAACTTTGAGAGCAGCTGGCAATGTTCCGGGGTCAAAAAATGTTGCGCCCAAGAAAGACATGGGGATAATTACAAAATTGTTGTAAAATCCTACCGATTCAAGCGATCGCACACTCAATCCTACAATCACTCCCAAGCCAGCAAATACAGTACAATTTAGGACTAATAACAGCAAAAACAGCGGATGGAGAAAATTCCAGTTGCCAGTCAACAGCAACGCTACCAAAATTACAGAACTGGAAGTCATTAATCCTCGCACTACTCCTGCAAGCATTTTCCCGATATGCAATGCTAAAGGATGTATAGGAACTAGCAAAAACTCTTCAAAGGTGTTCGTAAATAGCCTATCTCCACAAATTGAAAATGTTGTTCCAGCAAAACTGATAGTCATTGACGACAGCGCCACCATCCCCGGCAAAATAAATTCTAAATAGTTATCATAGTTACCACTAATTCCTGAACCAGGTCTAATTGAACTACCTAAACCCAAGCCAAAAGCTAAAATATATATCAGCGGAGATACTAAACCAGATGCCGCAATTTGTACTAACCTGACACGTAAATCTAACCACTCTCCCCAAAAAATTGTGAGACTATCAGCTAGAAGAATTTGCAATTGCGAAATTTTGAACCCTTTGCTTCTGAGTAGTGTTCTTTGATATCTCACGTTATTGTAGTTAAATATTAAAATTTTCTTAATTATAATTTTACATTTTTCTATGTATCCTTAGTCAGTTAAAGAGCACTATCGTAGAGTGTGGCTCAAATGTATAGGCACTAAATTAAGGGCAAAATCAGATTTTCAAAGTCATGTTTATTGCTACAGCACTAATTTCAAGAGAAAAATACTCGTAAAATATGACTAATGGCAGCAATAACTAACAAAGTTGAAATTATGTATAAACAGCTAGACAAATTACTAGAGTGAAGATTGAGCAAAAGTTGCGGGCAATTCTAGTTAATACTCGGCATACTTAAAGAGGGAGATGCAGTTTAAACAACTCCCTGCTATCTGAGGCATGAAGGTGATCAAGCGATAATGAGACGTACATCCACTGGTAGATCGACTAATACTTCCAAATCTTCTGGAATTCAATCCCCTATATTTAATTTCACTACCATAGCAATTTTGGGGGGGGTATTGGTTTTGGGAATTGGAATTGGCATTGCTTTTAGCTCTACAACCACATTATCCCCATCTAATGTGGCTTCTCGTGAATTCATTGACACTAGAGCACCAAACCCTGAGATTTGCGTGCAGTATGGAGCCAGCGCTATGGTGATGGACGCTAGACTGTTCGTGACTCTTAACCCCTTCAATGTCTACGTTGCTCAACCCAACATGCGTCCTGGATGTGTTCTCCGTCAAAATAACTGGGCAATATTAGAGCAACGAAAGCTGGTGACATCCGACCAGGTAAGAGAATGCAAGAATCGCCTTAACACGTTTGGCTTTACTGGTAACTTAGACAGTGACAAACCTGATATCAGGTGCATTTACCAGAATGAGGCTGCTCAAAACTTCTTCACGTCTCAACCAGGAGCAGTTACGTCACCTCAAGATACGGATAGATTCTAGATTTTAGTAATGGGTAACAGATTTTGCCAATTTACCCGTTACTAGTAGTCTGTCTATCAGTCTGTTCTATTATCTTTTGATGGGCAATGGTTGACCGAACTCAATCACTCTAGGCTCATCCGCGTTAGATGGGTAGTTAGGGACTGTTGGGGTGGGAAAATCAGGCCTAGCAATAGGACTATTAAAATTACTTGGTTGATTAGGAAAATTAGGTGGAGGAAGAATAGAACTAGGTAGTTGAGATGGGTTGTTAGGAATAAGAGGAGGTACAGAGACAAACGGCTGCTGTAAGTTATTGGTTATTGGGGGTAAGTAGTTGGATGGAGGTGGCAGAGTAAAAAACGGCTGTTGTGAATTCGTAGTAGTTGGTAACAAATTACTAGGCGCTTGTGGATTGTTATACAGATTTAAGGGTATGTTACTAGGCGCTTGTAGATTGTTATATGGGCTTGGAGATAAGTTATTGGATGGTTGTAGATTGTTATATGGACTTGGGGGTATGCTATTAGGTGGTTGTGAATAGTTTCTCTGCTGTGAAAAATTATTATAACCAGTAATAAAAGTACGTAACACCCAGCGAGTGGGGTTGCGCTTAGACTTGGGTTGCAATTGTACCTGATTTGGAGAAACAAAACTCCCTGGTGCTAAATCTAAAACAATACGAGTTACGTCGGCTTTTAGTTGGGAAACACGAACTCTTTGAATTGCTCCAGAGTAAGTTTGTTGGGTGGGAACATAGCCCAACTTGGTATTTGGCAAATCTACAACGATACGAGGGGGTTGGGTAAGATAAAAGTGGTGGGGAGTTGCGCCGACTGAAAGAGTAAATTCTAGTTGCAAAGTCTTTGGGTTAAAGCGCCAATCATCTAGCCTGCCTAAGGGTGCGGTAACTGTGTCCTTGCCAGTTTGTATTTGTACATTTGCATTATTAGAATCTTGTGCTTTCTTCGCTACTGGTTTAGCAGCACTACCACTAACTTCCAGAGCAATTGCTGCGTATAAGCCAAACAAGCTAATACCAAATAATTGCTTGCACAATTGGAAAAATTTTTTAGCCTTTAATCCCTTGTTCATTATTTTAATCTCTTAATATATTGAGTTGTTTAGAGTTTGTAAGTGATGGATAACAGGTAATATTTCGTGCTTATCTAGAAGCAAGTAACAAGTTATAGCAGAGTGCTGAGTATCAACCCAGCTGCTACCCTGCGGGAAGCTGCTTTGCGTCTACAGGACTTTGAACAATTAACACTGTCTTAACCTATGTAACTACGGCTATACTATTGTTCATCGTTGCTCATTTTTTAATGGCTATCTAACTTTTTTGACTGTTCCTGGGCTTTTTGTGGTGTAGCAGTAAATTCTATAATTTGTGGTTTGTCGCTTATTGTTAATTGACCTAAAAAACTTCCTTGATTCACTGATTGCATTTTAATTTCAGCTAAGTCAACAGAAGCATTTTGGCGATAAGAAATATTACAAAGGATGAATCTGTTAATTTTGCCAGATAAACTCAAGTGTTGATTTCTCAGGATACCTGAGAGGAAATTATTTTCTCCATAAATGGTAGAACTTTCACTGTAAAATTTGGCTGGTAATAAAGAAGCATTTAAGTAAATACCTGATTGCTGAAGATTCAGAATCAAAGCATTTGATTTACCACAATTCGGTAAATTTTCAGCCAACGTGAGACTGTAGCGACCATTAATTTCATGAGGAGCCTTGAGATTGTTTTCTCCATAGAAGGTTACAGTTTTAAATAATACGATAACTGAACCTATTGCTATGCCATAAAAGGCTAAGGATTGGAATTTGAAATGATTCATAGTTTCAATTCCTAGCTGCTGATTCTTGAGTATTAACCTCAGGAAGCACTGAGGCAAGATGAGAAGTAATTTGACTATAGCGGCGGGTAATGAGTAGCGAAGAGCGGCATTGGATAGCTAATTGATCTGTATATCTTCCCAAGGTTTGACGTTCAATGCCCCAAGCGCGGCTAGTACCGGCAATGGTGAGGTCAACAGCCTCTGAAGCTGCAACTACAGCTTGGATTGGCTCTGGGGACTCGATCATCTTAATTTCAATGCGATCGCGTACACTAATTGGCAATTGCGCCATCATTGTTTGCAGTTCGTAACTTAATTCATCTTTGGCTTGGTTTTCTGAGACAACTTGTAAAATATGTAACACACAAGTGTCACGATTGATTAGCAACCTCAAAGCAAGTATCAGTGCTAAATCATCATGGATGTTTGCAGAGTAGGGAACTAACAAGTTTTCTAATCGCGTCCTTCCCCGGTCAATGAAAACTGCTACATCCACTGGCGCGGTAGTCAGAATTTGGCCGACTCTTCCACCTAAACGATTGTTACTAAAAGCTGGGCGATGCCAGCCTACTATAATTAAATCTGTTTGCTCGATTTTGGCAATTTCTGCGGTTTCCCGTGCAACATTGCTCGATAATCGAACGATGGGATGCACATAAGAGCGTGTTGCTGGTGGTTCTAGAGTATTAATCAATTCTTCTAGTTGTTGGCGGCGCTGTGCGATTAATCGGTTGGCCTCAACTGGGGTACTCTCAAAAGCATAGTCTTCTTCAAACTCAATCAGGCTGAGGGGATGAACAACGGCAGGTTGGTGGTAGTTGAGTGCGATCGCAACTGCCAACTGCACCAAGCCTTTTTGCGTGCTGGGATTAGCTACTGGTACCAAAATTCGGTACTCGTAACTAGCAGTGTTGCTCCTGCTTGTTTCCTGAGCGAAGTTTGATTCCACGACATCTAACCTGATCAGCTTTTTCGGATATGTCCACTCCAGCAGTGGCGAGGTCATGAATGTTGTTACTAAAGCCATAATTACCAACATGGTAAAGAGTAAGGGCGAAATTACACCTAACTCCAAACCAATATTTAATACTATTAGCTCGGTCAAACCGCGAGTATTCATTAACCAACCAAGCGCCGATGCTTCTCGATTATTAATGCCACTAACGCGAGCTGCTACATAAGTGCCAAAATACTTGCCTGCGATCGCCACCCCTAAAACTAATGCACACAGCAACCATAATTCCGGACGGTTGAGCAAACCAATTTGCGTCCGCAATCCACTAAAGGCAAAAAATACTGGTAGCAAAAATATCAGTACAAAGTCTTCAGTTTTTACTGCCAACTCTCTCACCAAATCTGCGTTCTTGGGCATGGCTGCGCCTAGTAAAAAAGCTCCAAAAATTAGGTGAATGCCAATTAACTCCGTGATCAGGGCTGAAGCGACAACTCCCATATAGATTCCGGCCAGAACGAATTGGCTTAGACGTCCAGTGCGTTGGTAGTATGTGGTCAAGCGTTGAAGAAACCAACGCCCTAATGTCACCATGAAGCCGATGTAAAGTAAACCAGTAATAATCGTGGGTACAGCACTAGCAATGCTGCCTTCTCTAGCTACAGCGATCGCTACTGCTAAAAGACACCAAGCCGTCACATCATCCACAGCCGCACAAGTTAACGCCAATGTCCCCAAGCGCGTGCTTTGCAAGTTATTTTCAGTAATAATGCGTGCTAGTACAGGAAAGGCAGTAATTGACATCGCCGCCCCTAAAAACAAGGCAAAGGCAGTAAAGGAAACACTAGCATTGGAAACCAATGGATAAAGCAAAACCGCTAGCAGCGTTCCTAAGGAAAACGGCACCAAAATACTTACATGAGAAGTTAAAATTGCTATCTCTAACTGACCACTGAGGTACTTGGGATTGAGCTCTAATCCAATCAGAAACATAAAAAAAATTAGTCCCACCTGAGATAACATATTCAGGAATGGAACTGCCTCAGGTGGGAATATCATAGCTGCCGCTGATGGTGCAATTAAGCCAAATAGAGAAGGGCCAAGCATAATCCCAGCAACAATTTCACCAATTACTAGCGGTTGCTTAATTGACTTAAATGCTAGCCCTACAAGCCGTGACAGTCCAATAACAATCAGCACCTCAAACAGAACGAGCATTACTGTGTGCATGGTTTCCTCAAAAGCGACTATCCGGTTTCCTAAGATGATTGTTTAAATCACTGAAAGATGTCAATCTTTTTATACACACCTGAGATGTAATCGTGCTAGTTTTGGATGTTAATTGTTGTTACGACAAAATAGTAGCGGCAAATAATGAATTATTGGGAATTCAATAATAAAGTTGCAAATCATTAAACCTATATTGAAAATAAGGCAGAAGGTGAAGCAGCGCGGTGCTTCGCTAAAATCTTAAATTCCAAATTCTATAATTTTGATGGTCAGGCATGAAGCGGACTAAAAATTAGTTTGACTGATTTATACTTGTATTTTATGTTTATAACTTAATTTTTGTGAGGGATGGGTTTATTTAAGTAACATTTAAGCGTTATTTATACCCATTATATGAATCACCCAATCCCCATAAAATTAATATTAGGTAATTGCTCAATTAATTTTCTGCTAGCTTTGCTTTTTATTCAGCAGGGGATGATGCATAAATTGTACCTTGCAACAACAAAGCAACTAGTGGTGATGCCATCAGTATAGTGACAATTGCCATAATAACCATGATAGTGAATAAAGTTGGGGTAATTATGCCTTGTTCAAGACCGATATTGAGGATAATTAACTCCATCAAACCGCGAGCATTCATCAAAGCACCAATAGTTGCAGATTCACGCCAATTTTCTCCAGCAAATTTTGCTGCTAGCATACAAGCAATACCTTTACCAAGAATGGCGATCGCAACTATTACAAAGGTAATTCCCCATAAAGTAGGAGTGTTTCCTAAGCCAATTTGAGTGTTGAGTCCAGAGAAAACAAAAAATACTGGTAGTAGAACAGTAGTTAAAAACTCGGTGCGATCGCGTACTTGCTCGGCAAATTCACCTCTTGGCATTGCTGTACCCAAAATAAATGCACCGAATAGTGCATAGATGCCCATCGCATCGGTAAACCATGCACCAAACATCAAAACCATCAACGCTAAAGTCAAAGTTTGAATTGTGATTCCACCATCTTTTTGTGTGGTGCGAGTGAAAATTGTAAATGCAGGTTTACCAACAAAAATTGATAATAGTACATAGCCAATTCCACCACCAATTGCAAAGACGGCAATATTTGTATTGGCATTAAGACTCGCTAGTACAACAGCCAATAAACACCACGCAGTCGCGTCATCAATTGAATCTGCTGCTAGCGCTAAAGTTCCAAAGCTAGTTTTAGCAATACCGCGTTCGTAGAGCATCCGGGCTAACAAAGTTCAATAAAAAAATATATAGTGAGAACTCAAGTCCTAAAGATAAAGATTTTAGCGCTTACTATAAACTTTTTAATTATGACTACTTAAAGGGTAAATAACCTATAAATAAGCTTGATAATATAACCTCGACACAACAATCAAAATTTGTACTTGTGAGATGGTGTTGCGTAGCTATGAGCAATGAGTCTGGCTGGTGCAGATTTTATGCTTCATAACCACTCTCCACCTCGGAAGCGCCAACGAGGAAATATAATACGCATGAGGCTTTGCGAGGTAATAAATACAGCTAACCATACGACGCTGTAGTGCAAGAGAAAAACTCCTAAAGGCAATTCATCTTTAGGTATTGGAATTGGTAAGAAGCCGACAAGTTTGACTCCACAAAAGATAAATATCAATTCCCAGATACCAGCAAAAAGTTGATAAGCTGCGGGCCAGTCTCTGTCCCAGCGGAATTTTTGCAGATAGTCATAAAGCACATCCCAACCTAAGCCAAAAATGGCGACATAGGCAAGTATCCAAAAATAAATTACACCAGGCTGACCACCAACCCAGCCAAGCACAAAGGGTAATGATACTAATAGACCTACAGTTGCAAGTAATAATAATCGAGTTTGCCAGCGACCAAATAAAGTTGGAGTCATAAGGGTATTAAGTGCTGAGTTTAACTGAGTTTACTCAGACTCATCTTAAAAAATCCAGCAAAATTGTGGTGCTTTCCGCAAAAATGGGAAATAAAATCGAGTTCGATTGAATACTTATCGTTCAGGCTGATTAGGGAATAAAGAAACGCGGGGATGTTTTGAGCAGCACTGAGAAATTATATTAGACAGTTATGGGAGAATGATAGGTTGCAAGGGCTTCCCAATTGATCACATCTTCTAACAAAGCTTGATAGCCCAGTGTGTTAGGGTGAAGACCATCGTGACTCAAGCGTTTGCGCCTCCAATTTTCGCCCCGTTCTATCCACTGCTCAAAAATATCCAGGTAGGGAATCCGGCGTTTGTTGCAAGCAATTCTAGTAGCTTCTTTGTAGCGATACTGATCGGCATGATTGTAGTAGAAGCAATCTAGAAATGGCATTTTAGCTTCATCAACTGGAACCATACCGACAAATAGCACAGGACAGAGTTGTTGCGCTTGTTCTAGTAGTTCAGCTATTTGTGATTCAAATAGGGCAAAATCGGTGTAATTTCGTCCATTAGGACGCGCCAACCGCGCCGAATCATTCACGCCTACCGACAAAATAATCAAGTCGGGGACACGATTTCGTAATTCACCCCGATGGCGGAATTCTACTTCTAGCCTTTGTGCTACTTGCTGTGTGCGATCGCCTCGCACTCCCAAGTTATAAAGTATATGACCAGCGCTATCCGGTAACATCCACTGGCGTCGCAGTTGTTCGACCCAGCCTCCATTATCTGGATCGCCGAATCCGTAAACTAAGCTATCCCCCAGTACGACAATCTTCAAAGGTTGACAATGGTTTGGTGTTAAAGACAGCTGCATTGAGGAAGGAGCTGAAAATGTTTGCATCTTAAAAAGAATTTAATTTATATCTTTACAAGATTCTATACATTTCTACACCATTCCAGGGTATCTTTCTACGCCTTTATCTGTTGATTAAGCTTGATTATTTAACTCCCCATCTTGGGAAGCGTTGATGAAATAAGGAATCGAAGCATTCTGGCGCGGCCAATTGCGAGAGATGAAGCGAACTAGTAAAGGTAATGAAACTAGCATAAGCAAGGCTCCAAACCACCAACCAGAACGTAATTGTTCTAAAACATTTACCGATGAAGTAGTCTTAGCACCACCGGATAACAGCCCCATGGCGTATGCTATGGAATTGTTTAAGGCATGGCAGGCGATCGGTACAATCAGTGTGCGAGTTTTGATGTATAACACTCCCATGACGATGCCAAATAGGGACAATCCCAGAATATTGGCGTGTAAAACTCCGAATGTTACCCCAGAAATCACCACAGCAGAGCGAATACCCCACTTGGTTGCCCAGCGCTGCAAGATAATCCCCCGGAAGAGAAATTCCTCAGTAATCGGGGCGACTATTACGTAGGCGATCGCAGACAGCAGATTAAAGAACAGTGGTGCAGAACTGCGAGGTGAGGGACTGCTGGCCGCTTGTTGCACGATTTTCTCTACAAAGGAAGGTGCGGCTAATGATAGTAGGTAAAATGATACAAGGTAAGCACTAAGTGAAAAGATAATAATCAGGATAACTAAGCCCACTATTGGCAACCACTTATGCCTATTTGGTAGACTACCCACCACATATTTGAGATTGATGCCTAAACGATTAAAGTTTGCCAACTCCCAGAGGCAAAGTAATCCAAATATCAAAATATAGAGAATTAGCGTCGTCACTTGGTTTGGGAATTTTAAACCAGTAATTCCTTGCACCAATCCTAGGCCAATGCCGAGACTCATTGTGAGCAAAAAACCCCGCAAAACTAAATTGCGAACCTTGAGCTGAAGAAATGGATTCTGAAAATTTGGAGGCATCATAAATAAATGGATGGGAGCGTGCTGAGTTCTGAGTACTGAGTGTGAGTATTGAATTTTAAGTGATGAGTTAAGAATAAGAATTTTTCTTCTTATCCACCAATGCCCAATCCCCAGCCCCCCTTCGGGTTCGCAGTCGCTCATGGGGGAAACCCCCAAGACCGCGCTGTCTCACCAGTCGCCAGCCCCTACTAAGCAGGAGACTGATTGAACACCCACTTCAACCACTGATTAAAAGAACTTAGGGTATTCAAATAATGTACTCTAGGCGCACGGGCAGCAGCGAGTCCATCAACTGAGACTAATGCGGCATATTGCAAGCCTAAGAAGCTATCAACTGCTGCATAAGGGCCACCGAGAGTAATTGTTCCAGCTGCATACATTTGGCCTTTACCATTACGCATTTCTACTAACTCAAAATTGTTTGCTACAACCAAGCGCCCCAGGTGATTAAGTGGCAGATTATAATGTTTCACCATATCTTCGAGTAGTGGGCTGGCTTGCACCTTAGCATCCAAACCGGTGGCATCAATAATAAAGTCAGCTGCCAATTTCATTTCTCCCAAACCCTTTTCGCGGATATGGGTAATAGTTCGGTTTTGGCTATCTTTTTCCACACCCAGCACTTCACCAAAGGTTATTTGATACCAGCCTTCGCTCAACCCTTGTTCTGTAATCTGTTGCCAGTCGTGGCGATCGGCAGTGGTAGTCCCACCCCAGTCTGCTAGTAGGCTTTTGCGCTCATCGGGGGTGGCTTTTTCTAACATTGCCCGAAGTTCACCACCCCAACAGGCTTTAGGCCAGTTAAAGGGTTGAAATTCGTAATGATTTTTGACTGAACGCTGGGCCTTTTGGAATTTGTTGCCTTGGGGTTTAGGCGATCGCATTAAATGCAAAACTGTAATATTGCGATTTTTATTTCTAGCCTCATAAATTCGCTGCACAATCCGCGAAGCCACAATTCCCCGCCCCCGAATCAATACAGTACCACCCTGTTGTTCTAGCTGCTGATAAACATGATCGTGTTCTTCATAAGCATTCACGACAGATTTAAAGTCTTGATATTTTTCTCTATAGGCTTGCAAATCTGGGAGAAACTGAATTGCTGGATAGCCTGTTGCTAAATGTAAGTAACGTGTTATTAAAAAAGCATAATCTCTAGTACCGCGAGAATAAGCTACGCAATATCTGCCATCGTCAGTTTTGCGAATTGCTCTAACTCGTCCATAACGATAAATTTGATTCCAGCCAATACGCTTTGCTTCTCGATCTATGGAATCAAAGACATTACCTGCGCGGGGTGTATAAGTGTCTACAAATGTGGGTTCGGCAAATACTTGCCATAAATACTTCAATGCTGAACTGGGCTGACCTTTGCTGAAGTCATGCCAAGCTTCTCTTAAGGCATAGCTAGGCCAACCCCAAATATTATCGGGGCAAGAGTCAGAATTAGATCGTAGTCTTTCATGTAAAGGAATTTGTGAATTGAGACAAAGGCGCTTGTAACGCGCATAGGGTTCTCCTTCTAATCCCAAAGCCACAATCTTTTCACTACGGACACCGCTAATTCGCAAAAAATCAACCCAGACAAAGCTACCCAGTCCCGCCCCGATTGTCAGATAATCACATTCATCTACTGGCAAGCCTGTAGCATGAATTGCTTGCACTGCGACATTTTCCGCTTGAAATGCTGGTGGTGGGAAATTGCTCCCCAGTGGTGTTATGGGCGCGGCGGCAGGCAAACTGGGGTCTGGGAGATTGGTATTGGGGTTAAAGTGAATTGTGGAAGGAGGACTGGTAACTGGTGCAGGTGCGCTGACAGCAAACGTCACCGCGATCATGTAAGGGCCAATTTGTAACGTGTCACCGTTAGCGATCGCACTGTGTGTTTGACGTTGACCGTTAACAAATACACCATTAACGCTGCCTTGATCAATCACTACCAACTGGTTTTGTTCCCAGTCAATTAAGGCATGGTAGCGAGAAACTTCGTTACTGTTCAGCAGCAACCGCGATACCCGCTGTCCCTTTAGTTCAGTTGGTAAGCGAGCGAATTCTCGACCGAAGGCAATTGGCGCACTCAATCTTGGCTCTCGTCTTTCTCCTGTAGCTGGATCGTCCCAACTCAATTGAATTTGTAAGTTAGTCATTGATCATTAGTTATTAATTATTTCTCCCCCTGCTCCCATCTCTTTAATGATTAGGTGCGACCAACACACTTACGGCCGCAGCTAAAGATGTGCCACACCAGCGACAGCCAATTTGCAGATTCTCAGCGGGGGAAACTTTGTGACATTTGGGACACTCTAAGCCATAAACTCCTGGTGGCGGTGATGGGGGTGTTGGGGGATGGTAGTAATGTCCGGCTTGTATTGGTTGCTGCTGGTTTACAGGGGGTTTAGTTGGTTGGGAGCTTACCACTGTTGCTTGTGGTGGTACTAAAATTGTTGGCGGAATGCTGTTAATTAAAACGGCAGTAACTTTGAGTTCCATTTGTCCTAAGTAGATAATACTGCCCTCTTGTAAAGGCTTTTCACCCTGGACTAGTTTTTGTCTATCTACTAAGGGAGGATTTTGCGATCGTAGATTTCTAATGTAAAAGCGTTGCTCTTGGGCGTGAAAAAAGATTTCTACGTGCAGTCCAGATACCGTGGGGTTACTGACAACAATGTCGCACCGGAGTGGATCTCGACCGATGCGGACAGTACCAGGATTTTTGCTTGGTTGTTGTTCGTAAATGTTCTGAGTTTTATTTTGTCCTGCATCTTGCCACTGTAAAGTTAGTGCATTCATCGTTCTAACTTAGTAACTTTTATTTAGTTACTTCAACTCCTTTCTGTGCGATTCCTAACATGATTGGGTAGGAGCAAGCAAGTATTTAGAAAAAACTTCAAACAAAACAATATAAAGAATATTCGCTTTATCTCGAAGACGCTAACTTATCAGCAATGCGTGTAGTTTCCGGTAGCCGATATTTAGTGGTACAACGCATTACGTAGTTAATTGCTGTAGGTAAACTTACTCGATGACCACTGGATATGTATAAAGGTTTTACTCCTGTGCGCGTGCGTAAAACTGCTCCTATTGTTTCATTTTTATGTATTAGCGGTTGCCAGCTACCTTTTGTTTCTGGCACGTCCTGATACTTGCCAATCAGTAAAGATTTTGCTACACCAATTGTGGGCATATCTATAAGTAAACCTAGATGGCTAGCAATACCAAGTCTTCGGGGGTGGGCGATTCCCTGACCATCACACAGTATGATGTCTGGTGTAATTTTTACCTTCTCCAAGGCATCAAGTACGGCTGGTATTTCTCGAAATGAAAGGAAACCAGGAATATAGGGAAAGGTTGTAGGACGACGCGCTAGCTGTGTCTCGACTACTTGTAAATCAGGGAAACTCAGTACTGCTACTGCTGCACGGCTAATTGTACCATCAGCTTCAAAGCCCATGTCCACTCCTGCAACATATTGGACATTTTCTGGCAGGTTATCTTCTGTAAGTGTTTGATTTCTTAATGTTTCTTGGATTGCGATCGCTTCTTCTACGGTACTAGGCCACGTATGCTGTTGAGCTATATTCATATTAAGTTTTGACTTAATAAAATTCAAATACTTTTTGCCGAAATCTCTATTAGCAATAGTGTATCTATTGTTGTGATTAATTTAATTTTTTTGTAACGTTTTGCTAAAGCTAAAGCGCCAGTATTGTTGCTATAACCTTAGCAATCAGCTAGTTCCATCTTTATTTGAAAAAATAACCATGCGTAACAACATACATACTGCCAATGCTTTTCAGTTCAGTACCTATTTTGTGGGCGGAGTATTCTTATTGCTGTTAGCAATTATTTTCCGCCCTTTCACGATTGTAAATGCTGGCGAACGGGGCGTTGTCATGAAGTTTGGTAAAGTCCAGGATCGAGTTTTAGATGAAGGGCTTCACCCACTCATGCCAATTGTCACGTCAATTAAAAGGCTGAGTGTGCGGGTGCAGCAAAACACTTTTCAATCGGATGCTGCTTCTAAAGACTTACAAAAAATCACCAGCGAACTTGCTGTTAACTGGCACATCGATCCGAAAAGAGTGAATCAGGTTTACCAACAAGTTGGTGATCAGCAACAAATTATCACAGGGATTATCACTCCTGCTATATCTGAAGTGTTGAAAGCAGCAACTGCTAAAAAAACAGCAGAAGAAATCATCACTAAGCGAACTGAACTTAAAGAGGAAATTGATAGCCATCTCAAAACCCGTCTGTCGGCTTATGGTTTGATAGTAGATGATGTTTCTCTAGTAAATTTTTCGTTTTCTCCAGAGTTCAGCAAAGCCATTGAATCGAAACAAATAGCTGAACAAGAAGCTAAACAGGCAGAATTTGGTGCTAAAAAAGCAACTCAAGAAGCTCAAGCAGAAGTTAACCGTGCCAAAGGACAAGCTGAGGCGCAAAGATTACAGCGGCAAACTTTAACCGCAGAGTTGTTGCAGAAGCAAGCAATTGAAAAATGGGATGGACGTTTCCCTACGGTTATAGGTGGCAATGGTTCATTGCCATTAATTAACATTAATCCTAATAGTTTTGCTAACGCAGAAAAACAACAGTAATGTCTGATTCTGCTCAATACCGATAGAGGATTTTGTAGAGGATGTAAACGTAATTTTTATTAAATTTATCTATTACATCCATTACACCATCCGTTACCATATTCTCATTTTAGCGCCACACAATTCGGCAGTAAAGAATCTAACAATCTATCAATACTGCTATCAGATAAATTTTGGAGAAATAGCAATCTTTGAGATTGGCTAAAATACCGTTTTATTGAGCGACTATAAGTAGGGTCGTAGTAGGAATCCAATATATCTTGTACTAACGTTTCCCAATTACCAGCATCAATCAACTGATACCAACGACTTAATTTTTCCCAACCACAACGAGATTTGAGTTTCTCTAACTTTCGTTTTAAGATTTCAGGATAAGTTGTTAGGTGTGGATATTCTTGTAAAAGAAACTGGACTCTAGCAGCTATTGGTAGTTGAATTTCCACACAGCTAGCTTGTTTCATTTTCTCCCACAAAGACTGAGGCAAATATACTTGCCCAATTTTTGTACTTTCCGATTCTATCCACACTGGCTGATGTGGATTAAACTTTTGCAACTGTTCTAGTAGCAGACTTTCAAAGTATTTTTGTGAGGGTTGAGGCAAAAGTGTTCCTTGCCATTCTTCACCCAATAAGGAACCACGATGGTTAGCTAAACTTTCCAAGTCTAGAACTTGAGCGCCACGCTGACGCATTTTACCTAGAATGTAAGTTTTACCACTGCCAGTTAAACCACACAATATCTGGTAGGTAAATTTTTCTGGCAGATGTTCTAGCTGTTGGCGTACATAAGCACGATAAGTCTTGTATCCGCCTTCAAGCACAGTAACGCGCCAACCAATTTGCGCTAGCACCAAAGCCATGCTACCTGAACGTTGCCCACCCCGCCAGCAGTAAATTAGAGGACGGTAATCTTTATCTTTGGCCGCAAAGTGTTGACTCAGATGCTGGTAGATATTTCTGGATACTAAAGCAGCGCCGATTTTGCGCGCAGTGAAGGGACAAACTTGTTTATAAATTGTTCCCACTTCAGCACGTTCAGCATCGTTCAGCACTGGTAGATTAATCGCGCCAGGAATGTGGTCTTCTGCAAATTCACTAGGCGACCGAACATCAATGATTTCACTGTAAGTTTCAGCCCAAGGCTGCTGGGTATATGTAACTGAAGGAGGCATAAATTTTAAAATCTCACTTTTTTAGTTTTGGCACTTCCCTCACTTTAGTGGTGGAATTTTGTAATTGGGGTAATTTAAATAAATCTACGTAAAATATTAAGACAACTCCTGAAAAACCATTAATTTTTTGCTCTCATACATAAATAAGTAATACTGAGAATAGAGGCTTGTTGACTTAATATTTTGCATTGAGTAATTACGTCTAAACTGAATATTTTTGAACTTAAGCGATCGCATCTATAGTTCAATGCCTATTGCTAGTAAATGTAACTCTGCGGTCAATAATCAACTATCATCTATAAGGAATTATTTAGTAAATATAGCTTTAGGCTTAATTTATAAAAAATAAGCTATATCCGCAAGAGTGTGATCCCCATTAGAGTTAACCTTAGCAAGAGTAGTGCGATCGCACCACTTATTCTATGCCAAAAATCCAACTACTTGCAGATATTTCATGCTGAAAGTTATTGATTTTAACCTAAATTTCCTGGCTAACAGATGATATCTACCTAAAGGATGTTGCACAAATACCCTTGGTTAGATGCGAGCAACTTAAAACTCAGCTAATCTTGTTAATCGACTTATGAAGTATTTTTAGCAATCTAAGCGCCGAATCTCCAGTAGGGAAATAAGTAAATTTCATAATTGAAAGCTTGGTAATTTTATCTACCAATATGATAATTTGACCTATAATTTACGATTTAAAATTTTGGCATTTTATTAATTAAATTACAGCTTTATAAATAGGGAGAAAATCAGCGTTAATGGACAAATGGTTTTTTATAGATTGGCACGCAATTTTTGTTCCCAACATCAGCGTTCTAGAATTGATTATACGTGGGTCGCTAGTATACCTAGCATTGTTCTCAGTGCTACGTTTCCTCCCTAGCAGACAACTAGGAACTCTAGGAATTACTGATTTATTAGTAGTTGTACTATTCGCTGAAGCTGCTCAAAATGCAATGGCGAGTAATTATACATCTATTACTGAAGGAGCTATTCTGGTAGGAACTGTAATTTTTTGGAGTTACTTGCTGAACTGGTTGGGTTACAAACTTCCTCAATTTCAGCGTTTTATGAATCCTCCGCCACTGCTGCTAGTAAAAAATGGTCAGATGATTCACCGACATCTAGAACGGGAACTGATCACTGAGGAGGAGTTGATGAGTAAGTTGCGTCAGCAAAGCGTGGAATTTTTGGCTGATGTAAAGTTAGCTTATATGGAAGCTGACGGTAGCATTAGTGTCATTACATCCGACTCAAAAACTAATTCCATTACTAACGGAAAACCTAAATGGAAAAGCGATCTGCCCTAATTAAAATGTAAAATATGACGGTTGTATTCTGTGGCGGATTGTGATTGAGCGTTATACCTTGCCCGAAATGGGTAATCTGTGGAGTGAAGCCTATAAGCTAAAAACTTGGTTACAAGTAGAAATTGCTGTTTGTGAGGCGCAGGCTGAACTGGGTTACATTCCATCTCAGGCGGTTGAAGAAATTAAAGCAAAGGCGAATTTTGACCCCAAGCGGGTGCTAGAAATTGAGGCTGAAGTCCGCCACGATATGATTGCATTTTTAACAAATGTTAATGAATATGTTGGTGAAGCAGGACGCTATATACACTTGGGCTTAACCAGTTCTGATGTGCTGGATACGGCATTAGCATTGCAATTGCTTGCCAGTCTGGATGTGTTGATGCAACACCTAAAAAACTTAATTGAAGCGATTCGCCAAAAAGCCAAAGAACACCGTCATACTGTGATGATTGGACGTTCTCACGGCATTCATGCTGAACCAATGACATTTGGATTTAAGCTAGCTGGGTGGTTAGCAGAGGTGTTACGACACCAAGAACGCTTAAAAATTCTACGTGAGACAATTGCTGTTGGTAAGATTTCTGGTGCAGTGGGAACCTATGCCAATATTGAACCACGTGTAGAAGCGATCGCCTGCGAAAAACTCGGTCTTAAACCTGATACCGCCTCAACACAAGTTATTTCCCGCGATCGCCACGCCGATTATGTCCAGCAATTAGCCTTAGTTGCAGCATCTATTGAACGCTTTGCTGTAGAAATTCGCAATCTGCAAAAAACAGACGTTCTGGAAGTTGAAGAATTTTTTGCCAAAGGTCAAAAAGGTTCTTCAGCAATGCCGCATAAGCGTAATCCTATCCGTTCAGAACGGCTAACAGGAATGGCGCGGCTAGTTAGAAGTCATGCGGGTGCAGCTTTAGAAAACGTTGCACTATGGCATGAACGGGATATTTCTCATAGTTCTGTAGAACGAGTAATTTTGCCAGATGCTTGTATTTTGACGCATTTCATGCTGGTAGAAATCACCGATTTGGTGAAAAACCTACTCGTCTATCCTGAGAATATGGCACGAAATCTCAACTGCTATGGCGGAGTAGTGTTTAGCCAAAAAGTGCTACTTGCTTTGATAGACAAGGGAACTAGCCGCGAAGAGGCGTATGCGATCGTCCAAGAAAACGCTCACACTGCTTGGAACAAGCCGGAAGGTAATTTCCACGCCTTAATTACCAAAGACCCTCGTGTTACCCAAAAATTATCTCCAGCAGAAATTGAGGTATGTTTTGACCCCCAACAACATCTGCGGCATTTAGAAGAGGTTTACCAACGGTTAGGTATTTAGCTTAGATAGCAAAGTGCTGAGTGCTGATACCAATTCACGAAAATCCTGATACATATAGATTTTTTGTAGGGGTTTAGCATTGCTAAACCCTTACCCATTCTTTCCCATCTTTATCAAAATGTCATATTACTTTCTCATTTTGCTGTTTTGAATAAACAAAAAGGCATATTGCTTTCTCAAAATGCCATTTGACTTTTTCATTTTGGTGTTTTCCGCAAGCAAAATGACGTATTGCTTACTCAAAATGCCATTTGACTTTTTCATTTTGGTGTTTTCCGCAAGCAAAATGACGTATTGCTTACTCAAAATGCCATTTGACTTTCTCATTTTGGTGTTTTCCGCAAGCAAACGGGAGTTTGCTAACTTATTTAACTTAAATGCTTTCTCATTTCAGTAGATCGCGCATTCCTTTTGGTGTGTGAGATAGTGCGTTCCTATCGTCTTGCGTCGGAAAGCAACTATCGAACCCTTAAGGGTCAACAGTCATTTATAGGACTTACCCACTGAAGTCTGAAACCCTGATCCCCCCTAACCCCCCTTAAAAAAGGGGGAACGTCTAAAGCCACGCCACTGAGGGAGTCGGGGAACCCGCAAGGGCGCAGGGCTGCCCCTTTTTAAGGGGGTTGGGGGATCTGAGTGCGTAAGTTCTTTTGCAAAAAGTCTATTATTTGCCAGAGATAGTTTGCGGCGTCCAAGTGGGGCCGTCGCAACGTGGCCCATCTGATGTCCAAATGAGTTTATCTAAACATATATGCCGCGCAGCCATGTTCATTCCCCAGGCATGGTAAACAATGTACTCAGTCTGACCATCTGGGCCCAGAACTATTGAGTTGTGTCCAGGGCCTATGACATGACCAGGAACAGATCGCAGCACCCGTGGCCCCGTTTCGTTACCCGCATCAGAGTAAGGCCCCATCACATTATCAGCTACTCCATAATCGACACCATAGTTTTCAGTTTCCCAGCGCCCACCGCTATAAAAACAATAGTAGCGATCGCCATGTTTACGAACACAAGGCCCTTCCAAAGTATGCCAATCAAAAATTTCACCGTACATCAAACGGTTGGCTAAAAATCGTTGCCAATCTGAACGCGCACGCAAGACGACTTTCCCCATGTCTGCGAGCTTCGTCATGGTTTCGAGCCGGGCTACCATCAACGCTGTACCAGCACGCACGCCACCCTCTGTATCTAGAAAATCACGGGCGTAAAATAAATACCACTGCCCGTCATCATCACGGAATGCGTGCGGGTCGATCGCAAAGGGGCAGGAATTTGGGTCTAGAAGTGGTTCGCCAACATCCTTATAGGGGCCTAACGGTGTATCGCTTGTAGCAACGCGCAACTGATGATTCTTGTCCTCATGTCCCACAGAGTAATAGAGGTAGAACGTGCCATCGCAGTAAGCAACTTCGGGGGCCCAAAAATTATCGCCAAGTGCAGGGTCTGGTCGCAACAGCGCGTTACCAACATATTCCCAGTTTAGGAAATCAAAGGAGCGTAACAGCGGAAAGACACACAGCTTGTTAGGGGAGTCAACGCCAAGCGCAGGAGCCATTTCATCTACCATTCCTTCTGCTTCTGCTGCGCCGGTTCCGATCGCATAATATACGCCCTGGTGTTCCCAGACAAAAGGGTCGGCAAAATAGCCTTTGTAGACCGGATTGGTATAAGTTTGCATCTTGATAACATCTCCAGGTATTGGCTCAATTTCGTAGAAGTGCGATTGCGCGGAGCGCAGCGCCGAAGGCGATCGCAACTAAACGATGCGATTAACGGAATGAGGATGAAAACAACAAATCATCCTCAATTTTTCTTCCCTCAGCCTCTATCTTTGTGCTGGTTCGGGTTCTTTAGTTTTTTGTAGTACAAATTAGTAAATTACGTTTAATGTGAATTAAGTCTTCAAATCTTTGTAATCTCATTGAGAGTAGGGTGGGCATTGCTCACCATTTCCCAGTTTTGGTGGGCAATGCCCACCCTACGTTTATGTTCTTTTATTTTTTTATATCAAAGACGTTATTTGTCATTAATCATTTGTACTTACCTGAGGACAAAAGATTAATGACAAATACTTAATACTTGAAATTCACGTAAGTTTCAACTTTCTCTTTTGGTAAGCGATCCACAACCTGACACCGCAATAGCTGCCTAACCTTTTCTGGCAGACTATCATAGTAGTCTTGCTCAAGAGCCAAATCGACTTTCGGAGTGTGTAACCAATGCATGGCGTAGCCCATGACTACCATTGGTCTTGGCTGACTGGTGCGATTTGGTGAACCTCGGTGTAGTGCCAAAGGCGTCCGAATCATCACATCACCTGGCTGCATATAGAAAGATTCCATCGCAATTTCACCAGTGGCAATTTTCCTCAAACCTTCTTCACGCGGTAAAAGATGAGTACCACGCGCCATTTGGAACGGGCCGTTTTCTGCTGTTACTTCCACCAATGGAAAGTTAACTGCTAGGGCGTAGAGTGGGGTTACTATCTGGTCGGAGAATAGGGGGCGATAGTCTCTATGGGTTTCCTGATATTCCGAACCCTGAAACGGGACATCAACACCCAACTGAACCATGACGTATTCTTGGTAAAACACGCGCTCAATAACACCCATAATCACTTGGTTAGCAAAAACCTCCACATTGGCAAAAGGCTTAACCCAAGGCAATGTCAGATAGTATCGAGCAATTTCGCGGGGAGCTAACCCACCTGGTTGATTTTGACGCTCCCGGAACAACAAATCAAAAGCTTGTGCCCATTCACTAATTAATTTTTTGTCAAAAAGGCCGGGAATCACACAAATTCCGTCTCTATTCAATTCTTTTGCAAATTTATCTAGGTCGGTAGCTGTAAATTTAGCTATACCTTCTATACTTTGAACCATATTTATATTCTCTCCCATTTCTAATGTTAGAGTCGAATTGCAATCGGACTCTTAACACCAAATTTTTGTAATTGCTAGATGATAATAGCGCACCAAATTCAAAATTAACCTGTCAGTTTTTGTTAGTTTTAAAGAATTTTGTAAAGATTATTAAACACGTCAACCCCCTATGGGAAGAATTTTGAATTTTGCAAAATTTAAAGTTAAAGACCTTAAGTTTGGAGTACCGCCGCTCAGATTTCTATGTGTGTTTATCTGCGGTTCGAGATAAAAAATAGACTATCTTATGCAAGAGGTTGATTATTTTACTTAGTATCTATAATTGCGATCGTATTCCCCTGCTTTAGGTACAAGTATTAAAGTTTAAAATGTGCATTAAGAGATATAAGGACTGTGGGATAAGCTCTGCGCTTTGTTTTATTCCTGCGCCAACATTTGATTAATATGACTTTACAGACAGATCAAAAGAGTACTGAGTATTTTAATATCTGATAAATTTCCATTTGTTGCTTAATTTCTGAGCAGCAATGGGTATTATAAATAACAATAATACCTTTATTAATGCTTTGAGTGGCCTGATGATTGAAATCCTGGCAACGCTTTCTGCATCTGCGGCAGCAGGAATGAGAATAGGCATACCTCTATTAATGATTGGGCTGTTGCAGGGCAATAACTTATGGTCGCAACTCCCAATTTTATCTCGCGTTTCGCCACCAATCTTGCTAGGCTTGCTCACTATTTGGTCTTTGGTTGAGCTACTGGCTTCAAAAAACATCCTGGGGCAGAGAATGCTACAACCGATAGAGTTATTATTATCCCCAATTGTGGGGGGAATCATGGGGTTAGCAGTAGTTTCATCGTCAGCAACAATAGCACCAAACTGGTTAATTGCCTTTATTGGAGGCTTGCTAGCTTTGGTACTCCAACTAGTGCAAGTCGGTTGGTTCTATCGCTTACGCGGCTTACCATTGTGGGCAGTATTTCTTCAAGATATCTTGTGCGTTGTTTTAGTAGTGTTTGCCTTTAATGCTTCCAGGACAGGAGGATTAATTACTTTAATCCTCCTTTTATTTGCAATTCGTAGCGCAAAGCATTGGTATGGCTGGTATTGGCACAATCGCCGTCGGCAGCCAACAGCTAAACGTTATTAGTGCTGAGTTCTGAATCGTAAGTTAAGAATAGGAATTTCTCTCCTTGTCTCCTTCCCAGTCCCCAACCCCCAATCCCCAGCCCCCAGTCCCCAATCCCCAACCTACGCAGTTCAGGAAGGCTAGTTACTACAAAAGGCCGATCATGTGCAACAGTCCGTGACCGGTTACTAGCTCAATGATTAAGGCGATGAAGCCAAGCATGGCAATACGACCATTCCATACTTCGGCGCTAGTTGTTATACCCCATTCCCAACGCTCTTGGGGATACATTTTGACTCTTTTCTTCATCTGGGCGGCTTGTGAAAGTTTGAAACTCGGTTGTTTGAGTGCATCAATCACTAAGTCTGCCAATGCTTTAATAAATACCGGATGGGTATTGGGCGCAGGTACACGACGGAAGTTGTGAATCCCCGACTCCTCAGCTATTTCCCGATATTCAATATCAATCTCCTGTAGTGTCTCGATGTGTTCGGAGACAAAACTAATAGGCACAACGACTAAATCTTGAATACCTTCGGCCCCTAATGCTTTTAGCGCATCTTCAGTGTAAGGTTGAAGCCACTCTACTGGGCCCACACGGCTTTGGTAAGCTAAGGTGTGGGGATTGGGACGATTGAGGGTACGCATAATCAGAACAGTACATTCCTCAATTTCTTGCTGATAGGGGTCGCCTGCTTCTTCAACGTAGCTTTTAGGCACACCATGAGCGCTGAAAAAGATATGAACCTGATCGGGATTGGGAAATTGATCGAGTTCTTGAGCAATGAGTTCTGCCATTGCTTGAAGGTAGCCTTGGTGTTTATACCAAGAGGGAATGACGGTGTAGTCGAGACGCTGAAGTTTTGGATCTTCTTGCCACAGCTTTTCTAAAAGCCGGAAACTGGAACCACTGGTGCTGATGGAAAATTGAGGATATAGAGGTAAGATTACTAAGCGTTCGATATTGTCTTGGGTTAGTTGAGCGATCGCTTCTTCAGTATAGGGATGCCAATAACGCATTCCCACATATATATTTGCTTCTTGCCCCAAATCACCCAGCTGTCGTTTCAGCGCTTCTCCTTGCGCTTCTGTAATCCGACGCAGTGGTGAACCGCCGCCGATTTGCTTGTAGTTTTCTTGAGAAGTTTTGGTGCGTCGTGAAGCAATGAACCAAGCTAGGGGTTTTTGCAACCAACGAAATGGTAGGCGAATAATTTCGGGATCGGAAAACAGGTTAAACAAAAATGGCCCAACATCTTCTAATTTATCAGGACCACCGAGATTGAGTAATAAAACGCCTACACGACCCATAGCTATTACTTTCCCCCAACCCTTTCAGTTTTTTTACTAATGTTAACAATATATCTTTATTAAATATAAAGGTTAAAAGGACGCAAAGTTTTTATGGCAACAATTTTAAGAGATTGGAGTTATCGCTATCAGTGGCTATATGATGGCATATCTGGTTTAGCAGCTTTGAGTGTTGGCGGTGAAGCTCGTTTTCGCCAACTAGCTCTACAAGGCTTAGACCTTCACTCAGACACTAAGATTTTAGATTTATGTTGCGGCAGCGGCCAAGCAACACAATTTTTAGTGAAATATTCACAAAACGTCACAGGACTGGATGCTTCACCATTATCTTTGAAACGGGCACAACAGAATGTACCTAGTGCTTCCTATGTGGAAGCTTTTGCAGAGGATATGCCCTTTATAGATAATGAGTTTGATTTGGTGCATACAAGTGTGGCACTACATGAGATGCAACCTGACCAATTGCGACAAATTATTCATGAGGTTTATCGAGTGTTGAAGCCGGGAGGAATGTTTACCTTGGTAGATTTTCACGCTCCCACAAATCATATATTCTGGCCTGGAATATCGCTGTTTTTGCTGTTGTTTGAGACGGAGACGGCTTGGCAACTTTTGCGAACTAATTTGCCTAAGTTATTGACAGCAATAGGGTTCAAGGTGGGGAACCAAACTTTATATGCGGGTGGAAGTTTGCAGGTAATCCAGGCAAAGAAATGAACTGCAAAAATTATCGAGGATATAACAGTTTAAAAAATTAAACTGTTATACCACTTTTGTGCAGATGCGGGCGAGCGCAGATGTACAATCCTCAGATGTTTATACTGCGGTTGTGCAAATAATTGAGGATACTCTCTACGTTTTTTATTGTAAGTTGTCAGCGCCCACAAAATAATTGAATCTTTACTAAAAGTTGTTTTCCAAGTTTCGCGGTTACCATTGCAGACTTCTTGTTGCGTTATTACCCGATGCAATGTCCGCCAAACCACACGACTCATAATCACTGTTAAAGCATAGTCCAGCCACACAACTGTATCAGCCCTACCCCAAACGATATCGCGTACTTTGCTGTAATTACCATCTACTACCCAGCTATTACCTGATAATACCTGAGAAACGCGATCGCGCATAACATCATCTGAAACTTCCACCCAATTGGGTTTCCAGTGCAAATAGTCTAGTTCCACATGGGGAATCTCCAGGCGCTGAGAAATTTGACGCGCCAACGTCGTTTTACCTGAACCACTAGTTCCAACTACAGAAATGCGTTGCATTGAATCGCCGCGCAATCCATTGGCTCCCCATGAGCGACTGCTGTGCATGGCTAGATGGTGATGGCAAGAGTAGTGGACTCGCACCATCAGTTAAGCTATTTTTTGATGTAAGAATTAAGGAATAAGGTTTGGCTCATCACCAGACCTTTAGATAAATCCAGTGCATAACAACATCCCGGATTAATTTACTCCTTCTTTTTTATATAGGTCATCTTCCTATGGGATGTATTTAAATTTCCAAAAAGCTGATAAGACCATGTAAGTACAGCTTGTGAATACCCAGGTGAAGATTATCAGGTGTAAACCGTATAAGTTTAAAATTTTACTTTCTCATAATTAACCGAACAAAGGTTTAGTAGCCCCAAGATGTTGTGGTATTGGAGTAAAAGTGATGAATTATTGGCGGATGTGAGTGAGGTAAGCAAGGGATTATGGTTCAACTAGATGAGAAACCCTGTCATTGGCCATTAAATTGGTCTAAGCATTTATTAGTTGTTTGTGCAAGACAACCATTATTTATTCAGGGTTCATCATGGCAAACCATTGCTCATCTTGAGTAAAAATAATATCGAGAGTTACATTCGGAAACTCTTGTTTTACAATTCCTGTAATATCGTGACGCATTGCATCTACTGCTTCGATACTTGTTAATTTATGGTCATTAGGTAGTAGCCAGTAAAGATGTAGATACATAGCCTGTCCTACTAATGTCATTCGCAAATAACGCTTAGTACAAGGCAATTTTGTTGTTGCGACATCAAGTAACTGATTAATCCGTTTTTGCAGTTCCAAATTGGGAGCGCCTAACAGAAGTTGATTCAGGCTTTCAAGGACAATTTTGGCAGGAATAGGGAAGCTGAGTAGTACTAAGATAGTGACAATTGTAGGATCTGCATAGGGAACAAACCAAGCAAAAGAAGTATTTTTAATCAATGCAACAATACTAAAGACAACTCCAACTGAAAGGCTAATTAACCCGTTAATCATCCAATTTTTGGAGTCTACGCTTACTATTGGAGATCCTGTCTTTCTGGCAATTATATTTTGTATAATCGCAATGAGCAGACAGCCAGATGCGGCGATCGCCGCATAAATTACTGCTGCCCCGGCATTCAGCGCCCTACCACCATGTAACAATGCTGCAACCGCAGAGGTAAAGGCAAACATGGACAGCCCGACAACAAGTAGCCCTTTACAAAGGTTAAGCAAGGGAGTAAATCCCGTGTAACCAAATTGGAATTTTTTCCCCTCTGGACGTTTCAACAACCGAGAAATCCACAAGGTGGCTAATCCCATAAGAAAACTAATCACATTGAAGAAGCCATCGAGCATAACTGCTGCCGATTGGATTGCTAATCCGAAGGAAATGCCTAAAATTGCCATAATTAAAGCACCACCGACAGATAAGTAGATGCCCCTTTGTTCAAGACGCGAACTATTCATAAGACTTGTGTTATGTACTTATTAATTTTGTTAACTGACTCATGCCTGTGAAACAAGCTATTGTCTATATTTATACTTATCCGTGGATATAGCAAGTGTTGTAATAAATGATGACAATTAAATGTTAGTTGTTCGTTACCCACATTTTTGCAACGGTCAAATTGTTGTGCTTACCGACCAACATCTAGCCCTGCATTGAAGTGTAGGGCTAACAGCGCAAGTCCACTCAAATAAACTTAAATATGCAGCTTAGTCCGCTTTATTAAAATTCTATTCCGAGGCGGATTGGTGAGAAAGCGGGAAAAGTTAAAAGATGCAGGAAACTACAAGTCATCAGAAGAGGGTTAACAATGCTCAGTAACTGTTATACCTCGTTGCTGTTCATCTTTGGCTGCACGCAGATTTAGTGAAGAAGCCCGCTCTCCTAACCCATAAATGCGTCCTTATGTCCGTAGTTGTGCTTGATGAATCCACCCTTGATTTTTGCTTTTTGGTGGGAGTTCTTCTCGAATAACTTGCCCTGAGCGATCGCAAAATTTTAGGCTAGCATCTACTTCAACAATTACTTTTAGTTGTTTACTAGATACAGAGCAGTTAATTATTCTACCTACAGGAAGTAGACAAAAGAATTTTCTTTAAATTTATAACTTCTACTCAAACCTAGATTCTAGGTTAACTTATCCCACAGGACGCGAAAACATCGCTTTGCTTGTTTACCCTTTAGGGACGCTACGCGAACATAAAAAGCCGTAAAATTTAGAGTCATTAATTATTGGTCATAGTGATTAGTCGTCTTATCCCTTGAATAGATAGGATTGCGCCGGTTTTTTTGAGTTCAGCAGAGAACTGATTGCCGAAAATTTTCACTAAACATACTAAGGATATATTTTACTTAAAGCTGAATATAAAGGGTTGGTAAAGGTTTAAGGAAGCAAATTTAAAGCTTATATAAAAACAGCGAAACTTTACCAAATCAACGCATAACAAACTACTAGAGAAATGCTACGTATTACTGTAATCCCTATTGGCTGCATAGCAATGCAGTCATGTTTGGCTTGGTTAATCAATACATTGCAACGCTACAGATGATAGTAGAAGAAGAACAAAATTTAGCAAACCTCCTCCGTAGGAGGCTTGCTTATTACCTAGAGAAGTTGTCAATCAGCCGACAAAGCCAAGATCAGCAAGAAGAACTGACTTGCCTGAGTCAGCTAGCAGGCATTTACGAAAAATTGTTCCAATTTCCACAAGCTTTGGAATACCATAAGCTGCTTCTTGCCTTATCTCAACGGATGGACGTTAAAGATTGGCAAGAAGTTGCTTTGTACAACATAGGTAATTGTTATCGCCAACTGAGTCAATATTATGAGTCCATCAAATACTTTACACAATTAATAAAAATTACTTGTGAGACTGGAAACAGGCTATTACATATTGCAGCTATTTGGGGGCTGGGTACTAATTACCAAAATCTGGGACAGTATCAACAAGCTATTGAGTTCTTTCAAAATCAGTTTGCCATCAGTTGTGAAATAAATGAGCGTAGTTCCCAGAAAACTGCTTTGGGATCACTTGCAAGTGTTTACCAATGCTTAGGAGATTATCAACAGGCACTTAATTACGAGCAAAAAGCTCTCGTGATTGCTCATGAAATGAAAGACATCAAAGCCACAGGAAGCTCACTAGCAAACATTGGTGGTATTTATCTTCAGCTACAGCAGTGGCAAAAATCAATTGATTATTGTAATCAAGCACTCCTGCTTGCTAGAGAAATTGACAACCACAACCTAGTGATGATTACTCTTCACATTCTCGGTCACGCATATAAAGGTCTTGATCAATATCAAACAGCAATGGCTTTTTTGACAACAGCCTTAGAAATTTCCTATCATACTGATGCTAAAAAAGTCCGAAATGCAATTTTGCAAGGCTTAAGTGATGTATGTAGTCAAATAAATCAACTTGAGCAAGCCATTGAATACAATATAGAATCTTTAAATATTAGCCGCGAAATTCGTAATAAATTTGGAGAAGCTTCTGCCCTAGCCAGGATTGCATCTACATACCAGCATCTAGGTAGACATGATAATGCTTTAGCATACTATAAACAGTCGTTGACTATTGTGCAGAATATTGGAGCTAAACACAGTCAACAACAATTATTATTTAATATTGGCAATATTTATTACTTTGAGGAGGAGTACTTTCAGGCAATGGGATTTTTGAGATCTGCTCTTATCCTAACTCAAGAAATGAAAAATACACGTGAAGAAGCTAAAATAAATTTTAAGTTAGGTGCAATTTTTCACAAGTTGAATCGTCATCAAGAAGCGGCTTTTTATTACCTTCAGTCATACACAATTTATAAAAGCTTAGGAGATGAAATTCAAGCGCAAGAAATATTAAAATCTATAAAAAAATTAGGCATAAAATTTTAAATTATTACTTTTATTTTGAACTAGACTAAATGTAATTATGGCTTCATATGGCTAACATTTGACTATTAAAAAAGTTAAATTAGAATTAATTTTTAATATTAATATTTAAGGCTGGATTAAGCTCATCCCACCCCTTGAAGGAGTGGGATTTCGCGGGCATAGGGAAGAGCCACCAATGCCCAATGCCCCAAATCAAGGGGAAGATTCATCCCACCCCTTGAAGGAGTAGGCTTTCTCGCCGGCTTTCGGTAAGTGTTAGCAATTCTTTTCTCTCCAGCCTTCAGGTGATATATAATAATCAGCTAGACATTTGCAGATAACTAAAGATGTGAATCAGAGGGTGGTTCTGCTGGTAGTGGTGGTGGCTCTGTGGGAAGCAATGTTTCTGGCGGCTCTTTTATTTGGGTTTGTAAAGCTTTGCCGAGAACGTAGGAAGTGCTGCTGATACCCAATAACCCCAAAATTTGATCTGGAATAGAGGATGGAAACGAAGGTGGTTTGGTACTAGTGATGATTAAAACCAAACTCATTGAAATGACAAAGGTAAAAATTAAGAGTTGAAAACGTGCTAAACTTGCATCACCTGAGCTTTCACTAATCAACTTAGCTAGATTAATTCCTCGCCTTCTACCTGATTTTAAATTCCAAGTTCCTTCCCAAATAAATATTAGGATAAATATTTCTAGAACGGCAACAAAGATAGTAATAAGGCAACCGATCACAAGCGCCAAGACAACGAAAAGGTCATTAATACTAGGCACGTTCTGACCTCCTCTCTCTGATAATTGAAGACAACTTACCCCAAAGGTAGGCAAAGTTGCTTCCTCCTAATGCAAATAAAAATTCTGTGCGGATTTGTGGCATTTTACATGGAAAGTTTGTAAGTTGGCATGAATTCAAGTTATGTCTAACGTCAAGCAGGTAATAAACAACAAATATCAAACTGAATATCAATAGTTGCAATCGTTCTGGGCTATAAGTTCGATTGCTTGCTTTTGTAAACAGCAATCCTCTGAAATTTATTTTCTTTGTTATGATGAGAAAAAATACAGAAGACATCAGCCCCACAAGAAATATCCAAATCTCAACCTGAATCAATTTAGATAAAAAATTAAATCCCCATTGTATTTCCAAAATTAATCCTCCATCTATATTTTTGATTTTTCAAGAAGTTCTAAGCCAGTCAATATAGTAGTAGATTCTTTTTTATACAAGAGGTTATATAATAAAAGTTTATTTTAAACAATCTAAGTTATTGCTTCTTAAAATTTATTCACTCAAAATTAGATATAAATTAATTATTCATAGATAACACGAGTCCACTTATGGGCGATCGCTACAATCTTGCTATTTTTGAGCAACGTAGTTTGTCGGAAAGCATGATGAGTAAAGACGGAGCAAAACTCATCTTAGAATGTTGTGTAGATTACATTACCCTCATACTTCTTCCATCACTGAACATTCATATAGCGATATCAAAAATTATTGGCTAATTTGGTTTTCTAAAAATTTAGAGTCTGAATCTCAGTATACTTTCGCTTAACTTAGTAATTATGATACTTCAAACTTGATTTATTACTTAATATATAAATTAAGTTAAAGATAATTTAATATTATCTTAAATTTATAGGAATCTATAACAAGCAAATCAAGGATGACTGAACATTTAAATGTGGGTTATATTTATAAAAAATTGCCAAACTTCACTAACACTTGTACTGCTTATAGGTTTTATCTTGTGAACAAAATAAACTTTGTTTTTCTTGCATCAATTAACTACTATGCCCAGAAAGTGATGAAGGGCTGAGATTTTGCATTTAATAAAGTAATTAGGAAGTTGTTTCACAAGCTTATTGCAGAGATAGCAGACAATCATATGTCTTGAAATCAGGCTTTGCAAGATTGGGTTAGACATATTCGTTTTGATATAATTATCAGTTTTACTTAAGTATTTTTCAATGATTGAAAAGAAAATCAAAAACTCATATGTCCATCGATACTCAGCAAATAAAGATTTTGTTAATTGATAATCAGCTAGAAACTTTAGATTTTTTATCCGATATTTTCATCGATCGAGGGTATCAAGTACAAAGAATATTTTCCGGGCAGATGGCAATCAATACAGTACTTGCTTCTCCTCCAAATTTGATTTTGCTCAACGTTACGAAGCCGGAAATGGATGGATATGAAGTTTTACCATATCTGAAAAATCAGAAACAAACAGAGAATATTCCCATCATTTTTATTGGTGATATAGACGAATTACCTCAAAAAATCAAAAATTTTGAATTGGGTATTTTTGATTATATTTTTATACCTTTAAAAATTGATGAGATTTTAGTACGTATAGAAAATTTACTGATTATTCAAAAGCTACTAGAGCAAGAAAAACAAGCACGTGCCGAACTGGACAGGCAAAATCTCCAACTCCAGCAAGAAATTCGAGACTGTCGTTTAGTAGAAGCTGCCCTGAAAGCCAGTGAAAGTAAATATCGCCATCTAGTGGAGACCTCACAAGACATGATTTGGTCGGTGGATATAGATGGATTGTTTACCTTTGTCAACTCTGCTGTCAAACAGTTTTACGGTTATGAACCCCAAGAAATAATTGGGCGTAACTTTACTGACTTCATCTGGCCTAACCAAGTTGCTCAGACTCAGGAACTTTTCGCTAACCTGCTCAATGGAGAGTCTGTCTTTCAACATGAAACTACCTGTCGAGCTAAAGATGGTAGTCTCCTTGAGCTAATGATGAATGCGATCGCCTTGCGAGATGAAGATGGTTTAATTGTAGGGATAACAGGCACAGCTAGCAAGATTAGAGAACGCAAACGCGCAGAACTAGTAAGAAGGGTTTCTGAAGAAAAGTTAGGATCAGCTTTTAGGTCATCTCCTGACCCGATTGGACTAAGCACGTTTCCGGATTTCTGCTATGTAGAAGTTAACGATAGTTTTTGCAAGTTTTTTGGTTATTCTCGGTCTCAGGTCATCGGTCGTACCAATCAGGAATTGCAGATTTGGGTAAATCAAGAAGAATATGCTTTTCTTTCCCAAATCCTGCAACAGACCCAAACCATTCGCAATCATGAGGTTGATGTTCGCACTGCAACTGGAGAAGTTAAGACAACTTTATTTAGTGCAGAAATTATTGTCATTGATGGGCAACAATATATACTTGGCACAGCTAAAGATATTACTGAGCGCAAACAGGCAGAAAATGAAAGCCGTTTGTTGCTGTTAACAACCCAAGCCATCACTCGCGCTATTGACGTTAACAATGCTTTAGCACTTGTCCTGCGATTAATTTGTCACAATATTAGTTGGGATTTTGCTGAAGCATGGATACCTAGTGATGATGGCACTGTTTTAGAACATAGTCTAGGCTGGCATGAAGACTCTAGCAATTTAGAAGAATTTTGTCTGCAAAGCAAAACGATTAAATTGCCTCTGGGCATAGGTTTGCCGGGGCGAGTTTGGCAAAGTAGGCAGCCAGAATGGATAGATGATGTTTCTAGCGTTGTACAACCGATTTTTCTGCGATCGCCACAAGCAGCAAAAGTAGGTTTAAAAGCAGGCTTTGGCGTTCCAATTTTGGCTGGTAACAAAGTATTGGCTGTTTTGGTATTTTTTAAAAGTAGTTCAGCGATAGTAGACAAGCGGTTGCTATTGCTAGTAGGTGCTGTTGCAGCTCAATTAGGTGCGCTAATTGAGCGCAAACTGGTAGAAGCCGCCCACAGAAAGAGCGAAGAACGTTTACAACTCGCTTTAGAAGCTAGCGATTTGGGACTATGGGATTGGAATGTTACTAATAACAAAATCTACCGTGACTGGCGATGGCAAAGAATGCTTGGGTACAAAGAAAACGAACTAGGGGATGATTTTCAAGCCTTTGAGCAATTAGTTCATCCAGAAGATTTGACCGCAGTTCAATCAGCCTTAAATGCTCATTTACAAGGTACTAAGCTAGTTTATGAAGTTGAATTTCGGATGCGCTGCGCCTCTGGAGAATGGAAGTGGATTCAGTCTCGCGGTCAGATTGTTGAGCGCGATACTTGGGGTGCGCCGCTAAGAATGACAGGTACGCACAAAGACATCACAGAACGCAAAACCCTAGAACGAGAACTAGCTTTAAGAGAAGCCCGCCTCAATGCTTTTTTCTGTAGTGCTCCTGTTGGCATGAATATATTAGATAACGAATTACGGTTTGTACAAATCAACGAACTGTTGGCAGAGATGAACGGACTATCTCAAACAGAGCATATTGGTAAAACTCTCCATGAAGCCTTACCCCAAATAGCACCCTTAGTTGCACCATTTTACGAACAGGTGCTTTTAACTGGTAAAGCTATTCTCAATATAGAAGTTAGCACTCCCTTACCCAAAGAGCCAGACATTATCCGTCACTTCCTAACTTCTTATTTTCCTATTCCTGGTGAAGGCGATCGCCCCTCTGGTGTTGGCACAGTCATTCTAGAGATTAGCGCCCGCAAATATGCAGAACAAGAATTGCGTTTAGCCAATGAACGCCTACAATATCTACTCACCTCTAGCCCTGTAGTGATTTATAGCTGCAAAACATTAGGTGATTTTGGCACTAGTTTTATGAGTGAGAACGTGAAGACAATGCTTGGCTACGAAGCACGGGAATTTGTCGAAGATTCTAGTTTCTGGCTGCGCCACGTCCACCCAGAAGATGCTGAGTATATATTAAGACAATTTTCGCAGCTAATTGAGCAGGAATCCAAATCTTACGAGTACCGCTTTTTGCACGCCGATGGAACTTACCACTGGTTATATGAACAAATTAGGTTAATCCGCGATGAAGCTGGCAATCCGATAGAATTCGTTGGTTATTGGGCAGATGTAAACGCTCGTAAGCTGGCAGAACTGGCTTTACAAGAAAGTCAGCAACGGTATCAACTTTTAGCAGAAGCTTCTCCCGCTTGTATATTCCACACAGATGTCAATGGCAATATTTTATATTTAAATCAACGCTGGAGTGATATCACTGGACTTTCTTTAGAAGAGTCCTTGGGAAGAGGTTGGACAAAGGCGATATATCCAAGCGATCGCAAAGAGCTTTTGAAAGCATCGCGGCAAGCAGCCGTATCTCAAACATTATACAAGCACGAGCATCGCTTTCTTCGTGCTGATGGCAAATGCATCTGGGTAATTTGTCAAGCATTGCCAGAAAATGGCGATGATGGAGAAATTAAAGGCTACATCGGCACAGTTACAGATATTACTGAAAGAAAACTGGCAGAAGAAGCTTTGCGAGAAAGTGCCGAACGAGAAAGAGCGATCGCCCAAGTAATTGGGAGAATGCGCCAGACATTGGATCTAGAAACTATATTTGCGGCGACAACCGAAGAATTACGGCAATTACTCAACTGCGATCGCGTCGTTGTTTATCGTTTCAATCCCGACTGGAGTGGCGAGTTTGTTTCCGAGTCGGTGGGAAGTGGTTGGATTTCTTTGATTGAAACCCAAAAATATGACCCCAGCCTCACAGACAACGCACTAGAAGATGCCGATTGCATCAAAACAATCTTGAATAATGTAGATAAGGAAATACAAAATACTTATCTGCAAACAAACCAAAGCAGTGTGTACAGCCAAGGTGAAAGTTTCTCCTGTGTCTGTGACATTTACCAAGCTGACTTTCAACCTTCTTATATCAGCCTTTTAGAGCGTTTTCAGGCCAAAGCTTATATTACTGTTCCCATCTTATGGGGTAATCAACTTTGGGGGTTATTAGCAACTTATCAAAATTCTGGCCCCCGCCAATGGAAAACAGAAGAAATCAATGTTGTAGTTCAAATTGGCAATCAACTCGGAGTTGCTTTGCAACAAGCACAGCTGCTAGCACAAACTCAAAGCCAGTCGCAAGCATTACAAGCAGCTGCGATCGCTGCTGATGCTGCCAATCGTGCTAAAAGTGAATTTCTCGCCAATATGAGTCATGAACTACGTACCCCGCTTAATGCCATTTTGGGTTTCACTCAGGTCATGAGCCATGAGGATTCCTTATCTGGTGAGCATCAGCAGAATCTCGCAATAATTAATCGTGCTGGTGAACATCTTCTCAACTTGATTAATGACATTTTAGAAATGTCCAAAATCGAAGCTGGCAGAACTACCTTAAATGTTAACGATTTTGATTTAATTCGGCTTTTAGAAAGCTTGGAAAAAATCCTCTGCTTTCGAGCAACTTCTAAAAACATACAACTAATATTTGATTATGCTCCCGATCTTCCTCAATATGTGCAAACCGATGAAAGTAAACTGCTGCAAGTCTTACTTAACCTCTTGGGAAATGCTATCAAATTTACTGATAGTGGTAGCGTAACGTTAAGAGTGAAACAAGGGGCTGAGGACTGGCGGCTAGGGACTAAGAAACAGACTCTTCCGAGTACCCAATCCCTAATTTTTGAAATTCAAGACACCGGGCCTGGTATTGATCCTCAAGAAATGGACTTACTTTTTGAAGCTTTTGGGCAAACCGAAACCGGAAGAAAATCACAACAAGGAACAGGGCTAGGTTTAGCAATTAGCCGCAAATATGTACAACTGATGGGTGGGGATATTAATGTTACTAGCGTTTTGGGTGAAGGCAGCAGATTTACCTTTAATATTCAAATCAGTCTCACCGCAGCTAGGGAAATTCCGATTCAGCACAATCAACGCCGAGTTATTGGTTTAGCACCCGCTCAACCAGAATATCGCATTTTAGTGGTTGACGATGCCCAAGATAGTCGTCTTGTGGGAGTTAAACTTTTAAAAGCTATCGGCTTTGTAGTGCGGGAAGCTGCCAATGGTCAAGAAGCGATCGCCCAATGGATGGAATGGCAACCACACCTGATCTTTATGGATATGCGGATGCCAATTATGGATGGCTATGAAGCCACAAGAATTATCAAAGCTAGAGAAATGGAACTTGAAAATTGTACTCATTACCCAATACTTAATACCATTATTATTGCTTTGACTGCCAATGCTTTTGAGGAACAACGAGAAGCAATACTCCAAGCAGGTTGTGATGATTTAATTAACAAGCCATTTCGAGAGGAAATACTTTTAGAAAAATTGAGCAAATATTTAGGGGTAAGATATCTTTATCAAGAAGATAACAATCAAATAGTAAATCTAAGTCAAACCTCATCAGAACAAATTTTAACGACTTCTGATTTAGTGCCTTTGTTATCTCAAATATCACCTGAATGGGTAACACAGCTATATAATGCCGCTGCACAATGCAGTGATGACTTAATCATAGCTTTGCTTGAGGAACTTCCTGTTGAAAATGCTGTATTAAAAACATCTCTTTTTGACTTAGCTCATAATTTTCAATTTGAAAAAATCATGGATTTAGTTAGTCAATTCAAGTTGGGTTAAGTTGGGGATTGGGGAGTGGCGACTGGGGATTGGGGACTGGGGACTGGGAAAAAGATTTTAATTTCCCTGGTTGTGCCCAAACTAGGTGTTAAATTGATTGCATGAGTCTAAATTTTTTATATCGAACCACAGATGCAGACCGATAATAGAACTTAGACACAATTAATTACATACATTTTCTTGTTCCCTGTCTCCACGAATAAATTTATTTTTGTCCAACTACTTACCAATTCAAAATTCAAATCACAGGTAACAACACTTGCGAAATAGCTTCGCCTCCACAACTCACTGTTAAAGTGATAACTTGAGCATCCAATAAACTTTCACTACTAATTACCGCACCAGTTCCAGAGTTCATAGCGTAGGCCGGAAAACAAGCCGCACTCAAACTGAGACGTAAAGCATTACCCTTGGCAATTCGCGCACAAGTCGCTTGCAATTGAATTTTTGTAGGTAAGGGATTCACCCCAGCTTGACAATGAACATAACCCTGAGTCAAATTATACGCTTGTCCATCAGGATGTACTTCTGAAAGCACTGCACACAAATCATAACTAGGTTGATCAGCGCTGCACCAAATTTCTACAACCACATCCCCCGCTAAATGTAAGTCTGCGGCTAGCGTTTCGCTAGTGTAAGTTAATACATCTGAACGCGAATCAAGGTGCGATCGCTCAAACATACCAGCCAGAAGCGCTGCATGACCACCCAAAGCTGGAACTGGTCGCCAAGGATCGTGAACTAATACGTCGAAGGTATTAGGGACTGGGGGCTGGGGACTGGGGTTTAGGGTTCCAGAGTCTTCGCGGATGCTGGCTAGTCCGGTGGTTGACAAAAAGTAAATTTTGTACATTGGTGTAGGGAAATTGGGGAAAGTCCGCCAAATATTGGTTCCCATTTCAAATAGGCAAACGGGAGATTCATGTAATAACCCTGTATCTACATCTTTGAGAAACTGGTCAAACCAACGAACTTGCATTTTGTCTACAGGACTAGCGGCTTTTGGGCCGAAGTCAACTGCGCCAACTTTACGACCCCAAGGTAAATGTGCCCAAGGCCCGACTAACAGGTGTTGAGGTGTATGGCTACGGCCTGCTATATCTTTATATAAATGCAGAGTTCCTCGCAAATAGGTATCAAACCATCCGCCAATGTGGAACATGGGCAAGTCAACAGTTTGCAAGTAGCGTTTGGGCGAAAGTTCTTCCCAGTAAGCTGCATCTGGTTGGGAATTTGCTAGCCACTCATGATAAAACGACTCAGGGGCAAGATGTTGGAGAATTTCTGGATTAGTTAAAGACAAATTGCGAGAAGCCGTAAATAATGCTTGATGCGCTGTTTTATCTCCTCTTAATCGGGCGGTTTCTGTAGCTAATTGAATCGCCCAAGCAAGGTTAGATTGTAAACAGAATGTGCCTCCTTCATAAGCCCAATCAGCATATAAATCATAGCCAATCATGGCGGGGCAAATTGTTTTTAAGGCTGCTGGTTTATTAGCGGCTGCATATAGCTGAGTCATTCCTTGATAGGAAAAGCCATACATTCCGACTTTGCCATTACTACCAGGAATGTTTGCTGCCCAATTTACTGAGTCTTCACCATCTGCAATTTCGTGACTAAATAATTTAAATTCTCCCTCAGAAGTGCCTCGCCCTCGGACATCTTGAATTACTACAATGTAGCCGTGGGCAGCATACCAAGTAGGATGGGCATAAACAACAGTAGATGCGATCGCTCTACCATAAGGTTGTCGCATTAATAATACCGGAAACTCACCTTCAGCATCCGGGCGATAGATATCTGCATCTAGGCGTACACCATCGCGGGTGTGCATGGAGGCAGTTTGTTTGGGGAGGACTTTAAGCATGAATGATAATCTTGGGCTTATTGCTGCCGTCTTTGCTTATGGGACTGCCAAAGTTTATCGCAACCCCAAATCAAGATTCCTATAGCGAAGCCAAAAAGTAAACTGTAGGTGATGGATGCGGTAAAGCGATTGGCCACTGGAGTGTGCAAAGCTTTGAGGATAGGATCATTTCCCACTTCCACCAAGGTGTAACTAGATGCCATGATTCCACCTGCGCCAATGCCAGTACCGACAGCTAAGATGGAAGGTGGACGAAACACAATCAGCTAAAGCAATGGCAGAATTTACAGGCGATTCAATATCAAAGTAGCCGTGACAAGAAAGGTGAACGACTTGCACATCCGGCGAATTTGCCACGGCTTGCGAAAAAGCTTGTTTGGTGGCTTGGGCTTTTTTTAAAACAGTGGTGGGGTGGAAGTAACGCGCAACTGTTTCTACTTCTATATTGGTATCGGATGCGGTTCCAGTAAGCAATACCCAGGTTGTTTTGCGTCATTGCCCAATCTATGGGAAAGCGATCCTGGGTAAAAACAGTGAGTGCAATTTCATAACCTGTGATGGCAATTTCCAGATTATTCGCCCGGTTCCCCAAGGGAAAATCCCACATCCGGTTACTGAAATTGATAATAACTAATGAAATACTTCGTGCTGTGTCTATTTCTAAGTCTGGTAGAGTTGCCATTGCCCAACTGCGTAAAATTTGGGCAAAGTTCATGTCTAGCTTGTCTCGGTTCGCTTTCAGCAGTGGGTGTATCACCTTGGCATCGCCGTCACTGTTTGCTGTAGCCTTAAGTACCTGCGATAAAAACTCAAGCTGGGGGTCAGATATAGGGGTTGTGTTTGCGTCTGTGCTACTTTTGGACGGGGATAATCCTAGCTTTTGAGTTATCTGACGGCGAATTGCTTGTAAAACATTCCACAGCATTGGTTTTTACCCTAACTTCCAGCACTCTCGGCATCAATTGAGGTATTCTTCACTTTACAAACCTGTAATTCCGCAAATCAGCATTCAGACGTAATGAATTGCGTCTCTACATGATACCAATTTGCATTTAGAAACGTAATTTCACAATTTTTATTCGCTATCTCCCCCACAGCAAAAATTACGTTTTAGAAGGCGGAATAGGATGAATACTTTTAGAGGTTGTTTCAAAAGTATTGTTATTAACATTAAAGTCTCTCAAACCTAACCCCCCTAGCCCGCTTCCCTTGTAGGGAATGGGGGTTTTTAGTATACTTTATGCCTTTCCAAACATCCTCGGCTCTTGGCGGAGGGCGATCGCCTTTCTTATTCTCATACTAAAGTAGTAATTTATACTTGTAGACACTACTTTGATAAAAAATAATCAGCATTTATCAGCAATTTTTTAAAGAATTTTATCTAAACTTCATGTTTAGGCTAAATTCAATTAGCAAAAGCTGCAATTACTTTCTCAAAAGTAACTTTTGCTTTCTCAAACTCCAGCTTGTTTTCTCATTTCGGTAGATTTAGCAAGCAAAATTAAGTTTTGCTTTCTCAAACCCCAGTTTGCTTTCTCATTTCGGTAGATTTAGCAAGCAAAATCAGCTTTTGCTTTCTCATTTCGGTAGATTCAGCAAGCAAAATCAGCTTTTGTTTTCTCAAACCCCAGTTTGCTTTCTCATTTCGGTAGATTTAGTAAGCAAAATGAAATTTTGGTTTTCAAAATGGTTGATTGCTTTCTCGTTTGAGTAGCTGAATGAAGATGCACTATATACAGCCTTGACGAATGCAATTCGCGGTTCATCTTGCACACAAACGAAGCCCGCCTGTGCTGACTAAAGTCAAATCAAGGTCTTGAAACCCATGGAGGTGGGTTTTGTTTGTGTAGACGCGGTTTCTAACCGCCCGTTTTGCGTTAAGTTGACTATAAAAAAGCAATAGGGTAGCACAGCTGTGCTACCCTACTAAATTCTGTATTCTTCTTCAACAAGGCATTAAAGCATCTAATCTCCCAAGCACTGCCATATCTTCTGCATCCAACTCCATAGGAATACCACTACGAATTAGTTCCGAAAAATCTTCATTTGGTACCATAATTGTCAATGTGTACAAGCGACTTGAACCTGTATTTTTAATCAAATGAGTGCCAGTCGGAGGTACTAATAAACTATCTCCTGTTTTAATTGGTACTTTCTTGCCATCACAAACAGCTATTCCTTCACCTTTGAGTACAAAAAACATTTCCACTGCCCATTGGTGGCGATTTGGTGGAGTTTGCCCACCAGCATCAAAAATTTCCACACAACAAGTCAAGGATGTATTAGCGTTTGCTGTATCGAAGATAATTGCTAATCGATTTGTGTCCTGGGGACTGATGCGATATACTTGGTAATCTTTCGGAGACTTGATCACAGGAATTACACATTTAGAAGCGTGCATTTATGTATCTCCTCTTGAGTTTTTGATAATTCTGAAAACCTATGATTTCCTGGCTCTGAAACTTGAGTTATTAGTTGTAAACCTAGCTACAAAAGTACCGATTACTAAATAAATTTCAGGTATTAGAACTCGCCATTTGTTTGCAATGCTGTAAAAATTGCTTGCGAGTCAGCCACAAAACCAAAGCATTGTTTGACGTTGTACAAAGTCGCTAGCCAACAATATTCGGGAGATGTGGTTGCGGTACAGTCTTTGACTAATACGCAGTCATATCCTAAAAAGTTAGCATCGCACAAGGTAGCCATCACACATTGGTCGGCATTCACACCAGCAAAGAACAGTGTCGTCTTTCCGAGGTTGCGTAAGATACTATCTAAGGGAGTATCCCAAAATCCACTCATGCGATATTTATCGACGCGAATATCTTGTGGTAGTTGTTGTAGTTCGTCTACTACTGCTGCTGCCCAACTACCAGCCATGAGTACCTTAGCACCATTACTAGGTAAGGGATTACCTAATCCTACGCCCTCGCCTGTAGGATTGTAGACGTGATGCAAGCCAGCACTAATATTGAGTAAATCAGGACGATTTCCCCAATTTAGCCAAATTATCGGTACACCAGCCAGACGGAGTTTAGGAAGTAAATTTTGTAAAGGTTCAATGGGCTGACGCGCCGGAGTCACGTCTACGCCAATATGCGCTAACCAGCCATCGGGGTGGCAAAAGTCGTTTTGCATATCAACGACGATAATGGCGGCTTTGGCCAAGTCTAGGCGCAGGGTTTTAGTTTCTGTTGATAAGATAACGGGTTGTGGGGTCTTTTGCGGACGAGTAATGTCTGCGATCGCATGATTCACTGCCCAAGCATTTGGTGCAACTCCCAATGTCCGAAAAGGCTGATTCATAAACTTGCAATACCCAACACCATTTTATATTTTGTAGCTTGAAATTCTCTTAAGCGTCCGATTACTTAATCAAGGTTAAAATCGTGAACTTTACTATCCAAAATGTTTTAATTGCCACCCATGATGCTTACACAACTGTTGATGTTCAGGTTGTGGATGGTAAAATCACCGCTATTGCACCGCATCTAGATGTGGTTGGCGCTGCCTTTGATGGTACAAATAAGCTGTTGCTTCCAGGATTCATCAACGCCCACACCCATTCTTCAGAAATGTGGCAACGAGGAGCAATACCGCCTTTGCCTTTAGAATTATGGTTGGCGGAACTTTACGAATTTGCCCCTCTCGATTTAGAAAAGGTTTATCTCAGCGCCTTGGGAACGGCGGTAGAAACTCTACTTTCTGGCGGTACGAGTGTAGTAGACCATTTGGTGTTAATTCCCGGACAAGAGGTAGAAACCATTGCCACAGCAACTCGCGCTTACAGAGAAGTGGGGATTCGCGCTTTTATCGCCCCCTTAATTCAAGATGAATCCCTGACAGCAGGTATCCCATCAGGTGAATCACAACAAACTCATGAGCCTTATTTTCGCTCAACGGTGGCAACATTAGAATTTATAGAAGAGGTGGTGAAACAGTTTCATCGCCCGGATGAAGGTGTCAGTATTTTAGTTGCACCAACTGGGATTCAATTATGTAGTGATGCTTTGTTTACTGGATGCATTGAATTAAGCGATCGCTATAATCTTTGCCGTCACTCTCACTTACTCGAAACCAAAGCCCAAGAAAAACTCGCCCAAGAGAAATACGGTTGTACTGCTGTTGAACACCTCAAGCGGATTGGTTATTTAGGCGATCGCACTTCTCTTGCTCATTGTGTTTGGTTGAGTGATGCTGATATTGCTATCCTTGCTAAAACCCAATCTACAGTTGTCCATAACCCTTTGAGTAATTTACGTTTAGGTAGCGGTATTGCCCCAATCTTAAAATATCGTCAAGCCGGGGTAAATGTTACCTTTGGTTGTGATGGAGCCTCTAGCAATGACTCGCAAGATTTGCTCGAAGCAATTAAAATTGGGTCTATCTTGCACAACATTACAGATTTAGATTATCAGCACTGGATTACACCCCGACAAGCAGTAGAAATGGCAACATTGGGAGGTGCAAAGGGGCTGAACATGGGAGATAAACTCGGTTCCTTATCTGTGGGTAAACAAGCCGATTTAGTACTTTATGATCTCAAAAATTTATCGTTGCTTCCCCGTACAGATCCCATTGGTTTGTTAGTTCTAGGACGTCCTACTAATGTTGTTGATAGTGCTTGGGTAAGTGGTAAGCAAATTGTTGCTAATGGCAAAGTTAATACCATCAACGTTGAGAATTTACAGCAAGAATTATTCAATCACAGCCAATGGGATACTCAGCGCCAGTCTCAAACTGTAGCGCAAATCGAAGCTCATTATCGCACAGTCATGGGTTTACCGACACGAGATTTGGGTTATTCTTGAGCAAAGACCAAAGTAGCCAACGCCCTAGAAGGATATCGCTACAATAAACCTCTTGCATAAGTTCATATTTTGTAGATCGAACCACAGATAAATATCGGTGGTTCTTTTAAGTTTTATTTGATTTTTCGCAACAAGCCTAGGGTAACTCCAAAAAATAAATTATCCAATTTTACTCCTTCAAAACGGCTTTCCCTGCTCCCTGCTCCCTGCTCCCTGCTCCCCTGCCATCAAAACGATGGAATATTTTTTTACTTGGAAGTCCCTACCCTCTATCGTGAGTGTTTTGATTTGAGCGTTGGTTAAATAAACCTGTCATACTCAAACCAGTGATCAACAAACCGACTAATCCCAAGCCATTTAAAATTGGATAAATTGTTTCTAAATGTAATATCTCTAGAGTGTGAAGCCGCAGAATAATACCGCCTAATTCATCTTGATGCAGCCATTCATGAGCAATTGTATAGCCCATTCCAGTTAGGACAGTCAAAAATAAGGGCAAGCATAAGGCGATCGCAATTTGGCGATGATACCGCCGAAACATCCGGTTCATAAACAAACTTTAAAAAATTAACTCTGAATTATAAACCCTGAACCTTCTCCCTGTACAGAATTAACTTCCAAAGTGCTGCTATTTTTTTCACAATAATTGTTAATTACATTCAGTTTCATAATTACAGGGTTATTCCAAAAATATGGCGATAGTTAACTCTTAGAGAACACTTTAACGTTTCAATTGTTTAGGCGCTAGATATCTAAAAATCGATTTATTTTTATAAAAACTAATTACTTGACTTTCGAGATACATTGTAGTACATCATCAAATAATATTTGCTAACAAAATTCTTTAATAAAAGACAGATTATTCTGTATTCTTTGTAGCTTAATGTTTTAGTAGTGCAAACTTGTGAGTCATTATGGAACGTGCAATTTCCGCGCTAGGAATATTAGTTTTCATCGGTATATCTTATGCCTTATCTGTCAATCGCAGTGCTGTGCGTTGGCGAACTGTGGCTTGGGGTTTGGGGTTAGAGTTTATATTTGCACTGCTGATTCTTAAAACACCAGGCGGTTTAATTATATTTAAATCTCTAGGAGATGTAGTCAGCAATTTTTTAGCATTTTCTGATGTTGGCGCAAAGTTTGTCTTCGGCGAGAATTTCAAGGATCATTTCTTTGCCTTCCAAGTGCTACCTACAATTATCTTTTTCTCTGCTTTTATCAGCGTCTTGTATTACTACGGTATCTTGCAACGGGTAGTGAATGGGCTGGCGTGGGTAATGATGAAGACAATGAAAACATCAGGATCGGAGTCTTTATCTTGTGCAGGCAATATATTTTTGGGGCCAACAGAGTCAGTACTAATTGTTAAACCTTATGTGGCGACAATGACGCAATCGGAACTTCATGCAGTGATGACTGGTGGATTTGCCACAATCGCCGGGGGAGTACTAGGAGCATATTTATCGTTTGGAATACCTGCTGAACATTTAATTGCTGCTTTTTTTATGACAGCCCCTACTTCTTTAGTGGTATCAAAATTGCTTTACCCAGAAACGGAAGTATCTGAAACCGCTGGTAAAGCAAAGATTGATGTCAGAACTAATTACGTTAATGTAATCGATGCTACCACCACGGGAGCAATTGACGGTGTGAAGCTAGCAGTTAACGTTGCCGTGATGATCATTGCTTTTTTGGGTTTACTAGCTGCTGTAAATGCGCTGCTGGGATGCTTGGGAGGACTAGTTAGTTTGCCGCAGTTGTCTTTGCAATGGATTTTGTCTTTTATCATGGCTCCTGTAGCCTGGCTGATGGGTGTGCCTTTGGCTGATTGTAGACAAGTAGGAGCTTTATTGGGTACAAAGACGATTCTCAATGAGTTTATTGCTTTCTTGGATTTAAAAACCCTAATTGCCAGTGGCAATATTTCCCAAAGAGGGATAATTATTGCCACTTATGCATTGTGTAATTTTGCCAATATTGGTTCTATTGGAATTACTATTGGTGGCATTGCAGGCATGGCACCAAATCGTCAACATGACTTAGCTCGTATGGGGGTAAAGTCGATGATTGGTGGTTTACTTGCAGGCTTTATCACCGCTTGTATTGCGGGAATACTGGTGTGAAAAGATATCATGTTTGCTCTTTTTTGGTATAGCCCAACTTCCAGTTACTCGGTTGTTTTAACTGATCTACTTTTCCGTGGGCAATCCACCACAGAGCAATCCTTGTGTTCAAATATCCTTTCACTAGATAATGTCCTGGCTTGGCAGAAATCCCCTCCATAGAATTACTGCGGCCATAGTTTATTGTGCCACAGTATGTCTTGGTTTCTGGTAATGTAACTGTAATTAAGTAGTCAGGCGTATGTCCATTTGGAACCATAAAGATACCATAGACATGATGCTGACCACGCCAAGGCTGAACTACTAATTTCTCTGGATACGTATAGTATTTTTCAGCTTTTGCGGAAATAAATCCCCATGAGTGACAACTAGTGACAGGCGATCGCTTGTTAGCATAAGAAAAGCCAAGGATGCCAACTAAACTAACCACAAATAAGATGTAAAAGAATTGATTTCTTCGCACTTTTTCAATCCAATACTACTTTTCTTAGTTTTATTTTAACCAACTTAACAAAAGTGCGATCGCAGTCAAAATATTACAATAAACGTAGTTTATGAAGTTGGTGTAAAATGCCAATTAATACATGATACATACTTCAGCATTATATAATTTCAATAATTTTATTAATTACTTATAAATACTGCCATGCTGCTTCTTCCTCTGGTTTTAACCAATCTTTTTGCAGCGATGGTTCACTCATAATAGTAATGTCTAGCATTTTACGCTGCTGGTGCTTGGCTTGTAAAAATAGAACAAAATCTAAAATTTATTGCAACAACGGTTCAGGTAATTTTTCTAGTTCTTGTGTAATCTGTTCTTTAATTATCAGTGTCTGTACTTATGTTTCAGCAATATCTGAAATAATATTTATCGTATCGGGTTTTAAAGTAAAAAATAAAATTCAATTAATTCTGCCTCTTCAAATTAGGAATCGCTTTACCATATATAAACTTACGGGTTGCATATTTTTCTGGTAGAGATAAAAATTCTTCTAAATTAACTTGACCTACTATGTTAACCATAAGTTGCACAAAAAATTAGCTCATCGATATATCCTACAAATGACAGACTTCTTAGCTAACAGGCATTACCTGAAGAATGCGGACACTTACCAAGGCTACCGCCTCAGCCTGAATTAACCTTAGTCTGTTAGCTGACATACGAGCAGCGATCGCTTCGATGTTGCTAAATTAACATAGGATAATCAAAATTAAAGCTAGCTAGCTGAATCAATAATGGTATCTACTCCTACACCGTTCTCGGATACTAAAAACCATTGGGCACGCTTATTTATTGAAGCTTTATCGGGGCGTCGTATTTTAAATGGGTATCCTAATGGGACTTTTCGCCCCGATAACTCAGTAACCCGCGCTGAATTTGCTGCCATTATTGCGGCAGTTTTTACATTACCTTTAAAGCGACAGTATGTCCCTTTTAATGATGTGCCTGCTAATCATTGGGCAGTAAGTGCTATTAAAAAAGCTTATGAAACAGGATTTATTACTGGATACCCCGATAAAACTTTCCGCCCTAACGATAGAATCGCTAGGGGTGATGTTTTAGTTGCTATAGTCAACGGCTTAGAGATTGCCAATAAGATAAAACCTGACCTGTTGAGTGCATTGCCGCAATTGTATCAAGACGCAGCTGCGATCGCAGGTTATGCTAAAAACCAGGTAGCTCTTGCAACAAGTGCAGGGTTAGTTGTTAGCTACCCAAATATAAAAATACTCAACCCCAATATAGCGGCGACTCGTGCTGATGTAGCGGTGATAGTCTATCAAGCTTTGGTTTATCTAGGGCAAGCTGACAAGATCACCTCTGCCTATCTGGTAATACCACCAACATCAACACCCACCCCAGTAACGCCTACTACCGTCAAGGTAAATCATCAGCGAGAGTTTCGCGGGGCCTGGGTAGCAGCAGTATGGAATAGTACTTGGCCTTCCAAAGCCGGACTACCTGTTGCTCAACAGAAATCTGAACTACTGGCAATTATCAATCGATTACAGGCGCTGAACTTTAACGCCTTAATTTTACAGGTAAGGCCAGAAGGCGATGCCCTGTATGCTTCTACTTTAGAACCTTGGAGTGCTTGGCTTACAGGAACTCAGGGTAAAGCTCCAGAACCATTTTACGATCCGTTAGAGTTTGCGATCGCTGAGTGCCGTCAGCGCAATATAGAAGTTCATGCTTGGTTTAATCCTTACCGTGCCAAGTCTTCCATTCAGCAAGGGTCGAATGTCCGTCCCCACATAGCTGTGACTAATCCCGAAGTTGTTTACCAATGGGGTAATCAGTTGTGGATGGATCCAGGCGTGAAACTTGTTCAGGACAGAGCTTATAACGTCATTATTGATGTTCTGCGTCGTTATGACGTGGATGCTATTCACTTAGATGACTATTTTTATCCCTATCCGATATCGGGTCAGACTTTCCCCGATAGCAAAACCTACGCAGCTTATAAAGCCGCTGGCGGTGGACTCAGCTTGAGTGATTGGCGGCGGGAAAATGTTAATCTCATGGTACTGCGTCTATATGAAGGAATTAAAGCCACAAAGCCTTACGTTAAATTTGGCATTAGTCCCTTTGGTATTTACCGTCCCGGACAACCACCAGGCACTACCGGCTTGGATGCCTACGATGTGCTGTATGCTGACGCGAAAAAATGGTTAGAACAAGGTTGGGTTGATTATATCGCTCCTCAACTTTACTGGCGCAACGACCAAACACAACAAAGTTATTCTGCGTTGCTAAAGTGGTGGACACAGATAAACACAAAGCAAAGACACGTTTACGCTGGTAACAATCTTACAGAACCAAGCAACAAGAGTCGGGAAAGTGAAGAGATTGAAAAGCAGGTAAAAATTAGTCGTAGCCAAGCAGGACTATTATCACTGGGGAATATCTTCTTTAATGTAGGTGTTTTGATGGACAATAGCCAGGGTATTGCTGATAAATTCCAAAGTGTGCTTTATAACAAACCTGCCTTGCCGCCAACTTTATCTTGGCAGAATACAACAGCACCAAAACCTCCCACACTACTACTATTTAATAACGGCAAACTCAATTGGCAACCTGGTGATAATCAGCCAATTCGTTCCTGGACGCTTTATCGGCAAAGTGGTGATAGTTGGGTACTTCAGCAAGTTTTGCCTGCTGGCACAACCTCTGCCGCTGTTGGGTCGGGAACCTATGCTGTGTGTGCAGTAGATAGGTTGGCGAATGAGAGTCTAGGTACTGTAATTACAGTTGGTTAAGTTTCAGATTGAAACCACAGATAAATTATCTGTGTTTATCTGTGGTTTTACTATATATCTTTCTCTATCTCGATGATATTGTTCGGTTCCAACTACTACCAAGGCAAAGCGTCGATAGTGAAGATTGAGCAAAATTAGCTCAACATTATGCCGCAATACAAAGTGTGTCTGGATTTAAATTACAGCATCGTTTACTTTGGGCTTTTTGATGAAACTGGATATAAATGGGCGTTCAAAGATTAAATAAAACGGATAGGCAAATACCAGCGACATTACCACACCCATCACGTAAGACAAGGTTGCAAACATGAATGGCGACAACGGTTGGCTAACAAGGAAGTAACGCAGCAACACTAAAATTGGCCCGTGAGTGAGATACAAACTGTAAGAAAATGTTCCTAGTGCGATCGCCCAAGGATGCTCTAATATCCTCAAAATTGACGGTAGCTTTTTTCCATCTAAGGAAAGCTTGGTGCAGTAAATAAATAGACAAGCAACCGCCAAACCAAAGAAACTCCGGCCAATCCAGATATCTAAACCTAGTTGTTTCCACTCGGTTACAAAAGCAATAGCAGTAAAGACAATAGCCAATAAATCCCACCGCAGAGAATTTCTCATCGCAATTAACTGAGGTTTTTGCGAAAATCCAATATCTGTTGCTGCCATTCCCAAAGCAAAGATGCCAAGCAACCAAGGATTGGCTGTTTCAAACAATCTATTCAAGAGATATAAAGGTGCTGTACCAATTAAAAAGGCACTAATAACAACTGTTAGCAACCCAAAACGCCGCCATATAGGTAGCAATAAGAGGGGAAAGAAAAAGTATAACTGCCATTCACTAGCAACAGTCCACATTGGTGGATTAATGGCAATATGTGTGCTAGGGCTGAGATTGTGAATTAGTAGCAGGTAGGATAAGACATCAATCAAGGAAAATTTTGGCTCAAATGACCCTTTTCCTGCAAACTCATTCCATTGAAAAGGTGTGAATCGTTCTATTAAAAAGATTGCGATCGCTAATAGTATACAGAAACCTAAAGCCGCATAGTAAGGTGGTAAAATTCGCCGCGATCGCCGTTTAATATAATCTAGTAAACCTCCTGAAACATAACCCTTTTGAGAGCGCACTACTGACAGCATTAACCCGTAGCCAGAAAGTACAATAAAAATCACTACAGCAAACGCACCATATCTCAGGAATTTACCAAACCATAACCATAATGTTGGCAATTCTTCTCCTATAGAAGGTTCAATGTGGACAAGTACTACATACAAAGCTGCTAGTCCACGTAAGCCATCTAGATAATGAAGATGTAGTTTCTTCTCAGAATGATTTTTCTGCAATTGATTCATGTAGCTAATCTCCTGCAAACTATTTACCAATATTTAATTTGCTTTTACTAAAGTGGCAAAGCAAATATTTGACATAACAAGCTGCCTTGGTTTTGTAGTTTTTTGACTTTAATATGCACAATGCAAGGAAAAAACCGGATGAATCTTATTGATTTTCCAGTTCACCGCAACAAGTACTGCTTATCTTTAATGCGACGTTAGGCAAATGCAAAATTACAAAAACTGCTTACAAACCAATCTTCTCTAGTTTGCAATCGAGCAAAATGATATCCAAGATATCCCGAAAATTAGATATTCTAGTTACCGATTCAGCCTGCATTTCTATTAGAATCCTAAAATTTCGTACTGATGCTAATTTGAAACAAGCTTTTATTAATTGGAATAGATTCACAACCAAATATTATCGCTTTATCAGATTATCTATTAGGTTGCCAGTGTATAAAATCTGGTATTGCTACAGGTGATTATCTTCAGTTACTCAGTGAAAAAATCACTTATTCCACAAAATTACAGCAGACTCAGCGAAATGATGAGTGGATTTCCTTCACTCGTATCCGAATATAATATTGAAAAATCTCCCAGGAAGTTTCTCAGATATCTAATACCAAGTTGCAATCAAAAGTAGCAACTGTCATTGCGAGCGAAACAAAGTGGAGCGAAGCAATCTCCCCTAACGAAACATTACTACAACAGAAGGCAACTTGGTCTAAGCACATCAAGGTGGGGTTTCCCCAGCTTCAGCTATGATGTTGAAGTTGACCATCGGCGCAAACAAATAAAAGTTACCCCGACTACTATAACGGCTTTCTTGTAGCCAGTTTCTAGAGTCTACTGCTGTAATCATGATATGCCAAGATAATTTACATATTAACCAGAGCGTCTTGATAGCGACACAGTAAGTTTATATAGATTATCCTACAACTAAATAATATTAATTAACAAAAATATTCGTTTAAATATTAATTAAAAATATCAAGTTATTATGAAGTATCAAATTTACAATTAAAAAGCCATTAAATGGTACATAAATAGTAAAAACTGTATATTTAGTTTCAAAATATTTGTAGCAAAATTATAATTTTTAAATAAAAACTCTGGAAATATCATAAACTTTTAACAGTCAGCTAGGAGTGGCTTGTATCATTTGGAATTGGATTTGATTAATTGCGGGTTTAACTATTGCCTTATTATTGAATCTGTGATTTCGTACACTAAACCTTTATCAGTTTCAGCTAATATAGTTGATTTGGTACAAGCTCTCAAATATTGTAAACCCAGGCAATATATCAGAGAGCCGCAAGCTGCTATTTTCTCAATAACAATCTAAACTTTGCTAATTCTTGCTCCTGTACCCACAACCATATCTATAGCCAAAATGACTAAATTATGCCTGCAAAATGTGTCACCTCATAATCCTAGTACCTGCATTAATAGCTATTGTTATTAATGACCTCAGCAAGGATGAAAAATTTATTTTTTATCCTTCATCCTTTAAATGGCATTGAGATAAATTTTCACCAAGCTTAGAGTCCTTATTTGAACATTCAAATAGATGTAAACCTAATTGCTGGGAAAGTTCTTCACACACCTTTACACCTCGCACGCTATTACCACGCATATCCAACAGTGGCGAAAATACTCCAATTCCCATCTGATGCGGTACAACAGCTATGATTCCCCCACAAACGCCGCTTTTAGCAGGAAGACCAACTTTATAAGCCCATTCACCAGCAAAGTTATACATTCCGCAAGTGTACATAACGCTCAAAATGTCTTTAATGTAACTGCTTTTTACTGCTTGTTCTTGTGTAATGGGGTTTCTACCTTTGTTCGCCAAAGTTGCTGCCATAACTGCCAAGTCACGGCAATTTACTATCACAGCACACTGTTGGAAGTAAAGATCCAAGGATTCCTCAATATTCTGGTCAATCATGCCAAAGTTGAGCATTAAATGCGCCATTGCTCGGTTGCGATGACCTGTACTGCGTTCTGAGGTAAACACCGAAATATCAACGAATACATCACGGCCAATGTATCGCCGGAACATATCCAACATCCGGTTAAGGCGTTCGGTTGGATCAGATCCTTTAATTAAGCTGGTGGTGGCGATCGCCCCTGCATTTACCATTGGATTTAATGGTCGATTTGATTTTTCATCCAGAATAATCGCGTTAAATGCGTCTCCTGTAGGTTCCACGCCCACTCTAGTCAAAAAATAATCTCGTCCATGATCCTCAAGAGCCAGTCCATAAGCAAACACCTTGGAGATTGACTGAATTGTAAACAGCTGCTCGTAATCTCCAACTTCATAAACCTGACCATCTACAGTCACAATGCAGATGCTGAACAAGTCAGGATTCACTTTTGCCAGCTCCGGAATGTAGTTTGCTACTGTACCTTCTTGCAGTAACTTGTATTTGGAATGCAAATCCTCGATAACGGATAGCAATGGCGATCCAACTCTCTCTAAATCTCCTTGATTTCCCATGAGGCTAACAGCTTGCTCTAAAAAATCATACTTAATTAACTACTGTAGGTATAAATGCGATTTTATTGCTTAGATTGACAAACTGATCTATGTATACCTGTAACTTTTGCTTAATTTTCTGATACTGGTTTTATTCAATTGTAAAAAATATAACATTAACCTTAATCTGTTATTTAATTTTTAGATTACGCAATTTTACGTATACAACATAAAGGTTTATTACCAGACTTAAATTTTAAATTTAAATATTTAGATAAAATAATAACTATAAATTCTAATTTATTTTCCATAACTTTTAGCCTAAAAATCTTTATCTTAGAGGGTTTAATGGCAAATAATCAATATGTAATTTTATTTTAAAACTTTTATATTGATAAAAATTTAAAATCAATTTTAAGTAATAGCACGTAATCAATAATACACGATAATTTTAAAACGCTGTGGCAGTTAAAAAGGCTGTTTGCTCAATTTAATCGACCAAAAATGTTAACTTTCCAGAATAAAAGTTTTACTTATCGAAAAAAACGTTACACAGCTAAAATCCGCATATAGGAAAGGTTTGACGCTTGAAATCGAAATCTAAATTTGCTAAAGTTACCAAGATCTACGCTAAAACCCTGATCCCCAAGCTCAATGGTTCGTGTTAGTCTGTTGCAGTTATAAACAAGAAGTGAAAGCGGAACGAGTTCGAGTTGTAGGGGAATAACACTTTCGGTGGTACAAAATTCCACGAACCATAAAAACTTCTGTTCTACAGTCGCTTTAAAATCGGACGCATGAATCAAAGACATTTGTGGACTATTGTCGCCCTGTCTCTAGCTGTTTTAGGGACATCCTCAGCCGGTCGGACTCAAACTACTACCAAGGGAAGTTCTATAGCTCCCCAACAATCACCTGTTAGCGATGTTGTCAAAGTAGGAGAGTACCAATCCTCAGCAGGGAAAGTTACCTCTGATGCTGTGATGACAGAAATTCATCCTCACAACATCAAAGGTCGTCAGGCGGCAACCCTTTTTATCCGAAATATTCCTGTTCTTACCTTTTTGAGTTCTTCGCCAGTTGCAAATGCTGATAGTAAAGTTGGCGCAACTGGAGACGCTGGGGGCGTACAAATGTACGCCCCTATTGCTAACAACTCACCCAAGGTTGCAAGTGTCGGGAATGTAGCGAATGTGGGTAACCAAATTAGTGCTACTCCCAATGACCCGGTTCAGAAAGCTGGTGTAATAGCAGCTAGAATCAACCAGTTACTCCGGGAAAACGTGGATGCTACTCAGATTATTGTTAGCTGGAAGGGAAATGGCGAATCAAAAGTTGCCAATCAAGCCCAGAATAAAGGTTCTTCTTCCCAGCAAAAGCCAGGCGATCGCTATGTGATCAAACTCAAGGGCGAAGAACTGGTGGAAATTAATGAAAATACACGCCTAGCAGATTCCACCAATAATCTTGCACAAGATGCATTGCAAGCAACCAACCGCCTGCGTAGGCTGATCGGCAATGCATCTCCCATTAGCGAAATTGCCGATTTACCAGTTCGCCTACCAGTGTCAATGCCAAAGTTGCCACAAAAAATTGCCATTGGCCCAGTGCGACTCAACTTCAGAGGCATGGCTTCTTTTTACGGCTATGATGGTTCTGGTACCCGTACTGCTAGCGGTAAAAGGTTCAATCCCGAAGGAATGACTGCCGCTCATCGTAGCTTGCCCTTTGGTACAAGGGTTCGCGTTACCAACACCCGCAATGGTCGTTCTGTAGTGGTGTCAATTGATGACCGAGGCCCTTATATTCGGGGGCGGATTATTGACCTTTCTTTTGGCGCAGCTCGCGTTTTAGGAATGATCAGCAGTGGCGTTGCTCCAGTACATATTGAAGTTTTAGGAAAATAAAACAACTGAGTAATGTTCACTTTTGACAGTTGGCGCTTAATTTTCAACTGTCAACTTCATCTCTACTTGCTACTCCCTACACTCTGCTTTCTATTAGCTATCACTTAATTCCCCTAGTTCAAACATTTCTTACCTCTGTTTCAGATATAAACTAACGGGGGAGGGATAACGAAGAACTAGGGGTATTTTGTGCGCCTGTTGACAACAGTTGCAGCTTTAAGCTGCTATTTAACTAAACGCCACTCGGAAAATAAACAAGCATTTCCAGAGGATTTGGTACTAGATGAAATGACTAGCTGGTACCAGACTGCGGTCGGTCTTGTGCCGACGATGGGAGCATTGCATGAAGGTCATTTAAGCTTGATTGAACGAGCGCGGCAAGAAAATTCCACGGTGATTGTTAGTATTTTCGTCAATCCCCTGCAATTTTCTCCAAATGAAGATTTGCAACGCTACCCCCGAACTCTGGAGCTAGACATACAACTATGTAAACAAGCTGGGGTAGACGTAATTTTTGCACCTACTCCGGAAGAACTGGGAATTCCCCAGAAGAGTATACAAGAATCGAAGGTGACACAAGTAATCCCTCCATCTGCTATGATAACAGGCTTGTGTGGTGGTTCCCGGCTAGGTCACTTTCAGGGCGTGGCTACGATTGTGACCAAGCTTTTTAACTTGGTACAACCTGACCGAGCCTACTTTGGTCAAAAGGATGGTCAGCAACTGGCAATTATTAGAAGATTAGTAGCTGATTTGAATTTTCCAGTAGAGATTGTTGCTTGTCCAACGGTGCGAGAAGTGTCTGGTCTGGCATTAAGTTCTCGCAATCAATATTTGACTGCAACAGAAAAAGAGCAAGCAGCGGTGTTATATCGCAGCTTACAAGAAGCTGAGGCTGCCTTCAAAGCGGGGGTTCGCAACAGCAACCAGCTGATAGAGGTAGTTAAGCAACAAGTGGCAATGGTCAGTAATGTCGTAGTGGAATATATTGAATTGGTTGAACCGTCTACGTTGATGTCTATAGAAAAAGTTGAGGAGGAAGCAATGCTCGCGATCGCAGCTCGTCTTGGTTCTACACGTTTAATTGACAATATCATCTTGTGCGATCGCCAACCTATCATCGCCATTGATGGGCCAGCTGGTGCTGGAAAATCTACAGTAGCTCGTCAAGTTGCAGCCAAACTAGGGCTGGTGTATTTAGATACAGGCTCTATGTATCGTGCCGTTACTTGGTTAGTGCTGCAAAAGGGAATTGCCATTGACGATGAGTGCGCGATCGCTGAATTAGCCCACAAATGCGAAATCCAACTTACTCCCAGCCAAGATTTGCAATCGCCCGTACAGGTTTGGATTAATGGTACTGATGTTACTCAAGTAATTCGGTCTATTGAAGTAACATCTAAAGTATCGGCAATAGCTGCACAGAGTTCTGTACGTAAAGCATTGGTGAAACAACAGCAAAGCTGGGGTAAAAGAGGTGGTTTAGTAGCCGAAGGACGAGACATTGGTACGCATGTGTTTCCTGACGCTGAAGTAAAAATATTCTTAACCGCTTCTGTCAGTGAACGCGCACGTCGTCGCCAGCAAGACTTTAAAAAACAAAGTCAGCCTGAAGTAAGCTTAGAGCAACTGGAACGTGACATTGCTGAACGTGACTGGAAAGATAGCAGTCGCAAAGTTTCGCCCTTGCAAAAAGCCGCAGATGCAATTGAGATTAAAACTGATGGTCTCAGTGTTGCTGAAGTCACAACACAAATTGTTAATTATTGCCAACAGCTTTTATCTCGTTAGCCTCTTGGTCATATGAGCGGTGAATGAGTGTTAGTTCATTCACCATTCTTACAAGCTAGAGATTAAAAGATGGTATCAGATGATTTTACAATCAGCTAAAATTTGTCTAAATCAAACTAGTAGGTATGATAATTAGTTAATTTTGATAATAATTCATCTGGCCTGAGACTGATTTGAATTAATTTTTGTCATGCTATTAGGGAAATCTTTAAAGCTAGAGCCTGATCGCTAACTCCTAAAGGCTAATTAACTCATACCTCGGCGCGCGAAAACATCGATTTAGTTATTGGTCATTGACCATTGGTTTTAGTACCAATTAGTAATTGGGCTTTTCCTCCCATCCCTTAAAGGGATGGGAGGAAAAGCCGATTTTTTTGGCTATGATTACGAACTATTAGCTATTTTTATTTATATTTATTAATTCCTGGCGATTTAACTTATTAGAAAAGTCCTTTGTGTTAATCTTCACTTTGGTAGTAAAATGACCATGTTAAGTTTTATATTCCAGCATCAAGGATATAAAATCTCTAAACACAAAACCTGTAATTTCCTAAGTTTCTGCGATCGCTTTAAACTGGAAAACGGTAAAGAGAGGATTTCACACAATGGCATTTGTACAGCCCCCCCTACCCTACGACTTTAATGCTCTAGAGCCGTATGGCATGAAAGGAGAGACTTTTGAATATCATTATGGCAAGCATCACAAAGCTTATGTAGACAACCTAAACAAGCTCACTGATGGTACAGAACTTGCCGATAAGTCCTTGGAAGAGGTAATCCAAGCTTCATTCAAAGATTCCTCTAAAGCTGGAGTCTTCAACAACGCTGCTCAAGTTTGGAACCACACCTTCTTCTGGAACTCCCTAAAGCCAGCTGGTGGTGGTCAACCTTCAGGTGAACTGGCTGACAAGATTAATAAAGATTTTGGTAGCTTCGATAAATTCAAAGAAGAATTCTCTAATGCTGCTGCAACTCAATTTGGCAGTGGATGGGCTTGGCTAATCGATGATGGTGGCACACTGAAAGTTATCAAGACACCAAATGCAGAGAACCCTCTAGCTTATGGGCAGAAAGCACTCTTAACCCTAGACGTTTGGGAACACGCATACTACATAGATTATAGAAATGCTCGTCCTGCGTTTATCAAGAATTTCCTCGATCAGTTGCTCAACTGGGACTTCGCTGCTGAAAATTACGCCAAAGCTTAATCATTTGTCAGTGTGGAACTAGCTACACTAGTAGCTCTTGCCAGCTTTGTAAAGCCGAACAATCAGTTGGTTAAATTCATTAAAATCCCCAGCAGTCACGACTAGTATCGTGGCTGTTTTTAATTCGCTGGGTAAATTGACAGCAGTTCAGTTCAAAACTTACGCAATGAAACGAAAAATCAAGCCTTTGGAAGAAGTGTAGGTGTTCAAAAGATTTATACCCAGTCTTAAGGGACTTGGTACATAAGTCCTAAGTTCGATAAAAGTTATCGCTTGTAGCCGCCTCTTGTATCTTAAAAAGTAATGACATTAACATCCAAAATATAAATATGATGGATAGCACAGAACTAGCTCGATACCTTGAGGCAACCAATAGCATCGCTAAACCTTGGCTCTTAGTGCAACTACGCCTTAAGAAACTCCAAGAACGTCGAGCCACACTTTCAGAAAATGCCTATGCCGAGGAATTAGAAGATATTTACCAAGACTTAATGAGCTTGGGGGAATGGTGGCGCGGTATCGAAGATGAAGTGTTTTAACGCAGTAGGGGTAAATTGATGAAGACGTAGATGGGTTGCCACACTACGCCTTCCACATTTCTAAACGTCTTACTAGAGTACCTTCTACCTATTGACGAGTAGCATGACCATCAAATTTGTCATGTTTTAAAAAATTTCCAAAACGTCGGAACTAGAGTGCCCTACTTTTGTGCCACCTCCAGCAACATAGATCTCATTGCCATACACTAGAGGGAAGATGCCATGCCGAGCAGTTGGCATAGAGTTACCGAGCTGCCAAGTATTCGTTTTGGGGTTGTAGATATCGACGCGGTTATAGACCTGATTGGCAGTTGCTCCCGCACCGCTTAGAGTTTCGCCGCCCATGACATAGAACTCGCCGTTAAAATAAGCAGCTTTACCCATCCCACCTCGTGCCTGTGGTAGTGGCTTGAGAGATGAGCCAGAATCTAAGCTAGAAATCCAAGTATTAGTAGCAGGGTCGTAGATTTGCACTGTATCAAATCCATTAGCTGGAACATTTCCATCACCGCTACCAAAACCACGCCCACCAAAGACATATAGCTTACTGCCATCGGTAGCAGCAGCAGTGTGGTTGCGTCCCTGCTTCATAGATGCCAGCATCGTCCAGGTGTTGATTGCTGGATTATATTTAGCTACTTGATCGGTTGTAGAGGAACCAATAATGCCGCCAGCTATATATATTTCGCCATTAATTAAAGCAGACGAACTAGAGCCAGCTGCGAAGGGCATATCAGCGCCTAAAGTCCAACTGTTAGTAGCAGGATTGTAAATTTGTACTTTCCCTGCCGCACCACCACCTAATCCACCAAGTAGATAGAGTTTTCCATTAAAAACTTCTGCTGCATGGTGATGCCCAACGAATGGTCGTGTTGCTAAATTGCTGCTCCAGGTGCCAGTTGCCAAATTGTAAGCAAGGGTAGCATTGCTGCCTTCTCCGACTACATAAAGTTTGTCGTTAATTACTCCCGCACTAACTTCACCTAGTGCTATAGACATTTTTGCACCTGAATCCCAGATCCCTGGAGTTGTCAAAGGCGTTCCGGGGTTGATGTTGACTGTAAATACCCCTAAAGCACCACTTTGGAGATAGTTGTTGCTGGTGTCACTAACTTGATTAGCTTGTACTGACACAGTATAACTACCGTTGTCAGACGCATCCCAACTACCACCCGGAGCAGTAATCTGGTAAGTTGCAGTTCGGGGTGTACCGTTGCTGTTGGTATTCACTCCTACCAATTTTACCGACGGCTTCAACCCATTGGGGCCAGTCACCACAATATCCTGAGAATCCAAGGAAGATACATTTACTGCTACGTTGTCGCCATAGGACACCGTAAAATTGTGACTTGTCCCACCGCTAGTAGTGACGTTTGCAGCAGATAAACTTGCCGTTGGTGGTGTTGAGTCTGTTGATGTTTGATTAGTGGGAATAAATTCAATGTAATCAAATCTTGCGTGTTCTAACTTTGTTGTGTCACCTGGGATACTCTCCTGACCTTGGATCTTGATGGCAGCTCCATTGTTGATTACTAGCCCAGTAGCAATGGTTCGACGTACAAGAGTCTGAGCATTAGCTAGATTACTACCGAAATTTTGATCAAGATTCCATCCATATTGCTGAGTGCCAATATTGACGTCAAAACGACCAACTCCGTCGTTTTCGTCATAGTAACCAGCTACAACATTGTAGGTACTAGTAGGGCCATTAAAGGTAGTTTCAGCTATACCTGTTTCGTCAGTAGGGCCCCCTACAAGGCCAATTATTGCGCTGCCAGAAGCGCTGCTATTCGATTCAATGCGGTAGTTCGTTAGGCTCATTTTTTCCGCTTCGAGGCGGATGGGTGCTAGCGGTGGAGAGGTGATTGAGCTAGGAATAACCTCAATAGCGGAAACTTTTGCATTGTCTACACTTGCAGAAAAGTCTATATTGAGAACTCCATCTTTAACCTCAACATCTACTGATTTTCTCCAAGCTGTATTTGCGCCAACTTGTGCCACAAGATCCAGATTGTCAAGGATAAGTGAACCTTCAATATTTACGTCAAAAACTCGCTGTCCTGGATTAGACCAGTAAATTTCAGCAAAGTCGAGATTTACTTTGTACAAGCCGCTACTAGCTACTGGAATATTGTAGGAAAATTGGTTTCCCCAGCGTTCTGTCTGATATAGTATGGGATCGCTAGTGCCACTAATGGGTTTGCTTGCACTGTAAGTATTACTACCAGTAAAATAAGCATCTGCTGACCAAACATTACCTGTTAAATCTGTGTAAGTTGTTCCACCAGTATTAATCCTTATATTTGATGGCATATTTTCCATATACGTTCTCTACTTTTCAAGAAGTTTATGAGCTAAGAAACAGCTGTATTTCCGCCCATTGAGTAATGCTGAAATATTTAGGGTAAGGTTTTCATACTTTTATCTGCTTGATCAAGCTATTTCTCTATCTCAGGAGAGATGCAGTAATGTTAAAATCCTATTAGCAAATGATGCTGTAAATGCCAAGTGAATATGTTTTTTCAATTAAGTTAAGCTAGTTTATTAACGGCTTATCTTATGGATTTGATGAATTTCTTATTTAAAAACAGCTTCTAAATGTGTGATGATGTCCTAAGTTTGTAGCAGATTGATAACGGTGCAGTAAGGAATGGATTATCGGGATGCTGGGGTTGATGTTGAAGCGGGTCGAGCTTTTGTAGATCAAATTCGCAATTTGGTTCATGGCACCTTTAGACCGGAAGTAATTGGTGGGCTGGGTGGCTTTGGTGGCTGCTTTCAAATTCCAGGGGGTTTTCGGGAACCAGTATTAGTTTCCGGCACAGATGGCGTGGGTACAAAGCTGAAAATCGCTCAAATTCTTAACCAGCATGACACCGTTGGTATTGATTTAGTGGCCATGTGTGTTAACGATGTGCTGACATCTGGCGCAGAACCGCTGTTTTTTTTAGATTATTTGGCAACAGGTAAGCTCGATAAAGAGCAATTAACTCAGGTAGTAACTGGTATAGCTTCTGGATGTAAGCAGGCTGGTTGTGCTTTGCTGGGAGGAGAAACAGCAGAAATGCCTGGTTTCTACCAAGTGGGTGAGTATGACTTGGCTGGATTTTGTGTGGGCATTGTAGAAAAAAGCCAGATGCTGGATGGTTCTCAAGTCCAAGTAGGAGATGTAGCGATCGCTCTTGCTAGTACTGGCGTACACAGTAATGGCTTGAGTTTAGTGCGAAAGATTATCAGCGATCAAGGTTTTGCTTGGAGCGATGCCTGGCGGCAAGTTGCTCCGCACCTACGCCCAGAATTATTAGGTGGCGCAACTATAGGAGAAGCGTTTCTCAAACCTACGCGCATATACGTCAAACCCGTCCTAGCAGCGCGTCAAGCTGGAATAGAAATTCATGGTATGGCTCATATTACAGGCGGTGGGTTGCCAGAAAATCTGCCCAGATGCTTAGGGAAAGAGCAAACGATCAAAATTGACCCCAATAGTTGGGTAATTCCACCTCTATTTCAATGGCTAGCCGAAGTTGGAGGGGTTAGTTCCGAAGCTATGTACAATACCTTTAATATGGGCATTGGCTTTGTGCTGTTGGTTCCACCTACTCAGGTAGACCAAACAATATCCTATTTTCAATCACAGGATATTACTGCTTTTGCGATCGGTGAAGTAATTACTGGCTCTAATTCTTTAGTGGGATTATTGAAGTAAATTGCAGAATTGATACGCAAAAATCAAGCTTTTTGAGGTTTAGTACAGCGGAGCGCTCTAAATAATCCTTATATTTACTCATTTTTTGCCATAAGCCTTGTTACTAACTTCCATGGGCTTTTTGGCAATATTTTTTACTTATCCTAATTAAAGCCATCGAAAATACTCATGTCCGTCAGCGTTGAGATTTGCTAACGTAGTCTTAACATATTGAAAAAATTTACTATTGAAGTCAAGAAATATATACCAGCACTAATTTAACGTGTTGGTTGTTTCTGATCTGGAAAGGTGTGGCGTGTTGGTGTGTTTAGAGTAATGTAATTCTGTTCAGAGGGGGTTATGGTTGTAAATATTGCCTGTACTTCGGCTTCCACGGTGCTTTTGAAGCAAGTATTCCAGAATATTGATGCTCAAAGTTGTCCGAGATTGTTCAACTTTCATATGCATACTGTCTACTCAGATGGCAGATTGCAACCAACGGCGTTGATGGAACAAGCGATCGCCATTGGACTACAAGGGCTAGCGATCACAGACCATCATAGTATTGGTGGCTATCAAGCAGCAAAAGCTTGGTTAGAAGACTGGAGGTGGAATAATCCTGGTGCAACCATTCCTCATTTGTGGAGTGGTGTAGAAATTAATGCCAATCTTTTGAACATTGAAGTTCATATTTTGGCTTATTCCTTTGAGCCAGAACACCCTAGTATGAAACCTTATCTGCAAAGAAGAATTACTACAGGTATAGAATATCAAGCAAACAAAGTAATTGCTGCTATTCATGAAGCAGGAGGATTAGCTGTACTTGCTCATCCAGCACGCTATAAGCGATCGCACTTAGACCTGATTCCTGTTGCGGCCGAAAATGGAATTGATGGCGTGGAAACTTTCTATGCTTATAACAACCCCAACCCTTGGAGACCCAGTTCTTTGGAATCACAACAGGTGCAACAGTTGGCTAGTGAGTATGGTCTTTTTAATACTTGTGGCACTGATACTCATGGTTTAAACCTGCTCCAACGTTTGTAATCATGGAATTTTTTTCTTAAAACTCCTGGTTCTTATAGCCAAGGAGTTAATCTTATTTTGATGTTTTTATTTTTAATAAATAGGGTCGAAAATAAACAAGAACAAATCAAGACCCAAACAAGGTATTACAGATAGACCAAAAATGTTATAGCACCTGTCTGGTGTAAGTCAATTTAGGATAATTACCAATAGTTCAGCAAATAGCGTAGATAGTTTCTTCATAGCTCTACCTTTAAATACATTGAACCTGCAAACTGTGATTTGCTAAGATTTCCAATGGGTAAACCTTAAAACAGGGCAACTCTTCATCACCATGCCAACATCTGCAATTGACAGTAAAGACGCAGCAGCTATCGAAGCCGCAAAAGCAGGGGTTGCTGTATGCGATCGCTCCCACTGGGGGCGTATCCGTGTTTCTGATGATGAGCGTCTTCGCTTTTTACACAACCAAAGTACTAATGACTTTCAAAGCCTCAAGCCAGGACAAGGCTGTGATACTGTGATGGTAACATCCACCGCTCGCACAATTGACTTGGTTACTGGCTACGTTTTAGAAGATGCGGTTTTATTGTTGGTTTCGCCCAACCGCCGCGAGTTTGTCATGCAATGGTTGGATCGCTATATCTTTTTTGCTGATAAAGTGCAATTGACCGATGTGACTGATGAAACTGCAACCTTTAGTTTGATTGGCCCAGGAAGTGACGCAGTTATCGAAAAATTAGGTGCTGGAGCTATTATCGGTCAACCCTATGGCAATCATCTTCTAGTCAATGGAGGAGTAATCGTTGCTGTGGGTAGCGGCTTGGCTGACCCTGGATATACCCTAATTTTGCCAGATGCTGAGAAACAGAAGGTATGGAGCCAAATTTTAGAGTTAGGCGCAGTGGAATTGAGCGATCGCGCTTGGGATTTGTTGCGAATTTTACAAGGGCGTCCGGCTCCAGATGCAGAGTTGACAGATGATTACAATCCTTTAGAAGTTGGTTTATGGCAGACCATTTCTTTTAACAAAGGTTGCTATATCGGACAAGAAACCATTGCCCGTTTAAACACATATAAAGGTGTAAAGCAACATTTATGGGGTATTCGCCTCAGCGCTCCTGCTGAAGTTGGAGCAGTAATTGCAGTAGGAGACGAAAAAGTTGGCAAACTAACCAGTTACACTGAAACCACCAATGGCTACTTTGGGTTAGGTTACATTCGCACCAAAGCAGGTGGTATTGGCTTGAAAGTGCAAGTAGGAGAAACTGAGGGGGAAATAGTGGCCGTCCCATTTGTTTCTCACGAGTATCCTTAAATCTATATTTAATTAAGAGCAGCTTAATACGGTTCAGTTAAAAAGTTATATCAATTTGAAAAAAGAATGTGATTCTGGTTCTGCTGGGAATAGCTTGAAAAGTATCGGCGCTAAATTTCCAGATTGAAGCGATCGCACCAGAACTATTGCAACATTCTGAAGTATCTTAATCCCAGACGTTAATCTCAAATTCAAAGCGGCAACATCAATGTGTCAACTGCTGGGAATGAATTGCAATACCCCAACAGATATTTGCTTTTCTTTTGAAGGCTTTTCTGCACGAGGAGGAAAGACTGACCATCATTGCGATGGTTGGGGTATTGCTTTTTTTGAAAACAAAGGATGTCGAATTTTTTTAGACGCTAAACCCTCGGTTAATTCTCCGGTGGCAGATTTAGTGCGATGTTATCCCATCCACTCTACCCATGTAATTGCCCATATCCGCAAAGCTACCCAAGGTGAAGTTGCCCTAGAAAACTGTCACCCTTTCCAAAGGGAACTGTGGGGAAGGTACTGGGTGTTTGCTCACAACGGCAATTTACCAGACTTTAATCCTGAAAACATGGGCTTTTATCAAGCCGTGGGTAACACCGATAGTGAAAAAGCATTCTGTGTAATCCTTGAAACTTTGCGTCAAAGCTTTCCTCAGGGCAAGCCTCCTCTCGAAGAACTATATCCTGTACTGCGTAAAGTAACTGAAAAGCTTGCATCACAAGGTGTGTTTAATTACTTACTTTCAGATGGAGAACACTTTTTTACCCACTGCTCAACTCACCTGAGCTACATTGTGCGTCAAGCGCCTTTTGCTGCTGCTCACTTGATTGATCAAGACATGACAGTAGATTTTCAGAAGTTGACTTCGCCAAGCGATCGCGTCGCTGTCATCGCTACTACTCCTCTGACTGATAACGAGGTTTGGACTCCCATCTCAGCTGGAGAATTACTAGTTTTTCAGGACGGTTTACCTCTTACATCTAAATAAATTAATAGCGTGAAGCCTGATTTTAAATTTGGTAATAATTCCTAGTTTTTTGAGTTTTAGCTCGCCAATTTGTGCTTGCTAGCTTTTTTTAAAATAAAAAACGGTTTGTCAAATTAACTTTATACTGTCTTTATTCAAAACTACGGTGCTTGTTTGAAGTTGCCACATAGTACCAGGCGATCGCGCGGCAGAGAAAAATACGAATCCAAGCAGGACAGACTTACTAATAAATCAGCTATTTCCGAGAAAAGTTGTTTGAGCAGTTTTAATTGCCCATCAACTTGGTAAAATCTCCATAATTACTATCGAGAATATGCAGTTTCCCTCTTGCTTTTTTCTAGGGATACCTGCAATCATCATATATACCAGCGTATATACGGTATTGCTCTAGAGTAACCGTATTTTTTTAGAGGAGGATCTGGAATGAATCTGTGGCCGCGTCCCCTGAAACGATTGCAACTGAGTACTGAGCGGATAACTAATCGGTTCAGGCTAAATTCGCTTCAAGGCTTTGTATCGCTCTTTTTGGTAGGGACAATCTTAAGTGTAGCGCTTGCGGCCTGCTCTGGCGGCAATAGTGGCAATTCTTCTAGTGAAACCCCTACGGCTAGTAATGTTTCTGCCACCAAGCAAAATGTTGAACTAACGCTAGTTTCCTTTGCTGTCACTAAGGCAGCGCACGAAGCTATAATTCCCAAGTTTGTAGAAAAGTGGAAGCAAGAACATAACCAAACTGTCACCTTTAAGCAAAGCTATGGCGGATCTGGTTCCCAAACTCGTGCTGTTATTGATGGTTTGGAAGCAGATATCGTTCACTTGGCACTAGCATTGGATACCCAAAGGATTGAGAAGGCTGGATTGATTCAGCCAGGATGGGAGAAGGAAGTTCCTAACGATGGTATTGTTTCCAAATCGGTTGCTGCATTAGTTACTCGTCCAGGTAACCCTAAAGGTATCAATTCCTGGTCAGACTTGGAGAAAGATGGAGTAAAACTAATTACTGCTGATCCTAAAACATCAGGTATTGCTCGCTGGAATTTCTTAGCTTTATGGAATTCTGCGATTAAAGCTGGGGGAGATGAGGCGAGAGCTACTGACTTTGTGACCAAAATCTACAATAATGTACCAGTCTTGACTAAAGATGCGCGTGAAGCAACGGATGCCTTTTTCAAACAAGGTCAGGGTGATGCATTGATCAACTATGAAAATGAAATTATTCTGGCAGAACAAAAGGGCGAAAATGTTAATTATATCGTCCCTGATATAAATATCTCCATCGATAATCCGATCGCTGTAGTCGACAGAAATGTTGATAAACATGGCAACCGTGAGGTAGCAGAAGCGTTTGTTAAATTCCTCTATACTCCAGAAGCTCAACAGGAGTTTGCCAAGTTAGGGTTCCGTCCTGTAAATGAAACAGTAGCTCAAACTAAAGAAGTTGCTGACAAATATCCTAAGATTAAAACTTTGGGAACAGTTCAGGACTACGGTGGTTGGGATACGGTTCAGAACAAGTTCTTCGCAGATGGCGCTCTTTTTGACAAGATTCAAGCTCAAAAGAAACGCTAATTAGTTATTAGTCATTAGTCATGATTTATCTACAAATCTAAAATGAAAAATGACTAATGGCAACGACAAAGTACTGCGGTGTATGAGTTTCGATGCTCTAGGTTATTTACCTTTGGCATCGTCAAAACTTGAGTTTCATGATTTTGGCATTCAACTTTTGAATTTTTGACTATGGCTTTATCTCCTTCTGTAGAAGTTGACCGTAAAACTCCAGCCTGGAAAACGTTGCTGCATCAGTTGCATCAGATTCCCTGGACTTGGCGAATTACGCTGGGATATTTGACAGTGATGTTATTTATCCCAATTGGGGCCATGTTCCTAAAAGCAAGTACGGAACCTCCAGCCAGATTTTGGGAAATCGCTACCAGTGATATTGCATTAGCAACATATAATGTCACCTTTGTCACCTCATTGTTCGCGGCTCTGCTCAATGGAGTTTTTGGAACTCTGATTGCTTGGGTTTTGGTGCGCTATGACTTTCCGTTGAAACGCATAATTGATGCCACCGTAGATTTACCTTTTGCGCTGCCAACTTCGGTTGCAGGGTTAACACTGGCAACAGTGTATAGCAATAATGGCTGGATTGGTTCACTGTTAGCACCGCTAGGAATTAAAGTATCTTTCACCCGTGCGGGAGTAGCAGTGGCAATGATATTTATCTCGTTGCCATTTGTCGTGCGGACAGTGCAGCCTGTGCTTCAAGAAATGGAACATGAAATTGAAGAAGCCGCTTGGTCTTTGGGTGCTTCTCAATGGCAAACTTTTTGGAAAGTGATTTTGCCGCCTTTATTCCCCACGATTTTGACTGGTGTTGCTTTGGGGTTCTCCCGCGCGGTTGGGGAGTATGGCTCAACTGTGATTATCTCTTCTAATACGCCCTTCCAAGATTTGATTGCACCGGTGCTGATTTTCCAGCGGCTAGAGCAGTATGACTACTCCGGCGCAACTGTTATTGGCGTGGTTTTACTAGCAATTTCGTTAGTGTTGCTCCTAGCAATTAATTTGTTACAAGCGTGGTCAAGAAGATATGACAGTAAATGAGCCAAGTTTTCACTCATCTGCATCTCAAAAAGATACAGGCAAACCTCAAAAGCCTAAGAGTTGGGTACCAACAATTTTAATTGGGATTGCGATCGCCTATTTAGTTCTAGTTCAATACATCCCTGCTATCAACGTTTTTATTCAAGCTTTCAGCAAGGGCGTTGGCCCGTTTCTGTCTAACTTGAGCCGACCCGCTTTTCTCCATGCAGCTTGGCTGACGCTGATATTGGCTGTGATCGCTGTCCCTGTAAATGCTGTATTTGGTCTGTGTGCAGCTTGGGCGATCGCTCGTCACAATTTTCCTGGTAAGGCTGTAGTCTTAAGTATTATTGACCTTCCCTTTTCTATCTCGCCCGTAGTCGCTGGATTAATGATTGTGCTGCTATATGGCCGAAATGGCTGGTTTGGCCCTTGGCTTCAAGCACATGATATCCAGATTATCTTTGCCTTGCCAGGTATGATACTGGCTACAGCATTTGTTAGTATGCCTTTTGTTGCAAGGGAAGTGATTCCTGTTTTAGAGGAGTTTGGCAGCGATCAAGAAGAAGCTGCAAGAACTCTGGGTGCAAACGATTGGCAAATATTTTGGCGCGTCACCCTACCTAGTATTCGCTGGGGCTTACTCTACGGCTTAATTCTGACCAATGCTAGAGCCATGGGTGAATTCGGAGCGGTTTCAGTAGTATCTGGCAATATTGCCGCCAAAACCCAGAGTTTACCACTATTTGTAGAGGATGCTTATAAACAGTATGAAACTGAAGCTGCCTTCTCTGCTGCTGTACTGTTGGCATTGCTAGCAGTAGTAACTCTGGTGCTGAAAGAGATTCTCGAACGGAAAACCCGCATTAAAGATGTTGAATAAAACAGATATGGCTAGTGACAATTTACTTACCAATAAACGCATTAGGGTAAGAATTCCCAAGGACTATCATCAGGAACCTGTGATTTCTCGTCTGGTGTCTGATTACGGTCTAACTGTGAATATTACTGCTGCAATTCTGGGAGCTAATGCTGTTGGAGATGGTTGGTTTGACCTGGAATTACAAGGAACAGATGCACAAATTAAAAGTGCGCTCAACCATCTTAAAGAGTTAAATTTACAAATATGGGATGAAACAACAGCAGGCGATTGGTAATACCAATTTGAAAAACAATGCGACAGATGGGTAGGGACACAATAATGTTGCGTCCTTACGAATAATTTATATGTCGCAAACATTATTTGAATTGGTATAAGTTCGTTTGATTCTTACACAGAGAAAGGAAAATAATAATTTTTACTTAATATCTGCAATACCCTCCTCATTATGTAGGAGGATATTTTTGATCATTTTTTAGAGTTAACTAATGTTTTACTCATCTTAGCAACTGGAACAACTACCCTTTTTCTTAACTGATGAGGTTCCCTTTTGATCATAGTAAAACCCAAGCGTAAATAAAAACCTTCAGCATAAAGGCTAGCAGTTGTTAGCACCTTATCTATACCTTGTTGACTAGCTTCGTTGCAAAAATGTTTAACTAAAGTTCGCCCTATCCCTTTACCTTGATGGTTGGGATGAACATATAACGCGATAAGTTCATCAACAATGAAACTTGCGAATCCTGCGACTACATCATGCTCAACAGCAACCCAGCAATTGTCTAGCTGTATATTCTTCAACATATTTGAGCCATCAGGCTTTTCAAGGTAATTGCGCCAAGCCAACAGTTGTTTCTGGGTGTAGAAAGTAGCAGGTAACGCTTTTATAGCAGCAATATGAATTGTACTAAGAACCTGTGCATCTTTTTCTACAGCAGGTCGAAGGGTTATTTCGTTAGCGTCCATATTTTTAGATCTGGCATATTTAGACTACATGCCTTTTCGACTTTCTTGTATAAGTATATCTAGTTTGTTTATAAAGGATTGTATACGCGATCGCTAGCAAAAAAGCCAAATTTGGAATTGTATACTGAAGTTTTTTATAATCTCCTAAATTACAGCTACAAATTATTCACCCCTTCTCCCTTTGCGCTTATTTATAGCGACCTAAAAACGAAATGATTTCACATCAACACTATATTCAGTGATGCTAACAAAAATACTATTTCTCCGGATAAGTCAAAATAAAACTGAATAAAATTTTATATATAGTTTTTCAACTAAAACTTATGGAAATGCCACAACGCGTATCAATTCGATACAAAGATGCGTCTTACAACATTAACGAGATACGCTTGAAAACATTTCGGTTAGCGTTTCAAACATGGGAAGAACAAACGAAACCTAGAAAAACAGAACTTTACGCATTTATAATGTCTTGCTTAAAACAGATTGATCGTCAAGATCGTTTTATGATTCCTTTATTATTTGTAGAATTAACAGATATTATACGTGATTCTGCTCTTGAAAGGTCAATGAAAGAGGTGTTAATTAAAACATCTTTTAGAGAATTTGCTTGCGCGTTAACTGATGTTGAAGATGCTGCTAAATAAAATTATATTTATGCAAAATCTCAATTTTTAAAAGTCACGATATCAGCTACATAGCACAATCCAAAATACACAAACTGCTGATTGCTATTACTTGCGATCGCTAATTTTAATTTATTGCTATTTTGAATTATTTAAGACTCAGCCCGCTCCTCTTTATGGAAACTATTTCTATCTTTTTTAAGACTCTCTTCTAGGGCTTGAATTTGTTCACGGCGGGCTTCCAATTCTAGGGAACGACGGGCTAAGTCTTGGTTTTGCAATGTCAGGGCTTGTCGCCAGTGTTCTGCTCGCTCTGCTTCCTCTTGCAAAAAGTCTGGGGTAATACCAGTAGAAAGATAAGCTCGCACCAAGTATAGTACCCAGTTTGTGGCATCTTCCAGTCTTTCAATATCGCCTGTGGGTGAAAGCTCCACTAACACCAGCAATTTCTCGCACATGGTGTTTCCTTTTCCCAAAAGAATAAAAGCCTCTTCTGGGATAATCGCCCAGAGATCATCAGTTTCCTGACGCGCCAATAAGCGCAACTGGTATTGCTCTAAAAATTCGTTTTTATGTACCTGAGCTAGATATAGCATGACTGTCGCTTCACTCCAATTCAAAACTCAAAATTAATTTTTGATTTTTGATTTCTGATTTTTCAAGGGTTTCTAACTGGTAATGGGTAAGTTTACAAATTACCCATTACTCATTGCAGCTATGCTAAACCACGCAGGCGATCGCGCAAAATTTCTGCTTGTTTTTCAGCCTCTGCTAAAGCATCTCGCGCACCCTGTACCACATCTTTGGGAGCTTTATCCACAAAATTGGAGTTGCTTAACCTGGAACTTAGGGATTGGACTTCTGCTTCGGCTTTGCTGAGACTCTTTTCTAGTTTGGCACGTACCGCTTCGATATCTACTACACCCTTGAGAGGAATTACCACTTGTACAGTACCCACAACACCTGCGATCGCGTTTTCTGGTTCCTGGGGTTGTTGTGGTTCTGTCTGTGGTAGATGCTTGTCAGTCCTTGGCTGGAACAAATTTGCCCAAAACCTTTGTCTAGCCTGAGCCGACAGTAAATAGCGGAGAGCAAACCAAGTTGTGTAAACAAGACCAACTATTTCAAAGAAAGTTCCAAATAGAGGAACATCATCAATTGCATTCCCAACAGCGTAAGCCAACCTAGTAAAGACAATTCCCACAATAATCAAACCTATTGTTTTTAAACCCCTCAGAGGTTTTTTCGGTGTAACCGTTTGATTATTAGACTTGTCAGCAATGGTTAAAGTCTCCACCTTAGCCAAATCTTTAATATAAGCTTGTCCAGCAGTCAGGATTTGCCGTTCTTTAGGGCTTTCACTTTGCAAATTGACAGTCACTTTCGCCCCTGGTTTAATATCCGCCTCGGCACGTAAATTGCGAATAGTGCGGATAGTGCCAATCAGCATTTCAAATTGTACCTCAAGTTCCGTATTGATCAAGTTGGTATCAACTTGGGGATAAGGTTGTAACGATAAAGTTTCGGTTGAATCTGCTGGTTGTTGGGTAAGAGTTTGCCAAATCTCCTCAGTAATGTGAGGCATAAAGGGATGAAGTAATTTTAAAATCCCTTCTAGCACATAGGCGAGGGTTTGCTGGGCTACCCGCCGCGATGTGGGATCTGCACCTTGTTGGAGGCGAGACTTCACCAGTTCAATATACCAATCGCAGAAATCGCCCCAAATAAATTCGTACAGTCCTTTCGCGGCTTCCCCTAGCCCGTAGTTATCGATGTAATTAGTAGTTTGCTTAATAACTTGATGGTAGCGGGATAACAGCCAGCGATCGCTAAGTTCAGTACTGAGTGGTTGACCTAGTTGGGCTGGGGTTTGTCCATCCAAATTCATCATTACAAACCGGGCTGCATTCCACAACTTGTTAGCAAAGTTGCGGGAAGCTTCCACCGATGATGATTCATCTTTTTTGCGATCGTACTCCAACCGGATATCTTGACCCGCGCCAGCCACTTCCCTAATTAAGGTGTAGCGCAGAGCATCAGTACCATATTTGTCAATTAATAATAGCGGGTCAATGCCGTTACCTTTGGTCTTAGACATCTTCTGACCTTTCTCATCCAGCACTAACCCGTGGATGTAAACATCCTTAAATGGCATTTGCCCAGTAAAGTGCCCACCCATCATCGTCATTCTGGCAACCCAGAAGAAGATAATGTCAAAGCCCGTTACTAGAGTCGTGGTGGGATAGTAAGTTGCTAAATCCTGAGTTTGTTCTGGCCAGCCTAAAGTTGAAAACGGCCAAAGTCCTGAAGAAAACCAGGTATCCAACACATCTGGGTCTTGTTCAAGCTGGACATTTTCGCCAAATTGTGCTTTAGCTTTTTCCCAAGCTTCATCTGTTGATTTGGCGACCACAAACGGAGTGTTATCGGTGATTTGCCCGTCCGTTTCACTCACAGCGTACCAAGCTGGGATTTGATGTCCCCACCATAGTTGGCGAGAGATACACCAATCTTTCAGCTTGACTAGCCAATCACGATAAACCTTAGTCCAACGTTGAGGAACAAACTCTGGGGAATTTTTCTGGTCAAGAAATTCTAAAGACTTGTCAGCTAATGGGCGAATTTTGACAAACCATTGAGTAGAAAGCAGAGGTTCAATGGGGACTTTGCCGCGATCGCTATAAGGAACGGTATGCTTATAATCTTCTATCTTCACCAAAAAGCCATCTGCTTCGAGGCGAGAAACGACATTTTTTCTCGCAACAAAGCGGTCTTGTCCTTGAAACTCCCCAGTATTGGCGTTGAGAGTACCGTCCTTATTGAGGATGTTGATAAACGGCAAATTGTGACGCTGACCCATTTCAAAGTCATTCGGGTCATGGGCTGGAGTTACCTTAACGCAGCCCGTCCCAAATGTTGGATCAACGAACTCATCACCAATGATTGGAATTTCTCGATTCAGAATTGGTAGAGTTAGTGTCTTCCCAATTAAGTGCTTATATCTGTCATCATCGGGATTAACCGCCACTCCAGTATCACCCAGCATGGTTTCTGGTCGAGTCGTCGCCACCTCCACATAACCAGAACCATCCGTAAGAGGATAGCGGAAGTGCCAGAGATTACCGTTTACCTCTTGATTTTCCACCTCTACATCAGACACCGCCGACTGGGTAGCTGGACACCAGTTAACTAAATACTCACCGCGATAAATTAAGCCTTCCTCATACATGCGAGTAAATGCTTCGACCACAGCTTTAGATAAACCCTCATCCAGGGTAAACCTTTCCCGCGACCAGTCTACCGAAACGCCTAAGCGTCGTAGTTGATTCACAATCGCCCCGCCAGATTCTGCCTTCCACTGCTTGGCGCGTTCTAAGAATTGATCACGCCCCAACTCATAGCGAGTTTTACCCTCAGTTTTGAGTTGCTTTTCCAGCATCGTATGGACAGCGATGCTAGCGTGGTCAGTTCCAGGTAGCCACAAAGTATTACGCCCCTGCATCCGGTGGTAGCGCACCAGAACATCAATCAACGCACTTTCAAAAGCGTGACCCATGTGCAAACTGCCGGTGACATTCGGCGGCGGGATTACAACACAGTAGGGTTCGCCACCTTTGTTGGGGTGGGCTTTGTAAACTTGGTTCTGTTCCCAGAATTTTTGCCACTTGGCTTCTGTGGAGAAGGGATCGTAAAGACTAGGGAGATTAAGTATGGTTGCGGTCATGCTGGGAAAACTAAGTTTGGAAGGACTCTAATAAATTTTGCCACAGGGTTGGAGAGGGTTTGATGGAAACGAACCGCAAAGAACGCAAAGTACACAAAGGAAGAGGAGGAAGGTAAGATGAGACAACTAAGCGATAGGGTAGAAAACTTAGCTTACGAAGTGATTGGGGCGGCTATTGAAGTGCATAGGGTATTAGGATCTGGGTTTTTGGAGGAGGTATATCACAAGGCGTTAAGAGAAGAATTTCTGATGCGGGGGATACCTTATAAGTTTGAGCATCCAGTAAAAGTACACTACAAAGGTCGTCCAGTAGGTGAAGGCAAATTAGATTTTTTGGTTGGAGACTCTCTAATTGTGGAGTTAAAAGCTGTTCAAAATTTAACTCCCATTCATGAGGCTCAAGTTATCTCCTACCTTAAAATGACTAACTACCCTTTAGGCCTTCTCATTAACTTTAACGTCCCCCTCCTCAAAGACGGCATAAAACGTATTATCCTCTCTTCTTAATCTTCCTTCGCGTACTTCGCGCCCTTCGCGGTTCGTATTATGAAACCTCAAACCTCCCCTTGGACATACATCCCCACCCTCTACTTCGCCGAAGGTGTCCCCAACGTCATCATCAGCACCGTTTCCGTAATTTTTTACAAAAAACTAGGCATAGATAACGACCAAATAACAGCTTGGACGAGTTTTCTCTATCTCCCTTGGGTCATCAAAATGTTTTGGGGGCCACTTGTGGATATTTACTCAACTAAAAGAACATGGATACTTGTAACTCAATTTGGCATGTTTTGTTGTTTGAGTTTAGTAGCCTTGTCTTTACAACTGCCTAATTTCTTTTTCTTATCTTTGGCAGCATTGACGGTTGGTGCATTTATTTCAGCTACTTACGATATTGCCACTGATGGCTTTTATATGTTGGCTTTAAATCCAGCACAACAAGCTTTTTTTGTTGGCATTCGCTCACTATTTTATCGGCTTGCTGTGTTATTTGGTAGCGGGTTATTAGTAGTTGTAGCTGGCCGGTTGGAAAATAGCCTCAATAATATCCCTTTAAGTTGGACTATATCTATAGGATTCTCTGCTGTAATATTTGCAATTCTTTTTATTTTCCATCGCTTCATTTTACCTGTACCTGAGTCAGATACCCCACGCCAAACACAGAAAGAAGCCAACAATATACCTTTTTGGGATGTTATCAATACATATTTTCGGCAAGAGAAAATAGTGGCAATTCTAGCGTTCATTTTACTCTACAGATTAGGTGAAGCAATGCTGCTTAAGATAGCTTCCTTATTCTTGCTAGACAAAATAGAACAAGGAGGCTTAGGTATATCAACTGAAGAATTTGGCTGGATATATGGAACTTTTGGTGTACTGTCTTTGATTTTTGGAGGTATTTTAGGAGGAGTATTAATTTCCAAATATGGATTAAAAAAATGCCTGTTGCCAATGGCTTTAGCCTTGAATTTACCTGACTTGTTTTATGTATATATGGCTTATGCTAAACCATCACTGATATTAGTTTATCCCCTAGTATCTTTAGAACAATTTGGCTATGGTCTTGGCTTTACAGCTTTTAGTGTTTATTTAATGTATATTTGCAAAGGCGAATATAAAACTTCTCACTATGCTATATCTACTGGACTCATGGCATTAGGTCTGATGTTGCCAGGAGCAATTAGTGGGTCAATTCAAAAAGCAGTAGGCTATCCATTATTTTTTGTCTTGGTTTGTTTACTTACCATTCCTGGAATGATTGCTATATTCTTCATTCCTTTAAAAGAAGAAGCCAATCGTTCTACAAATTAAAATAAATGGCTGAATATGTTACTCTCTAAAATAAATATTTTTTAATTGATCCATGAGTTATGTTTTGGGAATTGATGGCGGTGGTAGCAAAACTGTTTGTGTTTTAATGGATGAAACACGCCAAGTTATAAGCCGTGGTGAAGCAGGCGCATCCAACTATCAAAGTATAGGTATTGAAGCAGCTTACAAATCAATTCAATCTGCAATTCAGGCTACAACCGAGCAAGTCCCGAATCTCACAAAACCTATAGAAGTTTCTGCAATTTGCTTAGGTTTAGCAGGTGTCGGACGGGCAGAAGATATTGAAGTTGTAAAAGGTTTAGTAAAAGAATTACAAGATAATAAATCGCTACCTATAAGCTGGGCATTAACAACATCAAATATTGTAATTTGCAACGATGCTTTTATTGCTTTAGTTGGTGGAATTGGTCATGATGTAGGAATTGTAGTAGCAGCAGGTACAGGTTCAATAGTTTACGGGCGAAATCATCAGGGAATTACCAAGCGAGTTGGTGGTTGGGGATACATTTTAGGAGATGAAGGTAGTGCCTATAAAATTGCGATCGCTGGTATGCAAGCTGCATTAAAAGCTTATGACGGAAGTGGAATACCAACAAGTCTGTTAGAGATTTTTAAAGTTTATCTTGAATTGCCAAGTATAGATGGTTTAATTGAATTAATCTATCGCCGAAACTGGGGAGTTACAGAAATAGCTGCTTTAGCACAAATTGTAGACTTAGCAGCAGCTTTAGGCGATGAAGTAGCGAATAAAATTATTGATGATGCTGTGCAATATCTAGTGACAGCTACTTCTACAGTTATTGATGAAATTTTTAGCGATCGCCCAGTTTTAGAAGTAGTCACTACCGGAAGTGTGTGGCAAGGTAAATCCAAGATGCATGAGAGGTTTACAGCATCTCTGGGTAAGCAGTTTTCTGAAGTAAAAGTGATATCTCCCAAGCATGAACCTGCTTGTGGTGCTGGTTTTTTGGCCTTGCAGAAGTTAGCAGGAAAGAATCTTTAACGAACCGCAGAGGCACAGAGGAGCCAGTGCGTTGCGCGGGTTCCCAAGGCACTCCGTTGGGCGGCTTTGCCGACTTGTAGACGCGAAGCGGCTTCCCGCAGGGTAGGAAGTGCCGCCGCGTTGTAGCAACTGGCGTGACACAGAGAAGGAGGCTAAACCTTCTTAAACAAACTTCTCTCTTTTTCCTAGTCTTATCTTCGCGCTCTTTGCGTCCTTTGTGGTTCGTTCCTCAATCTTCCGCCATAAAACCACAGTCTATCTAAAACTCACCCAATTGAGTGATGCGGCCATTCGCCGTGCCATATTACATTCATATTACAAAAAATATCAAAAGAGGCAAAAAATGAACCACCTGGACTTCTTAAGCCGGACTTGACGAACCCGGCAAATGGTATTCACGCCATTAATCTCATCGTCTACAAAATAGCCGAAGTTCTGCAAGCATCCGGTTATCCTGAACCAACAATTTGGCGTTCCTCTCCCATCACCACGATCGCCAACAACTACGATAAGCTTTATATCCCCAGTGAAAGTTTATCGCGTTCCTCCAAATACACCCGTTACCTCAGCGACGGTAGGCTACTAAGAACTCATACTACTGTCATCATGCCAGAGTTACTTCCTCACCTACAGGGGGAACAACTCATTCTCCACCCCGGTATTTGTTACCGTCGTGATGTGGTGGATAAGCGCCATGTCGGGGAACCACACCAAATGGATGTGTGGTTGATTAGCCAACGTCAAAAATTGGGTAGAGAAGCTTTAATTAAATTAATTGCTGTTATTCTCAACGCAATTCTTCCAGGCGTTTCCTATCGCCTAAATGAAACCTCACACCCATATACCTGCAACGGTTTAGAAATTGAAGTGTTAGTTGATGGTAATTGGATTGAGGTAGGAGAATGTGGGGAAATTCATCCTGGTTTACTACAACCTGGCTATACAGGATTAGCATCAGGTTGGGGATTAGATCGTCTGGCGATGTTAGTAAAGGGGATAGATGATATTCGCTTGCTACGAAGCACCCATCCCCAAATAGCTGCCCAGATGATGAACCTGGAAACCTATAATCAGGTATCTAATCAACCCAGTATCAGCCGAGATATGTCGATTGTCACCGGGATAGATACGGATTTAGAGGATATTTGCGAACAGATAGTAGAGGCGTTGGTTAATGATGCTGAACTATTAGAGTCTGTGGCAATATTAAGCGAAACTTTCTACCAGGAACTTTCAGAAAAAGCGATTCAACGTCTGGGTATCCAACCCCATCAGAAAAACTTGCTGGTGCGGATGACTCTCAGGAGTCTACACGCGTCTATTACTAATCAAAAAGCCAATATTCTGCGGGATTTGGTTTATCAAAAAATTCACCAAGGTGAATAAGAGGAAGGGGGACAAAGGGAGTAACTAATACTTATTAACTCATAGCTCAGAACTCAGCACTCAGCACTCCCTATCCCCCGCATTGCTAAAAGCGCTGTCCCATAAGCTGCTTCCGTATGTTTTGAGGAGACTACAGGCACTTTTAAATACCGCCTACGAATAATAGTCCAAGTATTATTCCCTGCACCACCGCCAGCAGTGTAAATATGGGTTAACCGATCAGCCCCTAGTTGCTGTAACAATTCGTACCCTCGTGCCTCTATGCGGGTAATACTTTCTAACAACCCATGCAGAAACTCCACTTGATTATCTGGACGTGGTTCCAATCGTGGGGGTAGATTGGGATCATTAATTGGAAAGCGATCGCCTGCTTTTAACAATGGATAATAATTCAACTGGCTGGCTACGGCAGGATCAATTTCACGGCTAAGGCTTGCTAAATCAGCGTCTGTGAAGAATTGTCGTAGAACTGCACCCCCCGTATTAGAAGCACCCCCAGTCAACCACAAATCGCCTAGACGATGGCTATAAATTCCGTAGCGTGAATCTTCAACACGGTTACGACTTAGTAGCTTAAGTACCAATGTTGAACCCAAAGATGTCACGGCTTCACCAGGTAATTTTGCACCACTGGCGAGAAAAGCGGCAATGCTATCAGTCGTGCCAGCACAAACTAGACAATCAGGACGAAAACTGAAACGAGTCGTAATTTCCGGGCGTAATTCTGCAATTGGAGTACCTGGAGCTAAAACTTCAGGTAACGGAATTGGAATTTCCAGCTTTCCTAACCATTCTGGGTATTTTAACTGTTCAACGTCATAACCCAGCTTTAAGGCGTTGTGGTAGTCGCTAATACCTAAGCGTCCATGCAAAAGAAATGCTAGCCAGTCTGCTTGGTGTAGGAAATATCGCGCTTTGGTAAAACTTGGTAACTGCAACATCCATAGAATTTTAGCTAGGCTAGATGTAGCACTTAATACTGTATGATTTGGCGGTGCAACGCTCCTCAACTGTTCTAGCATTACCGATCCCCGCCCATCGTTATACAACAAAGGTTCATCTACAGGATTACCAGCGGCGTCTACCAGCAAGATAGTGGAAGAAGTCCCGTTAATGGCGATCGCTCTAATTCCTCGCCGTAAGCCCTCAGGAATCGATTCTAGAAGCGTAAATAAAGCCGTTTGCCAGACACTTAACAAATCAGAGTTAGCTGAAACTTTCCAAGGATACCTCGCCTCTGCCTGGATGCAAGCTTCATCGTTGATTACTATAGCTCTCGCGCCAGAAGTACCGAAGTCGATCCCTAGAAACAAATCCATAGATTTATATATTTTTCTAAAAAAGAATATCTAATAGCTACTGATTAATTTCTGCTTTTGTTGCATCTTGTAACAATATATTCCACAAATTTGGCAAAACAAGGAAAAGTAGTAAACGAACTGTTCAAAATGCATTGAGTTTAGGAGGTTTCCAACCATGCCTATATCAAATACCCTGTACCTGGCTGTGACATCCATATCAGATACCCAAGTCTACATCGCTCTGGTTGTAGCGCTGATTCCAGGAATTCTGGCTTGGCGGTTATCTACCGAACTTTACAAATAAAGTCACAGTGTGACACAGTTATTAGACTGATAATCCTGGCATTACGGGGTGCAAGTTCTAGATACTTGCGGCTTTATGCCGTCAATTATCTACGAAAGCTACTTACGTATGCCAGGTTTATTTTTTGGCTTTGAACACACGTGTAGCAATTTCCTAAAAATGAAGTAATATGGCAGCTAAATCAAGCTGTAATCTGTGGAAGTAGGCTTTTTACGCTGTTCTCCTTCAATTTACGAGGTCGTTTTTATTATCATGAACGCGTTTCAACCGTCCAGTCCCCCGCAAGAACCCATACAAAAACCTCGGGTCGCTCCTCGTCCAAAGCGACATCTTCGCCAGAGGTCTCATAAAGTAATGGCTCTGGAAGTGTCAGTCAAGACAGTAGTGAATCTTGCGATCGCAGCGGCAGCAGTTTCTGCCTTGATGCAACTTTTACCTCATCACAGGTTACAGCAAGAAAAATTGCGAGAAATTCGTACTGAAGTCAAGCAGATGGAAGGACGTGTCAATCTTTTGCAGGCGCAATTTAGCCGCAACTTCGATCCCCATCAAGCTAAAAGCATTATGCAACAACAAGGATACCGATTTGATCCTAACCAACGTCAAATCGTGCTGATGAATCAGGATAAAACAGAAGAAGTTGCTCAACCAGAGTCATCACCTTAAGGAAAATAGCGTACTTAAAATTATTAAAGTTATTTACTTTGTAGCTTTGTATCAACGCTTTTTTAGGTAAATTAGCTAACTGTTTATAGTTAATAGCTAATTGTTAAAGAACTGCTTAGTTATCATCTATTAGCCATTAGTGATTAAGGGTTGCTAGGCTCTACGGAAAAATTCAAATAATAACTTTGAATTTTTAATTACCTCAACAACTTAATCTACTCAGGATGCTGAGGAGATAGCAGCTCGTTTAACCAATTTTCTAGTTGTAAACGCAAGCGGCAACCAGGAACATACCTTTTGCCGCTGGGTAGTAGAGTAAGGGCACGACGATAATCAGCGATCGCGCAATTCCAATCCCCCCACAAATGATAGGTTCTGCCTCTCTCTGCCCAAATGTGCCCTTCTAGTTGCCCGAAAAGTAGTGCGACCTCAAAATTCTCTATTGCCTCTTCGTATTGCCCCAAATCGCGCAGGGTAATACCTCGGTTAATCCAGGCCCGAACATGGCTAGGTTTCAAATCAATCGCTCGATCATAATCGGCGATCGCTGCTACTAATTCTCCACAAGCAGCGTAGTAATTCGCCCGGTTATTATAAGCACTAGCCAAACTAGGATTAATCTGCAATGCTGTGTTATAATCAACAATTGCTTTTTGTGTTTCACCACTTTGAAAATAAATCAGCCCTCGGTTGTTGTAATCAACGGCATTTTGAGGATGGCGGTGAATCAGTTGATTTAACAGTGCGATCGCCTCAGCGTAATCTCCTTTTTGAGCCAACTTCAAAGCACAAGAGCGTAAATAACTATCCTCTAAGGCTAATTTCTCACGACCGTTAGCTCGATGCTCTTGATTACCTAACGTATCATTTATAACTAATTTATAAACGTTATTTTGCTGATCTCCAGAAGCCAAAGACGAGATATTACTCATATTATCCTGCACAATACAATTAACTTTTTGAAAGCAAAATATAAATTGTGTTCTGCGGCTAGTTTTGCTAATAGCTCAGTTGTGAGAGTGTCAAGGGATACTCAAAATTCAAAACCCACCGCGGCAAGTGAAAAACTTCGCCCCACACCAATAATTAATCCCCAAACCTGATAATAGATACCTCATCCCCAAGTTAAATTCCAGAAAAAGCAAATATCAATCTTAATGACTAGTCAAGTCGTGAGAGCGACAACTTGGTAGAATGCCAACAAGCCGTTCATTAGAGACTAAAAAGAGAACACAGGAACACGGCAATGCCAAGAATGCAAAAGCAACCTCCTAGCGTTGCTGTGTTTCCCCCTAGTTTTTAGTGCAACGTGGCAACAACTATTTAGGTGAAAAAGCTTGAAAAGCATGTGGAATCAGCAATATCTCTTCAGCTTTCACCATTCCCTAATCTTTTGCTCTGATTTTTAAGGTTTGAAAAAATTTTCTTATGACAACTGCAATTTCTTATCCTAATGCTCCAGATTTAAATGCTGATGATTACATTGTTGTCGGCTTGGCAACCTGCTTTGTCAAGGAAGATGGAGAAGTTCATCAAATCGAAGTTATTGAACCTATACCCTCTGCTGCTTTGGAAGCGCTGTTGAAGGGTATTCCAACCTCCTATAAACTGGCTTGCGCGACAACTTTAGGAACTGTGTTAGACAATGATACGCCGTTGTTGCCAGCAGGCTTTCCAGAGTCGGCTCAAATTGGAGATGAATTTGTGCCACGAGTATTTGCTGCTGCTCGTACCTACAAGCGTCGTGAAAGTGCTAAATCTCTAATTCCCTTGGGTACAAGTTATACAGACTTCAAGTATTCTACTGAACGCAAGCGAGTGCTTAACGCCACCAGAGTAGTTACCAAAGAAGACAACGTTAAACAGCATTCCCACACTCATAAAGTTCTCTGAACTTAGTCATCTGAAAGAATTCTCTGATTAGCTACTATTTACCGCGTAGCTTTAAGAGAATTCAAAAATTTATTCTAAAGGAAATGTCAATTTTCAAAAGTAATGCCAAGCCGTATTAATCGGTTTTATCATATTATTTCATAATATTTTATATATAAACTTTATGAAGAGTTTTGATGTAGTAGTTGTAGGAGCAGGCCCTGCTGGGGGACACTGTGCGAGATTACTAGCTAAAGCTGGCCGCAAAGTTTTGTTAGTAGAACGATATGAAAATTTTTCTGTAAATAGCTTCTCCAGTGCAGGGACTCCTATAGAAACATTGGCAAAGTTTGATTTACCTAATGAAGTAATAGGTAGCTTTTGGAAAGGAATTAAAATTGTAACTACAAATCTTAATGAAACTTGGAAGTCTTCAAAACTTCTTGGTGTAGTTTTAGATTTTTCTAAATTAAAAGAATATTTAGCAAATCAAGTTATAGCCCATGGCGGCGAAGTTTGGATGGGATGTTTTTATCTTAAAAAAGTAGAAGAAGACCAAACTATCATAGTTTTAAAATCAAAAAAAGAAGGAGAGATTAGAGTTACAGCCAAGGTCTTAGTCGATGCAACTGGACCATCCAGGGCTGTAATGTATAACAAAAAAGAGGAGCAGCCATTCTTCTACAGCGGTACAGGAATTGAATACCTGATAGAAGTAGAAGAGGAAGATTATGAAAAACAATGTGACCAGCTAACTTTTTTCCTCGGTCATAAATGGATGCCCAAAGGATATTCTTGGGTATTTCCTATGGAAAAATTTAAATTAAAAGTAGGGGCTGGATCGCTAAATTCTCAACATGAATTAATTCCAAACCCAGAACCTATTAAATATTATATTGAACTAATCATAAAAGAATATATTAAACCTAAAAGCTACAAAATACTTGAGATTCATGGGGGAACCTTAAAGTATAGTAAAGGGCTTAAAGACAATTATTATAAAAATAATATCATAGCTATTGGAGATGCTGTATCAACAGTAAATTTTTTGGGTGGTGAGGGGATTCGACATGGTATGCATAGTGCCGAAATTGCTTTTAAATATATAAATCAATATTTAGATGGGGAATTAGTAGACTTCAAAAATTATCAACAAGAAATGTATAAAGTTTTTTATAAAAAGTGGATAATTTCCGAAAAGCTAGGAATGAAGAAGTATCTGCTTGATAGTGATAGTTTAGTAGACAGATCAATCACTTACCTTAAATTTCTAAATATTGATGAAATTGTAGATTTACTTTTTAACTATAAATTTGAAAGTTTTTCTAAAATATTCTTAATTAGGCTGGCAGTTAAAAGCCTATCATTTTTACGAAAAAGTTTGAGTTTAAGTTTTTTTTCATCTAAATATTAGCAATATCATCACTAGTAAGGCAGGGCATAGCCCTACCTCTACATGGTTTTAACGATAATTTGTGAATTGCAAAGCTACAGGAAAATCTTCTTGCTTCAGACGCTGGATGACAGTTTGTAACTCATCTTTAGATTTGGCAGTCACCCGCACTGCATCACCTTGAATTGAGGCTTGTACTTTTTTAAATTCGTCTCGAATCAGTTTAGAAATTTGTTTGGCAACTTCTTGATTAATACCTTTTTTGAGTTTGATTTCCTGACGTACACGGTTACCGCTGGCTGATTCAACTTTGCCAAAATCAAATATTTTTTGGGAAAGATTACGTTTAGCGGCTTTTTCTCGGAGAATGTTATGAACAGAATCTAAAGTAAACTCACTGTCGGTACTAACATCAATGCTTTGTTCACCTAACTCGACAGTTGTAGCAGTATCTTTGAGGTCGTAACGGCCTTTGATTTCTCGCACAACTTGATCGACAGTGTTGACCAATTCTTGTCTGTCAAATTCGCTCACGATGTCAAAGGAATAATTAGAAGCCATAGCACATTTTGGATTTGAGATGTTAGATGTGAATAGCGATGAGAGCTAGTATTCTTTCACTTTGAAATTTGAATTGCTTACTCCCTCTAGCTATTAACTTGGATGATACTTAAGGCCATGAGAGTGCCAGAGCTAAGGGAGCTAATGGCAAACATCAGCGATCGCAAAGGGGGTATATTCAATATATAAAAAATCGAGTATAGCAACCGAGCTACAACGAAGGCGATTGCTGCCACTGCTGCTGTTGAAGAATTAACGCCTGTAACGTATGCCATCAATGCTGCCGCAGTAAACACTATAAACGTTTCAAAAGAATTCTGGTGTGCCCAGCTAGCTCTTTGAGCGTATGGCGGTAATTTATCAAACATGGCGCGAGGAGCGGACATATCGTAACCGACACGAACACGCGCATAACCTACCAGCAAAAACGGTAGATAAATTAGTACCGCAGCGGCAGCAATACTATATAAAAAAACAGCAGAAACAGGCGGTTGTAGTAGCGTCATCAACCTAATAGATAATTGTCCGTGAATTTTATTTGGTAATGATTAATTAGAAAAACTGATTACTCATTACCATACGGAGTTGCCCATTGCCATAATTACACTTACACGAACTCAGGCTCTCTTTAGTCAAAGTAGAAAAGCGTTACCACTTTTCTTTGTTCTTCTGCATCTCTACAAGTTTGTAGGAGAGTGCGACTATCGTGAAACGCAAAGCAGATCAGTTGCTGGCAGCGGGAAACTATCTCCTTATTGCAAATGTAACTCGCTTCAGCGAGGGAGAGATTATCGTTACTGGGATTTTCTACTAGATGCATTACCTGTTCTAGTTGCTGACGCGATTCATGGGGCTGGCGTTCTAAGCTTTGGGGTAGAATCACCGTCAACAAATTGGGGTCGGCCCGCATTGCTCCCCGGATGGCAGCGGAATTGCTACCTGTCGCGCCAGAGGTGATGACTCGATTGCCTGATAAAACTAAGGCATAGGTCATCATTTCAATCAGATTCTGATGCGTAATTGGGACATGACGCGAACCCAGCAAGGCAATTCGTTTAGAACCTGTTTGCTGGATTGTCGCCAGTTCTTGCGCTAATGTATCGAGGTTGATGAGGTCTGTTGACTGGCTCAAAGATGGACGTAATCAGATTAAACAACCCAGCTATTTTACCAAACAGAGTGTAAGTGCGAAGCCTACTTGAGTTAGACATTGTTACATTTTCTCAAATGTTTGGCTCAGTAGTTGGATGGCTCGGTGTGATCAAGCCATCCAATGCGTTTCGTAACTAATAGCATTCAGGAGAGTTAGATACTGAAACTTGGCTGGTTCTGTTAGTTTTTGTGGATTCTGGAAGTACCGCTTAGATGGTGATAGCGAACCAACTGTACCCTCAGCATTCATAAAACCCTCTAACTGATAACTGAGCATTTATGCTCTGAATTTTTTAGTAGATAAGGCTACGGTAGCGCTGCTGCCGGACTTAACCCTAATTTAGATAGCAAGCGCTCAAGGTCAAAATGCTCGCTCATCAGCTGACGAATGCACTGTACCTTAATCGGTTCGTGAACGCGGACTTGTCCGAAAGTACGATCAACAATTTCTACAGTCGTGAGAGTATCTAAATCAACAGACAAAATGGGGATTTCTAGTTCTTCAGCGCGACTGAGGATGAATGGTGGAGGTGGTAGCTGTCCAGTGAGGATCAGGCATTGGGTAGAAGTTTCCAAAGCAGCTTGCTGAATTTCCACGCGATCGCCTCCTGTCACAACTGCCATATTTCGGCGTTTACGAAAATATTTGACAGCGGCGTTCACATTCATCGCGCCAATTGCTAAACTTTCCACCATCAAATCTAAGCGATCGCTGCGGCAAAGAACTTCAGCATTTAACTGCTTTACTAGTTCGCCAACGCTGACACTGCGTAACAAATCACTTTTTGGTAGCATTGCCAGCACAGGAATGCCCTGCTGTTCTAAAAACGGCCGCAAGACATCTGCTACAGTTTCTAATTGTTCGGTAGGGATATCATTGATTACAGCACCAATCAAGCGATCGCCTACACGTTCTTTAGCAGATAACAGTGCCTCAACCGAAAGCAGCGATTTATAACGTGCTACCAACAATACAGTAGCATCTAATACTTCAGCCACTTGCAGCAAAGATAAGTCAAACAACTTACCTTCTTCCAAATCACCAGCCCCTTCTAGCAACACCAAATCTCCTTGAGGCATTTGCAAATATTGCTGCAATAAAGACTGTTGATAATTGGTTTTATCTTCGCCGCATAAGCGTTTTTGCACACTTACTTCATCCAAAGCCAGCATTGTGGGTACAATACGGCTTTCTGGTAGATTCAGGCTGTGAGTAATCAACTGGACATCTTCTTCAACCACGCTGCCGCCAGATACATTCAAACACGTACCTAGGGGTTTGCCATAGTTAATATCCAACCCTTTTTGCTGTAGCTGATAAGATAAACCTAGGACTGTAGCAGATTTACCGCTATAAGTCTCAGTTGATCCAATCAGCAAACATTTTGCGGATTTTGGCACACATGCACTCCTAATTTCAAAAGGAAGTAGAACCTAGCTTGGTGTTTCCTAATTTTAGGTCGAACTTCGCGATCGCTGTTGCTACAAACCTGACTTCCAGGAGTTATTGCCCAACTATCGAGGGAGTGTAGGGCTGATAATAGGGGCTTTTTCGGGCGATAGGATTACCAATATCCATAATTATTAGTTTTTGGCGCTTAAGGTGGCTTTATTCATCTACACGCAGCAGCTTGCGATAAAAAGCTTGCGAAAAATCGGTTACGCGATGGCGCTTATAGTTGTCCATCAATTCAATTAAATAACTAATAAACTCGAAACTTGCCATCATCAGTTCATAACTTAGTTCAGCATCGCCATCAAACTGTATTCGACAACGCGTTAAGTCTGAAGGTAGGCTGGCAACATTCCAGGTGGCGACAAAGGGAATATTGTCGCTGGCTTCTATTTTGCGCTGTCCTTCCAAAACACCTTTTTGATAGAGACTGATAGCATAGGGTAAAAAATTGCGCTTGCTGCCTTGAATGTAGGGTAAGTAAACACTTGCTTGTTGCTGGCTGGCTGGCTGGAGTTGCTCAATAGACATCGTTGAATATTCCTCAAGTTAGTCGACAACTGGAGATGTCAGTGGGTGTCAATAGTAAGTATTCCCAAAAAGTTTCTGTTTACACATACTAAGGAGATGAAGCGATGGGGAAATTTGGATTTGACTGCATTCCACTAGCACCATGTGATGAAGACTAAACCCCGGTAATCGGATGAGCAATAAAAGCTACTGTGAAGAAATATAAGAATGTCAGTTACAATAGGGTCGCATTGGCTTTTATTGAAGCTGGGGGCAATAACACTTAAACATCCCCTTTAATCAAGGGTGAATGTTGTTACCTGATTTCCAGCTTCTTTATGGGCGTAGACAAATACTGGTTTTTGAAACAAGTAACCTATGCCAGCGAATTTCTGGCCCGAAAACGATTCTAGCAACGAGCTTGATCCGCTCAACTCTCTGTTGTCTGACCTCTCAGCAACCGAGGAGTCAGAGGTAGAGGCAGAACCTTTGTTTCTACCATTCCGGTTTCAAGGACGCAGACGCAAAGCAGCTCTAGTTTTGACTGTTGTCTGGAGTAGCACGATCGCCCTGCATTTAATTTCCTGGGGGTATATATTTGTACTGGGATTGACTACTATCTTAGGTATTCATGCCTTAGAGGTGGTATTTGCCAGACCTCGCCGTCATCTAAAACAAGTAGAGGGAGATTTCCCTTCTGTATCTGTGTTAGTGGCAGCGAAAAATGAGGAAGCAGTAATTGGCAGATTAGTCAAAAGTCTTTGCAGTCTGGAATATCCAGATGGAAAGTACGAAGTCTGGATAATTGACGATCACAGCAGTGATAGCACACCGCAGTTACTAACAGAACTGGCAAAGCAATACAAGCAACTCAAAATTCTCAGGCGATCAGCACAAGCTACTGGTGGTAAGTCGGGGGCATTGAATCAGGTGCTACCGCTGACTCAAGGCGAAATTGTAGCAGTGTTTGATGCCGATGCCCAAGTATCATCAGATCTGTTGCTACAGGTAGTACCTTTATTTCAAAGAGAACAGGTAGGGGCGGTGCAGGTGCGAAAATCAATCGCCAACGCCAAGGAAAATTTTTGGACTAAGGGTCAAATGGCAGAAATGGCCGTTGATACCTATTTTCAGCAACAGCGGACTGCCCTTGGCGGTATAGGCGAATTGCGAGGCAACGGCCAATTTGTCCGGCGCACAGCCTTGGAAAGCTGCGGCGGATGGAATGAAGAAACTATCACTGATGATTTGGATCTGACGCTGCGTTTACATTTAGATAACTGGGATATTGAATGTGTGTTTTATCCAGCGGTAGAAGAAGAGGGCGTGACAAATGCGATCGCACTCTGGCATCAGCGTAACCGTTGGGCAGAAGGCGGATATCAGCGCTATTTAGATTATTGGGATTTAATCCTCAAAAACCGTATGGGGACGAGGAAAAGCTGGGATCTGCTAGTCTTTATGATCATTATGTATATCTTACCGACAGCAGCGATACCAGATTTATTAATGGCGATCGCCCGGCATCGTCCGCCAATGTTAGCTCCAATCACTAGCTTGTCAGTTACTATGTCAGTGCTAGGGATGTTTAGGGGTCTAACGCGGATTAGTAAAGAGCCAAAATCCCAGGTTTCTACATATTTTCTCCTGCTGCTTCAGACGCTACGCGGAACTTTATATATGTTCCACTGGCTTGTGGTGATCAGCAGTACCACTGCCCGAATGTCAGTACAACCAAAACGCCTAAAATGGGTGAAAACCGTCCATACAGGCGCTGAGAAAGTCTAAAGTAAAAAGGATGAAGGAGAAATTTTTCATCCTTCATTTTTTTCTATCTCTAATTAATCATCATCATCATCTGATTCATATACCGACTCAGGCAAAGTAACATTTTCGGACAAGTCTATTGCATTATCCAAGAAGCGGATGATTTGACCGTCGAAAAATTTTGCCAGACATTGGGCTGCGTCTGCAACTTCATCAGTTTGGGAATCAGGTACGGGTGTTTGGGGTTGTTGCGGCGGAGGCAAAGTCTGTACCATCCCCGTATTTGTCGCCACTGGCTCGATTTTACCTGGTGCTGGTGTTGGTTGTGGCGCTGGAGACGGAATTTGCCTCTCATACTTGGATGTAGCTGGCTGCTGAACGCGAGCAGAGTCTTGCGGCGAAGGGTTTCTTCTAGCTGAGGTAGGAGTTGCAGAGGTTACTTGTTCCAGATTTACCTGAACTTCACGCTGAAAAGTCTGTTGGAAAGCTGCCTTCATCATCGGCAGATCAGATTTAAGTTTTTCATACCATTTTGCACCTCTAACAGCAACACGCGCTACTGCCCCGTTAAACTCTATTAGCTGGCACATTTGCCCTAGTAAAGCTTGCCTGGAAGGTGGAAAATTAGCACACACCTGTTGCCAAACCTGAGTTAAGTCATAGTGTGCTTCTTCAACAGCTTCTGAGGTTACTGGTTCAATTATTGCAGGTGGGGCAGGAATAGATACAGGCTCTGGGGTGGGTGGTGAAACTGAGTTAGCCGCTAAATTGTGATTTGTTGGCGGATAAGAAACTTGGTGATTTTGGGTAACTGCCGGAGGACTCTGATTTGTTTGTGAATCAACTGGAGGCGGTGCAGAAACTTGGTGATTTTGAGCAACTGCTGGAGAATAGCTGGGAGATACAGCAGCTGTGTTAACTCGCGGTGAGATAGTTGAGGCTTGTGGTTGAACATTCGCACTCGGTAACAATCCGAGGAATGTTACCTCCAACCACAAACGCGGTTGAGTGGTGTTTTTAATTTGCAGTTCTGCTTCTCGTAGGTGTTTCTGTCCCACCAAAATTGTACTTATTTCTAACTGTTGGGCACACTCAACTAGTGCTTTCCAGGTTTGCTGAGTACAAGCAACTAAATCCTGACGATTAGGGGCAGTTTTGGCAATGAGTAAATCACGGTAGAAAGCAGCAAGATTTTGGAGAATAGTTAGCGGTTCTCGACCACGATCTAAGATTGCTCTAGTAGAGTCTAAAACAGCCTCTGGGTGATTTTGAGCGATCGCACCTAAAAGCGCCAATAAATCTCGTTCACTGACCGAACCGACTAAATCCCAAACTTTCTCCGGCGTTACCTCACCAGCCAACAGTGCTAATTGATCAAGTAGGCTTTCTGCATCGCGCAATCCTCCTTGAGCAATTTGGCCTACCAAGGTTACAGCTTCTGGCGAAATATTAATATTTTCTTTGCTGGCGATCACACTCAAATGCTTCACCATCGCCTCTAATTGAATGCGTCTAAAATCAAACCGCTGACAGCGAGAAATAATTGTTGGCAATACTCGCTGGGGATCGGTTGTCGCTAAGACAAAAACTACGTGTTTTGGTGGTTCCTCAAGTGTCTTCAGTAACGCATTAAATGCTTGGTTACTGAGCATATGACACTCATCGATCACATAAACCTTGTAGCGACATTGCACAGGGGCAAACTGTGCCTTTTCGATAATTTCGCGGATATTATCGACACCAGTGTTACTAGCTGCATCGATTTCAATTACATCTAAAGAGTAGCCCTTAGTGATTCCCTGACAAACATCGCACACGCCACAGGGTTCAGCAGTGGGTTGATTGCTTTGTAGACAATTGAGAGATTTGGCTAGAATCCGGGCGCTAGAGGTTTTTCCTGTACCTCTGGGGCCGGTAAACAAATAAGCAGGAGCGATTTTGGATGAGCGGATCGCGTTAGTGAGGGTGGTAGCGATCGCCTCTTGACCCACTAGTTCCGCAAAACTCTTTGGGCGATACTTGTGGTGCAGGGGTTCGTAAGACATGGATTGCAGCACCCAGGCGAGTTCGAGATTTAACTATTCTAAACTACCCAGAACTAAACGCTTTGCGTCATTGTAGTGGCCTTCTATTCTAACAAATGAGCATTCTTGGCTGTGAGTAGCCTGACCAATTGGGGCAGCATTTCTACATTAATTATTGACTTGATTGACGCTATAGTACAGTGCGATCGCTACAATCTTAGGGTAACTAATACTCAATGGTGCAGCAGATGCTCAGGCGGCTTGTTCAGTGGCTTAAAAGATTTTTTCAGCGCTTGTTTGGTGGGAAACAAACTCCCTCCCAAGCTAGGAGAGATGTCCCAAAAGAACCAGCGCCACCGCTAAGTGATACAGATCTGGAATTTCTCTTCAACGAACTTCTCGAAGGAGTGCATCAAGCACGAGGACAAGCGTGGGCGCAGAAGTGGCTGCATAATATTGAACATCGCATTACAACTGAACGCTGGGTGGAATGGTTACGGCTGTTAGGTGAAAGATTGCTAGCATCTCCTACACCTAATAACGAATTGGCGGCGCGACTGGTACAACTGGGTGAGTTGGGTGTAGGTGAAGTCGGAGACGTTGCCTATGATATTGGTATGCAAGTTTTGACACGCAATCAAGGCGAACCAATCTGGGAATATGCAGGGCCGGATGCTGTCAGCAACCCATCGCTACCTGAAGAAAGCTATCCGATAGCAGGTGAAGCAGATACAGGAGAAAACCTTTTACAAGGAGACTACCAAACCATTACCTTGGAAGAGTTGTTTATTATGTTGCAGCAGGATGAACAATTATGTCAGCAGGTCGCCCAACAGTTGGGGCTGGAGACAGATGATCCGCAAGTTATTGTCCAAGCACTGGTCAATCAATTTTATGCTGCTAATGAATCAGCTACAGATCAAACAGAATCTTAACTTGACTGGGTTTAAGACAAAAAAGCTCAAAGTCCCGTCTGCACTATCTCAAGGTAATTAACTTAGGTGTAGCGGAAGATACTAACTACAACAATTGTGTGTACTTTTTTAAAGATTTACAGAAACAGGCGTTGGGTTTTTACGTAATTCATGATCTTTTTATGACAACGCTGGCTACAATCTAGGTTAAACAAAATCCAAGAGTGTGGCAGATGCTCAGGCGTCTAATTCAGCGGCTTCAAAAACTTGTACAGCGTCCCGATGAAAACCAGCAGAATGGTTCTCTAAATGCTGCAAACGGATACAGGGTGGTAGGGTCACCACCCGAATTGACTAATGGGGATCTAGAACTTTTATTTACCCAACTGTTGGAAGGAGTGCATCAGGCACGAGGAAAGCAGTGGGCGCTAAAGTATCTGCAACGGATGGAAAATCGCATTAATGAGGATCGCTGGATAGATTGGCTGTTGAGCTTTGGCGAAAAATTATTCAATTCACCTGCACCAAACCAACATTTAGCATCCCAGATGATACAACTGGGCGAACTTGGTATTGGCAGAATCGGAGAACTTGCTTATGACATTGGCATCAGGCTGTTAACGCGAAACTCAGCAACATATTATGAAGAGATTGAGGAGCAAGATCATCCAGTCGAGTTTGATGAATTTGAAACCACAACGCCCGAAGAAAGCCTTTTAAACACTCCTGGGCAGGAGTTGATGCGTAAGCTAGGCGAACGGTTATGGGAGTACGAGGAGGAAGAGACTCAAACCACAATCCCATTACCCGAAATGGCCTCTGTTGAGGAAGCATGGACGGGCAATATAGAGGAAGTGTTATGGGAATATCAAGGCGAAGATGCCGAAAATACAACGTCACCGACTCTCCCCATTACTTCACAAGAAGATGCGATCGCCAAGTTATTAGATCTGTTTTCTGAATCGGTAGCAGAACAAGCTGAGGAAACAACAATCCCAGATGATACTCTCGCTTCTATTACAGAAGAAACGGAAGCTGAAGAAGATGAAATCGACAAGTTATTTGAGATTTTCTCAGAGCCAGAAGAGGAAACCGAAACCACAGCCTTAGATAATATTCTTACTCCCTCTCCAGAAGACGCGCTCCTCACTTCTTTTATAGAAGAGAATATTCAGATTCCACCCACACAAGAAGAAGAAAGACCATTAGAAGAACAGAAGTGGGATAAATCTTTGGCGAAATTAGAGCCAAAAGTTGCAGACGCTTTTGATGAGTTGTTGGTGAGGTTAGATCAGAGTACCAACCTAGTCCAAGAACTTGCTTCCGAACTGGCAATTCGTAAGAAGAATTCGCAATTAGTTACTGAGCCAAAAATTGATCGGGCGCAAGCATGGTTTTACCAAGGTCTTCAGCAAGCCAAAACTGGAGATTTATTAGGAGCGATCGCATCCTACGACCAAGCCATAGAACTAAAACCTAATTTTTATGAATACTGGTTTAATCGAGGCTTGACATTATTTCATTTAGAACATTTTGTAGAAGCTGTCGCCTCATACGACAAAGCCATAGAATTGAAACCCGATTTCTACAAAGCTTGGTACAACAAAGGTGGAACTTTAGGTGAATTAGGAGAATTTGATCAAGCGATCGCTTCTTTTGAACACGTCATTGAAATCAAACCCGATTTCGCAGATGCTTGGTCTAGCCGAGGTTTAGCACTGCTGAAGTTAGGGCGATTATGGGAAGCAATTTCCAGTTACGACCAAGCCCTACTTCTGCAACCAGAAGATCAGGAAAACTGGTATTACCGAGGTATAGCTTTGGCTGTGGGCGAGCAACATGAAGATGCGATCGCATCTTACGATCAAGCTCTTGAAATTCAACCCGACTATCATGAAGTCTGGATTGATCGGGGTGTAGTGCTATTTAATTTAAAACGTTGGTCAGAAGCAATCACCTCTTGGGATAAAGCACTCTCAATTCAAGCCGACTTTTACTTAGCTTGGTATAACCGCGGTGTGGCGTTGGATAACTTAGGACGCCGTGAAGAAGCTATTACTTCTTACCGTAAAGCTATAGCAATTAAACCCGATTTCCACTTAGCTTGGTACAACCAGGCGATCGCGCTGTTTCATTTAGGGCGGTTTGCAGAAGCGATCGCCTCTTATGACAGTGCTTTGCAAATTAAACTTGACTATTGGGAAGCTTGGATTGGTCGCGGTACTGCTGCTGGCAGTTTAATTCATCCTGAGACTTTGTTAAGTTTGTTTACTGGCATTACATCTACAAATCAAGCATTAAAGCAAGGCGGCTATGAAGGAAAATTAGCTAGCTACGAGGAAGGCTTGAAATACGTTCGCCCGGACACTCACCCTGAAGGATGGGGCAGATTACATCTGGCGATCGCTAATACTTATTATGAACAAGGTAAGAATAATTCCACACCCCGCAGTCATTGGCAAAAAGCTGTAGATGAGTACAATCAGGCACTATTAACGCTCACCAGCGAAGATTTTCCTCAGTTACATCTAGAAGTATTGCAATCTCTAATCAAAACACTTGTAGGTTTGGGCGAAACAGAACAAGCACAAGAATTACAACAATACGGTAGCGATTTACTTCAACAATTGCTGAGTGAATCAACTCGCCCTGATGATAGTAAAAGACAGCTAGCCCTGAAATTTGCAGGATTTGGGCAATTAGCTGTTGATTTAGCTGTAAACTACGGTGACTTGGTGGAAGCTTGGGAAATTGCCGAACAAGGTAAAAATGCTTGTTTAAACTGGCTACTTTTGGGTTGGGAGGAGCAAACTTACGCACCAAACTATTCTGCAATTCAGCAGTTGCTCAATCCTAAAACAGCAATTATTTATTGGCACATTAGCCCAACTTCCCTACAAACCTTTATTCTTAAAGACGAAGCTCCTTCGCCCATCCTCTTGTTTACACCTATACAAGATGAGGGGGCGATTCACTTAGGAGAAGCTCCTATAGGTTCGCATGAATTGCGCCTACCTGAAGCAGTCAGACGTTTGATGGCCTTTGAAGATTGGCTACAAGAATGGAATCAACAATACCAGGAATATAGCAGCCAATCTCAAGACAAACAGCATCAAAGCAACCATTCCTGGTACATGGATATGGAAGCAAGGCTGTTACAGCTAAAAAATATCCTCAACATTTCCACAATCGTTCAGGAACTCGAAGGCATTACTCAATTGATTTTAATGCCCCACCGCGACTTGCACAGATTGCCTCTCCATGCGCTTTTTCATCTCTGTTCCCCTATTCCAGAAGATTGGCCAACTGTCGAGGCTAATTGCACCATTACTTATCTGCCAAGTATCCAAATAGGATTAACAGCAAAAGCTGAACCAGCATGGCATAAACAAAATCAATTCTTACTTAGTGTGGAGCATCCCAACACCACAGGTTATCCTCCACTGAAATTTGCCAAACTGCAATCTGAAATTGTTAGCCAAATGTTTGCTAATTGCCAACGTATTCAGGGAGAACAAGCTAATAAGAATAATGTCCTAAATGCCTTAACTGATGATTACAATGTATTTCACTTTACGGGGCATATCATTAACAATTTCAGCGAGCCGAAGAAATCAGAATTGGCTTTAACCGATAACGACAAACTTACTTTAGAAGAAATCTGCCAACAAACTTTAGTCAGTTACAACCTGGTTACATTATCGGCTTGTGAAACTACAACTATTAGCAATCCCATTATCACCAACGAATATGTAAATTTAGCTTATGCTTTTCTAAGTGGTGGAGTTCCTCTGGTTATAAATACTCTTTGGACTGTAGAATCGTTTGCCAATGACTTAGTAATCATAGAATTTTATCGACGGTTACAGCCAGATAAATCGGCAGCAACTACATTAACTGAAGTCACAACATGGTTGAAGGAAATAACTGCAATTGAACTGACTAAATGGTATGAGAATTTATTAAATAATTTACATTATGATGATTTAAAAGTTAGGACGCATATAGCAACGCAAATGTATAGAACTAGTAAAATTACGCCTGAACAAAAACTTTTCTCCCACCCTTACTACTGGGCAGCATTTACAATTACAGGTAAATCAAGTTAGATTGCAATAAATTTTGTAGGTTGGGTCGAAGCATGAGGCGTAAAATCCTCATTAATAGTTTTCTTGCATAAGTTTATGTTTTTTATATAAAACCACAGATAAACACAGATAAGCACCGATATTTATCTGTGTTTATCTATGTGCAACTGTTCTTTTACTAATATTCGGATTTTTGCAATAAGTCTATTAATGAACAAAAATTTAATGATTACAACCCATTACCAATCAATATAAAGGGTGCCCAATAGTAGGGATGACGAAACTCATTTGCAGCCTCAGTAGTTGAAGCATTAGCTTGCTTCTTACCATTTTCTAAATAATCACCTGTGAGTAAGGCAAGTTGTGCTTTTTGCAAAGCTTCAGCTTTTGTAGTATTACCTGCTTGTAATACTTTATAAAATACATTCATTAAAGCTTGGGTTCCGCCATCAGATACAGACCACAATGAAGCAATAGATGCTTTGGCTCCTGTTAATTGAATCTGGTATCCTAAACCAATAATTTCTTGCCCATTACCTAATTTATCGCCTAAACCAGTTTGGCAAGCACTCAAAACTACTAATTCTACATTTGGTAAAGACCAATTTTCTATATCTCGTAAAGTCGCACGTTCTCCATTGCCAAATAAAATAAATGAATCTTCTGGACTACCTTTAACAAGTAACCCATGAGTCGCCAAATGAACGATTTTGTAATCATTCATCTGAGGAATTGTGGCTGGAGGGTTGAAATTATTATCTAATAATATTTTAGTCCCTGGGATTGTTTTAGCTAAAGTTTCTACTTCCTGTTTAGCAAACTCTAAACCACTAAATATCTCTTCACGACTGCCAAATTTTACTGTGTAATCACCTTTTGTAAAAGCACCAGCTAAAATTTTGATATTTTTCTCTGGTTTGTTATCGAATTTAGTTAAGCTAGCAGATGTAATATTGTTAATAATAAAACGTTGTATCAACCAATCTTTGCCGTCATATAATGCTGCCAAGGGAACATATCTTAATTGCCCATCCGGTGCATAAATAATTGATTTAATATCTGCTTGTTTTAGGTCATTTTCTATTGGTTTAATTAACCAATTGTATAACTTATTTGCTGGATTTTTAACATTTTTATGTGTAACTTGAATTGTTTGGCGAAACTCATGAATTACCTTATTTAACTCTTCTTGCTTAACTGGTACTGTGCGATGAATTGGCGGTGCATCTGCCGTAACAATGACTAACTCTAATCTATCTTCTAAAACTAACGGATAAAGTAAGACTGCTTTTTGATTTAACTGGCGCAAATTCTCCCGAATAGAGTTTAGCTGTCTTAAACTAAGATTTTCTTGTCCAGAAGCCACTGATAATTGCTGAACTAACGCTACTACAGAAGGACTTTTAATAAACTTGTTAAACTCAGCAGTAATTTGTTGCTCTAGTTTCACTAATTCGGCAATACGCTTTTCTTGCGTTGATGAGCGTTCTTTGGGATTCATTTGTCGCAAACTTGTAAGTTCTTTACCTAAAAGAATTGCTTTGTCTTGTAGGACGCTGTATTTTTGAGAAATCTCTTGCTCTTGAGGTCGTAAAGGCAGCTTTTGTTGCGTTTCTGTATTAACTCCTCTTTGAGGATTCCCTACTTTGGGAGTATTTACTATTTTTTCGGAACTTCCACGCCAATTACCAATAAAATCATTTACTTCTTGGATTTTCAATAAATCTAAAACTTGTTGAGCTTCTGCGGAACGATTTTGCTTGAGTAATAAGTCAGCTAATCGGCGATATCTTTCAGCAACAGTTTCTGTGTAAGATTGTTGAATATCACTGGGTACAACGCGTAAATTTTGACGAATTGTTTCGGTAAGGTTGACTGATTGTTTGTAGAATCCGATCGCTAGTTGCGGTTGATTTTGGCTAGATAGTACATCTCCCAGATATTTCAGAGTTGCAGTCTCACTAATTTTGTCGCTAACTTCGCGGTGTATTGCTAAAGCTTGCTGATAAAGTCCTAAAACTTTTTCATATTGATTTTGTTTTTGGTATATCTGTCCAAGATTACTAATTGTTACACCTTCGCCAGTGCGATCGCCTACTGCTTGATAATTAGTCAAAGCCTGCTGATTGGACTCGATTGCTTGGCTATATTTACCTGTATTACTATAAACACGCCCAATATTATTGAGAGTTACAGCAATACCTGCTGGATATTTGTTAGCTTTATAAATATCTAAAGCTTGTTGATATAGCTTAAGTGCTTGTTCATATTTACCTTGGCTAAAGTAAATTTGTCCAATATTGTTGAGGTTAAGTGCTTCGCCTTGAAATTGAAAGGAGTCTTTACCAAAAGCATCACCAACATTAGCGCGATTAGTAACTTGTTGCAAAGCTTGGGGGTTTTGTCCCAAAGCATCATAAAGTAACTTTATATCTTGTTTAGTTGCTCCCTTATATTCACCAGTGCGAAATTTTCTATAAATAGTTGAGGATTTTTCCGCCAAATCTAAGGATTTTTGGTATTGACCTAAGCTAAAGTATGCACCTGCAAGGTTATTTAAAATTGCTGCTTCTGTGCCATAAAAGCAAGTTAATTTCTCTTTATAGCAGAAGTCTTGGACAGTGCTTAAAGCTTTTTGATAAGAGTCTAGTGCTTGAGTGTAGTTACCTAAATTGATGTAAACGACTCCAATATTATTTAGAGTATCGGCGCTACCAATATGATCGCTATTTGCTTTTTGTATCGCCAAAGCTTGTTGATAAAAATCCAGAGCCTTTTGATACTGACCCATTCTGAAGTACAATGCCCCCGTATCAGTGAGCATAATTTTTTGGCTGGTAGAGTAGCTAGAGTCTTTTGGATTAGCTGCTTGCAGTTCTCTAAGAATGCCTAAGGCTGGTTGATAAGCATCTAACGCTTTTTGATACTGACCCAAATTGGTATAAGCTTCGGCTATGTAGAAGAGAGATATCCATTGATCGCGTGTTTGTTTGCGAATCGCTAAAGACTGCTGCAAGAACTCCAGCGCCTTGGTATATTCACCTTTACGCAGATACACATATCCAATATTGTCAAGGCTGTTGGCTTCCCCGGCTTTAGCGCCGTATTTTTTGAAAATAGCTAACGCCTGTTGGAACATTTCTAACCCTGCTTGCAAGTCCTCTAAACCAACTAAATCTTTGTAAACCAGACCTGCACCGTTATTATTGAGAGTAATTGCCTCTGTAATCTTTTCTTCTTGTGTTGACGTTGGTGCTTGGGCTATAACTTGTTGTGAAGTATGAAATATGAACGTTGGAGAAGTTAAGCTGAGTAGAAGGGTTGCAGCAATTAGACGTAGTTGCATAAACAAAGTTTTTATGTCTAATGGTTAAAATAACTACAGTTATAACCCATACTTCAACGTTTATATTTAACAATCAGCCTACTAGTTTTCGCGTATGGATTTTGATAATCAGTTAGCTGGTTTTTAACAATTTCTTCAGATAAAAAGCTGAACTCTTCGTATAGATTACAGAGAATTTATCAGCGATTGCGCGGAGCGTAGCGCCAAAGGCGATCGCAAACTCCAACTCTTGAGTTCTGAGGACTGAGTTGAGTAAAGTCGGAAATCCCTATGCTTTTAACTCAGCAATCACTACTGTTTAAAAATTCAGCGCAGCTAACGACGCAGCTACAATAGTACCCTAAAGAAAGATTATGCCCAGTTTTTGATTTTTATGACTTCTGCTACAACCGTAAAAACTGAGTACGAAGCGATTATTGGTTTAGAAACCCATTGTCAGCTGAGTACCAACACCAAGATTTTCTCTACCAGTTCTACAGCATTCGGTGGTGACCCCAATACTAACATCGACCCAGTTTGTATGGGTTTACCTGGCGTCTTACCTGTACTCAACGAAAAAGTCTTAGAATACGCTGTCAAAGCAGGTTTGGCATTGAATTGCCAAATTGCAAAATATAGCAAATTTGACCGTAAACAGTATTTTTATCCTGATTTACCGAAAAATTACCAAATTTCTCAATACGATCTGCCAATTGCAGAACATGGCTGGTTAGAAATTGAGTTGGTAGATGCTGATGGTAATCCTACCCGCAAACGCATCGGCATTACACGTCTGCACATGGAGGAAGACGCAGGTAAATTGGTACACGCTGGAAGCGAACGTCTTTCTGGTTCTACCTATTCTTTAGTAGATTACAACCGCGCAGGTGTGCCATTGGTAGAAATTGTCTCAGAACCCGATCTGCGTTCTGGACAAGAAGCTGCTGAATATGCCCAAGAACTACGCCGAATTCTACGATATCTCGGTGTGAGTGATGGCAATATGCAAGAAGGTTCTCTACGCTGTGATGTCAACATCTCCATCCGTCCTGTAGGACAAGAAGAGTTTGGCACGAAAGTAGAAATTAAAAACATGAATTCATTCAACGCCATTCAACGGGCGATTGAATACGAAATTGAACGCCAAATTGCCGCAGTAGAAGGAGGCGATCGCATTATCCAAGAAACACGTCTGTGGGAAGAAGGTTCGCAACGCACAATTAGTATGCGGACTAAGGAAGGTTCTAGCGATTACCGCTATTTCCCTGAACCAGATTTAGCACCAATAGAAGTTTCCCCAGAACAATTAGAACATTGGCGCAGTGAATTACCAGAACTACCTGCACAAAAACGCCATCGTTATGAAACTGAGTTGGGGCTTTCGGCTTACGATACGCGAGTGTTGACAGAAGATCGTCCAGTAGCTGATTATTTTGAAGCCGCGATCGCCGCAGGTGCAAATCCCAAAGCGGCTGCTAACTGGATTACTCAAGATATTGCCGCATATCTCAATAAACAAAAACTCACTATTAGCGAAATTGCCTTGACTCCCAACAATCTAGCTGATGTGATTACTAGGATTGAACAAGGTAAAATCAGCAACGCACAAGCTAAACAAAAGTTACCAGATTTGCTTGCAGGAATTTCTCCTGAAAAAGCTTTTGCGGGACAAGAACTAATCGCCGATCCTAGCGTGTTAGAACCCATCGTTGATGAAGTGATAGCCGCAAACCCCAAAGAATTAGAAAAGTATCGCAACGGTAACACTAACCTCAAAGGCTTCTTTGTTGGGCAGGTTTTGAAAAAGACTGCCAAACGTGCCGATCCTAAGCTGACTAATGAATTAGTAGAAAAGAAACTAAATTCTTAGCTTTCCTTTCAACCAGATCGCACAAACAGAAAAGCTTGTTCTGTGGTGCTGAGTAACGAGTAATGACTCCTGAACAAAAGGAACTACTAAATTTATTTACTCTTTTTACTCAGCACTCAGCACTCAGCACTCATTTAGCGCCTTTCTTCACACAAGCATTATAAAAAGAGTTTATAAAGATGGGTCATACCCCTTGGGCTTAAATTGCTAAAGTCTGTTATCAGTTGGCAGTCTATGTGCTAAATAGCTATTGAAGAAGCTATCTTTATACTTATTTAAACATTTTGAGTCAAAATTTGATAGCAAATTATACAAAAGAACTATTTATGGGGTATTGCCCCACATTCCAAAAATGTTACATTGTGATATTTAAATGCACCCTGATGATTTGGAGAGTTCCTAAGTGACTCTCTTTTTTGTTATAGTTCTAGAATTATCTTCATTATAAATTTGAAAAAAGAACCTAAAAGTTGGGTGTTGACACTCATGCAAAAAATGATATACTGTGCTATGTAGATGCACCCTGATGATCTGGAGAGCTGCTTAAGTAGCTCTCTTCTTTATTTTTATGTAGACTCGTGTTAACCTCAAGACCAACTTCATCAGTTTTTCATGAAGAATCTATTAAGAGGGTCTTGCCCTTAGAATAAGAAGTGGGTATAATATGTTATGTAGATGCACCCTGATGATCTGGAGAGCTGCTTAGATAGCTCTCCTTTTTCAATTTTTATGAAGTCAGCTTCAAGCATCTGGCATCAACTGAGTAGTATTAATAACTAACAACTGCTTACTAACTGATGAGTAAGACTTGATATAATCGCCAGTCAAGCCACTATAGAGTTGTGGGGTAAGAATCATGGCAGACTGGCAAGAAATTACTGGTGGTATCACAGCACCAAGGGGATATCGGGCAGCAGGAATTACCGCAGGTCTCAAACCTTCGGGATTGCCCGATTTAGCTTTGATATTGTCAGACGTGGAAGCGATCGCGGCTGGTGTGTTCACCACTAGCCAAGTTAAAGCTGCCTGCGTAGATTATTGTCGCCAACGTTTGCAAGCCAAGCATAGTGCTAGGGCGATTCTTTGCAATGCTGGACAAGCAAACGCCGCCACAGGTAGCCAAGGCTGGTTAGATGCCCTAGAGTCAGCTATGGCATTAGCCCAAGCTCTAAACATTCCTAGTGAATCTGTATTATTGGCTTCGACTGGGGTGATTGGGCAGCGAATACCAATGGATAAACTCAAAGCAGGAATTCCTCAACTGATAGCCGCACTATCAGAAACAGGTTCCGATGCAGCTGCCAAGTCGATTATCACCACAGACTTAGTGCCCAAATCTATTGCCCTAGAAACAATTATCGGCGATCGCCCAGTGCGGATTGGTGGCATTGCCAAAGGTTCTGGCATGATTCATCCCAACATGGCAACCATGCTGGCATTTGTCACTTGTGATGCAGCTGTTTCACCAGCCCTTTGGCAACAAATGTTGAGTCGGGCGGCTGATAGAAGTTTCAATTCGATCACCGTTGATGGTGATACCAGCACCAACGACAGCTTAATCGCTCTAGCAAATGGGCAATCTCGCACCCCAGCCATCATGGAAATGGGACACGAAGCGGAAAAATTAGAAGCGATGTTAACAGCAGTATGTCAGCATTTAGCCAAAGCGATCGCCCGTGATGGCGAAGGCGCAACTTGTCTCATCGAAGTGCAAGTGACTGGGGCCCATGACGAACTCTCCGCCCGCCAAATCGCCAAAACCATTGCTGGGTCATCCTTAGTTAAATCTGCAATCTTTGGCCGTGACCCCAACTGGGGACGCATCGCCGCCGCCGCCGGACGTGCAGGTGTACCCTTTGAGCAAGATAATCTGCAAATTAAGCTTGGAGATTTTTTACTTTTAGAAAATGGCCAACCTCTGCCATTTGACCGTGCAGCAGCGAGTGCATATTTAAAACAAACCGCTGCCGATTCTTCCCTACCCCAAGACTTCGTTGCTACAAATAATAGTAATGATTTGTCAGTGGATAGAAGCAATATTAAAGCGCAAAGGGTAGACAATCCCGTAATTATTGCACTTAGCGTGGGTAATGGTCATGGTTCAAGTAAAGCTTGGGGTTGTGACTTGAGTTATGACTACGTAAAAATTAATGCCGAATATACAACTTAAATATTAATTACAATATTAACCATCAACGAAACCCCCAAACGCATATTTAGTTGGGGGTAACTTCTTACTGCCAAATTTTAATTCCTTCTCTTCCTCCTGTTACTAAAGTATTGCTATCTTTGGTGTAAAACACCCAGTCTTCATTTTTGCCAAAGTTAACAATAGTTTTGTCTGTCATTAAATCTCTAACTTGTAACGGCAAATACGAACCCTCTCCGGTCACAGCATAAGTTTCTCCATCAGGGCTAATGTCAATTCCCACATAAGTGTTTTTAGAAGCGCCAATTGCAGAACCACGATGAATCAACTTACCATTTTTCGCATTCCAGACCTCAACTTGCATACTATCAAAAGGTCTATTAGATATAATTAGTAATTGATTACCATCCTTGCTAAAACGTATAGAATTAGCAAAACCATTTATTGCGATTTTGCGGACAATTTTACCAGTTTTTAAATCCCACATTCTTATGGCGTTTTCTTCTGTTCCAGCAGTAACAAGCACTTGATTGTTAGGATTAACAGCCATCTGAGTAATACCATAAGCATTATTACCCTTGATAGTATTAAGTAACTTGCCCGTCTTCAAGTTCCATAGCTTAATTGTTTTATCAGCGCTGGCGCTTGCTAAAATTTGCCCATTAGGGCTAAAAGCAAAACTGGTAATTTCGTCTGTATGTCCTGTGAGATTAAATTTAAAGGAACCTTGATTAAGTAATTTGCTAATCAATAATTTAATTTGGGTTACGTCTTGAAAAGATGGGTTAGTATTCAAATCATAACTGCCATCTTTTATTTGCATAATTATTATGTTGCTATTACTATCAGCTACCAAATAATTATTATTGCTGCTTTCAATTAAATAACCTTGTCCTTTAAATTCCTGCTTACCTTCGCTGGTATTTGTACCAAACTCATCTAAAATAAGGCGAGTACGCAAATGTATATAACTGATAGTTTGCAATTTAGTAATTAAATTAACATAGTAATTTGTCTTTGCTTGATAAATATTTTTGGCTTCAGTCTTTCGCCACCGTTGTACCATCTTACTTTGCTGTATCAACAGTTGCTGAATCTCAAAAAAATTCTTACCTGCATCAAGTGCATCTGTGACAATATCGTAATCCAGCACTTCATCATCTGGATAGCGTTGACGGTCTTTTGCTACGGATTCTTGTATTTGCTTATTGATAGGCTGGGTTGGGGAATTTTCTTGCTGTGTCACCAATAAAGGAGTTAGTTTAGCTAAATTACTGCTTTCTTTCACTGCTATTGGTTTAGCAGTAGCATTCCAAACCTGAATTGTAGGATTCCCACCAGAAAAGCTAATTAAAGAATTACCATCAGGGTTAAAAGCAATTACAGAATTTTCTGAAGGATCGGAACCTGTACCACGGATTCTTTTAGGTTTGACGATACGTCTTAAGGTTTGGATTTCTTCCCCAGTGGCTACATTCCAGAGTTTAATTGTTAAAACACCTTGATGATAATTTTGGGTTGCCAAAATGCGCCCGTCTGGACTAAAAACTAGAGATTTAATTTCGGAGGGTGATCTGTAAGTAAGATTATGAATTATTTTACCTGTATTAATATTTGTTAAAGTAATGATATTTTCATTAGTCTGACTGACGCTATTGTCAGCATTTTTTTGTTCACCTCTGCGGTATGCTGCCAAAATTTGGCTGTCAGGACTCAAAATTGGATAACCAGAAACTGAAGGTAGAGTGTGAACTAGTCGGGCATTTTGCCAAGATTTATTTTTAGCTACCGTTGTGGGATTAGCCGCCTGCACATTTTCGATGGCTGTCAAGTTAGAACTAGATGGAACTTGCGCGATTGCGCGGAGCGCAGCGCCAGAGGCGATCGCACTACAATAAATTGTCAGTAACAGTGACAAGGCAAATGTTTGAGTACCTACTTTCATAGAAAATGCGATTTTTGGAAATTGTATAACAACTACTAAATCTAAGAATTTTTTTGGTTCAAATCAGTTCCTGTTTATGAAAAAAATTACAAATATGTAGCACATTTCTGAAGTTGAGGCTATACCACAAGTATCAGAATGTGATAATCTAATTATCGAATTATTTGAATTTCTAAAAAAGTTAGTACAAACCAATAATTAATCGGTGCAAAAAATAGGAAACATAATTTTTTCAGAAACAGTAGTTAGTTCAATTACGAGTTTCCTTTTATAGCTTATCCTTTAATAAATAAAACCCGATAAACTGCTTCACCCTTATTTTGAGTACCTATTTCCCGTTCTGTAGAGACAGGTAGCGGGTTTTCTTTTAGCCATTCTTCTGTACCAACTTTCTGAAAAGCGGGGTTTTCGGCAAAGCGATCGCGCATTTCCATTGCCACAAATTCTATGTCGGATTGCAAAAACACAATTCCACCCCGCGCCAGATAGTGTGCTAAATCTGCGACTAATTCTGGTTGTACTATTCGTCGTTTAGCATGGCGAGTTTTAAACCAAGGATCGGGAAATTGAATTGTAACGCGCTGTAAAGTTCCTATAGGAAGAGAAGATAACAGCGATCGCAATGAGCGATTCACATTACAAAATAAGTAATGGAGATTAGTTAAACCCAAATCAGAACGCACCTGATTGGCCTCCACCACCAGTGGTTCTCGAATTTCCAAACCGAGAAAATTCCAGTTCGGTTCTAACTTGGCCATATTCAACAAAAATCGTCCCCTTGCACAACCAATATCCAGATGTAACGGTTGATTTGGTTGCACATACACTTCTTCCCAGTCGAGGGAACTCACTGGCGTTTGATACTTTTGGGCAAGCGGATTAACATGTTGACGTACTCGCACAGCTGCCAAAATAGATTCTCCTTTGCGTGACAATATCAAATGGCGAGGTGGGTATCGCCATGTATAGCTTTGGGGGTAATCAATATGTTATCTCAAATAATCAGGCAAATAACAATATCAAACTTGTGGATAACTTGCTAGCTGGTTATTACATTTATATAAATTAAGACTGCCCAGTTTTTAATGATATTTACTCACAAATTCCATCTTAAACTAGAAGATATAACTGAATTTCACTATTTATAAATTAATAGTTATAGTTAAATGTGAAATTAAAGGATTTTGTTTTATAGCTACTATTTTTTTGATACCAGCATTATAGAATCATAAGCAATAATCAATAGTTTAACTTAATTATTTGTGTCTTCTGCCTTAAGTTAGTAAATATCTATATCTATAGTTTTACGTTCATGGAATTAACTACAATTTGATATTTTTTCATCCAGTATAAATGTATATAAATGTTAAGTATAAGGGCTGCTACACAGGGTGACAAAGCAAAAGTTATACTCTTTGAAAAAGGCTTGTTTTAACTCTGCTTTTAAAAGTATCCTGAAATCAATGACTCTAAATTTTCGTTTTGCCATAGTTAGCGATTTACATATCGCACTTCCTCATACAATCTGGGATCATCCCAGCCGATTTCATTTAGTGGAAGTCAGTATTCCGGCTTTTGAAAGTGCATTAGAACATTTAACACAACTCGATTTAGATTTCCTCTTACTTCCAGGAGACTTAACCCAGCATGGTGAACCAGCTAACCACACTTGGTTACAAAAACGTTTAGCTCAACTACCTTTTCCCGTGTATGTTGTTCCTGGTAATCATGATGTTCCCGTGCTAATGGCAAACGAACAATCAATTGCTTTTGCTGATTTTCCTCACTATTATCGCAAGTTTGGTTATAACAACCCTGAACAACTTTACTACACTACTCAATTAATGCCTGGAGTTCGACTAATTGGTTTAAATTCTAACTCTTTTAATGACCAAGGTCAGCAGATAGGGCGTTTAGATAGTAAACAGCTAAGGTGGTTAGAAGAAGTGTTGGCGGCGGCCAATGATGAATTGGTGCTAGTAATGGTGCATCACAATGTTGTTGAGCATTTACCCAATCAATCATGCCATCCAATGGCAAATCGTTATATGTTGGAGAATGCACGGGAACTATTGCAGTTGCTAAGGCGCTACGGAGTCAGTCTAGTGTTTACAGGGCATTTACATGTTCAAGATGTCGCCTGCTCGCAAGGGATATACGATATCACTACTGGTTCGTTAGTCAGCTATCCTCATCCTTATCGAGTGTTAGAGTATCACAGCGATCATTATGGTAGGCAATGGTTGCAAATTTTATCCCATCGTGTGGAATCAGTGCCTAATTTTCCTAACTTGCAACAGTCATCACGGCAGTGGATGAACGATCGCTCTTTTCCTTTCTTGATGAAGCTGCTAACTCTACCTCCCTTAAACTTACCAAAAGCCCAAGCAGAAGAACTAGCTCCAAGTTTGCGTGACTTTTGGGCAACTATTGCCGATGGGGATGCTTTGTTAGACTACCCCCAGTTTCCACACAAAGTTCGTCGCTACATTCAAAAATATGGTGCGATCGCGACCGGTGGCACTCCCACTCTAATTGACAATAATAGTACAATTTTACTGGAGAAGATTGAGGCATAAGCAAGTTGGAGATATGAGGGAGTAAGCGAACAATTTATGATTCCACCTCATTCTCCTTATTGCTTAAAGCGCGGCAAATCCCAAATACTGAGGTGTAACCGTGTAAGAAAGTGCTACCACCGACAGGGCCAATTTCACCACCACAGAAAAAACCACCTACAGGGATATCTTTGAGGTAGCGCCCAAATAGCTCAGAATCAAAATTAGGTTTACCGTAGAGTCCTTCGCCACGACCTACACAGGAAAACATTAAAGCAGCAACAGCAGATGCTTCTGGAGTTCGTTGGTTTTGATACTGCTGTAGGAGGAATTCTAAATCTTCAGCAGAAGCTTCGGCATCACGCAGGTGGAATTGTAACCGTTGACCAGGACGAACGCGATCGCCAATTGCGATCGCCCCTGCTGATGGGTCTACCCCTAGTATGCCGCGAATTAAAAAGTCTCCCTGATGTAAAGAAGGTTTAAATACATCCATTGCTAAACCGATAAACAGAGAGTGTTGTGCCAGCATCCGTTCTTTCTCGCTGAGATTGGCAATCACTTCTCGCAGTACTACTAACGGCACTTGCTCATCTAGTTCCAAGATAATATTGCGCTCGGCTTTCGTAACTTGCAATGGCTGACCAATCGGTCGGCATCCTTGGGCGACAATTGTGTCTAAGGCAATATTACCACTCAACGCCAGCCCCACTGTTCCTTCTCGATACAGGCGATCGTTACAAAATAAGGCCATGCGACCATTCATACCCCCAGCGCTAGCCTGTCCTCCCACTGTCACAGAACCAGGATAGGCAAAATCTAGCCCCTGCAATAAATCGTTAATTCCAGAGGAGAAAGAACCACATAGCAAGATGAACTGAGGCGTTGGCGATCGTGGTACACCGATCAAATCTATCCAAGCATCGGGTGAACTATCCAAGTCAGGCAATTCTTCACCAATAATATGAAAGACTTGCAGATCAACCCCTGGTAGGTGAGCCAAAGTCAGGCTGAGTGATGCTTCTGCTTCCAGTTCTTGGGTTTGCCCCTTAGCTGTTGTGCCAATCACACCACCACCACTACAGCCAATGAGTACAGGAACTGAAAGTTTCTCAGCTAATAAAGGTAAGAGGCGGGAATACTCGCTCCCAAAAGCCGAAGATATAAATACCAGCCCTAGATCAGCAGGTGCGGTTAATGAAGAGACAGCCCTTTCTACCACATCTGTAACAGCTGCTTCCAAAGAAGGACGGGTTGACAGGGCATTTGCCCACTGCATTTGGTCTGCCATGAGTTTTAGGCTTCTTTCTCTTATTAGGCTAGTAGTTTTTGATTTTTAATCTGAGGAAGAAATGCATCTGACAAGAGTTGACACCAGCTAAATTTATCTCCTCTCAGTGCCCTGTTCATCCCAGGAAGCAAGGGTTGTCATACCCTATTAGATGCATTAAATATATTGTATGATTATACTTTTGTAGTACTGACTCTACAAAATCTTAAAAGATAAATATAGATATAGTATATATGCCACCCATTATTGTATTAATTATGGATCACCATACTAAAACACTAAACTTAACAGCTAAGTGGGTAGAATGGTGAACGATAGAAGAAAAAATAGCCATTTTTGACTTTTTTCTATACTGGTATTAACACCACACAACGAGACTAAGTTATGAGCGACATCCAAGAAAAAATCCAAGAAGAAGTTGAACAAGCTCGTACTGTCTGTGACAGTACAGGTAGTAGCTCTGCTGAGTGTGCAGCGGCTTGGGATGCAGTTGAAGAATTGCAAGCTGAAGCCTCCCACCAGCGCCAAAACAAACCAAAAAACTCCTTAGAACAATACTGTGATGATAACCCAGATGCTGCTGAGTGTCGGGTTTATGACGACTAGAAATTAAATTAAAAAATTTTCTTTTCGTCTTACGCGCAAGCAACCAGAACCTATTAACTGATATCTTGTACCTTCAAGCAACCCTTACCTCCAATCTTACTTCAGCCCTGTTTGCTTATCTTCCTCTTCATTGAGGGTGTTAAGTAATGACTTGATGGCTGAAAACTTTGAGGAGGATACCTTTGAGGTTTTATTCTCCTAAGAATAAATCTCTAGCACCTATAAAATTGGGGATGGGTGAGGGTGTACCAAGCAGTTTCAAAACTCTTCCTGAGTCTACTGTTAATTGGCGCAAGATATAAGTTTAGGCTCTTCGAGTTGCTTGTTTTTTTGCCAAATAGATATCTGAAATATATATCACTTAGGCTAGTTCCTAAATTTTTATTTTGATTAAACTGTTTGGTATCAAGTACAGTTATTAGCTAGCTAATACATAAGGCATTCCGAATTTGGATGCTTGTTTTTGGTCATAGGTGCTTAATTTTATAGTCTGGTAAAAACTATGGAAAATGATGTTTGGTTTCGCCCGTTTGTTTGGATTGACTACCGATTAGCCCTATTATTTAGCCTTATTATTCCTTTGCTTCTATTGGTTTGGGCGTTTGTGCAAAAAGCAGAAGGCATACAACGCCTATTAATGATTTACTGGCGAGTATCCAGTTTGTTGGCAATCACGGTTTACTTGATGATCGGTGGGTTCGGGGTAAGTTTTATTTCTGGCTTGATGGCGCGGATTCTGATTCCTATTTCTTTGTGGTTTTGGGTGGATCTTAATGATGAAATTGAGTACCAAGCTAGTAGCCCCTTAAAATTAATTTTCACTTCTTGGCGCTGGGCTATGACTGTTTATTATATTTTAGGAACTATAGCCTTTATACCTTTTGTGGGTTGTGCTTTTTCCGGAACGGCGTTTAAAACTTCCTATTGCCGTGTCTGGTTAGAAGCCCCACTACTTTTTAAAGAATATTTTCACGCCAATAGCAAACCTGGTTTTCTGGGCTTTCTTGGCATCGTATGTTTAATAATTTACGTGCTTTACTTAAGTTATTTTGTCTTGATCAAGTTGGGTAAGCAGGGACGTTCAGCTACACAACATTAATCCTCACTTCACTCAAATTTAAAATACCCTTCAAGAAGTCGCTATTATAAGGCTTCCCGGAGGGTAAATGTCTACAAAATTTCAAGTTCAACAAATGAATTCCATTGGCAAACGACTAGAACAATACACTGCCAAACGTCCTCAAGAAATATTACTTGTAACCGTGGAAATTGCCAACGAACAAGACAATATTGCTATATTTAAAGGCTTTTCTAGTTCGTTAATGCGCCCAACTGCATTTGATCCCGATGTACCAGTTCTGCCAGATGGAGCTAACATTCTTAGCATTGATCGAGTAGCTACTCCTTACAATCCTGAAGCACCTCGTTATATTCAACAAGGTCTTTCGTGGCAAGATATGCAAGCTCTATTATCAGAAGTAGGAGTCTAATCAATTCAAAATTCAAAATTCAAAATTTATAACTTAGAGAATGATCCGTTCTGGATATACCCTCCCCGTTTTTGCCTGTGCTTCTGCTGTTGCTGCTTTACATTGGTTACGACATCGTCAACCTCTAGCAGCAGTGTCGGTAGATTTAATTGAACCGAATCAAATAGCCGAAATACCAATTGAACAGGTAGCAGGATTATCTGAGAATATGGCTTTGGCTATTACCCGCAGTGATCCGGGCGATAATCTTGACTTGACTAAAGATACACCGATTTGGGCATTGGTGGAATGGCGAGAGAGAGAAGAGGAAGCGGTTATTATTAGAGGGGGAGAAGGGATTGGCAAGCAGCTTAATAGTGAGGGCAAAGCGGCTATTTATGCTTATGCTCAAAGACTATTACAAGAGAACTTGCACCGGATGCTAGCACCTGGAGAAAAAATCACTGTAACGATTATCTTACCCTCTGGGCGATCGCTTGCTGTTCGTACTTCTAATGCTGCTTTTGGTGTTGTTGAAGGACTCTCTCTTCTAGGAACAACGGGTATTTCTCAACCCTTAAGCTCACCCGATCAGCTAACAGCTTTTCGCGCCGAATTGCAAGAGAAAGCCAATCGTTTTGAGAGTTTGGTATTTTGTATCGGCGAGAATGGCTTAGATTTAGCGCGAAAAATCGGTATTAACCCTGAACAATTAGTAAAAACTGCTAACTGGCTTGGGCCAATGTTAGTCGAAGCTGATGTTCTAAGTGTTAAAGAAATCTTATTGTTTGGGTATCATGGCAAACTCATGAAGTTAGCGGGGGGGATTTTTCATACCCATCACCATCTTGCTGATGGACGTAGAGAAATTTTAACTACTTACTGTACATTAGCGGGTTTAAAGTCACCTGATATACAAACAGTCTTTAATAGCTCCACCGCTGAAGCAGCACTAATATACCTGCGATCGCTAGATGCTTCTACTGGTAGTGATTGGGTAAATCAAGTTTATAGTGCGATCGCAGAAGCTATTGATTCCCGTTCCCAAGAATACATTCGCAGTCATAGCGACAGAGGCACATCCGCTACAATCTGTGGCTCAATTCTCTTTGACCGCGATCGCAAAATTATTATGAAGAGCAAAACTGCTTGTATGTTGTTTGAAAAATTATGTTAACTTAATATGAATAATCATAAATAATCCAAATAAATAACTTTTTCAGTAGCAACGCTAGGGTAATATCCTCGTTTTAATACCAAGCTAGATCATTGACTCAACAGACGCGCTTAACCGCAGCGTTTGTATAGCATTTATTTACCATTACGAACCTGAACAGGTAGAGGTAATGGTAACACCTAGACCACTGAGCGACGACTTATCCTTACTGACACTCTCTTGCCATCATGAATACAGCGGTGACTCTACCAACAGAACAAGCGCCTCAAACACGTGAAAATTGGGGTCAGCTTAATCGCCAAATAATTGTGATTCTGGACTTCGGTTCTCAGTATTCAGAACTGATTGCCCGTCGCATCCGCGAGACTCAAGTATACTCGGAAGTCTTGTCATATCGCACGACAGCTGAACAGTTACGACAACTAAATCCTCAAGGAATTATTCTCTCTGGTGGCCCAAGTTCAGTTTATGGGGAGACCGCTCCCCGTTGTGACCCAGAACTTTGGAATTTAGGAGTTCCTATTCTGGGTGTTTGCTACGGTATGCAGTTGATGGTAAACCAACTCGGTGGGGAAGTAGCAAAAGCTGATCGCGGTGAATATGGAAAAGCATCACTATATATTGATGACCCGACAGACTTGCTAACTAACGTCGAAGACGGTACTACAATGTGGATGAGTCATGGAGACTCAGTAACTCAAATGCCGTCGGGGTTTGAATTATTGGCACATACAGAAAATACCCCCTGCGCTGCCATTGCTGACCACGAGAGAAAACTTTATGGTGTACAGTTTCACCCAGAAGTAGTTCATTCTGTTGGCGGATTGGCATTAATCCGTAACTTTGTCTACCATATCTGCGAGTGCCAACCCACCTGGACAACAGCGGCTTTTGTTGAGGAAGCAATTCGGGAAATTCGCGCCAGGGTCGGTGATAAGCGGGTGCTGTTAGCACTTTCGGGAGGTGTTGATTCTTCAACTCTGGCCTTTTTACTGTATAAAGCGATCGGCGATCAACTCACTTGTGTGTTTATCGATCAAGGCTTTATGCGAAAGTATGAGCCAGAACGGTTGGTGAAACTATTTCAAGAGCAGTTCCACATTCCTGTAGAGTATGTGAATGCCCGCGATCGCTTCTTAGCTAAGATTGCTGGTGTTACCGATCCCGAAGAAAAACGCCGCCGCATCGGACACGAATTCATCAGCGTTTTTGAAGAAACATCCAAACGCCTTGGTCACTTTGATTATCTCGCTCAAGGTACTCTCTATCCAGATGTGATCGAATCCGCTGATACCAACGTTGATCCCCAAACTGGTGAACGGGTAGCGGTAAAAATCAAAAGCCATCACAATGTTGGCGGATTGCCCAAAGACCTACGATTTAAATTAGTGGAACCATTGCGGAAACTGTTTAAGGATGAAGTCCGCAAAGTTGGGCGTTCCATTGGATTACCAGAAGAAATCGTGCAACGCCAGCCTTTTCCAGGCCCTGGTTTAGCAATTCGCATCTTAGGTGAAGTCACCGCTGAACGGTTGAACATCTTACGCGATGCTGATTTGATTGTACGGCAAGAAATTAACCAACGCGGCTTGTACCACGAAGTTTGGCAAGCATTTGCTGTATTACTGCCAATTCGCAGTGTCGGTGTTATGGGCGATCAACGTACCTACGCTTATCCTATTGTTTTGCGGATTGTCACTAGCGAGGATGGTATGACTGCTGATTGGGCGCGTCTACCTTACGATGTCCTAGAAGTAATTTCCACTCGGATTGTGAATGAAGTGAAAGGTGTAAATCGAGTGGTTTATGATATCACCTCGAAGCCACCTGGAACCATCGAGTGGGAGTAATTAATTTTTGAGTGATGAGTTATGAGTTTTGAATTAATTATAAAACTCATAACTCTTTTTTATCAGGAGTTTGCACTCTATCTTGTATGGTGATGGCTATAAGTGCTGCTTTCAATAATTTTCCGCAACTGGTAACTGAGAATTTAATTTTGAGAGAAACAACACTAGCTGACACGCCAGCAGTTTTTCAGGTTTTTGCAAATGATGAAGTAACTAAGTATCATGACATAGAAACTCTCACAAGTTTAGAGCAAGCTCAGTTTCTCATCAAGCGTCGTGCGGAGCGCTTTCAGAACCAACAGGGTATTCGTTGGGGAATAGCGAGGAAAGAGGATAATCTAATTATTGGTTCCTGTGGCTATAGCATTAGAAACTGCTTTCAGGCAGAAATTGGATATGAACTTGCCAGAGAGCATTGGAGAAAGGGCTTGATGACGGAAGCCTTAAAAGCTATCATCCAGTGGGGTTTTTCTCAATTGGATTTAAATCGAATTGAAGCATTGGTAATGGTAGAAAATAATGCCTCTATAAAATTGTTAGCAAATTTGAAATTTGTAGAGGAAGGACTTTTGAGAGAATATGGATTTTGGAAAGGGCAATTCCATGATTTGAAGATATTTTCTCTATTAAGAAAGGATTATATAGCAATCCTAAATAAGTTATGAAAATATGTTGCTATTTCTGCACTTAGAGTTCCCTTAAGCTGATGATAGCGTTCAAAAACGTAGGCCACAGACACTACTTCTTACGAGAATTCTATCGAGACTCAAAGCTAATTTTTTCAGACTTGTATGCTGGTGGTTCTACATGAATGAGAATCCTTACAGGCTGAAAACGTTCTTCTAATCGACGTTCTACTTCTTCAGTAATGCCGTGTGCAGTCTCTACATCTGGTGCATTTACTATTAAATGCATTTCAATGAAGACTTGACGGCCAAGAACACCACGAGAAGCAATGTCATGGCAATTAACTACACCAGAGACAGAAATAGCGATCGCATGAATTGCTTCTGGTGCGATCGCCATTGCATCCACAAGCGAAGGTAAATTTTCTTTTAAAACTGAAAGTTATATAACTTATAGTTAAAGCTCAAAATCCAGATAATACGTATCAAACTCCTACATTGTAAGAATTACATCTCTCTATAGTCTCAAATTTTACTGCAAATTTACCGGAGTAATTTATAACTTACAGTTGCTAAAAGCTTGATATATTTCGCTTTTCCTTTATTAATAGCAGTGAGATTCTTATAATAGGACTTACGCAAAAACTCTAAACAGTTTTGTATTTTTGTGTCTTTTGCAACAGCAGTCGCTACAACGGGGGGAACCTTTCGGCAGTTCCTTCTGAGGGAAACCCCCAAGACCGGACTGCCTGACCAACGCACTGGTTTCCCCACGTATATTTCAAAAATAAAATATAGTCCTATGGTTTTGATACCTTAGGCTCTGGTTTTTGATATTTGCCTGGATACTTTCGTTGAAAATATTCCTCCATAATTTCCAAAATCATTGGGGCAGCAATACTACCGCCACCGCCACCAGAATGTTCAGCAAATGCTACAATCACTACTTCTGGTTTATTAACTGGGGCATAAGCACCAAACCAAGCGTGATTTTGTTTCACACCACGCTTCCATGCTTCGGCTGTGCCACTCTTACCAGCTACCGAGGGAACTGTTGGTTGATTTAAAGCTTTACCTGTACCTTCAGCCACCACCTTTCGTAGTCCTTCCTGAAGAACTTTGATAGTTTGCGGCTTCATATTTAACGGCGATCGCCAATTTTTTGCTTCTGCATTGTCTTTGAGCAAATGTGGCTGAACTCGGTAGCCACCATTAGCAGGTACGGCAAACATGATAGCAACTTGCAAAGGTGTGGTTTGTAAAGCACCTTGACCAATCGACATATTGATACTGTCGCCTACAGTCCAAGGCATTTTCCACACCTTCTGCTTCCATGTCTCATCTGGAACTAAACCTTTTGTTTCTTCTGAGGCGAACTCAAAACCGGTTTTTTCACCAAATCCGTACTTACGAGTCCACTCAATCAAAGTTGGGCCCCCAACTGCCCTTCCAATTTGATAAAAGAAAGTATCGCTACTCCACTGTAATGCGCCTGCAAAACCCAAAGGCCCAAATCCTTTATGGTTCCACTCCCCAAAACGAGTGCCGCCAATAGTTAAAGAACCGTAGGTTTGAAGTACCGTCTTAGGAGAAAATTTACCCGATTCTAACCCTGCTGTGGTGGTAACAATTTTGAAAGTACTAGCAGGAGGAAAGGCGCTGAGGGCACGGTTGACCAATGGATGCTCTACACCTTGTACTGTGTCCCAATCTTTTTTGCTAAGTTTCTGCTTAGAGAAAATATTGGGGTCAAAAGTAGGGTGAGATACCATTGCTAAAACTGCACCATCCTTTGGATCAATTGCCACGATCGCACCATTGCGATCGCCCAAAGCTTTTTCTGCTGTCTTTTGCATCTCTAAATCTAAAGTCAAGTGTAAATCATTACCAGCCTTTGCTTGTTTTTCTCCTAACACACGAAGTGGTCTACCAGCACCATCCACCTCTACTTGTTGACCACCCCACTCACCCCGCAGTGTTTGTTCATAAGCCTTTTCGATCCCCATTTGACCGATCACATCACCCAATCGATAGCCTTCCTGCTTCTTTTGTTTTAACTGTTCAGCAGTCAATTCACGGGTATAACCTAACACGTGGGCTAATTTATTGCCATGCGGATAATATCGCACCGCTTCCGTATGTATTTCTACATCTTTAAGTTCGTTCTCATACTCCTTCAATGCAGTGATATCTGCTTCGTTAAGGTCACGAGCAACCCGGATAAGAGAAGAAGAGTTAGCACCTGCCTCGTCTAATTTTTTTTCTATTTCTGCTTGGGGAATTTCCAGAATTTGAGATAGACGCGGGCCCACAACCGACCACGAAGGCTTGGTATGAGCCATTGGCCATAAATACACAGAACGAGGATAGCGAGTGCTAGCTAATAGTTTGCCATTGCGGTCAAAAATGTTACCCCTTTCTGGCTGTTTAGGAATCATTCTTACTCGGTTGGACTCGGCTCGCTTCCGGTGACTTGCGCCTTCAACAATTTGTAAGTATGCCAAACGTATACTTATGCCGCTTATAGCCGATAATGTAAATATAATTACAAATATTGGTTGTAAACTCCGTCCAACTGTACGTTTATTATTTTGTCCACCAAGTGGAATTGGGTGCAATAAGGACATAAGGTAAATTAATGAAAATTTAGAAATTAGTATTATATGTATACGATGATGCTAAAGCCTTACCCAGAAATTATTACTATTTCACAACAGTTTTTTCTATAACTGGCTAGCAAGCAGCAAAGCAGAGGTGAATAGTTTCTAGCTGTGGCAGCAATCGAGAAAAGTATAAAGGATAAATCATTAAATATAAACCTTAAACCTTTAGTCTCTAGTTCTATTTCCTGAGTTATGAGTACTGGATGCTGCATTCTGAGGCTTGCCTTCTGACTCTTCAGTTTGAGTAGCAAAAAATTGAGAGGTATATTCCTGATCAATTGTTTTTGACGGATACAATAAACCAAAGTGCTATTTTAGTTTGTTTAATAGACTATATGAATTGGCACAATTACGTAAAATTACGGTATTTTACTGAAAATTATGGCTCAAACTGTGAGGCAGAATCAGAGGGAGATAATGGCTTTGCAGCCGCTTGATGTTGAGCTACGTAACGTGTTCAAGTTTTTTAACCAGGAACCAGCAGTCAATGGAGTAGATTTGGATGTTAGACAAGGGGAATTCTTTAGTATCCTGGGCCCTTCTGGTTGTGGCAAGACAACTATACTACGCTTAATCGCTGGTTTTGAAAAAGCTGATGCTGGCAAGGTATTGATTCAAGGTCAATCCATGGCTAATGTCCCCCCTTACCGCCGACCTGTCAATACAGTATTTCAAAGCTATGCATTGTTTAACCACTTGAATGTATGGGATAACATTGCCTTTGGATTGCGGCTCAAAAGATTCCGCAAATCAGAAATCGATAATAGAGTCAAAGAAGCTTTAAAGCTAGTCAAAATGGAAAGTTTGCGATCGCGCTTTCCTAATCAGCTCTCTGGTGGTCAACAGCAAAGGGTCGCATTAGCTAGGGCTTTAGTCAACCGTCCATCTGTTGTGTTGTTAGATGAACCCTTGGGAGCATTAGATTTAAAGCTGCGTAAGGAAATGCAAGTCGAGCTATTAAATTTACACAAAAATTTAGGATTAACTTTTATTATGGTGACCCACGACCAGGAGGAGGCCCTATCCTTATCTGATCGCATTGCTGTAATCAATCAAGGCAAAATTGAGCAAATTGGTACTCCTAGCCAAATTTACGAATTTCCTCGTACATCCTTTGTCGCTGATTTTATAGGTGATACTAATTTATTTAGCGGTGAAATCGCGGCTGTGAACTCCACTAACATCCAAATCGAGACGAAAACAGGATTTACAATTATCGTTACCCGTGCTGAGGATACACCCACTGAATTATCGCAAACAGTGGTAGTGAGCGTCCGCCCTGAAAAAATTCAGCTCTCCCTTTATCCCCCCAATTTACTGACAAACTGCTTTGAAGGACGGCTTGTCAACGTCATGTATTTGGGGACTCATGTTAATTATGTTGTGGAATTGACAAACGGCATCAGTATTAACGTTTTGCAGCCTAATACCTTTGGTGGCTTCCCAGATCGTGATACACCTATTTACGCTTGGTGGGCAGAAAGCGACTGTTTAGCTATTCGTCAATAATCATTAGTCGATGATTAAACACGTACCTTAAATCAGTAACTTTCCACATATCAATGATTAATGACTAACAGACGAAAATTTTTACAAACAGTAGCAGCACTTCCTAGCTTATCTTTAGCTGGGTGCGGTTGGAGGCTTGCTGAGGTGCGAGCGAATGCTCAAACTTCTGTTCCACGAGACCAACTATATATCTATACTTGGACACAATATACCGATAAACAATTACTGCAAACTTTTAGCACCCAAACTGGGATGAAAGCGCTTGCAGATGTGTATGATTCCAACGATGTCATGCTAGCTAGATTACAAGCTGGAGGTGGCGGTGCTTACAGCATTATCTACCCATCTGATTATATGGTACAGAAGATGGTAGATAAGGCTTTATTAATAGAAATAGATCATGAGCGTTTAATTGGTTTAGATAATTTATTGCCACGGTTTCAAAATCCTACTTATGACCTCAACAACCGCTACAGTGTACCCTTCAATTGGGGAACAACTGGTTTAGTTTATAATTCTGAAATCCTTAAAGATGCACCGGAAGATTGGGATTACCTTTGGCAAAATCAGCAGCAACTTAAAAACCGAATGACTTTGCTCAATGATGTGCGAGAAGTGATAGGCGCAGTATTACGGATGCTAGGTTACTCGTACAATTCACAAGACGAAAATCAAATTAAACAAGCCTATGAAAAGTTGAAAGCACTTAAACCTTTGATCACTGATTTTGACACAGAAACTTGGCCAAATCAAATGCTGGCAGGAGATTTAGTATTAGCAATGTGTTACTCAGCAGACGCTATCCGAGTTAGTAAAGAAAATCCTAAGTTAAAGTATGTAATACCTCGCAGTGGCTCTTCATTATGGACAGACACTATCGTAATTCCTAAAACTTGCCCAAATTTGGATGGAGCTTATGCCTGGATTAACTTTATTTTACAACCAGAAATATCAGCACAAATTAGCCAACGCCTTAATATTGCTACTCCCAACCGTTATGCGTTTGAACAACTGCCAATAGATATACAGAGCAATGCCGATTTATTTCCTTCAGAGTCAATTCTAGAAAAATGTGAACGTATTACTCCTTTAGGAAAAATTGAAGAGATCTACGAACGCTACTGGACAGAGTTAACCAGCGATTAATAAGTTAGAATTTACTAAATTTAAACTTTAGATTTATCTCTAAAATTTGTGTTTCACCAACTATCTCATCATGAAATAAATACCCCGGATTGATAAAATGCAAAAATTGCATCCTTCAAATTTTCCCAGGCTCCAACCTCTGGTATTGTTGGCACCCTCTGCAATTTGGTTAATCTTGTTGTTAGTCTTGCCAACATTGATCATTTTTGAGTTGAGTTTAGTACCAAATATTCGTCCGGGGGATGTAGTCAATCCTAGTGGAATCCAAAACTATATTCGCATACTTGATCCGCTTTATATTCAAGTAATCTTGCGCTCACTCGATTTAGCAATTAAAACTACAATTATTTGTTTATTTTTGAGCTTTCCTGTTGCTTATTGGATTGCTCAAATAGCACCAAAGCGCTGGCGAAATTTATTATTACTAAGCTTTATTTTACCTTTGTGGACTTCTTCTTTACTCCGTTCTTATGCTTGGATTACGATTCTTCGCCCTACTGGGGTATTAAATATTTTATTAAAAAATTTACACTTACCTACTTTAGAATTACTTAACCAAACTCCATCTGTATTAATTGGGATGAGTTATAGCTTATTACCTTACATGGTTTTAATTTTATATGCCTCTCTCGAAAAGTTAGATACACGTTTGCTAGAAGCAGCGGCTGATTTGGGAGCAACTCCTATACAAGCTTTTTGGAAAGTGACAGTACCGCAAATTCTGCCTGGAATCACTGCTGGTTCAATGCTGGTATTTATTACAGGATTAGGAGATTTTATCAACCCAGAACTACTAGGCGGTGCCTCTAGTATGACTGCGGCACGGTTAGTTTACAACCAATTTCTCGGAGCTACCCAAAATTGGGGATTTGGTTCAGCTTTGAGTATGACATTAATTTTGGTTGTTAGTATTGCGATCGCTCTTTTGATTAAATTCGGTGAAGCTACACCTAAGCGATAAACTGTGATTTTGGAAATCTCCTGTTTTCCCTCTGGCTGCATCACTACTATATAAATAAAATATACCTAGTATTGTGTGATGAAATACTAGGCAGACTTAATATCCATTCTCTCAATTAAAGCTCGCCAAAGACGTGCTTGTTAGGATTTACAACTTCATGAAATGATAAACTACTATCCATGACTTATCGCTAACTGAGCTATATCATTCACATCATTATTAATTAAACCCTCAACAATAGAAATTAACTGCTCCTCTAAATAAGGCTTAGTTAAATAAGCTGTTGCACCCAATGCTTGGGCTAGCTGACGATGTTTTTCTGCACTGCGAGAAGTCAGAACTACTACAGGTATTGTTGCTAAATTCTGATTGTGGCGAACACTAGATAAAAGCTCAGAACCATTCATACGTGGCATTTCTAAATCGGAAATTACAATCTGAATTTCGGGATGCATTTGTAATTGTTTTAGAGCTTCTATGCCGTTTTGTGCTTGTAATACTTGATAGCCATATTTTTGCAGAGCCATAGAGAGAGTTTAGCGCAGACTAATTGCATCATCTACTACCACAACTACTTTTGGAGATTTGTTATTTGGTACAACAGAATGACTTTGCTGGGTTTGTGTGGTATTTGTGTCAGTAGAAGGAGTTAGTAGGGGTGTAGAGTTGAAAGTTAAACCTGATAGGGGTAAAGCTTTTTTATTTGCTGCATATGCTGTTGGTAGCGCCGTACTCTCCAGCGTCGCTTGCATCTCATAAGACTCCAGCAGCAGAGTAGGATCAATCACTAAGATGAGAGTACCATTGGCTAAACTACTACAACCATAAGTATATTTTGGCGGAGCGTTCGCATTACCTAAAGGTCTGATTACTAGTTCTTGTTCACCAATTATTTGATCAACTTCAGAAATGTTGAATGTTAAGAAAAGTCTGATAAAAATAGCCCAAAATATGGTATTTTTGGGCGAAGGATTAAAAGATATTAGTTTGATTGTGATTATAAATTCATTCCCTAAAATTGTCAAAGATATTCTGAAACCCCTGCCAAAAAACGATTATCCAGTATTGAACAGTCGTCTGTTCTTTGAGTGCTGGCTATCCTATGCGCTGGATAACAGTCTGACAAGTATGCGAGATTTATTTAAAAGATTAAATAATAGGGATTTGAAGTAAATATTTCTACTTTTTCTAAGGCAAGCTCTCACCGTTCACAAAAACCATTCCAAGAAATTTATCAGAAATTAAATGACTTAGTTCATAATAAAACTCCGAAAAAATTACATAATAAATATGCAGTCCCATTGATTCAACAATTATTACTTTAACAAGTAAATTGTTGTGGGTTTTAGGACATCATCAAGTTAAACTTTTTAGTTCTTTGAATCTGGCTACAGGTAGCCCAGAAGATAATTTGATCAATTTTGGGCATGACCATGATTATAATTTTGGCTCAAAAATGATGTCCTAAAACCCACTAATGCTGTTGGTGTAAGGGACAGGGGATTTGCTGGCTTAAAATTTATTCAGGCATTAGTGCAAAAAAACAAATATTTTGTTCTGCGAATAAAAAATAATTGGAAACTAGAATTTTCTCAGCCAACTGGATTAATTAAAATTGGGACATCTGATGATACTCAAGCGTATAGAGTCATTAATTTTTGTGATTTAGACACCAAAACTGAGTTTCGCTTAGTGACTAATTTACCAGCATCAGGAGATGCAGCAGTTAGTGATGATGAAATTAGGGATATTTCTCGGTTACGTTGGGGAATTGAATTGTTGTGGAAGTTTTTAAAGATGCACTTAAAACTTGATAAATTAATTACCAAGAACGTCAATGGTATCACCATACAGATTTACATTAGTTTAATTGCATAAGCTTGATTTTGTTTTACAATTATTAATATAGATAAAGAAGAATAATATATTTTCATTTGCGGCTCTAGATAATAGCTGCTATTAGAAAAAGATTGACTGCAAATGATGAAACAAAGTAATTTCTTAAAATAATTATAAACAGACTTTTTATTGAAAATAAATTTGCAAGAATAGGAATGACGGGGTTATCGCCCCGCCATAATATTTATCTAGCTGCCAAAAAATTTAGTTCATACTTGGCTAATTACTTTCTTTGTTCTTAGCTTTCAAATTTTAGGCTACAGAAATTTTAGAGGATGTTTGCAATGGTTTCAATATGTATGGTTGGCTAATAAACTTCCTAGTGAATAATTCTCAAGGTTGTTTAATGTTGTTGTAGTTTGCAACAGCTGCCCTCAGATTACCTTGATGTTCTGATAAAAGTTGATCGCCTTCTTGTTTTTCTAAACCAGTCCAGTGCATCAATAATGCTAACTTAACCCAGTTACCGCTACGTTCTAGTAACGAACTAGCAGCTTGGCGATTAACACCTGTGAGATCTTGCAAAATTCGTAAAGCGCGATCACGTAACTTTTGATTTGTTACCGCCACATCCACCATGCGATTGCCATAAACTTTGCCTAGTTTGACCATAACACCAGTAGAAAGGGTATTTAAAGCTAGTTTTGTGGCTGTACCAGCTTTTAGGCGGGTTGAACCAGCTATTACCTCTGGCCCGGTTAGCAGCCGAATGTCAACATCAGCCTCAAAACTAACCTGTTCAGCAGGAACACAGGCAATAAAAATCGTCATAGCTCCTCGCTGACGGGCGGCGTTCAAGGCCCCGTGGACAAAAGGCGTAGTACCGCCAGCTGTGATACCAACCACAACATCTAGTTGTGTAATGTGTCGTTGAGCGATCGCTGCTTCGCCATCTTGGGCGCGGTCTTCTAAATCTTCAGAACTACGTACTAATGCACCAGCACCACCGGCAATGATTCCCTGTACCAATTCTGGGGGCGTACAAAATGTAGGCGGACACTCAGCAGCATCTAATACCCCTAATCTACCACTCGTTCCTGCACCGATATAAAATAAGCGTCCGCCATGACGCAGACGTTCTGCTGTAGAGTCAATTGCTTGAGCCAACTGAGCTTTAGCCGCAGCTACTGCTGCGACTGCTTTTTGGTCTTCGCTATTAAATAAATCCACCAATTCTAGGGAACTAATCTGGTCTAAGTTAAGACTATTAGAATTGACCTGCTCGGTCAAAAGATAGCCGCGTTCTTGTAAATTTGTCATTTGTTCTTTGTCCTGTGTCATTTTTTCTAGCCTGCGGACAGCCTCCGCGCCATACTTATGTCATTAGCCATTCATCAGTTGCCAGCGACTTAGTGACTAATGACCGATAACTCATGACTAATTACAATAAACCTTCTAGTTTGCGACGAATATTTTCTAGATCCGAATCAGACAATTCTGGTTCTTCTAGGGTTGCTTGGTTAGGACGGAAGGTCTCCTCCTCTTGATCATCTGGCTCCTGGTCATCTAGTTGCCAGTCTGTTTGTTCGACATTAATTTCTGGGGGAACGACCAAATCGCCATTTTCTGGAACTATTTCCCAATCGTAACCAGCACTTTCGCAAAATTCTTTAATATCTTCAGCATTAATCGCTTCTACTGTCGGTGTGGGGAAATCTTGAGCTTCTAGCATCAGGGCAAAGCGTAGGGCATCGTCTTCTGACTCAAACATCAGAATTTTATTGCGATCGCCTACCCGTACTGTATGAATTCCTTCATTCTCCGTTTGAGCATTAAAAATCAACACAAAGACACGCATTGGTGTAATCATCATCCTTGGTTTCTGAGGTCTATTCCTATTAAAGTTCCAGGCAGTACCTCAGGGAAAGTATTAGGAATAATTTCGCTCTATATCCGTTTTCACTCTATTCCGATTTTCCTGATCGTGCCAATATCATTGAACATAGAAATATTTTAGTAGAGCCATTTCCAAAACTCAGACGTAGGGGTCTTGACTTTTGTTGACTTATCCTAGAAATGGCAGCGCGATCTAGTGCCAGTTAATGCTAGCAGTGAGCCAGCTATATTCGCCAAAAAAAGGTGAAAGCCAATGACTAAGCTTCGTAATCAAGATAATTACTCCACTCTCCCCAACCGTAAGCGTTTATGGTTGCTGATATTGAGCCGCGGTGGTGTTACTTTGGGTGGACTTTTGCTGCTGGCAATTCTAGGCGGTATTTCGCGGTTATGGAATTTTGTCCATAAAGAATTAGCGCCGTTGACAGAAAAAAATCTCACTACTACGCTCAACCGTCCAGTAAAACTTGGAGAAATTACAGAATTTTCTCTTACGGGAGTCAGGTTTGGAGCTTCAGCTATACCAGAGACAGCTACAGATCCAGATCGGCTAGCAGCTGATGCTGTGGAAGTTGGTTTTGACCCATTGCAGTTAATCTTTAACCGCAGCCTCAAGCTAGACGTCACCTTAGTCAACCCCAATGTTTACATTGAAAAAGATGAACAAGGGCGCTGGTTGACTACTAGCATCGCCCTGCAAGGTAAAGGTGGCCCCATTAAAACCGATTTAGACAAAATTCGGTTGCGTAATGGCAAGTTAGTTTTGATGCCGTTTCCGAGGACAGCAGCACAACTTAATCAGGGCAAGAAATCACAACAGATTCCTTTAACCTCCCAACTCCCTAACTCCCCCACTGATGAGAACATACCTGTTGCATTTTCCCGGCTAGATGGAACCGCTCAACTTCTGGAAAACAACCAGGTGATGAGATTTGATGTAGCAGGGCAAGCAAACAGTGGTGGCAATATTACTGTTCAAGGAGATACACGTCTTAAGACACAAGCAGCGAATTTACAGCTGCGAGGGCAAGACTTACTAGCTGCTGATATCACTCGCCTGATTAAGTTACCAATCAACTTACAGACTGGTCGAGTCAATGGCGATTTGCAGATCCAACTGACACCAGAGCAGCAACCTTTGTTGTTTGGCAGTGCCTTGTTGCAAGGGGTAACAATTCAAGTGCCCCGTTTACCACAACTATTTAACAATTCCCAAGGAAACCTCGTTTTTCGGGGGCTGGAAATACAACTAGATAAGGTAACTACCAACTACGGCAAAATTCCTTTAGTAGCTACAGGCAGCATCGACCGAGATGCTGGCTTTAAGTTGGCAGGGCGGGTAAATCAGGTGAGTGTGGTCTCAGCCTTGGAGACTCTCAAGGTAAAACTGCCTATTCCGGTCACTGGAGAAGTAAAAGCAGACTTACAGATGGTTGGGCCAAGCAATCAACCACTGCTCACAGGCACAGTTGCCACGATTAAAACTGCCCGGATTGACAAAGTTGATTTTAAGAGCATTAGTAGCAAGTTTGAGTTTTCTACCAGCAAGTCTTTAGTCAGCCTCAAAGATATTCAAGGCACACCAACAGTCGGCGGTGAAGTTACGGGTGCTGGTACTGTTCAACTCGGTACACTTCCCCAACAGAATTTTAATTTTATTGCTAAGAATGTTCCAGGGGATGCGATCGCCAAAATTTATGACACCATACCCACATTTCAAATTGGCAATATCTCAGGTACAGGTCAACTGAGCGGAGTTGCAGGCAATATTCAGACTGTAGTGCAATGGCAAGCTCCAAGGGCAACCTACCCAGCAACAGGTACAGTCGCTATTGCCCCAGATCGCACAGTTTCCTTCCGCAACGTCAATTTCAATTTTGGCGGTGGTACAGTGCAAACATCTGGTAGTTACGCCAATCAACGTTGGCGAGCTGTTGCCCAAGCCTCTGGTGTCGAGGTAGAACGTTTTGTAGACAAAAATAAACTCCAAAATGTCTCTTTGGCAGGGGCAGAATTTAACGGCCGCCTAATTCTCTCCGGTACAACTTCACCGTTTAAAGTTGCCACAATTCGCACTGAAGGCGCAGGAGTGCAAGTGGCTGGTGGTACTGTTGCAGTTTCTCAGATTCAGTTACAAGACCAAAATTTTACTGCCCAACTAATAGCAAATGGTGTGCGGTTGGGGCGGCTTTTGAAAAACTCTCCCCCAGCTTTGGCTGGGCCTTTGGCAGGTACGTTTCAAATAGCGGGTAACAGAGATAACTTCAGCCTCAAAACTCTGCGTGCTAGCGGTGAGGCAAAGCTGGCGCTTGGTGGTGGTACAGTCACAGCCTCAAATATTCAACTCGCTGATGGTGTCTATCAGACGCAACTCCGAGCAAATAATGTTGCTGTGCAGCAATTAGCACCGACACTTAAGCAATTTCAAGGCAGGTTAAACGGTGATTTTACAGTAGCAGGTTCAGTTGAGCCCTTCCAACCGCAATCTATCCAAGCTAGCGGTCAAGCACGGGTGAAGGTTGGAAGTGGTACGATTACAGCCTCGAATATCCAACTTGCTAATGGTTTGTATCAGGCGCAACTGCGGTTAAATAAAGTGCCATTGCAGCAATTGGCAGCCGTACCACCGCAGTTTCAAGGAGCGCTAGCTGGTAATTTTGCAGTTGCGGGTTCAGTTGAATCTTTCCAACCGCAATCTATCCAAGCTAATGGCCAGGGACAGTTAGATGTTGCAGGTGGCACAATTTCAGCCTCGAATATCCAATTAGCTAATGGTCGGTATCAGGCTATAGTTAATGCGGCTGGTGTGGAATTGAATCAGCTAAATCAGCAGTTGCGGGGCCAGTTTGCTGGACAGTTGCAAGTGGCTGGTACTGTAGGAACTTCTAAATTATCTGATGTGCGTGCCGTTGGTCAGGTAGAGTTTTCTCAGGGTATTGCTGCAATACAGCAACCTCTTAGTGCGGCGATCGCCTGGAACGGTGAAAAGCTTACTATTGAAAAGGCAACTAGCACTAATTTAAATGCTAGTGGTTACATATTAGCCAATGCTCAACGAGCAGGCATACCAGAAATTACTCAGTTAAATCTCAATGTTCAAGCGCAAGATTACAACTTGCAACAGTTACCTTTCAAACTACCGAATGCCATCAATTTGGCAGGGAAAGCAGATTTTAGTGGACAAGTAACTGGCAAGCTACCTGTGCCAAATCTCCAAGGGCAATTAAGGTTACGAAATTTAGTGGTGAAAGACTTTGCCTTTGAACCAGTTTTAAGTGGAAATATACAAGCTGTTCAAGGACAAGGTGTAAATTTAGACTTATCTGGGAATAGCGATCGCATCGCCTTTAACTTAGATGCTAATAATCGCCCTAACTCATTTGCAGTCAAATGGCAGCAAGCATCAGCTATCGGTCAGGCTCAAGGAGATAATTTAGCACTGAAATTAGAAAACTTTCCTTTACAAGTATTGAATTTATCTCTGCCTGCTAACACCCGCCTGGGTACTGGCCCTTTAGCTGGCGCGTTAACAGGAAATTTACAGGTTAATCAACAAACATTTGCTACAAACGGAAATGTGGCGATCGCTAATCCGGCAATTGGGCGTATTAAGGGCGACCTCTTAAGTGCTAAATTCCGCTATGGCAACGGTACAGCAACAATTATAGATAGCGAATTCGCCAAAGGTAAAAGTCGTTACGCCTTTATAGGTAATGTCGGTACATCCCCCAAAGGGCCGCAAATACAAGGTAAACTGAACGTCAACGAAGGTCAAACCCAAGATGTTTTAACAGCACTACAAATATTTGAATTCCAAGATATTCGCAATGGTGTGGCAGCACCCACCTATGGAACTGCTACAGACCTTGTTACTACTCCGCAAGGCTTAACTAATCAGCCATTATTAACCCAAATCGAGCGTTTTTATCAAGTTGACGCACTAGTGGCAGAACAGGAACAACAGCGACTTGAGGCTACTCCAGTTCCAGATTTAGCAGATTTACAAGGCACTTTCAACGGTGAAATTGCCCTAGACACTGCGACAGCTCAAGGATTAGCAGTGCAGTTTAATTTGAATGGTCAAAATTGGATTTGGGGTAAAGAAGAAGAAAAAGATTCAGGTCGTTATTATAGTGCCGAGCGAGTAATTGCCGAAGGCAGCTTTGAAAACGGTGTTTTGAGGTTACGACCTTTACGGATTGAGTCTAGCAACAGGCTCGTCGCCTTCAACGGTAACATCGGCGGTAACGATCAATCCGGTAGTTTACAAGTCAGGAATTTCCCTTTACAGGTACTGAACAATTTTGTTAAGTTGCCAATTGGTGTCACAGGCAATCTCAACACTACAGTAGCTTTGGCAGGCAGTATAAATAACCCACAAGCTAAAGGGGAAATAGAAATTATAGAAGGGACACTTAACCAGAAGAAAATAGAATCAGCTACAGCTAGTTTTAGCTATGCCAATAGTCGCTTAAATTTTGGTAGTAACGTCATAGTTACCGGGCCAGAACCTGTGAATATTCAAGGCAGCATACCCTATCAGTTACCTTTTGCTACCGTTCCACCAGACAACAATCAAATTAGCCTGGATGTCAAGGTAAAAAATGAAGGGCTGGCACTATTAAATGTGTTAACTAACCAGGTAATGTTTGAGGAGGGCGAAGGAGAAGTAGACCTTACAGTGCGTGGAACGAGACAACAACCACAGGTAATTGGTATAGCTAGTGTCAAGGATGCCACTTTTTCAGCCCAAGCTTTGCCAGAAAAGCTCAGACGTGTAACAGGTAAGGTAACCTTTGATTTTGACCGCATCTTAGTACAAGATATTCAAGGTAGATTTAGCCGAGGTAAGGTAGAAGCATCTGGAGAAATTCCTATCTTTAACAATCAAGAAGCGAATATCGACAATCCTCTTACCGTTAACCTCGATCAGCTAACTTTGAACCTCAAGGGACTGTATCAGGGAGGTGCTAGTGGCAATTTACAGATTACTGGTTCTGCGCTTAATCCGGTGATTGGTGGCAAAGTACAGCTGTTTAATGGTCAAGTACTGCTAGCAGAATCTGCTAATAATACTAATCCTGCAAATAGTAGTCTGGACTCTTCACTTACCAAAGCTAATAAGCAAGACAAGACTGATGCCAAGAATACAACAGCAAGGCTAAATGATCTCGAATTAGTACTAGGCAAAAAAGTACAAATCACTCGTCCACCAATTATCAACTTCCAAGCAACGGGTACTCTCACAGTTAATGGCTCCTTAAATCAGCCAGTACCTGATGGCACTATCCGGTTAGAGGGCGGAGGAGTGAATTTGTTTACTACCCAGTTTAATCTTGCTCGTGGTTATAAACACACTGCAACGTTTAGAACTGATCAACCTCGCGATCCCAATTTGGATATTCGGTTATTTGCCAAAGTACTCGACGGAAATACAACCACTGATATCAGTAGGTTTTCCACAGGGTTATCAAGCTTGGAAACTGTTCGAGTTGAAGCCAGTATTCAAGGCCCTGCTAGTAAACTGAATGAAAATCTGCAACTAACAAGCTCTCCAGCACGTAACGAAACAGAAATTGTTGCTCTTTTGGGCGGTGGATTTATTGATACTCAAGGACGTGGCGATAGTACCTTGGGGCTGATTAACATAGCAGGTTCAGCTGTCTTTAATAATTTTCAGGGAGCTTTTAACCAGATTGGTAATGCTTTTGGCTTAAGCGAACTGCGTCTATTTCCAACTGTCATTTCCGAAAATCCTGAAGCGGGAAGGCTCAATTCAAGTTTAGAATTGGCTTTAGAGGCTGGGGTTGATATTTCTCCCAAATTTTCTATTTCTAGCATTAAGATTTTGACTGCAAATGACCCCTTCCAATGGGGTATCAATTACAGAATAAATGATGCAATTCGTCTGCGTGCTTCTACAAATTTATTGGATGATAGCCGAGCAATAGTTGAGTATGACAGGCGGTTTTAAACAATTCAAAACTTAAAATTCAAAATTTCTAAATTATTAAGTTGAATTGTTTTTTTGTTCATGGTGAGTATCAAAGTGTAATATTACCTCCTTGCCGATTAATAGCTAATTGCAAAATTGATAACGCTAAAATTATCAGAAACAGCACTAGCCCAATCGTGCAAGCATAGCTAAGTTCTATGTTAGTGAATGCTTGCTCATACAGATAGTAAACAATTGTTTTTGAGCTATCGAGTGGGCCTCCTTGGGTCATAACGTATACTTCCTCAAATACTTTGGTGGCGGAAATAGCTGATATGACCGCCACTAAAGCTAAATAAGGCTTCATTAAAGGTATAGTTATGTCTAAGTGTTTATGGATACCATCTGAGCCATCAATTGCTGCGGCCTCGTATACATCAGCGGGAATTGATTGCAACCCGGCTAAATAAATTACCATGTAGTAACCCAGCCCTTTCCATATAGTGACAGCCATTACACTTGCTAGAGAAATGGGCAAAATACCAAGAATTTTGGCGGGGCTAGTTAGCCAGGGGATTCCTTCTGAAAAAATACCGAAAGTTTTGAGCAACTGATTTAGTAAACCATTTTCTGCATACAGCCATTTCCAGGCTATTCCCGCAACTACCATTGAAATTATTACTGGTATATAGTATGCAGTTCTCAGCCAATTCATCCCCCGTAGTTTTTGATTGACTAAAATTGCCAACCCTAAGGGCGCAATTACCAGAATAGGCACTACGCCCACAAGATACAAAAAAGTATTTGTCAAGGTTTTCCAAAAAACTGCATCTTGCCAAAGCTTGAGGAAGTTAGCAAAACCAATCCATTGGGGCGGTTGGGCTATATCTTCATAGCTAGTAAAGCTTAGGTAAAAAGCTTGCAACGTTGGCCAAAAGACGGTTAACCCTAAGAGTAGTAGAGCAGGTAGCAAAAACAAATAAGGAGTTAGTCGTTGCTTGAGTAATATCCAATTTTTTGAGGACAATTGAATCATAGAGGCATTTTTAGAGTTGTATTAACAGATTAATTTGCCAGTGATGGAAAAGCTAATTAATATTACACGAACATTGGCTGTTGATTTGCGATCGCTCACCAACACCATCATGGTTCGGCAAATTACTTCAATAATAAATAAATTTATTTATGTAGAGTTTTGTCAGCAAACCAAGCTTGATCGAGAATGTGACTAAATTTAAGCTTCAATGTTTTTACAGACATCTATATTATCTGTGCTCACCAAATTAATTTCATGGAGATAAACTAAGATGCCATCTGAAAATAACTTACCAATTGAGCATCAAAATGTACCTATAAATCACCAGGGCTTACACAACTTTTTATACAGTTCCAACGATGAACATGGTATTAATGAGGCGGCTGTGGCTCCTGCATTGGTAAATTACGGGTTAGAATTCATACCTTTTGAGGCTTGGTGTGAGACTTACCAAAATACGAAAATTGCAGGTGTTTACGCAGTTTTAGATACACAACATCAAACACAATACATTGGCTATTCTCGGAATGTGTTACTTTCGTTGAATGGTCATCTGACTCAAAATGGTAAGCAAAAGTGTGCTTTCGTGCGCGTGCAGACATTTAAGTTTCCTAAGCGTCAAGAAATGGAAGATTTGCGAGATGCATGGATTGCAGAGTTGAAAATTCTTCCACCTGGTAATGCTGCTGAGAGCGAAATGTGGGCTAGTACAGTTGCGGAAGTTGCTAAGGCTGCGATGTCAGAGGCGGAACGCAAAGCTTACGAAGAGAAAAAGCTGAAATTACGGAAAGCGATGGCTGACACAACACTCTCTCAAGAGTCAGAAACAATAGATGCAAATGAAGCTGAACGTCGGCGTCAACTTGAAGCTGCTGTCAAAGATGATAACTGGAGTGTAATTATTGACGCACAGACACAGGAGAGCAAGCCTTAGCAATTATTATTAGTACTCAAAGCGATCGCGCTAATCCAGTTTAAGTATTAAAGTTGTGTTTGGTGAACCAAAAGACAACTTCGTTTTTGATTTCAGCAATTAAGAAGAGGGCAGACTTATGGAGCAAGAAAATAAGGCACTGTTTCGTCGAGCCATGCATGAATTTTTTGTAGAGCGAGATTTCAATGCACCTGATCGCTATTATTCCCCTAGTTACATTCAGCACAACCAACAGGTAGCGGCACAAGCGCAAGCGCAAGGCATCAGCCAAGTGGAAGGCATGAAACAGTTCTTTAAAGGTTTCTTCGTGGCGTTTCCTGATTTTACGCCAACAATCGAACATATATATGCTGAAGGTGATAAGGTATTTGCCTTTGTGACTTGGCGCGGTACACACAAAGGCGAGTTTATGGGGGCTGCTCCTACAGGTAAAGAGATTGTGATTAGAACAGCTGAGATCATGCGAATTGAGCAAGGCCAGTTTGTCGAACACTGGGATGTAGTAGATCAGATGAACATGATGCAGGTCTTAGGCTTAATCACGGTTAACAAGCAACCTACAACTGAGAAATCAAGCCATTGATAAGCATTGGTTGCTGTTGCAACAGCATTTTGCAGTTTAATAAATTGCTAAATGCTAGCATTGGCATATGATCTCAGTCATTAATAGTTTGCAAAATTGCTTTTGGCAAATTTTGAGTTACCTGGATTACAGTTCAATATTACGATTAACTATAATTTGGGTGGCTCTCTGTATCAAATTGATGGTAAATGTGATACAGATAGATAAAAATTAAGTAGATTTAAAAAAAAGATACACACAGATGCATACAAATACATTATCTGTGTGCATCTTTTTTTAATTTTTAGGTTGGGCAATCCGAGCTTCAATATCTTCTAAAGTATTTAACAATAGACGTTTTGCCTGCAATTGCCAACCCCATTTTTGAATTCTAAAAGCAGCTATAAATCCAGCTATAGCTGCTAACAATCCTATAGGTTGATTTAAATAAATTCCTAATAACAAACCTAATCCGGCAATTCCCCAAAATGGTAAGGCTACTACTTGTCTTTGTTCTTCGACAATTTGGGTAACTTGGTTAGATTGCATAGTAGCTAATAGTGTCTGTTTGACTTGCCGTTGCTCTGTTGCTGATACCGATAAACCTATTTTACGGCGCAGTTTTTCCATCTTACGAGCATCAGTACTGTACTCAGTTAACTCATCTTCTGCCATTTTTAGGAGCCGTTCTAGTTGCGCCATTTTGCATTGCGTCCATGATTCTTATACAGCCATTATCTCCAATAATTGTTAAATTTTATTGACTGAAATTGTGCATTTAATCACACAATCCAAAATCTAATATCTAAAATTGAACATGGGCAAAATTTCTTAGCGATACCGCACTGACGATCAAAGCATTTACTTGAGAGGCAATACTGATGGTTACAGTAGCTAAAAATACTTTATCTCAACCTGCCAAAGAGCGATCGCTGATCCTATGGTTTGATGAAGTGGGCATTGCTGACATTCCCTTAGTTGGTGGTAAGAATGCATCATTAGGAGAAATGATTCAACAGCTTACGCCCCAAGGTATTAATGTACCTACTGGGTTCGCCACCACTGCTTATGCTTATCGCTATTTCATCCAATCAGCCGGGTTAGAAGCAAATTTGCGGAAAATATTTTCTGACCTAGATGTTGAAGATGTCAAAAATTTACAAGCACGGGGGAAAAAAGCGCGATCGCTACTTATGCATACACCGTTTCCCAATGAATTACGAGAGGCGATTGCTAAAGCATACCAAACTTTATGTGAGCAAAGTTTCTCTTCTGATTGGGATTTAGACCCTGAATCTACCAAAATTTCTGAGCAATTTACAGATAAGTATATAGATGTAGCAGTCCGCTCCAGTGCCACTGCCGAAGACCTCCCCGACGCTAGTTTTGCTGGACAACAAGAAACTTATCTTAATGTTGTTGGTGTGGAAGGAGTTTTAGCAGCTTGTCATAAATGCTTTGCTTCTATATTCACCGATCGCGCCATTTCTTACCGTCATACCAAAGGCTTTGACCATTTTAGTATTGCCCTTGCTGTTGGGGTGCAAAGAATGGTGCGTTCTGACTTAGCATCTTCAGGGGTGATGTTCTCGATTGAGACAGAAACCGGCTTTAAAGATGCTGCACTCATTACCGCTGCCTATGGTTTAGGAGAAAATGTTGTTCAAGGAACCGTCAACCCAGATGAATATTATGTTTTTAAACCAACTTTAAAAACAGGTTTTCGCCCAATTATTGATAAAAAATTGGGTAGTAAAAAATTAAAAATGGTTTATGATGACGGCTCTAAATTTACAAAAAATGTGCCAGTTTCTCAGAGTGAAAAAAATAAATATACACTTACCGATGATGAGATTTTACAACTAGCACGTTGGGCTTGCGTAATTGAAGACCACTATTCCCAAGTCCACGGTACTTACACCCCAATGGACATCGAGTGGGCAAAAGATGGGATTACTAACCAATTATTTGTTGTCCAAGCGCGTCCAGAAACTGTCCAGTCACAGAAGCGGGGAAATGTGTTGCGTAGCTATCGCTTGGTATCGGGTACTGGGAAAGAATATCCGCAATCTCTAGTTCCTCTTGTCAAAGGCCGTGCTGTTGGAGAAGGTATTAGTCAAGGGAAAGCACGCTTAATTTTAGATGTAGACAAAATTGACCAGTTCCAGGTTGGGGAAGTTTTAGTGACAGATAGAACCGACCCTGACTGGGAACCAATTATGAAACGCGCCAGTGCAATTATTACTAACTCTGGTGGACGTACCTGCCATGCGGCGATTATTGCGCGAGAATTAGGCGTACCTGCGATCGTAGGCTGCGGTAATGCTACAGAAGTTTTAAAAACTGGTCAAGAGGTAACGGTTTCTTGTGCGGAAGGAGAAGAAGGACGAGTATATTCAGGTTTGTTACCTTTTGAAGTTAAAGAAGTCCCCCTAGAAAATTTACCCCGCACTCGTACTCAAATTTTAATGAATGTGGGTAATCCCCAAGAAGCATTTGGTTTATCTGCGATTCCCAACGATGGAGTGGGTTTAGCGCGTACAGAGTTTATTATTGCCAATCAAATCCAAATTCATCCGATGGCGTTGATTCACTACGATCAGTTAGAAGATGAATTTGTTAAAGCCAAAATTGCTGAAATCACAGCACTTTATGAGGTTAAGTCCCAGTATTTTGTAGATAAGTTAGCCCAAGGCATAGGCAGAATTGCTGCGGCATTTTATCCCAAACCAGTAATTGTGCGAATGTCAGATTTTAAGAGTAATGAATATGCCAACCTCTTAGGCGGTCAACAGTTTGAACCCCATGAAGAAAACCCAATGCTTGGCTGGCGCGGGGCTGCACGTTACTATGATCAAGGTTACAGAGAAGCTTTTGCCTTAGAGTGCCATGCCATCAAGCGGGTACGAGAAGATATGGGTTTGACAAACGTTATCCCGATGATTCCCTTCTGCCGTACCCCCGATGAAGGGCGTTTAGTGTTAGCAGAGATGGCAAAAAATGGTTTACATCAAGGTATTAACGACTTGCAAGTTTACGTAATGTGCGAGTTACCCAATAATGTGATTATGGCTGAGGAGTTTGCTGAGGTATTTGATGGATTTTCCATTGGTTCCAATGACCTCACTCAGCTGACATTAGGTTTAGACAGAGATTCAGCATTAGTAGCACACTTGTTTGATGAACGAAGTCAGGGTGTGAAGCGGATGGTAAAAATGGCAATCCAAACTGCAAAACAACACAACCGCAAAATCGGCATTTGTGGACAAGCACCCAGTGATTACCCAGAGTTTGCCCAGTTTTTGGTTGAACAAGGAATTGACTCAATCAGTTTAAATCCAGATTCGGTTTTAAAAACAATACTAGAAGTAGCAAAAGTGGAACAGCAAACTCAAGGCTAAATTATCTGAAAAAAATTATGAAGTCACAAGAGAAGATGGGAAGATAGGGAGAGTGTATTTTCTCCCTATACCCAGCTTCTTTGGTTATGTTTAATTTCCTGCGCTTGCCAGTGATTTATGTTGTAGTCAAGCTAGATAATCAGACTTATCCATGTAATACAATGTCTGGGTATGAAACCAGAGAGTCAAACAAGTATTACAGTATTGAGCCGTACCTATTTTAACTGGATGAGCCTAATACTTATAGCGTTAAAAGCAATACTTAAACAATTAATATAAAGGCTGAGGATGTGATATTTCTCCTATATATTTACGTCGTTTATAGTATTGAATCCTAAAATTAATACCATTGAGCTATTGACTAATGAGTAAAAAACAGATTTTCAATTCTGTTATTTGGTTCCGAACTGGAATGGTAGGTGTATTTCTTCTATCACTCATCTTACGTTTTTGGGGACTAGACAGATTTAATACCCTCGTATTTGATGAAGTTTACTTCGCTAAATTTGGTAATAACTATCTTACTCATACTCCATTTTTTAATGCTCATCCGCCATTGAGTCAATACATTATTGGTATTGGAATTTGGCTTGGTAGTCATGTTCCTTTTTGGCAAGAACCAGTAAATGGACTGGCTGGTTCTTTACTATCCCCGTGGAGTTACCGTTGGGTAAATGCACTAACTGGCTCATTTATTCCCTTAGTTGTCGCTGCGATCGCCTATCAGTTGAGCCATCGCCGTAGCTTCGCTTTTCTTGCAGGCTTGTTTACAGCTAGCGATGGTATCTTTCTCGTCGAGTCTCGTTATGCTTTAAACAATATTTATATTGTCATCTTTGGTTTGTTAGGGCAATGGTTTTTATTATTAGCATTAGAAAATCAATATCAACGCCGTTCGTTTTGGTTGGTTTTGGCTGGTATTAGTTTTGGTGCGTCAGTTGGTACTAAATGGAATGGCTTGTGGTTTCTTTTAGGCGCTTATCTTATCTGGATTGTGGGTTGGGGAATTCATTGGTTACATTCTGTTTTCCAGCAGGAAAGCATTGTTTCCAGAAAAGATAATTTCAATCAGATAACAACTCCCGAACCAGCATTAGCTACAGTTCAGACACCATTACAAAAGTTGACTCAGCTAAATATTTTTCAGATGCTGTTTTATTTAGGAATAATCCCTGCTTTAGTCTACAGCATTATTTGGATTCCTCACTTACAGCTAGATACAAGATACGGATTTATAGAAGTACATCGGCAAATTTTAAATTTTCACTTACATATGGGTGGTAACAGTCCCACAGTCCATCCTTACTGTGCTGCTTGGTACAAATGGCCTTTGCTGACTCGACCAATGGCTTATTATTATCAAACGGCTCAGAGTGTTAACGATCCTCTACCTGTATTGGGCCCAAATTTACCATCTGCTGCTGGAAAAGTAATTTATGATGTCCATGCAATGGGCAATCCTGTTTTATGGTGGACTGGTGTTGCAGCGATGGTGTTTTTAGTAGGGATGCTGTTGACAAAAATTGTGTTGCCTTGGATAAAGTACCAGCGTTTGTCTGTCCCTGCAACACTTAGTGTAGATACTTGGATTGCTTTGTACTTGGTAATAAATTATGCGGCTAATTTATTACCTTGGGTGAAAGTGACAAGATGCGTTTTTATATATCACTATATGTGTGCTGTGGTATTTGTATTTTTAGCGATCGCTTGGTTTGTAGATCAATGTCTGCACAGCTATTATCGACAACTTCGGGCCGTTGGCGTCACTATTACTTTTCTGATTTTGGCTGCTTTTGTCTTCTGGATGCCTATTTATTTGGGTTTACCTTTATCTGCTAATGCTTACAAACTAAGGATGTTATTTAACTCTTGGATTTAAACGCAGAAATACTAAGGGATAAAAAATAAAAATTAGTGTATATAAATAATTCATCCTTAAACACTACACTTTTTACTTAACGCAAGTACATATTAGTGGATTAGTTAATCACTTATTTTTTACATTTCTTATCTATATCCTAGTTTCCTGCCTGTTAAACTCAGTAAATCGCAAGCAGATTCAGGGAGACATTGCAAGATGCCGCTGAATAGACAAAAATCACCAGTATAAAAATTATTAAGCTCGCACAGTCCTAAGGAATTGGAGATATATTTAAAAATAATGAATGGTGAGTCATAAAATTTTTCGGCATTCACATTTTTCATTACCTGCCGTTGGCAATTGGTAAGTTTTTAATCCTGTATACTCAGGAAAATGATTCCAGCCTAGGTATGGCTCTAACTATCTGCAAGTAAATTAGAAACATCTAAATGTAGTGTGCTAACTTCAATAAGCAATACAAACTTATTGATACTCTACTTTTGATGCTCCCGCACAACAGAGGAGAATCGTAATGGTAATAGAATTCCAAGCGCAAGATATTAACGTCAATAATTTAAAAGAAGCTCCAATTCATACTTCTAGTCGAATTCAACCTCACGGTGTTCTCTTTGTTTTAGAGGAGCCTGAACTAAAAATATTACAAGTTAGCACTAATACATGGAGTATTTTCGGAATCACGCCCGAAAATATGTTGCAAAAAAAATTAGAAGACTTACTCGATCCCTTCCAGATAGAGAGAATTAAAGCAGGGATATTACAAGGAAATCTTGAGTACATCAACCCTACTAAAATTTGGGTAAGAAAAAAAGGTGATGATTATATAGTATTTGATGCCGTATTTCACCGTAATCCCGAAGGATTATTGATTCTGGAATTAGAACCAGCGATTTCTCAAGAAAATATTCCATTTTTAAGCTTTTATCATCTAGCTAGAGCTTCCATTAATCAGCTAGAAAAAACAACTAATCTCCATGATTTCTGTCAAATAATTGTCCAAGAAGTCCGAAAAGTGACTGGGTTTGACAGGGTAATGCTTTATAAATTTGATGACGATGGACATGGCTCTGTAATTGCTGAAGAAAAACTAGACAGCATGGAACCTTACTTAGGGCTGCACTATCCAGAGTCAGATATTCCTAAACCAGCAAGAAAGCTATTCGCTTCTAATTACATTAGATTAATACCAGATTCTCATTCTGAGTCTGTACAAATTTTCCCAATTAATAATCCTGTAAGCCAACATCCGATTGATTTAACCAATTCAATTCTCAGAAGTGCAGCTTCTTGTCATATGGAGTATTTGCACAATATGGGTGTAGGCTCTTCTTTGACGATCTCTTTAATTAAAGACAACAAACTTTGGGGTCTAATTGCTTGTCATCATCAGTCACCCAAATATGTTTCCTATGAATTACGTAAAGCGTGCGAATTTTTGGGAAGAGTGATATTTACAGAAATCTCAGCTAGAGAAGAAACAGAAGATTACGACTATCGGATGAATTTGTCATATATTCAAACCGTATTGATTGAATATATGTCCCAAGAAGACAATTTTATTGATGGTTTAGTTAAACACCAGCCAAATCTCCTCGATTTAACTAGCGCTAAAGGCGCAGCAGTGTGTTTTGGTGAGCATTGCACATTAATTGGTGAGACTCCCAAAGAAGAAGACTTGAATTTTTTAGTGCAATGGCTCAAAAATAACGTTAAGGAAGAAGTATTCTATACAGATTCTCTACCACGTATTTATCCAGATGCTGAAAAGTTTAAAAACGTAGCTAGCGGTTTATTAGCTATTCCTATCTCCAAGCGTAATTATGTTTTGTGGTTTCGACCAGAAGTCATTCAAACGGTAAATTGGGGAGGAAATCCTAATCAAGCATATGAAGTTAGCCAATTAGAAGGAAATCTGCGCCTTGTTCCCCGGAAATCATTTGAACTGTGGAAAGAAACCGTTCGTTTAACTTCTTTACCCTGGCAATATGTAGAAATCAAAGCAGCATTGGAACTGCGAAAGGCCATCATCAATATTGTCTTACGTCAAGCTGATGAACTAGCTCAATTAGCTCACGACTTAGAACGGTCTAATGCTGAACTCAAAAAGTTTGCCTATGTCGCTTCACACGACTTACAAGAACCATTAAATCAAGTAGCAAACTACGTGCAGCTATTAGAGATGCGTTATGAAAACGAACTCGATGAAGATGCGAAGGAATTTATTAACTTCGCCGTTGAAGGAGTAAGCCTGATGCAGACACTGATTGATGACGTGCTAGCATACTCCAAAGTAGATATGCAGGCGATCGCATTTAATTTGACTGAGGTAGAGACACCTTTAAATCGCACACTCAGCAATTTACGAGGCCGTATTCATGAAAGTGGAGCAGTGATTACCCACGACCCCTTGCCGACTGTAATGGCTGATAGCACACAATTGATGCAACTATTTCAGAACTTAATTGCCAACGCTATCAAGTTCCGCAGCGACAGACCATTACAAATCCACATAGGAGCAGAAAGGCTAGAGGATGAGTGGTTGTTCTCAGTGCGGGATAATGGTATAGGGCTTGACCCACGATTTAGCGATCGCATTTTCGTCATCTTCCAACGTCTACACACACGAGAAGAGTATCCTGGCACAGGTATGGGTCTGGCCATCTGTAAAAAAATTATTGAATGTCATCGGGGGCGCATCTGGGTAGAATCACAACTAGGTGAAGGTGCAACCTTCTACTTTACGATTCCAGTCGGAGGACGCGAGCGTGAGCGTAGAAACGGAAGAAAAACACAGAACGATCTTCTTGGTCGAGGATAATAAAGCTGATATCCGCTTAATCCAAGAAGCGTTGAAAAATAGCGTAGTACCGCACAAAGTAGTGACGGTCAGAGATGGCATGGATGCTATGGCATATTTACGCCAAGAAGGTGAATATGCCAACGCACCACGCCCTGACCTGATTTTGCTGGATTTGAACTTACCCAAAAAAGACGGCCGCGAGGTACTAGCAGAAATTAAAAGCGACCCCACGCTGAAACGGATTCCGGTAGTTGTGCTGACAACCTCCAGAAATGAAGATGATATTTTTTACAGCTACGATTGGCACGTAAACTGCTACATTACTAAATCGCGCAACCTTAGCCAGCTCTTTCAAATCGTGAAAGGGATTGAAGAGTTTTGGCTTTCTACTGCCACATTGCCAACGGAATAAGAGGATAGGGCTAATAAAGGTGGGTGAAGATATCGGTCATCTTCAAACCAATCTATTACCCATTCTCTCAAATTTAGGGATTCAGAACTGTCAAGCTATAAGGAGAGCAACAGGAGGTGAAACCAAAAGATGATGGCTGCAACAAGCTCAGTAAAAATCTTGTTAATTGAGGACAACCTGGCAGAAGCGAGATTGTTACAGGAGTTTCTAAAGCAAGCCCAGTCCAAAGAGTATAGTGTAGTTCATGTTCAACGATTGAAGGATGCGCTTAAGGAATTAACTAGGGATACAATGTCGTGTCTCTACGATGTTATCTTGTTGGATCTCACCCTACCTGATAGCGAAGGATTGTCATCTCTAGTACCACTGATAGAGTATGCCCCCAGCATACCCATTGTTGTGCTAACGAATACAAATGATGAAGCATTAGCAATTGAAGCAGTACGCCAGGGGGCACAAGATTATTTAGTCAAGCGACAAGTTAATGTAGATGTGTTGGTGCGTGCGTTGCATTATGCGATCGAACGTAAGCAGGTTTTGGAATCATTACGCACAACTAATAAAACATTACAAAGCCGGGTTGAAGAGCGCACAGCCGAACTGGTAAAAGCCCAAGAAATCAACCAGTTTAAATCCGAATTTGTCTCAATGCTCTCCCATGACATTCGCAATCCTTTGAATACTATCCTCCTAGCTGCTGGATTGCTACAAAATAATGACGAACGATTAACGAACGAGAAAAAACGATCTCATTTGCAAATGATTCGTGCGGCAATTAAAAACATGGCGCAGTTATTGGATGAGGTTTCGTTAATAGGTCAAGCCGATTCTGGCAAACTTCCGTGTGAATTTATCTCCCTCGATTTAGAAGCTTTTTGTCGTCAACTAGTTGAAGAAGCTCAACTAACTATTGGGGAGAAGCATCTTAATGTTGTTTTTTCTAGTATGGGAGAATTGGACGGCGCAGTTTGGGATGAAAGTTTACTACGGCACATTTTAGCGAATTTGCTCACCAATGCCATTAAATATTCACTACCTGGCGGTACAGTACGTTTTGAAGTAATTGGTCAAGAGGATATCATCATTTTCCGAATCCAAGATTACGGGATTGGTATTCCTGAAAAAGACCAAAAGCGATTATTTCAGCCCTTCCAGCGTGCAGAGAATGTCGGCTCTATTCCTGGCACAGGTTTGGGTTTAGCAATTGTCAAAAAGTGTGTTGAGGCACATGGGGGCGATATTTTAGTCGACAGCACAGTTGGAGTAGGCACGACTTTTACTGTCATCCTGCCAATGCTGAAATTGTAATCTACTTGATTTTTGCACCAAATTGAAAGGGCGTCTAGGCTAATTTAGTGCATTGTTTCATTAATTATAAGGAGTTCGTAGTGAGTAACTTATCGCTTAATTTCAAGGATTAAAGCCCTGATTACGAACTTTCACAATCTATCAACACTAATCCACAAAAGGCACTGATTACACTTGGGTGTTCCATATATTTTTTGCTCAATAATTTTAGTTACTTTTGTTACAGAAATTTTGTATTGTTATTTATGCATGAAAAAAATGATTTTTCTGCATGAATTAGGTAATTTTTATGCATAGCAACACGTCGTTATTCTGTAAAAAAGAATCTAGTGTTGCTCTCTTTATAAAGTTTATAGTTAGCTTAATAGTGTCTTCATACAAATTTGATGGCTAATTTACGCTGTGAGTAGCCAGCCCTTGACTTCAGACCGCTACTTAATGTAACCTATGTAATATATTTAACTTTGTAGGTGTGCAGAAACTACCCGACTTCTTGCATTGTTTGAAGTTATTAGCTATGGGTATTTCTTGGGGAGGAAAACGGAAAATATGTCTCATATATTGTGGAAAAACCTGGCGTTCATTCCAGTTTTTTTGGGTGCAAATTTATTGGTTTCAGCTAGTGTAAAGGCTGCTGAAACAAAAGAAGCGAATTCTGCTCTTGCAGAAGCACCAATAACTACTAGTAATGCTATCAAAATAGAGCAAACAAAAGCTAATCAGCAGTTGCTTGCCCAAGCCAAGACTGATGAGAATAACGTTTTAGAACAAGTTAATGTTTACCGTGGTGTATCTGATAGCCAGAATGCGCTGTCTCAAGTCACGTCAGTTTCTCAGTTTTCTGATGTACAACCAACTGATTGGGCATTCCAAGCATTGCAGTCTCTAGTTGAGCGGTATGGTTGTATTGCCGGATATCCTAATGGTACTTACCGTGGTAACCGCGCTTTGACCCGTTATGAATTTGCCGCAGGTTTGAATGCTTGTTTAGATAGAGTTAATGAACTGATTGCTACAGCAACTGCTGACTTGGTGACAAAACAAGATTTAGCAACACTCCAGCGTTTACAAGAAGAATTCAGTGCAGAACTAGCAACATTACGTGGTCGGGTAGATTCTCTAGAAGCGCGTACTGCTGAACTAGAAGCAAATCAATTTTCCACAACAACCAAGTTGGTTGGTGAGGCAATTTTTGCTGTCACTGATAACTTTGGCAGCAACGACACCAACAATACTGTTTTCCAAAACAGGGTACGTTTAGACTTGCAAACTAGCTTTACAGGTAGAGATATCTTACACACCCGGCTTGCTACTGGTAACGCTGGTGGATTGTTATTGCCTGGTGGTACATTTGAAGGTACTCAAACGTTTAACTTATCTCCTAGTACCAATAACAGTGTTTTCATTGACTGGTTATCGTATTACTTCCCGATTGGGAACTCTCAAGTATATATAGCAGCTGTCGGCGGTATTCATAGTGATTACACCCCTACTGTCAACCCATACTTTGAGGATTTTGACGGTGGTAATGGTGCTTTGTCTACCTTTGCTTCCGAAAGCCCGATATATCGCATTGGAGGTGGTGCAGGAGCCGGCGTTAACTTAGTCTTTGGTGGTAATAACAGTACTTTCAAACCTTCATTAACCTTGGGTTACTTGGCATCCCAAGCGAGTAATCCTGGAGTTGGTTCAGGTTTGACTGAGGGTAACTATGCTGCTCTAGCACAATTGAACTTGAATGTTGGCGATCGCCTCTCTTTAGCTGCGACTTACGTTCATGGATATCATGCGGCAAATAGTGCTTTATTTGACGCTGGAGCATTGACCAGTGCTGTAGTTGGTACTTCGCAAGCCAACTTTGTCGGTGGTGGTAATGCATACGTTAGTAACTCCTATGGTGTTGAGGCTGCTTTCAAACCTAGCGACAGGCTATCAATAAGTGGCTTTGTACTTCTCAGCGACATCTCTGGCTTTGGCGCTAATAATGATGGTGAAGTTTGGAGTTATGGACTTGGGGTAGCCCTACCAGATTTAGGCAAGAAGGGCAACCTTTTAGGCATTTTTGCTGGTGCTCAACCATACTTAGGAAGTGCTGCTGGTGAGCGTCCGTACCACATTGAAGGCTTTTACAGATATCGCCTTAGCGACAACATCTCTGTTACCCCTGGGTTAATTTGGTTAACTAATCCAGGTCAAGCTGCCAGCAATAACGATGATGCTTTGATTGGTACATTAAGAACCACTTTCACCTTCTAAAGTTGCAATTTCGCAATTTGGGCAAATTGGGAGCTACTTCTGGGAGGCTGTACTCTTTTGCATAAATACAACGCGCGGCGAGTTAAAAGACATCGCCGTTTTTTCATGAATAGCTAATCGATTCTCATATTTCAGGCGTTAATCCTCGCTCTTGTGCTTCCTGGCTTGCTTCATCCATCGTGTTTCTCAGGCGTGCGATCGCCTCTTGTCTTTTTGTTTTACTGGATGCGGAGAATTAGTTTCTATGTCATCCTAGAAGACGAGAGTTAATTCGGTGAGTATTCTTGTTTTTAGTATTGACAGGCTTTTCCCTTTTGGTATTTACAGATTTTTCTCCGAAATTTAAATCTCTACACACTAATAATTTTGGAGATAATCGATGTCAATTTATGTAGGCAATCTCTCTTACGAAGTTACCCAAGACACCTTGAGCGCTGTTTTTGCAGAATATGGCACTGTAAGGCGTGTTCAACTACCTACTGACCGCGAAACAGGACAACTACGCGGTTTCGGATTTGTGGAAATGGGAACTGAAGCTGAAGAAGCAGCTGCCATTGAAGCTCTTGATGGTGCTGAATGGATGGGTCGTGACCTCAAAGTTAACAAAGCCAAGCCCAGGGAAGACAGAGGTTCGTCTGGTGGCAACCGGGGAGGATACGGTGGCGGCTCTCGTAACCGCTATTAAGCTTTGAAACCTAAAATTTTACAAGCGAGTCAATAGGTTAGACAATGAGTCTGTCTTTTTTTGCACTGTTAGCGCCTGCTCGCACCGTTGATTAAGTTAATTTAATAGGAGAGATAATGACCCAAATAGTAGTAGGTGACAATGAACACATTGAATCAGCCTTACGTCGATTCAAGCGAGAAGTTTCCAAGGCGGGGATTTTTCAAGATATGAGGAAACATCGTCACTTTGAAACGCCTATTGAAAAATCCAAGCGCAAAAAACTTGCCTTGCACAAACAAAGTAAAAGACGTTTCCGCACTTAATTTCTTTACATAGATATTAATCAATGCCCTCAGATATTTTATGAGGGCATTTATTTATGGAAATTAGCACAAGTAATCATTGGAATGTTTTCCCAGTCCCCAGTACTCAACCCTGGAGCGGCGTCTGTTGGGCAGGGAACCCGTAAGGGCGGGGTGGCTTCCCCAAGTGGATCAACTACCGTCATTGGTGAGTTTTCCCCATGTCCTATGCCCTATTCCCGGATTTCTCACCACATCTCTCAAAGCCTGCGCTTGTGCAGGGGAGCAGGGGAGCAGGGGAGAGTTATTGTATAAGACGCGATTAATCGCGTCTGTACTTTCCCCTCTGCCCCTTCTTCCCCTCAAGCTTGGGAGAAATGCGGGTATTACCCATGCCCAAAAACTCCACCCGCAAAGGCATGGAGTTTTTCATAATTTTGCGTAAGTTTTGGCTTGGAAAGTTCTGGGCAACATTTCAAAGCGCGAGTATAAAGGATGAAATACTAAGCCCAAACTCATCCACTGGATTGACTGAAAATTAATATGGCACATCGGTTGCGAAAGCTGAGGCCAAAGCCCTCTCGAAAAAATCAAGCTCGTGCAGGTGCTATCAAACGGATATCCAAAATACCCCGCAAAAATTCTAAACCTGGAAATTGGCTAATATCAACTTTAGCGATCGCCGTTTTATTGAGTAGTGCTGGTTTGATTATTGCTTTTGCCTGGATCAGCATTCTATTCATCTTCAATCCAGAACAAATCATATGGCTGAATAATTTTTTACCAGAATGGGCACAAATCTCTCTCGGTAATTACGAACGACCCCAAACACTCAAGCAAATTCAACTTAGCCTCAGCAAACAAAAACGAATTGCTGGGGAAACTCTAGCTTTAAATCAGGGTCAGGAGAACTCGTTTTTACTGCCAGTCTTGCAGCAACGCCCCAATTGCGAGTCAGATTGTCAAGTAGTTGTGGAGCTGAGGATTTATCAGCGTTCCAAGGATTTGGAGTTGCAATCTCAAAAAGATAAATACTACCATTTAATGACTCAACTACCTGTAACTGGGCCAGAAGAATCCTTTGTGCTGGCTTCTGCTGACGATGCTCAATTAGAACATCCAGAAACCAGCATTCCTCTACCTTTAAACGAAGTGAAACGCTTTGAGGGCGGGACACCATCTCCAGGAGTTTGGTTTGATTTACGAGGTCAGCGCCAACAAGAAACTGGTGCGATCGCCTATGGGCAAATTGTCTACTACAATCCAGAACGTAGTAATCTACAACAGATGTTGTCCTGGAAAAGTCCCAACGGACAAGTACCTAAGTGGCAGCAAGTCACTGGTGATCGTACAAAAGAGTTGGTCATAGATCAAACAGTAGGTTTAGAACCACGTTTACGCGTTTACCAAGTCAAAGCTATCAAGCTATTCCTCAATCCTATTCAACTGGAAGAAATTTCTTTCAAAACACCAATTTTGAAAGATACTGTCTATAAAAATGCCTTGTTAGCTGCCCGTAGTGGGTTATGGACACCAGCCTTTACGCAGTTGCAATTGTTTCAGAAACAGCGAAAAAAAGTTTTACCTCCAGAGGTACAAGCACAAATTGATGTGATTCGCTTGCACTCCCAACTTACCAAAACTCAAGCTAATAAGATTTGGGCCAGCCCTAGTCAACAAGTACTAGCAGATTTGATTGATGGCCGCTGGGGGAAAGCTTTACAGTTGTTTGAAGCATCACCACAGAACATCCAAGAAATTGCTACTTTACTGAAAACGGATCAAGGTAGGTTAAGGAATCGTACAGCAGCGGCGTTGCAGGTAAACCCAAATCTACTAGAAGTGCAAGCTTGGAGAGCCTTGATTTTAGCAGTTCAGCAAGGGGAAGAACGTGCTGATTCTTGGTTGAAGGCACAAACAAAAATTACCCCAGATAGCCTGAAATTTATTCATGATTTATTAGAACGACTCAGTGATGAGTTAGCAAAGTCTCAAATCACCTCTAGTCACCCTAGCCGGATTGTTGGTTCAGTGCAACCCATCACTCAAATCACAAGCACTCAATGGCTGCAACTGTCTTCAAAAGCAGACCTGAAACTCAAAGATAACGAAGTTTGGTATCAAATAGAAGTGAGTGCATTTGAGGACGGCAAACGCTGGCTGAATTGTCCCTTTAGGAATTTGCAAGTACCTAAAACTGCCCCTGCCAAATTTTTTAGAGAAACTTTAGGTATCAGTTTTGACCCAGCAATTGATATAGTTGTCTGGTTACCTAACGGCGAACAGCAGATAACTACCGCCATTATTAAAGCAGTGCAATTGCAGGGCGGAGTTTTGCGCTTACTAGCTGCTGGGCAAACACTTCCTGAAAATCAAAACAATGCTCTCCAGCCGCGACCTTTAGCTTTGACAAATTCAGCACTCGAATGGGTAGAACCATCTGCGCTGACTCTGGCAGAACTATATCAAAAAGATCCACTCAGAGTAGAAGCAATGCTACCAACTGTGTGGCGCTCTTTACAGCAATCTGGTGAAATTCCAAATGGTGCTTTGCCTAGCTTCCAGCAGATGCAGCAAAAGCTTGGGTATTGGCCTGTTCAAGTTATTAATTTAACAAATAATACTCAACCAGAAACTGTGCTGACTATTTCAGCACAAGCAATAGCATCGTTGAAGTATCCAGCAGATAAATATCAAGAGCAAGAAGAAAACTTATCCCGTCCCCGAACTCTTATCTTGTCTGATAGCGGTAAAGTGATTTATAGTGATTTTCAGGGAAATACTCAGCAAACATTGACAGCGATCGCCAACCTTTATGATGGGCAATCCCTAGCTTTATTAGTACAAAATGCCGATAATTATAGCTTGAGGCGCTGGTCACAAAAGAACCAGCGCTTTGAATAGCAGCCTCAAGAAGGATGAAGTGAGATATTAGTAAATTCTTCCCATGTAATTAGGGAGAAACGAAAAAAAGTTTTTATTAAATTTAGTCACCATTCATTGGCAACTGGGGTCATTTCTTCCTTCAGCCTTCTGTTTAATTTATTCCTCGTGGCTAGCAGTCGATAACCTTTGCTGCTTGAGGTTTTGCAACTGTAACAGTAAAGAATCTATCTCTGCTTGCAGGTGCATAAATTTAGCTTGCTGATCGTCTTGATAATAAGACTTGTTTAACTGGCTTGCCCAATGAGCCTGGGACTGGCGGTCGGAAACACTAGATGAACAAGTAGACATCGTTAATTCGATCCACAACTTAACTCACACCATTAGAGATACTATGATAAGGTAGTTTTAAGCTTTGTTAAAGGAATCTTGACTTTTAATCATTTACTCTAATAGGTTTGAGGTTTTGTTATAAGTGACTGCAATTATGATGGCTGTGTTCCCAAAATAGCACTCAGTACTTTTTCTCAACACTCAGCACTGAGTTTTGTGAATGCCTGCATCACAAAAAAATATATTTTCTTGTGTTCAGAGCATCTAGTAGTGGAAGATATGTACTACTGGTAATTGTCTGTTTTAACTAAAAACTTGTATAAATCCCGTGACTTTGAGCCTGTCTGCTGTTAAATCTCATCGCCAACCTTGGCCCGGACTGATAGAAGCCTATCGTGAATACTTGCCTGTCAGCGAAAAAACACCGGTTGTCACTCTGTTAGAAGGTAATACTCCCCTGATACCAGCGCCGGCGATCGCAGAACGTATTGGCAGACAAGTACGTGTTTTTGTGAAATACGACGGTCTTAACCCCACTGGAAGCTTCAAAGACCGAGGAATGACAATGGCTATTTCTAAGGCCAAGGAAGCTGGGGCCAAGGCAGTCATTTGCGCTAGTACAGGTAACACCTCAGCAGCAGCGGCCGCTTATGCTAGACGTGGAGGGATGAATGCTTTTGTGCTGATTCCTGATGGCTATGTGGCGCTGGGTAAGTTGGCACAGGCGTTGCTTTACGGTGCTGAAGTACTAGCCATTAAAGGTAATTTTGACCGCGCATTGACAATTGTGCGTGAGATGGCAGAAAGCTATCCAATTACTTTAGTGAATTCGGTCAATCCTTACCGTCTAGAAGGACAGAAAACAGCTGCGTTTGAAATTGTCGATACCTTGGGTAATGCCCCAGACTGGCTGTGCATTCCAGTAGGTAATGCCGGGAATATCACAGCATACTGGATGGGATTTTGTCAATATCATCAAGCAGGCAAGTGCGATCGCTTACCGCGGGTTATGGGTTTTCAAGCAGCAGGTGCTTCTCCCTTAGTTATAGGTAAGCCTGTAGAGCATCCTGAAACCTTAGCCACAGCTATTCGCATTGGTAACCCAGCAAGTTGGGATAAGGCGATCGCTGTCAAATCAGCCAGTCAGGGAAATTTCCATGCTGTTACTGATGCGGAAATTATTGATGCCTATCAACTGTTGGCATCTTCGGAAGGGATTTTTTGTGAACCTGCTAGTGCTGCTTCCGTAGCCGGGATGTTACAGGTTAAAGACCAAATTCCCACAGGGGCAACAGTAGTTTGTGTCCTGACTGGCAATGGTCTAAAAGACCCAGATACAGCCATTAAACACAATCACAGTCAATTTAAACAAGGTATCGCGGCAGAAATAGGAGCAGTTGCCGAGGCGATGGGGCTTTAGAGAATTTACAATTCCAAAGGGAATTAGTCTTAAATCTCTAGTTCCCTATGTTCTTGCGTATCTGAATCATCATTTGTCTCCTTTGTTACCTGTTCAGAATCACCGCGATCGCGTGCCCAACTATCAATAGCATCACCCAAAGCCGTAGTCAGGCTATTGCGGGTTTGGGCGTGATTTTCTTGCTCAGTTTTCAAAGCTTGTAGGAGGCGATCGCGTTCTTTAAGGACTGCAATTAGTCTGGTTTTAAACTCTTCTAGAGATTGCAGTTGTTCTATTTGCTGTTGAATAGCTGTTGCTGCTGTGGTATCAGTCAGCGTCTCTATGCCAAAACCTTGAAGTTTGCGTAATTCTGCTTTCAAAGATGCGATCGCCTGTTGGGATAGCTGAGTATCTGTACGACGTTGTTCAGCTTCAGTATTGTACAGCTTACGCCATTTTTCTGCACTTTCCCATGCAGCATCGCGATCGCGCTGGAGTGTTATCATCTGCTGTTTCAGGGATTGAATTTCGGTCAACCATTGTTGTGTTAAGTCTTGAGTCATAGAATTTTAGATTTTAGATTAGTTAATAGTAACTAGTTATTAATTAACAGTTGTTAGCCATTAGTCAAGAGTTATCTTCCCCATCTCCTCTTACCTTGCACAAATACTATTTCAGTAACTCATTCCACAGCACTTACAAGCGCTTGTCTGATAATCGCTCCTTTCCATAAACAGGCGTGAGATTTCAAGTGATGAGTGCTAATGTTTAATAACTAATGACTCAGACGGCGAGCGTCGGTTCATCTCATCCCTAAAGAGAATGGACTTTCCCGCGATCTTTCGGTAAAAGAAGTAAAAAGATAGATGTACTGAACACAGCAAATTTGGCAAATTAGTTGAGACAACCAAGCAGTCAGAACTTCAAATCATGTACCAGCCTCGTTTTGTCCGCTTTTTTCGTCACCTCAACACACGCACGCTAAAGAAAACTGTTACTAGAACAATCGAAAGACGACTTTTAGGACTTGCTTCGGAGATTGCCTTTAATGCTATGCTATCGCTGTTTCCAGCGATTATTGCCATCTTCACAGCCATTGGCTTATTTGCAGAATCTTTGCAATATACCTTTAAACAACTGGCGGAGCTACTTAGTCAAATCGTACCTGAAGAAGCGCTAGTTCTGATTCGTGATTTTGCTACTACAGAAATTGCTAACTCCAGTAATAGTAGTTGGTTTTCTCTCAGCTTTATCGTAGCAATTTGGGCTGCTTCTGGAGCAGTGAGTACCGCTATGACTGCTCTCGATCAAATCCATCAAATTCCCTCAGAAAAGATGCGCCCCTTTTGGAAAGCTAAACTCGTTTCTTTGGGATTAACAATTGGTACTATATTGCTTTTAGTATCGGCATCATTCTTAGTATTTATCAGTGACTTATTATTAGCAATGGTAGTGCGTGAAAATGGTTATTTTGTCTTTTTGTTACATATTTGGCAACTATTACGCTGGCCTTTAGCTTTAAGTATTGTTGCTACTGCCTTTGGTTTTGTCTATCGCTATGGCCCCAGTGTATGGAATCCAGGCACACCAATGATGCCTGGAGCAATCTTAGCAGCTGTTTTTTGGGCAATTTTATCTGCCCTGTTTCGGCTTTATGTAGCTAATTTTGGCAACTATAATAAAATCTATGGTGCTGTGGGAACTGTGATAGTTTTAATGCTATGGCTCTCGATGAGTGCTTTTGTGCTTCTCGTGGGCGATCAATTAAATGTAACTGTTGGTGAAGATATGCGCCCACAAAAAAGTGACAAATTGTCAAAAATTATTAATTAGGGAATGTAGCTCTACATATATATGAGTTAGTTAATTTAGGGAAAATCGCTATACAGCAGTAAAATATTTAACTACTCAACTTCAAACAAGCGATCGCACTCATGTCTCATTCTCGGTTTTCTAGTATTGAACCTGATGCTAAGGCTCCTACATTGAAGCGGCTGCGTCAGTTTAGCCGACTGCTAGATAATGTGATTACTATTCCTGGAACAAAAGTAGGTGTTGGTCTAGATCCAATTTTAGGATTTATACCTATTGGTGGTGATGTTTTAGGAATCATGCTTTCTTGCTACATTGTTTTAGAAGCAGCTAGGCTCGGCGCACCTAGAGCTACTCTAGGTAGAATGGTCTCAAATATTATTATTGATGGCATAGTAGGCTCTATTCCTGTGCTGGGAGACTTTTTTGATTTTGCTTGGACAGCTAACACTCATAACATCAAGCTATTAGAAGAGTATTTAAAATTTCCTAGCCAAAAAAGAAGTGCAGATAGATGGTTTATCTTTGCTCTCTTGGTTGGATTGTTGATACTTGCCATTGTCTTAGTTGCATTGCCTGTGATACTAATTAGGTTGCTGTGGCAAGCCTTAGCTGGTGGGTAAATTCGATATTAATAAAGTAATGAAAGATTGGTGGCAAACTGTTTTTCCAAAAGGGCGGCAAAGTCTAATTATTAGTGATACTAAAGGATATCCTGTACAAATCGCTTATGGTGAGAAAGGTACAGGTAAGCCGTTAATTTTATTACATGGTATGGGCAACTGGAGCTACAATTGGCGTCGCAGTATTGCTCCTCTATCAAAATATTTTCGGGTAATTTGTTTTGATGCTAAAGGCTATGGGTTTTCAGAAAAACCTGTGTCTCGTCGAGAAGATAACGGTCATCAAATTACCGAATTAGCACGAATCATTCAAGAACTATGTGATGAACCACCTGTAATTGTGGCAGAATCGTTGGGGGGATTAGTTGCCCTTTCATTTGCTCAAGACTATCCCGATTTAATCGGGCGGTTAGTAGTAGTTAATGTGCCGATATTTGCTGAAACTCTACCCCATTGGGCAATGTGGATACTTGCTCAAACGCCATTAGAAATAATCCAAACAATTGACTCCTTACGTCTGGCATATTTGTTTGCACCTCTATTTAGAGAAATTATGGCAATAGAAAGACGTAGAGTACTGTTTAATCCATCAGTGTTAACTCAAGAAGATATTTATTGGATAGCTTATCCCTTTACTGAAATTCCTGGGACTCTTGTAAAAGTAGCCGAGGAGTTACAAATAGCAGCAAGGGAAATTGAGCATTGGCAAACTCAAAAACCAAATATGCTGACTAAAATTCAAAGTAATCTTAGCGGTATTCATTGTCCTACGCTTGTTTTGTGGGGTGAGCAAGATAATTGGTTTCCTGCTAGCCATGGGGAAAAATTATATAGATGTTTGCCCAATGCTAAGTTACAAATTCTACCTAACTGCTATCATGATGCGGCTATTGGTTCATCAGAAGAACTGAATACAGCTATTATTAATTTTCTAGAGGAAACAAACTTTTTGTAAGTTTTAACGTCTATCTATAAGCCATACAATAGCCTAGTTTTTTAACTTCCATCAGTTTAAAAGCTAGGCTTTTCAAACAGCATTAAAGATAAAAAGAAATCCATCATAAAAATTAACACCCAAGTAGTAACAACTGCTGTTGTTGCTGATTCTCCTACTTCCTTTGCTCCTCCTTTAGTAGTTAGTCCCCAACTACAGCCATTGATAGCAACTATAGCTCCAAAAATAAACCCTTTGAGTAAAATAATCCACAAATCTGACGGTTCTAAAAAACTTCTAACTGAATCTAAAAATGTTTCTGGAATAATTTGATAAAATTGCCAGCCAGCAAAAATTCCACCAATGATACCTGTAACTAAGGCCAAAATTGTCACAAATGGCGTCATCAAAGAGCAAGCAATGACTCTAGGAAGTACTAAATAGTCAATCGGATCAGTTTTGAGCATATAAAGTGCATCAATTTGTTCTGTTACTCGCATTGCACCTATTTCTGCTGCAAAAGCAGAACCTACTTGCCCAGCAATAATACTAGCCGTTAAAATAGGAGCTAATTCTCTGCAAAAAGCTAAAGCAAAAGCGCCTCCCACAGCATTTACAGCACCAAATTGTATTAATTCTCTTGCTGTTTGAATAGTAAAAATCATACCTGCAAAACCATTCACAAGCAGAACTGGAAGCAGAGAAATGGGCCCAGCAGTCACCATATGTTCTAGAATCTTGCGGCAATAAGTTTTTCCTTGAAGTAAATGTAGCCAGATTTGGCCAAAGAGTAACATTGCGGCAAAACAACGGGCAATCCACAAATATCGTAAATTTTCTTTAGCTCGCAATTTTGCTCTCATCTCATATTCCCTGAATGTGGTTGTGAAAAACTTGCTTTATTAAAAGTCTGCTAATATTACTAAGTTATTTGTAACAATAATTGCATTAAATTATTGCTAAATATAAGTAGTTTTTAAACAGGTTATAACGGCAACAAGTTAGCGACATATTTATTAGAACAATCTTGCTCACAGTAATTATTATTTGTGTACTAGGCTGTAATCTCGATCAGGATAAAGCCGAGCAGATTAATACTGCTATAGTAGTTGTGAGTATAAAATTTACTTACACAAATAAATAATTAAGTTAAATATGTTTTAGACTGCTAACAGGTAACGTGTCCCATTAGCTGCAATGATTGAGCAATGAAGTTCTAAAATATTGCTTTAGCTCACATTCGGCATGAGCAGATATACTTAAAATTTTTCTACTTCAGAGGTTGTTTTACTGAAATTGAAATTTTAATAAATCGTCTTTATTCTTTTATAACTTTTGTCAATCTCTTCTTGAATGTTTGGTTGTCAAATCCTTTTACTCACTTCTTTTCAGCAATATTAAGACAGAAAAATAGAGCAATTTTAACTATTTAAACCCAGATTCCGCAGGTGCGCTCGTAAATGCTGTATTTTTGAAAATGACCTAAATGCTGCATTTAAGAAGCATGACAGCATCACCATTAGATATCAGGGTACAGGATATTGACCAAGTAAGGCATAGTCGCAGGCATATGTGATGAGATGAATCTAGTAGAACAAAGTGTAAGGTCTGGGTATCGGATTGCGCCAAGTTGTAGTGAGTACGCAGGTGTACAACAGCGCTGGTTCGTCGTTGAAAGCCAAGCAAGAAAGGATGCTGAGATCCTTTATTTTTTACTTCCAGTGTATTCCTCAATTCTACTGAGCGAGTTGCTGCACTAGCAATGGTTATGGGTTTGTGTCTGCTTGTGTATAGTATGGGTCAAAAAGCTTTACGTCAAGCCTTAGAACGAGCCAAAAAAACTATTGATAATCAGTTGGGTAAACCAACTTCTACTCCAACCTTACGTTGGGTGTTCCAATGTTTTATGTCCATTCATTTGGTTACTGTCGCCCAAATAAAGCAAATTGCTAATTTAACCCATGAAAGGCAATGGATTCTCCTGTTTTTTGGTGCTCCTTGTCGAAAATATTATCTTCTTTCTTAACTAACCTGCGGAATGTGGGTTCAAAAACTCGATTGACTTCATTCAAAGTTAAGACTACAGGATTATTGTCAATATATTGCAGCAGATACGGCTCAAAGCAGAATTAATCTGCGTAATGTGGGATAAATTGGTGTTTTAGACTTTAAAAGGGGTTGTAAATTACAGAAAAATACAGCCCGTTTTCTTGCCATGTGTTTCCCCTAGATTCAACAGAGACTAATGGAATACCCCAGTCAAGACGAGCCGTGAAGCGATCGCCCTGTGTCCAACGCAGTCCCAGACCAACGGATGCTAAGGTGTTAGGATCTGGGTTTTCTCTACCAGAACTGTTCCAAGCAACGCCAAAGTCAAAGAATGGTGCGACTTGCAAGATGCTATCTATTTGGGGTAAGCGGAGAATTGGTATTTGAACTTCGGCGGAAGCAAAAGCGCCATTATCTGTTAACAGATAATCTTGGCGATATCCCCGTATACTGTCGATACCACCTAAACCCAACTGTTCTAAAGGTAAAAGAGATCTAGATGCTAGTTGTGTATTGACACGAAGTAATAGTAAGGTTTCAGGAGCCAAAAGTCTTGCCCACTGTGCTTGACCTTGCCATGCAAAAAAGCGGCTATCGGGGGCATCTTCGTTAATTGTCGCATCCAACGCACCTATGCCTAGGTTAAATTGAGAGCGCAAGGCAATAACTTGGCGGCTGTTACGAGCAGTCCATTCTTGAAAAAATCGCAATGCAGATATACGTGTACGTCCTTGTTCATCAGCTCCCAGTGAGGGGAAAGGTAAACGGTCTCCTTTAATATAAGTAGCTTCACTTTCACGACGAGAAGCAGTCAAGCCCAAGGCAAATTCTTGCGTGGGAGTTTGGATTATTGGCTGACGAAATGTCAGTTCGTAGTAGCGAGAAGACGATTCAATATCTAAAACATTAAAAGGACGTTCAATGACATTACTAGATGTAGTGCCAAAGTTGAAAGTAAGTGCCCCATTATAAGGATTTAAAGGTAATGTGTAGCTGGCATCAAGAGCATTGCTACCATCGGTATTAGTGTAAGCAAAATTAAAGGCATCTCCCAATCCTAGTAAATTAGCTTGATTGAGTTGTAATCGTCGTCGGAAACTGCCAACACTAGGCGATCGCCCATTATCTAGAACTATTTGGGTACTAAAGGAATTTGCCTCCCTAACCTCAACTTGTAATACACTAACTCCTGGACGAGAACCTGCGGACAGTTCAGCAGACAAATTTCTAATTAAAGGATTAAGTTGTAACAGTTGCAGCGCCTCTAGCAAACGCTCTCGATTTAAAGGCGCTTCGGTGGCGATCGCTAGACGGCTACGTACATAATTGGGATTTAGCCGTTGAGTACCAGTCACCTGGATTTCTTCCAATCTGCCTTCCACAACCTGAATTTTGATCACACCAGACTGGATTGTTTGCGGTGGAATATAGGCACCAGAAGTAATGTAACCTTTTTTGACATATAAATCGGTGATTCTAGAACGAGCCTGAAACACCTCAGCCAGGGAAATAGGTCTTTTGGTGAACTCTGCCGTGGCTTGGGCTAACTCTTCAGGGCTAAATACCGTACTGCCAACCACTTCAAATTTTTCTACAACGATAGTTTCTGGCAGCTTTTCAGGAACTGGCTGCTCAGGTGTGGGGCTGGGGCTAGGAGACGGAAATAGTTCTTCTGGTGGCGGTAGTGGCTGTGGCGGTTGAGGTGAGGGATGTGGAGAAGGCACTGGTGGTAGCACATCCTGCGGCGGCGGTAGTTGTTGGGACAAGATTAATTTGCCATCTGGGATTTGTGCCGTATTTACAATCTGTGCTTTCGCGGGCCTCAAAGTCATGCTGCCGAGCAACACAAATACACTCAGCTGTAACCAGAACACTCCATGCTTCTGAAAGTATTTATCAGTCATGACCATTTGTGACACGTTTATCTTCTATTAAGGCTTAGTAGAAAGTCAACTAAAATTTTGGCAGAGTAGTTTGTGTAATCATCTGTCGTACCTAAAGCTCATTTTAATTGTCTAATGAATATTTAATCCCAATATAAAATCTAAATTGTTATGGATCAGGGGCAAAAAACTGCAATTGAAGGTATTTATGAAGTTTGTATTGGCGTCCCAGAGCCAATTTCTGCAATTCAATATTGGGAGCAATTTGGCTACCGTATTGGTCAATTAGGTGAATTATCTGCATCTGTGGCCCAGCAATTATATGGAGTGAATTCGTCTTTACGCTCGATTCGGCTTTATCATCAGAATTCAGATCATGGCTTGATTCGATTAATGGTTTGGCAAAACCCTACAAATCAGGGGTTAGGAACCGAGTTGATGAAACTGAAGGGAAACCGTTGGGCAACTACTTTAACTGCCGATACATTAACTATCTTAAATCATGCAGAGGAAGCAAAAGCCGCAGGTTGGGATATTAGGTACACAAACCCTTATTGGGAAATTATCTATAACAAAGATAGAAAAAGCCGTCCTTTTATCGATTCAGCAATTGGGGTGCGAGAAATGTTGTTACTGCAACCCTTAACTCGGCAGGTTCTATTTCAAAGATTTGGCTATACACTGCCACATTATGGACAAATTAACGATAATGCTACTTTTAAAACTAGCCAGTTTACTCATTTAGGATTGATTGTTCAGGATGACAGTAAGGAAACTCTGAAATTTTACGAAGATGTTTTGGGTTTGCTGCGTGTGCGTGATGATGTGGAAACTAGCTATGAATCTTCACTAGCAGGGCGAGAGATTTTTGACCTCAATCCTGGTGAAAAGTTTATTGTCACAGCTTTTGATGATCCGCGTTCTTCTGTGTCTGACTTTATGGCTGCACGTAGTGGCAGACTTTACATTGTTCGCTTTCCAGATTCTATGAGTTTAGAGTCGCGGTTTGAAGCAGCGCAACCAGGTAGCTTAGGAATGTCTTTGTATACCTATCGTGTGCGAGGAATTAAGACATATTGCGATCGCATCCGAGAAAGTTCAGCACAAAACTTGACAAATATCCTCAGCAATGAGTTTGGCGAGATGAGTTTCTCTTTCGTTGCACCCGATGGTTACTTCTGGAATTTGGTCGAAGGTTAATGGGAACTGGGGACTGGCGGCTGGGGACTAGGGACTGGGTTATTTACCTAATACCCAATACCTAATCACCAATACCTAATATCCAAACCCCAATATGCGAAAACGACCACGAGTGCTAATTTTACTGGCTTTGATGTCTGCTTTGCTGCTAGCGATCGCATCTACAGCCATAAGTATTTATTCATACGGCAGCAACAGTAATAATATCAAAGCAGATGCAGCCATTGTTCTGGGAGCAGCAGTTTGGGGTGAAGAACCATCTCCTGTTTTTAGAGAACGAATTAATCACGCTATTAACCTATATAAAAATGGCAATGTTAGTAAAATCATTTTTACTGGCGGAGTTGGCGAGCGCAATGAACCTGCCGAAGCCATAGTTGGCAAACGCTATGCTTTGGCAAAACAGGTAAAAGTAGTTGATATTCTCACCGAAACTGAATCTCGAACAACTTCCCAGAATCTCAAAAATGCTCTTGCGGTGGCATCTAATTACCAATTAACCAAGTTTCTCATTGTCAGCGACCCATTGCACATGAAACGCTCTGTACTGATGGCACGTAGCTTAGGAATGGATGCATATCCCTCTCCCACACCTACCACTCGTTACCGCAGTTTTCGCAGCCAGATGGAATTTCTCTCGCGGGAGACTTATTTTTACTTTGTCTACCTCGTGTTCAAAATTTAGCTGCAATTTCAAACCAGCCACAATCTCCCGCCTCAACCCGGAAGCCAAGCCAGAGTAGCTGAATAACTACAATACCCAAATAACTGACCAAAAATTATGTTGATGAGAATTTGCGCCGCTACAGTTGTACTAACTTCTTCTTGGCTGGTCTTGGGAATTATAGCTGCTGAACCAATCAATGCTACTCCTTTAGCAGCAAATGCTGGAGCATCTTCTCAGTCGGTCAAGACTCAACCGATTATTGTTGAGCAAGCTGAGTTTGGGGTGGTAAGAGTAGACCCCCAAGCCAAAGTAACCTTAATTCCTACTTTAAGAGTGCCACTTCAGGAAGGAAGCAAATATGGATGGCAGATTCAACTGAAAAACTACCAAGGCAAAGTGACATGGCGAGAAATCCTGCGATTGCCAAAACGTCCGGAAACCTGGGGTGTAGATAGTGGGGAAAACTTGTCAATATCTCCCAACGGTATGGAAGCAGTCACAAAGCGCACACAGTCGATTGCTGATGGTGTAATTCAGAATTTTTGGACTATTACTCCAGGCGATCCACCCGGCAAGCATAAAATAGAGGTTTATATTGATGAACGCTTGATTCGTTCTTTTGAGTTTGAAATTATCCCATTGGCAAAGCAAAAGACAGAAGGCAGAATTTAGCAATAAACATGATTTACCCTTATACCCTTATGCAATAGACTTGTCCAGAATCTAAACTGAGCACAAAAAAGTGGTAGAAGAAATTGAGCATCTACCACTTAGACAAAACATGTGTATTGTATTTGCCAAAAACATCCACAATAAGTAAAACACCCAGACTATCACAGTGGCATAGTCTGGGTATTTGAAATAACAAACCTGGCATCGAGCTATTTTTGCGTAGGGCTACCCCTAAACTATCGTGGCCGCAGCAGCGTTTCACCTCTGAGTTCGGGATGGGTTCAGTGTGG
>JAHHHN010000065.1 GCA_019359325.1 Mojavia pulchra JT2-VF2 | reverse complement strand
CCATCTTTCAAAGCACGGGGGCATGGCTGCGGGAGTGGTTTCTCTCATGAGCTTCTTTCAATGTGAAAGCTTTGCTATTTAAGCATTATAGCCTTTTTTACTTTTTTGTTTTGTTTAAGTCCCGCTAGTGGCGACCAAATTATCAGCAAAACGTACATGACAAGGGTTGAAAATGAGAACACTCGATTACGACATTATCTTGCACGACTTCACCGAAAAACTTTATGTTATTCCAAATCAGAACAAATACTGAGATACTCAATCAAAATATTACTCTGCTATTTAAAGTATAAAACTATACGTGCATAAATTAATTCATCCCTTAATTCAGCAACGCCGCTTTTTTTTCTAAATCAAGTTTAAATTAATACCTTAGCCTAATTTTAGGGAAAACTATAAGTAAGTAGATCGATGTTAAAAATTGTCGTTATGACAAGGCAGGAGGCAAAGGGCAGAAGGGAAGAAGGTTTTAGGTAACTTTACTTTTCGTTACATAGTTCGGTTTATTTGCATCGTTCTACTTAGAGCTAAATTATACTAATTATTTAATTAATGTTATCGGTTAAAATCTATGGCTATCAATCCCCATGATATAGTTCCAGCACACTTAGCAGTGCAAGCAATGCGAGACAACGGTTATAAAAATGCAGCTTATGCCATTGCTGAACTGATGGATAATTCTATACAAGCAGGAGCAACTCAAGTTGAACTCCTTTGTGGGGAACAGCAAGTCAGGCTTGAACAGCGCCGGAGTTACCGCATTCATAAAATTGCTATCTTGGATAATGGTTGTGGGATGGATGCAACAGTTTTGCGTTTGGCATTGCAGTTTGGTAATGGCACTTATCTAGATGCAGCAAAACATATAGGAATTGGTCGCTTTGGGATGGGATTACCATCTTCTTCAGTTTCCCAATGCCAAAAGGTTGAGGTTTGGAGTTGGCAAGACGGTGTGGAAAACGCTCTCTATACCTATTTAGACTTAGAGGAAATCAAGCAACAGCAACAAACAGAAGTACCAGAACCACAATTAAAAGCAATTCCTAATATTTGGCACAGAGTTGGTAATACATTTGGTCGCAGTGGGACATTAGTAGTCTGGTCAAAAATTGACAAATGCATTTGGAGAACTGGAAAAGCCATTATTGATAACTCTGAACTATTAGTTGGTAGAATGTATCGAAGATTTTTAGACAGTGGTAAAGTGTCTATTCGTATGATGGCTTTTGATTTAGACAACCTAAGCAACATTATGGTTAATAAATTAGCTTTTCCTAATGATCCTGGATATTTAATGGCAAGAACATCATGCCCTTCACCGTTTGATCAAACTCCAATGTTTAAACTTTGGGAAGATAAAGATAGTTCAGAAATTATTTATAGTATTGATTTTCGTGGTCAGCCACATGAAGTGAGAGTGCGCTTCTCTTATGCTAGAGAAGAAGCTCGTCAAGCAGTACCTGGTCAAAATCCGGGTGATCTTCCACATGGAAAACATGCCGCCAATAATATAGGAGTATCCATAGTTCGTGCTGGCCGTGAATTAGAACTCAATCAATCCTTAGTTATCAAATATGATACTACTGAACGTTGGTGGGGAATTGAAGTTGAATTTCCACCATCACTTGATGATTTATTTGGGGTAACTAACAATAAACAGTCTGCTCGTAACTTTGCAGAGTTAATAGCAATTGACATTAATTCTATATTAGGTGATAAAAGTATAACTCAGTTAAAAGAAGAACTGAAACAAGATGAAGACCCTAGAGAACCTTTCATCGAAATTGCTCATAGAATTCAGAAAATACTCAGTAATATTCGTAGACATATTAAGAATCAAACAAAAGGAACTCGTGGTGGCGGAAGTAATAATCGACATCAAGGGCATTTAGCCGAGCAAATAGCAACTGCTGTCACAGAGAGACGTAAGCAAGACGGGTACAAGGGTGAAAGTGATAATGATGAGTCTCTATCAGTCCAGGAGCGTAAGCAAGTTATTGAAAAAACTTTAACGGATGAGGGTATTACAGAAATCCAAGCTAAAGCATTGGCGGCTTCAACAATAGACAATGGTTTAAAATATACGTTCGCCGAAGCCGATCTAGAAACACCAGCTTTTTTCACAGTCAAGCTTAGAGGGGGAACAGTTATAGTTACTTTAAATACAAATCATCCCGCTTATAAAAATTTGGTAGAAGTTTTAGAGAAAGACGTAGATGGAGTAGATACAGATACCCTACGATATCGTCTGACTAATTCATCACAAGGATTAAAACTTTTATTAATGGCCTGGGCAAGATATGAAGACGAACAACCTGATGGTAAACGTCGTCAAGCTGCTCAAGATACTCGTGTAGATTGGGGACGTATTGCTAGACAATTTTTAGAGAAAGAAGAGCAAATTGGATAATTAATTTGTGATTTTTCCAGCGAATCAGTTAGAGAAACTATGTACGGAAGCTCATAAAGATGTTGTACTTGCTGCACCCTTTATCAAGGCTTCCGTGTTAGAAAGACTGCTTTTAAAGGTATCTACTGAAGTTAAAGTTAGATGTATAACACGTTGGCATCCTGAAGAGATTTTAGCTGGGGTAAGCGATTTAGAAGTATGGACTATTATCAAAGCACGCCCTAATTCTTCACTTTGGTTAAGACACAACTTACACGCAAAATTTTATCGTGCAGACGAAAAGTGTCTCATAGGTTCCGCTAATTTAACTGCTTCAGCCTTGGGATGGTCTGATTACCCGAATTTTGAAATTCTTGTAGCCCTTCCAACTGCAGATACTAATTTAAAAACATTTGAAACTGAACTTTTAGCAGGATGCATTCAGATTGATGATGGTTTATTTGAGCAAATGTCTATAACAATAGAAATTCTCAAACGTCATCATTTGCAAAAAACACCTTCGCTTACTGTTGAAGTAAAAAAATCAAGTTTGGAAAATTTAGCCCAGCAACAAATCAGAATTAATTATTGGTTGCCAACATTACGTAATCCAGAGGATTTATATTTAGCTTACTCTGGACAATTAGAGAAGTTAAGTACAGCTAGTAAAAAAGCAGCATTATTAGACCTACATACATTACCATTAACTCCTAATTTGCCAAAAGATGCTTTTGAATCTTACTTAGGTCTTATTTTGCTAGAGATGCCAATAATTCGACAGGTTGATGCCTTCGTTACAACTCCACAACGTTTTGGTGCAGTACGTAATTTTCTTTCCTCACTCCCATGCGCCGAAATTCCTGGCTTTGATGCAGAATATGCTTGGCAGACTCTAATGCGTTGGCTACGTTATTTTTTACCCAATCGCTACATTTTGTTTACTCCAAATCACTCAGAAGTTTTTTATCGTGTTCAACGAAGCTAACAATAATTATTCTTGAAGTCAGATTAATTTAAATATGAAAAGTAAAATTGCTCCTAGCAACGCTAATTATATATATTTCGACTATCACTCAACAACGCCTGTTGATAAGCGTGTTGCAGAATTGATGTTATATTATATGACTACAGCATTTGGTAACGCTAGTAGCACTGATCATGCTTATGGAGATGAAGCAAAAAAAGCTGTGCTTCAAGCATCTGTCAATGTTGCTAAATTAGTTGGCGCATCATCTAAAGAAGTAATTTTTACATCAGGAGCTACCGAAAGCATTAATTTAGTCATTCAAGGTAGCATACCTATTGATAACACTGCAAAAATCAGACCTCGTATTGCTGTTTTACCAGTTGAACACAGGGCTGTTTTAGATACCTGTCATACGTTAGCAAAAAAAAACCTGGCTGAAGTTATCGATTTGCGAATTGATTCAAAAGGCAGATTAGATTTAGATTCTCTTGATAAAGTCTGTGCTTCGGGAATTTCATTGCTCTGTGTAATGGCAGCAAATAATGAAATTGGAAATATTTATCCTATCCAAGAAGTTGGACGAATAGCGAAAAAATATAATATCTCATTTTTATGTGATGCTTCTCAAGCTGTAGGAAAAATACCCATCAATTTTGAAGAATGGGGTATTACTTATCTGGCGATTTCTGCCCACAAGCTTTATGGGCCAAAAGGCTCAGGAGCATTAGTAGTAAGAAAGGGATACCAGCTCAATCCTATTTTGTTTGGTGGTGGGCATCAAAAAGGACTACGTTCAGGTACACTCAATGTTCCGGGTATTGTCGGGTTAGGAGAAGCCTGCCGCCTACGACTGTTAGAAATGGAAGAAGACGAAAAAGCGATCGCAGACTTAAGAGATAAATTACAAAGCTTGCTACTAGATAAAATTCCTGGTCTAGTCATTAATGGTGACGTTAGCAACCGATTATCTGGCAATCTTCATATATCTATTCCTGATGTTCCCAACACTGCAATTATTGCTAGAGTACGCCAGAAACTAGCTATTTCTACAGGAGCCGCTTGTTCATCGGGTGTAGAAGCACCTTCTCATGTACTTCAAGCTATGAATTTATCCACAAAGATTATTGAAGGGGCTTTGCGTATTGGTATAGGTAAATTTACAAATATTGAAGAAATTGAACAGGCAGCAGAAATTTTATCATTGGCTGTTCAGCAGACTCGTCAAGTTATGTATTCTTAGATTAAGATAACTATTTATACATCCTGTTCCCAAGAATAAGGAAAAAATGTCAAAAGATTTAGTAATCTACAACGGGCAAAGCAATCGCATTGACCAGCTTGTTGGTAAATACGGCGGTTCTCTCGAAGTTCTCAGTAGAGAAACTAAACTCTTGCTCAGGATTACGCTTTCAACCTATGTCCTAGTACAAAGGGAATATACTTCAACTGAATATCCAGTTTCAGAAGCCGTAGAAGATGCACTATGCCAATTAGTAATCCCACATAACGTTCCACAAGATTTGTATGATGTTTGCTCTCTATTAGAAGGATTAACAGTTGATGAGGCTGAATCAATATTAGATGCTTTGCAGTATCAGCTTCACTGGGGTAATGCCAGAACAATAATAAATGAATAGTTTATTTTAGATGAATGTCTGATTAATAACTAAAGCCAAGGAAATGGCTGCTGGCGACGGAGTGCTGATCTGGAAATCTGGGGAGCAATCGGGGATATATGCGATTGCAGAGATCATCGAACCACCCAAGATTATCGCTAATCTGCCTGACATTGGCTAGTGACGTTCTCTCCCGTTAACCTTGCGGTATAACAGGAGCTTCTAATCTAGAACCAGATAGTTGAGAACCATCAAATTCTAAAAAAGCTTCGCGTTTCACAGGCTGGGCTACCCCGAAGCCTCCGCGCGCAGACAAGATGAGTCCCACCTCGCTAATTGCCCGATTTAAAATATTGACTGCGGCATTCTCATCTCTATCCATCAGTAATCCGCATTTCGGGCAATGATGCAAACGAACAGACAGAGTTTTCGGGACTTTATGACCGCAAGCAGAACAATTCTGGCTAGTAGAATGAGGATTAACTTTTACTACTCGGACACCGCGTTTGACCGCCACTGCTTCCAAGATATTGATAAATGCCCCCCATGCAGCATCCAGAATTGATTTACTCAATCGTGTTCTAGCAAGACCTTTGATATTCAGGTCTTCTACGGCGATTAAGTCAAAATTTTTGACTAATTTGTGTGCTGTTTTGTAATGAAAATCTTTCCTCTGACGCTCAATCCTTTGATGAATTCTGGCAATGTGGTTTTTCTTTTTAGCTTGTCTTAGAGAGCCTTTCTGTTGACGAGCTAGTTGACGTTGTTGTCGTGCTAAGTGATGTTGAGTGCGACGATAAATTTGTGGAATAGTGACTGTATCACCATCTGATGTCGTCAAAAATTCTTTTAGCCCAACATCAATCCCTACAGCAGATTTAACCTCATCAAGTGGTAATAGTTGCGGCACAGAATCATCTTGCAAGGAAATGCAGCAGTACCATCCATCAGCTTTGCACACAATCGTACAAGTTTTGAGTACAAAGCCCACTGGTAATGGTCGGTGCATAATCACTGGCATCTCACCAATTTTACTCAGCTTTAATCTACCATCTTGAAGGTGAGTGCCTGCCTTTGGGCAATTCACTCGTGGGTAAACAAAAGACCTTAATTCCCCCGGCTTTTTAAATCTAGGACGACCACCACGTTTTCCCAATGCGTCTGGAATTAACCAACGTTCCCATGCTTGATTTAAACGCTGCAAATTGATTTGCAGAGATTCTGCCCAGATATTTTTGTAATCGGGAAATAGTATCTTTGTGTGCTTTAAATCTGCTTGTTGAGTATAGTAATTAACTCGCTGTGGGATTTCTCCAATTGGTTCACTAATTATGGAACATCGATCAATTTGACAACGACTTCTGTTGAGTGCATCTAACCTCTGCCCCAAAGCGTAATTCCAATGACGGCGTAGTAGCTCTAATGTGTTTGACATCAAAGCTATTTGCGCGGCATTGGGTAAAATTCGGTAACAGTAAGTTAGAATCATATTGCTAATTATAATACTTATTGCTTATTAATGGAAGATTTATATGATAAAGGTTTTCGCTCAGTTTACTCTCTTACTGCTCACATAGTTTTTGTGACTAAATACAGAAAGAAAGTTATTAATGAGCTTATGCTATCTAGGCTGGCAGATATATTTAAAGATACCTGTATCAAATGGGAATGCACATTAGTAGAATTTAACGGTGAAGTTGATCATGTACATTTACTCATTCGTTACCATCCACAAATTGAACTCAGCAAATTTATTGCTAATCTCAAAACTGTTTCTAGTCGATTAATTCGCAAAGAGTTTGAATCTATTTTGAGCCAAGTTTATACAAAACCTGTGTTGTGGACAGGTTCTTACTTTGTTGCTAGTTGTGGTGAGGTCACTGTTGAACAGTTAAAACAATATGTACAACAGCAAGAATCACCTCAGAAATAAGGATTCACTTTGTTTAGCTATAAAATGTTTGCCTCAATTTCCCACCCATCAACCTCTGGTATGATGGGCGACCCCTTGAGGCTTTTTGTTGGATTGATACCAGCCGTGTTGGTGTTAGACCTTGTGCCAGGATTCGTGTAGAGCGACAAATTATTTGACCGTAGTGACAAATTAAAAGTCAAGTTTTTCACGCCTGCGAGCTTTACCGAAAGCGCATCTAATTTTTAGAGTTTCTAATATGAAATGTAGAAATTGCTTGAACAGGTGATGTAGCAGGATTTAGATTAGTGACAAACAATCTTTCGCTCTGGAATTCGTATCTCTACAAAAAGGCTGTAAAAATCTGCTTAACATTCTGTTGCCTAAAGTAAGTAGTATCCCTGAGGTTGTTCTTACTTAGGGAAATGTTAGAGTTAATAGCGTCTATAACAGTTCAACATTCACTCCGTTAAAGTTCATAAACCGGTTTTCTACAGTTCGCTGCATATATACCTGAAGCGTACTATTGACTGGATTAAAGCTACAAAGCGTGCAAGGAGAGTAAAGTGATACTCTGTCTACATTTTTGTGTAGGCATTCATTGTCTTATTGTATTGACCGGAGATTTGAAGAATCTTCAATTTATTAGTGATAAAGGAAAAATTCAATGCATCTATTTGATATTACAGACATCATTCAGGGCGAAAAGTTCTTAGTTAAAACGTATGATGGAAGATTTTTAGGATATGGTACCTTGGCATTATCAGAAGAACGAATAATTTTGGGGGTTATTAACGATGTAGTTGCTAAAGATAAAGCACTCAAATTTGAGCTTAATGGAGAAATGGTTTTGGTTGATCAGGATGACAGCACTCCTCCTGCTTTTTGGTTGAATGTAGATAATCAAAATATTATTATAAACAAAGGTTATGGAACTTTTGACACCAATCGATTGACATTTAGATTTGAGGTGGATCTCGATAGTGCTTCTAGAGATATTGTATATATTTCAACTTACTTAGGTGAAAGAAAGTACCTTGCTGCTACATCTTCAGGAGTAATATTAAAGAGCTTCGATATCGATAAACCTGATATCAATTTTGTATTTAGACTAGAATTAATCGAAGGTATTCTACCCAGAATTAATCGTTTGTCTTCACTGCCGCAAACATCTTGCGTCTTAGAAGAGGTAGCTTTTGCTTGGCATTTTACAGTTGGTATGATTCTTGCCCTTGGTATTGGCTCTGCTTTATCTGGGGACGAAGAACTGCAATATGGTTTATTTGCTTTTATACAAAGCAGCCCACGTGCTTGGTCTAGAATCACAGCACTTGTAAATACTGCCAAAGAAAATGGAGAAGTAACTTTAGCTATGACTAGTACAGCCATTACTATATTGTATGAAGAAAAATTGCTTTGGCCTCTTATAAAATTTGCAACAAGTATTGCAGTCAATTCTGGGGCAATTTGGTTATTAACGACTATGTTGCAATGGACGATAATTCCTGAAGCAGGTATGGCTAGACTTGCAGCTAATTTCACTAGCTGGTCTATAAATGCGTATTTAACAGCTTCTAAGCTTGTACAATGTTTCAATAATAGTGAATCCTATGAAATTGCTTACGGAGGAAGTGGAGGTAGTCCCTTTAGAGATGATTTTGCAGACAAAAAATTAGCAGGTTTTCAAATAAGGCATGGAGATCTAATAGATTCTATACGTACTCTCTATGTAGATGCAAATAATACAGAGTTTTGGAGTGACTGGCACGGAAATAGTCAAGGTGGTACTTTAGATCAGATACGATTCCAAGAAGATGAGTACGTGACTGGAATGAAAGTTTTTACAGATAAAAAATATGTGACTGGTCTTGTTTTTTGCACCAATAAAACGATCTACGGAAAGTATGGTAAAGGTTCTGAAGGAGAAACTGATATATCTCGCAGTGTAAAGGGCTTTTTCGGAAGCTGTGGAGATTATTTAGACAAAATTGGTTTTCTCTTTTAAGTAAAACGAGGTGAAAAAACCAAATGTATAGTGACTTTTTATTTGTCATGATGCCAAATTACTGTCATTGAGCTTGTAAAGCTTGTACTCAAAGAGCGTTAAGCTTAAAAGTAACAGGGAAAGTTACAAGCTATACAATACCTTAGCCAAAATCAGAGGGTGAAGAGAGAGGGCGCTCTGTAGTAGAGTTATTGTCTTCCCAAACGACAACTCAAAAGCCACAATCAACCCATGCCCGATATCTTATCATTCCTGCAATGCCTGCTACCGCAGATAAACGCGACAACGATGCGGCAGTTGAACCAAATTATCCTGGCAATGTTAGCTCTGAGTGGTCGAGTCACGATGTTGAGAATTGCGCGTTGGACAGGTGTAGGCGGTAGCTATCGGACAATGGGGAGATTTTTCTCTACAGCAACCGGCAACATTGTTTTGGCTGTTTTTTCGTCAACATTTGTGGCGAAAAAATGATGTGTACTTGCTGGCAGGAGATGAAGTTGTAGTTAGTAAATCGGGTAAACAAACATACGGGGTAGATAGATTTTTTTCAAGCTTGGCCAGTAAACCAATTAATGGGTTATCGTTCTTCGTATTGTCATTAGTAAGCGTAGAAGAAAGGCAATCATTTCCGATTGGAATAGAACAGGTAATCAAAAGTGATTCCCAAATAAACAGCACCTCGCCAATCAAAAAAGTAAAATCTCAAGAGAAACGTGGAAGGGGACGACCAAAAGGCAGTAAAAATAAAAACAAAACCGAAGTGATATTAACATCTGAACTATTACTAATTAAAAAGATGATTAACTCACTATTCGAGCTAGTAGCTAACTTTATCCCTTTGACGTACTTGGTAGTAGATGGTCATTTTGGTAACAACAATGCTTTGCAGATGGCACGACAAGTTAACTTGCATATAATTTCCAAGTTGCGCCATGATTCAGCCTTATACCTCCCTTATGAAAATCCTGACTCCAGTAAACGCTCTTGTCGTAAATACGGCGACAAGCTAGATTATCGTAATCTACCTGACAAATATTTATGTAAAAGTGCTATTGAGGATGAGATTCTTTCCTGTATTTATCAAGCTACTCTTCTTCACAAAGAATTTTCCCAGCCTCTGAATGTAGTTATTTTGGTCAAAACTAATCTTAAAACCAATACGCGTAGCCATGTAATTTTATTTTCCAGCGACCTTGATTTGAAGGCTGATAAAATTATCGACTATTACAAACTTCGTTTCCAAATCGAGTTTAACTTCCGTGATGCCAAGCAATTTTGGGGTTTAGAGGATTTCATGAATTTGAGCCAAACTGCTGTGACTAATGCGGCTAATCTCGCCTTCTTTATGGTTAATTTGTCCCATCATCTTCTCGCTGATTTCCGTAAATATAATCCTGGTTCTGGCATTATTGACCTGAAAGCTTATTACCGGGGTTTTCGATATGTCCATGAAATCTTAAAAATGCTTCCCGAAATGCCTGAGCCTATTTTATTAACCCAAATTTTTGCCAAGCTCACTTCTTTAGGACGGATTCATGCCGTTTCCACAGACTTTGGCCCCTCGTAAATTGGCTAAGGTATTGCTATATTAACAGTAATAGTTGCAAGTCTAATGTGGGTAAGGCTTAACTCAATGACAGGAATTTGTCTCAACGCCATTTAATTTGTCATTGTATAATTGCTGTTCAATGCCGAAGCCGTTGAAAGCCGAGAGAGATTTGAGGAGGTCTGCGGGAAGAACCTCAACCTCAAGCTGTTCATTCGGCAGTTAGTGGGGCTAGACAGAAATGCAGCGAAGGAAGCATTTGGGAAATATTTAGAGGGCAGTAGTTTCAATGCTACTCAAATCCGCTTTGTGGAAACCATCATTGATTACCTAACTCAGAACGGAGTTATGGATGCGGGACTGCTCTATGAACCTCCATTTACCGATCTGCACTACGAGGGATTAGACGGGGTTTTTGGGGCTGATGATGCTGACGGGATTGTTTCTATAGTGCGGTCTTTTAATGAAACTGTTGGGGTTGCGTGAGGGCTGGTGGTGGTGGGCGGTAAGCGGACGAGCAAAGTCTAAATTATCTATTTCTTCCTCGCTGTAACCAAAAAAGACCACCGCACAACTTTAATTTTGTGTGGAGCCAGTTGAACAGCATATCGCCCGTAATTTGCTTTTAATTAGGAAGTGTTAAAAGCCCGTCTTATCGTTGTACAAACCAGCTAAATTCTGGCAAGCCACTTAGTAAGAGCTATATCAATTAATGATTTTAAAATAACAGGATTGTGAAAATCTTGCCCTAAAACTTTGTTGTATATTCCCCCATGAAACGGCGAGTATTTCTGGTGGTAGTAATTGCCAGGACGTTTTTCTCTTGGCATGGCATCCCATTCAGCCTGAAGTTTCATTTGCCCGAAACCTTCAGGTATATGACCAACAAAAGTTACAATTTCACCATTTAGCCAAATTCTAATTCTGCCGATTACTTCTTTTCGCCATGATCTGGGAGTTGGCAACCACAGAAACACTACTGGTTTATGAGATGTCCTGTGATAGCAAATTTCAGCTACAGGCTTCGATTTCCTTTTACCATACCTAATAATATTTCTGCCCTCAATTTCTTCCTTGATTCGCTCATCAAAGGTTAAAATTTTCTCTCGAAGCTTGAGAATTGCTTGCTGTTCCTCACCCGTACAAGCACCGAGCCAATCTAAAAGCAACTGCGGTGCTGCTGGAATGTCATGTGTTGTACTGCTGAAATTTAGCTCTTGATAGGGGATAGGAATTGACCAAGTTTGATTAGTGTTGATGTCTTGCAAACGCAAACTGAACTGTTGATTATCTTTTAATATCTGAATCTGCAATAAATCGATTTTGAGCAAATTATACTTGCAATCAATCAGATTATGCCTGTGAAACGAGGGTGCAGCGGCTATCAGTTGAACTGGTTTGCTGTAGTCTATTTGTTCAGGAAAAGGTCGTTCGTCTAGCAAATTATCATAATAACGGGTTAGCTGCTGAATAACGTATCTATCCTCAGCGTTTTTTAGTTCTAAGATTACTAACTGCTTGTTCTCATTTAAGGCTAAAATATCGCAGAATTCGCCTTTAGCAGCATATTGCCGCTTGAGAGGTGTAAAACCTAATAATTGCTGTAGATTGTCCCAAATAAAATCTTCTAAGGCAGCTTCAGACGCAAACTCCCAACCCTCACCTGTTTTCCTTAAAGCTGCACCAGCTAACATATCTTCTCAATCAGCACTATTAAATCAAGCCATAGTTAGCATACCTTGAGTAAAGTAAGGTAGCGAGCGCTGCGGGAAATTTCCATAGCATCAATACTTGCAGTGGCAATTGAGAAATGAAAATACTTCCTGGCTTATCTGCTGACCTTATTTTCCCTCTACTGATTTCATTGCCAAAAATTATACCCATTCATCATTACTTATGTTAATTTTGCTATAGCTTGCAAGTAGTCAGGGTTATATGGACTTTGTAGTTGTAGATACTGAGGGGAAACCGGAATTAAGTGAATTGGCGATTGTGGATAGTCAAGGTCGGTTGATTTATGAAGGGTTTTCTAGCGACTATCACAATAAGAATACTAATTTGCCTAACCTCAAAAGTCTTAAAACCCTACTGACAGAGTTTCTGGTGCTTGTGCAAGGCAAAAAGATAGTCTGCCACTATGCCAACCATGATATCGAGATACTTCAGTCTAGTTTTCGCAGAGTTGGTCTAGTGTGTCCCAAACTAGAGTTTGACTGTACTTGGGAGAGAGCAAAAAGCGTTTGGCCGGGACTAGAAAGCCATTCCTTAGAATATCTGAGTAAGCATTTTAATTTGCAGGTGAACAACCGCTACTTTATTCGAGATATGGCTCATGCTGCCCGGTATGATGCCCAGTTCACCTACCATCTTTATCGGCGGCTGATGATTGAGCAATTGAAACAGCAGCCAAATCCATTTAGTGGTAGCCGTGTTGATACTCCGTTTCAGACTCACCCGGATCACTTTGGGGAGCAATGCGGTTTTGTCAGATCCGGTAAACAAGGTGCGATCGCTAAATCATTCTATCAGTGATAAAGACAAATTTATACTCTTGAAACCGTATGAACCCTTAAATAAGAAAGATGAGTTTGAGTCACAACTTGCAAAACTCTCTTTTTTGACCCAAAAAAAGCTAGTATTCCCTTTGAGCAATAATTTCAAGCAGGGATTATCTACCTTAATGGAAAAAAATATATGTGCAACTCTAGATTTAAGCAAATCATTATCAAATTTTTCTTTAGAGGTGTCAAAATGTTTAGAATTGACGAATATCACGGAGTGGAATGGAAAAGTTCTTGAAGAAAGAGAAGAAAAAATTAGAGAAATTGCACTTATTTTAGCTGGTCAATGTATTGCTATTTTGTTGTATAACCTTTCACAATCTCAGTTAGCCAATCAAACAGCTATGGATAAAACAAGAGGTTGGTGGAATGGCAGTATGCAAAAACACGGTTATAGAACGCGGCAAATATTAACAGTTGGAAACGTTTTAGTTACTTTAAAGTTGCCATACATGGTAAAAATAAAGTCAATAAGCAAGACTACAAATAAAATCGCTATTCAAGGATTTTGTCCCCGATTAAAGTGGTTGGGAATGTCATCTAGCTTAACCCCATTAGTATGGTCAACAGTTGCCCAATACGGTGCAATCACTAGCTCATTTGAAGCCGCCTGTACAACTTTAACGGGTTGGGGAATTAACCTTAGTTTAAAACGAATTGAACGTTTAACATATAAATTTGGTCAAATTGGGATCAACTTACGTCAATCTAAAATCTTAAATCGGCAATTAAAGAGTTTAGCTGAAGGTAATATTCTTAAAGGTCAAAGAGTTGTTATCGCTGTAGATGGTGAGTCCAGTCGGCGGTGTCGGTTTCCGTCCCGTCGAACTGGCGAACCCGAAGGGTGGTCGGAGTAGAATCCGAATTAATAAAAAGGGGAGAAAAAATTCCCAAACCAAGCGACACGGGTTTATTGGCAAATGGGTTGAGCCAAAGTTATTCACAATTTATGTTGTTGACGAGCAAGGTAAAAAAATAAATAGTTCTGAAATTCCTATTACGAATGATGGCACTTATGAAGGATATAAAGCGCTTCTCGATATTTTAGAAGCGTATTTAGTTGACTTGGGAATTAGCCAAGCAAAACAAGTTTTATTAATCGGGGATGGGGCGGAGTGGATCTGGATACATATCCCCCCACTTTTGGCAAGATTAGGATGCCCAGTTGAAACTTATCAGCTATTCGATTTTTATCATGTTACGGAAAATATAAAAGTATTTGCAGACGCGGCTTTTAATGAGGAAGTACAGTCTAAAGAATGGTTTATAAAAATTAGAAAGACTTTAAAAAAAGGTAAAGCTAAATCCTTAATTAGCCAGATGGATGAGTTAATTGCTGTAGCTACTGGAGAGCGGTGTAAGATTATGGTAGTTAAGCGGAATTATATTTTAGATGCTTATCGTAAAGGGCGTTTAAATTACGATAAAGCAATAAATAAAAAACTACCTATTGGCAGTGGCGCAATTGAGAGTTTAATCCGCCAAGTTGTAAATTTAAGAATCAAAGGAAACAGTAAATTCTGGTTGAAAGAAAATGCAGAAGTTATGTTACATCTGCGTTGCCAATGGATAGCTGGAAGTTGGGATAATTTTTGTGGTTCTATCTTTAATTCCTTTATCAAACCCCAAACTGCTTGATAAATTTTATACTTTAGTTCTATTCTTAACTTATTATTTGCTTTAACTAACACTAAGTATAAAAGACTGATTGTAGATATTTTTGGTAACAATGGTCAAATGACTTGCTATTAATCTTTTTGAGATATCTCATCAAGATGAATTCTCACGGCTACCGTCATATATTTAGTAGAAAAAGTTACTCCTTACTTAGATTTGATTTTTGCGATCGCACCTTGTTTACCGGATCTGACAAAACCGCATTGCTCCCTCACTTTGGGACTTACAGACAAGAATACCTTACCCTTGAGTCAATTTTGACGGATATCAAACTAGATTCCAACCGTCAGAGTAAAGGGGTAGTAGTTATTGGAGAGCCGGGGACTGGTAAAACTCACTTGATGATGAGACTGGCGAAAGAGCGATTATTAAATAATCGGCTGTTGTTTATCCGCCAACCGAACCACCCCAAGGCGGTGCTACATCACATCTACAGCCGTATTTTAGAGTCGCTGATACAGTCGGTTGGTTCTGCTACCCAATTAGACTACCTAATTATCAATAGCTTTTCTCAAATTCTCAGTTTCCGAGTGACATCTCAGAAAGACCAAGAAATTATCAAAGCTCTGCAAGATAAAAACTTAGATGCGCTTGGAGCAGAAGGCACTGCACGCAAACGAGAATACTGGCAGCATATTGAGAAACGGGTTGGCGAATGGTGGGCAGGTCATTATTCTTCTGGTGGATTTGCTCTTGCTATCCTCAAGGGAATTATTAAGTATTGTAGCTATACTGAATCTCGGCGAAAAGATATCGCCACTCGTTGGTTGGCTGGCAATATCTTGTCTTTAGAAGAGTCCGAATTAGTAGGTTTGCCGAATTGGGGCGAAGACCTTAGCCAAGAAGCTTTTTCGTTAGAAGCAATTTCAGTTTTGGCTAAACTTTCGATCTTGGATGAGCCTCTAATTATCATCTTTGATCAGCTAGAAGGATTAGGACTGCCCCATAACCGAGAAATCTTGTTGAATTTTGGGGAAGCTATCAAGGAAATTTTTACCCATGTTCCCAACAGCTTAATTATCCTCAATATGTTTCCTGACCGATGGGAACAGTTCCAAGCTAGCTTTGACAACTCAATTATTGGTCGAGTCTCCCAGTACCAAATCCATTTACGTCAGCCAGATGAAACAGAACTTCAAGCAATTCTGCGAGTAAAACTAATGGCGGTGGATATTCCTTTAGAACTGTTATTCACCCTGGAAGATTTGGAAGACATTCTCGGACAAAAGCCAATTCGAGCGGTGTTAAACCGAGCAGCAGACTATTACAACTACAAAGTTCGTGATATTCCTCTAGCGTCTGTCAAGGAGAATTTTCACAAGCTCGATAGTAAAGAGAAACTCGAACAGGAATTACGAGTTGTACAGCAGCAACAGCAACAACTGACCCAAGCATTTCTGAGTTTGATGCAAGCAATACAAGAACCAGGGTCGGTTGACTTAACAAAATTGCGTCAGCAGTTTCTTCCTGATGTTATCCAGTTACACCCACAGAACTCGCATAATATTCTGGAGTATTTAACTTTGAAAAAGGCTGAACTTGAGCAGCAGTATAGCAATCTTCCTATAATTTCTGACTATGATGACATAGGCAAACTAAAGACTATTGCCGAAGCTTTGAACCATATAAAGCCTATAAAACTGACCCATTATCGCTTAGGAAAGCGAGTTTTACCAGAGCATATTGTAGTTGAGACTGACAAGAAAAATTATGTGATGGGGTTTCTTCAAGTTGACTCAAGCACCACATCTTTTACTAGCAGAATTAATAATTTTAATGAGCTAGTGAGTCTGCATCCTCATGACCACTTTGGTTTATTTCGTGATCAACGCTTAAATGAAGTCAGGGGTAGAGTAGCTAAGGAAAAAATAGCTCAACTTAATAATTCTTCTAATGGAAAGTTTAAGTTATTGACCAAGCATGACAGAATTTCCTTGGATTTGACTTATCAAACAATTATCGACATTCAGAATAGAGATTTGGATGTTGATTTGGAGTCAGCTTTAAAGATATTCATCACTCATCAAGAATGGTATCACTGGCTGTTCAGTATGTTTGGTTTTGCTAAATCTTTTGCACAGGCAGCGTGAACATTAGAGGTTATTTATAAAGTAAAGCTTAAATCGTAGGGTGCGTTATAGCAACGCTTAACGCACCATCTTTCTCGGTGCGTTACGGCTAATAATCACTCTCTCAAACTTCCAAATCCTTGCTAGCCGTAACACACCCTACTTAATATTTACTTTATAAATGGTCTTTTACCGCGATCGCTTTCTTCGCTGAATCTAAGCAAAGAATGTTGAAAGCTAAAAACTGCTTCATACAGTGCTGATTGCTGTATTAATAAAAAACTTACCTAAATGATTAATTAAACAGTTAAACTAGCTCCATAGTTCAGTTTTTGGCCTACCACAGTCTCCATTTGTGAAATCAGCTATTTCTAGGGGAAAACTTAAAATAATACAAAAGCTCTACTGCGGTTGTATTAGTGGCTGACGAAATAGTTCTAGAAGAATTTAACGTATAGGTGCAGGAACGTAAATTTGTCAACTTTAGGAGGAGTAAAGCTGTGAAATTATTTTGGAATACAAGCTTTTACGGGATTTTTTGGGGCTGGAATTTAGCATTTTTAATGTTAGTTTACTTAGGAATATTACCATACGTAGGTGTGCCATTATTTCAGGCAACCTTAACAGGTGATATCCCGGCTGAATTTTCCGGGACTCTAGTTACTTTAATTGCCATTCCTACAATTTCCAGCATTATCGGTGGCTGGAGGTTTAGTAAACAACCTTTAAAACTAATTCGCCTATTTTATGGTGTCGAAGCACCACTATTTGTATTATGTTTTTTGCGGTTGTTTGTGATTAGAGAATTGACACCAGCTAGCAGCCAATTTCTGATAATAACGGGCGTGTGTATAGCTGCTTTTACTGGAGAATTATTTTGGGGTTATGCAAATCGGCGCAAAAGTGGTTTGCAATGGTTACAAATGTTAGCCCATACATTGATGTTAGTATTTGGCATTTATGCGGGTGCGGTATTGTTATTTTATGCCTTGCCTTTAGCAGTATTTCTGTTGCAAAAATTCCTGAAATTTGCATGGGTACAACCATTATGGGATGTACTATATCACTCAGCTTTTGTAGGGGGGTTATTCCTGATTCTCACTTGGCTATTTATTCTTGGTTTTAGTGCCACATTGTTTATTGCAATGCCATCTGCATTAACAGCAATGTATGTACATTCGGGAGCAAAAATTTTAAGAGCTTTTGCTTGTGAGCATGGTAAGAATAAAACGTTTGCTAGTGCTGGTGCAGTTGTTGTGGCGTTTGCAGTTACTTTTGTATCTTTACAACAACAACCCCAAGTATTAGCTTTTTCACTTTTAGCTAATCCACCTAAAAATGATAGCGAACGCCAAACGCTTGTAGCCAAGTCAGAACAAATCCGTACAGGATTAGTTAACGCTTATTTATCTTCTTACCGCTACCTCAGCAGCAAGCAAGAAAATAATCACATCAGCGCTATGTATGATCATATATTAGGCTTAGATAAATCAGTTGCTGAGCGATTGCAAGCCCTTTATAACTTTCTGATGTCGCCATTTTTGTATAATGGTTCTGGCAAGGATGCTGTTAAGGCAGAGAAACTTTACGCCGATTTTTTTGATACACCTCTACAAAAAGCAGAAAAGACAGCAGTTAGTCACGCAGTACAATCTACTTTTAACGAACAAGAAGTTAAAGCAGGTTTATTAAATATTAACGAAAAAAAAGTTTTGTTGGCATCACAACAAGTCACAGTTCAAGAACACGGTGATTGGGCTGATGTGGAACTGTATGAAGTTTATAAAAACCAAACACGAGAAGTTCAGGAAGTTTTTTACTCCTTTTCTTTACCAGAAAGTGCTGTAATTACTGGCTTATGGTTGGGAGATACTAATAAATTAGACCAACGTTTCTCTTTTGTTGTCTCTCCTCGCGGTGCTGCCCAGAAAGTTTACAATTCTCAAGTTAGACGTTCACGGCCTATAGATCCAGCTTTGTTGGAACAAGTAGGGCCCAGACATTATCGCTTACGGGCTTTTCCTATTCCTCCTAACAATGTACAACAAATACAAGGGCAACCACCACTCCCCACAGAAATGCACCTATGGCTAACTTACAAAGTGCTGGGACAAAACTTGGGTTGGGAAATGCCTGATTTAGGGGAAAGACGTAATATATTCTGGACTAATCAAACTAAGCGTATCCGTAACGGCAAACAAGTCGGTTTGAAAGACGATGCTTGGTTAGAACAATTCATCAGTGCGAGTGAAAAAATTCAGCCTGTATTACATGAGGTAAATTTAGAACATGACTACAAAATATTAGCCAAACCCTTATCTCCTCAAGATTACTCCTTACCGAAAAATCAGCGAATCGCTGTAGTTCTTGATACCTCTCGCAGCATGGGGGAACATATTAAAGAATTGGTGCAAACATTATCATGGTTGAAAAAACACGACTTTGCAGATAATGATTTGGCAAACAACGATGCAGATTTATATCTCAGTGTAACTCTTGAAGCTACACCCAAACGCTTAGACGATCTCCAGCAATTCCAACCAGAAAAAGTCGCCTTTTACGGCACAATTCAACCCGAACAAATGCTGACACAGTTTAATAGCTTGCGTGGAGATACAGTTTATGATGCTGTTCTGCTGTTGAGTGATGAAGGTAGTTATGAATTGTCGAAGAATAATAAAATTGTTCCCGATACGCCTGCACCTTTGTGGATCGTACATTTAGGTGGATTACCTGGGGCTTATAATGATGGCATCATTAAATCATTGCAAGATAGCGGTGGTGGAGTTGCTGTTGATATTGCTGAGGTGTTGCAACGAATTGCTACTAAATCAGTTTTAAGTAACTCTGTTGTGAGTGTTGTTAATGGTTATGCTTGGTATCTGCAAACATTAGACACAGCAATTACAACTAGCAATCAACAAGATGATTTCTTGCCATTAGCAGCTAGACAATTAATTTTAGGGTTGAGTAAACAAATTAAATTAGACAACCTCAAAAGTTTGGATGCGATTCACACCATAGCCAAAAAGTACAAAATTGTTAGCCCTTATTCTTCAATGTTAGTATTAGTCAACGATGAACAAAGACAGTTACTCAAACAAGCAGAAGCCCAAAGCGAGCGCTTTGACCGTCAAGTTGAGAATGGTAAGGAAAATCTCTCTAAACCCATTAATCCCATGAAAGTTAGTGTACCTGAACCATCAGGGGGATGGCTTTTAGGTGCGAGTGCGCTCGCCCTATTCATTCTTGTGAAGCGTCGGCGTTAATTAATTACGCCATAAACTTGACTCTAGTGGTAGACTACACAAACTTTGCGTAGTGGTGAGCAGAGGGGAAAGACTTATATAGAATTCTCCCC
>JAHHHN010000064.1 GCA_019359325.1 Mojavia pulchra JT2-VF2 | reverse complement strand
AATAATCCCCGCAGTATCGCTGATTTGGGTATAGGCATTATGAGCTTGTTCCCAACTAGTGAGAGCTTTTTCTGATTGCCCAAGCGCCAGTTGCAACTGACCTTGAGTGTTGAACGCTTGGGCTAAAACTGATGTATGCTCTTTAGCTCTGGTGTTTGAATTGGCTTGTAATAAAGTTAAACTATCTGCGTGAAGCGAGGTGATCGCATTGCGAATCGCTTTGGTTGCCTCAGGCCATTGTCCCAATTGTTGAGCTGCTAATGATAAATAGTTCAATGCCAATGCTTGGTTGAGCTTGTCACCTTGAGATTCTAACGCTTGAGAAGCTTGTTGTAGAACCTTTACTGCTTCAGCAAATTTCTCTTTTTGGTATAATTCCCAACCCTGTTGCAATAGTTGCAGAGAATTTACATTTTGGCTGCCAAAGGTTTGAGTCGCATCAATTGTCTGTGCTCTTAACATGAGTTGCCAAGAGATGCTTAATACTATACCAGTCAGTAACACAAGACTCAGCCGAGATAAGTAGTAATTAATACCAAGAAAAATTTTAGGGAACACGGCAGGTAGTTGGATTAGAAGTAAAAGTTTGAGGAGTATTTACTGCTTGGGCAGTGAGAACGACTTCGCCCTTGTTGTTGAACTTCCAACTATCAGCTGGCACAATTTCAACGCCAGCAGATGCTTCAGATGGTTGCGTGGCAGTCTTTAAGTTCTGCCGATTAGCCATAACAGACGGACGGCGAGCATCTTCCCACACTGCATCACTACTGAGTAGTTCGCTGGGATTAGGTGGTAAACCGCCACGTCCGGTGATTGTAAATTGGCTAGCTATTTTTCCATTGTGGGCGGCACAGCCTTGTGCAATTAATCCAGAAGCATCAACAACCTCTGCTGGTAATTCCGCTAATCCCCGGCTGGGGTCAACATCAGGTGTATTTATATTTACCTGACCGCTTAACGTAGGACTTGCCTGAGAAATTGCAGAGATGTCACTTGTTGGTAGTTTTTGGGTGTCAAGTTGGATGGGGTCGTTGGTTGATAGTAGTCTCACTAAGTCTTCTCGACTACGCACCACCATACCAAAGATGTTAGTTGCGTTGATTGCGACTGTACCACCACTGCCGCTAAAAGCATTGGCGGTGATGTCGCTATTTTCTCTTGGAACAGCAACAATGAATGGAGAATCAATAATGATATTACCGCCATTTCCACCAGCTTGTGCCGTGCCTGCGCTAGTAGAGATATTACTATTACGGCGCAGCAGCAATAAGTCTTGAGCTTGCAGCTCAATATTGCCGCCATTTCCTGATTTGGTTGTAGAAATAACAGCTCCTTGATTATCCAGTTTTATGGAGCGAGCTTGTACCTTTAGATTTCCTGCCTTGCCTGAACCTATACTGCTCACAGTAATCTCTGCCCCATCCCGAACATTTAACTGTCCAGTTTTAATAGTCAAATCTCCGGCATTTCCGATAGCCAATGTTGCAGCTGATAAGGTGCTGGGAAACTCACCATTTGCTGTGGTACCAATAACTTCCATAGATTCTGAAGCGGTTACTTCCACAGTTCCCCCTGAACCACTACCATAAGTAGAAGCTGATACCTCTGCCCCATCCTGGATAACTAATCTCTTAGTTGCAATTGTGATTTTGCCAGCAGCTTCAGCACCAAAAGTGTCACTAAACACGAAACTTCGAGTACCATTTTTTGGTCTTCCAAAAAGTTCCACAGATTCGGAAGCAGTTACTTCCACAGTTCCGCCTGGGCCGTTGCCAAAAGCACCAGATCCTACTTCAGCGCCATCCCGAATAATCAATCTTCCCGTTTTGATGGTTATATTTCCCCCAGATCCCGTAGCTCCTTGATTGACTTCACTAAAAATACCGCTGCTAACAACCTGACCATCTGCATTTGTTCCCGCTCCAATCAGTTCTACCGAATTTAAAGAATTCACCCTCAAATTGCCGGCTGAACCTTTGCCAGAAGTGCCAGTTGATATCTGTGCTCCATCTTGGACTATTAAGCGTTTAGTATCTATAGTCAGATTTCCGCCCTTTCCGATGGCATATTGATTGACTTTAGCGCCTAATTGGCTGCCAGACCTGTTATCTTTACTCCGCCCGCTTACTTTAACTAAGTCACTAGCATGAACATTTAAAATTCCTGCATCTCCTATGCCCAAAGTGCCAGCACCTATTTGTGCCCCATCTTCTACAAACAGTTGTTCAGTCTGAATATTTACATTTCCCCCCTCACCAGTGGCTTGTCGATTTACATTAGCATTTATGTAACTAGGGTACTGACCACCATATTTGGCTGATGTTCCAATCACTCTCACTTCTTTTGCCCGAATGCTTACATTGCCTGCCTTTCCAGCACCAAAGTTACCAGATGTGACCTCTGCCCCTCCTTGGACAATCAACTGCTTAGTTTCAACATAGAGATTTCCCCCATCTCCTGTGGCTTCCGATTCGACTGTCGCACGCAAGCTAGTAGCAATTTCACCATCTTCTGATTCCCCAATAACTTGCACAGAATCATAGGCATTTACAGTTACTTGGCCTGCTTGTCCCTCGCTATGAGTAGAAGCTGTTACCTGTGACCCATCCTGAAGGCTCAACCTCCCAGTCGTAATTGACAAACTTCCCGCAGACCCAGCACCGTAAGTTCGAGCAGAAAGTAAGCTACCTACTTTACGACCATTAGCCAAGGTTTTAGAACCAATCAACTCTACCGACTCAGAGGCAGTGATATTAAAAGTGCCTCCTGGTTTTGAACCCAAAGTCAGGGTCTCAATAGTGGAACCGTCTCGTAGTAGCAACCGTCTGCCTCGAACTTGGATATCACCGGCACCTTCTCCACTAGCATCCACTGCTGACTGTTGGGACAGTTGAATATCTCCGAATGTTGAGACACCTTCATAGCTCAAGGAAAAGCCGTTCTGGGAAGGGGTTAGCCTAACTATGTCAGGGCTAGCTACACTCCCCAATTCAATTCTTCCCCCAGCAGTCTTCAAGGTTGCTCCTTCCAGCACCACCTCACCGCCCACTAAAGCTAAAGTTTGATTTGCTGGCACACGCAAACCAAAATCAGTATCTATTAGCTCGGTTGTTATTCTTTTACCTTGACCATTTCCCTGTACTAAAATCCTTTCCGGATTCGCTCCGTATTGCAAGCCAATAGGAACACTGATAGTTAGCAAAGGTTTGCTTTGGGGTGTGGTAGCACTAAATTCTATGCCATCGGCAAACTTTAGACTATTCGCTGTACTAGCTAAGAAAGATCCGCCAATGTTTAATTGAGCATTGGGGCCAAAAATTATGCCATTAGGATTCAGCAGAAATAAATTAGCTGTACCATTAGCACGAATTAAACCATCAATATTAGAGATTGAACCGCCTGTTACGCGGCTGATAATATTTTGAATATCTGGAGCATTATTGAAGTAAGCTGTACTTCCAGTTGGCACAGAAAAATCCTTGAAGCTGTGGAACAAGTTGCTTCCTTCAATAGTTCCTGCTTCAATAGTTGTGAGATTATCCTGTGTTATCACACGAGAATTATCAGGTAGTGTGCCATCGGGAGTAATTTGTGCGTTGGCACGATTTGTAGAAAATGTGATCGCACATAAGCTTGCAATTGCTAAACCTAATTTTCCGCCCCAACTGCGCTCTATAGCACTGAGATAGAACATTGCACCCTCCATCCCAAGCAAATTAGTTGCTTTACATCTGCTGAGTAAAATTAATTTATCACTACTAGTAAATAAATAGTTTTTGTTTTTAATTCACTTAATATAAATTTTTGTAGTGCCTTGCATCGCTCCAGCAAATAGTAAATCAAAATCCATAAAATATATAATATTGTACTAATTTAAATTCTTGTAAGTAGTGCCGATTCAGAATGTCAGCAGATGCAGCTCTTGTGCGATTGCCCAAGGGGCAGTGCCGAAGGCAATCGCATTCGTAATATACGGGAAAATGGCTCCTCAGAAGCACCAGTACAGGCATTTTTGAAGTGTTTGGGGGAGTTGAAGCGACCGTATTTGACTGCGTTTGAGGAGGAACTTTTGAGTTTTTTAGAGGACAAATGTTCATAGAGCAATAAAGCAGCAAGTAGCTTTACCTGCCTACTGAATTTTAACCCTAAGCTCTGCTGCTTTGAAGGTATAGAAAAGAATTAGTTTACACGTGTATCATTAATGAAAAGTTAATTCCATTAGTGGTAATAACTTGATAAAAACAGTGCTTTTCTTCCTGAATACGCGGATGGGTAGGTGTTCAAAATAAGATTTCGGTGAACAAGGCTCAAAGCCTTTTAGTATAAGACTTCTGAGCGACGTATCTATCAAAATAGCCGCGCGCCTTGTACCGTAAGCTTTTTAGCCATTTGCTTACTTCTGTATTGCAATTTTCTATGGTACGATTAATTCATTCACGCGACAGAACCTTGAAAATCAAATATAGACTAGATCTTCAGCCTCCGCAGTTGAAATTTCATTGACTCCCTATGAGGGATTGAAACGTGCAAACGTACAACTGTGCGAGGTACGAGAGAAAGTTGAAATTTCATTGACTCCCTATGAGGGATTGAAACATCTTATAGCCTGATATATCTTCCATATCTTCTGAGTTGAAATTTCATTGACTCCCTATGAGGGATTGAAACCTGTAAGAGTACCAACAGTAGTTTTTAAAGCTTCTACGTTGAAATTTCATTGACTCCCTATGAGGGATTGAAACTGGCAGATGAGAGTAACACCGAGGCTGTTAATGCTGGTTGAAATTTCATTGACTCCCTATGAGGGATTGAAACGGGAATCTCTGCATGGGCTATCTTTAGATGCATTCCGTTGAAATTTCATTGACTCCCTATGAGGGATTGAAACATTTATGAACTGTACCTTGAAGCCCATAGTTCGCACAGTTGAAATTTCATTGACTCCCTATGAGGGATTGAAACTTGGCGGCGGGATTTCAATGATTATGATCATCTCGTTGAAATTTCATTGACTCCCTATGAGGGATTGAAACAGCATCGCACATATGAATGCAGAGATATAAACAGAGAGGAAGTTGAAATTTCATTGACTCCCTATGAGGGATTGAAACATTAATACTAAGCCGACGTTTCATACTTTCGGATAGAGTTGAAATTTCATTGACTCCCTATGAGGGATTGAAACACGTATTCGCAACAATGACATCTATACCATACACCGTTGAAATTTCATTGACTCCCTATGAGGGATTGAAACAAAGGGCATTTCATGATAGCATCGGTAGATATTTTGGTTGAAATTTCACTTACTCCCTAATAGGGATTGAAACGCTTGTGATAAGAGATTGAGTTGAAAAGCATTGCAATTTTAGTTACTTTTACTTGCAACTCTAATCAAAAAACGCAAAGCCTCGTTTACTGCTTCTGAAGTTGGGAACATTTGGGCAACGTCAGGTTCTAAAAAAACTGTTAATCTTTCAAGTTCTGTATGATTATTTACCTGTTTTCCATTTAAGTTTTGACTTAGCTGAGGACTATTTTCAGCTACAGGCGATTGCAACGATAGAGTATTCAATTGATTAACAAGTGCATCCCAACTGTTGGCTTTCAAGTTAAAGTGAGCCTTTGCATCCTTTAACGTTTTATATTGTATTTTCAGAGCTTCGACCGTATAAGTTTGCCTTTGAGACGTATCAGCCTGGTTGTTAAGGTCTTCCTCAACCATTTCAACGACTTCATTAATTAGTCGGTCATGATTTTCACTAATTTGGGCAGCTGCACCCAAAATTCGAGAAGTTGCCTTAATTTGAATTTCGGTTTCCTGTTTCAGGCGATCTGCGATGCTACGGATTTGCTCTCCCAGCTTAGTTTTACCTTGACTAGGTTTAGTCGGTAATGATTTTTTACTCATGAAAGGTTCATTATTCGGAAAGTATTTCTTTAATTGCCAGCCAGATGCGCTTAAACTTCTGCACCAAACCCAAAGGATTGTTTGTTGTTTCTTCTTCCACTGAATCAACTAAAGACTGAATCCGGTCTAAACGTTCTGCTACAACATAAAGATTGTTGACCGCCTCATCCTTGCTGGACATGGATTCCTGTAGCAGAACAACCATATCAGCAATTTCGCGTTTGAGTCGTTCGTTCTCAGCTTTGCGGCGAGTTTCCCATCCCTTAATACTAGCTTTGGAACGCCGTTCATACTTGAGTTCCGCTTTAGTCTCATTGTATAAAGCCAAATACCTTTCTTTTTGAGAGTTCGCTTCTTCGTATTTGCTCAGTAATTCACTGACTCTGCCTTTTTCTTCGTTATAAAGGCAAAGGGTCTGCTGATGATTTTGTTGCTCACCAATATATAGCTGGTAGTTTTGAGCAACACCCTCTTCTAACTTAGTAAACTTGACTTGATAAGTTTGAATCTCTTGTTGAACCTGAACAAGTTGAGTTGTAGCTGCCTCGTTTTCTTTTGCTTTCTGCTGCCATTCATCACGTTGGGCGCGAGCAGTCATCAACAACTGTTTAAGCTCATGAGGAGATGCTGGTTCTTTCTGCCGTGAGCGTAGGTGATTGATGGCATTGTCATCATTTGAATCTTTGCGATCGCTTCTCCTCATTGGCATAATTTTAATTTCTACGTAGTTATTTACTAGAATTAAGTATAAAAATATAGTTTAGCTGAGATAAGCTAGTTGAAGTGTGATCTAGGTCTGCTCGTAACAAGAATTTGCTTTGTTTGACTGTAAGCGAATATTGGCAGTAGAGTAACTGTTGAAGCGATCGCTTATTTGGAAAATGTAAATTAGTGCAGATCCGAAATAGTCTTAGTCACTCCCAGAGCAACCACAGCCCCCAAGCGCAAGTCAAGAGCTAAATCAGCGCCCACTGACTCAGTTCCAACATGGGCAGATGACACTGAATTAGTAGGCTTGGCGTTTGATTTGGAGGCAACGGCAACAGCTTCTCTCTACTCGCAGTACACGATTGGGCTTCATGCTTGGTTTCTTGAGCAAGTGCGGCAAGTTGACCCAGACCTATCAGCTTATCTCCACGATGGACAGTCAGAAAAGCCATTCAACATCTCAGCACTGGAAGGTCAACTGCTTGCTAGTGGCAAGCAACTGCAATTAGTCGCCAACCAAATTTACCATTGGCATATCAATGGGTTGTCTCAGAGAGTGGCATTGTTTCTCAAACAGTGGTTAACTCATTTACCCCAAACAATCGATTTGAGAGGGGCATCCTTGCAAATAAAACAGGTGAGTATCGCTCATCCTCCAACCACTTATGCTCAATTACTGCGATCGCTAACTCAACAATCAGTAGTAGACCTAAGCTTTGTTTCACCAACGAGTTTTCGGCGCAAAGGACATCATTTCCCCCTGCCAGTACCAGAGAATCTTTTCCATAGCTACCAGGACTTACGCAACTGGCACAGAGCGATCGCTAGTTTATAGTATTTATGTACTATATAAAATTGGCGTACTCAGAGGGCATTGCTGAAATTAGTGCTGAAATTAGTAACACTAATCGGCTGTGTTAACTATTCTTCAAATCATGAGAAAATTAGTTGAGGATGCATAAAATAAATCCAGTCATTTATGCGATTTACTAAACTTAACTATTGTCAATACTTGTTAAGTAGTCAGATTAATTATACTCTCACAAATTTAGCAGAGCAGAAGCGAGCAGATTAGTCATGATAAAATTAATCGCTATCTCAAGGGTGAAAAGCTAACACCACGTTTGCTTTGGGATAATGTTAAAGATATCATCTCTGTAAGTGATAACGCATATCTCGTTTTTGATGACACAGTAATTGATAAACGATATGCCAAAGAAATAGAAATAACTAAACGCCAATATAGTGGCAACGAGCATCGAGTTATCCAAGGGATTGGGCTAATAAATTGTATATATGTCAATCATGAGGTCGGAAAATTTTGGGTGGTTGATTATCGTATTTATGACCCAGAAAGAGATGGAAAAACAAAAATAGTCCATGTTACAGAGATGCTGCAAAACCTGGTCTATCATAAGACTTTGCCATTTCAATCAGTCTTAATGGACACTTGGTATGCGACAAATAAATTGATGTTATATATTGATAGTTTAGAGAAATATTATTATTGTCCTCTGAAACGTAATCGACTTGTTGATGATACGGGTAAGCAAGAAGATTATAAAAAAATTGAGTTGTTATCTTGGAATGATGAGGAGTTAAAATCAGGTAAAATAGTTAAAATTAAGAAGTTTCCAGCCGCCAAAAAAGTGAAACTCTTCCGGGTAACTGTCTCTACCGACAGAACGGATTTTATCGCTACGAACGATTTATCTCAAGATTCTACGGACGTTGTACAACAAGTGTCTAAGGTTCGATTGTATTGTTGAGGAGTTTCATAGGGAATTAAAGCAATTGACTGGTATTGAATCATGTCAATGCCGTAAGGGTCGTATTCAAAGAAATCATATTGCCTGCGCTATTTTAGTCTGGCTTAGGCTCAAAGATTTAGCTTATCAAGCTCGTCAAACAATCTATCAAATCAAGCATGGATTGTTATCAAATTATTTAGTTCAGCAACTAAAACGTCCGGCTGTTTCCATGTTGATTGCCTAGTTGTTTGGCGCGAGGTGTAGCCAGCCGCGCCATTGCTTGTGACAGTTGCGTAAGTCCTGGCTACCTACGGCGGTGGAACGACTTTTCGCAGCAGCCTGTAGAACAAGAGATTTTTCTGGAATGGATTGATGAAAGCCTCATCATTCATCAGCATCGTTTGGAATCGATGAAAGTTGCAGCAGGCAAGCAGGGGTCAGTCACTGGTTTTACAGGAGCGATATCCTTGGGTTTGAGCAGGACAGCTTTAGCAAATACTGAATTTACACAGCTATTTTATGCTTTGGTCAGGCTTGCGCCATACTGCGGTACAGGACACAAAACTACTTTTGGTTTAGGACAAACACGCTCTGGATGGTTGCAAGAGCAAAAGTCAGCTGTAGCCGAGCAGTTGATTACAGATATGCTGGCTCAACGGATTGAAGAACTGACCGAGATATTTATTGCCCAACGCAAACGCAAGGGGGGCAATCGCACAGATAGGATTGCCAGCACTTGGGCAACTGTACTGGCCCGTCGGGAACATGGGGACTCTTTGGGGGCGATCGCACTTGATTTGGAGATGAAACTTGAGACGGTGAAAACTTATGTAAAGTTGGCTCGAAAGGCTCTCAAGGGGACTGATGAGGGGGCGATCGAGAATCGTCGGTGAGCGGCGTATCAGGGCTTGGCGCGAAGCGGAGGGGAGCAGAAGCGTTCAATGGGATGGCATTAACGTGAGTTAGACGGATTGACAAACAAGAATTTTCTGCATAACGTAAAGGCGCAAATAGTGAAGACAATTATTAATGCTAACGGTCAGTTATCAATACAATTAACTAGGTTTTCAGAAATTTAAAATATCTAATGAATCTTCTATTTGTAAATGTAAGACTCTTTGACGTGCATCATTAAGTACTTCTAATTTACCTTCTTTACGATAAATATTTACAGCTTTCTGAAAGTCTGTAATTGCTTGTTGCTTATCTCCCATCTCTGCTTGCACGTTGCCACGGTTGTAATAAGCATCAGCATAATTAGGATTAATTGTGAGTGCCTGAGTATAATCATCAATTGCTCCAGCATGATCTCCTAAATCATAACGAGCATTGCCGCGATTGAAATAAGCATTGGCATCATGAGGATTAATAGCAATTACTTGAGTATAATCATCAATTGCACCTTCGTAATCGCCTATATCAGCACGAGCATTACCACGATTTTTATAAGCAATAGCATCGTGAGGATTCATTTTAATAGCTTTATTAAAGCTTTGCTGCTCTCTTAAAAAATATTGCTCTATGCCACAGTTTTTATAAGTTATGGCATAGTTAGGATTAATTGTGAGTGCCTGAGTATAATCTTCAATTGCTCCTTGGTTATCTCCTAGATGGGAGCGAGCATCTGCACGATTTTTATAAGCAACTGCCACATGAGGATTAAGTCTAATAGCTTGGTTATAATCATCAATTGCTGCTGTATAATTTCCTAATTGATAGCTTGCTAAACCCCGTTTAACATAGAATCTAGGCTCGTTAAGGTTAATCTGAATAGCTTGAGAATAATCTGCGCTCGCTGCTTCGTAATCTCCTAGCTGATAATGACTTATACCTCGTTTATAATAAATTTCTGCATCATGGGGATATAAATTTAAAGCTTGGCTATAATTTGCAATAGCATCTGTATATTCTCCTTTAGCAAAGGACTCATGACCTAATTTTAGGTAGTCAATTTCTTGTTTATCTTCATTAATTAATAGGTTTTGTTTAACAAGCTGATTATCAGGTACCGATAAAATCTGCGATATCTTATGGTCGTACTGAGATAAATTATAATTTATCGAGGATTGAAACTGTTCTAAATAGCAACGCAAACCACCACCATATAATAATTGTTCTATCCCAAAGGCGATTCTGCCAGTTTTGAGTTTAATCATCCGGGTAGGTAGAAACCCTGCCAGAAAAAGGTGATATTCCGATTGCGCTTCGTGTATTTCTTCTTGAATTAATATGCAGACTATAACTGCATTTTTCGCTACTTCTTCTGAACTTACAGACCATCTAACTCGATCAATACTACCATGCCGAGACTTTACTTCAATCCCAACTGATGGGTTAGTAGTGAGGGTAAAATCTATCTTGCCATCGCCACCGAAGCGTTTTTCATAATTAACTTCGCAAATTAAGTCAGCTAGGCGTTCTTTCACAACTTCCTCACCTAATTTACCTTTGAGATAGCTAATAAAAACATCACGCACTGACGAAACCCGTTTATATTTTTCAGCCATTTGCCAGCAAAATTCCCGGAGTATTTTTAATCTTTCTCCAGAAATTATGGTTAATTCACTATATTGACCTTCGGTTTGGCAATGAAGCAGAGAACCGGATGTTAACCTTTTAACAAAATCAGACTGTTGTGATCGCAGTAGCGTAATCCAGTCCATTGATATATCTGCGTATCTTTGAATTAGATTATTTTAGGCAAATATTTCAGCAGCGTAAACATTTAAATTTTCGTTACCAACGAATGTAACGCGGGGTATAAACCGTCCTTGTTTCAATCCCACTTTTTTAAGAGTTAGCTCCTAGATCCTTTGACTGACATATTCACTGCCCAACGCAAACGCAAGGGTGGAGAGCGCACTGATAGGATTGCCAGCACTTGGGCGACTGTACTGGCCCGTCGAGAACATGGGGATTCTTTGGGGGCGCTCGCACTTGATTTGAAAATGAAAACTGAGACAGTGAAAACTTACGTGAAGTTGGCTCGAAAGGCTCTCAAGCAGGGGTAGCTGATGCCCACAGTAGATTTTATCGAGGTACTTGAGAACTGAATTATGACCAGTTTTGAACTTAAAATTCACGCATCACCTCTTCAATGCGTGAATTATTTAATTTAAGAATACAAGCCCCTGAATTTATTGCCTTAAATTGCTGCTGCAATTAGCTAAACAAAGGGGTTTCAGCAATCATCCAAGAGTGCAGGTCTTGAGAGCCTGCGTTCAATGGCGATCACCCCATACCAGATCTGGATGATCGCCCCTATTCTCATGAGGCCCTTGTTGCCGTTTTATAATGAAAGGATGCAAAAGCTTACCATTACCCGACCTGACGATTGGCATCTGCATCTGCGCGACGGTGCAGCACTGAAAGCGGTTCTGCCCTACACGGTGCGTCAGTTTGCCCGCGCGATCATCATGCCGAACTTGAAGCCCCCTATCCGCTCGGTGGCAGATGCGGCTTGCTATCGCGATCGCATCCTCGCCGCTATTCCAGAGGGGCAACAGTTTGAGCCATTGATGACGCTCTACCTCACCGACAACACCAGCCCCGACGACATTCTCCTGGCGAAAGAATCCCAGTTTATCAAAGCCGTCAAGTACTACCCAGCCGGTGCAACGACTAACTCAGACTCCGGTGTGACGGATATTCGGAACAGCGATCGCGTCTTTGAAGCGATGCAGCAGGTGGGCATGCCGTTATTACTGCATGGGGAAGTGACCGATAACGATGTTGATACGTTTGATCGCGAGAAGGTGTTTATCGAGCGACATTTAATCCCCCTCAAGCAGCGATTTCCCAACCTGCGGGTGGTGCTCGAGCATATCACCACCTCCGATGCGGTGCAGTATGTCCTGTCTGCCAACACCATCGCGGCAACAATTACGCCACAACATTTGTTGTTTAACCGTAATGCCCTATTCAAAGGCGGCCTTCGCCCCCATTTTTATTGCCTGCCCATTTTGAAACGGGAGGAGCATCGTCAGGCTTTGTTGCAAGCGGCAACATCGCTTAATCCGAAGTTTTTTCTAGGTACCGATAGCGCTCCCCATACCCGCACCAGCAAAGAAAGTTCCTGTGGCTGCGCGGGATGCTTTTCGGCTCTGCACGCCCTTGAGTTGTATGCCGAAGCATTTGAAAGCGTGAAAGCCCTGGATAAACTGGAGGCGTTCGCTAGCTTTTATGGCCCAGATTTTTATCAACTGCCGCGTAATACTGAGCGAATTACCTTGTCCAAAACGACTTGGCGCGTTCCTGATGAAATTCCATTTATGGAATCTGGGCTTGTACCTTTGGGGGCAGGGCAGGAAATGACATGGCAAATGGTATGACATTCGTATTGTGCATCAGCCGTTGTGGAATCCTGTCGGTTAGCTTAGTCCAACGAGTAATTTGAATTCTGGCTCAAATTTGAGTCGGTGAATCTTCCATTTTGAGTGGCGATCGCACTTGATTTGGAGATGATGAAACCTGAGACGGTGAAAACTTATGTCAAGTTAGCTCGAAAGGCTCTTAAGGGGACAGTTGAGGGGGCTATTGAGAATCAGTAGTCGGCAGATTAGGGCTTGGTGCGAAGCAAGAGAAAGCAATAATAGTCACCGCAATAGCAGGAGTAAAAACGGTAGGGATCATCAGCAGGCGAAGTGTTACGAGTTTTGAGTGATTTGCAATGCCTGACGGTAAGCCGTTTGCGCGTCTACGCATTCGGAGGCTACAGGAAAATTGTCAGTTAGAAGCACCAGCCCAGGAGGTTCTAAAGTGTTTGGAAAAACTCAAGCGACCGTATTTAACCAAGTTTGAGGAAAAGCTATTGAGTTTCATAGAGCAAGAATGTGATAAGAATGAGTAACATATGCAACAACCTGCGTTCGCGCAAGCGCGACGAATGCCGTTCGCCCAATTGGTGCGGGAACTGCGCCATACGATGCAGCTATCCCAAGAAAAGTTCACCGAATTAGGTATGACCTTTGCTACCATTAATCGGTGGGAAAATGGACGCGCTACGCCTTCTGCTTTAGCACTCAAGTAAATTGACACGTTGCTAAACCAATTGTCTCAATCCCCCAATGCAAGGTTGCGGGAACGGAGCCGAGCCATTCAAGAAAAATACTTTCTTTCAAGGGAAGTAAACGTATGAGGGCTGAAAGGAGAAATCGGAGCAAACGCCTGTTTGACTTTGGGCTAGTAGTTCTCAGTGTGGCTGTAGCACTTGGACTTACGCTGCTGCTGACACCGTGGCTTTATCCCACCGTTACGCCCCTATTTTTTGTAGCAGTTATGATTAGTGCCTGGTTGGGCGGATGGGAGAGTGGCTTGCTGGCAACTGTTCTGTCTACGCTGGCTATTAGCTATTTCTTCATTGAGCCACTCTATTCTTTACAAGTTATCAATATAGGAACTGTTGTTCGATTGAGTTTGCTCGCGATCGCGGCTGGGCTGGTCAGTTGCCTCTCGCAATCGCAACGAAGGGCTTTAGAGCGTCTGGGAGCCAGCTATCAAAAGCTCAAGGAAACAATGGAGCGTGAGGAAGCGGCGCGAACCAAGGGCAGTCAAACAGAGGATGCACTGCGGCAAAGCGAAGCCCGCTTTCGTGTAGTGGCGGCTAACCTGCCTCAAGGGGCGGTGTTCATGGTTGATCGCAATTTGCGCTATCTGCTGGCAGAAGGCAAAGCACTGGAAGAGGCAGGCATGACCTCTGAAGACTTCGTGGGTAAAACGATTTGGGAGGCGCTTGCTCCATCTCTTGCGAATTATTATGAACCCTACTTCCGTCAGGCATTGAATGGGGAACCGTTTAGCCATGAGCATTACAGCCACGATCACCACTACATTTCTCACGGTACTCCATTGGTGAATGATCGGGGTGAGATTTATGCGGTACTGGCAATGTCCTATGACATTACCGATCGCAAGCGTGTCGAAGATGAACGCGCCCGTGCGGAGGAAGCAGTTGCTGCCGATTTGCGAGATACGCAACTGCTGCGGGAACTAGCAGCGCGATCGGTGAGAGAAAGCAATGTGCAAACGTTGTATCAAGACTTGATCTCTGCCGCGCTCGCAATTACCCACGCTCAAGCAGGAACCATTCAACTGCTCGATCCTGCGACCCAGGAACTGGTGATGCTGGCGATGCAAAACTTCACGCCAGCGATGTTTGAGCATTTCAGTCGCATTGATGCCCGTTCTAATACGTCCTGCGGCATGGCTTTGCGGAGTGGCGAGCGCGCCTTTGTCGATTTCGATGTTCCAGAAAGCGAAGACCCAAATGGCTTTTGCCGCGTGCATATCGAGGCAGGGTATTTATCGGCTCAGTCCACGCCGTTGCTTACCCGTTCTGGCAGAGTAATCGGCATGATCTCAACTCACTGGCGCGACCGTCATCGACCGAGCGAGCGCGAGTTGCGATTTCTCGATCTCCTGGCCCGTCAAGCCGCCGATTTAATTGAACAACGACAATTTGAGCAGGCATTGCGCCAAAGTGAAGCCGACTTTCGCACTTTGGCAGACAACATCTCACAGTTTGCCTGGGCAGCAGATGTAACAGGTTGGATTTTCTGGTACAACCGCCGTTGGTTTGACTACACAGGCACCACGCTAGAGGAAATGCAGGGTTGGGGTTGGCAGAAGGTGCATCACCCTGACCATGTTGATCGCGTAGTGGGGCATTTTCGTCACTGTATTGAAACAGGTGAACCTTGGGAGGACACCTTTCCACTGCGGGGCAAAGATGGCACCTATCGCTGGTTCCTATCTCGCGCCATCCTCATTCGAGACGAGCAAGGACAGATTTTGCGCTGGTTTGGCACAAATACAGATGTCACCGACCTCAAACAAGCCGAACTGGAGATCCAGAAATTTGCTTCCCTGGCTGATAACAGTACAGACTTCATTGGTATGTGTGACCTAAATTTTGTGCCGTTCTACGTCAATGAAGCAGGCAGAAAAATGGTTGGGTTAGAGGACGTACAGCAATATAGCGAAACCCCAGTTAGAGAATTTTTCTTTCCCGAAGATCAGGACTTTATCATCAATGAGTTTTTCCCACGCGTGTTGCAGGTAGGACAGGCAGAAGTAGAAATTCGCTTCCGTCATTTCAAGACAGACGAAGCGGTGTGGATGATATACAATGTGTTTTACCTCCAAGATGTAAATAGTCAGCGGATTGGGTTGGCAACCGTCAGCCGCAATATCACTGAGCGCAAACAAGTCGAAACTGCCCGCTTGCGCCTTGCAGAGGAACGTGAACAGCTTTTACAACGGGAACAAGCCGCACGAGAAGCAGCAGAAACAGCCAACCGGATTAAAGATGAATTCTTGGCAGTTTTGTCTCATGAGTTGCGATCGCCCCTGAATCCCATTCTCGGTTGGGCAAAGCTGCTGCAAACTGGCAAGTTGGATGCAGCTAAAACTACTCAAGCGATTATGACGATCGAACGCAACGCCAAGTTACAATCCGAACTGATCGAAGACTTGCTCGATGTCTCTCGGATTTTGCAAGGAAAACTTAGCCTCAATGCTAGCTCCGTTGATTTAGCCGCTACGATTCGAGGCGCGCTCGAAACCGTGCGGCTCGCCGCAGAAGCTAAATCCATTGCGGTAGAAGCCAACTTAGATTCTGAAGTCGGGCAAGTTGCTGGCGACTCAATCCGTTTACAGCAGGTTGTGTGGAACTTGCTCTCCAATGCCGTGAAGTTCACGCCCGCAGGAGGACGTGTTGAGGTGCGATTAGAACGGGTTGACCATCAGGCGCAAATCACTGTCAGCGACAACGGCAAAGGTATGTCAGCAAATTTTCTGCCGTATGTGTTTGACTATTTTCGGCAAGAGGATGGCGCAACCACTCGTCAATTTGGCGGTTTGGGTTTGGGTTTAGCGATCGTCCGTCACTTAGTCGAGTTGCACGGTGGCACAGTAGAAGTCGTGAGTGCAGGCGAAGGATTGGGAGCGACGTTTACGGTCAAATTGCCGCAGATGAAGAGACATGAAGATGTGGAGGGCAGCAGCAGCGTAGAGAATCCCCCCTTCACTCCCTCATCCACCCTTCCACTCACAGGTTTACAAATTCTGGTGATTGACGATGAAACCGATTCACGCGAATTTGTAGCGTTCGTCTTAGAGCAAGCAGGTGCAAGCGTGACGACTGCCGCAACCGCAAGCGCAGGATTTTTGGCGTTCACGCTATCTCCGCCCGATGTGCTCATTAGCGACATTGGGATGCCCGACATGGATGGCTATATGTTGATGCGACAAGTCAGGAAATTACCACCAGAGCAGGGAGGAAAGGTGAAGGCGATCGCGCTCACGGCTTACGCTGGAGAAGGGAACCAACAGCAGGCCTTGCATACTGGGTTTCAACAGCATTTAGCCAAACCTGTGGAGCCAGATACATTAGTGCAGGCGATCGCCAAGCTATTGAGGCACAATCCATAATGTAGGAATTAACCGTACCGAGTGCTGTCAGCTTTTGGGTAGATGACTGCGAAATGGGGCAGTGGGCATATTCCACTACAACACTGATTTATTAATCTGACTTTTCCCGTTCAGTCTCTTTTGCAAGCTGTCAACCTTCTCTGGGCGACGCTACGCGAACACAGATCTCATGCAATTTTAACCAGCCTCGCCACAGTACCTGCATACCAATAGGAGGTATGACGGTGATAAGTTTGCGCTGGCTGTTTGGTTAATGATTCAAGCTCATGTTGAGGTCATACGCCGTACTGATAAAAAGTTTGAGGTTTTACCTAAGCGTTGGGTAGTAGAAAGAACATTTGGCTGGCTCAACCAGTATCATCGTCTCAGTAAGGATTATGAACGTCTTCCTGAAATGAGTGAAGCGGCCATATATGCTGTTATGACTCGTATTATGTTACATCGGCTAGTCGTCTAAAGATTTACTTTATAAATAGCCTCTAAGTTCGGCGAATCACTTACGATATGTCTTCAGCGAATACAACGAAAATAAACTTACGCCATGCTACCTTTGCTGACTTGGATCTGCTGCGACATTGGGACGAGCAACCTCATGTGATTGCTTCAGATCCTAACGATGACTGGGGTTGGGAGGTGGAACTAGATCGTAATCCCGATTGGAGGGAGCAATTGATTGCTGAAATCGAAGGTCGTCCCATCGGATTTATACAGATCATCGATCCTGCACGAGAGGAAAGTCACTATTGGGGAGATATCGCAGTCGATCTTCGTGCTATTGATATTTGGATCGGGGAAGCAGCTGATTTGGGCAAAGGTTATGGCACAAAAATGATGCGGCTTGCACTTGCTCGATGTTTTGCTGATCCGCTAGCCAGTAATACCCGCGTCCACCGCTTCTATGAACGCCTTGGTTTCAAATTCATCGAGTATCGACGGTTCGGTGACGATGAGTGCTTTGTTTATCGTCTGAACCGAGCAGATTGGCATTATGAAAGTTAGATGAGTTCATTTACCTAAAGTTCCTTCGATTACTTGCCGCCGAAATCTTAGCAGATGTATGTGACTTCAATAGCATAACTGCCCGATTTCCTTACACATCTAATGATTTTCTGCAACCTGTTAGAGCAATTGCTGCTATGGGAAAACTGAAAACAAGACCATGTGCTGAAAAATCTGAGTGTAATTCGTCAGCCGAATGCTACCAATTACAAGATTACTCAGCAGGAACAGAAATGTATACATTAATCTATAAAACTATAAAAATCGTTAATTTAAAGTAGTTGCTTTAGCAACTAACTTAAGGAAAAATTAATTATAGATAATATTATTTTTTTAATAAAACTTAAATATGACTAAACTTCATTAACTTGTATACTTAATGAAAGCTCTTTCATTTTATTAACTCTTTCATTAGCTTTAGTTGGCTACTTTCGGAATACTACAATTCCTCCATTATTAAAAAAATTGAAAGAGTTAGAAAACGAAATAAAATTTTGGCATATCATTAATAATTCTTCTAAATTACTGTCAGAAATATCAACTAATAACCCAGCAGAGAAAATTCTGTTAGAAGGCGAAAGTCTGCAAATTGAAAATTTAAACGATAAAAATAGAGGAATTCATGATCAACTAATAATTCTTAATTTTTTGCAGATCATTCTATCTGGGCTATCTTTACTTATAGTTACAATATTTGTTTGGGGAGACATTTTTGATATCTGGATTCAATATTTATTACTATTTCTAGCTTTGCTTCTTTTAGCTTTCCACATTCGTACAAACAGTAAATATATTTAAAGAAGTATTAAGGCTTTAAATAAAGATGTTAATAATGAAGAGGTAATAATAAGTAACTGATGCTGTAAAGCTATTACTAATTATAATACTATTAAAAATACGACCTTAAAATTCAAGGTTCCTTTCTTGCCGTAACTAAAGCCGAATACTACTAATTACGAGATTACTCAGTAGGAATAGTGACGTGTGTATGAGTTCAATAGATTGTAGGTAAACTTTTTATTTTTTAGTTCTTAACAAATTTTGAAAATTTTATAAAAATGAGCTAAGAATCAAGTACTGAAGCATTCCAGCCGTGTTCAGCAAACAACTGTTCTGGTTCGTCTGTACCAAAACGCCAGTGCTTGCTAATCAAGCCATTGGGATGTTTAGCCGCGACTTGCCACGATTTGACACTGACCAAATCGGCTCCCAGTAACTACTGTCTGTACTCAAATGGCTAATTATTTTGAGTAATTGGTTCACTTGAGATTCGTTTAGATACATCAACAGCCCTTCCATTAGCCAGAGTGTGGGTATGTTGATGTCAAAGCCCTGTTGTAAAAGCAAATGTGACCAAGGCTGCGTTAAGTCAGCAGCGATCGCCTGACGATGACAGTTTGCTTGTTTATCTTGCAAGATTGCTTCTCTGTACTCAACCAGTTCTGGTAAATCTAATTCGTACAAACGAGTTTGGGGCGAAAAAGGTAAACGAAATGCTCTTGTGTCTAACCCGACTCCTAAAAAGACAAATTGTTTAATTTCAGGCAACACAGACAAAATGAAGTCATCGAAGAAGCGGGTGCGGACTGCAACAAACTGAATCCGAACCGTACTACCAAGGGGATTATCACTATCATCCCGTTCCCATTTCTCGCGCCAAGCTTGGCCTGTTTCTCCTGCTAATTGTGCAGCCAAAGGATCATCAAACAGGTGATCTGGCCTGTCAGCTTCTATTGCACGTTTAGTTGCCATTACCAATGCTGTGCGGCAAACTTCATCTTGAATTTCAGGCAGATCATTCATTACTGGGAGCTTTAGTAATTATTGTTGCAGTAGCAAGCCAATTGTCTCACCTGTGTTTGTGTGTGGTCTAGTATCACTATATGTTTGAGTTGAGTTTGAAGGAAATTATGGTGAAGTTTCATTGAAATGATGGGAATCCTAAAAGTAGTTGCATTGTTCATCACTATGAAAATCTTGAATTTCCTAAAACCCAAACCACCCCAACCAACCATTGAAAGTTATGGGCAAACAGGGAGTGGACTAGAGCTTGTTCAGATTCAGTCGATTATGGAATGGCTATTCGCCAGCTTGCTGAATGCGGGGTATCATGGCAATTCGCATATCATTTGGTACAACAGCGAGCAGCTAGATCTGAGCTTAGAGCAGATGTTGAAGAAAGCAATACGCTCCTGTGAGCCAGTTTTTCTTTATCGCTGTGGCTCAAGATTATCGCTATTACCTGAAACATACTATTGGCGAATGATGGGCGAGCATCCTTCTATGCGAATTTATCAACTCGAAGTTAGGGACGGCGAGTAATTGGTTTGGGCGGCAATATTGCTAGGTCATATATTATCCATCGTTGGCTGTGGCTATAACTGAGCATCAAAAGTTGAGGTAGGGTTTATTGGTGCCTAGCCTAAATACTTGCAGGGGCAATTAAGAAATGAAAATACTTCCTGGCTTATCTGCTAACAATTGTTCACCTCTACTGGTTTCATTGCCAAAAATTATACCCATTTAAAATTACTTATGTTAATTTTGCTATAGCTTGCAAGTAGTCAGGGTTATATGGACTTTGTAGTTGTAGATACTGAGGGGAAACCGGAATTAAGTGAATTGGCGATTGTGGATAGTCAAGGTCGGTTGATT
>JAHHHN010000063.1 GCA_019359325.1 Mojavia pulchra JT2-VF2 | reverse complement strand
TCGAAAAACTTTATGCTATTCCAAATCAGAACAAATGCTGAGATACTCAATCAAATTATTACTTTATTACTTAAAGTATCAAATTGTACCTATATAAATCAATTCATCCTTTCATTCAGCAATGCCATTGAATAATGAACGTATCCCAGCAATAAAATTCTGTTAATCAAGATGTGAATTGTTGTTAGAGAGCGCATTCATAATGTTGCGGGAAAATAGCGACTTGGAAGCATTAACCCGAAGCCGTTTTGAAGTGTATGAAGGAACGAACTCAAGCGCTCACATTACAAGGTTGCGGGAGAGCGAGAACTTGGAAGAAGCTGCTCGTGCTGTGCTGAAGTGTCTGGGGGAGTTGAAGCGACCGTATTTGAGTGAGTTTGAAGAAAAACTACTGAGTTTTATCGAGCAAGAATGTAAGGCTGGGGATTAGTCCAGCTAATTCTAGTGGCTCATACCTCCATCAAAGAGGAATTTAACTTACTATCGAACTTGAAAGGAGGTCAGCGTGAACACCAAAGAAAGAATCTGGTGTTGTGTCGAGCCAAATCTTCCCAGTTCAATGCATAAGCACAAAGTTTTGTAACAATTGTGACTGGTTTGTGTAAAAGTTGCGATCAATCCATGAGATATATATGAATTCGCAACTTGGTGCGTTCTGATTCGAGGTCTTTTATGACTAATGACTGGAGAAAACAACTAGATGCACAACTTAAAGAATTAGCGATCGCAGCCCAACAATACACACACCTAACCAAGGAAAAGCGGATAGCTCTAACACGTCTGATTAATGCTATTTGGCAGTCAGGTAAGCTCGTTCGTCCTTATAAAGGCCAATTTCAACTACTTTACGAAGATATCTATGATGAGGCAGTACAAAATTTATTTTTCTATCTTTGTCAAGATCACAATATTAATAAATATGACCCAGAACGCGGTGAAGTAATAACTTGGGTAAATATGCTATTAACTAAACGTTTTTTCCCAGAAGCTATCCCCAAAGCTATGGGCAAAGAAAATGAAATAAATCTCGAAAACTTTCACTGGGAAAATATACCCTCATCTCAATCTATGTCTCTATTTGAACAAGTAAGAGAATGTATAGAATCAGATCCAGAGTTCATTTTTTGCAAAGAACACATCAAAGGTCATCCAGAGGCAAATTTTCAAGCCATAGCTCAAAGAAGATGTTCTGGTATTTCTTGGAAAGATATTTCAGCGGAATGGGGTATTGGAATCACATCTTTACACAATTTTTACCAACGTTGTTTGAAAAAATTTGCTAATAAATTTCAAGAATATTTGTATATTTAATCTTATCTAATTAGTTAGGAAAAATATGAGAAAAATCATAGACGTTTTAACATTTTCAGCCCCGATACCTGTGGATGGAAGGCATCGAGCAGAAGAGTTACGCAGACAACAAGCCACACAAGCAAAAGGCGAACAAGTTTATCTCAATACTTTGTCTGTGTCTTTTGTAAACTATTATCTATGTTGCATGGGATTTGAGACAGACTTGAATAAAAGTGACAGTTGGAATGTCATCCAACAGACACTGATGGATGTCGCTGATTTGTCGCTTAAAAACTTGGGTTTGTTAGAATGTCGCCCAGTATTGTCAGATGCACAATTTGTTTATGTGCCGCCAGAAGTACAGTCAAATCGAATTGGCTATGTAGTTGTGCAGATCGGCAAATCATTTAGAGAAGCGAAGTTGCTGGGATTTATCAAGCAGGTACAAACTGATTTATTACCCATTAACCAATTGCAACCTTTAGATGAACTATTGGAGTATTTAGAAGAACTTTCTCAATTCCAGCTTGCTGATAATTCGCTGACCTGTAATCAGAATTTAGTTAATTTGAAGCAATGGTTAGAGAATATTTTTGAATCTGGTTGGCAAGAGATTGAGACTCTTTTAGGCACTCGAAGTGTCAATCCAGCTTGGAGTCTGAGAAGTGCTAATGGCGCTTTTATTAGTAGGGGCAAGCTGATTGATTTAGGAAAAACTTTAAGCGATGCCTACGGCGGGCTACGCCAACGCGCAGTGGTTTTAGTCGTTACCCTGCCACCAGACAACGAGCAAGAAATGGACGTTATCGTAGAAGTACATCCGACAAACGGACAAGATTATCTGCCACCAAATCTCCATCTAATGATACTAGATTTTGAAGGAGCATCTGTGATGGAAGCCCAAACTAGAAGCAGTAATAAGAATATTCAATTGGAATTTAGTTGTGAGATGGGAGAAAGTTTCAGCGTTAAACTGGCTCTGGGAGATATCAGCATTACAGAAAATTTTGTCATTTGTTAATAACAACAGCAGGGGTACTGCCAATGAGAAAATTAGTTGTGCTGAAGCTAGATGGCGATTTGTACTTAGGCGTGCAAGTAACGCTGGAGATTGGAGAAGAAGGCAAACGCCCCACTACAGAAATTACTGGCAAGCTGCCCTCCAATCTAGATATGGCAACAGCAATTGACCAGTGGCAGTCCATCTATCGTAGTTTGTGGAAATTTACCCGCATCAAAGCCAAAAAAATTATTTACGATGGTTCTATCTCCCAGCGACGTAAGGAGTACGACACAAAAGCTAGTGAGGTGCAGGAGCATCTGAATAACTGGTTACTGTCAGAATCTTTTCGTCCCGTGCGGGAAAAATGGCTTAAACATCTGATGCCAGATGAAGAAATCCGGGTGTTGATTCGCACTCACTGTTTGCAACTCAAGAAACTTCCCTGGCATTTGTGGGATCTGATAGATCGAGATTACCTGAAAGCTGAAGTTGTTCTCAGTATTCCAGAATCAGAACGAGTAACACCCGCATTGCAGACATCTAGCTGGAGAAATAAAATCAGAATTTTGGCAATTTTAGGCCATAGTGATGGTATTGATGTGGAGCAAGACCGCCAGTTATTAGAGAAATTACCTAGTGCCGCTACAACTTTTTTAGTAGAACCTCAATATTCAGATATTAACGATAAATTGTGGAAACAACCTTGGAATATTTTATTTTTTGCAGGTCATAGCAAAAGCGAAGGTGATACTGGTTGCATCTATATTAATAAGACAGATAAATTAACAATTGATGAACTCAGACATGACCTGAGAAATGCTGTTGCCAACGGTTTACAACTAGCAATTTTCAACTCCTGTGATGGATTAGGATTAGCGCGAGAACTACAAGATTTGCAGATTCCGCAAATTATTGTTATGCGAGAACCAGTGCCAGACTTTGTAGCTCAAAAATTTTTAAAGCATTTTCTGGAGGTTTTTTCATCTGGACAATCTATATATGCTGCGGTTCGCACTGCCAGACAAAGGCTTAAAGGAATAGAAAAGGAGTATCCGGGTGCAAGTTGGTTGCCAGTGATTAGCGAACATCCTGCGGTAGTGCCGATGACTTGGCAGCTGCATCGAAAAATGTTTGCTGTCAAGAGTGGAATGGCAATATTGCTGACAAGCTTGTTCGTAACAAGTTTCGTTTTGGGGGTGCGGTATTGGGGTTATCTGCAAACGTCGGAATTAAAGGCTTTTGACGATTTTATGCAATTGCGATCGCAACTCGTCACTGAACAACCCGACGAGCGGATTTTAATTATCACTATTGATGAAGCGGATATCCAGTACCAACTCAATAAAGGAATGCAAATGCGATGGTCATTATCTGACCAAGCCCTTGCTCAACTATTAGAGAAATTAAATAAGTATCAACCAAGAACTATCGGTTTAGATATTTATCGTGATGGTATTCTAGACCCGAAATATCCAAATTTAGCTATTCGTTTTCAGGAAGATGATCGTCTATTTTTTGTGTGCAAAGTTGCTACTCTTGATGATGATGGTGATACTGATGGAATTCCCCCACCTCTTGGAGTTTCCACAGAACGTTTGAGTTTTAGTGATTTTGTTGCAGACGAAGAAGATATTGCTCGTCGCCAACTTTTGCATTTGACTCCTCCTTCAAAATCTCTATGTACCACAGAATACGCTTTTAGCCTACAACTAGCACTTCATTATTTAGATAAAGAAGAAAAAACATCAAGTGTTACAAAAGAAGCTTATTTGCAGATTGGTAACGTTGTGTTTGAGCAATTAAACGAACACACTAGCGGTTATCAAAAAGTGGATGCATCGGGTTATCAAATATTGTTGAATTATCGTTCTCTCTCCTCTGTGGAGAAAATTGCCGAGCAAATTAGTTTGAGAGATGTGTTAGATGAAAAAATCCCATTAGAATCAGTTGAATTACTCAAAGACCGCATTGTTCTTATTGGTCTTTCTGCCCCCACCAATACAAACGATTATTGGAAAACACCGTTTAGTTCTAATGCAAAACCGAAGCAAAAGCAAATACCAGGAGTATTCGTACAAGCACAGATGCTAAGTCAAATCCTGAGCGCAGTTTTAGACCGCAGACCTTTGTTGTGGTGGTGGTCTGGATGGATGGAGGCACTTTGGATATGGGGATGGTCATTGATAGGAGGTATTACAGCATGGTATTATTCAAAACCGCTGCACCTTGGATTGGCGGTGATAGTAACACTTTTAATATTATTTGGATTATGTTTTGGCATTTTTACACTGGCTGGATGGGTGCCACTTATCCCTCCAATATTAGCATTTCTAGCTACCCAAGTATTGGTAGTTTCATCGTTTAGACGTTTCTATCTTGACAAGAGAAAACAATTAAATTTTGATCATGATTAGAAAAAAAATAATTCAAAGTACCTGCGTAATTCCGTTGCTAATTATTAGTACAACAATTTATTCACAATCAGTGCAAGCACAATTGACTGATTCGAGTCAAAACACTGTTAAAAATTCGCACTTCCAATCTTTTCGGCAACCGAAATTGCCGAGAAATGGCGCACCTACAGGTCGGCGCAGAGCGGGGGCTGGGCGTAATCCTGAGTGTCCTAACTCTCTGACCCGTCTGACTGCTTTAGTACCTGGCGATGCAGAGGAATCATTTTTAGCATCAACAGTTGCAGAAAATCCAACATTTTGGTTTTATGTTCCTCAATTGTCTGAAAACACACGTTCCGGAGAATTCGTATTGCAAGCCCTAGATGGTAAAGATGTACAGAATGTCTATAGAACACCTCTTACTCTTTCTGGAAAATCTGGTATTGTTAGCATTACTTTGCCATCAAAATCGCAATATTCATTAAAAGCAGATAAAAAATATCGCTGGTATTTTCATATTTATTGTGGCGATCCGCAAAAAACATCTGACAATTTTTATGTAGATGGGTTTGTGCAAAAACAAGTGTTGACTCAGGCGCTTGATAATCAATTGAAGACGGCAAAAGCAAGGGAGTACATTGTTTATAGTGCCAATGATATTTGGTATGATGCCCTCACTAATTTAGGTCAACTGCGCCACGCTAATCCGCAGGATGCAACTATTAATAAAGATTGGGTTGACTTATTAAATGTAGTTGGCTTGCAAGATATTGCTAAAGAGCCAATTCTAGAGCATTACAACTTAGAAAAATAAGACTAATCACACGGTAAAGTTACTGATTTATTGGAGGTGCTATGTCAGGAATAACTCAAGGTTGGCAATGCTGGTGTAGTATTTTGCTGGTATGTGGGGTATTAATTACTTCTGGGCAAGAGTATGTTTTTGCTCAAATTATCCCGGATAACACCTTGCCTAATAACTCCAACGTCACAAGAGAGGGTAATATCTTCAATATTACTGAAGGAACGCAAGCAGGAAATAATTTGTTTCACAGCTTTGGCGAATTTTCTGTGCCTAATGATAGCGCTGCTTCTTTTAATAATGCTGTAGATATTCAAAATATCATTAGTCGGGTTACGGGTGGATCAGTTTCTAATATTAACGGGTTAATTCGCGCTAATGGTACAGCTAATTTGTTTCTGATAAATCCAAATGGGATTATTTTTGGACAAGGTGCGAGGCTGGATATTGGTGGTTCGTTTGTAGGGACTACAGCCAATGCTATTGGATTTGGCGATCGCGGTTTTTTTAGTGCTACTAATCCAGAAAGTTCTACATCTTTGCTAACGGTCAATCCTTCCGCCTTACTATTTAATCAAATACAAACCGCATCTATTCAAAATAACTCAGTTGGTTTGCGCGTACCAAATGGCAACGGTTTGCTGTTGGTAGGCGGTGATATCAATATGGATAGTGGAAGATTGTTTGCTTTTGGTGGGCGAGTTGAGTTAGGTGGATTAGCAAGTGCGGGAACAGTTGGGTTGAATGGAAATGGTAATAATCTGAGTTTGAGTTTTCCCGATAGTTTACAAAGAAGTAATATTTCGCTTAACAACGGCGCTCTTGTATATGTGGCTGCTAACGATGGTGGTAGTATCGCGGTTAATGCCCGAAATTTAGAAATGACAGGAGAGAGTGAACTGTTTGCAGCGATACAGAACAGGCTGAATTCTAATAACGGTAAGGCGGGAAATATTGATGTTAATGCGACTGGAGCAATTAATCTCGACAATAGGAGTTTCATTCGTAATCTCGTGCTACCAGAAGCAAATGGACAAGGAGGCGATGTCAATATCAGTGCTAATACTTTGCAAGTTGAGGGTGGGGCAGAGGTAGGTGCTGCTACATTTGGTAGAGGCAAAGGTGGAAATCTAACTATTAATGCTAAAGATATACAACTGATTAGTAGTGCTTTATTATTTGCTTCCGCAGAGTCAAACTCAACAGGGAATGCGGGAAATTTGACAATTAAAACTAATACATTGCTAGTACGAGATGGAGCGCAGGTAAGTGTTGGTACATTTAGCGGGGGCAAAGGTGGAAATTTTACACTTGATGCTAAAGATGTGCAATTGATTGGTACAAGTGCCGATGGTAAGTTTCCCAGTGGACTAAGTACTTCCGCAGGGTTAACTTCAACAGGAGATGCGGGAGATTTGACGATTAATACTAATACCTTATTAATCAAAGATGGAGCGCAGGTAAATACTGGTACTTTTGGTTCGGGTAAGGGGGGAAATTTAACCCTTGGTGCCAAAGATGTTCAACTGATTGGTAAAAGTGCCGTTAGTCCTCTTGTCAGTGGCTTGTTTGCTCAGGCAGAGCCAGACTCAACAAAGGATGCAGGAGATTTGACTATTAATACTAATACCTTGCTAGTGCGAGATGGAGCGCAAGTGAATGCTGGCACTTTTGGTTCGGGTAAGGGAGGAAATTTAACCGTTAATGCTGAAAATATACAACTGATTAGTAGTGGTTTGTTTGCTTCCGCAGAGTCAAAATCAACAGGAGATGCGGGAGATTTGACGATTAATACTAATATCTTATTAGTTAAAGATGGAGGGCAGATAGGTGCTGGTACATTTGGTGCGGGCGAGGGAGGAAATTTAACCGTTAATGCTGAAAACATACAACTGATTGGCACAAATGCCGATAGTTATGAGTTTCCTAGTGCTTTGTCTGCTTCTGCACAGCCAAAATCAACAGGAGATGCGGGAGATTTGATGATTAATACTAATAGTTTGCTCGTGCAAGATGGAGCAGCAGTAAGTGTGCAGAGTCTAGGAACAGGAACCGCAGGTAATATGACAGTAAACGCTCGCTCTATCCGTCTAAATAACGATGCTTTACTTACTGCTAATACACGTAGCACTAAAGTTGACCCTAACTCTGAGCAAGCGACAATTAACATTAACTCAGAAAATTTAATCATGAGTCGCAATAGCAACATTAGAACCAACGCCACGGGCGAAAACGTCATCGGCGGCGATATCAACATTAACACCAACTTTCTCATTGGTTTTGAAAATAGTGACATCAGTGCTAATTCTGCTAACTTCCGTGGTGGGAATGTGCGAGTCAATGCCCAAGGTATCTTTGGTATACAGTTCCGAGATGTGGCATCTGATAACACAAGTGACATTACCGCCACAGGAGCAAGTTCCGATCTGAGTGGTTTTGTGGAACTGATTACATCTGAAATTGACCCTAACAGTGGCTTAGTTGAATTGCCAGCAATATCAGTTGATACTGAAGTGGCCCAAGGCTGCTATAGTCCAAGTTACGCTCAAAGCAAGTTTGCGATCGCTGGACGCGGTGGTTTACCACCCAACCCCAAAGACATTCTCACTCCTGATACAACCCAAATAGATTGGGTGTCTCTTAAACCCAGCAATAACAACCGTTCTCTACCACCTGTTACCACTAAACCAACTACTTCCACTCCCAAACGTATTGTTGAAGCCACAGGTGTAATGCTAAACGCCAAAGGGCAAATAGTCCTCACTGCTAATTCATCTACCGCTACTCCTCACACTTCCAGACAGAACCCAATTCAATGTCATGGTAGCTAAAGTGACTCAGTGATGTCATGTTAGTTTTAGAATTATATGAAACTTTTAAAGCATTTATTAATAGCATTATTGACTGCATTACTGTGCATATATTGTCCGTATATTTTTAACTTATCTAATTATTTAATGGTGGCGTTTGTCAAATCACGCCCTTCCCCTGTAGTCGCCGATGCGCGTAGTTCAAAATCTACAATCCTGTCCTTTTCTATTTTGACAACAACCTCTGCTGTCAACCCAACCGAGACTTCTAGGTTAGTGCAACAAAGTCAAGCACTTTATGAATCAGGACAGTTTATGGAGACAGTACAACTTTTAAAAAAAGCAGCTAATGAATTTAAAGCTAATAATCATGCGTTAAACGAAGCTATAACTTTGAGCAATCTTTCTTTAGCCTACCAACAACTAGGACAATGGCAAGAGGCAACTGAAGCGATCGCACAAAGTATTAAACTATTACAAAGTCTCAAAGATTCCGATTCTTCACAAGAACAATCGCAAATCTTTGCCCAAGCTTTAGATGTTCAAGGAAATCTGGAATTAGCACGGGGGCAAACTGAAGCCGCTTTGGGTACTTGGCAAGAAGCAGCTAAAATTTATCAACAATTAGATGATACATCGGCACTGATTCGCAATCGAATTAATCAAGCCCAAGTAATGCAAGCTTTGGGAAATTATCTGCAAGCACATAAAACATTAATTTCGGTACACGTAATTCTCCAAAAACAAGCAGATTCTTCTCTGAAAGCCACAGGATTGCAGAGCTTAGGGAATGTGCTGCAAGGTTTGGGTTATTTAAACGATTCGCACAAAATTTTAGAAGAAAGTTCTTCTGTGGCTAGGCGAGTCGGAAATGCGATCGCTCAAAGTAATGCTTTACTGAGTTTAGGTAATACAGCCCGCGCTCAAACATACGCTCAACTGAGTTTAGGTAACTCAAACAGCGCCGATAATTACACTAAAACAGCAATCCAATATTATCAACAGGCGGTGCAGATTGCATCTGCAACACCTACTGTGCGCCTCCAGGCTCAACTAAATCTATTAAGACTATTGGTAGAACAAAAAAAAATTAGCACAGCAAAAGCATTATTATCCCAAATTCAGTCTCAGATAAACAATTTGCCTCCAAGTCGGACGGCTGTTAATTACCGGATTAACTTTGGCCAAAGTCTGAGCAAAATGATCCAAAACGAAGTTCAACCAAAAGATGTTGCTAAAATGCTAGCGCAAGCTGTAGAAATTGCTAAGAGTTTAAAAGATGAACGAAGCGAATCTTATGCAATTGGTACTCTTGGCGAACTGTACGAACAAAGCGGACAGTTATCTGATGCCAAAGGCCTCACGCAGCAAGCCTTAGTGAAAGCTGAGTCTATTGATGCTCAAGACATTGCTTATCAATGGCATTGGCAAATGGGACGGATATTTCAAAAGCAATCCAATATCCCAGCTGCAACAGCAGCTTATAATCGAGCTTATAATGCCCTCAAATCCCTTCGTAACGATTTAGTTGCAATTAATCCTGACGTACAATTTTCTTTCCGTGAGAGCATAGAACCAGTATATCGACAGTACGTTGATTTATTGTTGCAATTGGAGGAAAATACAAATCAAAAGTCAGATAATCTCCTTCAAGCCCGCCAAGTAATTGAATCTCTCCAATTAGCAGAATTAGATAACTTTTTTCGTTCGCCTTGTTTACTACCAAGAGTTGGACTTGATAAATTAGTTGAAAAAGAAAAATCCACAGCGGTTATCTATCCAATTATTTTAGATAATCGGCTAGAAATTATTACTAGATTGCCAGGGCAAGATACAATTTACCACAATACTACTAAAATATCTAAAAATGTATTAGAAAACACTGTAGAACAATTACAAAAAGATTTACCGATTGCTAGCCGAGAGCCTGATGTTAAACAGTATTCACAACAGTTATATGATTGGTTAATTAGACCTATTGAAGCAAATTTAGCAACCCAAGAGATAAAAACTTTAGTGTTTGTACTAGATGGTGCGTTGCGGAATATCCCAATGGGGATTCTCTATGACAAACAGCAGCAGAAGTATCTAGTAGAAAAATATGCTATTTCTTTGACCCCTGGTTTGCAACTTGTTGATCCCAAACCTTTACAAAACGTGCAGCTAAATGTTTTAGTTGCTGGAGTTGAGCAAGAACGCTTAATTGAAGGTCAATCTTTTTCTGAACTCTCAAACGTGACACAGGAATTAAAACAAGTCCAGTCTTCAGTTAAAACAAGTAAAAAACTTTTAAATCAGGATTTCACTCAAACTAATCTGGAAAAGCAAATTCAATCTACTCCGTTTTCAGTGGTGCATCTGGCAACTCACGGGCAATTTAGTTCAGATGTTGAACAAACTTATATTCTCACCTGGGATAAATTACTGAAGGTTAGAGAATTGGATAATTTACTACGAGCTAGGGGTGAAAGCCGACCAGAAACAATTGAATTACTCGTTCTTAGTGCTTGTAAAACTGCCACGGGAGACAAACGAGCTGCTTTAGGATTGGCTGGAGTTGCTGTGCGGGCGGGCGCACGCAGTACGCTAGCAACTTTGTGGACAATAGATGATCAATCTACTAGCGAGTTTATGGGTGAATTATACCGACAGTTGGATGCTGGGGTAACTAAAGCCCAAGCTCTGCAACGCGCCCAACTTGCAATTTTAGCTAAAGAAAATCGCCCATATTTTTGGGCACCTTATGTTCTGGTGGGTAATTGGTTGTAATTATACTGATATGTAGATTACTTTACCTTGCTGAAGGACTGCGATCGCCACATCAATTTCTTCATGTCGAGTCAAACTTCCAAAGTCAACCCTTTCTCGCTATGCCAACGCTATAAAGTTTTCCACCCCAATGGTGCTAGCTTGTATTCCAATAAGTTCTGCTAGTCTCTGTTGTGTATTTGTAACCTGAATTGAAGTGCTAAAACTGCCTTGCGTAATTGTGAGTTGCTCAAATGTTAGATCCTCTAAGATGAAAAAGTCCTCTCCATGATGATAGTCAAGTATTTTATCTTGTCCATAAAGCGATCGCAGCACAAAGCGATCGGCTCCTTTTTCACCAATAAGGATATCGTTGCCTTTACCACCATCGAGGACATCATTGCCCTTACCTCCTAATAAAATGTCTTTCCCCTCTCCTCCTACTAAATAGTCTTGCCCTCCCCGCCCAACTAAAATATCAGCACCTTTATTTCCATAAAGATTGTCAGCAGAATCTGTCCCATTGATAAAATCGGTACAGTCAGACCCTATCTTTTCTGAAACGAATGACTCTATAACAGCTCGATCTGCCTGTACAAGTCCTGAACCTTCTTTTATAGAAAGCGCAGTATTTTGGACTTTAGTACGAATCTCTTCAGGAGTAAGATTTCCATCGGCTCGATCTAACATTAGAGCTACTATACCTGCTACGTGAGGTGCGGATGCTGAAGTACCTAAAAATTCAGCAAACGAAGAATCAATTGGGAAATTGGTTGCAACGCCGTCTGGGGCATAGATTTCTGGTTTATTTCTGAGGATGGGATTGGCCAACCTATTGCCATCAGAATCCAGCCAAATGGGAGATCCTCCCTGACTTGAATAATCCCTAATTTCTATAGGGTTTTTGATATTCGTGGCACCAACGGTAATGGATCTGGGTGCATTACTATTTCCGTAAACCGATCTATTATTGGCATCTTCGTCTATATACTCATAGTCAATTGTGCGGTCTGCCCCATTAGCGTTACTAACCCATTTGATAAACGTTGGTTTTTCGGATATATCATCACCAACCTTAGCAATTACAAAGTAAAGTTGTTCATCTTTTTGGGGGACATACCCAAGTGCTTGAAGGGGAACATCTACAGCAGACTCGCTAATCACCCCTGAAACTGCGACAATATTGCCTAAGTTCGGCAATTCAGGCGTATTCACTAAAAACTGGACATATTCGGTTTTGATTTCCCCAATCGCATCGTCCCATCCCAAAAGAGGATTGATCAGTGTATTACTCTCTGGGAGATTGATGTTCTGAAAGAAATCTACACCATCAGTGGGATCAAAATCGTGGGCTTGAAATTGAAAACCTTCAAGCTCAAACTCAGCGCCTGGACAAAATACGCTTTCGTATGAAATTCCGCCATTATTCCCAGCCGCAGAGACAACTACTACACCTTGATCGATGGCTGCTTCGATAGCTTTAGCTGCTTTACCGTCTTGTAGAAGAGAAGCAGGAACTATAGCGTCTCCAACGATTATATCGACCCCCGCAGCAACAAGGGTAGAAACTGCTTTGGCAAAAGTTTCTTCATCTGCAAAGAGGCCGTCTTGGTTCTCTTCAGCAAAGGTATGAAAAAATAGCTCTGCCCCTGGTGCTATATCGTGAACTATCTGACCTAATGCCCTACCTTCATCTAATAGTGGCTCATCAGTGTCTGCGAGGATAGTTACAGGTTGACGATATCCAAATGGATTTGCTTTTCCAGGCAAATCTCCACTTTTAACATTTTCACTTAATCCAGAAAGCGAATTAAAACTATCCGAAATAATGCCAACTTTAATTCCTTTACCATCAAGACCAAAAAGCTGACGTGCAATGTCCGCTTTGAGGATCTGATCGCCTTGAGTTGTTACTTTGCCAGTCATAATTCCATGTTGTTTTGTAGGGCTTGATTCTCACCAGACGCACCTGATACAATCAATACTCTTTGAATGCAAGATTTAGTACTATGTTTTCCTCAGTGTTTTTTTTCACAACAAGTAAGTAATTTTTATTTCGCATATCGAACTAGACATAAATGGGTTTAATACATATTTATTTCGGTTTCCCAGAAATACAAGATACAAACATACGCCTACAATACAAAACTTTTCCAATCACTTTTGAATTGATTCTTTGTTTTCACCACAAGTAAAATTTAAGGTTTACTTGTGGTGAAGATATTCCCTATAAAAAAGCTATTAAATTTCTATTTGGCTAAGTTAGCGTATCAAATAGAAATTCAAGATGAAGTCAAATAAGCTATGCAGGAGTAGATAAAGAAGCTGCCCTAGCTCGCCGTCTATTTTCTGTTCTACGCAGAACAACCAAATATGTACGGGCAGCATCTAAGGGGTTTCTAGTACGTATCAATGTAGCTGCTTGTCCTCCTTTAACAATATTTATATCCTCGCAGCTTAATTCAGATAGTGAGCAAGAATTATCTAAATCTAGTATTTTGATCTGTGCCATCTTTTCTTTTTTATCAATAAAATTTTTTGGTTGAGATTAACTTTGACTTATTAACCTCAATTCAAAATATGAGTTTTTATAAATAATTTCAAGAGGTAAAAGCTTCTTTTTGATGCATAAGTAAGAGTGTTTTGTTTCTAAAGTAAAGCATTGTTTTATGGATTTCCAGCTACAAACAAAAAACTCTACCTGCATCATTAGCAAATACAGGTAAAGTCTCTATTTATTGACTAATTAACAAAATCTATTTACAGGGAATTGATTAATCCGCCAAAACTAAATCAAGTTCAGTTCAGGGATTTTGTATCATCTAATACCTATCTGAAAGGCACTAAACAACACAGTTATGATACTAACACTCAGACTTCATTTGGTATCTAATCTCAAGTAGATAAAGAAGCCGCGTTAGCTAACGCTTCGTTACCTGTTCTACGGAGAACAATTCTGCGTACACGAATAGCATTAGCGAGGTTTTTAGTAGCTGCCAATGTAGCTACGAATCCTCCTCTAACAATATTGATGTCCTCGCAGCTTAATTCAGATAGTGAGCAAGCATTATCTAAATCTAGTACTTTGATCTGTGCCATTTTTTCTTTCTCCTTAATAAATTGTTTGGCTGAGATTAACTTGACTTATTAACCTCAACTCAAAGATATGAGTTTTTATAAATGATTTCAAGACTTAAACCCTTCTTGTTTATACAAAATTCCATGAGTTATGTTTTAATTATTCAAATATTTAATATTCAAAAATAAAAGTACTTTTCTCTGAAAAATTACAGTGCAGTAGCGCGTTACTACTGCTAATCATCTAATTTAAAACTTAAGCTATGTTTTTTGTTGTAGATGGTGCTGTTTTTAGTTTGTCACACCACCAAAGGCTATAAAGCCTGACTTGTGACTGTTCATCCGAATATTGTAAAGCTTTGTAACAAGTTGTGGAATTCCTGGAGTTTTGATTCAGAGAAGTAACAGAGGTTCTCAGGAAATATCCAGATTAATTTCTATCTGGGCATTGCAAGTTATACCAGGAGGAATTGCTGTGGACAAGCAAGGTCTATATTTAACAGCGTTTCAGCATAAGCTTTTGCTCAAGAGTTTAGAAACAGATTTACGTCCAGAATACCGCCGTCGGATTGAAATTATATTGTTGGCAGATGCAGGCCAATCTCAAACTGAAATTTGTGAAGCTTTAGGATGCTCTCAAGAGACAGCACGGCACTGGATGACGATCGCCCAAACAGGTCAAGCTCACCATTGGAGCGATCGCCCGATGGGTCGTCCCAAAGCTGTGAATGAGCAATATCTGACTCGTTTGCAAGAGCTGGCAAGCCATAGTCCGCGTGAGTATGGCTATCCATTTGAACGCTGGACAGCACAATGGTTAAGCAAGCATTTGGCAAAAGAGTTGGGCATTAAAGTAAGTGCTTGCCATGTTAACCGTCTGCTGAAGGAAATGGGACTTTCGACTCGACAGACACGCAAAGCAGAGCAAGAAACTGATAACACTCAAAATTCTCGGATTATGATTAGCAATCTGTTACCAAATTCAGAGCCTAATTTTCGGTGGTCGTTGAATTTCGTTAAAACCAGTAATTAATTTTTTCAAATCATGGTTCAGAACAAATCAGAACTGTCTATTCAACAGCTTGCCCCAACTCTGGGTCAGACTCTTACACAACCAGAACTTTCAGACTGCATTAAAAAAATTGAAATTATCCAGCCAAGTGCAGGCAAACTTTTTTGGCAGACAACAGACGCAAACGTAGGCATCTATATAGTTGTGGCTGGTAAAGCTAGATTACTTGATCGCAGCGATAACTTAATCGCTTCTATAGGTACAGGAACATCCTTCGGTGAACTAACCCTATTTCCCGAAGCAGAATTTCAACCTTATGCTGTTAGGGCTTCGGTAAATCTCAAGGTTGGTTATCTTCCTGGGGAATGTTTGCGATCGCTTATTCGTAAATATCCTTCGATTGAGCAGCATCTTCACAACCAAGCTTTACTTTGGGATTTACTATTGTTATGTCGTCAAAATTCTGGGTTGAATAATGTTACTTACGAAGATGTAACGCAAATCCAACCACTTCTAGAACAGCACAATCTCCAAATTAGTAAACTGCCATCTTCTTTACTTAAAGACCAGCAGCTTTTGATACTGCGGCGCGGCGAACTACTGCACACATCAGGACTTAAACTCACCGCAGGCAATATTTACACCTTATCTGAGTTACCTAAAGACCCTGGCTGGCAAGTAATTCAACCAACGCAATTATACAGCCTCAGCCGTTCGCATTGGCAAACTGCATTGCAATACTTACCACAACTGGCTGAACTCGATACTAGCAACCATCCCGTTACAGTCTCTCAGCCTGTGATATTGCCGCAATTGACGGTTGAGCCACAAAACCAATTAAAGAAGAAAATTAGTAAAGCTTACTTCCCTAGCCCAACCGTCAAAATCGGTCATTTATGGCAACGTATTACTCAACGCTATCCCTTCTTTGAACAACAAAGTTCGTCTGATTGCGGTGCGGCTTGCTTGGTGATGGTTGGTCGCTACTGGGGTAAGCGTTTTAGCGTCAATCGCCTGCGAGATATTGCCAACGTTGACCAGAATGGTTCATCGCTGCGAGGTTTAGCAGCAGCAGCAGAAAGCATCGGCTTTTCGACTCGACCTGTCAAAGCCAGCCTGGATAAACTTGCACAGCAAAGCCTCCCGGCTATTGTGCATTGGGAAGGCAAACATTATATCGTTGTCTATGAAGTGAAAGGCGCTCGCGTTATCGTTGGAGATCCTGGTATTGGTCAGCGTACCCTTTCACATTTAGAATTTAAAGCAGGTTGGACTGGCTATGCTTTGTTACTCCAACCGACAGCCCTACTCCGAGAAGCCAAAGAAGCTAGCACTCCTTTCTGGCAGTTTTTTGAATTAACTAAACCTCATTGGCTGGTATTGTTAGAAGTTCTCGTTGCTTCCATCTTGATTCAAATCTTTGGCTTGGTCACACCACTATTTACGCAACTATTATTAGACCGAGTAGTTGTGCAGCGTAGTAACTTAACATTAACGGCTGTCGGTATAGGTTTAATCATCTTTAGTCTGTTTCGAGTCGCCATCACTGGACTGCGACAATACCTTCTCGACCACACAGCTAACCGAGTGGATTTAGCCTTGATTGTAGGATTTATTACCCATACCTTTCGCTTACCTCTGAACTATTTCGAGTCTCGCTACGTCGGGGATATCATTTCTCGCGTGCAAGAAAACCGCAAAATCCAACGTTTCTTAACTGGTGAAGCACTTTCTATCTTTTTAGATTTACTCACAGTATTTGTCTATGTTGGATTGATGTTTTGGTATAGCTGGAAGATGGCATTAATGACCCTAATAATTGTGCCGCCATTTGTATTACTGGCACTGATAGCTACACCTTTTTTGCAACGTGTTTCCCGCGAGATTTTTGGCGCACATAACGAAGAAACTGGGTATTTAATTCAATCCTTGACTGGTATCCGCACGATTAAGTCAATGGCAGTTGAGCAAACAGTACGCTGGCAATGGGAAGAACTTTTTGGAAAGTCAGTGAAAAAGAATTTTTCAGGGCAAATAATTAGCAATACACTGCAAATATTTAGCTCTGGTATTGAAGCTGTAGTCACCGCAGCATTACTATGGTTTGGTGCGTGGCAAGTAATTCAAAATGAACTTACGATTGGACAACTGATAGCTTTTAATATGTTGCTCAGTAATGTTATTAATCCTTTTGAAAGACTAATTTTATTGTGGAATGAACTGCAAGAAGTACTGATTGCTGTTGAACGGATTAATGATGTGATTGATGCTGAACCAGAAGAAGATTTACAGCATCAACATCATCAATCTTTACCCGCAATTAGAGGTTATATTCGCTTTGACAAAGTTACTTTTCGATATCACCCAGAAAGTGAGATAAATACCTTAGAAAATATCAGTTTTGAAGTCCAAGCAGGACAGACAATTGCGCTCGTCGGACGTAGTGGTTCAGGAAAAACGACTATTTCTAAGCTGATATTAGGATTGTATCTGCCTACAGAAGGGAAAATATTAATTGATGGCTATGATACCAGTAGTTTATCGTTGCGATCACTCCGTCAGCAAATCGGTGTAGTTGACCAAGATACCTTTTTGTTTGGTAATACGATTCGGGAAAATATTTCTATAGGTCATCCCGAAGCTTCTTTAGAAGAAATCATAGAAGTCGCTAAACAAGCAGGCGCACATCAATTTATTAAAGAACTACCAATGGGGTACGAAACCCTGATTGGCGAGGGAGGAGGAATGCTATCTGGTGGACAAAGACAACGATTAGCGATCGCGCGCGCCCTTGCCGGAAATCCGCGACTACTGATTTTAGATGAAGCTACCAGCAGTCTTGATGCTGAATCTGAACGCATTATTCAAACTAACCTCAACACAATTCTTCAAGATAGAACAACCGTGGTGATTGCACATCGCCTTTCAACAGTACGCAATGCTAACAAAATTTTGGTGCTAGATAAAGGCTTGTTAGTTGAGAGTGGCACTCACGAGGAATTAATGGCTAAACGCGGTCACTATTTCTACCTCAATCAACAACAACTGACTGTAGCAATTTGAATCAATAATCAGAGAACTAACCATGACAAATGAATTTATTCCACAAGAGCAATTTGGTCAGAACGGTCACTACCAGAGTAATCAACTGGATTTCAAACCTCAGTCAAAATCTTCTACATCTATCAGTGAAGATTGGTCTTCTTTAACTAAAGAACTAATTGATACATTGCCACGAGTTTGGACGCGCGGACTGCTGTATTGGCTAGTAATATTTGCGGTGATCGTTTTACCTTGGGCGATGCTATCTCAAGTAGACGAAACAGGTAGCTCTAGAGGACGACTTGAACCTCAAGGTAAAACTTTAAGGTTGGATGCACCTGTGACAGGAAAAGTTATATCCATCAAAGTTAAAGAAGGGCAAATTGTCAAAGCTGGACAAATTTTATTGGAGTTGGAATCAGATTTAACTCGCACTGAATTACAACAAACTCAGGCAAAGCTTGAGGGTCAACAAAATCGAGTCAATCAACTTCAGTTACTCAAAAATCAACTAACAATGTCTTTACGCACTCAGCAATTACAAAACCAAGCCCAAGAGTCTGAACAACTTGCTCAACTCGATCAAATTAAGCAACGGCTAAATTATAGTAAACAAGTGTATACTCTCGAAAAAGGCCGTTTGAAGTTAGCTAACAATGAAATTCAACGTTATCGATATCTTTGGCAAAAAGGTGCTATTTCTAAGAGCAAATTAGAAGAAATAGAAGGTGCTATGTTTGAACGCCAGAGACTTTTAGAACAACCACAATCAGATATTCAACAAGCCACAACTGAAATTACTAAACAACAAAGCACAAATCAACGCCTTAGTCGTACAGGTGAACTCGCTCTGTTAGAGAGTCAAAAACAAATTAGAGAACTTCAGTCTCAAGCTATCGATGTGCTATCAGAAATTGACCAAACTAAAAAACAAATTCAGTCTTTGCAATTTCAACTACAACAACAAACTCTTCGTAGTCCTATTGATGGTACAATTTTTCAGTTATCTATTAATAATGCTGGAACTGTTGTACAACCAGGGCAAATGGTTACTCAAATTGCACCTCAAGGAGTACCTTTGATATTTAGAGCCGAGATGCCCAGCCAAGAAAGTGGTTTTTTGCGTGTAGGAATGCCAGTCAAACTAAAATTTGATGCTTATCCTTTTCAAGATTATGGAGTAGTAGAAGGCAAACTCCGTTGGATTTCACCAGATTCTAAAGTTGTCGAGACTCCCCAAGGTAAGTTAGAGAATTTTGAACTAGAAATTGAACTGCCAAAAGCTGCTATCCAAACTAGAAATAGATGGATTACTTTAACACCAGGGCAAACGGCAACTGCTGAGGTAATTGTACGTAAACGTCGCTTGATTGATTTTGTACTAGATCCATTTAAGAAGTTACAAAAAGGTGGTTTAGAACTTTAGCACCTAATCATAAGGAGTTTATATATGTCAGATATTCTTGTTATATCCCAAAATGAAATTATTCACCATATCAAGCTTTCTTGTCAAATTCCTACTATTACGGAAAGTATCATCACTCGCAAAATTATTATAAATGCCGCCCAAGAAGTAGGAATAAAAGTTGAAACAGCAGAACTTCAAGAAGCAGCAGATACCTTGCGGATGATTAACCAGCTTGAGAGTGCTGAAACAACTTGGTCATGGTTACAAAAACACAATCTTTCTTTAGATGATTTTGAAGAGTTAGTTTATGACAATGTTATTTCTTCAAAGTTAGCAGAACATTTATTTGCTGATAAAGTTGAGCAGTTTTTTGTAGAGAATCAATTAGATTATGCTCAAGTAGTCATGTATGAAGTTGTCGTTGACGATTTAGACTTGGCAATGGAACTTTTTTATGCAATTCAAGAAGGCGAGATAAGTTTTTCTGAAGTTGCCCATCAGTATATTCAAGATGATGAGTTACGCCGCAGTGGAGGATATAGGGGAATACTGAACCGCACAGATTTAAAACCAGAAATATCAGCAGGGGTGTTTGCAGTAACTCCACCCCAACTTCTTAAACCTATTGTCACCTATAAAGGAGTGCATTTAATTAATGTTGAAGAAGTAATCAAACCTGAATTAAATCAAACTTTACGTTTAACGATCATTTCACAGCTATTTTCAGAATGGCTGAAGCAGCAATTAGAGCAAATTCAAGTTGAATACTCAGATATTGGGTTGAACCTTGGCAATTAGAAATTCCACATATACAAAATCTTTTGCTCTATAGAGCTGGCGTTGTACTCCAGACACAACTTGAACTTAGGACAAATTAAAGTTCTTGAACTCGTGTAGGCAGCTGTGAGTGTAAGTAAGTCGGGGGAAATTCTTACAACTATGTAACAGAAGTTTAAGCAGAGGAATGAGAGCTAAATTTTACACGTTGTGTACTGTAGTTTCCTTTTTTACCTCTTGTTTGAACTCCATCCATCACAGCATAAGCAAGGTCTAATTCATCCTCAAAACTTTTGGCGGCTAGTTCATCTTTTTTGAGGTGTTGCCATTCCAATTCAATTGGGTTCATTTCGGAGCGGCGTTGTTGCGTGAATAGGCAAAATGGTAAATTTTACCTATCGCCGATGTTTCTTGCCGCCTAGCCCGAAGATGAAGACGAAAGCCCAGTACAAAGTTAAGAATTGGAACGCTTATGATGCTTCGCTCAAGCAACGAGGCAGCATAACCTTTTGGGTAAATGAAGAGACAATCGAGCAGTGGTGCAACCAGCAGAAAACAGAAGAAAGGGAGCATCGAATTATTACTCTGATACAGCGATTGGCTTCGGCACTGCCCCTTAGGGCAATTGCCACAATGGGGACGCTTGGCGAAAGTTGCATCTAGGAGTTGACTCAGAAAGTGGCGAAATTCTAGGCGCGGTGGTGACTACTAATGATGTGGCTGATTGCGAAGTGCTACCAGACATATTGGAGCAGATTGAACAGCCCATAGAGCAAGTCTCTGGTGATGGAGGCTATGACACGTTCGGCTGTTATGACACTA